>BPCL01000017.1 GCA_019653755.1 Woeseia sp. | reverse complement strand
TCCTTATCCAGTATTTTAAATATTTGTTTCTCATAGGTAGCTGCATTCTCATCGATTTGCCTCCGAGTCAACACAGGTCGTGTCTCATTCACACCAGATGGATCACCAATCATTCCAGTGAAATCACCAATCAGAAAGATTATCTCGTGACCAAACTCTTGAAATTGTCGCATTTTATTGATGATGACTGTGTGCCCCAAATGAAGGTCTGGTGCAGTTGGATCAAAACCAACTTTTACTTTTAAAGGCTTCTGTTGATGGAATCGCTTGGCAAATTCTTCTTCAACAAGTATTTCTTTTGTTCCCCGTTGAATTTCCAACAATTGTTTATCTTTAGAAATCATATGTAAACTTGCTTATATTATTGATGATTCTGATCTTAATAATAAACGATTGGATGAAATTATGTAGGTCTTTTTTTTTCAGCTATATAATGAATTTTAGAAAAGAAAATATGCTATGAAATCTAAACTTTACATTGGAGTAATGTCAGGCACCAGTATGGATTCAAGGGATGCCGCTATGATAAAAATTGAAAATAATTCATGGTCAATGATCAATTCAGTAAAAAGAGAATTCAATCCCAATCTGAGAAAAAAACTATTAATTATTTCGAGAGACAGAAAAAGTGTTTCCTTGAAAGATTTCATTGAAATTAATACAAAAACAGGCGGTGAATTCTCCAAATGCATCAATCAATTAATTGCACAAAAAGGAATGAAACCCAGCGATATTAAAGCAATTGGTTTGCATGGACAAACCCTATATCACCATACTGAAAGTCGATATTCGGGCTCATTACAGATTGGAAATCCTAGTGTTGTTGCAGAAAAAACCAATATAGCTGTAGTGTCAGATTTTAGAAATTCTGATATTGCAGCAGGGGGTCAAGGAGCACCTCTAGCTCCAGCGTTTCACTCCTGGATGTTTGGTAGCAATAAACATAAGAGAATACTGATCAATATCGGTGGCATAGCCAACATTTCAATCCTATTAAACAGCAAATCCTTTTTTTGGGTATGACATCGGACCAGGCAATGCTCTATTGGATACTTGGATAGCAAAAAAGAAGCAAAAAAAAAAATGATCACAACGGTAAATGGAGTAATAGCGGCACACCCAATATGAAGCTCTTAAAAATTTTTAAATCAGATCCATTTTTCAAAAAAATACCACCCAAAAGCACAGGGTCTCATGATTTCAATCTGGAATGGATTCAGTCTGCAAAAAAACGTTTTGGACAAAAACTTTTGGCTAAAGATATTCAAGCGACTCTGACTCTTTTAACTGCTGAATTGATAGTTGCTGCCATTAATAAATATCCAAATGATAGTGAAATTGCTTTCTCTGGAGGAGGGATAAAAAACCTATCACTTATGACCTTAATTAAGAAAAGGTTAAGTGGCCGTAAAATTCAATCAACAACAGATTGGGGAATTGCTCCTGAATGGGTGGAAGCCGCTGGTTTTGCATTTCTTGCGCACCAAAGAATGCAAGAAAAAGTAGTAGAGCTTACAAAGACAACTGGGTAAAAAAAGAAATCTATATTGGGGGCAATTTATTTGCCCCCTCAATAACATTACTACTTAATAAGAGAATATTAATCTTTTGATTATAAAAAAGAAGAGCCGCAGCTACATGTGGTAGTAGCGTTGGGATTCTTGATAACAAATCTGGCACCTTGAAGATCTTCCTGAAAATCGATCTCAGCCCCCATTAAATACTGGATACTCATCGGATCAACAATAAGTCTCACGCCTCTTTTTACAACTTCTGTATCGCCTTCATCTTTATTCTCATCAAATGAGAAGCCGTATTGAAAACCAGCACAACCGCCACCCGTTACATAAACACGGAGATTTAGGCTTGGATTTTCTTCTTCAGTAAGCAATGTACCTACTTTCATTGCAGCAGCATCAGTAAAAATAACCGCTTCGGTGTTTAGATTGTTGTTAGATTCCATATGTACTATTAGTCGAACTTAAAACTTAAATTGATTATAACTCATATTCATTGATTAAAAAAAGTCTGAAATTCAGTTAAAAACTTGCTCATAGACTTGCTGTTTAAATCCTACAACCTGCTTTGCTGGTAAGGCTGGATCAACCCACTTCCAAGCATCAAATTCTTGAAATTTTGAATTATGAGTCAAACTGATTGTTTCATCTGAACCCATCAGTTTCAGCAAAAAACCATTTCTGCTTCTGGCCGATAACAAATGGTTTCCCTTTCTTTAATTTTCTTAAATGTTTTTTTGGAATTTTATATTGATACCAATGGCTAGATTCTGACAAGAGTTCTGTTTCCTTTTTAGTCAGTCCTATTTCTTCCAGTAACTCTCTGTACATGGCATTCTCAGGTGTTTCACCAAGTTTGATGCCTCCTTGTGGAAATTGCCAGCCACATTGGTACCGTCTTTTTGCAAAAAAATAATTCTTTATGTTGATTCAACAGAACTATTCCTACGTTGGCCCTGTAACCATTTTTATCAATTACATCGGCCATCTCAATGATCGGTAGGTCCCTGCAATAAAAAGTTAGAGTTGAGTAGCTTATGCATTAGAAAAATAGGATTTGCCCTGCTTCATCATTTCAACAAAATCGCCTTCATTACCTTTATTTACACAGTCAAATATTTCTTGGACAGCCTGACCAAGTTCGGCAATAGTTTTTAAACTGTATTTATTTAAATGTTGTATTTCATAGTACAAATGTGGATTATCATCTGTCACTCTTTTAGCAACTCCCAACTGATCTTTGAAAGTGGTACTAGAGAGTTGAGACAATAGATCTTTCTTTTCACCACTTGCAGATAATACTTTTGAAAAGGCGATGTTAAGTGCATGAGATAATCCAAGAACATAGGAAATTGCGAAATCGTGATTATCTAGAGACATCTTAATTTGTTGGGCTGTTGTTGACTCAAAAAGTTTCTGAACTTTTTCAAGTGATTGATCCGAGCCTACATCCATGAAAATGATGTGCTTACCACTCAATAAATCTGTATTGGGACCAAACATGGGGTGAATAGAAGCAACTTGCATCCCTTTTTCTGCCATTTGTTTGAGTGTTTTCTTTGAATGGTGCTTTTAAAGAACCAATATCAAAAATCAATCCAGTTCTAGTTATTGCCAACATCTGACTCAATATCGCAGCAGACTCCCTTAGAGGCGCTGCCACAACCGTTACATCATAGTTATCATTAGTCTCTTGCCAATTACTGAAGGTATTCTCTGTCTCACCGTTGGTATTTGGATCAGCTACATGAACATCAAAACCCTGTGATTTCATGAATTCTACAAACCAATTCCCCATTCTTCCTGCTCCGCCAATTACCAATGCAGTTTGTCCGCCACCTTGTCCTTCTGCCTTAACCCTGGCCTTTTCCTGTGTTTTTAACGAACTCTTGATCAGTAATTGCATCACATCAACAATTACACTGGGCTCCATATTCAACTTTTCAGCATGAGAAGTTGCCAATTCAAGGACTTGTTTTTCGCGTAAAAAAATCTCTGGTTGGTTTCCTTCTTTTCTTTTATTGATCCAATTTTTTTGGACAAGGATTGCCGCTGATGGATTAAATCAATAATTTTCATATCCACCTCGGTGAGGTTGCTTTCTGATTGTTTTCAGATCCGTCATTGTTTTCTGATCCTCAATCGTCTCCTAATCAAAAATCTATAATAAACATAAAGAATTTTTATGCTAGCCCACCGAGGCTGGTATGATTCATAAAGAAAACTGATTATAGCAAATTGAATCCCCCATTATGCGCAAGATATTAAGCCAATCCATGACACAAAACCCCCTCTTATTGCTACAGTCTTGGCTCAATGAAGCAATGGAATTAGACTTACAACCCAATCCGGACACCATGGCAATTGCCACATCCAATTCTCAAGGTTTACCCAATGTGAGAATGGTATTGTGCAAAGAAATCAATACAGAGGAAGGTTATGAATTTTAACCTTCCTCTGTATTGATTTCTTTGCACAATACCATTCTCACATTGGGTAAACCTTGAGAATTGGATGTGGCAATTGCCATGGTGTCCGGATTGGGTTGTAAGTCTAATTCCATTGCTTCATTGAGCCAAGACTGTAGCAATAAGAGGGGGTTTTGTGTCATGGATTGGCTTAATATCTTGCGCATAATGGGGGGATTCAATTTGCTATAATCAGTTTTCTTTATGAATCATACCAGCCTCGGTGGGCTAGCATAAAAATTCTTTATGGTTATTATAGATTTTTGATTAGGAGACGATTGAGGATCAGAAAACAATGACGGATCTGAAAACAATCAGAAAGCAACTCACCGAGGTGGATATGAAAATTATTGATTTAATCCATCAGCGGCAATCCTTGTCCAAAAAAAATTGGATCAATAAAAAGAAAAGAAGGGAAAACCAACCAGAGATTTTTTACGCGAAAAACAAGTCCTTGAATTGGCAACTTCTCATGCTGAAAAGTTGAATATGGGAGCCCAGTGTAATTGTTGATGTGATGCAATTACTGATCAAGAGTTCGTTAAAAACACAGGAAAAGGCCAGGGTTAAGGCAGAAGGACAAGGTGGCGGACAAACTGCATTGGTAATTGGCGGAGCAGGAAGAATGGGGAATTGGTTTGTAGAATTCATGAAATCACAGGGTTTTGATGTTCATGTAGCTGATCCAAATACCAACGGTGAGACAGAGAATACCTTCAGTAATTGGCAAGAGACTAATGATAACTATGATGTAACGGTTGTGGCAGCGCCTCTAAGGGAGTCTGCTGCGATATTGAGTCAGATGTTGGCAATAACTAGAACTGGATTGATTTTTGATATTGGTTCTTTAAAAGCACCATTCAAAGAAACACTCAAACAAATGGCAGAAAAAGGGATGCAAGTTGCTTCTATTCACCCCATGTTTGGTCCCAATACAGATTTATTGAGTGGTAAGCACATCATTTTCATGGATGTAGGCTCGGATCAATCACTTGAAAAAGTTCAGAAACTTTTTGAGTCAACAACAGCCAACAAATTAAGATGTCTCTAGATAATCACGATTTCGCAATTTCCTATGTTCTTGGATTATCTCATGCACTTAACATCGCCTTTTCAAAAGTATTATCTGCAAGTGGTGAAAAGAAAGATCTATTGTCTCAACTCTCTAGTACCACTTTCAAAGATCAGTTGGGAGTTGCTAAAAGAGTGACAGATGATAATCCACATTTGTACTATGAAATACAACATTTAAATAAATACAGTTTAAAAACTATTGCCGAACTTGGTCAGGCTGTCCAAGAAATATTTGACTGTGTAAATAAAGGTAATGAAGGCGATTTGTTGAAATGATGAAGCAGGGCAAATCCTATTTTCTAATGCATAAGCTACTCAAC
>BPCL01000016.1 GCA_019653755.1 Woeseia sp. | reverse complement strand
AGCTGAGTCCTTGGCAAGAAAAAAACGTGCTCGAGGAGTAATAGGGTCTCATATGAGTTTTGAGAATGAGCCAATGAATCTGGTAACAGGGACAGTGGGTTCAGTTAAAGTAATTAAAGAGCAAAGAAAATTTTATGAGCTCGTCATCAAAGAAGTAAAGAGAGCCATTGATCAAGGCATTGCACCAGATTTAATCCCTGAATACTTAATTGAAAAAGGAGCGCTTAGGGAACGAATTATTGGTTTTGATGAGGATAAAATGAGGGTACTCTATAGGAGAATGACAAACTATCTTCTAACTGGGGAGTAAATATGACCAAAGAAGCCTTTTCCTTGAATCAGGTCATGAGGATAAAACGGGTGGCAAGACGAATTTCCTCACTCCAAGCCTTTATTTACAGATTATCCAATGGCCAACTTTGGGGGAAGGTGCTAGGCAAATATCCCATTATGGTTGTGTCGACAGTTGGTCGAAAATCCAAAAAATTACGTTATATCCCTTTAATTAAGGTCGTTGATCACGATCGACCTATTCTGGTGGCCTCCATGGGTGGAGCCCCCATAAGCCCCGATTGGTTCCATAATGTTTCTAATGAGCCTAGGGTCCATGTTCAAATTGGCAAAAAAAACAGGCCTTACTTTGCAAAAAGAGCAACCGAAGAGGAAAAAATAAAATTATGGCCAACCATTTGTGGTGTTTACCCTGACTATCAGGCCTATCAAGAAAGAACTCAAAGAAATATTCCAGTTTTTATATGCACCCCTTTAGAAGATGACGAATAAAACAATGAATAAAGAATGGATCGACTGGATACACTTAAATATCTCCAGAGGCTGTGACAAAGATGGCATATATAAGATCTTAATCGATGAGGGTTTTTCAACTTCCGTTATTGAAAAAGAAATGGGCTATCGACCCAAGGTAGATATAAACACGCTTCAGAACCCCTTAAAAACAGAGGCTTCAACAGACATAGACACTGATAGGTCTTCGCTTTTTTACCGGATCAAAAGTTTGTTTTCCGCCCCTGTAAGTGCACCAAGTTTTTCTGGGGTCTTGCCTCGAGAACATGTGCTTATTCCTAACGCTGAAAAAATTGACAGCGATCTTGTGGAAATGTATTTGCTCCCTGACTTCCTAACCAAAGATGAGTGTGAAAAAGTGACAGAGGCTATCAAAAAAAAGTTACGTCCATCAACTATAGCTAATAAGGATGAGCCTGATGAAAAATTTCGTACCAGCAGAACCTGTGATTTAGGAGTCATGGGAGATAGTTTTATTAAGGATGTGGATCAAAGAATTTGTAAAACCCTAGGTATTAATTCAACTTACTCTGAAATTCTCCAAGGCCAATATTATGAACAAAGCCAAGAATTTAAATCCCATACGGATTATTTTGAAGGCGAGGCCTTTAATGAATTTGCAAGCATCGAAGGTCAGAGAACCTTTACATTCATGGTGTACCTTAATGATGTTCATGACGGTGGTGAGACAGAGTTCGCAGAAATCTCTAAGACAATTAAGCCTCAACAAGGGATGGCGGTCATTTGGAATAATTTAAATAAAGACGGATCGATAAATCCGAACACCATGCATCATGCTCATCCTGTTAAATCGGGCTATAAGTCAATAATTACCAAGTGGTTTAGATCTAAAGGTGAAGGTGAAATGTATGTGAAGTCTGAAGCGGAACGTCTCCCAAATTATACGTCTACCGGCTTTAAAAAAGAAACATTAAACATTGAGCTTTTTGAAAAAATTAAAGCCTTTTATGATGAACATAAAAAAAACTCAGAGGTTGAAATAGTAGAAGGTTTTATCCACACAAGCCAAGACCAGCAACCGGCGAGCCGGTTAGTAAACTTGAGCGAACGCCTTAAACAAGAAATCCACATGGATCTTCAACCCCTCTTAGAGGACTGGTCAAATACTCGACTTGATCCAACATTTGTCTACGGAATCAGAATTTACGGCAGGGACGCTATCTTGAAAGAGCATCGAGACAGAGAACAAACTCACATAGTCAGCGCTATCATCAATGTTGATCAGGAAGTAGCTACCGATTGGCCTTTAATAATTGAAGATCATCACTATAGAAAACATCGGATCATCCTCAACCCAGGAGAAGTATTGTTTTACGAAAGCGCTCGATTGAAACACGGCCGACCGATACCTCTCAAGGGCCAAGAATATGCAAATATCTTCTGCCATTTTAAGATTGCAGGCAAATAAGTAATGAAAATTTTAAGCCCGTCAAAATACTGGTTGTTTTTTATTTTTTCTGCTTCTTTGTTCCTAAGATTTTTAGGTATAGGTCAAATAGATAATGCGGTTTTTGATGAGATCTTCTACCCCCAATACGGTCTTATGTATTTACAAGGTAAGGAGTTTTTTTATGCTCACCCGCCCCTTGCTAATTATCTCTATTCTATTTCTATATGGGTGTACTCCTTGCTTCCGGGTTCAAATATAGAATCGCTGCAAACCATTGAATTCAGTGCTCTTAATCCAATCAGTTATCGTTGGCTAAATGCTCTTTTGGGATCGTTATTGCCTCTAATTATCTATAAGATCAGCTTTCTGCTCTCGAGAAATCTATTGTTTGCTCTTCTTTGTGCCTGTCTGATAGCCATAGAAGGTTCTTTAATTGTTGACTCCAGAATAGCCTTGGCAAATATTTTTCTGCTCACTTTTGGTTTCGCGTCCTTGTATTTCCTTTTGCGTTTTTACCTTCTCGAAAACCGAACAAGCAATTTGATTATGGCTTCTGTGTTCATGGGTATGGTCATTTCGGTAAAATGGAGCGGCCTGGGTTTTTTGTTGGTTGCTTTTTTTATTATGGCCATCATGGAACTAAAAGAGCAAAAAAAACCAGAGATACGACATTTTATCTATGTCCTGTTCTTTACGATCTTGGCCTACACACTGCTTTTTGTTCCGGATCTTTATTTGAACGAAAATTACGGCCTTTTCGAAAAGCATCGTCAAATATTGAGTTATCACCAAACCATGGTCACTGAAAACGAACACCCGTATTGTTCAAAATGGTTTACTTGGCCTTTAATGATGAGACCGGTTGGATACTATTTTGACAACACTATGATTGATCAAGGTGGAATAGCTGCTAGCTATTTTACGACTATCCACTTATTACCGAACGCATTTATCTATTGGTTTTCAACACTTGCAATAACCGTAATGATTGTGAGCCAAACAATTAATATTGTGCTCAAGAAAATAGGTGATCAAAAAAAACAAATCTTATCGGCTGTTATTGGTTTCGGCTATTTGGCTAATCTTTTGCCTTGGGCATTTATTGATCGATGCTTGTTTCTGTATCATTATCAACCGGCATCTATTTTTAGTTTTATAGCTTTGGCTTGGTATCTCTCTGAATTGCTGGATGCAAATAAGCCTGTATACCGCCTCTTAGCGATTTCACTAATGGTTGTTATTGTCCTCTCCTTTCTTTATTGGTTACCGTTTCATATGGGTTTCTCAATCCCTGAGTATGAATTTAGCCGGAGAATGTGGTTTGAGAGTTGGATCTAGTGATGCCTGATTCAAGCACAAAAAAAGTCTGTGTGGTCTTGCCAACATACAACGAAGCGGGCAATATAAAAACGACCATTGAACAAATATTTTACAATCAAAAATATCTCAATGGCTACGCCCTCAGTGTTCTGGTGGTCGATGATAATTCTCCTGACAACACACAAGCAATTGTCAAAGAATTAATGGTTGTCTATCCCCAATTAAATCAAATTAGCGGCGATAAAAAAGGCCTAGGTGATGCCTATAAACGAGGCATAGACTTTGCTCTTAAAAGCCTTGATGCCGATCTGGTTGTCCAAATGGATGCTGATGGTCAGCATGACCCCAGTCTAATTGCTGACTTTATAAAACTAACAGAACAACACGACGTAATCATTGGTTCTCGTTTTATTGAGGGGGGAAGCACCCCTGATTTTTCTCTACGTCGGCTAGTTCTGAGTAAAACGGGTAATTTTTTAGTTCGTTATCTTGGTGGAGCGTATGTGATTAAAGATTGCACATCTGGGTATAGAGTGATCAAAAGAGCGGTGCTGGAAAAATGTGATTTGTCGCAGTTTCCAACGAGAGGCTACTCCTTTCAATCGTGGCTCATTTGCAGCCTTATCAAACAGGGTGCAACGATTAAAGAAGTGCCCATTGTTTTTAGACGAAGGCTTGCGGGTGACTCTAAACTAACCTTTCAAGATCAGTTTGAGTTTCTGATTAATATAGTTAAAATCAGGTTTTCCAATACTGAGGATTTTGTGAAATATTGTCTGGTGGGCAGCAGTGGGGTTTTAGTTAATCTTTCAATATATTATGCACTCACCCGATTTCTTGGCATCAATGCTTTGTTGGGTTATCCCATTGCCATTGAGGTATCAATACTAACAAATTTTGTGTTAAACAATTTTTGGACATTTAAGAGCAGAAAACTGATAAATCGATGATTAATAGATTGTTAAGTTTTCATTTAGTTGCTGGGGTGGCTGGTTTAATTAACTATTTGAGTTTTGTTATGATGCTTTCATTATTATCAATCAACGATCTATTAGCTGTCTTGTTAGGCATAGGCGTAGGGATAATATTCAATTATAGTGGGAACTCGCTTTGGACATTTAGAAGACAAATTAATTAGAAGAGACAAGTAAAAAAGGGAAAAAATGATGGAAAAAAAAGACTCTGTGGTGGTTAGCGGTGGTTTTGACCCCATTCATATTGGTCACCTGAGGATGATCCAAGAGGCCTCCAAGTTGGCTGAAAACCTAATTGTTATCGTTAACAGTGATAACTTCTTGTTAGAAAAAAAAGGGGTTTCGCTTTTATGCCAATCAAGGAAAGGATTGAAATTCTTGAAGGGGGTTTTTTGAGGTCTACAGAGCTGTCGAATCTATTGATGACGACATGACTGTGTGTAAAAGCTTGGAGTGGTTAGCCCAAGAGGAAAACATCAAGTGTTTTGCTAATGGCGGTGATCGAAAAAATATAGCAGACATTCCTGAATCAGAGGTCTGCAGAACACACGGCATCGCAATGGAATTCAATGTTGGAGGGGGGTAAAATTCAGTCCAGCTCAAGCTTGGTCTCAGGCGAAGTAGATAAGCCCTGGGGTTCTTACAAAACCCTTTTAAAAAGGAGAAGGTTACCTTTTGAAACGAATGACTGTGCTACCTGATGAAATTCTCTCCCTCCAGTCCCATAACCACCGAAATGAGCATTGGTTCGTGGCAGAAGGTGTCGCTACGGTGGAATGCGATGGGGAAGTCATGACTCTAAAACAATACGAATCCTTTTACATTCCTTTAGGCTCTAAACATAGGCTTAGCAACCTAGGCAATAATATCCTCAAAGTAGTTGAGCTTCAGACAGGTGAGATTCTAAGCGAAGAAGACATCGTCCGTTATGAGGATCGATATGAGCGTGACTAGCTAATTATTTGCTGTCTCTAGAGCTGTACCAATGTTTTTTAAGAAATAATCCACAGATTCATTAACTGAGCTGAAAGCCTTGCTAATTACTTCTTGATCAGATGGGGTTTCACAACCCTCTTGCAAATTAAAACTATCACTTTTCCAAGCTGAAACAATAATGGGTTGATCATTAATTACTTCACCTGAGATTGGGTTCGTTCTCACTTGTGCCCTAATAGAAACGAAATGATCGAATGCTTGAGCCAAAGCTGCTTCAGGTTTT
>BPCL01000015.1 GCA_019653755.1 Woeseia sp. | reverse complement strand
GCCCTAGCAGCTCAAGTTGGGGGCATAGGCATAGCCCCTGGAGGCAACATTAATTATGCGACAGGACATGCGGTGTTTGAAGCAACACATGGAACTGCGCCTAAGTAACAGACCAAGATAAGGTTAATCCAGGCTCTGTCATCTTGTCTGGAGAAATGATGTTGCGCTATCTTGGCTGGAATGAGGCAGCTGATCTCATTACTAAGGCTATGGACACATCAATTCAAAATCAATCTGTCACTTATGATTTTGCAAGATTGATGGATAATGTTGATCCGATTAAATGCAGTGAATTTGGTGATTCACTTATAGATAACATGAGCTAATCTAATCTTCTATCTGCTTCGAATAGCTAATTCATCCAATAAATAAAGAGAAATCAATTATGAAAAGTATAAAGATTGTCATCAGTATCTTAATTTTATTGCAAAGCAATTATCTTCTTGCAGAATCATGCGAGCAGAAAATAGAAAGCAATGATATGCTCCAATTTAATTTTAAAGAGATAGCCATTAGCTCAAATTGCTCTGAGCTTACTGTCATTTTAAAGCCACCGGTCAATTGCCAGTTAATATTATGGGTCATAATTGGGTATTAACTGACACCAATGATTTTATGGCAGTTGCACAAGCTGGCGGTGCCGCTGGACCTGCAGCTGGTTATCTTCCTGAAGGTGATTCTCGAGTGATTGCAGCCTCCTCGATGATTGGGGGTGGTGAAACAACCTCAGTAACATTTTCCATCAGCAGTCTTGCTGCTTCTGGAGACTATACCTTTTTCTGCTCCTTTCCAGGACATTATGCAATTATGAAGGGCAGCTTTAAAATTATAGATTAATCTTTAGGTCACCCTTAGCAAGGGCAAGAGGTCCCGTTCTAGCTACTGCAACCAAGGTGCTCATTGCTGAGAGTAATTCTAGTAACTCGTCGTTTTTTGCAGTATCTGCCATAACCTCTATGATTAAAAGTCGATCTTTGTCGTTGACAATTATTGCTGAGTAATCATAAAGCACGGTTTTAATAGCGTCCTCTTTATCATCTTTGGTGTTTAACTTAATCATCATTAATTCGCGTTCTATATGATCATGTTGGGATATATCTAGGACATCTATAACATCGATTAATTTATAGAGTTGCTTGGTAATTTGGCCTATCACCTCATCGGATCCTTCTGTCACTAGAGTTAATCTTGATATGGATGGTTCATCTGTTGGTGCCACACTCAATAAATCAATATTGTAACCACGGGTAGAGAACATAGAGGCAACTCGGGTCAATGCGCCCGATTCATTTTGCAGTAATATCGCTATCGTATGTTTCATCTAATTGTTTTAATTATTTAATAATACAGTGAAAGGATTGTACATGGTTCCTCCAACAAATGAAGTTAGTAATCGGTATTACTTTTCAATCTGGTTTATAGTAAGGTGTCTTCCTCAAGATTGTGAGAGATTACATTAACGCTTGGAATAGTTGATTGAAATGAAAAAAAAACAAACAATGACTGGCTCGGAAATAATCGTTGAAGTCCTTGCTGAACAAGGAGTTGAAACAATATTTGGCTATAGCGGTGGAGCTATTCTGCCAACTTATGATGCTGTCTTTCAGTACAATGAAAAACATAAGAATGCGATGCCATTGATTGTTCCTGCCAATGAACAAGGTGCTGGGTTTATGGCCTCGGGATATTCTAGAGCCACTGGCAAACCTGGAGTTGTTATGGTCACTTCAGGTCCGGGTGCAACAAACACAGTTACACCAGTAAGGGATGCTATGGCTGATTCAATCCCAATGATCGTTATATGTGGACAAGTTAATCGGTCATCAATAGGCAGTGATGCGTTCCAGGAAGCTCCAATTACGAGTGTTATGGGATCAGTGGCAAAACACGTGTTTCTGGTTACCGATGAAGATAAATTAGCCGCTACAATAAGGGCTGCCTTTGAAATTTCTAGCTCAGGAAGACCTGGTCCAGTGGTAGTAGATATCCCAAAAGACATACAAACAGCTAGTATCGATTTTGACACAAGCTCAACGCTTAACATTAATGCCTATCGAGAACGAGTCCAATCAATTGTAAATAATCGGGTTTAGTGATGAAGAATGTGAACGTTTTTTTTACTACCTTAAAGCATCAAGCAGACCGCTCATTTATTCAGGTGGGGGAACAATAGCTGCAGATGCGACTGAAGAATTAAGAAAATTTTCAGCTCGTCTTAAGGTCCCTGTAAACCCCAACATTGATGGGTATAGGTGCAATTGATACCCAATCTAAATTATCTCTCCAAATGTTGGGCATGCATGGGACGGCCTTTGCTAATTATGCGGTTGAAGATTGTGACTTTATTATTGCTCTAGGGTCACGGTTTGATGATCGCGTAGCAGCCGTACCTAAACAATTTGCCCCTAAGGCAAAAACAGTGGCACATTTTGATATTGATACCTCCGAGATTGATAAGGTAAAACAAACAGATTTGGTCGCATGTTGGTCTACTAAAAGATGCTCTCAATGATCTGCTTGATTATGCTGATAAAAAAGATATCAGCTGTGACTTTGTTGAATGGAACAATGAGATTCAAGAATTAAAATCTAAACATCCACTAGATTTCGACAGAGGATCAGATTTAATCCAACCTCAGATGGTATTGAATGAGATTAACCAATTAACCAAAGGTGAAGCGATTGTTTCTACTGGTGTTGGTCAGCATCAAATGTGGTCTGCTCAATATTTTGATTTCAAGGAACCTAGACAGTGGCTAACATCTGGAAGCATGGGAACAATGGGCTTTGGATTGCCTGCAGCAATTGGTGCGCAGTTTGCTCATCCAGATAAAATTGTTATCGATGTCGATGGAGACGGCAGTATACGCATGAACTTAGGTGACATGGAGACTGTTACAACCTATGACCTACCAATTAAGATTCTCTTACTTAATAATGCAGGAGACGGCATGGTGAAACAATGGCAAAAACTTTATTACGGAGGTCGATTATCTGCCAGTGATAAAACACTCCATAAGAAAGATTTTGTGGCATCTGCAAAATCTGATGGCTTTGAATACGCTGAACGATTAATAGAAAAAAACCAACTTAAATCAACCGTTAAAGAATTTATTGAGTACAAAAAAGCTGCTTTTCTTGAAGTTGTTATAGATCCGGACGCTATGGTTTTTCCAATGGTTGGGCCAGGAATGTCTTATGCCCAAATGATTACAGGTGATCATATTGAAAGCAGAGTGAAAGATCCTGAAGTAGAGCCTATAGACCCTAAAGCTATGTTCTAAAAGCTCTAGCGTTCTCCCATTGCGTGAATGTCATGGGTTTTACCAGTTTGAGTGTAGAGAACCTTTTTTCTAAAAAATCTAAGCATTCCCATCTCGCCCATTCGTGAAGCTCCAATACCAGAATATTTAAACCAGTTTTTCTCGCCATCAAACACATAGGTAGTTGCTCCACAATCTTGAATGGTGACAGCACCTGCATCTATCTGATGAGCAATATCAGTGGCTTCATCTGCATCGCCAGCAAGAACTGCTGCTGAAAGTCCATATCTGGTGTCGTTAGCTAAATTAATTGCTTCATTAATATCGCTATAGGTCATTACAGGTATAACAGGCCCAAACGTTTCATCAATCATAAGTTTCATTGAATGATCAACATCTTTTATCACAGTTGGTCTAATCCATTTTCCACCACCGTGAGTCTCAATCTCGCCTCCAGTCAGGACCTTGGCACCCTTTTCAGTCGCATCGCTGATATGGGATTCGATAATATCGGCTTGTTGATCAAAAATTAGAGGGCCTATATGACCCTCCCTGATATTGGGATAATTAAGCTCCACTTCATCAGCTAGCCTAGCCAATTCGTTAATTAAATCATCGGCAATAGACTCGTGTGCATAAACCCTCTCAATTGACTGGCAAGCTTGGCCAGTGGCCTGCACTGAAGCTCGAAGAATGATCCTTGCACTATCTATAGGATCTGCGTTATCAGTAACAATCACAGGGTCTTTGCCTCCAAGTTCAGCGTAAACAGGTATAAAGTTTTTAGCGCCGCTCTCGTAGACTAGTTTTCCTGTCTTGACACTGCCTGTAAAGCAAACTGCATCAACATTATTAATTAAGTCTTGGCCGGTCTCGCCGTCGCCTTGTATGTATCGACAAACTGCATGCAGCTCAGGAACCTTTTCTAGGGTTGCTTGAAGAGGCTGAATGAAGCGTGGTGTTATTTCACTTGGCTTAGTGATAGTGGCAGCCCCTGCCATTAATGCCGGAAGAAGATCAATCAATGAAATCAAAAAAGGGAAATTCCAAGGGCCTACGATTCCGACCACCTCAAAAGGTTTATATTGATGTTTATAAATCACACTTGGGGCTGAGGATTGAATTGGCTCCTTTTCAGCAAAAATATTACGGCCTATCATATGCCAAGCTTCAATTGAATCTGATAATCGTCCAACTTCTGAAGTCGCTATAAAATATCGACCTGTGTCAATAACTAAAGCATCTAACAAATCTTGACTGTTAGCTACAATATTGGCCCATTCTTTTAGCGCTTCTGCTCGTTGATCAATATGGAGCGCTGCCCATGCTAACTGATTCGAGCGTATCTCATTTGCAATAGTTTCAATTTCGTCTTTTGATGTTGCCGTAAATGAATAATCCATTTCACCAGTTCTTGGGTTCCTGGCTTCAATAGTTCGCTTATCTCCATTGGGATTATTCACTATGTGCTTCCTCAGAAAATTAGATGGTTAAGACTACGATTAAACATAATAGACATCAATAGTTATTTTATTAATTCATCGAAACGATCTAAATCAACATTGCCTCCACTCAATAAGATCAAAATATTTGCATTCTCAATTGAAAACCGATGCTTCATTGCAAAGGCTAGACCAACAATGCCGCCTGGCTCTACTACAAGATTAAATTCTTTGTACGCAAAGTGCATCGCGGCTTTGATATCCTCTTCATTAACTGTAGCTACCTCTGTTATAAACTCTTGGTTAATTGGAAATGTTAATTTTCCAGGCGTTTTTGCCATCAAGGCATCACATAGAGTGTCTTGGTTAATATCAATTGAAACTCGTTTACCTTTGCTGAGTGATAATTGTGTGTCGTTAAATAATTCGGGCTCCACTCCAATAATATTGCACTGCTCAAAGTAATGTTTAATAGCAATGCAGCAACCAGCCATTAAACCACCACCGCCGACAGGGCAAATAAAATAATCAACTTTCTCCTCGATAAGTGCCATTTGGTGTATCGCCTCAAGAGCCGCAGTGCCTTGCCCTGATATCACATCATAGTGATCGTAAGCTGGTATTAGAAAAGCGCCTGTCTCAGCAGCAATGTTTTTAGCAATCTCCTGTCTTGATTCATTGTATCGATCATAAAAAATGATTTTTGCTCCCAGGGACTCGGTCTTTTGAATTTTAGTTTTAGGGGTATCCTCAGGCATAACAATCGTGGCTTTAACTCCCATAAGATTTGCTGAGTAAGCAACTCCTTGGGCATGATTTCCAGAAGAAAATGCAACCACATCCTTTTTTTCATTCTCTTGAAAATACTGATGCATTGCAAAATAGGCTCCTCTCGATTTAAAGGATCCATTGATTTGATTGCATTCTGCCTTTAGGTATAAATTGACTCCCAACTCACGATTCACTGCCTCAGAAAAAAGCACAGGGGTCTCTCTGATTACTCCAGCTAGAACCTCATTGGCATTGAGTATGTTGTTAATGTCAATCAATCTGATATTTACTTTTTTTATCTGTCATTTAATATTAAGTTTCATTCATATTATAGGTGTAATCAAATGGAAACATACATTGTGACAATTTATGCAAAAGAAGATCATGCTGATGACGTAGAACAGTATTATAAAGGGCTTCAACCTCTCTATGAAGAAGCTCAAGGTTTCATTGAAAGAAAAATATTTCGCGCTAAAACAGGCGCAATGGTGGAAGCGGTTCGCCAGACATACTCAGAAGAAGAATTGGCCAATACACCAGAAGAGGACCATGATCATGGTGAACACTTTGTTATGATCGAAGAGTGGGACTCAATTCAGGATCGGATTAACTTTGGGAGAAGCCTTAGTAAAGAGCACCATATGAAGGTCATACCGTTCCTGCTTCCCAATCATTCGCATGAGTTTTACAAGGGGATTTAAGCTAGAATATTATCTATCTTTTTAGCACAGATAAAGTCATTCTCAGAAAGTCCACCGATAGAATGAGTTGAATAAATAACTCTACACGAACCGTATTTAACTGTTAAATCTGGGTGATGATCTTCAGCTTCAGCTATCCATGCAACCGCATTAACAAAGGAGATGGTCTTATTGTAGTTGGAGAACTTAAATTCCTTCACAATTTCCTTTGCGTCTTCCGAGATCTTCCACTCGGGATCAATAGCCTCAGCAATCTGCTGTGCCGCAGCCATATCCAAGGGTTCTACACCGCCCTCACAGGGTACACATTTTTTATTTTCTAAATCATTATTGCTCATTTTCTTCTCCTAATTTATAGATGGGGAATAGCAACAAAAGTGCCCCCATTTTGCTCTGATAACTTTCTCATTAAATGAGCAAATCTTGCTCCGTTTTCATACCCCACCTGTGTTGGGAAACCAATGCCGTGAATCCTTACTAAACGATTGCCAAAACGATCTGCTTTATTGATTCGAGAAACATACCGACAGACTGCCTCAACAGAACCTCTTGGAAAATCATCGCCAAAAACATAAATACTAATCTGTTTATCTTCTTCATAAAACGTACTGATTGCTTCGGTGATGCCTTCAACGGGACTTGAATCACTATAGGGATTCCAGAATCGCAGTGTTCGGGTAATATTTTGCCTAATCTCAGGCGAGTCTGGGATCCATCGACCACTATAGGTCCCGAACATATATTCACCTTCATCATTTAAAACTTGTATGCCTTTAACTCTGGGGTAGACGCTTAGGGTTTCTGTAATCTTTTGTATCACTAGATTCCAAGGTCCTTGATACATACTGCCTGAGGTATCTATAACGAATATAATATACTCGCTATCTAGGGGAATGCCTCCCACAGTTGTATCATCAATTGGATTGTAATTTTTGAGCAATCTTTTCATTTCTTCAGTTAAGGTCTGTTTTGCTGAGAGTAAACTGTTCATTGTTCCTGTTGACTCCTCGGACATTGATCTGGTTGCACTAAACTCTCCTTCCATCTCTGAAAGATCGCCGGCTAGTTTATTCTTTTTCTTTTTATTCTCTGAGAGCTGCTCCTAAATTTTCCCTTTTAAAGTCTCGATTAATCACATTTGAATCGCCTCTGATCTCATTGAGTTCTCGCTCCAATTTAACAATTAACTGTTGTAAATCTTCACGACTCTTCTCAATGGTCACCGGTTCATAAATTTTGGTAATAACCAGAAGTAAAATAACCGCTCCAAAACCACAACAAACCACATCCAAAAAAGAAAGGTTGAAAGTTTCCATATTTCGTCTTTTTCTCATTATGGCCAATCCCTTGATGGAGCCATAAAGTTTCCCCTTGGAACGTATGGCGAGACGCCAGTATGCCCAGCAGCAAAAGGGTCCCGTCCATTGGAAACAAGAGCACATTCACTGGAATCGGAGGTAACTCTCTAAGCGCCTGATCGAAATATCTTATTCGCTGCTCTGGCTTAACCATAGTGCCAGGGCTTGAGTCACGCCTACCCTGAGTGGGTAAACCGTCAGTTAACAAAAAAATATTATCGGGCCTGGGGTTTTAGATCATCTATCATCTCAAACGCTTTGATCAGGCTTGTTCCGTTTTGAGGAATTGTTGATCTTAGTTCATTCATGGCTTTTGCAATAGTGGTTCCATCTGTGACCTCAAGCCAATCACCTTCAGAGTCCTTGATCGCACTAACGGTTGACTCATTAAAAGTGTAGATTTGGAACTTAGTGCCTTCTGTTAGACGAGTTGTTAGCCAGTCCACACTATTTACTGTTTGCCTCCATTTTGGTGCCTTAACCTTCTGACTGTCTTGCATGTTTCTGTAACGGATAACATTGACATAGGTCCTGCCTAGCATACTTGCTGATGCATCAACTAAAAAAAGCACGTGTTTGCCACCCAACTTCAATTCAGTAAGATATTGACGATTGCCATCACCGATAAACTCCCTGAGCGATCTCCCAGGATCAGAGGCCTCAAGTGCTGCCTGAGCACTCATTCTTTTATTGGATTCCATTAGCTGTTGTATATCCGATTGAAGTCGCTTGATATCGTTCTCTGAGGCTAGGGAATTATTTTCATAAAACTCAATCTCTTTTAATAGCTCTTCTAGTTTCTCTTGCAGTTCACTGACACTTCCTTGAATAAGTGTATTTTCTTTTTCTGTCTTTTCTAATGAATTGTTAAGCCTTACCAATTGCTTTTGCTCATCAAATATTTGTTCCTCAAGCAGTTTGGTCTCTGATTGGAGTTCTGAGCTTGCCTGATCACTCCGACTTTTAACCTGAGAATTTATAATCATAAAGAACAAAATCACAGCTCCAAAACCGCACGAGATTACATCAAGGAATGATAAGTTGAA
>BPCL01000014.1 GCA_019653755.1 Woeseia sp. | reverse complement strand
CTGATGTGCCCCAGAGAAACCCCCAAAAATTACATAATCCCCCACCTCGACATGACCACCAAGAGTGGTGTTATTGGCAAATATTGTATTGTTTCCAATTTGACAGTCATGGGCTATATGAACGTAAGCCATTATCCAGTTATCATTTCCCAGTCGAGTTACACCTACATCTTGGTAAGTGCCCTTATTTATCGTACAGGACTCTCTAATTGTATTGCGATCTCCTATTTCCAGTTTGGTGTTTTCACCCTCATATTTCATATCCTGTGGGCTCTCGCCAATTGTGGAAAATGGGTAGAAGTGGTTTTTCTTACCTATTTTTGTCTTACCAGAAATTACCACATGAGATTCAATAATTGTTTCGCTGTCAATGGAAACATCTGGACCAATAATTGAAAAAGGCCCGATGCTCACACCGTCAGAAATATCAGCATGTTCTGAAACAATAGCAGTTTCATGAATCATTTTCTTCGCCTACTTTTTTATTGATTTTCGCCACCAACTTTTGAAGTTTATTTAACTTCCTAAAACTAGCAGCATTCTTTTGCCACTCTGAAGCTTTTTGATGTGAAAAAAGATTGCCAGAATAAATACCAGCATCCTTTATATCTTTTGTAACAGAGGTTCTAGCAGTAATGGTTGTGTCATCAGGTATTTTTAGATGACCAACCATTCCAACTTGGCCCCCTATTTTACAGCGTTTCCCAATTTCGGTACTGCCGGATATCCCTGTTTGTGCAACAATTGCAGTGTGTTCCCCAATGATCACGTTGTGGCCTATTTGAATGAGATTATCCAACTTAACGCCATTGCCTATGATCGTATCAGAAAGGGTGCCTCGGTCTATGGTTGTATTTGCACCCACTTCAACATCATCACCAACAACAACCCGACCCATTTGAGGAATCTTAACCCATGCTGATTCTTTTGTTTCTGAAAAACCGAAACCATCAGCCCCAATTACTACACCTGAATGAATAATGGCCCTCAAACCTATTTGGCTACCATCATGGATGATTACTCCTGAACTGACCCAACTGGACTCACCTATTTTTGTATCTTGCTCAATTACACAATTAGCCCCTATAAAAACATGCTCTCCCAATTCAACATTCATACCAAGAATTGCCCCTGCCCCAATTCCACAGGTTGATGGTATATCGCAGGTGGCGTCAATCACAGCAGATGAATGGACTCCTGGTTGAAATTGCTTGCTTGTATCAAAATCACTTGCAATTCTGGCAAACAATAAATACGGATCATTTGTCACCAATGAAGCAGTAGGGCAAAGCTTCAGATCATTTTTCGTGAGTACAACTGCAGCTGCTTTGGTTGCTTCCAATTCAGATTTATACTTATTGTTTGCAAAAAATGTTAACGAGTCATTGGATGCATTAGATAGCGTCGCAACATTGGTTACAAGTATGGACGGGTCGCCTTGAATTTTACAAGCATATTTTGAAGCCAAATGTTCAAGAGTAACAGCAATATTAGACAAAATTCTAATTCCCCAACATATTTATTGGCTAGCCTTTAATTAGCCTCCAGCTTTATCTTCTTGAAACTTCTTTTCTAATATCTTGGCTATGTCATTTGTGATGTCCACAGAAGCTCCTTTGTATAAAGTTCCGCCATTTAAAATTGTATTCTGACTGATTCTTCCTTCATTGATGATCAGATCGTAACCATTGTCTCTTCCAAACTTCTGAATCGAATTGATAATTTCAACAAAAATTTTATTTGCTTCAATTTGAGTTCTATTATTACGATCTTCTTGAAAGCTTGTAGCCAAATATTCTAACTCTCTCTGATCAGCATTAATCTTTAAGAGAGTATTCTGTCTTTCGTCTTGACTTAGTGCAAGATTGTCTTGATTTAGTTGATCTTTACTTGCATTTAAGGCCGACTCCTTGGATGTAATATCTCTTACTCTAGCAGCAAATTCTTCCTCTATAGCTGAGGTCATATCTTGGTACTGGGGAGATTCCTGAACAAGTTTATTCATGTCTACCACCCCAATCCTTGTTCCCAGTGATTCCTGAGCCAAAATGGATTGTGCAATAAAAAGTGTGCATATTGCTGTCAATACAAAATTTAGTTTTTTCATAACTGTCCCTTTATCATAATTAAGACCATTGTCTAAAAAGCTCCTCCAATTGTAAATTGGAATCGTTCCGTTTCGTCACCCCAAAGTTCATTAGTCATTGGATCATTATTTAAAGGAAGAGCATAACTGAATCGGAAAAGTCCAAGTGGAGCCAACCATTGTGCAGCCAAACCAAATGATTGCTTTAGATTGCCTGTATCAAAACTGTAGTCGAGAGGATTGCCAACTTTATCAAAGAAATCCAACTCACTGGTAGAAAATACATTGCCTACATCAAAAAATAAACTAAACCTTGCTCTTGATGCCCAGTCCTCTGGTAAGGGTAAAATAACCTCAAATTGAGCTGTCATTAGTAGATTTCCTCCATATGGGTTACCAAAGTTATCTCTCGGCCCCAAACGGTGTTCTTTAAAGCCTCTTACAGTATCTGGGCCTCCTCCAAAAAAGTTTTTATAAGGAGGGACGCCAACAGAATCACCGTAAGCGGCATTATAAGCAATGTCTGCTTTTGCCATCAATGTTAAGAAATTCACAAATGGAAAAGGAATATTGAAATACTGTTTATAACTGTAGTTAAATCCATAATATTCAACCTCACTTCCAGGAATCGCGACACTTGCCATAAGTCTCTGCGTCATGCCTTGATCTGCAAATAGAAATCGATTTCTTGAATCATAAACCCAACCAACTAAAGCTTCTGCAACTTTGAACTTTGTTTTACAAAAAGTAAAACTGCCTTCTAAGCAGTAACTATCTCCATTGCTGTTGACCCACTGAAGAGCCTGAGTAGCGCTATAATCACCTGCAAGTAATTCAGAACTCATCAAGTTGGAACCAATAATAACCCGTTGATACTCACTCAAGGGGTATGAATACTCCAATCCGATAGACCAAGTTTTGGTTGAGAAATCTGAAGAAGATGCAGTGAACTGATTAAAGGATGAATAGGAAAATCTTGTCGTTCTTGCAATTTCATCAATCCCTGTATAAGCATCTGTATGGGAAAAGCTGTAAAGATCTCTAAAACGACTTGAGTTAAGATCAAGAGCAATTCTATTCCCTGTGCCAAAAAAATTAGTATGTACAAAATTCCCATTTAAAATAAGTTTTTGGTATCCGGAATAACCTATCCCTCCACCAAATTGACCTGGCAAACCCTCTTTGATTGTAAACTCGGCATCAACAAGATCAGTGGTACCAGCAACTGGAATAGTGTCAAATTCTACTTCCTCGATAAAAGGCAGTCTTTGCAATCTGATTTTTGATCGCTCCAATCTGCTCTTTGACATATAACCCCCTTCCATTTGCCTTAATTCACGTCTTAATACATCATCATTGATAGAAGTTGTATCAGAAAAGCTAACTCGCCTAACATAGACTCTGTTTTTTGGCTGGATATAAAAAACTATCTTCACTTCCTTATTTTCATTATCAAGTTCTGGAATAGCTTGCACCTCTGCAAATGAATAGCCATCTTCGCCGAGTCTGTATTTAATTAATTCTGT
Source organism: Woeseia sp. (assembly GCA_019653755.1). Classification (GTDB taxonomy): domain Bacteria; phylum Pseudomonadota; class Gammaproteobacteria; order Steroidobacterales; family UBA11654; genus CACPJA01. Next base: position 5,659 of record BPCL01000014.1, on the reverse strand, counting down.
GGCTTGTGTTAGCAGCCCTTGGGAAAATATTTGACCAGGTTGTGCCAAAACTAGTCGCTGAATTTCTTCTCTGGGAATCACAAATTCACCAGTGAGCTTCACATCTGATAATTTATATATATCTCCTTCAGAAATATTGACGGTAACAAATATTCCCGTCCTATCTGGAGAAATAGCCACTTGAGCAGAGTCGATTGAAAAATTAGCATAGCCTCTATCCAAGTAAAAAGACTCAATTGTTTCCAAATCTCCTTGTAAATCTTCCCTTGAATATCGATCATCTTGTTGGATAAATGACAACCAATCTGGCATCTGCAAGGTTAACTGTTCTAAAAGATCTTCATCAGTGAAAATATTGTTGCCTACAATGTTTATCTGTCTGATTTGGGCACGATCCCCTTCTTTAACATCAATTGATATCCTGACCGTATTCCCAGGCAAATCCTCAACATCGGTTTTGATCTGAACACTGTATTTACCAAAACTAAAATACTGATCTATCAGTGACCTTTCAATTTCATCCAAAACCGAGGGGTCATATGTTCGACCGATTCTAAAGCCTATTTTGTCCAATGATTCTTCTAGATCTTCGGTCTTGATGTCCTTATTTCCATCAATGCTAATGTTTCCTATGGATGGTCTTTCTAGAACCGAAATAATAAGAATATCTTCAGAGGGATCTTTCCTAAACTCTATGTTCTTGAAAAAACCACTGGTATACACCGCCCTTATTGATTCTTTGATTTTAATCTCATCGAGAGTATCTCCAATATTTATTGGCAGATAGTTTAATAAAGCACCCTCAGAAATTTTTTGCAAACCTTCAATTCTTATGTCTTTCACAACAAAGGGTTCTTCTGCCTGGACTGAAAAAATACAGAGAACGGCCAATACGATTATTATTAATCTGAATTTCATAATGTTGCTAAAGTCTTACCAGCCAAATATTCTGATCAAATCATTGTACAACGCAAATAGCATTAAGAATAATAATGCGCCTATCCCAAATTGTTGAAAAACAATTTGTACTTTCTCTGGCAAAGGTCTGCCAATCAGCTTTTCCACTAGAACAAATACGATTTGTCCTCCGTCAACAATTGGTATAGGAAACAGATTTAGCACACCCAAACTAATGCTGATAATTGCCATGAAAGACAAAGTTGCAATAAACCCCCTTTTTGCTACCGTTCCCGCATCTTTGGCTATACCAACAGGTCCGCTGAGATTTTTCCCTGAAATTTGTCCACTGATCATCTTGCCTAACATATTTAAGGTTAAAACAATCATTTGATTTGTCTCATTTACTGCCATAGTTAAGCTTTTAGGAAAACGGTATTTTTGTATGGCCTGATACTGCTTTAATTGATCTTGATCGATACGAGCTTTAAGCCCTATAAAGCCCTGGTTGTTATTATCAGCACTCGAATCAAGCAACACAGTTTTAAGGTATGTACGGTTTTGTCTCTTTATCTCTAATTGAATATTTTGGTTAGGCTTGGCAACAATAATTTCAGCAAACTGGCTCCAGTTATTAATATCAACATCATCTACTTTCTGAATCACATCTTCTGGTAAAAGGCCTGCCCTATCTGCAGGACCATCAGTAATGACACTTTCTATAATGGGTTTGATTGATGGAACAAAAGGCTTAAATCCCAAAGCAGGCATTAGCGCATTTGGTGCGGTGAGTTCTTTGGTTCTCCCAGTCACATCCAACGTCGCATACTTCACATTGCCAAATTTGTCTTTTAGAGTGATATTAATCTGTTCGTCATCCAAAATCTCGCCTATCATTGAGATCAAAGAAGCCTGCCAAGTTTGAACCTCTTTTTCACCCACATTAATAATTTGGTCTCCAGATTTAAGGTTGTTTTGCCAAGCAATAGACTCTGGTTCAATTTCTCCTATAATCGGCACTACTCCTGGAACCCCAAGAGAAAACATTGTCATATAAGCAATAACTGCAAAGAGAAAATTGGCAAAAGGACCCGCGAACAAGATAAGAATTTTTTTGGTGGCCGATTGATTATTGAAGGCTCGATGTTTTTCATTTTCGTCGACCTCTTCACTTCTCTCGTCCAACAACTGGACATAACCACCAAGAGGTATGGCGGATAAACAGTACTCGGTCTGGTCTAGACCTGTCTTTTTACTCCAAAGCACCTTACCAAAACCGATGGAGTACCTCAAAACTTTTACATTGCAAAGTCTTGCTAACAAATAATGTCCATATTCATGGATGGCGACAAGAACCCCAACCAATACTATGAAAGCTAATACTGAAAATAAAAAATCCATATTTTAATTATCAACAATGATTATGAAGGAATTATAGAGAATCAGTTCAGCAAAGAAAGCAATAAGCTTAGAAAAGTATACATTTACAGCCCTAAAAACCAATAAGAGAAAGAATCGAACCCAATTCATTCATTCTGAAGGATAAAAGTGTAAGCAAAGGAAGGATTGCTATTGTTCCGTCTAAAAGATCAATGAAACCTCCATGGCCGGGTATTAAGTGACTGGAATCTTTGATGTCTTTATTGCGCTTTAACATGCTAAAAAATAAATCGCCTAAAACGGATATAAGTGCCACCAACAATCCAAGAATAAAAAACTCCAACAAGTAGTCTTGCAGGCCAATAAATAAAGGTATAAAACATGAAAACAAGGAAGCTATTAATACGCCTCCAATAAAGCCTTCAACAGTTTTTCCAGGACTGATATTGGGCAATAAGGGGGTTTTTTTCCTGCCATTCTTCCAACAAAAAAAGCTGCTGAATCAGCAACTGAAACAATAATAATCACGTATAAAAAAATTCCTGGCATCGTGATCATAAAGAACAATGATGTAACAAATGGCAAGAAAATAAAAGTTCCAGAAAATGCGATGAAGAAGTCATTTATATTCTTCTTATTGTAAGCAATTACTTTGAATAAAATCAGTATCCACAATAAGCATAAAAGCTGGAACAAATAGTTGCTTGTTTTCTCTAGAAACTCAGTAAAAAAAGGTGCGAATAAAAGTCCACTAATAACCAGCATTAGAAAAATAATCCGAAATGATCTTGATTTGAATAATCTTGAGTACTCCCAAAGGATGATTAGGGAAAGAATTGAAACAACTGTGGCTTTTATGGGAATTGCTGTTGTGCTGTGTGTTAAGAAGACTAGTAGCAGAACCAGAACCACTGCTGAACAAATTCTTAGAGAAAGGTTATTCACTTAGAGGCTTAGGCTTTTTTCAGCTCTATTTCCTTTTCAACAGAACCATAACGTCTTTCCGAGTTTGAGTAATTTTGCAAAATTTCAAAAAATTCCTGATCTTCAAAGCTAGGCCAGAGTGTTTCAGTAAAATGAATCTCGCTGTATGCCATTTCCCAAAGCATAAAATTACTTACTCTGGTTTCACCTGATGTTCTAATTACTAAATCTAATTCAGGCAAGTCAGAGAAAGAAAGATGTTTGGATAATGTGGATTCGTCTATCTGATTTTTATCAATTTTGCCATCATCAAAATCATCAATGATCTGCAATATGCCTTTTACAATATCCTGTCTTGAGCCATAAGCTATTGCTAAAGTAAGTTTCAGGCCAGTATTTTCTGAAGTAATTGCCTCCAATTGTTCCAATTTTCTAATTAGATTTTTGGGAAGCGCATCTTTATTACCTGCCTGTTTAAAACGGACATTGTTCTCAATTAAAAGACCTGTGTATTTTTTTATAGCCCTTTTAAACAATAGCATGAGGCCATTAATTTCCTTAGCAGGTCTTTTCCAGTTTTCTGCACTAAATGTATATAAGGTGAGTGCTTCAATCTCTAGCCTGACAGAGCTCTCAACAATTTCTTTTGCCTTCAAAACACCAGCTTCATGACCAGATATTCTTCTTTTTCCTCTTAGTTTAGCCCATCTGCCATTGCCATCCATTATAATACCAAGATGCTTCGGTAAATTAAGGATTTGCGGAACTTTTTTGTCTGAGGGGGGTTTGGTCATTGTTTAGAAACTCATCAATTCTTTTTGTTTTTGTCCACTTAAGGATTCAATATTTTTGATCTTATCATCAGTTATCGTTTGGATGTTAATTTGGCCTTTATGAAAATCATCTTCAGAAATCATTTTTTCATTTAAGAATTCCTTAAGGTCTTGAATGGAATCCCTTCTAATATTTCGAATAAAAACCTTAGCTAACTCCTCTTCATGCCTCACTTGTTTTGTCAGTTCAATTCTGCGTTCCTCGGTTAAATGAGGCAAAGGAATCCTTACGATACTTCCACTTGTTATTGGGTTTAAACCAAGATTTGACTTAAGTATAGCCTGCTCAATTTCTGGAATAAATTTTTTTTCCCCAGGGAGAAATAGCTAGCGTTTGGGAGTCTTCAACACTGATGTTGGCCAATTGCTTTAACTGTGTTTCATTTCCGTAATAATCAATTTGTATGCTATCGAGAATATCTGGAGTTGCTCTACCCGTCCTTATTTTTCTGAGATTGGATGAAAAGGCATCAATAGTTTTTTGCATCCTTTGGCTACTTTCTTTGTTAATTTCATCTAACATTGACTTTATAGACCTTGCTCACGATATTAATGTCCCAACATCCTCCCCCCTAACAATTTTAAATAAAGCATTGGGTATATTCATGTCATAAACCCTGACAGGAAGATTGTTATCTCTGCACATAACAATAGATGTAGTATCCATGACACGCAGCTTGCTTGAAATAAAATTTATCATACGAAATTGATTCAAAATGTAAGGCGTCGTCGTTTTTTAAGGGGTCCTGCGAGAACACACCATTGACCCTAGTTGCTTTAATCAAAAGATCTGCTTCAATTTCAACAGCTCTCAAGGAGGCTGCCGAATCAGTTGTAAAATATGGATTTCCAGTGCCAGCAGAAAAGATTGTAACTCTGCCTTTTTCTAAATGCCTGATAGCTCTTCTTCTAATATAGTCTTCACATACTTCATTGACTTTTAAGGCAGACATAACTCTGGCAACCAAACCTTGTCGTTCCAATGCATCCTGGAGTGCAAGAGCATTGATGATTGTTGCTAACATGCCCATTTGATCTCCAGTGACTCTGTCGATTCCGGATTGAGCCAGCCCTTCACCTCTAAATATGTTGCCGCCACCAATAACTATTCCCACCTGAGTGTCAAGGTCAACAATGGATTTGATTTCTGCTGCCAGATACACCAAGATTTCAGGATCAACGCCAAACGGTTCTTTACCTAAAAGTGCTTCACCACTTAATTTCAGAAGTATTCTGTTTATCTTTTTTTTTGTCACATTAAATTCTCAAAAATCCTGCGATTGCAGGCTAAGACTTGAGGCATAGGTATTATTGACTTGCATTGACTTGTTCTTTAACTTCGTCTGCAAAATTCTTCATTTTCCTTTGTATTCCATCACCAACTTCATATCTTACAAAAAGTACGACATTTGTATTAGATTTTTTTAGCAATTGAGAGACATTTAAGTCTGCATCCTTTATATATTCTTGGTCTAACAAAGTTAATTCACTCATTTGTTTTGCTAATTTTCCTTTTACTATCCTTTCAATTATGTCCTTAGGCTTACCTTCTTTTTCTGCCTGAAGAGTCAGTATCCTGGTTTCTTCTTTAATAATTTCTTCAGGAATATCAGATTGGGATAAAT
>BPCL01000013.1 GCA_019653755.1 Woeseia sp. | reverse complement strand
TATCATATCTATTCATTGGCAGTGATTGTTTTGGCAGGCTATAGCAAAGGGGGTTTAAATGTGTTCATCACTAACCCTAGGGATACCACAGGATTTGTAAGAGAGATCAAGAAATGGCCCTTTACCATCTTTAACGGCGTGAACACTCTTTATGAAGCCCTTTTGAACCACCCAGAAATTGACTCGGTTAATTTTGATTCTATGAAACTCTCAGGTACTGGGGGGTCAGCGTGTAGGCGATCAACAGCAGAACGTTGGCAGAAACTCACAGGAAAGGTTTTACTGGAAGGATACGGTCTATCGGAGCCCTTCGCCGAGTGTGAGCGCTTCCCCTCCCCATCTAACTGAATTTAATGGGAAGGTTGGTCTTCCGGTCCCAAGCACTGAAATCTCAATCAGAGGCGATGATGGCAAAGAGGTAAGGCGAGGTCAGCCAGGCGAAATATGTGTTAGAGGGCCCCAAGTCATGAAGGGTTATTGGCAAAATGAAGAAGCCACAGCTGAGGCGATCGATGAAAAAGGTTTTTTTAGAACAGGTGATATCGGCACTCTTGACAAAGATGGATTCCTTGAAATAGTAGACCGAAAAAAGGACATGATTTTAGTCTCAGGATTCAATGTCTACCCAAATGAGATCGAGGATGTCGTGAGTTTGCATCCTGATATTGTTGAAGCTGCTTGTGTTAGCGTTCCCGATAAAAAAACAGGTGAGGGTGTTAAGTTATTTGTTGTTAAGAACAATCAAAGCTTGACAGAAGAAGAAATCATAGCTCATTGCAAAGAAAATTTGACTGCATACAAGGTTCCAAAACAAATTGTATTTATTGATGAGTTGCCAAAAACTAATGTTGGCAAGGTTTTAAGAAGAGCTCTTAGAGAATAGCTACTTTGTCCCAGACTTCAACGGTTTAAATCAGAAATAGAGTCTCATAATGCATTCAGCGACACAGGCTGGACGATCCTGATCCTGAACTTCAACAGAATACTCCTCCAATAATTCAAGACTGCCTTTAACTTCTTCGACAGAAAGTAGAGTGCAATTTGAACGAATCTTACTACCTGAGATCACAGGTCCAGGGAATCGAAGTTTGTTAATACCATAGTTAATAATATTTTTTGTACCAGGATACGGAGGATCATTTGGATTCACTAATCCCCTTAATTTGGGATAGAGGGAAAGCGTGAAGTAACCGTGGGCTATAGTAGCTTTGAAAGGCGATTCTTTAGCAGCTCTCTCAGTATCAATATGTATCCATTGATGGTCATCTGTAGCATCTGCAAATGCATTGATCATGTCTTGTGATATTTCAATCCACTCGCTTTGATGAATAACGGTACCAATCTTAGATTTAAATTCTTCAAATACTAGTTCAATAGTCATATTTTCTCCATGTGCTTGAATATTTGAAACCAAATCCTATCAAAATAAGAATATATCTTCTAAGAAGTTGTTATTTTGTATGTTTTTGTCGGCGCTGATTTTGATGATATAATAGATATAGTTCTGCTAAGCTGGCACTAGAGAAGAGATATGTCAGTAATAAGAAAATTTATTTTAGTATTAACCGTGATTACCCTTAATGGTTGCGCGGTTCAGCAGATGAGCGCCCCCTCAAATCCTTCCTCGCCTAGTTCTTCAAGCAGTTCACAGTCACCATCAGCTACCCCACCAAGTTCTAGTTCACGTTCCAGTTCAAGTGGTTCTCAATCACCTTCAAGTTCCTCGTCAACTTCTAGTTCACAGTCCAGTTCGAGTGGAGGAATGTCTTTCCCTTCATCTCAAGGATCAATTAGTTCTACATCCTCTCAATCTAGTTCAACATCTACAGGAACAGAGCAAACTTCAGGCAATCAATCATCGAGTTCGAATGATACAGCATCCTCAGATCAAGGCAGTAGCGGATCCAATGCGTCTATGCAGGGTACCAATAGTGATTCAGGAGCCTCGGGAACCTCTTCTGAGATAGGTTCTGGACAATCTGCTTCCTCAGTATTTGATGAATCTCTGGGTGATTTTGATAAGGAAATGCAAGGTGAAAGGGTCATTATAGCAGCAGCTAATCAATCGCTAGGAGGGATGACTGCCCAAGAGAGTGCTGATGCTGGAGCAATTCAACAAGGCGGTTTAGATGGGCCATTGGATATGGAGTCTGGGCAATCTTCAGAGATGACTGGTTCTAAAGCTGAAGGACAAAATCAAGATGAAGACAGTTCAGAAAATCAGATGGATGAGACCACGGATTCCACTTCTGGTGATCAAGATGAAATAAAAGAGAGGATTCCGGAGGATATACCGATGGACGGAACTGGAGAGGATGTTATTGCAAGACAAATTAGAGAAGCAGCAGTTCAAGAAGATGATCCAATGATAAGAGCAGCCCTTTGGGATGAGTATAGAAAGCACATGGGTATTAAAAAATGAAAATAATTGATGATCGACAAAGCCTACTAGCCTTAAAGAATCTCAGTATTGTTTTTTTCTTTATCTTTAGCTTGAGTGTTGTCGATGCTAAAACGATTCAATATGAAAAAGTTGGTTTGGATCGCGCACAGATTGAGCTCCCATCAGAAGAGCTTCTTGATATCGGAATTTTGCTTTTTGATCCAAACATACCCGAGGAAGAGGATGATTTTATCTTCCCAGAAATTAGGAAAGCTGAGGCTAGATATATGCCTTTTCACTTAAAGAAAACTCTACAAGATACTGGTTTTTGGGGCGGTGTATGGGTCTTACCTGAAATTTCAGAAGCAATTGACCTTATTGTTACTGGAAGGATAGAGGTGTCAGATGGTTTAGATATTTCAATCAGGGTAGGCGTCTGGGATATCACTGGAAAAGAGTGGGTCAATAAAGTTTATTCATCCACAATCGCACAAAGTTCATACAGCAAGAGAAGAGATTTAACACAGGATCCTTATCAAAATGTTTATAACAAAATAGCTAATGATTTGGTAAAAATTAAACAACAATTTGAGACCGAAGAGCTAGAGAGGATTAGTGAAATAGGTGACATAAGGTTTGCAGCAGAATTGATACCCAATGTCTACAATGAATATTTAGTTAAAGACAAAAAGAATATTTATCAAGCTCAACGATTACCGGATGATGATGACGCCATTATGCAAAGGGTTTACAACATTCAGGAAAGAGAGTTTCTTCTATTGGATACTCTGAATGAATACTACGCTCAACTTTATGAAAATATTTCACAACCCTATGAAGATTGGCGAAAGCTCTCAAGAGAAGACATGATCACTTATCAAGAATTGAAAAAATCAGCAAGAACAAGGCAGTTACTCGGAGCAGCAGCCTTATTGGGTGCAATTGCCTCCGATGGTGATAGTCGAGCCAGTAGCACCATGAGACAAATGGCAATCTATGGGGGCATGGAAGCAATGAGAAGCGGTTTTGGGAAAGCATCCGAAGCAAAAATATACAAAGAATCCATGAAAGAGCTTGGAACTGCTTTTGATTCTCAAGCAGAACCTCTAATTATAGAATTAGAAGGCCAAACCATAAGATTGACAGGTAATGCACAAGAAAAATTTCTTGAATGGAGGAAGTTGCTTAAGCAGATTTATATTGATGAGACTGGCTTTCAAATTTCAGACTCGTCAGTTCAGTAAACTAAGCCATGAAAAAGACCACTCCTGAAGAATCAGAGTCAATCGAATTAACTGAGAATCAATCTGAGGGTAAGACGATCTATCAGAAGAGGCTTGATCGCCAAAGTCAACAGCAAGTCAAGCCAGCCACAGCCTATTCTCTGCTCTCAGTCTTGGCAGTGGTACTTGTTATTGTGGTTTTTGTTCTACCAAGATTTGTGGCTGAAAATGAGGAGACTATTTCGGATAAGGGTATAGAGGATGGAAATACTGAAGTACTTTTAAATGAGGCAGTCTTAGCTCAAAAACCAATAGCTGAAGCGCTGCTATCTGAAATGCTGAGTAAGATGGATGACCTAAAATCGAGCGGGGTTCAATTATGGGCTGAAGAGCAATGGCTAAGGATTAGAGACCTTCAATCTCAGGGAGACGACGCATACCTTAATAGAGTTTATGATATAGCTGCTAAGAGCTATCGAGAAGCAATGCAGTTGCTTACGGATCTTGAAATTTCGATACCAGAAACCTTAGAAGGCGCTCTTCTACTGGGACAAAAATCTATCCTTCAAGGGGATAAAAACCTGGCAATAGCAAATTTTGAAACGGCATTAGCCATAGACGGAGGCAATGAATTAGCGAGGAAAGGTCTTGATCGAGCTCTTAAGTTAGACACGGTTATTGAATACACTCAGTTGGGAGAGAGCTTAAGCGAACAAAGACAATGGAGCGAATCGATCGGAGCTTTTGAAAAAGCCTTAGTGATTGACCCCGAATGGTTACAAGCACAACAGGGGTTGTCAAAAGCGATCTTAGAAAACGATAAAGAGCAATTTCAATCCTCACTCTCAAAGGGCTATGCTTTGATGAAGGAAGAAAAATTTGATGAAGCTGAGGCAGCATTCCAAAAAAGTTTAGAGATTGATCCTGAATCTAAAGCAGGACAGCAAGCTATTGAAGAATTAGAGATTCAGAGGAGAACCACACTCACAAAATCTCTTAAGTACAAGGGATTGATTGCTGAGGTTAATGAGGAGTGGGACGATGCCAAATCATATTATGAAACAATACTGAATTTTGATTCTAATATCGGTGAAGTCAAAGATAGTTTGATGAGGGTAAATAGCCGGATTCGTTTAATAAATCAGATGATTTCTTTTATCGCACAAGCTGAAAATCTGAATGATCAAAAATTGTTTAATCAAGCTCAACAAGCCTTAATACAAGCCCAATCTATTATGAACAAGGGTCCAAAAATGACCCAACAAATCAGTGAATTAGAACAAACCTTAAAGATAGCTTCCACACCCGTTGAAGTTACTCTCATATCAGATTTTAAAACAGATGTGGTGCTCTATAAAACAGGTAAGTTCGGTCTTTTTGAGCAAAAAATAATTCTTCTGAAACCCGGTGTTTATACGGCAAAAGGAACCCGAATTGGGTACAGGGATACCACATTGAGATTTAAAGTCACACCAGAGAACTTAGATCAAAGGTTTATAATCATATGCAGAGACAGGATATGAAGATTATTTTAAAAGAATCAGACAATGAAAGGTCATTAAGCCGTGATGATTTACCTATAAGGATAGGGTCAGATCTAGACACTGATATTAAGATTTCAGGCTCACTTTCACTGGGTGTAGCTATGATCATTGATTTAATCGATGGCCGATATGTTTTGCAAAAAATTAACCCCACTCTTGAGGCTATGATTAATCGAGATCCTTTAACAGGCAATCACTGGATCAGTGATGGCGATCAATTGGAGGTCTCAGATAAGTTAATTAGCTTTAATCTCTCTTCTGAATTACTAGAAGTTAACGTGAGTAATATTTCGATGGAGGATCTGCCAACTCAATTTCAGAAAAGGCAAAGTGAGAGCATTTTCCAAAATAAGCTCTTTCAAAGATCTGGCGTTGTCTTTTTCTTGGCGTTAACTTATTTCTTGTTTTATTTATTCACCTCAAAGGCAGTAGAGATTAGAACAACTCCGGGTGATGTAAATATTAGTGTTTCGGGTGGGGTTTTTCCTCATTTAAAAATTAGCGATCGTTTTTTACTCCGCCCCGGTGAGTATCAAGCTCGTTATTCTAAGTCGGGTTACTTCACTGGCACCTTGGTTATTCAGATTAATGAAGAATCTTCACAAGTTATTGATATTAATCTAAAAAAACTACCAGGAGTAATTCAATTTAAAACACAACCCGATGTTAATTATGAGCTTTTTATTAACGAAGAAAGAGTCAAATCTGACACAGAGGGAGGGTACTTAATAGAAGCTGGAAAACAAAATATTGAACTGAGATTTGAAAAATATTTTTCTATTCAGAAGCAATTGATTATTGAGGGTATGAATCAAGAGCAACAATTCATCTTTGATCTTGAGCCTGCATGGGCAGATGTTCAGATAAATACAGACCCAAGTGAAGCCGAAGTTGTCCTTGATGGACAGAGCAAAGGTTTTAGCCCTTTGGATCTAGATATCATTGATGGTGACCATACTCTTTTAATCAGAAAATCAGGTTATAAGGATCTCACCTCAAAGTTATCAGTTCAGGCCGGGGAAGAGATTATCAAAGAACCCTTTAAGCTAGATCGACTTGATAGCAAACTCCAAATTATAAGCGCCCCTGAAGGGGCATCGGTAAATCTGAATTCAGTCTATTTAGGAATGACTCCTATTGATCTGGAGCTAGAGCCCCTTGTAACTCATTTAATCAGCTTCTCAAAGCCTGGTTTTCAAACTCAAGACAGAAGTATTCAATTGGATACGGTTGAAGCAATCAAATCAATGGGTAAAGATTCTGAGCTACTAAAAGTGGATCTCCAACCCATTTATGGAAATGTGAACATCCAAGGAACAAAAGACGCCTTGGTGATGATTAATAATGAAAATATCGGGCGCATACCTTTAAAGGTAAATTTAATTGCAAAAGAACAAACCCTAACGGTTAAAAAAGATGGGCTTGTTACTCAAGAAATAAAAGTCAAACCGACCCCTGGCTTTGACCAGACCTTTAATATTAGATTACTAACTGAGGAGGAGGCAGTCTTAGCCGCCATGCCTCAGTCCTTAAAGACATCTCAGGGTCTTGTGATGAGATTAATATCCCCTGGTCGATTTATTATGGGAACCCCCAGAAGGTCACAAGGGCGACAAGCAAATGAGAGCGAAAGACTGATTGAAATCACCAAACCTTTCTACGTGGGCACTCGAGAAGTGATCAATAATGAATTTAGAGCTTTTAATCCAAAGCACACTTCAGGAGCTGAATCATATAGAGAACTCTCTAACGGATTTCATCCGACAGTCATGGTGACTTGGGAAGAAGCAGCTAAATTTTGTAACTGGTTAAGCGAGAAGGAATCTTTGAGCCCAGCTTACAGTTTGGTTGACGGAAAATTAAAATTGATTACGCCCATGACTAATGGCTATCGTCTTCTCACAGAGGCTGAGTGGGAATGGGTAGCAAGATATAACGGTGGTGGGGGTAAGCAGAAATACCCTTGGGGCGAAAGCATGCCACCCGAGGAGAATTCAGGAAATTATGCGGATGAATCTGCCGAGAGTCTTATGACTAATGTGCTGTCGAATTATTGGGACGGTTATCCGGTCTCTTCCCCAAGTAATAAATTCAAACCAAACAGCATCGGTATTTATGATTTAGGTGGCAATGTTTCTGAATGGGTGAATGATTATTATTCAACGATGAATAGACAAGTTAATCAGCTTGATAAGGATCCTGTTGGACCTGAGGAGGGAAGCATGAGGGTAATCCGTGGATCAAGTTGGCGGCATTCAACCATTACTGCATTAAGGTTCGCTTACCGAGACTATGGCACACAAGGCAGATTAGATGTTGGTTTTAGGATTGCAAGGTATACTGAAAACGAATAAATTAAAGATTATGAAAGAAAAAATATCAATAACTCTAACGATACTATTGCTTGGGTTTAGCCTAGGTATCGGAGCCGTATATTCTCAATCTAAAGAACAAACAGCTCCCGATACCAGTATGAGTAAGACCCAAGAAGAGATTGATCAAGAATTACAACAAGAATTAGACAGAATACAAGCCGCCTATGAAGAGGAAACACTTGAAGAGTTTATTCCTTCCGAGCCATTATCTGCAGATGTTTCTGTTAGTTTTCCATCGGACATATAAACAGGGGATTCAATGAACACACAAAATCTTTCAAAAGAATTTTTATACCAAGGATTTGCATTAATTTTATCTATTATTCTTGTTCACGCTTTTTACGTTTCAGTTGTTCGACCAGAGGCTGCCTCGATAATTCAAGAACAGCAAGCCATGATAGAGCAAGATATTAACTATGTCCCTGAACGATCTTTTTATGTCATTATTAGGGACTTTGAGCAAGAGTCTTGTTTTATTTTGATGCTTTGGGCGTTTGCAATTATGACCCTTAAGGCACAATCGTCAATCAATGAAAGAAGACTATTGCAAGAGGACCTCATTCCCATTCGAGAGGGTCAGAGTATTAAGCCTGAGGATTCAAAAGACTTTCTCAGACAATTAGAAAATTTACCTGAATCCAAGAGGCAACTTTTATTACCTCGTGTTCTGATGAACGGGTTAAAACGTTTTTCCACCACAAAAAATGTTCAAGATGTCTCCACGTCAACCCACACAATGGTTGAATCTGAAGCTGATCGATTGGAATCAGAGCTATCAATGATACGTTATATAGCTTGGGCAATTCCGTCGATTGGTTTTATTGGCACTGTTAGAGGGATTGGAGCAGCTCTTTCATTGGCGCATAGAGCAGTGGATGGGGATATTAGTGGCGTTACTCAGAATCTTGGTGTGGCTTTTAATTCAACCTTTATTGCTTTGCTCATTAGTATTGTCATTATGTTTTTGGTGCACCAACTTCAATTACTTCAAGAACGGCAGATTTTTGAGACAGAAGGTTACTGTGATCAAAATCTAATCACCCATCTTAAGGGAGATTAGCGGCAGTTATTTATGGCCAGAAGACAATTTAGCGTTTTCAACTTATCATTCCTTGATGTGATCTCATGCGGTTTTGGGGCTGTGATCTTGTTCTTTATGATTATAAATTCTCAGGTTAAAAGTCGGAGTGATCAGGCAAGCTCAGAACTCCAATCAGAGACCAAACTGCTGGAGGAACAAATATTTGACGAGCAAAAGCAATTGGTAAGGCTTAATAATTCATTAGAAAAGACAGAAAAGGAAAATACGCTTATTCAAGGAAGTGTCAGTGAATTGCAAGAAAAACTAGAAGAGTTATTAAAAGAGATCGAGTTTTATGAAAATAATTCCCTTGCCTCAGAGAACGATATCAAGCGACTTCAGTCCGATATACAACAGCTAATGGAATCCAATAAAAGAATGAGCGCTCAAGCAGCACTTGAGGCCTCTAATCCTGGGAGATTGCTGAGGGATTTTATCGGTGATGGCAATCGTCAATATCTTACTGAGTTGAAGCTGAGTGGCAAACATGTTCTTTTTCTAGTTGATGCATCAGCAAGTATGCTAGGTAGGACCTATGTCAATGTTATCCGTTACAGAAACATGCAAGACAGTCAGAAGGTTAAGGCCCCAAAATGGAGGCAAACTGTAAATAGTGTGGACTGGCTAACAACTCGACTAACAGAAGGCACTAATTTTCAAATCTACACTTTTAATGAATCAACCGTTAGTGCAATCAAGGACTCCGAAGGTGATTGGCTTGAGGTCACAGATGGAACCACTATTGCAAAAGCCATGAATGAACTAAGATCAACAATTCCTCAAAACGGAACAAGCCTGATCAAAGCGTTTGAGATGATAGATAATCTAGAACCTAGGCCTGATAATATTTTTTTGTTAACTGATGGTTTACCCACCCAGGGTAGGCGCGACTCAAGCCCTGGCACAATGGTTAAGCCAGAACAGCGAATAAGGTATTTCGATCAGGCAGTTAGAGAGTTACCTCCGATTCCAGTTAATGTGCTGTTGTTTCCAATGGATGGAGACCCGTTTGCTGCTGAGGCATACTGGCGTCTTGCCATACGTTCTAAGGGAAGCTTTATGGCTCCATCAAGGGATTGGCCATAATGAGAAAAAGACGAAATATGGAAACTTTCAACCTTTCTTTCTTGGATGTGGTTTGTTGTGGTTTTGGGGCAGTTATTTTACTCCTCGTTATTACCAAAATTTATGAACCGGTGACCATTGAGAAGAGTCGTGAAGATTTACAGCAGTTAATTGTTAAGTTAGAACGAGAACTCAATGAGCTCAGAGGCGATTCAACTGTAATTAATCGAGATTTAAAGGAAATTGAGGAGCAGCTCTCAGAGAATAAAAAGAAGAAGAATAAACTAGCCGGCGATCTTTCAGAGATGGAAGGAGAGTTTAGTGCAACCAGAGCAATGTCCGAGGAGTCAACAGGAACAATGAACAGTTTGCTCTCAGCAAAACAGTCTTTAACTGAAGAAATGAAAAGACTACTCAAAGATTATAATCCAATTGATGATTCAACTGTGGGCGGCATTCCTGTAGATAGCGAGTATATTATATTCGTTATAGATACCTCAGGCAGTATGTATCAGGGGCCTTGGAATCTAGTAATACAAAAGATTACTGAAACCCTAAGCGTCTACCCAGAGTTAAAGGCATACAAGTTTTAAATGACGAGGGTGAATATATGTTCGGGACCTATAGTGGTCGATGGATCCCAGACTCCCCTGAGATTAGGCAAAATATTACCCGAACGCTCCGATTCTGGAATCCCTATAGTGATTCAAGTCCTGTTGAAGGCATCACCGAAGCAATCAGCACGTTTTATGAAGAAGATAAAAAGATTAGTATTTATGTTTTTGGCGATGATTTTCCTAGAGGTTCTATTGAGGCAGTCTGTCGCTATGTTTCTCGAATCAATAAAGCAGATCGTTTTGGAAATCGTTTAGTAAGGATTCACGGCATTGGCTTCCCAACACAAGTTGGGTATGAAAACGGAGCAAGATTTGCTCATTTAATGAGAAAGTTATCAGAGCAGAATGGGGGCACTTTTGTTGCTATTCCCCATCTATAAATTAGGAGAAGAAAATGAGCAATAATGATTTAGAAAATAAAAAATGTGTGCCCTGTGAGGGCGGTGTAGAACCCTTGGATATGGCTGCGGCACAGCAGATTGCTGAGGCTATTGATCCCGAATGGAAGATCTCGGAAGACGCAAAGGAAATTGTGAAGGAATTTAAGTTCTCCAACTACAATAAGACCATCTCGTTTGTTAATGCGGTTGCATGGATAGCTGAAGCCGAAGATCATCACCCAGATTTAACAGTTAAATACGGTTCGTGTAGAGTTGTTTATTCAACTCATTCTATCGGTGGACTTTCTGAGAATGACTTTATCTGTGCTAAAAAGATAGATAATATTCTAGCTTAAATCCCCTTGTAAAACTCATGTGAATGATTGGGAAGCAGGAACGGTATTACCTTCATATGGTGCTCTTTACTAAGGCTTCTCCCAAAGTTAATCCGATCCTGAATTGAGTCCCACTCTTCGATCATAACAAAGTGTTCACCATGATCATGGTCCTCTTCTGGTGTATTGGCCAATTCTTCTTCTGAGTATGTCTGGCGAACCGCTTCCACCATTGCGCCTGTTTTAGCGCGAAATATTTTTCTTTCAATGAAACCTTGAGCTTCTTCATAGAGAGGTTGAAGCCCTTTATAATACTGTTCTACGTCATCAGCATGATCTTCTTTTGCATAAATTGTCACAATGTATGTTTCCATTTGATTACACCTATAATATGAATGAGGTTTAATATTAAATGACAGATAAAAAAAGTAAATATTAGATTGATTGACATTAACAACATACTCAATGCCAATGAGGTACTAGCTGGAGTAATCAGAGAGACCCCTGTGCTTTTTTCTGAGGCATTAAATCATGAGTTGGGAGTCAATTTATACCTAAAGGCAGAATGCAATCAAATCAATGGATCCTTTAAATCGAGAGGAGCCTATTTTGCAATGCATCAGTATTTTCAAGAGAATGAAAAAAAGGATGTGGTTGCATTTTCTTCTGGAAATCATGCCCAAGGAGTTGCTTACTCAGCAAATCTTATGGGAGTCAAAGCCACGATTGTTATGCCTGAGGACACCCCTAAAACTAAAATTCAAAAGACCGAGTCGCTGGGAGCAAAAGTCATTTTTTATGATCGATACAATGAATCAAGACAGGAGATTGCTAAAAACATTGCCGCTGAGACAGGCGCCTTTCTAATACCAGCTTACGATCACTATGATGTGATATCAGGACAAGGCACCGCTGCTCTTGAGGCGATACACCAAATGGCCCTTATCGAGGAGAAGGTTGATTATTTTATTTGCCCTGTGGGCGGCGGCGGTTTAATGGCTGGTTGCTGCATTGCTATTAAACATTACTTTGAGCAGTGCAATATTATTGGAGTGGAGCCCGAATTATTTAACGACACACAATTATCACTCAGCAAAGGCAAACGAGTTTCAATTGATATTAACCAAAATACTCTATGTGATGCCCTGATGGCAAAAGCACCTGGAAAATTAACATTTCCAATTAACCAAGAGCTTATTACAGAGGTAGCTACAGTCAATGAAGAGGAAATCAAAGACGCCATGCGCTTTGCTTACAATGAATTTAATCTTGTAGTAGAGCCCGGTGGTATTGTTGGTCTAGCCTTTGCAATGAAGCATCGGTTTTCAATTGAGAGTGCAAATATTTTGATCTTATTGAGTGGAGGTAATGTTGATTTAGATCGTTTCGATGAATTAATAAAATAACTATTGATGTCTATTATGTTTAATCGTAGTCTTAACCATCTAATTTTCTGAGGAACCACATAGTGAATAACCCCAATGGAGATAAGCGAATTATTGAAGCCAGGAATCCAAGAACTGGTGAAATGGATTATTCATTTACAGCAACATCAAAAGTCGAAATTGAAACTATTGCAAATGAGATACGTTCCAATCAGTCAGCATGGGCGGCGCTCCATATAGATCAACGAGCAGAAGCGCTTAAAGAATGGGCCAATATTGTAGCTAATAGTCAAGATTTGTTAGATGCTTTAGTTATTGATACAGGTCGATATTTTATAGCAACTTCAGAAGTTGGCGATTATCAGATTCAATTGAAGCTTGGCATATGATAGGCCGAAATATTTTTGCTGAGAAAGAGCCAATACAATCTTCAGCTCCAAGTGTGATTTATAAACATCAATATAAACCCTTTGAGTTGGTAGGGATCGTAGGCCCTTGGAATTTTCCTTTTTTGATTTCATTGATTGATCTTCTTCCGGCATTAATGGCAGGGGCTGCTACTATCACTAAGCCAAGTGAAATAACACCACGCTTCATTCAGCCTCTTCAAGCAACCCTAGAAAAGGTTCCTGAACTGCATGCAGTTTGTCGATACATACAAGGTGGAGGAGAGACAGGTCAAGACTTAATTAATAATGTTGATGCAGTTTGCTTTACAGGCAGTGTGAAGACAGGAAAACTAGTCTACGAGAGCGGGCTAAAAACTTTATACCTGTTACGCTGAACTTGGAGGCAAAGATCCGGTGATTGTTACTGAGAACGCAGACCCTATAGATAGTGCAAGGATAATTCTTCGAGCTTCAGTACAGGCCACGGGTCAAGCTTGCCAGTCAATTGAGAGGGTTTATGTACATGAGTCTATTGCCGAGGATTTGATTAACGAATTGGCTAGGCTAGCTGATGAAGTGGAGCTTAATTATCCCAATATCAGGGAGGGGCATATTGGCCCTTTAATTTTTGATCAACAAGCCGATATTATCGAGTCACACATTAGCGATGCGGCTGAAAAGGGTGCCAAGGTCCTGACTGGAGGTGAGATTGAGACTCACGGTGGTGGAAAATGGATTAGACCAACTGTGATAAAAGATGTTGATCATTCTATGAAGCTTATGATTGATGAAACATTTGGACCTGTTATACCTGTAATGACCTATAGCGATATTAATGAAGCAATTAATTTGGCCAACGACACCAGATATGGACTCTCAGCAGCAGTGCTTGCTGGTGATGCAGATGAAGCCACTGATATTGCTTATCAGATAGATGCAGGTGCTGTCACCATTCAAGATTGTGGAGCAACCACTTATGTGTTTGATGGTGAAAAAAAACTGGTTTAAATATTCTGGTATTGGAGCTTCACGAATGGGCGAAATGGGAATGCTTAGATTTTTTAGAAAAAAGGTGCTCTATACTCAAACTGGTGAAACCCATGACATACAAGCTATGGGAGAACGCTAGAGCGTTTAGAACATAGCCTTAGGGTCTATAGGCTCTACTTCAGGATCTTCGCCTCTGCTTTCAATATGGTCACCTGTAATCATTTGGGCATAAGACATTCCTGGCCCAACCATTGGAAAAACCATAGCATCAGGATCTATGACAACTTCAAGAAAAGCAGCTTTTTTGCACTCAACAAATTCTTTAACGGTTGATTTAAGTTGGCTTTTTTCTATTAATCTTTCGGCGTATTCAAAGCCATCAGATTTTGCAGATGCCACAAAATCCTTCTTATGGAGCGTTTTATCACTGGCAGATAATCGACCTCCGTAATAAAGTTTTTGCCACTGTTTCACCATGCCGTCTCCTGCATTATTAAGTAAGAGAATCTTAATTGGGAGGTCATAGGTTGTAACAGTTTCCATGTCACCCAAGTTCATGCGTATACTGCCGTCTCCATCGACATCGATAACAATTTTATCTGGATGGGCAAACTGTGCACCAATTGCTGCAGGCAATCCAAAGCCCATTGTTCCCATGCTTCCAGATGTTAACCATTGTCTAGGTTCCTTAAAATCAAAATATTGAGCAGACCACATTTGATGCTGTCCAACACCAGTAGAAACAATTGCTTCACCTTTGGTTAACTGGTTAATTTCATCCAATACCATCTGAGGTTGGATTAAATCTGATCCTCTATCAAAATCCAGTGGATGTTTAGATTTTAATTCTTGGATCTCATTGTTCCATTCACCAAAGTCACAACTGATATCTTTTTTATCAGCATAATTAAGTAAATCATTGAGGGCATCTTTTAGCAGACCAACATGCGACCAATCTGTTTGTTTTACCTTATCAATTTCGGAGGCATCAATATCAAAATGTGCCACTGCTTTTGCTTTAGGGGCAAATTCTTTAGGTAAGGCTGCTACGCGATCATCAAACCGTGATCCTAGAGCAATAATAAAGTCACAATCTTCAACCGCATAATTAGCAAAGGCCGTCCCATGCATGCCCAGCATTTGAAGGGACAGTTCAGATTGGGTATCAATTGCACCTATACCCATCAATGTTGTGGTGACAGGGAGCTGAAGACGAGCTGAAAATTTTCTTAATTCTTCACTAGCATCTGCAGCTATGGTCCCACCCCCTGAATAAATGAGAGGCCTGCTTGATGCTTTAAGATAGTCAAAAAAACGTTCACAGTCTTCATCACTCAATCGATTATTTACAATTGACTTTCACTCGTTCTCGATAGGCATTAATATTGAGGGTTGAGCTTATATCAAAATCGATACTAGCTGTTTGTATATCTTTTGGGATATCCACTACCACTGGACCAGGTCTTCCAGAGGTAGAAATTTCAAAGGCAGCCCTCATTGTGGCGGCTAATTTATCTTCATCGGTAACCAGAAACACATGTTTAGCCACCGATCCCATAACACTCGTAATTGGAGCTTCCTGGAACGCATCACTGCCTATTGATGACCGATTAACTTGTCCACATATAACGATCATTGGAATTGAATCAGCCATAGCATCCCTTACTGGTGTAACTGTGTTTGTTGCACCCGGACCCGAAGTCACCATAACAATTCCAGGTTTGCCAGTGGCTCTAGAATAGCCCGAGGCCATAAACCCAGAAACCCTGTTCATTGGCAGGAACAATCAACGGCATTGCGTTGTTAGGGTTTCTCATTGTATTGAAAGACCGCATCATAATTTGGCAGAATAGCTCCACCGCTATAGCCAAATATGGTTTCAACTCCCTGTTCGGGCAAGGCCCTTCAACGATTATTTCTAAAACCAGTCATTGTTTGTTTTTTTGTCATTTTAATCAACTATTCCAAGTGTTAATGCAATCTCTCACAATCTTGAGGAAGACACCTTACTATAAACCAGATTGAAAAGTAATACCGATTACTAACTTCATTTGCTGAAGGAACCATGTAAAATTTCCTTTCACTTTATTATTAAATAATTAAAAGAATTAGATGAAACATACGATAGCAATATTACTGAAAAAATGAATCGGGCGCATTGACCCGAGTTGCCTCTATTTTTCTCTACCCGTGGTTACAATATTGATTCATTGAGTGTGGCACCGACAGATAATCCATCCATATCAAGATTAACTCTAGTGACAGAAGGATCCGATGAGGTGATAGGTCAAATTCCCAAAAGCAACTTTATAAATTAATCGATGTTGTGGATGTCCTAGATATATCCCAACACGATCATATAGAACGTGAATTAATGATGATTAAGTTAAAGACCAATGATGATAAAGAAGACGCTATTAAAACCGTGCTTTATGATTACTCAGCAACAATTGTCAAGGGACAAAGATCGACTTTTAATCATAGAGGTTATGGCAGATACCGAAAGAATGACAATTTACTAAAAGCACTATCAGCAATGAGCACCTTGGTTGCAGTAGCTAGAACCCGGGCCTCTTGCCCTTGCTAAGGGTGACCTAAAGATCAATCTATAATTTTAAAGCTGCCCCCTTTATAATTGCATAATGCCCTGGAAAAAGGGGCAGAAAAAGGTATAGTCTTCAGAAGCAGCAAGACTGTTGGTGGAAAATGTTACTGAGGTTGTTTCACCACCTCCAATCATCGAGGAGGCTGCAATCACTCGAGAATCACCTTCAGGAAGGTAACCAGCTGCTGGTCCCCGCTGCACCCCCAGCTTGTGCAACGGCCATAAAATCATTGGGGTCAGTTAATACCCAATTATGACCCATAATATTAACTGGCAATTGACCGGTGTTTTTAAAATGACAGTAACCTCAGAGCAATCTGAGCTAATGGCCATCTCTTTAAGATTAAATTGGAGCATATCATTGCTCTCTATTGTCTGCTCGCAGGAGTCTGCCCAAAAAGATAATTACTTTGCAATAAAATTAATATACTGATGACAATCTTTATATTTTTCATAATTGACTACTCTTTATTTGTTGGATGAATTAGCTATTCGAAAAAAGATAGAAGATTAGATTAGCTCATGTTATCTATAAGTGAATCACCAAATTCACTGCATTTTTAAATTTGGGTCCACATTATCCATCAATCTTGCAAAATCATAAGTGACAGTTTGATTTTGAATTGATGCGTCCATTGCCTTAATAATGAGATCAGCGGCCTCATTCCAGCCAAGATAGCGTAACATCATTTCTCCGGATAAGATTTACAGAGCCTGGATTAACCTTATCTTGATCTGTGTATTTAGGCGCAGTTCCATGTGTTGCTTCAAACACCGCATGCCCGGTCATATAATTAATGTTGCCTCCAGGGGCTATCCCTATGCCCCCAACTTGTGCTGCTAGGGCGTCAGAAAAAATAATCCCCATTCAAATTCATAGTGGCAATAACATCGAACTCAGATGGTCTTGTAAGAACTTGTTGTAAAGTGATATCAGCAATAGCATCTTTGACCAAGATCGCCCCCGTTATCAATAGCTTTAGTTTGCTCATCGTTAGCAGCTTGCTCACCGTGTTCTGATTTTGTTCTTTCCCATTGGTCCCATGTGTATACATGATCTCCAAATTCTCTTTCAGCCAGGCATAACCCCAGTTTCTAAAAGCGCCTTCGGTGTATTTTTATAATGTTGCCTTTTTTGAACAAAAGGGTTTCTGATTTACGATTGTTTTTTTTTGGCGTATTCAAAAGCAGCTCGCAACAACCTCTCGGAAACCCTCTACTGAAACTGGCTTAATGCCAATACCCGATGTTTCAGGGAATCTTATCTTAGAATATTCATCAGGAAAAGCTTCTTTGAAAAGAGATAGAAAATTATTATTGGCCTCAGAGCCTTCTTCAAACTCAATGCCTGCATAGATATCTTCTGTGTTTTCTCTAAAAATGACCATGTCAATTTTTTCTGGAGTTTTCACTGGAGAAGGTACCCCGTTTAAAACCCACTAACTGGTCTAAGGCAAACGTATAAATCAAGCAGTTGTCTTAAAGCGACATTTAAAGACCTCATGCCCCCTCCAATTGGGGTTGTTAAAGGGCCTTTAATCGAGACGGGGTATTCCTGACATTTTTCTATGGTTTCATCTGGCAGCCAGTTATCAAACTTCTTAAATGCTTTTTCACCAGCGTAAACTTCTAACCATTGAATCTTTCTTTCGCCATAATAGGCTTTTTCTATAGCAGCATCTAGAACTCGAACTGCAGCTTTCCAGATATCTGGGCCAATACCATCGCCTTCAATAAAAGGGATAACAGGATCATTAGGGACATTAAGCTTGCCGTTTTGAATGCTGATCTTTGAACCTGAATCTGTCATGAAAATTTAAGCTCCCCCTTAAACTTTAAGTGGGCCCATTATCTATACATTAGAAGTTTTATACAACCAAAAAGTTAGTGTGCTTCTAAAAATTCGAACAATATTTTGCAAAAAGCAATTTTTTTTTCCTTGCCTGCCACCACATGTGCCACATCTTCCATCAAGACACCTTTGCATTGGGAATGCCTTCCTCTAAGGGTATTTTAGTTCTTGGCCCTGTAACCAGATCCTTGCCGGGATGAATGATAAGTGTTGGCGCTTTTATTTTATGTAGCTGATCTCTTACATCATGATTGAGGCATGCTTCAACTAGTCTTGCATGAGTATCATAATTATCTCTAAGCTCTTTCCAGCCTGCATTTGGGCCTAATAACTTATTCTCTTTTCATTGTAATATTCTGGAAGAAATGAATAGATAGAAACCTTTTCTTGAAAAGTAAGGAAGCCTGAATCTCTATGAACATCTCTGAATAATTTTAATTGATCATAGAGATATGTATCCAGTAGGCCCAGGCACCCATATTGACCATGCTTCGAACAAGATCAGGGCGATTAATCGCCACTTCTTGTGCGACACAACAGCCCATACCTACCAGTCCAATGAGATGCACATTTTTCCATTCCAAATGATCTAAGAGACCAATCAAATCATTGGCATGCATCTTCATCGATGGCTCAATATCATGATCATCCTCAGAGTCACGAATGCCTCGGTAATCGAAGATTAAAACTTGGTACTCATCGGTAAGCCTCTCGCCAATAGACCCTCGTTACCATGGCAAAAAGTGCCCCAACCTCCCATACAGACTGCTGGTGAGCCCTCTCCATGTATTTCATAATGCATTTTATGATTATTGATCTCTAACATTGGCATGTTTATGTCTCCAGATTCAGTTTCTAGTTTGAAATTGATTATATAGTCATGGATTAACTGGATCTATCACTTTCTTGATGGAATACTGTATGCATTAATTGTTAAGAGGAGACGGTCTTGAGTTCAAATAAAGAAACTAAAACTATTATGGAATTTCTTTCTGAAAACCCTAATGTGGATGTTAGTAAAGCTTGGGAAAGGTGCTGGGGAATACAAACAAATATTATTGAACGCGTTAGGGAACGATTTGAAGTAGAAAAACATCCATCGTGTGAGGGTAGAGATTACTTTACCTCTAATGAGCACCCTGATCACGGTTCTTGAAGGGGTTCATTTAATGCTTACTCTGGTGACCAGGTAGACTGGCTTGTTCATTCTTGGATTGGCAATAGACAACGAAGTATTCTCGATATAAATGCCACAGTTTTTTTGGGTCAAGAAACACGTGTGCCCCATTTAGCAGTTATTTTTGGAACCATACCCAGGCTTTATTTTTATGCTGAATATACCCCAAGGATGGATTTAAGAACTAACCCAGATTATCTCAATCAATATTACGAGCCTGTGAACCAAGATTTTCTAGAGTTTCGTGCTAATCCTAATTGGACCAGATTTGTTAGTCATGGCACTTATCTGAGATCATTAATGTCCCCAGTTTGCGTCAGTTCTCATGCCGAATTAACAGATGAGAATATAGATTTTTGTGAAGATTATCTCGAGCGTTTCATTGGTCGATGGTTGACTTGGTTAGATGAAGCAGAAGAGATTCCTGAGTCCGAGAGAAACGATCAACAAATCTATGACTTTCAAGTTAGGGAGCTTGGCTATAGGAACGATCCCATGAATGTCTTACCTATCCAGGTCTTTGGAGAGGAAGAAGCAACAGAATGTTAGAAATGAGGATTGGGGTCGATCAAATTGAAGATTCAAAAGATCGCTGGAAATAACTCTTGATATGATCAAAGCTCTGCTAATTGATGATGATTTGAAGTTGGCAGAACTTTTAGAAAATTATTTGAGAAAATCTGATATCAAGCTTGAAGCCATTTCAGACCCACTCGATACTTTGCCTGCTATTAGAAACCATAATCCTGAAGTGATCGTTCTTGATGTAATGATGCCAAAAATGAATGGTTTCGAGGTTTGCCAACAGATTCGAAAAAATTATTCTCTTCCAATTATTATGCTGAGCGCTAGAGGTGAGCCAAATGATAAAATCCGTGGGCTGGAATCGGGTGCTGATGATTATCTGGCAAAGCCTTTGAGCCAAGGGAGTTTGGGAGCCAGAATTATGAACTTAATAAGACGAATCCCAACAAAAAACCAGAGCAAGAATTCTATTTTTGAAATAGATGATTTGCATCTCGAGATTAAAATGAACGGCTCAGTTCTTGATTTGACCACAAAGAATATGACTTATTGTCAATGTTCATCAATAACCCCGGTATTACATTTACTAGGGATGAAATTATCAAAGAGATTAAAGGCATAGAAGCCCATCTATTTTCTCGATCAATAGATATTTTGATTTCTAGATTAAGGCAAAAGATCGAATCAGACCCTAAATCACCAAAGATTATCAAGACCATTTGGGGCAAAGGCTATATGTTTTTGGATATTGAAAAATAATGAAGATTAAAAAAATCTTTCAATCCCTATCACTTAAATTGATCACAGTCTTTTTAATTACTGCGATTGCTTATCTTTATCTTTTGACCGTAGGAGTTCGTTCGTTAATATTGAATGATGAGGTTAGAGAAACTCTTGGCTATTATCAAACCAGTTATCTAGAGAATTTTTTAGAAGATCTTCGTTATCCACCAACCCAAGAAAGGGCTGAGGAGGTAGCTAGCAATATGCCATTTGATATAAAAAATTTTTGGCGATGATTTTAGTTGGGCTTCAACCAGCCAATTTCCTGATTTAGATGTAATTGATTTTCAAAAAAGTAACTGGGATATCTTGAAAATAAAAGCTGATATTGAAATAGGTCAAGACCCCTATATTGAAGGCTCAGAATTTGCTCGCTATATGAACAGAACCTTTTTTAAAGTCCCTTACGGTGATTATGTTGTCGTACTTGTTAATCCCAAAATGACTCAAGAGGTGAATCCAACTTATTTGTTTGAGGCTTTGTTGGGCATCAGCTTATTAATCTTATTAATTTCGTTCTTAGTTGTTCAAAGAATAATTAATCCAATTCAGGCAATTCAAGATGGAACAAGCAAGATAGGATCTGGTGAACTCGAACATCGAATTCCATTAAACCTAAAGATGAGCTGGTATATTAGCAAAGAGATAAATCTATTAGCCACAAAGTCCAGGATATGTTAGAAGCCAAACAGCGATTAAATCA
>BPCL01000012.1 GCA_019653755.1 Woeseia sp. | reverse complement strand
TTTGAAAAATAAAACCATATTATCTTTAACAGCTATCTTTTTGATGCTGACTTTTAAAAATCGTAAATTCTGATCATCAGGCTTGGTGAATTTGAAGACCACAAACATGACTCCCCCGTAACCACTAAAGCGGCTATGCGAGCACCTGAAAGTGATACCAGGTCATCAGAAGTCATCTATGGTCAAACAGGAGAGCAGCAACATAAGGGTTATTTAAGTCAGCCTGAAAATAAGAAAGTAAAATCTGGATTAATTGTTATTCATGAATGGTGGGGCTTGAATGAAGATATTCATCTTATGGCCGATCAACTCGCTGGTCTTGGTTATCACTCATTGGCGGTTGATTTATATGATGGAAAATCAGCCGACGGGGTTAGGGAAGCCTTTCAGTTGAGCACGGTTTGTCAAAAAATGAAGACGCTGCTCTAGCTAATTTTAAAGAGGCTTATGATTATCTGACTGGGAGTTAGGTGTTGAGAAAGTGGGTATTATTGGATGGTGCTTGGGCGGTAAATGGTCTTTGCGAGGATCTTTGATGCTACCCAATGAAATTGATGCCACGGTGATTTACTACGGCAGTTTAATTGATGATAGAGCAAAGCTGGCAACCCTTGAGATCCCCATTTTTGGGTTTATTGGGACCAAGGATCGGTTGCACAAACAATTCATCCAATTTGATGAAGATCTCAAGGCCTTGAATAAGGATTATAGCGTTCATGTTTATGAGGGAGCCAAGCACGCTTTTGCCAATGCTTCAGGCATGGCTTATGAAGCTGAGGCTGCTGAGGATTCTTGGGAAAAAACGGTTGCGTTTCGGGCTAAACACCTAGACTGATAAGATCAATCCTTGGAGGGTGAGATACCTCTTCTACAACTTTAGAAAAAGTACTGGCAATTTCATCAAAGCCTTTGCCGCGATGAATTGACATCCATTGATCGCTTAGATCTGGAATTCTTTTAAGCTCATTCCAATTCGTTTTTGCACTTCACCTGGCCCCCATTCTTCGGTTCTTTTTTGTGCCTGTGTCGGCGCAAAAAAAAAAGGGTTTGGGGGGGCACCAGGAAAGGAATTCATGTCACCTACATTGAAATCCTTTTGATTAGCCTGATGAGTTGCACCCACGCTACATGAGTATTTTACATTGTCTGCAAATGCTCATGGAGATCTTGCATGGCTGAAAAATTACCCGCCATATCGACAATCATGATGCTGTCATTGTTATCCAGTGTCCGACCTTGATCGTAGGTGATTACTTCATCGTAACAACCAAGGCTTTGGCAAAACTCAACATTTTTTTCAGAAGTCATACCAATCGTCTCTTCTCACCGCGTTGCTGAGCTGTGAAGGCGAGGGCAATGCTGGTTTTAGAACTGGCACAAGTGATGACATAGGTGTTGGCGCCAAAGTAATCGTTATCAAACATAAAATCATCAACCAACCAGGAGGTGAGAAATAAACCGCGAATCAATAAATCCTGATCCTCTCTAGCCTCTTCATACAAGGGGTTGGCATTAACGTTATCAAATCTTGAGTAAATGGGAGCTAGGTTTTGTCGATAAGGACCGCATCGCTGAAACCTGAGGCGCTGACATTACCAGCTTGCACAATTAGGTAATTCGACATTGGGTAGAACCCCCAGAACCGATCTCCAACTTTAATCTCTGAATGATTCGATGCCGCGACATTGGCATAGCCCATTGCTGGCACTCTGCCGTAGCCATCGGTGGTGGGGAAAAACTGCCAATAGCCGAGGGTATCGCCGGCCAGACAATAGGAAATATTGTTCGCCGTTAAGGCAAAGCGATCAATTGCAAAGAGGACTTGATCCTCCTCGAGGTTGCCATCAAAACTGGTGCTATTGATTCGGGTGTCGGTCCAATCGTTTTTTTTCACCTCAAAGGTGGCGATCTCGATCGGGTTAGTCAATGTCGAGACCGTAAATTCTGATGACGTTGTCTCGCAGGAGTTTACGTCTGACCTCAGGCTTGAGCCCAAGCTCATCAATGTCATCGATGGATTTTTTAAATTCCAGCACCGGGAAGTCAGTGCCAAAGATCACTTTGTCCTGACCGTAACTGTTCACATAATGGGTAAAGCTCTTTGGCCAGTATTTGGGTCGGTGAGCGTCACTGCCAATGTAAATATTCTCGTGTTTCCAGGCCATGGAGATCATCTCGTCGTGCCATGGGATGCCCACATGAATGCCGATTAATTTTAATTCAGGTAAATCACAAGCCACGGTATCGAGAGTGATCGGTTGACCAACACTTCGAGTTCGATATTCTTTCGAATAAACCATCGATTGCCCGACTTGCATTTGAATGGGCACATCCAACTCACAACATTTGGCGTAAAACGGATAATATTTTGCATGATCCGGAGCCAATTCATACCAATGCGGATAGAGATGGGCACCAATAAAGCCCATATTGGTGACGGCGTCTTCGAAGGCTCTAACACCGTCCATGCCATCAAAAGGGTCAATTCCGGCGAGCCCAAAAAAACGATCTGGGTATTGTTCACAAGCCTTTTGGGCCACGACTTCATAGGGCATGTGATAACAACCCGGTAGTCCAACACGGCCGGAATGTGCAGCAATTAAAAACGCTCGCTCAATGCCGGCTTCATCCATCTTTTCAATCATCTGCTCTAAGGTCAATCCAGCCATCAGAGCACTTTGTGCGTTCATCTTATCGACAAAGAATTCATCGCCCCAATCGGGTCGATGTGAGAGTGCTTCCTCGGTCCAAATATTGACCACCGCATCAATTGCTTGGTAATCGTTTTCTTTATTTCCTGCCATAAATGACAACATTAGCAAAACTTAGGCAATTATACTATGATGACAGCAAGGTAAGGGGTGGCTGAAACGCCTGAGATTCTTAAGGAAACCCTTAGAACCTGATCCATATAATTATGGCGGAGGAATACCATGATCAGCATCTCGATTCGATTCATATAGACCCAGGATATGAGCTCCAATTCATTATTATTAACCCTTGCTGAAGGCACTGCGGTCATCTTGGCTGTTCTTTATTTACTCCTTGCCGTGCGTCAGCATATTCTCTGTTGGTTGTGTTGGATTATCAGCTCGTGTTTGTATCTTTATGTGATGTATGAAGCGGGTCTTTATATGGAGTCGATGCTTCAAATCTTCTACATCATTATGGGCTTTTACGGGTGGAGTCAATGGAACAAGAGTGGCGATCAAGCATCCTTTCAAGTTAATCGTTGGAGTCCTCTTAATCATTTGATCGCGATTGCTGTTGTTTTGATGCTGACCTTTGCTTCTGGGACAAGTCCTTGAATTATACACCGAGGCTGCCATGCCTTTTATTGATGCTCTGACCACATGGGGGGCGGTCGTCACCACTTATATGGTGGCAAAAAAATTACTCGAGAATTGGATTTACTGGTTTGTTATTGATTCTATCTCGATCTATTTGTTTGTCTCTCGAGAACTCTACTTTACCGCTTTCCTTTTTTTGGTCTATTTGTTCATCATTGTTATTGGTTACCGATCCTGGCGAGAGATGGAGACCGCTGCAAATGAAACTAATCTATAAGATCATTGAAAGTATTCCCCACGGGGTTATTTTGGGAGACTCCCTCAAACAGGGTCCGGTAACCCAAGTTTTTAAAGTTCGCTTTGAAGGGATTGAGGCAGTGTTAAGAATCGATTTACCCGTCGCTAAAACACTGGGCTTGAATCGTATCTTTGAAGCTGAATTATTAGAAACAATCCAACCTGCTCAAATGAGCCCAAAAGTTTTGTTTGCCGATAACTTATCGGGCGTTCTGATTTGGGAGTTCCAATCTGGAGAAACCCTAGACAAAAAATCACTGCTAGGTTACCCGAACAGCTGGGTCATACTTTGAAACAGATTCACGAGACCAAGATCAATGGCGGTGAGCCTTTATTTGCTGATGCCATCGAGAACTATCATCGATT
Organism: Woeseia sp.; assembly: GCA_019653755.1. Lineage (GTDB taxonomy): Bacteria > Pseudomonadota > Gammaproteobacteria > Steroidobacterales > UBA11654 > CACPJA01. Next base: position 27,539 of record BPCL01000012.1, on the reverse strand, counting down.
GCTTGAAGATTTTGATCACCCTATGATTGAGCGTGGATTTGAACTTTTTGACTCTTTAAAAGACGCTAAAACGCCCTTGGTTTTATCGCACAATGACATTAACCCTGGAAATATATTGGCGAAAGAGAACTTGTTTGTTCTCGATTGGGAATACGCCAGTCTTAATCACCCCTATTTTGATCTCAGTAATGCAATTGAGAACTTTAATTTTAACGATCAGGAAATTGAGGCCTTCCTTGATTCTTACGATGAGGCAATCACGGAAGAGGGCATCGACAGACTGAATCGATGGAGGAATTTTAGTCTTTATTTAGCGTTATTTTGGCTTATGATTATCGAGAAATACGCTACAATACAACAAACTGAACAGGACTGGATGATCAAACTGGAAAATAGATTGTCACAGTTAGAAGGATAAATTATGGCTAAAGTAAAAACATTTGATTTCGATACACTCTCAAATCATGCGGGGCAGCGACCCGATAAAGAAACTGGATCGAGAGCGGTTCCTATCTATCAAACGGCGTCCTACGTCTTTAGGGACTCAGATGCTGGAGCGGCTATGTTTAACATCGAGCGAGGCGGCCATGTTTATTCGAGGATATCAAACCCCACCACGGCAGTTTTAGAAGAACGAATTTCAGCACTGGAAGGCGGTGTTGGTGCGGTTGCTACCTCCAGTGGCCAAGCGGCTGTGTTTAATGCCATTGCCACTTTAGTTGATCAGGGAGGTCACATTGTTTCCTCTTATGCACTTTATGGGGGCACGCACAATTTGATGGAATACACATTGCCACGATTTGGTATTACCACCACGTTTGTTGATCCGAATGATATCGAAGGGTTTAAAAAGGCCATCAAACCCGAGACCCGACTTATCTTTGGCGAGACTGTCGCCAACCCTAAGACCGAAGTTCTAAATATTCCCGAAGTGGCTAAAATTGCTCATGACAATCATATTCCTCTCGTTGTCGATTCAACCACAACCACACCTTACTTAATTAAACCGTTTGACCTGGGTGCGGATATTGTCGTGCATTCTGCCACTAAGTTTCTCAGTGGCCACGGAACTTCAATGGCCGGTTTAATAGTCGATGGCGGAGTATTTGATTGGGAGTCCACGGATAAGTTCCCACAAATGACTGAAAAATATGAAGGCTTTCACAATTTATCGTTTACTGAAGAATTTGGACCAGCAGCCTTCATTTCAAGGGTGAGAAATGAAGCGGCACGAGATTTTGGCGCTTGTCTTGCACCGCATTCTTCATTCTTAGTCCTTAATGGCACTGAGACGTTATCAGTGAGAATGGATAAACACATCAGCAACACCAATAAAGTCGTTGACTATTTAAATGGGCACGACATGGTTGAGTGGGTCAGTCACCCCAATCTTAAAGATCACCCCAACCACGACTTGGCAAAGGAGCTACTTCCAAAAGGTTCAACCGCGGTCTTTAGTTTTGGCATTAAGGGCGGCAGAGAGATTGGACAAGTTTTCATTGATCGTCTTGATTTATTTTCTAACCTCGCCAATATCGGTGATGCTAAATCACTAGTGATTCATCCTGCCAGCACCACGCATCAACGTATGACTGTTGAGGCACTAGAAGAAGCGGGTATATCAGAAGGTTTGATCCGTCTCTCCATTGGTATTGAATCTGTCGATGATCTTATTGAAGACCTTGAAAAAGGTTTTAGAACTGCATCCAAAGCACTTAAAAAATAATAAGGAATGAACTATGTACATTGATGTTGATAATCACAAGACTTATATCGCCACGGGGAGCAAAGAACATATCGATGGCAATATGGGCATGACCTTTATTCACGGAACAGCAATGGATCATACTGTATGGACTTTAGCAGGCCGACACTTTGCCAGACGCGGGTTAAATATCCTTGCAGTCGACCTCCCTGGGCACGGTCGTTCCGAAGGTGATGTGATTCCCAGCATTGAAGGCATGGCTGACTGGGTGGTTAAAGCACTCGATGCCAGCGGTCAAGATAAAACCATTATTGTCGGTCACAGCATGGGTTCCTTAGTCGCTTTCGATGTTGCAGCTCGTTACCCAGATCGCATCAAGCATTTAGCTATGGTGGGAACCTCTATCCCTATGCCTGTCGGCGACTTGTTACTTGATAGTGCTAAAGAAGATAAAGATGTCGCCAAGGAAATGGTTAATTTTTGGTCTCACAGTCAAGCCGCCCATCTTGGTGGATCGCAAGTACCAGGGACTTGGATGATTGGAAAGTTGGGACGACTCTTAGAGCGCAGTGGACCGGGTGTTATCTATAACGACCTTAAGGCTTGTCATGATTATGTCGACGGAGTTGAGAGAAGCAAGCAAATTCAGGCGCCGACATTATTTATCTTAGGCGAGGATGATTTTATGACCCCAGTCCGCAATGCAAAAGAACTGGTTGAGAATATTCCTCAATCTTCAACGGTGATGCTTCCCAATTGCGGTCATGCTATCGTTAATGAAGCTCCCAACGAAATGTTGGACGCTTTAGCAACAATCGTTTAACGAAAAAAGATTTTTAATTATGCCCGTTGTAGCTCATCCAAAGCTTCCTTCTATTGATCGACTTGCAGATCAAGGAATGGTCTTAACCCCAGAACAGGCTCTCGAGAATGCTTATGATAATGAGTTGCATATTGGATTGTTAAACCTTATGCCGGACGCAGCTTTGGAAGCCACCGAGAGACAATTTATAAGATTATTGGCCAGCGATAATCAAACGCTAGTACATGTTTACCCAACCACTGTGGATGCTGAGTCTCGTAGTGATTATTCAAAAACAATACATTGACCAACATTACAACGCTATTAAAGATTTTATGAGTCGTGACTATGACGGCCTTATTATCTCAGGCGCTAACCCGTCACAGGCAGATATGACCCAAGAGTCGTTCTGGGAACCATTGATCGAGGTTATGGAATGGGCTGAGCAAAACACAAACTCAATTCTCTGCTCATGTCTTGCCACGCATGCTTTAATGAAAGCAAAATTTAATATTAATCGCACGCTTAGGAAAGCAAAATCTTGGGGTGTTTTTCCTCATCGAATCCTTCACCCGGATCATCCATTGATGGAAAATATAACCGATGGCTTTAATGGGCCTCACTCACATTACTACGACATTTCAATCGAGGAGATTGAGGAGACTAATCTGAAAATTCTTGCCGTGAATGATCGTGCAGGCTTTTTTCTTTTGGCTACTCAAGAATCCGATTTAATCTTGTTTCAGGGTCACCCAGAATACGATGATAAAAGTTTACTCAAAGAGTACGAGAGAGAAATTAAGAATTATCTCTCTGGTCAAAGATCTGATTATCCAGAAGTGCCAGAAAATTACTTCTCTAATTTAACGGTTTCTAGATTAGATGAGGAGAAAAAGAATATTCTCGATAACAAGGAGTTCAATAGTTTTGATAGTTCTGCTCTCGAGGATATTGATCTGGGCTGGATAGAAACAGGAAACACCCTTTATAAAAATTGGCTAAGCCTACTCAGCAAGAGAAAATAACGGACTAGTTATTTTTAATTTTTGCCCAAGTGTCTTTGAGGGTGATAATTCGATTAAACACTTTTATCCCGTTATCGTCACTATCCAGAATAAAATATCCGTTTCTTTCAAATTGAAAACGTTCTTTAGCTTTTGCCTTAGCTAAGCTTGATTCAATCACTACATCTTCTAGGATCTCGAGTGAATTTGGATTTATATCTGCCTCTGAAGTTGGTTGAGCGTTTGAGAATAAGGTCTCGTAGAGATTAACTCGAGCTTTGATATGATCACTTGCAGAAACCCAGTGAATAGCGCTTTTGACCTTTTTCGTTGAGCTCCCAGTGCCGCTTTTAGTGTCAGGATCATAGTGACATATCAATTCTATAATATTGCCATCCTTATCCTTTTTAACTTCTTTGCATTGAACAATATAGGCAAATCTTAGTCGAACTTCACCGCCCGGTTTAAGACGATAAAATTTCTCAGAAGGCTCTTCCATAAAATCATCACGTTCGATAAATATTTCTCTGCCAAAATGCATCGTTCGATGACCCATATCAGAATCCTTTGGATGATTCTTTGCGTCGATCTGCTCACCTGAGCCTTCGGGGTAATTGTCTATAGTGATTTTCAAGGGATTCAATATAGCCATTGCTCTGGGTGATGCACTGTCTAATTCTTCTCGCACAGAATTTTCCAGCAATGCCATTTCTATGGACTTATCTTTTTTAGTAATGCCCACACGATGGCAGAAATCCCTAATCGCACTTGCCGGATAACCTCTTTTTTTCATCCCAGATAGGGTTGGCATTCTCGGGTCATTCCACCCATTGACAATATTTTTGTCCACCAATGCAGCTAATTTTCTTTTACTGGTTATGGTGTGCTCAAGATTTAAGCGAGAGAATTCAATTTGTCTTGGTTGATTGGGTAGATCGAGATGTTCCAGGAACCACTCATAAAGGGGGCGATGATCTTCAAACTCCAAGGTGCACAGTGAATGGGTTGTTCCTTCAATGGCATCAGATAATGTGTGTGCAAAATCATACATCGGGTAGATGCACCAATGGTTGCCCGTGCGTTGATGTTCAAGATGCAAAATTCGGTAGAGTATCGGGTCTCGTAAATTGATATTTGGAGAACTCATATCAATTTTTGCCCGCAGAACGTTCTCGCCATTGTCAAACTCACCAGCACGCATTCGCTCAAAGAGCCCAATATTTTCAGCCACTGAGCGACTTCTGTATGGGCTATCGGTACCCGGTTCATTCAGTGTGCCTCTGGTGTTTTTAATTTCTTCCGCCGTTTGGCTATCTACATAGGCGTTGCCGTCCTCGATTAGCTCAATCGCACAGTTGTGGATCTCTTCAAAGTAGTCAGAGGCATGCGTTAAACGATTGCCCCAATCAAAGCCTAACCAGGAAACATCCTTGGTGAGGGCCCTGCAGCAAAATCCTCGCTTTCCTTAGCTGGATTAGTATCATCAAAGCGCAAAAAGCAAGTGCCGTTAAAGTCTTCCGCCACACCGAAGTTCAAACAAATTGAGAGGGCGTGACCAATATGAAGATATCCGTTGGGCTCGGGCGGGAAACGAGTACATACTCTTGCGTCATTCTTACCTGTATCCACATCGTTGCGGATAATTTGACGAATAAAATCTTTACCTGTGGGTTTAGCTGCCATTAAGCATCAATTAAGATTCATTTCCTCTTCCCATTCATCCACGATTCGCTTTTTACAGAATCGTGATCCAAATAGAAGTCGACCTATAACTTTGGTTCTGTTTAACCAGGCTATTTTTGCACCGTTTTTATTATTCTTTAGAGTTTGTTCAACTAACCAGGGCGTTACTGTTTCAACTCGATCAGCAAGAACATTGAGTATCTTTTTAGCTTTCTCCCAATTTTCACCGCTTTCCTTTGAGGATCTGACCAAAAGATCTGTGGTGACTATCCCAGGACTCAATGATCCGATGATGATGGGGGTGTTTTTATATTCATTTGCAGCTGCAGCTGTAAAGTATCTCAAGGCTCTTTTTGTGGATCCGTAGACGCTGATTCCTTTCTGTAATTGCCCATTGCTTCCAAACCCTTCAAACATATAAATTTGTCCAAAGCCTTGCTTAAGCATTTCCTTGGCCACAACTTTTGTGCACAAAATACTTCCGGTTAGATTGGTATCAACCGTGGTTAAGATTTCTTTTGTCTCTAGATCTTCAAGACCTTGCCTCGAAGTAGAGACACCTGCATTATTGATCCATATATCAACTTTACCAAAAGCAGTCATTGACTGATCCCAGAGATTTTGAACAGATTCAATGTCTTGAACCAAGCACGGGACCCCGATGACATTGTCTTTATTGTCTTCAATTGAATCCATGGCTTTTGATACTGAAGCATCAGAGGTGCCTGAGATTACCACTTGATGACCTCTGTTGAGGAATTCATTTGCCATACCAAGACCAATGCCTCTAGTGCTGCCGGTAATTACTACTGTTTTCATTTACTACTCCAAAAATAATTATCTAAAATCATTCTATTACCCCCTCGGGTTTTCTTAAAGTAAAGTTTGCAATCAAAAAAATCACCGGTATGGCAATAATGACACCAGCATAGAGTGGTGCGGAAGGTGTGAAATTGCTGTAGAGTACTCCGGAGAAAGTTGGCCCTATAATTCGACCCATTGCACAAGCCGCTTGATATTGCCCTAAAAATTGTCCTCGCTCATTTTCTTTAGCACTTTTGGAAACCATACTGGATAAGCTGGGATTGAACATTGCAGCTCCAGATCCATAGAAAAATAAACCGCCCCAAAGCATCACCGGGTTAACCGCTGAACCGATAAGTGTGAGACCTATCATTACTGATGTAGCTGCAATTTGGACTAATCTTTTCTCACCAAACAACTTGGTTAGACGTCCAATAAGACCGCCTTGAATAATAACTGCGATGGATCCCAGCATGAAGAAAACAGCACCAATGTGCGATGGCCCATAATCAAATATCTTGTTTGCCCACAATGGGAAAATAGCTTCCATCAATGACATTGCACAATAAAAAATTAATCCACAAGAGACTAGGACAAGAATAGTGTTTTTTGGCCTGAACGTGTCGGCTTCAATAATATTAAAAACACCCTCGAAAGATTTTCTTTTTTCAGGTTTAAGGCTTTCTTTTAAGAACATCATGGTTGCGATCATGGCGATGAAGTTAATTCCCGCCCCAACAAGTGCTGTGAGAAAATAATTCGCATTTTCTACATCACTTCCTGCAAAGAATCCTCCAATAGCGGGACCTGTCATAAAACCCAGACCTAATGCCGCACTTACTTTACCAAGACCTGCGGACCTGTTTTCAGGATCGGTGATGTCTGAAACATAAGCAAAGGCAATCGAGATATTTCCTGCCATTAACCCGGCAAAAACCCGACTGATAATAACCATAGTTAGGGTCTCGGCATAAGCCAACATTACATAGGAGAGACCAGAGCCAAACAAACTTATGATAAGAACTTTTTTTCTACCAATCGAGTCGCTAATTCTTCCCCAGAAGGGTGCAGCAAAAAACTGCCCCAAGGAGAAGACTGACATTGTGAGAGTTATAATTTCAGGGCTAGCTCCTAGGCGTTCAGCGTAAAAGGGGAACAAAGGCAGGATAATCCCGAATCCCATTAACCCAATAAACGTGATAAGAAAAATTATAAGCATTTGTTGTATTTGTTTGTTTAATTATTTAAGCGCGAGAAAAGTGCTAAAAAGGTGTCATTGTTGCTAAAAGACAACAATTGACTCCTTATACACATTGGAACTTTAACATTAATGACTTTTATTGAAAGAAAAATCCCATTAGAATGGCGATAGTTGAAAAGTTGTAACAAGTTGTAACAAATGGGGGATTTTTCAACACTATCTTTCTAAATTAATTTAATAACACGGAACTTATAAAAATGAATAAATACATTAGAAACATTATTGGTGTTTTCGTAAGCATGATTATGTTAATACCTGTTTCGCAAGTGTATTCTCAGTCGGTGATCGAAGAAATTACTGTTACTGCTCGTCAAAGAGAAGAATCTTTGAGAGAAGTACCAGCAGCAATTACGGTTTTAACTGAGAAGCAAATTGAACGATCTGGCGTCGCTAGGGCAACAGATTTTATTAACTTAACACCTGGTGTCACGATAGTTGATACAGCAGAAGTTGGGGATACGCAAGTCAGTATCCGAGGTTTAAACGGTGCCAGAGATGCTGAGACCAGTTTTGGTTTAATCATAGACGGTATTGTCATGACCAATCCAGCAGCACTTAATCGTGAATACTTAGGTTTGTCACAAATCGAGGTACTTAAAGGCCCTCAAGGTGCCCTCTATGGAAGAAATGCATCAGCAGGAGCTATTATAGTCACCACTGCAAAGCCTTCTGATGAGGCTGGCCAACAAGTTAAGTTAAGCTTGGGAGAGCATGAAAGTTTTGCCATTACAGCGAGAGCAGATATTCCAATGGAGAATCACAATCTAAGCATCATTGCCAATCACAACTCTACAGACGGATTCAGAACAAATCGCTGGTTGAATTGTGATGATTGTGTTGACCCTTATGAGTCAACTGATATCTATGCAAGAATGACATGGGACATGGATGAGAACACATCCATGGATGCTAAGCTGCGATACGGTGAAGTGGATACAAGCTCGATTGTCTTCAATGCGGTTTTTCAATTACCTGCATTCGAGGCTTTCTTGGGTATCCCAACACTTTACGAAGATGTGAATGACCACAACTTTGAATTTGTCAGTAATTTCCCGCACACCAACGATCAAGAATCTTTAGAATTTTCATTGAGAATGGAAAGGGATCTAGGTTGGGCTAATATGACCGCTTGGACCTTATACAGTGATATTGAAAACTCATTTGGAGCAGACGGAACCAGTGGTGCGTTTGGCTTCTTCTTTGGCGATCAATCTTGCTTGGATTCTTTAAATGAGATTGTTTCTGCAGGCCAAGGATTTTCTCTTCCTTCACCTCAGTACATTGCAACAGCCGACCCATCTGTACCCAACGGCCTATTGCTAGGTCCATACACACCTACAAGATGTGACGGTACTCAGTATCAGGTAAGAAACCAGGATGATTTAAGTTTTGAAATAAGATTTAGCTCGCCTGATGATCAAGCAATCCGATGGAGCATGGGGGCGTATTTACTTGATGTAAACAGAGAAGTTGGAGTCAACCAAGGAATTGATAAAGGTTTTGGAGTTGTTGAAAGCATGTATGTGCCAGCATCTGGAAACAATCCTACTGAACAAATGGTGTGGGATGATTTTAGTAATAAAGTAAGTGCTTTCTTTGGATCATTTGATATTGATCTAACAGACAGCATGGAACTCTCAATTGCAGGTCGATACGACAAAGAGAAAAGAAGAGTGCATAGCTTAGTTCCGACTAATGTCAGTTCAACTTATATTGATTGTGATGGCCCTCCTTACACAGGTGGACCATTAAATACCGGTCTATGTAGCGCAAGCTCAATCCCTGATCAGGAAAAAACATTTGAACATTTTCAACCCAAGGTTAGTCTTGCTTGGCAGGCTGACGAAGATCTTTCAATGTATATGAGTTGGGGCGAAGGTTTCAAGAGCGGAGGTTTTAATAACTCTGGTGCACGACAAACGATTGATACGTTCATTAATCCGCTAAATCCTGGATCACCAGTGGCGATTACCGATTCTTATGCTAAAGAGGTTAACACTTCACTAGAGGCTGGCTTTAAAGCGCTATTAATTGATCAACGAGTCAGTCTTGATGTCTCAGTTTATAGAACGGATGCTGAGAATCTGCAATTCTTTGAATTTATTGTTGGACCGTTTGGTTTACTTAGGATTGTTGAGAACATCGATGAAGCTGAAATGGATGGCGTTGAGTTAGCAGTAAATGCGATCATCAACGATAATATTTCTATTTATGCTTCAGGCGCGACTGTCAATAGTGAGATTATGAAGAACTCTGTTCGATCTGACAGTGTGGGTAACCAGGTACCTTATCACGCTGACTGGACCTTTAATGGTGGTCTTTCACTAGATTATCCAATGGCAAGTGGCAGAAATTTCTTTGCACAGATTGACTATGCTGTTGTTGGACCAACATGGTTCCATGTTATGCAGACTGATAATTCAAGAATGAGTTTATTTGGAGCTCCTATGGCTTACGACAAGACTGATAGAGATAGGTACAGCACTGTCAATGTTAGATTAGGCATAGAAACTGATAACATGACCTTCGCTGCTTATGCCAAGAATGCGACTGATGAAGACTATTTGGCTGAAGTAATACCAGCGCCTGAATTTGGAGGAGTGTTTGCTCATCCTGGGCCACAAAGAAGAGTTGGTCTTGAAGTTACTTATCAGTTCTAAATCTTCTTAATAATAAAAAGAAAAGCCTCGCATTGCGGGGCTTTTTTTTAATACGGACGTTTTAAATAAATACCTTTAGGTTCACCAAGAACTTCACCGTTATCATATATCCGATTTCCTCTGAGGAAAGTGGTGGTAACTTTGGCATTAAGTTCTTGACCTTCAAAAGGGGTGTAGCCTTGTCCAGATTCTGACTCTTCAGCTTTAATGGTCCAAGTGGCATTAGGGTCCAGAAGTACGACATCGGCATCGAGCCCAATCTCAAGATCACCTTTTTGTCTTAAGCCATATCGCCTCGCTGGATTAAGGCTGGTCAATTCAGCCATTTTATTCAATGAGAGCCCCCGTTTTAGACCTTCACTGACCAAGGCTGAAAGAAGATATTCGGTGCCACCAAAGCCTGATTTTGCCAGCCAGACATTTTCTGCATCTTCTGAATCCACCTTATCTTCATGTTTGCAGCAGGCATGATCACTGCAGATCCAATCTATATCACCGTTCAAAACGCTGTCCCAGAGGTATTCAACATCTTCCCTAGGTCTGATAGGCGGGTTCACTTTGGCAAAATTACCCGTTGGAGCATCGACATCTAGGATCAAATGCCCAATGGTGACTTCTCTTCTAAAGTTAATATGTGGAAAAACAGTTTGCATTTGCATGGCTGCATCCACCGCCTTTTTTGAGGTTAAATGCAACAGATTGATATTAGGTAGATTGGTCTCATTGGCTAGGTAAGAGGCTATAAAAATTGCCAGTCCTTCAGAATGCGGAGGCCTTGATGCACTGTATGCTTTTAGACCTGAAAGACTATCGTCAGCTTGAACCATTTTCGTATAAGCCGCCATAATTTCAGCGGTTTCACAATGCAGGCTAAGACTAATATCGTCTTTTTTATCAGGATACATGCCGATTGCTTTCTCTATGCCCCTCATGACAAATTCAAAATGAGCAATATCGTATTTTTCATCCTCATTGATCATCAAAAACTCATGTTGGCTTGAGGATGCTCCATGTAATCCATGGCCTCCATAGAACATAAAAATCTTAAAGGAAGTAACACCAAAGTCTTCTATTAAGCTAGGTATTTCTTTAATGTGGGTCTGATCCATTGGCGCTAAGTGATACGCATAATCAACAAAGAAATTGTTCTCTGATAGTGAGAATACTTCTGGCATAAAGTCTTTATAAGGGCCGCCCTTATTAAGGTAATAACCACCCGTTCTCATATAGTTCAAACTGGAGGTGACACCGCCCATAGCAGCAGCTCGACTTTCAATAATGGCGTCTTGATCTAGAGGGTTATAGATCCCTGTGTGCATGTGGGCATCAACCAGCCCAGGAAAGGCTAATTTATTAGCTCCATCGTAGACTTCATCTGAGCTATCTGGATCTAGATTAGGCTCCATGCTTTTAATCAGTCCGTCCTTAATGCCTATATCTATATTATTAATTCCGTCAGCTTTGGTTTGACCACTTGAATATTTTTAATAATTAAATCAAATTCTTTGTTTTCACTCATTTGTCTTCCTCAAAAAATTAGTTTTCATCGAAACCCAGGCTGCCTGGGTTAATAAGGTTTTTAGGATCCAGTTGATGTTTTAAGGCAGTTAGAAATTTTCTTGTACTTTCGGCTCGAGTTTTCATAAAAGGATAGTCTTTACCAATTTGAAAATGGATTGCTCCGTTTGCTACGGACATCTTTTCAATTCTGTCTTTAATTTCATGAACTAATTCTAAACCTAAGGGATTAGATTCGTAAACAGGGACTTGATCAAGATCAAGAGGGTAGACTTTTTTATGATAAATCGATTGTTGATCTTTCCACAAGAATGTTGGCTCATATAAGAAAGCGTTACTTTCAATAAAGGAGAACATTCTGTTCATAGCAATTCCATGCTCATCCATCCTGGTTTCATATTCTTGCATCAAGGATTCAAAATCTTGGTCATGTTTCAATACTTTTGAGAACGGTAAAACACTGTGTGTGGGTTTCCATAGTTCCCCATTAGGTCCCAGTATGGGGGTCAGATCCATAAATGGACTTGCATGCAAGTAAAGCGGGATTGAGTTAGCAACTTCCTTGCCGTATTTTTGAGCGATTGATCTGGCTTCAGCCAATTTTAATTTTGCTTCCTTGGTATTAATACCCTCGGTGGTAAAGTGGCCAGAGAAGGCTGCTTTTTTTAAAAAGCCACGTCCAGCAACACCCATTTTCAACAATTGGAAGAGGCCATCTATAGGGTTTCTTGAGGAGAGATAAACAGATTTTGCTGCAGCCAATGGGCTTGTATTTTCCATTTCCATAATGGCTGTTTTTTGTTTTCTAGGATCCAAGCCATGGTTATCCGAAACTACTCCAAGTTTGGCAATATCACGCATTGCCAAGAAGAGATTTTCAAAATTTGGAAAACCAAATGAGCAAGCTGCAAAACCATCCGGGTATTTTTTTAGCTTAAGTGAGATTCTAGTTTTGACTCCCAAAGCACCCGAGTCACCAAGAAATAAACCGCCGATATCAGGACCGTAGTATCTAAAAAATCTATTGGTGTTTTGATCCTTGCCTTGTGAGCCTGTTTCAATAATATCCCCATTTCCAATAACCACTTGAAGGCTAGATAATGAATCTGCTGATACAGCGTTGTTTGTTCCATGTGATAAAGCATGAAATGACATCGATCCACCAACTGTTGCTACTCTGCCAGAAAAAGGACCCCAGAATGGAGTTCTTAAACCCATCGGTTTAAGAGTGTCATAGAGTTCTTCCCAAGTAACACCCGGCTCCACTGTGACGAACATATCCTCTTCATTCACTTCGATTTTTTTAAGCCTTGAGCTATCGACAATTATTGTATTATCTTTTACCGGTAGGTAACCACCGGTGTAAGATGCACCGCCACCCCTTACTACGATTGGGAATTCATTCTTTAAACAAGTTCGCACAACTTTGATTAACTCATCGGCATTGTTTGGCCTTATAATCGCAATGGCTTCCTTTTTTGCAGCTTCAAAAACATCTGTTGAATAGAACTCAAGTGATTCTTTGTCTTGAAGGCAATTAGTTGTTCCGACAAGATCAACTAATTCTTTTAAGCCGCTTTCTAGGTTTTCCATATACTGGGTAGTTTGTAGTTATAAGAAGAATGATTATATCCTTTGAAGATAGCCCATGTTAAATTATTTAAAAATAATTTTAAGATGCAACATAAGGTAAAAAAATCATACATAGACAGCCAATTTGGACAGCTCCATTTCCAAGTTTTTGGAAGCGGTAAACCTCTAATACTTTGCCATCAATCCCCAAGTTCTTTAGAAATGTTTAATTCAGCATATCCAGTATTGGCCTCCCTGGGTGTTCAATCAATTGGTATTGACACTCCTGGATACGGGCAATCAGATAGTCCGAATCAGCAACCCAGCATTCTCGATTATGCAGAGTGTGTCATCGATGTCATAGAATCCCTTAATTTAGAAAAAGTATCACTTCTTGGTCATCACACGGGGGCATGTATAGTGGCAGAGCTCGCCGTTATTCGGCCTGACTTTAGTTGATAAAGTTATCCTTAATGGACCACCCTTGTTATCACTTGATGAAAGAAATGAGATGATGGAAATGATTAAAAAATCACCCCCTATTATTCCAAAAGAGGACGGTAGTCATCTCTTGATCTATGGAAAAAGCGTATGGGTTTTACTCCAGGGTGGACAGATCTCGATGCAATGCAAAGAGGGATCATTCAAATGCTTCGTGCGGGACCTAATGATATTTTTGGCTTTAAGGCCGCCTTTGGGCAAGACCTAGAAACCATTATTAAGAGGATCAATAAACCTACAATGATACTAACTAACACAGGAGATGATATTTACTTCGCAGCCCTTAGAACTAGGGAGTTACGCCCAGATTTTAAGTTTTTAGAACTCCAAAATGGGACCCATGATATTGTCGATGAGCAGCCTAATCAGTGGTCAAAAGCCGTCTTTAATTTTATAAAATAAAAAAAAGGTTAGAAATTTTTACAGAACGGGTTACCATGCATTCTTTTAATCCTATTAGGGAGTTCTATTTTGAATATTTACGTTGGTAATATAGCTTGGTCGATGACTGAAGATGATCTTGAAGCTTTGTTCGCAGAGCATGGAGCTGTAACTTCAGCTAACATAATCACTGATAAATACTCTGGCAGATCTAGAGGATTCGGTTTTGTAGAGATGGAAGATGACGCGGCTGCAGAAGCTGCTATCGAAGCACTCAATGAAACTGAGCACTCTGGAAGAGCGCTTAGAGTTAATCAAGCTAAGCCTAGAGAAGACAGGAACTAGTTCCCTTTCCAAGTATTTGCTAAAGATTACATCTTCGGATGTAGGCTTGAATATTGCCTATTCTAGAATACAATGCAGAAAAGAAATTTGGTTATACCATGAGATTTGGAACTTATTTTTTTCAGTTATTTTTTATTATCCCTCTCTTACTGAGTTGCGAGGGGAAAACCCCTGAGGACTTTGATCGTGAATTCAATGAAAAATATAATGCATGCGTTGATCGGGCAAAGCTAAGATGCGATTCTGATATGAATACTGAGACTTGTGAGTTGATGGCCAATGAAAGGTGCCAGAGTTTTCTCGGCACATCTGATAATCCAATAGTTAAATAACTTTAACGTTTTTCAAGATTGAATCTGCTGGTGTAATACCAAAGGAGCATTCCTGAGACTATCGTCATTAACCCTATAAATGCAAAAATTCTTATTAACCAATGGGAGAAATCATCCCGTTCTCTGTAATCCATAATATGCAAGGACCATAAAAAATCGAAGGTTCGCCATAATCTCGTTCTAATTGCAGCTATTTCTCCGGTGTTTGGATCCACATAGACCATGCCTTTTTGAGGTTCTTCGACAAAAACTCTATAGAGGGGTAAATTTCTTCCTCTGTATTCAGAACCACTTTTTTTATCATTAATGAGCTCGACTTTCTTTGGTTTGAGGTTGGTCTCTCTACTAACAATCAACGATGCCTCATCTGGAGTGATAAAAAATAATCTTTCACCCGATATAGCATCATAATTTGATATTTGGTTTGAACTATCCACTTGATAGACCCATCTATCTGCTCTCCTTTTTAGCAAGATGGTGTAGTCTTCTTCTTTATTGATATTTAGATTTTTTAAAAGAGTCGACACTGCAAACAGATTATTTTGATCAAGTCTTTGAGCCTCATCTGCTGTTTCCCAAACCCGGTATTGATCACCCCTAACATCTTTGATATCAGGTATCGTGAAGAATAATCCTGACAAGGTCCATAAAAGCAGTTGGATTGAAGCGAATAAACCCAACCATCTGTGTAAGAATTTTATATATTTTAATTTCATAATTGTTATTATATTCGCTGAATTTAGAATAAGTCTAAAAAACAATGACGACAGAAGCCATAAAAAAGAATCTATTTCATGGAAGTGTAAACACACTTGGAAAAGAGCATCCGTAAATACACTTTGGTGCTTATTGGGTTGTTCGATAGGAGATTTTGGAACAATCTATTTCTTTCAAGTAACCGGAAACCCTTGGGAGTTCTCAGTGCTTTTGATTATGAGCTTAGCCATCATGAATGGTCTAATCACATCGATTATGCTTGAGACTTACATACTCTCAAGACAAATGGTCTTAAAAGAGGCATTTAGAGTTGCAATTGGAATGTCTTTGATCTCCATGATTGCAATGGAAGCAGCCATGAATATAACGGATGTAATTCTAACTGGAGGAGCAATGCTGACATGGTGGGTCATTCCATTTATGCTTCTAGCTGGGTTTATTACTCCATTGCCTTATAATTATTATCGTCTTAAGAAGTACGGTAAAGCCTGCCACTAATCTACTTCTAAGAATTCTTAACTGACCAGCTTCGAGCCCAATAAATAAAAGGCGTATCAAACGCTGCTATAGCTATTTTGAAGACCATTTTGGCAAGACCTAGACTGATGGCTTGTTCTAGGTCAACGACTCCCCACCAAACCACTAATGCATAAAGTGTGGTGTCTACTGTTTGCGATGCCATGGTTGATAAATTATTTCTCAGCCACAGATGCCGCCCGTTGGTCCATGCCTTAATTTTATGGAAACACCAGACATCAAAACGCTGGCTAATTAAATAAGCAAAAAGAGAACCGAAAATAAAACGTGGAGTGAAATCGAGAATCCTTACAAAAGATTCGTGAACTTCAGTAGAAAAGGTTTGTTGATTTTGTGTTGAGGGAAGGAAAAGAAGAGAGATGCTTAACATAATCAAAATGATTGCACTGACACTAAAGCCCATCATCACTGCATTATCTGCAGCTTTCTTCCCAAACTTTTCACTCATCAGATCAGTAGCAAAGAAAATGCTCGAATAAAAAATAACACCCAGGCTGGTTTCCATGCCAAAGATAACAGTTAGTTTTGGGCCCTGCAGATTAGCCAATAGAATTAAAGAGCACAATACAAGCAAGCAATCCGTAGCGGCCGAAGAATCGATACATTAAAACGGTAAAGCCAAGATCTAAGACCAGAGTAATAAAGTACAGCAGGTCTTGATTAGCAGAAAAATACAGTTGAAAAGATTCAGGGAACATAAAAAGTTAAATTTTTTTCATAAATGGGTTTTAATTCTATCGAATCATCTAATAAACTAAAGATAAATTAAAGATCGAATTTTTTGAGATAAAAAGAGAGGTAACGAAATGATCGCTATTGGATATATGTTTATCGCCTTTGCAGCAGCAGCATGTTTGGTTTTTGCAGCAAAAGCTTACATAAAACAGCCTAATAACATACTTCTCTTAATACTTTGCCCGACCTCATTACTCTGGTTTGATTCTTTTATCATCGCGATGGGGCAGTCTATAGGAGAAGGCAGTCTTCTTTTAATCGCAACCTATATTCGCTATTCAGCACATTGGTTGATGTTACCGCTACTTTTCATAGCAGCAGGGTTGATTTTGAGAGGAGCTGATTTTAAATTTGCTTCAAATAAATATGTTATGGGTGTCTTCTATCTTCTTGCGGCGTTTTTTATTATTGAAGACTTTAGACACATATTTATTGTAGATTTTTATCCAGCCTGTTACGGCGATACTCTAAGATATGTCACCCAAGTTCCGATTGGGCAAGCGTGCACTCCTGAAATGGAAGGAGTGGGCATGAGAGTCTCCCCTGCAGCTGCAATACTCTTAACATTAATACTTCTTGTATCGGGAATAGCAATATGGATCAAACATAAATGGCCATGGTTAGCACTAGGTTGTTTCGTTATGTTTCTTGCTGCACAACCAACTGCAATTGGGCCAATTCTTAGTAATGCTGGTGAGCCTGTATTTACTTTTGTGGTTACACTTGCAGCCATTAAATTTGGAAATAGATCTCAAGAACAAGTGCTTCCTAATTCTTGAATAAACAGACTCAAGGGTTGATCGATTCTCCCATATTGAGTGGAACTACTTCAATTTCTTGATCTTTTTCTACTGCCTCTAAATCCTCAGGGATAATTGCCCATGAATTGCTTTGGTTAAAGGGCTTAAGCTTAAATGACTCTTGTCCGCTTAAAATATTAGTTTCAAGAACACCTTGAGCATTAACTGAGGTTTGAGCTTTAGCAAAGAAGCAGAATTTCTTTGATTTGGTGTATTCAGCTTTGTTAATCGCTTTCATTCTTGGCTCAATGTTCTGACCTTGCATAATTCTAAAGGCTTGATTAACAAAGAATCTTAAGCCAACCGCGACCGAGACAGGATTGCCAGGCAAACCAAAAACAGTTTGGCCACTTGGAAACACTGCCATGAGAATGGGTTTACCCGGTCTAATCCAAACCTTATGAAAGAGGATATCAGCTCCCATCTCAGCTAGGACCGAAGGCACAAAATCAGCTTTTCCTGCTGAAACACCTCCTGTGGTAATAATCATATCTGAATCAAGATCAATGGCTTGTTCCAGTATTTCTCTAATCTTGTTTTTCTCATCTTTTACATGAAAGTTTTGATGAGCCATGATTCCAGAACGCCGAAGACAAGCTTCTAAATAAGGACCGTTCGTATTAGCGATGCTAGGACCCTCTTTATTGTCCAATTCACTCCCAGTCGTGACGATACTAACTTTTGGGGTGTCATATACCTTTATTGATTTTATGCCGTTGGCAATTACAGACATCATGACATGAGGTTCTATTGTGCTCCCTTTCTCTATAATAATATCGTCAGCTTTAAAGTCTTCTCCTGATAATCTCACATTACGTCCACGAGAGACTTGTTCATTTATTGCCAAGAATTTTTTACCATCACGTTCAATAATTTTGGTTTGTTCAACTGGGATGACGCTATCAAAACCATTGGGCACAACTGCACCCGTCATAATTTCATAAGCGCTTAAGGTTGAGCTATCTTCAGGCGGAGATTCGCCTGCGAATATCGTGCCTATAACTTCAAGCTCTATGTTTTTCTTCTCTGAGGCTTCTATGGTTTCTGAGGAGTTGACAGCAAATCCGTCCATTGCAGAATTCGCAAACTCCGGGATCGATGATTGTGCAATCAGATCTTCTGCAATTATCCCATACCCACTTTTAATATCTCTATTGCTAGCAGGCATTGGCTTTATTGAGTTTTTGATGATCTCAATGGCTTGATTGTAGCTAATCATAGTTCTTTTATAACATATTTGATCTGAGTAAATGGCCTGAGTAATTAATTTGATATTTTCAATTAGAGGCATAAAGAATTATAAATATATGGATTTAAGTTAGAATATTTCTTGATAAATGAGCAAGTCATTAAAATTAGACAGAAGAAAGTTCCTAAAAGGTTCAGCCTCTGCAGGACTTATTCTTAGCTACGCCAAGCCAAATCAAGCATTTGCTAAAGATTCTTATAGAGGAACAGAGGACCTTTATCGCAAAAAATGGACATGGGACAGAGTGGCCAGAGGAACCCACGGAACCAATTGTTCAGGCACATGTGCTTTTAACGTATATATTAAGAACGGTATTGTATGGAGAGAAGAACAGCAGGGGCAATATGAAATGATAGGCGATGCCCCAGATCCTGGCCCTAGAGGCTGTCAGAAAGGCATGAGGCATCATAAATACATGTATGGAAAACAACGTGTTCTATACCCTTTAAAAAGAGTTGGTGAAAGAGGTGAGGGAAAATGGGAACGCATTAGTTGGGAGCAAGCCACAACTGAAATAGCCGACAAATTTTTGGACTATGCCATCGAATACAATCCGGAGTGTATTTCATACGGAAGCGGAACTCAGATGTCGGTTAAGATGGCATCCTTTGCAGGTCATTTAAGATTTTCTAACATCACTGGCGTTACTGTTCCCGAGTTTTTCTCTGGTGTTGGTGATTTACCAACAGGATCCTACATGACACTTGGGCAGGTCTATACCGGAGATACCTTTGCTTCTGTATACAAGTCAAAGTGCGTGATGGTATGGATGAGCAACCCAGCAGTGACGAGAATACCCGATGCACATTATTTTTGGGAAGCTAAGTATAACGGCACACAGGTTATCTCAGTTTCACCAGATTTTAACCCAACTGCGATGCATTCAAGCTTATGGTTAAACCCGAAACCAGGAACAGATTCTGCATTAGCCATGGCAATGGTAGAGGTTATTGTGAATGAGAAGCTTTATCAAACAGATTACATCAAAGAACAAACAGATCTGCCGCTTCTCGTTAGAACTGATACCAAAGAGTTTGTAAGACGAGAAGACCTCTCTTTATATGGCCTATTAGCGGTGGCTGATAATGTGTATTACATGTGGGACGAGGTAACTAATAAGATTGTGCAAGCGCCAGGAACCGGTCGGGGAGATAAACCTTTTGGTAGAGATCGTCGTAAATACGGCACTCTGGACCTTGGTGAGATACAACCAAATCTCGAGGGACGCTGGATTGTGAATACTCTCGACGGTGAAGTTGAAGTGACCACAGTCTTCGAATTGTTAAAGGAAGAATGCAAGAACTACACACCAGAAAAATCCTCAAAAATTACCGGTGTTAACGCAGAGGTGATTCGAAAAACAGCCAGAATTTTTGCTGACGCACAACCCGGCATGATTTATGCGGGTTACGCAGCTTGTAAGTGGCTGCATGGAGACCTGCTGCAGCGAGCAATGCTATTGATGTTAGCTTTAACAGGCAGCACAGGAAAAGAAGGCGGTGGTCTTCAGGTTGCTAATGCACCTGTTGCTCGCGGGATGAATCAATTTGGTTTCTCAGATGTTGGGCCTGCCCTCAGATTAATTTCAGCCACCACCTGGGATTATGATCATGCAGATATGAAAGATCTGAATGAAAAAATGTACGGTAAAGAGCTTGCTGATAATTTTGATAAACACTACAAGAAGAGCATCGAGGAGGACTGGTTTCCTGATTACAGCAAGAGCGGTTGGAAAATGGGTATTTTTGCAGGAAATAATGGAGCCAATTGGAGGGCGACAGGAAGTTTTTGGAGAAAAACAGCTTTTGAAGAATTAGAAACGATTGTTTCTTTAACTCCAGACATGGGAGTAACTTCAATGCACTCGGATTATGTTCTGCCAATTGCTCATCATTATGAGCGAGATGATTTGATGCTGCAGTCACGTGTTCCTTACTTACAAGTTCTTAATGAGGCTGTGCCACCATTGGGTGAATCAGTTGATGATTGGGAGGCCAATCGTAGATTAGCTGAAGCAATCAGTAAGCAAGCTGTTGCTCGAGGAATTAAACCAATAATGGATGCTGTTGATGGAAGAAGTGTTAGGAGAGATTACACCAAGACACTCGAACTGTTTACTATGGGAGGTCGGATTAATAATTCGAAGGATGTGGCTCAATTCATTATTAATACCAGCCATGGATTACCTAAGATCACATTTGAAGAGCTTTCTGAGAAGGGCATTGTTAAGGTTGAGGGAGTTGACAATACATCATGGGATAATGAGGAATCACCTTACCATACGGAAGTGGTCAGGAGTGTAAGAGAAAAAAAACCATACGAAACATTCACTGGTCGCCAACAATTTTATATAGATCATGAGTGGTTTATTGAGTTTGGGGAGACTCTACCAACCTATAAAGAAGCATTATCGCTGAAGGGTTATCCAATGCGAATGATGATGGGCCATGCTAGGCATGGAATTCATAGTACTTGGAGAGACGAATCTTTTCTTTTGAGTTTACAAAGAGGGGAGCCCGATATTTATGTCAACCCAGATGATGCTGAAGAAAGAGGCGTCATGGATGGAGATATGGTGCGTATTTATAATTCGGCTGGCGAATTTTCTGCAATGGCACATGTAAGTTCAGGCATACAACCTGGAATGTTATTTATGTATCATGGCTGGGATCCAAAAATGTTTAAAGATCAGAAGAACTTTGGTGAAGTTATTCCCACAGGCGGATTAATCAAACCAACATCAATGGCTGGGGATTACGGTCATCTTGGCTATCAACCTTTAGCATATGCTCCAAATCAGACCTATAAAGATTTCACTTGTGACTTTGAAAAGTCAGCTTGATTACAGCTAAGTTATGGATAGAGTGTGTCTCGATAAAACAAGGATGACTGAGAACACTGCGGTTTCAAGAGCAACTGCCTACGCTATATTTTCTTTGTTAATCAGTTCTCCTCATGAGGTTAACCCAGGGAAAAAATTAATGGGATTCAGCTATCTCAACTACCGTTCGACTTTGACTTAGAAAAGATTTTGGGTGATTTCTCAATAAATAATGAAGATAGTTTGAAAAAGCAATTCAGTGCTTTATTTGAAATCGGAGATCACGGCCCACCGATTCCTATCCGGGAGGACCTATTTTTAAATCAACCTGCAAAGTTAAAGGAAGATTTAGTGAGATTTTATGAACACTTTGGCTATGAATTGGATGAGGAATTTCAATGGCAAATGGACCATCTTTCAATTCAGCTCGAATTTATGCATTTTCTGGCTATGGGAGAGTTTGAAGAGCTACAAGATAAGCTGTCTTATCAATTGGGTCAGCTTGATTTTATCCAAAAACATCTGCTGAATTGGGTACCTCAGTTAGCAGAAAAACTCTCAGTGTTATCTAAAGGTGAAATCTATTCCAAAATTAGTATAGAATTAAAGACGTTTCTTGAGCATGATCTAAAGTGGCAAGAGAAAACAATTAAAACAATTGACGAATCAGGAGGGTAGGTTTGGGTCAAGTTTCAATGGTAATAGATTTGAACAAGTGCATTGGCTGCCAGACATGCACTACTGCCTGTAAATCACTGTGGACTGACGAACCTGGCCAGGAATACATGCTCTGGAATAATGTTGAGACCAAACCTGGACCTGGATACCCCAGATATTGGGAAGATGGCGGAGGCGGTTTTGATGATCAAGGTAACTTGAACAGAGACGGATTGATGCCAGCGAAAGAGGATCATGGGGATGATATACCTCTGAATCATGATGAGGTTTACTTCAAAGGTGTTGAAGTTAGATTGCAGCAAGAACAACCCATGGGCAAGGGTTCGAATTGGGATGAGGATACAAGTTCAGGAGATTATCCAAATAATTATCACTTTTATCTACCAAGAATGTGCAATCATTGCACAAAGCCAGCATGCCTAGAAGCCTGCCCAGTGAGAGCTATATATAAAAGAGAAGAAGATGGGGTAGTTCTTATTGACGAGGATAAATGCCAAGGCATTAGAGAATGCAACAAAGCCTGCCCGTACGATAAGATTTATTTTAATTATGTGACTGGCAAATCTCAGAAATGTATTTTTTGCTTTCCTCGCCTAGAAGAAGGTGTTGCACCTGCTTGTGCGAGACAATGTCCTGGAAGATTAAGATTCGTAGGTTTCCTTGAAGATGAAAATGGCCCGATTCATGAATTAGTTTATCAATGGAAGGTAGCTCTGCCATTGCATCCTGAGTATGGAACTGAACCAAATGTTTTTTATGTTCCACCAATGCTGCCACCTAATTTTGATGAAGAAGGAGAGTTTTCCGAAGATCCAAGAGTCCCAACTGAATATCTGAGAAGCTTATTCGGTGAAGAAGTTGATGAGGCATTGATCACATTGCAATATGAGATGGAGAAGAAACAAGAAGGCAAAGAATCACGACTTATGGATATTCTTATTGCCAAAGAATGGAAGTCTCTATTTAATATACCCGACGTTAAAATCTATTAATTTAAACACAAACTAATTAGGTCTTTTGCAATGGAACTATCAAAAGCACGTATTTTTTTGATTATGTCTTCGCTGGTGTTGTCATCAGTTATGGCCAGCCTAGACTCTAGTTTCACCCCTATCGCTATACCGGACATGATCGATAAACTCGATTCCAGCACCAGTGAAATAGTTTGGGTTGCTCTAGGTTACTTAATTGCAGCTAGTGGCCCAATGCTTTTAGCAGCAAAAATGGCTGATGGCTTAGGCCACGCAAGATTTTTCCAGCTTGGCACATTAATATACGGAATAGCTATGATTGCCTGCTCATGGGCACCAGATGCTAATACCTTAATTACACTTAGATTTATACAAGGGTTTGGCATGGCTCTCTTTTTGCCCACTACCTTTGCAATTGCAACTGCAATGTATGGACCTAAGAAACGAGGAGCTGCGCTCGGTATTCTTCAGGCTGCTAATGCTGTAGGTTTTGTAATGGGCCCAGTCTTTGCTGGGTGGCTGCTTGATGCTTATGACTGGACCGCAATTTTTTGGTCAAGAATTCCTTTTGCGATATTAGCAATCTTGCTTGCTTTTCTAGCTTTGGGTTTTAAGAAACCTTTTCGTTTTTCTGAGCCTCAAAAATCGTATGATTATTTGGGGGCAGCTTTTCTAACGTTTTCATTGTATGGAATTTTATATGGCTGTAATAAATTACCTGTTGAAGATAATCATCTGGATCCTTTTGTTTGGATTATATTTATTTCTGGATTCGTATTATTTTACTTATTCATCAGACAAGAAAAAAAGCACAAGGATCCCTTAATTGATTTAACGCTGTTTTCTAAAAGCAATGATTTTACTAAAGCATCTATCGCCTTTGCTTCTGTCTTTGCTAGTTTTCCAGTCTATTTGTTTATTTTGCCAATCATTATGATTAATGGTCTTGAGATGAAAGCTTGGGATGCAGGGCTAGCTCTAGGTTTAGCTGCTGTAGCGACACTTTTAATTAGCCCAATTGCAGGCAATCTATCTGATCGAGCTGGCCCTGAAAAACTATGTATGAGCGGTGCTTTGATGACGGGGATAGGTTACATGCTATTGTTCTTGGTAAATGCAGATTCTACGGTCTTATCTGTTTTACCGGCCATGGCTCTAATAGGAGCTGGTACAGGATTATTCTTCTCACCTAATAATAATTTGATGTTAGCTAGCGCGCCTCCAGAAAGAGCTGGAATGGTCTCTGGTTTATTTGGTGTTTTAAGGCAATCTGGCTATGCTCTTGGTTTTGCAGTAACAGCCAGTTTATTCACAGCAGTGCAAAATTGGTTTGATCTTCAATGGGCTTATTCTTCTGTGAATGCTCTTTCTGAAGGACCAGCAAACAGTATCACTGAGATTTATCATCAAGGAAGCCAATGGTCTCCTGAAATGCTGGTATTTATTCTGCATATTGGTGTTTTATTGTGCTCTAGCATTTTGATAATTACTTTAGTTAATTCCATTCCTAAGCTAAGGCTGACTGTGTCACGACAACTTTCAGTGGGTTTGATAGCTGTTATTATTTCTGTCTTGTCAATGGGCTCATACAGCCTAAAAGCTCCAGGCATGATCAATATTTCAAATACAGAAACAGTTGTTTCTATAGCTAAACCTGTTACTGCTTTTGGCATGGTATCCAAAAGTTATGATTTTATTGAGCCAGTAAATGCAAGTACAGAGGAATCAGCTAACCTCAATAGCCAAACTTATATGAGTCGTTGTGGGTTTTGTCATGGTGCCAATCTTGAAGGAATAGATGGCTTAGGAGTCACCCTTATCGATTCAACATTTCTTCAAAATATGGATTTAGAAGAGACAATTGAATTTTTGAAAGTAGGTCGAATGATCAATTCAGAGGAGTCAATATCTGGTGGGATAATGCCAGGCTTTTCATGGTTACCCGAAGAGGAATTAGAGGAAATAGCGGGCTATATTAAATCTATAAGCACACCATAAATGAGTTTGATGGAGAACAATAAGACTGTAAAAAACTCTATGGCCGGGTGGTATGCAGTTTTTATGTTATTGCTTGCTTATGTGCTTTCTTTCGTTGATCGAATCATTATGAGTCTTTTGGTTACTCCAATTAAGGAAGATCTAGGAACTACCGATGCTCAAATGGGCTTGTTAATGGGCTTTGCCTTTGCGCTTTTTTACACTGTTATTGGTATACCTATAGCACGTCTGTCTGATGTGAAAAGCAGAACGATGATTGTTGCAATAGGTATTTTCTTATGGAGCTTAATGACCGCTGCTTGCGGCTTAGCTCGAAGCTTCTTTCAACTTTTTCTAGCTCGAATTGGCGTCGGAGTCGGAGAAGCTGCTTTATCGCCTGCTGCATATTCAATGATTTCAGATTATTTCACTGAAGATAAATTGGGAAGGGCAATTGCGGTTTATCAATCAGGCGGCTTATTTGGAGGTGGTCTCGCGTTCATTATTGGCGGCGCTGTTGTTAGTATGATTATTAGCTCAGATGCTACTTCTTTGCCCTTTGTTGGGATTCTAAAGCCTTGGCAAATTGCTTTTCTTATTGTTGGGCTACCTGGCATCCTCATGGCTTTTTTGATGTTGACCGTAAAAGAGCCAACACGAACAGGTATTAGTGAATCCATGGATAAGAGGGTCTCAATAGTTGATGCCCTAGTCTATATGAGGGAAAACTGGCAAGTATATACAGCAATCTTTTTTGGTTTTGCATTATTAGCAACTCCAATTACATCTGTTTTAACTTGGATACCAACCTATCTTCAACGCATTCATGGAATGAGTATTGCTGATAGCGGCATGAGTCTAGGATTGATGTTATTTTTTCTCTCAAGTACTGGCGTTATTTTTGGCGGTTGGTTGGTGGATTATATGAAACGGCGCGATTATTTAGACAGTTACTTCAGGGTTGGTTTAATTGTTTGCGTAGCATCAGTTCCCTTAATTCTTTTTGCTACCTCTCTTGCTGACTTGCAAATGACACTTTATGTTCTTTGTCCATTTATCTTTATCGTAAGTATGCCTTTGGCTGTTGGTCCAATTGTCTTGCAAGTTATTACTCCGAATCAACTCAGAGCACAAGTTGCCGCAGTCTATATGCTGTTTTTAAATCTATTAACGGCATTATTAGGTCCTACTGGAATTGGTTTAGTTACAGACTATTTCTTTAAAAATGATCTAGCAATCGGTCAATCTATTACTTTAATAAACTTGATTTCGACTCCTTTAGCTTTCATTTTTCTCTACTTTGGTTTAATCCACTTTAACAAACGTTTAACAAACTCATAATTATTGATTAATATAATAGGTTCCCTCTACTAAAATTTTAGAGGGCTTATTGAATTAAAAAAGGGGAGTTCAGAATGTCAGATCAATCAACTGAAGATAATTATGCTGGTGTTTGGGATACTGGCTTAGGCTTTGGAGAAAAGTCAGCAGTCATAGTCATCGATCTACTGCAAGGTTATACCACTGAAGGCTCAGCATTATACGCACCAGGTGTTGTTGACTGCGTAGCACAAATGCCTGATTTTCTAGATTTAGCTCGCTCTAAGGGTGTACCAATTATTCACACTAGAGTCTTATACACAGAACCGAATCTTGAGGATGGAGGTGTCTGGATTAGAAAAGCACCTGTGCTTAAAGATCTGGTTCTAGGGAACCCGTATGCAGAGTTTTGTGAAGGAGTTGAGCCTCAAGATGGCGAGGTAGTGATTGTTAAACAATACGCGAGTGCTTTTTTTGGAACCTCGCTTGTGGCCACATTAAATGGAATGGGTGTGGATACATTAATTATTACTGGTTGCACAACGTCAGGATGCATAAGAGCTACTGCTGTTGATACAGTTCAACATGGGTTTAGACCTATTTGTGTAAGAGAATGTATCGGCGATCGTGCTGAAGGACCACATGAAGCAAACTTATTTGATATCAACGCTAAATACGGTGATGTCATCAGTAAAGAAATGGCTATGGGCTACTTGAATAGTCTTTAGGCTTTAATTATTAACTAGAGGAAAAAATAATGAGTGAATTAACACAAAGTAAACATTACGATTTTGTACCGATCATTGATCGAGAACCGTTTAAATTACCAGACGGAGCAAGAGTTGCTGTTATGCCTTATATCAATATAGAGCATTTTCCTGCAGCTATTCGCGGCACAGCATTGATACCTGGTACAGCTGATCTTTCTCCGGATCCATTAAATTATGGTTGGAGAGACTATGGAAATAGAGTTGGTCTATGGAGAATGATGGAAGTAATGGACAAATTAGGCATGAGAGGTACTGTTTGTCTAAACTCTGAAATCATCAGAGAATATCCAAGGATCATAGAGGAATCCGTTGCCAGAGATTGGGCCTTCATTGGTCATGGCATCAATAATGCTCCCGCTAACTTTCTAGCTAACTTCCCTGATGGAGAAGGCGGCC
>BPCL01000011.1 GCA_019653755.1 Woeseia sp. | reverse complement strand
CTATGATTTGTCATACCTGGTACTGTATTAATTTCGAGTATTACAGGTTGATTATCATCATTGATAAAAAAACCCAAATCTGCCCCAACCTCTTACATCGAAAAGTTCAAAAATAGACAAGCACTCCCTTTTGATGTTCTTCTCAATACCTGCATCTAATTCGCTTGGACAAATATACTGAGTCTCGTCGCTAAAATACTTAGCTTCATAGTTATAAAATTCTTCATTACTTGCATCAATTTTTACCAAAGGCATTACTTGGTTATTTAAATAAGCAGCAGTGTACTCTGCGCCATCAAAATATTCCTCAGCAATGATCCAATCATTTAATTTCTGAAGCTCTTTGTATTTCTCCTTGTAGGCAGACTCTTCATCAATAATATAAACTCCTAAACTGGATCCCTGAGAGCAAGGCTTAATAATAAAAGGAGATCCTAAGGACTCTGAAATCTCTGAGTAAGATTTAGCTTCATCTAACAATAAGAAATCTGGCGTCTGGTAATTGTTGGCAATTAGGATCCTTTTGGTAAACAGCTTATTCATCGTTAACGAACAAGACAGTGTCCGGCTACCTGTGTAAGGTATACCTGATAGTTCCAATAAACTTTGAATTTTACCGTCCTCTCCGTCTGCTCCATGAAGAGCCACCCATACATTATCGAATTGTTCTTCTGATAAGCGTTCAAGAAAAGGCTCCTTGGCATCGATCAGGTGGGCATCAACGCCTTTTTCCTTTAGCGCCTTGAAGACTGCTTCACCAGAAATTAGAGAAATGTCTCGCTCTGGTGAAATACCACCATATATAACCGCAACCTTCCCGAATTCACTCTCTGCTGTTGACATGATTTTACTCGCCTATGATTCTGACTTCAGTCTCTAAGTCTACATCAAACTTAGCTTTGACGATGTTTTGAACATGTTTAATCAGCTCCTCTATATCCACTGATCTGGCCCCGCCTTCATTGACAATAAAATTTGCGTGTTTTGTCGATATAGAGCAACCGCCAATTCTATAACCCTTGAGGCCAGCTCTCTCAATGAGATCTCCTGCATACTCTGGTTTAGGATTCTTAAAAACTGACCCACAAGTATCCTCACTGAGAGGTTGCGTTTTAATTCTTTGATCTCTCATTGCTTTCAATTCAGATTTGGTGGTTGTTTCAGATTCAGGAAATTGCATTAGGCAGGAGACGAACCACAGGGGAAAAGGAAATTTGACTGATCTGTATGAGAATTTAAATTCTTTAGGTGCAAGTAATGTATATCTCCAGACTCATCAATCACCTCGACAGTTTCTACAAATTCCCAAGTTTCATGACCAAAGGACCCCGCATTCATTGTAAGAGCTCCGCCAATTGAGCCAGGGATCCCCGAAAAGAATGCTGCAGGTCCCAATTGATTCTTTTCAGCAAATAATGCCAAATCCATACATGAAGCACCCGCTTCTACTCGGCAAGAATTGTCAGTTTCCATATTGATCTTATCTATAGACTTCTTTGTTGATATCACAGCGCCTCTAATACCGTTATCTCTAACCAGAACATTGGTGCCGTTACCCAGCCATGTGATTGGATTACCTTGGTTTGATTTCAGAAAATTAGATAAGTCATCCCGATTCTGAGGGGTAAAGAAAATATCCGCTGGTCCGCCAACTTTCCATGAAGTATGTTTTGATAGCAGCTCATTGTAGTAGCAGTTATATGCTTGTTTTGACATTTTATTAAGACTCAATAATTGAAGTTATCAGAGGGGTTTTTTCAATCATCTTATAGCAGAATTGTGTGATATTTTCGGTAGCATTCACAAATGTTTGATCAAATGCTGACTCTGCCATCTCTTTGAGAATTCCATCCTTTGAGATAATCTTATTTATTATTTCTGCTAAATGCTCGGGATTGAGTCGTTTTTCATCAATAACGATGGTGGCGTTCTTTTCCTCTAAAAAACGGGCATTGAAAAGCTGATGGTTGTCCATCGCATGAGGATAAGGAATTAAAATAGATGGCAGGCCAATTGCTGATAGTTCTGAAACCGTCATAGCCCCTGACCTGCCTATTACTAAATCTGCCCATTCATAAGCCTCTGCCATATCTTTTATAAATGGGAATATATCTGCAGAGGATTTATTCTCTTTATATATTTGATATATGTCCTGGTAATCAAGTTCCCCAGTTTGGTGGACAACTTCGATATTCATTTCAGATGAAAGCTTTTTTATTGCTTCTGGTATTGCAAAATTTATTGGTCGAGCACCTTGGCTTCCACCCAATACCAAGATTCTCGGATTTTTCGAATACTCATTATAAGATCTAACCTTTCGGCTGACATTGAGGATCTCATTCCTCACTGGATTGCCCAGAAAGATTAGATCATCATTCGATGTCTGAAAAAACCTTGTTTTCCAATCAAAAGCGTCTGGAAACCCTTCAATAACTGCTCTTGCGCGCCACATTGCTATATATTTGTTTGCCCTGCCTGCCTTTGAATTTTGCTCTTGAATAGCTATAAAAGGCGTAATTTTATTTTGCATCATGAAATGGTCATCAGAATCTTCGTGATCAAAAATGTAGCTCGCAGACTTACAAACATCTAATGATGCATAGCCACCCATCCCTAAAACTAAATTAGGGTTAAAATCTCTAACATATTTAATTAAATCCATCTTTGGTGGAGTGAGTAACGAAATATATTTCCTGAATTGTGAAACATCTTTAAATCTGCTCTCAAAATAAATTACATCTATTTCATCCTGGCTAAATATCTTCTTTTCCAAATCATTGCCAGTAGCAATAATAACGACTTGATGACCGTCAGATTTAAATTTCTTTGCTAATGCTATTGCTGGGAAAACATGGCCTCCTGTTCCTCCAGCGGCAATAATAATTTTATATTTTTTTTCCTTAGCCACTATTTCTTAAATTCTTCTTGGGTTGAGGATTTTCACAGCCTATTCTCAAAACTATTGCTAGTGTAATAAGTGTAATTGCGATACTGCTACTCCCATAGCTAATTAATGGCAGTGTCAGTCCCTTGGTTGGCAAAAGACCCATATTAACTCCAAGATTAATAATCACTTGAAGTGATAGCCATATTCCTATTGAAATACATAAATAACCTTGAAACATCAGTTCAGATTGAATCGCTTTGAAGCCAATAACAAAGATTCGAGAAATAAGAAGTCCATATAACGAAAGGATCAATATCGTTCCCATTAACCCTAGCTCTTCGGCAATAATGGCAAAAATGAAATCCGTGTGAGCCTCTGGCAAATAAAATAATTTTTGAATACTCTCGCCTAATCCAACTCCAAATATTCCACCGCTCCCTATAGCAATGAGTGAATTGGTTAATTGGTAACCAACACCGAGAGCGTCTTTCCAGGGTTCCAGAAAACCTGCGAGGCGACTCATCCGATAGGGTTCAATATATATCAGAAAGGCAAAGGCAAGACCTAGGATAATTATAAGTGCTAAAAAGTATCTAATTTTAAAGCCAGCTATAAAAAACAAACCTGCGGTAACTGAAAGAATGATCACCGTTGAACCAAAATCTGGTTGGCCAAGGAGCAGAAGACAAGCCGGAATAATAAAAATCATTGGTTTTACAAAACTCATAAAATCGCTGGTTAAGGCTTCTTGTTGTCGGTAACAATAACCCGAAATATAAATCAACAATAGAAGTCGAGCTGGATCAACAACTTGTATATTTGGCAAAGGTCCAATCTTAATCCAGCGTGTGGCCCCGTTTGCTGTAACGCCTATATCAGGAATGAAAACTATTGTGAGCAGCAATTGCTAATATGGGCAATAGAATTCCAAACTTTTCCCAAATTCGGCTAGGAATAAGGAACGCAACTAAACCTGCTGAAAGCCCTAAGGCAATGGAGGTAAGCTGTTTGTAGACATAACCGTAAGGGTCTCCTAGGTTCTTAACTGCTATCGGCATTGATGCAGAAGCTAACATCACTAATCCCCCAATCAATAAAAAAATAGTGGCTATTACAAATAGGTTGTCAATGCCATTGAGAAGTGAGTTTTGTCGTTTATTTGAAGCCAAAACCTTTCCTATTACTTAAGACCTTATCTGATTTTAAGACTCGATAAACCAATCAAGACCAAAAACACAGTGATGATCCAGAAACGGACAATCACCTTAGGTTCAGCCCAACCTTTTAATTCAAAATGATGATGGATTGGTGCCATATTAAATAATCTTTTACCACGCATCTTGTAGGAACCAACCTGAAGGACAACTGAGAGCGTTTCCATAATAAAAACCCCTCCCATTATTGCGAGTATCAATTCTTGTTTGACAATAACTGCAATCAAGCCCATGGCACCTCCGAGTGAAATTGCACCAACATCACCCATAAAGATTTGTGCCGGGTAAGTGTTGAACCATAAAAATCCAAGGCCAGCACCAGAAATTGCACAACAAATAACAAAGACTTCCCCTGCTTCTACCATAAATGGTAAATCCAGATAGGTTGAAAAATTAAAATTACCGCTGACGTAAGCAAAAATTCCCAAAGCTATTGAAATCATGACCACAGGCATAATAGCCAAGCCATCGAGGCCGTCTGTTAGATTAACTGCATTACTTGAGCCAACAATCACCAACATGGCGAAGGGCAAGAACATCCAGCCAATATCCCACATAATATTATTGGTAAATGGTATCAGTACTTCTGTGGATATAGGTTGAACTGAAGCATAAAATAAATAGTTCATAGCTCCAAATGCTATACATAATTGAAGGATAAATTTGACAATAGCTTTCATGCCATTTTTGTTGCCGCTCAACTTCATGTAATCATCAATAAACCCTATCAGCCCAAACAAAAGCATGCTGATAAGAATTGTAAGGATGAATGTGTTTGAAAGATCGGCCCAAATTATTGTACTGATTGCTATAGAAACTAATATCAGCAAACCACCCATGGTTGGTGTACCTTGCTTTGATGAATGTGATTCTGGTCCGTCATCTCTGATGACTTCACCAATTTTCTCACCCTCAAGTAGGCTAATTAATTTAGGACCAAAGACAAAAGAAACTACCAGAGCAGTCAAGGCGCTTAGTATTCCTCTGGTGGTGATATAGGTAAATGCATTAAATGCAGAATAGAATTCAATTAACTGATCTGAGAAATATAAAAACAAATTTTTTCCTTAATAAATTTACTAATGGCCTATCCTGACAACATTAAATTCTACCAGAGATAAATATTAAATTTTATCTGGTGTTGCCCCAATTAATCTTAATGTCCTGGATACTATTGTCGAAAATATTGGTGCAGCAACTTGGCCTCCATAATATTGACTTCCTTGTGGCTCGTTCACAATTACTGCGACTGCGATTTTAGGGTTACTAATAGGTGCTACTCCGACAAAAATTGCGTTGTGAGCATTTTGAGAATAGTTAGAGGCTGCAATTTGTGCTGTACCTGTCTTACCTCCTACCCTATAACCCTTTACTTTTGCTCTCACTGCTGAGTTTTCAACAACCTGTTCAAGCATCAGCAGTAGTGTTGCCGATGTTTCTTGGGAAAACACTCTATCACCTCTAGCCTCTTCATCAATGCGTTCGAGAGAAATATTTTTCTTGATTCCATTATTAGCTATGGTGGCATAGGCGCTGGCTAATTGAATCAGATTAACATCGACATTATAACCATAAGCTAAAGAGGCTCTCATGCCATCTCTCCAACGCTGATAAGAACTATCCAAAGTACCAGAGGTCTCGCCAGGGAATCCTGAGGTTGTCGCCTCACCTATCCCTAGGTTCGAGAGTGTCTCAAAGAACAACTTTGGTTCGGTTGATAATGAGATTCTGGAAGCACCAACATTGCTTGATTTGGACAGTATTTCTCCTAGGTTTAGAATTCCGTAATAGCTTGGGTCCTTAATCTCTCTAGAGCCTATGGAATATGGAATCGTATCTATTGTATCCGATGCCTTAAAGATCCCGTGTTCAAGTGCTGTGGCTATTATTAATGTCTTAAATGTTGAACCTGGCTCAAACTTATCAGTTGCAGCTCTGTTCTTATAAAATTGAGGCAATCTTAATTTAAGATCAGACATGTCTGCAGAGGGCTGATTAACCATTGCAAGAACTTCACCTGTTTCAATATCTAAAACAACAGCTGATGCTCTCTTGCCTTTATATTTTTTAACTCCATCGTTTAAAGCACTGTGAGCTATATATTGAATCCTAATATCAATGCTTGAAATAAAATCACGTCCCTGTTTGGCAGGGTCAATAACTTCTATATCGCGAATTATATTTAATGATGTATCAGTGAGCGTTCTTTTTCTTCCATCTTGTCCTGATAAATATTCATTAAGAGCGTATTCAAGTCCTTCTTGACCTTGATCTTCATTATTATTAAATCCAATAAATTGTGTTGTTACTTCGCCATTGGGGTTAAACCTCTTGTAATCTTTTTCTAGCCAAAAATAATTTCTTCTACGTAGTTCTTTAAGTGTATTGATTTGCTCCTTTTCTAACTCTCTGTATAGAACAAAGTACCTTCTAGATGATCTTTTCTTTATTTCCGCATCGATGGATTGATAATCCATCTTTAGAATACGACTTATAGACCGCGTCAGCTCCACATATCGATCACTGGCTAAAAAAACTTTTGGATCGATGACTAAATTATTCACAGGAATACTAACAGCTAGAGGGTTCTGATTTCGGTCATATATAGTTCCCCGATTGGATGGGATAGTGAAGGTCTTAATGTGCTTCTTATCACCCTGGGTGATCAAAAAATCTGCCTCAATATACTGGAGATAAAATGACCTAGCTAAAAGTACGATGATTAATGAAGAAAGAATAAAACAAAGAAAAATAAAACGGTTTCTTATAAGTGATAAGTTATTCTTATTTTTTTTCATTGGTTACTACAATTTTTATCTTTGATGAGTCTGGCAATTTCATTAACGCTTTCTCTGTGGCTTGCTTCTCAAGCCCTGTCCCTGATGCAACCTTAGATAATTCCATTCTAAGCTCCTTCCATCTAATCTCTTGTTGATCCTTTTGCTTGACTAATGACTGATATTCTTTAAACAACTCTCTGTTTTGGTAATGGAGATCAATTTCATAGATCGCAGAAATTGATACCAATACAAATAATAATAAAGGCCATATATAAGATTTGAGGTTATTGTTCATTTCATTTTCTCAGCGGTTCTTAAGATAGCGCTTCTGGAACGAGGGTTATTTTTAATTTCTTCATCTGAAGCTTTTATTTTTTTTAAGATTATTTTTAACTTATAGTCAGCATCAATATTTGGCAACTTTGCGAGCCTTGGGTCTATTCTTGAGTTATCCCTAAAAAATCGTTTCACAACTCGATCTTCAAGGGAATGAAAGCTTATAATTGAAATCCTTCCTCCCTTCTTAGTCCTTTCTAAACAAAAATCTAAAAGCGATCTTAATTGGTCTAGTTCTTGGTTAATATGCATCCTAATTGCTTGAAATGTTTTTGTTGCTGGGTGTCTTTTTTCCTTTTTATTATTCCTTTTTACATCCTGGATAAGTTTGGCAAGTTGAGATGTTCTATTAATTGGCTTTGTCTTCCTTTGCTCAAAAATACTTTCAGCTATTTTCCTTGAATATGTTTCTTCTCCAAGCTCCCAAATAACTTTAGTGATCTCCTCTTTACTTGCTGAATTAATCCAGTCTTTAGCTGAAACACTCTCGCCCTGATCCATTCTCATATCTAGGTCAGCATCTTTCATAAAGCTAAAGCCTCTTTCACTTGTGTCTAATTGATAGGAAGAAACTCCTAAATCTGCAATTATTCCATCAAAAGATTCTGTCACCTCTAACGCATCGATTTTTTGATTCAATTCTTTAAAACTAGATTTAAGAACAGTTAATTTCGGATCTGAAATTTTTGAATTAATATAGCTGATAGAGTCCTTATCTCTATCGGAAGCTATTAATCTTCCCTCTTTTGACAATCGCTCTAGAATTAATTTAGTATGACCGCCAAATCCTGCCGTAGCATCAAGGTAGAACCCTTCTGGTTTAGTAACTAATGAGTCGATAGCCTCTTTAGAAAGCACAGGCGTATGTATAGCATTGCTCATCGAAGAAATTAACAATTATATAATTGCAAAGATAGAGATTCAGGCATCCTGTCTTTTCAAAAACTTAGGAACATCTAATATGTCTAATGCATCATTGCTATCAGCAACTTCTTCTTCCTTATTATCAAATAAATCTTTTGTCTGAGTTAATGGATTTCTTTCAGTGATTGGTCTGTCTAGTTTGCTAAAATTGGTCTCTTCTCTGTCCTCTTTATCTTCATCCTTCTCTCCAAGCCCTGTGGCTACAACTGTTACTCTAATGGAATCATTTATCTCTTTTGAAATGGATGTCCCAACTATTACCTTAGCCTCTTTTGAAGCATAGCTTTTAACTATTGATCCAATTTCTTCAAGTTCTGAGATCTCTAAATCCTTGCCAGAAGTAACATTAAGAAGAATACCTTTAGCTCCTTCTAAATTAATATCTTCCAGTAGCGGTGAATTAACTGCCTCATCTATAGCTTGTTTTCCTCTATCAGGACCTGAAGCCAGAGCGGAACCCATAATCCCCCTACCTTTATCACTCATTACTGCTTTTACATCAGCAAAATCAAGATTGATCACTCCAGGAACAGTAATAAGTTCCACAATACCCTGAACAGAATTAAGCAAAACATTATTAGCAGCTTCGAAGCCACCCATTACCGTTATTGTCTTACCTAGTGATTTCAACTTCTCATTAGGGATGACTATTAAGGAATCCACATGCTGTTCTAATTTTCTAATTCCTGCTTCAGCCTGCTGAGATCTTAGATCTCCTTCATAATTGAAAGGCTTAGTGACAATTCCAACAGTTAATATTTCTAGTTCTTTTGCGATTGAAGCAATCACAGGGCTTGCTCCGGTCCCTGTTCCACCTCCAAATCCCGCTGTAATAAATAACATGTCTGAATCTTTTATCGCATTTGTAATGGCTTCCCTGCTCTCCTCTGCAGATTCTTTACCAATGTCAGGATTCATTCCAGCCCCAGTCCTCGAGTGGTCTCAATTCCAAGTTGGATTTTAGATTCAACACTAGATTGGGCTAGATCTTGTGCATCAGTGTTGGCACAAAGAAAGTCGACTCCTTCTATCCCTTTATCAAGCATATGCTGTATGGCATTGCCGCCACTTCCTCCAACCCCAATAACCTTAATGTTGGCTTTTTTAGCCGCTGTATCAACTAACTCAAAAGCAAATTCAACCATTCTATTTTCCTTGCCTCAAAACGTAAGTCCCTCAAATTCCTTTGGAAGAGTATACTTGTCTGATTTTAGCCATTTTTCTCTTAACTTAGTCCATCTTGAATAATCCCAAAGTTCAAAACGATTACCTTGCCCAATAAGCATTGCTTCTTTTTTAATCATTGAATATTCTCTTAATTCATAAGGAATTAATAGTCTTCCAGATTTATCCATTTCAATATCTGTGGCATGCCCAACCAATAACCTCTGCAACTTTCTACTTGTTGCATTTAGGGTCGGTAATTTCATTATTTGCTGTTCAATCTTAAGCCAACTGGAGAGAGGGTATAAGAGAAGGCAATAATCAAGATCAATTGTACAAATTAGTTTCTTTTTAGAGATCTTCAGAAGCTCCTCTCTATATTTTGTAGGGATGGAAATCCTTCCCTTAGTATCAAAACTAATTTTATTTAAACCTCTAAACATGATATTTAACAATAGGATCAAAGCATATATCCCACATTTTTCCACTTATCCACACTATAATTTATTGTTAAATTATGTCAACTGAAAGATGGTTTGATTTTAGAGAATGGAGTTGGTCGATAAGCCGGGTTCTGTCATGGACAATCATTCATCTGGGATGTTTGTCGCCAAACACCTCTAGCAACCTACCCTAGAGCGATCACGGGTAATCATAGCTCTTCTATTTGGTTTTGCTCTCGATGGGGTTTGCAATGCCATAAATGTTACCATTTATGCGGTGTGCTCTTACCACACCTTTTCACCCTTACTTTTTAAAAAAGCGGTCTACTTTCTGATGCACTTTCCATGGGCTCGCACCCTCCAGGAGTTACCTGGCATCGTTCCCGTTAGAGCCCGGACTTTCCTCTAAACTAAAATTTAGCGATTGTCTAACCAACTCCGAGGTGAATTATTTATTACTATAATCAAAAAAACAAGTATTACTGTTTCCTTTCTAGTAATCGCTTATATATTGTGCTCTTTTTATAACCTGTAATAATTGAACAGATTTTAATAGCGTCCTTAGATGAGATCTGTGATTGCAAAATATCCAAAATCTTATCGATCTTTTGAAGATCAATACTTAGTTCTCTATTTCCTTCTACTATGATAGTAAATTCACCTTTCAGTTTATCTTGATGTTCTTTTATGTAGTCTGTTATTTCCATGAAGTTGTTCCCTATAAAAGATTCGTAAATCTTGGTAATTTCTTTACATAGAACCGCCTTCCTCTCTTGTCCAAAAAGCTCTTTCATATCTGCTATTGTTGATCCTATTCTATGAACAGATTCAAAAAATATCAGTGTTTCTTGTTTATGAAGAGCTGCCTAAGGTTTTTTCTTCTTTTTATCTTTGTTCTAGGAAGAAATCCTAGAAAAGTGAATTTGTCACTACTAATTCCTGATGCTGACAATCCAGCAATAAGTGCTGTACATCCTGGTATAGGTGTAACTTTAATATTCTCTTCTCTAGCAGATCTTATTAATTTAAATCCAGGGTCACTTATTAGGGGTGTTCCTGCATCTGATATGATGGCAATATTTTTCCCTTCCTTTAGGTCTTTAATTAAGTTTTCGTTTTTTAAATCTTCATTTTTGTCGTTAAACGACTCTAATGTATTATTTATAGAGAAATGATTAAGAAGCTTCTTTGCTATTCTTGTGTCTTCAGCAAGAATCAAATCGACAGATTTAAGGGTTTCAATTGCTCTCAGTGTAATATCTTTTAAATTGCCAATGGGTGTGGAAACGATATTTATCTGGCCGGACATAAATTTTAGATCAACAAAACTTTTCTTTGGAGCTATAGATGCATCTCTTCTTCATCTTCAGTTAGGCTATGTTGAAATGCTTCTCTAGAAAATACACGCTCCATATAATCTTTCATGTGCTTGTGGTCACTCGTTAAATTTATTCCGAAATATTCTAATCTCCACAGTATTGGTGCAAGAACACAATCAATAATAGTGAAATCATCATTAAGGAAATGTTTATTAACGGAAAATAGATCTGCGCTTGCGTTTAAAGCCGATCTTAATTTCTTTCTCATGCTGTTTTCAATTCTAGTGCCAATTGACTGATCAAATTCAATAGCTGGAAAAACTATATCTGTTTCAAGAGAGGCCAAAGCTAAGCGTACTTTAGCTCTATCTACTGGGCTAACTGGCATCAATGGAGGGTATGGGTATCTTTCGTCTATATATTCGATAATAACCCTTGAATCGTATAAGACAAAGTTCACGATCTATAAGCGTTGGAAGAGTTGCAAAAGGGTTAAGAGCAATTAAATCTTCAGGAATTTTTTTGCCATCAAAGTTATCGATTTTAGTAACAATTCCCTTTTCTGAAAGAACAAAGCGTACTTGATGAGATCGGATACATATATTTCCCGAATATAATCCCATCATAGATCTTCTGTTTGATACGCTTGTCATTTAACAATACCCCTTAAAATTTATTTCACTTCTCTCCAAATGTCTTTGTAAAGAGCGTAACTAAAAACTAAAAATAAAAATAAAAAACTCAAGACCCATAAACCTAAAGACTTTCTCTTTTCTTGAGTAGGATCGCCAGCATACTCCAAAAAGGTAACTATATCTAAGAGAAATTGGTCGTAATTTGTAGGTGTCATTTCTTCTTCAACTAGCCATAGAACGTGTGGCATACTCGTAGCGTCTTTTATTTTATTGTTTACACCAGTTGGTGATTTATCATCCTTGAAAGAAAGATTTTAAGAATTGATATACATAGTCAGGATTCTTTCTCCTGGTTACTAGAGTTAAATCAGGAGGCGCTTTACCAAACCACCTATCTCCATCTGCTTTGCTCATATTTGTTGTAACAATATCCTGAGGTGTTTGATTGCTAAAAATCAGATTATTTAATAACTGTTCTTCTGAGATATTAAGATCTTCAGCTATTTCACCATATCTCATATATTTTAATGAATGGCATCCTGCACAGTAATTAAAGAAATTTCTAGCGCCTCTTTGAAGAGATTTTTTATCAGAAACATCTATAGATATAGGCTTCATATCCATCTCATTATCTGATGAAGAGCTAGCAGAAAAAACCAAATCACTTACTAACAGAAGTGTACAAAGAAGTAATAATTTTTTTATGCTTAAAGTCATTTTTTATAAACTACTCGTTCTGGAACAGGCTTTGTTTTTTCGTATCTTGTATAAAAAGGCATAAGAAGAAAAAATCCAAAATAAGTAATAGTAAATATTCTTGCTAAAAGAACATAGACACCTGTTGCTGGCTGCATCCCCAAATACCCAAGTGCCAAAAATGAAATAACAAAAATATATAGTGCTAACTTATATTGCCATCCTCTATAACGAATAGACTTAACAGGACATCTATCTAACCAAGGGAGGAAAACAAACAATAGAACAGCTAATACAAGAAAAACTGCGCCTAGTGCAGCATTGGGAACTGCTCTAAGAATCGCATAATAAGGAGTAAAATACCATGAAGGCACTATATGCTCGGGTGTTTTAAGTGGATCTGCTGGTTCAAAATTATCCACTTCTAAAAAAAGACCGCCCATTTCTGGAGCATAAAATACTGCTGCAAAGTATACAATTAAGAACACAGTAATCCACACAAGGTCTTTGCTGGTATGGAAAGGATGAAAGGCTACACCGTCAATGGGTTTACCGCTCTCATCTTTATACTCTTTAATCTCAATTCCATCTGGATTATTGGAGCCCACATGATGCAAGGCAAGAATATGTGCTACGACTAGGCCAATAATGGCAAGCGGCAGGAGAATGACATGAAAAGCAAAAAAACGATTTAGTGTAATATCTGAAATAAAATAGTCACCCCGGATCCATTCGGTAAGCGTGTCACCGATAAACGGAATATAACCAAACAGATTTACAATAACTTGGCCAGCCCAATAAGACATATTTCCCCATGGCAATAAATAGCCAAAGAAGGCTTCAGCCATCAAACAAAAGTAGAGCAGCATTCCTAAAATCCATATTAACTCTCTGGGTTTTTTATATGAACCGTAAAGCATGGCTCTAAACATATGCAAATAAACCACTATAAAAAAGAATGATGCTCCTGTTGAATGCATATAGCGTATAAGCCATCCCCATTCAACTGATCGCATTATGTATTCAACTGAATCAAAGGCATCTTTAGCAGAGGGTTTATAATTCATTGTTAAGAAAAACCCTGTCAATATCATAATTACAAGAACAACCATTGACAGCACACCGAAGATATACCAAATATTAAAATTCTTTGAGGCGTAATATTCAGTTGCGTGATCTTTAATCAAAGATGATAAAGGAAACCTATCATCTATCCACCTTAGAAATGGGTTGGTAAAAATGCTTTCTTCTTTTTCAGACATCGGCTTCCCCTGGGTTCTCACCTACAACAAGTACGGAATCATTTTCAAATCTGTGAGGTGGAACTCTTAGATTAGAAGGTGCTGGTACACCGCTATAAACTCTTCCTGACAGATCAAACTTAGAACCGTGACAAGGACAATAAAATCCTCCATTCCAGTCTGGCCCCATATCTGCAGGTGCTATAGA
Organism: Woeseia sp.; assembly: GCA_019653755.1. Classification (GTDB taxonomy): domain Bacteria; phylum Pseudomonadota; class Gammaproteobacteria; order Steroidobacterales; family UBA11654; genus CACPJA01. Next base: position 24,865 of record BPCL01000011.1, on the reverse strand, counting down.
GAATTTTTCAATTGGTGCACAACCAAGATGTGTGCAAACGCCTTCAACAACCAAATATTTTGGCTTCATGGATCTGAGTTCATTCTTAGCAAAATTTGGCTGTACTGATAGATCTGAATCAGGATCTCTTAGATCGTTTTCTGAAGATTTTAATCTTTCAATCATATCTTCAGATCTATGAACCACATAGTAAGGTGTGCCTCTATAAATAACTTTAATAATTGAGCCAACTTCCAGACTGGATAAGTCTACCTTTATTGCCGCGCCTAAAGCCTTAGCTTTTTTACTTGGCTGAAAGGATAAGATAAATGGAGTAATTGCAAAAATACCACCAATAACACTAGTGACGCTCGTGGCAACTGATAAAAATTTTCTTCTGTCTAATTTACTCATTCGTGCATAACAGAGTTTAAAATTATAGAGTCCTCAAAATTCTCGTGCGATTATACACGAATAATGAATAAATCATGACTCAATTCTTTCTACCATTGCACCTATACTTGAAAGCTTCTTATCGATATTCTCATAACCCCTGTCTATATGATAAATTCTATCTACAATAGTCTCACCTTCTGCTGCTAATGCAGCCAAAACCAAAGCTGCCGAGGCTCTTAGATCTGTAGCCATTACTGGAGCGCTCTTTAATTCTTTAATACCTTTAATTGAAGCTATATTTCTACTCAATGAGATATCTGCACCCATACGTTGTAATTCAAGAACATGCATAAACCTATTTTCAAAAATTGTCTCGTGAATGGTTGAATGACCGTCTGCCAAAATATTTAATACCATTAACTGCGCTTGGATGTCAGTTGGTATACCTGGATATGGCTCTGTCTTGAAGCTTATTGGTTTAATTTTCTTTGGGGAAGTGATATCAATGGATTGTTTAGATACTTTAATTTTCGCTCCTGATCCTTTCAATATGTCTATTGGCTCTTTCAAGTGATCGGGAATCAGATTATTTATCTTTAAATTGCTCCTTGTAACCAATGCAGCTATAAGAAAAGTAGCTGCTTCGATTCTGTCAGGTATAACTTTGAAACATTCTGATTTTAAACTTTCGACGCCCTCAATTATAATTTGCTCTGTCCCCAGCCCCGAAATATTAGCTCCTATAGCAATGAGAAATTCTCCTAAATTTACTATTTCTGGCTCTTTGGCTGAATTATTTAGAATTGTCTTACCCTTAGCTAAAGAAGCAGCCATCATTAAATTTGCCGTTCCAGTTACTGAAACAGGATTAAATTCAAAATCACAGCCTTTTAGCTCTGGAGCCACTGCATGAATATACCCATTCTTTATCTCAATTTTTGCTCCCATGGCAGACAATCCTTCTATATGAAGGTTTACTGGTCTTGCTCCGATCGAGCATCCGCCAGGCAGAGAGACTACTGCTTCTCCAAACCTAGCTAAGAGTGGACCCAAAACAACTATTGAGGCACGCATAGTTTTCACTAAATCGTATGGAGCAAACTTTTGGTTAATATTTTTAGTATTAATCTTAATTGTATTTTCTGTGTCTTTTTCTATTGTCGCGCCCATGTGGGAAAGAAGAGTGCTCATGGTCTTGATATCTCTTAAATTGGGAACATTTTCTATCTGGACCTCATTTGGGCATAACAAAGATGCCGCCATAATAGGTAGAGCTGCGTTCTTTGAACCAGAAATAGTCAATTCCCCTTTTAGAGAATGACCTCCATTAATTCTTAGTTTTTGCAATTATTGTCTCTATTATTTAGAACTTTAAGTTTCTTTCTCATCCGGTGTAAGAGCAGTGATAGCTAGAGCATGAATTTCTTGCTTCATTTTATCGCCTAAAGAAGCGTAAACCATCTTATGTCTTTCTATAAGAGATTTATTCTCAAATGATTGTGAAATGATGGTTGCTTCGAAATGAACATTATCATCACTATTAACCTCGACAATTGAATTCTCAATAAAGTCTGAATTAATGATTTTATTTTTTCCTGGATTCATTTTTTTTCCTTTATTTTAATATACTCTTGATATTAATCTAATAAAGACTATTAAATAAATTAATCCTAAAGAAATTTTTTGGGGTTACAGAAAAAAATAAATTCGATTACATCACATAGCAAAACGGGTTCTAGATATTGAGTCGTCTGCCATTGCGGACTTAAAAAAAAGGTCTAGGAGAAAGCTTCACTAAGCCTGCGAACTTTGCTTCAACTGTACTGGTAAAATTATAGTTATGGGTCTCGGTAAATCAGGCCATATAGCAGATAAGATAGCAGCTACTTTTGCGAGTACGGGAACTCCAGCTTTTTTTATCCATCCTAGTGAAGCTATACATGGTGACCTAGGCATGATCGATAATGAAGATGTTGTTCTAGTCCTATCAAATTCAGGAGAAACAGAAGAGATAGTTTCCTTAATTCAAGTTATAAAGAGAATGGATATAAAAATTATTGCCATTACCGGCAATAAAGAATCTAAACTCTCGCTGAAGCTGATATTCATGTTCATGTTTTGGTTAAAGAAGAAGCATGCCCAATGAACCTTGCTCCAACTGCAAGCACATCTGCAGCATTAGCTATGGGGATGCAATTGCGGTTGCCCTCCTAAAAAAAAAGAGGGTTCACAAAAGAAGACTTTGCTAAATCTCATCCTGGAGGATCTTTAGGAAAACAGCTGCTCTTATCTGTTGAAGATATCATGCACACAGGTGATGAAATTCCTGTTGTATATGAGTCAGATAAACTAGCTTCTGGTTTAATAGAGATGTCTGAAAAAGCACTTGGTATGACTATAGTAAAAGATCAAAAAGGTGATTTAGTTGGAATTTTCACAGATGGTGATCTAAGAAGAACTTTGGAAAAAAAGTTGATATACAAAATATTTTCATGAAGGAAGTGATGAAAAAAGATCCTTATGTAATAAAGAAAGAAACACTTGCATATAATGCGGTTGCAAAGATCCAAGATAAAAAGATTACTTCTCTCGTCGTTGTGGATGGAAAAAAAGTTATTGGAGCTTTGAACATACACGATCTATTTAGAGCTGGGGTAATGTAAAAAAATATTTTGAATGAGTAATTATTTTTTAAAGCTAGGCTTACTTCTTTTCTTTGCAATCGCAAGCAGTGTTAGCTATTTCCTTACAATAAACTCTACAGAAAATGCAGCTAAACTCAAAAAAAGTAAAAAAGAGTTTGTATTAAAAAATGCGGAAATTTACGGGTCTGATAAAGAGGGTAATTTCAGTTATAAAATTTTTACAAAAAAAGCAAAAACAAATGACTTAAAGCAATCGATATATCTAGAGCAATTACTGATAAAATATATTTCAGAACCAGCTATTGACTGGCAGATCCAATCTGATACTGGCCAAATAATATCTCAGACTAATGTGCTGGGTCTCTCTGGAAATGTAGTGATAGAAAATAAATCTAACGATAATCCCTCAACAATCGTTACAAATTATCTAGAAATTAATCCCAATACCCTAACAATAGCAACAAATAGGGATGTTTTAATCACGATTAATAATAATCAAATTCAAGCTAAAGGCTTTAATGCACAACTTAGAGAAAACAAACTCAATTTTAGTTCAAATATGACTTCAAATATAGTCAATCCCTAGACGTCATGAGTATATTAATTGCTGAATCTTTAGAAAAAAAATATAGATCGAGAAAGGTTGTCAATAATCTTAGTCTAAATGTAAAAAGCGGAGAAATTATAGGTCTTCTGGGCCCAAATGGTGCCGGTAAGACTACAGCTTTTTATATGATGGTTGGTTTAGTATCTTGTAAAGACGGAAAAATTACTCTTGATGATACAGATATAACTAATTTCCCAATACACAAAAGGGCTCAGAAAGGTCTGGCATACCTCCCTCAAGAAGCTTCTATCTTTAGAAAGCTTTCAGTAAAAAATAATATCATGGCTGTCTTGGAGTCAAGAAAAGAACTAGACCATACCAGGAGAGAAGAACTTCTGGAAAAACTAATTAGTCAACTCGGTCTTAATGACATCAGAAATACTCAAGGCATAAGCTTATCAGGAGGAGAAAGACGAAGAGTAGAAATAGCTAGAACTCTTGCAATAGAGCCTAAATTTATACTTCTTGATGAACCTTTTGCTGGAGTAGATCCTATTTCTGTCCTCGATATACAAAGAATTATTAAAGATCTAGCAAATCAAAATATAGGGTTCTTAATTACAGATCATAATGTAAGAGAAACTCTAAACATATGTGATAGGGGGTACATTGTTAATGAGGGTAAATCTATAGCTTACGGCACACCTGATCAAATATTAGAAAACAGGGAAGTTAAAAAAGTTTACTTAGGTGAAGATTTCAGGATGTAAAAAGATCTCTATATCTCATTGGATTAGTCAGCATTACTATTGCTATAACTAAAAAAACACTAGGCAAGGATAGCTTTTATTTCTGATTGTTTCTTCATGCCATCTTCAAAACCTAAATCAATCAAAGATGAGGCAAATGAAGATTCAAACAGCAAAAAGCTCAGTAACTCAGACTCGCTTTTATTCTTGAGGCCTAAGCCCTTCATTAATAATTTTATTGAGTAGGGAACATCATTGTAGTGCTCTCTTGCAATCTTATTAATATCTTTTGAAGGTGAAATAACGCAATACTCTAAATGCTTCATTTTCTTGGTTGAGGTTTGAACAGAGTTATTCCCTGAGTTCTCAATTATTTGATTGATTCTATCCAATCTTTCAAGATCTGATAAGAGACCTCCTGTAAATAATGCATCCAACATGTACCCACCTACTTCACCTATCGAAGGGTATATTTGATTATCCGTTAAGTGATTTTTATGGCTCTTTAAATCGGTGGTTATAATTAATAATTTCTCTGCCCCTAAGCGAATAGCAGGAGATAATGGCGTTGCCTGCCTCATAGCGCCATCCCCAAAATATTCATTATTTATCTTTACTGCTGGGAAAATCAATGGAAGTGCAATGCTTGCCATCAGATGATCGATTGCTATGTCAGTTTTTACCCCTACTCTTAAAAATCTTTCCCAGTCAATATCATCCTGTTCAGATTGGAAAAAAGTAACAGACTTTTTAGAAGAATACCCTGCAGCAGTGATTGCAAAGGCGTCTAAGTTTCCTTTATCTATATTATTTTGTATATCTTGTATATTTATAGCTTCTTCTAAAAGATGCCTTAAAGGCGAATTATCCAATAATGATTTGGGGTTCTTGACTAATATCCCTCCAGAGCTAATCGTCAATAGCCATTGGAAACTGCTTTTAAGCATGGTTGCTGTATCAGTCCGATAAACTTTGTTGGTTCTAAAATTGCTCCAAACACCACTTAAAAGCTCAACCGCTTCTTTAAAAGATTCAGATCTAGAAGCCAACAAACTGGCATTAATAGCTCCTGCTGAAGTTCCACTGATAATACTGAATGGATTGCTATCAGGTTTGATTTCATTTATAGCCTTTAACACCCCAACCTGATAAGCGCCTCTAGCACCTCCACCTGGAAGAACCAATCCAATCTTTTTTTCGAATACTTTATTTATTGGCATGTATTATTAATCAATATTAATTTAGAATTAGTTTAATATTTTATTAAGGTGAAAAGTATGTATAAAACAATTATATCTTCAGTAATAAGTCTAAGCTTGGCTTCAGTAATTTTCTTCACAGACACTTTTAGTCAATCGAATTTAGCTGAGGGTGATATTGCACCCAATTTTAATTTACAGGATCAGTATGGAGAATGGCACACTCTAGAGGATTACAAAGGTCAATATGTTGTTTTGTTTTTCTATCCTAAAGATGGCACACCAGGATGTACCACAGAGGCATGTAATTTCAGGGATAATATATTTGAGTTTAAAAACTTGGATGCACAAATATTGGGTGTCAGCCTGGATGATGTTGAATCACACCAAGAGTTCAGTGAAAAATACAGTCTGCCCTACCCTATTCTTGCTGACGTTGAAGAGTCTTGTGCAGAAGACTATGGCGTCCTTGGAAAATTTATGATGATGACCATTGCTAAAAGAGAGTCTTTCATCATTAACCCCGAAGGCAAAGTTGTGAAAAGGTATCAAAAAGTAGATCCCGATACTCACACACAGCAAGTCCTGGAAGATTTGAAGAATTTTAAAGACGCAATCTAATCTGAAATCAAAGTTGCTTTTGAGTCCACCATTTTATTAATGGTTTCTTCATCTATACCTGCTTCAGCCAAAATTTCTTTGCTGTGTTCTCCTAATTTTGGAGCATGCTTCCTAATACTCGCTGGAGTTTTAGAGAATTTAGAGGGGAATCCAGGCATTTTAAGTTGGCCTTCTGTCGGGTGTTCATAACTTTGCCAAAAATCTACAGCTTCTAAATGAGGGTCATGAAATAAATCCTCTAAACTGTTAACAACAATTACTGGCACTTTTGTTTCAGCAAAAATATCTAACCATTCTTGAGTTGTTTTTGTCGCCAAGATCTTTCCAGTTTCAGAATAAGTATCATCAATATTTTTTACTCGTGACGATAGGTCTTTAAATCTTTCGTCCTCAATTAAGTCTTCTCTTTCAGCTTTTTCACAAAATGTTTGCCAATGGTTATTCATGTATGGAAGCACAGCAATATAGCCATCTTTAGTTTTATAGGGCTTGCGATGATGAGACATTAACCTTGTGTAACCAGCTTCGCCCATTTTGGGTTCAAATACCTCTCCCCAGATATGTTCCGCCATAACAAATGAGACCATGGTTTCAAACATCGGTACTTCAATTTCCTGACCAACTCCAGTTCTCTCCCTATGAAAAAGTGCTGCTAGAATTGAATAAACGACAGTTATTGCAGTGGTTTTATCAGCTACAACTGTAGGCAAATATCTTGGTTCACCAAGAACAAGCTCATTTAATGCAGCGATCCCACTAGCTGCCTGAATAGAATCATCCAAAGCTCCTTTTTCTCCATAAGGTCCATCTTTACTGTACCCATAAGTTCCGCAATAAATAATATTTTCATTAACAGACTTGATATCTTCGTATTCCAATCTAAGTTTAGTCATAACTTGTGGACGATTGTTGTGAAGAAACACATCGCAATCTTTGACTATAGTAAGTAGAGCATCACGCGCAGACTCTTGTTTGAGATCCAGAACTAAACTTCGTTTGTTTCTATTGTTTGAAAGGTATAGAGCCGCCATACCTGGATTTCTTGATGCGCCTAATTGACGATTGCTGTCTCCAAATGGAGCCTCTATTTTTATAACATCAGCTCCCATATCAGCCATATCTGAGCAGCCCATGGGCCCAAAACCACACTAGTTAGCTCTAATACTTTTAGGCCTGATAGGGGTCCTGACATAATATCTTTGGTTCTTATTAAAGTCCAAAAAACTATTTAATCATGGTCGTGATCATGCTCATGATAATGAGGATACTCAAAATCAGTGAAATGATTATGACCATCTGGCGATCTAATCCACTTATACAGAGACGGTCTGATTCGCCTCAGTCTAGCAGCTGCTCTATCCGCATTCTCTTTTGGTGTTGAATATGGATTGTGATGAAAATAATTATGCAAATGAGCGTCCGTTCTTCCGATAGCTATAATTCCATTTTTGCTAGCAAAGGCACCATGATTAATATATGGTGGCCTCCAGAAATAACCTCCTGTTGGCAGGTCTCCAAATTGCATCATCCAAGATGTTCCCCAAATATGGTAGGACTCTTCACAGCAATCATGATATGAAATATTGTCTTGCTGAAACCCTGGTGTCATACAATATAAAAACGTATGAGCTTCCGTGTGAAGATCATATTTTAGAAGTTTTAACATGCAGCCCGATGCTACTGAAGGAACAATTCTGTTACCCGGCATCCAAGCAATATCCTCCATTGAATTTACAATTGACATGCGATGTCTCTCGGCTAAAGGGTGATCCTCATCTGAAGCGACAAAACTTGGTTCACCATAATTATAGAACATTATAGCGACTGCACCTTTGCTCACCTTCATAGCTGGCATTGTTACCCCAGGTGGGATTAGGAAGTAATAACCTTCCCCATAAGTTTTATCCCCATAGGTGATTGAACCCGAGACTATAAACATCTCTAATTCAGAGTAGCTCAACCCGGGAGGAAGGCTATATCCGCTCTCAAATTTAACTTTTAATGAGCAGGCTCCAGTTTCTGTGTCCATGCTCAAAACTTTATAATGCATGCCTTTACTGAAACCAGGTAATGTCATTCTTTTGTATGGCGCTGGTCTTTCGTCGTAAGGCTCTATGTGTGGTCTAGGCATAATCTCTATCCTCTGTTTTTAATGATCAAACCCTTTCAGGTCTTTGGGTTCGTAGGTTACTCTAGTTTTTCTTCTAGGTTTCTTAGGTAGATCTTCTTTAGCAATTACCATTCTGGTATCGCCATCAATGTTCTGTCCTCTTGTTGAGATGGTATCAAAAAATTGTTGAAACCATTTTTCTCTCTTTGGAGTGATATCCTCCATGTGTTGTAAAATTTTCTTAAACCGCTTTTGTTGCTGATTCAATTCATTTTTAATCCAGGCTTTAACTGGTTTGGATTGTTTATGCTTTATTGAATTTAAAGGCTTTCCTTTACCTGCTGCTCTGCCTTCTGAAGCATCGCCCATTTGATTGGCCATAAGTTTTTCCCCTTAAAAAATTTTTTGAACAAAATTAGACTATAGATTATACGTTTTACATGAAAACACAAGGAGGTAGGGTGTTAAATCTTTATCTACTTATTTGTAACCCAAAATCAGCCTCTGAAAGCCTTTCGAAGCCATCATCTGTTATTACCACAGTGTCTTCCATATGCACAGATCCCCAGCCTATTTCAGTGAATGGCATATCGACATTAATCACCATATTCGCTTCCAAAATTTGGTCGGGTTTAACACCTGGTTGTGGCCCAATAAGTTTTGGGTCATCCGTATGTTCAAGACCTAAGCTATGAACGACAGGGTTGCGAAAATTTTCAAATCCAAGCCCTCTTATATAGTCTCCTACCTCATTGGAGATATCAGAATAAGCAGTACCCGGTGTTAAATACTGTTGTGCTATCGCCCAACCTTCAACTATTGCCTGATGTCTTTCAACTTGAACTGAATTAGGTTTGTCAATAACAGCGCATCTTCCAAAATCACCGTGATACCTTCTGTATTGCCCAAGAGCATCAAACATGATGGGTTCATTCTTCCTGCATACCTCATTGGGTAAATCACCAACTCCACATAAAAGGTAAACTCCTCTCCCGCCTTGTTTGGCCATTTCGCTCATGTAATGATTCTCTATTTCATCCCAACGAGCTCCTTCAAACATGAAATCGATGGCACTCAATAAAGAACGCTCATTAATTAATGCAGCCTGTTTTAAAATTTCTATTTCGTTCTCAGTTTTAACCAACCTGATTTCATTAAAGAGATCAGGTCTAAATTCACACTCAATCTCTATACCGCTCTCATTCTTTAACCATTGCTCAATCCTTAAATCATCCGTAGCCACTTTTTTCTTTTCCAATCCAGAAGATTTGATCCCTCTTATCAAGGCTTGAATTGAGTTTTCAGTAAAATTGTCTTTAAAATCATCGATGATTTTTTTCCACTTACTCTCTAGATCATTCAGTTCTTCAAAATCACTAACAGGCCAACTGTCATAATCCACACCCCTAGGTAAGCCATCTTCAAAATAATCTCCTTCGCCATCTGAGGAATACGCATAAACATCTGAAATCCAAGATCTTCCTTTAGTCTCTAAACGTCTTAATTCCAAAGCAGGCATAACCATGGCTGGTTGGCTTGCTTGGTGCTTGGGTACAATTGCAAAATAAATACCTTCAAAACCAACCGGAGTGTAATACAACCCCCAATAACCTGAGAGGTAATAGAAATTTATAGGTGTAACCGCTATTAAGCCATCCAAGCCCTCGCGGTCTAATATTTGCTCCGCTCGTTGATGGTTGATGAGTTTTTTTGTCTCAGCCAATCTCTAATCTAGGAGTAAAATTTTTCTTTGTTTTTAGCCCTTTCCCTCAGGCTATCTGGGACCTCAAATCTTTCACCAAATCGATTGCAATAATCATCACAACGATCAACAAAGCTTTGCAAGCCCACCATATCAATGTAAGAGAAAACCCCGCCTGACCAAGGAGGAAATCCCCAACCAAATATAGATCCAATATCACCATCATCTGGAGATGTTAAAACATTTTCTTCAAGACATCGATAAGCATCCAAAGCCTGGACACTCATCATTCTATCTTTAATTTCTTGGATATCAGGTTGCTCTTCCTTAACAGGATAAATATCTGCTAGACCAGGCCAAAGAAATTTCTTTCCACCTTCTGGGTACTCATAAAATCCTTTACCAAAACGCTTGCCAAGTCGTCCTAATTCGTACATCTTCTGCATGACTTCAATCGATGACATCGGCTTATAATCATCCCCCATATCTTCCTTGGTTTGATTATGGATTTTTACAGAAAGATCTATAGTTGTTTCATCTTGAACAGCAAAAGGACCTACTGGGTAACCAGCGTGTCTAGCAGCATTCTCTATTAATGCTGGATTAACACCTTCTCTCATCATTTCGTTGGCTTCGTTACAGGAAGTGCTAAATACTCTAGAGGTAAAAAAGCCTCGACTGTCGTTGACAACTATAGGTGTTTTCTTGATCTGCTGAATGTAGTCGAGAGATTTTGCTAAGGCTTCATCTGAAGACTGCTCTCCCATAATCATCTCCACCAATGGCATCTTCTCCACCGGGGAGAAAAAGTGCATTCCAATAAAATTATGAGGTCTACTTGACGACTCAGCCAGACCGCTTATTGGTAAAGTAGAAGTGTTTGAAGCAAAAATAATATCTTCTCCAATCACAGCTTCAGTTTTTTGTGTGACATCGGCCTTGATTTCTCTATTTTCAAAGACAGCTTCAATGATCAAATCACAATCTTTTAGATCATTGTAATCAGTCGTAGCGATAATATTGTCCATGACTGCAGCTTTCTTTTCCTCTGTCATTTTCTTTAAGGCAACACTTTTTTGGAAATATTTTTCGGAATAAGCCTTGCCCTTCTCAGCATTTTCCTGAGTTGAGTCAAGCAAATAAACTTTCATACCCCGCCTGAGCACTCACTAAGGTAATTCCTGCGCCCATCATTCCAGCTCCGAGCATGCCTAATGTCTTCACAGTGTGCTTATCGACACCTTTTGGTCTCGCTCTTAATTTATCAGCTGATTGTTTATTATTAAAAAGACTTCTAATCATGTTCCCAGACACAGGATCACAAAGTAAGCCAACAAAGTATTTTGCTTCAATTTTCAAACCGGTATCTATTGGTACCTGACACCCCTCATAGACTGAAGAAACAATAGCAATAGGTGCAGGGTAATTGTGATTGGTGTTTTTAGCCACCATGGCATTAACAACGGAAAACATTTGGATTGTCCCTTTTGTATTTGGATCAAACCCTCCTGGAACTTTAAAGCCTTTCTTATCCCAGGGTTGTATAGCCTTACCGCCATCAAGAATCCATTGTTTTGCTTTAGGCAATAACTCATCAGGAGGAGCCAATTCATTCACAATACCCATGGCTAAAGCTTTCTGAGGCTTAAGGTGTTTGCCTTGTGTCATCAACTCTAGAGCTGCCTGTATGCCAATGATACGAGGTAAGCGTTGGGTACCTCCTCCACCTGGTAATAGACCAACCATCACTTCTGGAAGACCAAGAACCGCATCATTCCGATCAGCAGCGATACGGTAATGACAAGATAAAGTAATTTCTAGCCCTCCACCGAGAGCAGTGCCATTAATAGCAGCAACGAACGGTTTACCGCATGTCTCCATGGCTCTATTGAGCTTATGACTTTCAATGATTCTCTCTGCCATGGCTGAAGCATCTCCAAGACCAATAAGCGTTGGCAGCATTGATTTTAGATCTGCGCCGGCCATAAAATCATTTTTTGCTGAAGTCAATACAGCACCGATTATCTTTTCGTCTTTTGTAATTTCTTCCACGCAATTCTTAAAGTCATCAGCAAAATCTGCTGTGATTACATTCATTGGACGATCTTGAACATTGATCTCAATTACAGCAATGCCATCTTGATCGACATTCATGTTCATGGTTTTACTCATTCGTATTTCCCTTTAAATATATTTATTATGCTCGTTCGACGATTGTTGAGGTGCCCATGCCCCCTCCAATGCAAAGATTGACTAAACCTGTGTTTAGATCTCTTCTCTCCATTTCATCGATAAGTGTTCCCAAGACCATACCGCCAGTTGCTCCTAGTGGATGGCCCATAGCGATTGCACCGCCATTTACATTAATCTGTTCATGATCAATATCCATTTGTTGCATATAGAGAAGAACAACCACCGCAAAAGCTTCATTGAGTTCAAATAAATCAATATTATCTTTACTCATTCCGCATCGTTTGAGCACTTTTTCTGCTGATGGGGCTGGTCCGGTAAGCATGATGGTTGGTTCAGTTCCTGTGGATGCAAAGCCAACTATTCTTGCCCTTGGCGTCAAACCTAATTCTTCACCAACTTCCTTGGTTCCAACCAATACTGCACTAGCGCCGTCAACAATAACACTTGAATTACCGGCATGATGGACATGATTAATTTTCTCAACCTCAGGGTATCTCTGAATCGCTACTGAATTAAAACCAAATTCACCCATTTGCACAAAAGAAGGTTTTAGCTTGGCCAAATCTTCGACAGTGGTGCCTGTTCTAATGCACTCATCATGATCCAATAGGACATCACCCAGATTGTCTTTAATTGGAACAATTGAATTATCAAAATAGCCCTCATCTCTTGCATGGGAAGCTCTTTTTTGACTTTCAACTGCAAAGGCATCCACATCTTCTCGAGTGAATCCATATTTAGAGGCAATGAGATCAGCACTGATACCTTGGGGTACAAAATAGCCGCCATAAGCTACTTGGGGATCTACCGCTAGAGCTCCTCCTACGGTATCCATTGGCACTCTTGACATGGACTCTAGACCTCCGCCAATACAAAGATCAGACATACCTGACATAACCTGAGCTGCTGCCGAATTGACAGCCTCAAGTCCAGAGGCACAGAAGCGATTTAATTGTTTACCGGCCGCTTCTTCTGCATAACCTGCATTAATAGCTGCCGTACGGGCTGGGTTAGAAGCTTGCTCTCCTTGATTATGAACCACTCCCATAATTACATCATCAATACGGCTTGTGTCTAACTCATTCCTGTCTCTTAACGACTCCAGCACTTGGGTCAATAATTCAACTGGTGTTACCTGATGAAGAGATCCATCGGATTTACCTTTGCCTCTTGGGCTTCTTACATGATCAAAAATATATGCGTCTGTCATAATTCACCTACTAATTTTCATTTGGTAATTTTTCATCTTAATTATTACCATATATTGATTCTAAGTCTAACAATAATACTAAAGCAAAACATAATAATCCGATATATTTCTATGTTGTTTTTCGGTTACAATTCATCTTCTAGATTTCAATGAAAAAAACATAGCCACGGAGATAGATATGGAAAACAAAACGATAATAATCACTGGTGCAGCTAGAGGTCTTGGTGCAGCCATGGCCAAACGTCTTGCAGCTCATAAATGTAAATTGGGATTAATTGATCTTGATAAAGAAACCATTGCTGACACTGCAACAGCTTGCAAAGAAGCAGGCGCTGAAGTTATGTGTGTTTCAGCAGATGTTACTAAAGAAGATGATGTTATTAGCTCCTACGCAGAAGTTGTTTCTCAACTGGGTCCTTTGCACGGTTCAATTAATAATGCCGGCATTACTAGAGATGGACTTTTGGTCAAATTTAAAGACGGAGAATTTGTAAAACGAATGTCTCTTGAGGACTGGCAAGCTGTCATAGATCTTAATTTAACCGGTGTCTTTTTATGTGGAAGAGAAGCCGCACAACATATGATTGAAGGTGGTTCAGGCGGTGTCATTATTAATATTTCAAGTGTTGCTAGGCATGGAAATTTTGGGCAAACCAATTACTCTGCAACAAAAGCTGGTGTTCAATCTATGGCGGTTGTTTGGGCTAAAGAACTCTCTAAGCATGGAATTCGCGTGAACTCCATAGCTCCTGGGTTTATTAATACTGAGATGGTTGCTGGTATGCCTGATCATGTCAAAGAAGGGCTCAGTAAAATGGTTCCACTTGGCCGCATTGGTGAGCCTGATGAGGTTGCCAAAGCTGCTGAGTTTATTTTTATGAATGAGTATTTTTCAGGACGATGCATTGATCTTGATGGAGCGCAAAGACTATAGGTCAAAATGCCTGTCACCATTTTGCATAATCCCAGATGCAGTAAATCTAGACAGAGTCTAGAGTTGCTTAACAAACATGGGGTTGATCCTAAAGTTATTCTCTATCTTAAAAATCCACTAACCCCGTCTGAAATAAAAAGCATTCTAAAAAAACTTAACTTGGGTCCTTCAGAAATTTTAAGAACAAGGGAATCTTGTTTCAAAGAATTAGCAATTTCTCTTGAAGAGATCAGTGATGATGAACTGATCGCTTTGATGACTGAGAATCCAATTCTTATAGAACGTCCGATCATTTTTGATGAACAGAAAGCAGTAATTGGGAGGCCGCCTGAAAATACACTCGATATGTTATGATGGATGACCATATGAGTTCTATCAATCATCAAAGAAGACATGTCCTAAAATCGGGCTTATCACTGGGGATTGGAAGTTTAGTCACTTCAAGGATCGGCTTTGCTGAAAGTGAATCTCTGCATTTTCTAGATGCAACAGAACAGGCTAAATTGATCAAAACAGGCCAAGTATCTGTCCTGGAAATGGTCATGTCAGCAATTGAAAGAATTGAGTTGCTTAATCCAAACCTCAATGCAGTAGTTACAAAATCTTTCGAACAAGCCATTGATGTTGCAAAATCAAATCCAATAAACGGCCCTTTTTCTGGAGTCCCCTATTTGGTTAAGGACCTGCTTGATCAAAAAGGGGTAAGAACTACTTCAGGATCTAGAATGTTTGCTAATAGAATTGCCAATAGAAATTCGTCCAATGTGCAGGCTGCCTTTGATATGGGTCTGATCTCATTAGGAAAAACAAATACGCCAGAATTTGGCTTAACGGGAACCACTGAATCACTGCTTTTAGGGACGGCAAAAAATCCTTGGAATTTGTTTCACAACACCGGGGGTTCAAGTGGAGGATCAGCTGCGGCAGTGGCCTCAGGTATGGTTGCCATTGCTTCAGCAAGTGATGGTGGAGGATCCATTCGAGTGCCTGCATCATGTTGCGGTATTTTTGGACTAAAGCCTTCTATCTACAGAACGATAGATGATGCTCAACCGAATCGACCTATAGATTTGAGTGTCCGATTTGTCCATACTCGAAGCGTCAGGGACAGCGCCACAGCCTGTATCACATGCAAAAAATTGACCCTTCAGGAAAACTACCAAAGATTCCTATGCAAATTATGCCCAACAGGAAAAAGCTAAAAATAGCCCTCCTAACATCAAATATGCTTGGAAATGAAGCTGATTCTGATGTTAAAGATTCAATTGAGAATACTGCTGCTCTGTGCGAAGAACTCGGACATGATATAGAAATTATAGAACCATTCATTGATGGGGAACGATTTATTGATTCATTTATCACTATGTGGGCTCATGGTGCAAGGACAATAATTACTTTGGCAGAAGAGAATTTTGGTAGAACAGAAACCGTTCTTAATGAATTGCTTGAACCATGGACTCTAGGTCTAGGTAAATGGTTCGATAATCTTCCTGATGGACAAGTTGAAAAGCATTAGAGAGATTGCAAGAGGATAGCTTAAAGTCCAATCAAATATTTAATCCTATGACATGCTGCTCTCACCTGTTGTCCAGACAACTGCACCTAAAAATGGTGACATGGCGCCTGATATTCCATATGACAAGTTATTGGAGCGTTCTGTAAACTTCATCACTTTCACGCCTTTGGCGAATGTTACTGGAGACCCAGCTATGTCAATTCCTCTTGGTTGGTCCCCTTCTGGACTACCTATTGGCAGTCACTTCCATGCGAGTCTTGGTAAAGAGCAAAAGTTGCTTGAACTGGCGCTCCAACTGGAGGAGGCGCGCCCTTGGAAGGATAATTGGCCTAGCTAGAGATTGCTTTTTGAAAGGCTTTTCTTTCTTCTAAACGCTTATAATAATCACAAACATTGACTGTACCATCAGCACCATTGAGTAATTCTAAATTGCTCGCTAGTCGAAGGGTATAGCCATTAATAATGTCTGCAGCTGTGAATTCATTTCCAACTAGAAAGTCTTGCTGGCTAAGCATAGGGTCCATAGTTTTTAACAACTTTATAAAGGATTCTTGTGCAGAATCAATGGTGTACTGATGTCTATGTTCTTCTGGCCTAAACATGGTGTTTTTAAGAATATCCACAATTGGTAAGATCAGAGTGGACTCTCCAAAATTAAGCCAATGCAGAAAATAGGCGTATTCGTTTGAGTCACTTTCTGGTTGTAAACGACCTTGTCCGTATTTCATGAGAATGTATTGAACAATAGCTACCGATTCACTTAAAAGAAGATCCCCGTCCTTTATGGCAGGTATTTTTGCAAAAGGGCTTGCCTCTACAAAATCAGGATTGGGTTTACCTCTTTCCAGAGGTGTCAATTCATAATCAAGTCCCAATTCCTCAAAAAGCCAAATGATTCTGACTGATCGACTACCTTTTGCATGGAATAGTTTGATCATATCGCTCTACTCATCTGGGGCAATCTCTAGTCTCATCCCATCTAAATCTTCTGTAAATTCAACTTGGCACGATAATCTAGATTGATCGTCTCTAAAAGATTCTAAATCTTCAAGAAGTTCCAATTCATCGTCTTGACGTTCTTCCAGTGTTGAGGCCCATGGTTCTTCAATATAACAATGACAGGTGGCACAAGAACACATGCCACCGCAAAGTGCCAACACCCCATTATCCAAGTCTCTTAGGCTCTCCATAAGAGAAAGGCCCACTTGACCTTCAACAGTGTGTTCTTCGCCTTCGCTATCTATGACATTTATAATCGGCATATGATTATTACCTTAAAAACAGTGGGGATTTAATCACACAATTAAGCAGATTACCAGTCGAGTCAAATCAGTTTTTATGGATTTCTATTTTTGTTTAATTGGCAAAATCAAGTCAACTACAGCTCCCTGCTGGGAGTGATTCTTGATTTGAATTGCTCCATTATGGGCAATGATGATTTGCTTGCTCAAATAGAGACCTAAGCCAAACCCTCCACTTTTTCTGCTTCTCGATTGACCGGTTCTAAAAAAGGGCTCTGTGACCTTTTCTAAATCATCTTCATTGAAGCCAGGCCCATAGTCTCTGACAGATAACTTAATTGAATCTGGATCAATTTCATCAAGATTTATTTCGATTCGACTTTGATCATGAGAAGTAAACCTTGAAGCATTTTCAAGCACATTTTTTATCATCACCTCGATAAGTATTTGATCAGCCTCCACCTCTTTACTCTTTATATTTGATGAGATGATAATATCTATATTATCTAGGTAAGGGGCTTTAGAGGTTAGCTCCTTTATTGTGTCCTCAATGTTGAATGTTTTTAAATCAAGCTTCTTATGGCCATAGTTAATGGCCTCGCTATCGAGTAAATTAGAAATAATAGCTTCCATAGCATTGATTTCGTTGAGCAACTCATCTCTTTGCTTTTCATCTTCTAGCATCTCTATTTGTAATCGAGCTCTTGTTAGGGGTGACCTGAGTTCGTGGCTAACTCCTAGATTTAATCGCTGTTTAGCTTCTAACATATCCTGGACGTTTGCGGCTAATAGATTTATCTCGTTTGCTAATATACCGAGCTCATCTTTAGGTTTAATGGTAATTCGATGTTCGAGTTCACCAGATCCTATCTTGCTTGTTCCATCTTGAATTGCCTGAATTGGATTAATGATTCTTTGAACAACTAAGAACGAAATTAATAAGATTAATAAGCTGATACCCAACAAAGCCTCAAACAAATAAGTTGGATTCACCTCTTGAGTCATTTTGGGATTAACAAGTACGACAACATAATCACCGTAAGGGACTTTAAAAAAGGTTCTGTTCATATAGCGAGCAAATTCTGAGCCTTCAATATAGGGGTCTTGGCCTATTTCAATGTCAGCTTTTATTTTCAAGATATCCCAGTTACTTTTTTGAAAATCAATTACATCTAAATCAGGAAATTGGCTGGTTGAAGTCCAAGTAAAATCATCGCCAATAATTTTTATATCAAAGGGCATATTGCTAGCTACCTCCTCAGCCCTTTCTTGGGTTGGCGGATAACGAAGATCTTCTAAAAAATTCTCTAGATAACTGGTTTGATAATAGCCAAGCGTTTCTCTAACCTCATCATTCAATATTAACGAACGAACTCCTACGGTCAAAAGATAAAGATAAGCAATCGCAGTAATTAAAAAGACTGTGATCAATTTAAGTGATAGGGATTGAAAGATTTTATTAATCTTCATTATTTTTCAATATCCAAAAACATATAGCCTTTGCCCCAAATGGTCTTGATAATCTTTGGTGATTTAGGGTCTGATTCGATCTTTTGCCGTAATCTAGAAATCAAAATATCTATTGATCGAGAAAATAGATGGGCTTCTATGCCTTTAATCTCTTTGATAATTTCATCCCTAGTAAATGTAATACCTGGATTATTGATAAACATTGACAATAAGTCATATTCTTTAGTCGTCAAATCAAGAACTCGGCCGTTCATTTTAATCTCGAGATGTAAATCATCTATTTCAAAAATAGAATTCTTGCTCTGGTTCTTTGTTGGGATTCGTCTTATTAAGTTTATAATTCTGGCTACCAGCTCCCTTGGCTCAAAAGGCTTTGACAGATAATCATCAGCACCCGATTCTAGCCCACGGATTTTATCATTTGGCTCACCTCTAGCGCTCAGCATAATAATTGGAATAGAATAATTTTTTCGAATCTGTTGGCAAACCTCGAAACCATTCATTTTTGGCATCATTACGTCAAGAACGATCACTTCAGGATTATGGTTTCTAATAGCAGGCAAAGTATCGAGTGGATCTGCAATGGTTTCAAGCTTAATATCAGATTTTCTCAAATAATTTTCTAAAAGTTCTGCCAACTTCAAATCATCATCAATTAGCAGAGCTTTGATCATATCAAGAGTTATTTCCAGCGATCTTTTGAATCTTCAATTTGATCAACCCCAATCCTCATTTCTAACATTCTGCTCGCTTCTTCCTCTCCAAAGACCTGAATAGGTAAAACATTCATAGGATCGTTCCTATAGCCAAGCTCCCTAACTTGAAAGTCATAGATTTGTTGATCGTTTCTCTCAGACTCAGGAACCTCTTCTGCTTCATCTAACCAAGTGAACCATCGACAATGAAACGCTCCAATAACTTCACAAAAATCTATATTCTCATCTGTTAGTTCGGCATGAGAACTGACGCAAACTGGGGACATTAATGATCTCAGATAAGTGCCGTGACTAACAAATCTGGTCCAATTAGGATTAGCACGAAACTCTAGAAAATCTTGGTTCACAGGTTCGTAATATTGATTAAGATAATCTGGGTTAGTTCTTAAATCCATCCTTGGGGTATATTCAGCATAAAAATAAAGCCTGGGTATGGTTCCAAAAATAACTGCTAAATGGGGCACACGTGTTTCTTGCCCCAAAAAAAACTGTGGCATTTATATCGAGAATGCTTCGTTGTCTATTGCCAATCCAAGAATGAACAAGCCAGTCTATCTGTTCACCAGAGTAAGCATTAAATGAACCCTCAAGTAAGCCGTGATCAGGGTGCTCACTAGAGGTAAAGTAATCTCTACCCTACACGATGGATGTTTTGCTACTTCAAATCGTTCCCTAACGCGTTCAATAATATTTGTTTGTATTCCCCAGCACCTTTCCCAAGCTTTACTAACATCCACATTAGGGTTTTCAGAAAGAAATTCCATAATAGTTTTAGTTTCTTTATTTGAACTCAAGACCGTCTCCTCTTAACAATTAATGCATACAGTATTCCATCAAGAAAGTGATAGATCCAGTTAATCCATGACTATATAATCAATTTCAAACTAGAAACTGAATCTGGAGATATAAACATGCCAATGTTGGAGATCAATAATCATAAAATGCATTATGAAATACATGGAGAGGGCTCACCAGCAGTCTGTATGGGAGGTTGGGGTATTTTTTTGCCATGGTAACGAGGGCCTATTGGCGAGAGGTCTTACCGATGAGTACCAAGTTTTAATCTTCGATTACCGAGGCATTCGTGACTCTGAGGATGATCACGATGTTGAGCCATCGATGAAGATGCATGCCAATGATTTAATTGGTCTTTTAGATCATTTGGAATGGAAAAATGTGCATCTCATTGGGCTAGTTGGTATGGGCTGCTGTGTCGCACAAGAAGTGGCGATTAATCGTCCTGATCTTGTTCGAAGTATGGTGAATATGGGTGCCTGGGCCTACTGCGATACCTATCTATATGATCAACTAAAATTATTCAGGGATGTTCATAGAGATTCGGGCTTCCTTACCTTTCAAGAAAAAGTTTCTATCTATTCATTTCTTCCAGAGTACTACAATGAAAACAGAGATAAGTTATTAGGTCCAAATGCAGGCTGGAAAGAGCTTAGAGATAATTATGATACTCATGCAAGACTAGTTGAAGCATGCCTTAATCATGATGTTAGAGATCAGCTACATAAAATAAAAGCGCCAACACTTATCATTCATGCTGGCAAGGATCTGGTTACAGGACCAAGAACTACGCTACCCCTAGAGGAAGGTATTCCCAATGCACAAGGTGTCTTGATGGAAGATGTGGCACATGTGGTGGCAGGCAAGGAACAAAAAAAATTTCTTTTTTGCAAAATATTGTTCGAATTCATAGAGGCTCACTAACATTTTTGGTTGTATAAAAAATTCTAATATATACATAATGGGCGCACTTAAAGCTTAAGGGGAGCTTAAATATTCATGATAGATTCAGGTTCAAAGATCAGCATTCAAAACGGTAAGCTTAATGTCCCTAATGATCCTGTTATCCCCTTTATTGAAGGCGATGGTATTGGCCCAGATATCTGGAAAGCTGCAGTTCGGGTTCTAGATGCTGCTGTGGAAAAAGCCTACGATGGCGAAAAAAAAAATTCAATGGTTAGAAGTATACGCTGGTGAAAAAGCATTTAAGAAGTTTAACAACTGGCTGCCAGATGAAAAATATAGAAAAATGCCAGGAATACCTCGTCTCGATTAAAGGTCCTTTAACAACCCCAATTGGAGGAGGCATGAGGTCTTTAAATGTCGCTTTAAGGCAACTGCTTGATTTATATGTTTGCCTTAGACCAGTTAGGTGGTTTAAAGGGGTACCTTCTCCAGTGAAAACTCCAGAAAAGATTGACATGGTCATTTTTAGAGAAAACACAGAAGATATCTATGCAGGAATTGAATTTGAAGAAGGCTCAGAGGCCAATAATAATTTTCTATCTCTTTTCAAAGAAGCTTTTCCTGATGAATATTCTAAAATAAGATTTCCTGAAACCTCTGGTATTGGTATTAAGCCAGTTTCATTAGAAGGCTCTGAGAGGTTGTTACGAGCTGCTTTTGAATACGCCATAAATAATGATCGCAAGTCAGTAACCTTTGTTCATAAAGGTAACATTATGAAATACACCGAAGGTGCTTTTAGAAACTGGGGTTATGCTCTGGCTGAAAGAGAATTTGGAGATCATGTATACACATGGGACCAATGGGAAAGAACAAAATCAGAACACGGTGAACAAGCTGCTAACGATGAACAAACTAAAGCTATTGATAACGGTGCAATCTTGGTCAAAGATGCCATTGCTGATATCACCTTACAACAAGTTCTCACAAGACCATCAGAGTTCGATGTTATTGCCACTATGAATTTAAATGGGGATTATTTATCTGACGCCCTAGCAGCACAAGTTGGGGGTATAGGGATAGCCCCTGGAGGCAACATTAATTATTCGACCGGACACGCGGTGTTTGAAGCAACACATGGAACTGCACCTAAATACACAGATCAAGATAAGGTTAATCCAGGTTCTGTCATCTTGTCAGGAGAAATGATGTTACGCTACCTTGGCTGGAATGAAGCAGCTGACCTCATTATTAAGGCAATGGATGCATCAATTCAGAATCAAACTGTGACTTATGATTTTGCAAGATTAATGGATAATGTTGATCCGATTAAATGCAGTGAATTTGCTGATTCACTTATAGATAACATGAGCTAATCTAATCTTCTATCTGCTTCGAATAGCTAATTCATCGAACAAATAAAGAGAAATCAATTATGAAAAGTATAAAGATTGTCATCAGTATCTTAATGTTATTGCAAAGTAATTATCTTCTTGCAGAATCCTGCGAACAGACAATAGAGAGCAATGATATGCTCCAATTTAATCTTAAAGAGATGGCCATTAGCTCAAATTGCTCTGAAGTTACTGTCATTTTAAAACACACCGGTCAATTGCCAGTTACTATTATGGGTCATAATTGGGTATTAACTGACACCAATGAATTTATGGCCGTTGCACAAGCTGGGGGTGCTGCTGGACCAGCAGCTGGTTATCTTCCTGAAGATGATTCTCGAGTGATTGCGGCCTCCTCGATGATTGGAGGTGGTGAAACAACCTCAGTAACATTTTCCACCAGCAGTCTTGCTGCTTCTGGAGACTATACCTTTTTCTGCTCCTTTCCAGGGCATTATGCAATTATGAAGGGCAGCTTTAAAATTATAGATTGATCTTTAGGTCACCCTTAGCAAGGGCAAGAGGTCCAGTTCTAGCAACTGCAACCAAGGTGCTCATTGCTGATAGTGCTTCTAGTAAGTTGTCGTTTTTTAGTGGATTTGCCATAACCTCTATGATTAAAAGTCGATCTTTGTCATTGACAATTGTTGCTGAGTAATCATAAAGCACGGTTTTAATATTATCTTCTTTGTCATCATTGGCCTTTAACTTAATCATCATTAATTCACGTTCTATATGATCGTGTTGGGATATATTTAGGACATCTATAACATCGATTAATTTATAGAGCTGCTTGGTAATTTGACCTATCACCTCATCGGATCCTTCTGTCACTAGGGTTAATCTTGATATCGATGGATTATCTGTCGGTGCCACACTCAATGAATCAATATTGTAACCCCGGGTAGAGAACATAGAGGCAACTCGGGTCAATGCACCCGATTCATTTTGCAGTAATATTGCTTTTGTATGTTTCATCTAATTGCTTTAATTATTTAATAATACAGAGAAAGGATTGTACATGGTTCCTCCAACAAATGAAGTTAGTAATCGGTATTACTTTTCAATCTGGTTTATAGTAAGGTGTCTTCCTCAAGATTGCGAGAGATTGCATTAACACTTGGAATAGTTGATTGAAATGACAAAAAACAAACAATGACTGGTTCGGAAATAATCGTTGAAGTCCTTGCTGAGCAGGGAGTTGAAACTATATTTGGCTATAGCGGTGGAGCTATTCTGCCAACTTATGATGCCGTCTTTCAATACAATGAGAAACATAACAATGCGATGCCATTGATTGTTCCTGCCAATGAACAAGGTGCTGGGTTTATGGCTCAGGTTATTCTAGAGCCACTGGCAAACCTGGAATTGTTATGGTGACTTCGGGTCCAGGTGCAACAAACACAGTTACACCGGTAAGGGATGCTATGGCTGATCAATTCCAATGATCGTTATATGTGGACAAGTTAATCGGTCATCAATAGGCAGTGATGCGTTCCAGGAAGCCCCAATTACGAGTGTTATGGGATCGGTGGCTAAACATGTTTTCTGATTACCGACGAAGATAAATTAGCCGCTACAATAAGGGCTGCCTTTGAAATTTCTACCTCAGGAAGACCTGGTCCAGTGGTAGTGGATATCCCAAAAGATATACAAACAGCTAGTATCGATTTTGACACAAGCTCAACCCTCAACATTAATGCCTATCGAGAACGAGTCCAATCAATTGTAAATAATCGATTGAGTGATGAAGACTGTGAACGTTTTTTTGCTATCTTAAAGCATCTAGCAGACCTCTCATTTATTCGGGTGGCGGAACAATAGCTGCAGAGCGACCGAAGAATTAAGAAAATTTTCAGCTCGTCTTCAGGTCCCTGTGACCACAACATTGATGGGTATAGGCGCAATTGATACCCAATCTGAATTGTCTCTTCAAATGCTGGGCATGCACGGGACGGCCTTTGCTAATTATGCGGTTGAAGATTGTGACTTTATTATTGCTCTAGGATCACGGTTTGATGATCGCGTAGCAGCCGTACCTAAACAATTTGCCCCTAAAGCAAAAGCAGTGGCACATTTTGATATTGATGCCTCCGAAATTGAAAGGTAAAAAAACAATTGGTCGCATGTTGGTCTGCTAAAAGATGCCCTCAATGATTTACTTAATTATGCTGATAAAAAAGATATCAGCTGTGACTTTGGTGAATGGAACAATGAGATTCAAGAATTAAAATCTAAACATCCATGGATTTGATAGAGGTCAGATTTAATCCAACCTCAATGGTATTGGATGAAATTAACCAGTTAACCAAAGGTGAAGCAAATTTTTTCTACTGGTGTTGGACAGCATCAAATGTGGTCTGCTCAATATTTTGATTTTAAGGAACCTAGACAATGGTTTAAAATCGGAAGCATGGGAACAATGGGCTTTGGATTGCCTGCAGCAATTGGTGCACAGTTTGCCCATCCAGATAAAATTGTTATCGATGTCGATGGAGACGGCAGTATACGCATGAACTTAGGTGAATGGAAACTGTTTTAC
>BPCL01000010.1 GCA_019653755.1 Woeseia sp. | reverse complement strand
GATCTAAAGGCCATTCAAGCTTTGTCCATGTTTTTTGACTTACCTTTTTAATATCACATTCTATTAACCCTGAATCTATACTGGAAGCTATTACATCTAAGCCGCTTCCTAAACTATTTTGTTTTGATTTATGAAGATTGACAGCGCTATCAATGATCATTTCGTTAGTGTATTTAATATCAAAATATTTTATTACAGCCTTTATTAATGCAGATGATATAGCTGAACTAGAACCGATACCTATTTTTCTATTTTGAAAATAAAAGTCGTTAGTATCAATTGTAAATTTTGTCTTGGTTGGTTTTATCTTCATCATAATAATAGCCTGCTCAATAAATAAGCCCAGTTCATTAGGATTATCATCTAGCCATTTGATTTGAAAACTATCATTGACATCAAATGCAAAAGATTTATCCAAGGGTAACGAGTAAAGAATATTAGTAGAGCACTCACTGCGTTCAATGATAATTTTAGCTCTATGTTTAGTAGCTAATAATGTAGCTAATGAGCCCTCAAGGGCAAGATACTCTCCTGATAAAAAAACTTTACCCGGCGCTGATGTCTCAACCTTCATCAATTACTCTTGCTCCATTACCTATATTTGCTTCGACTAACTTGGTGACATAGGGTTTATTAATGAGACGATCTTTAATTAATTCTTTATCCTCTGGTTTGCAGACAATTTTAACTTGTGGTCCAGCGTCCACTGTAAAGAAGAGTTCAATACCATCCTTCCTAATCTCTTTAATTTCCTCAATGCAATTATTTGTTCTTTCAGTCATATAATTTATTTGGGGTGAAGAGGTTCGCATTACTTGATGCATTAGATAACAGTTCTTCTCAGTCACTTCTCCCAATTTTTTAATGTCTTGTTCAGCTATTGCTGATTTTGCTATTTGGATATCTCCTTTGTTTGTATCTAGCCATGATTGATAAAAAGGAGAGGTCTTTCTTGAGATCTCCATTCCCTCTCTTGAACTTATAATTTTTTCTTTATCGTCTGTAATACAAATAATGATGCTGAGAGGCCAGTCCTCCGGCTCTAAAATTGTCTGGCTATATAGTTCATTTTCAACATTTAAAATAACAAACCCACCAAGCAATGATCTTGGGGCAGACCCTGAGCCAAGCATTGAAGCCTCAACTAATTGATCAAAGCTCATATCAAGTCTGAAAAGCTGATTATATGCAATAACCAATGAAGCAATGCCTGATGCAGAAGATGCAAGACCAGCAGATGTTGGGAAATTGTTTCCCGACTTGATAATGCAACCATAGTTATTTCTAGAAATATTATTTAAATATTTCAAGACTGGGTTTATCCTTGCTAAGTCGTTTTGTTCTTCTCCATTGAGAATCCATATATTCTCAGAAGACCCTTGATTTTTTGATATGTTAGTAGTGGAAGTTAAAGCATCAATTGTCAACGATATAGAGCTCATAGCAGGCTTATTTGAAACTGAATCTGCTTTCCCCCAATACTTAACGAGGGCAAAATTTGGATGCGCTATTGCTGTTACTTCTGACAATTTAATCTTAAGGTAAAAATTAACTACATTAATTAGGTAGTATACTGTATCTCCCTGATAATTAGAGAAATTGGAATCAATAGTTATGTCGAGCTTCGAACAAAGAATTACAAGCTATATAGAAGACATTGATCATTATCTGCTTTCTAAATTACCCATTAATGAATCACCCCCAGCAAACCTCCACAAAGCAATGCACTATTCAGTAATGAATGGAGGTAAAAGAATTAGACCGCTTCTCACTTTTGCCTCTGCTGAGTCGCTCGAAATAGATCCAAAAATACTTATGCCTGCAGCAGCATCAATTGAATTACTTCATTGTTTTTCATTGGTACATGATGATTTACCTTGCATGGATGATGATGACTTAAGAAGAGGCAGGCCCTCTACCCATAAAGAATTCGGAGAAGCTACAGCAGTTCTAGCAGCAGACGCTCTATTATCATTATCTTTCGAGATTCTAGCCTCAGATCTATCTTTTGGAGCAACGGCCACAAATAATGCCTCTTTAATTGCCTTAATCTCTAGTGCAACTGGGTCTAAAGGAATAACAGGCGGTCAACAATTAGATCTAAATGCTGAAGAAAAAATTATATCCCAATCTGAACTAGAGCATATTTATCGACAGAAAACTGGAAAACTTCTTAGAGCATGTGTTTTAGCACCCACCTGCTTTATTAATATAAGTTTAGAGCAAATGTCGGCTCTGGAAGTTTATATTGATTCAATTGGATTAGCTTTCCAAATTAGAGATGACATTTTAGAAGCAGAAGGGTCAACTGAAATCATCGGCAAATCTTCAAAATCAGATATTCATCAAGGGAAAGCAACTTTTCCAAAAATATTTGGTTTAGATGAATCAAAGAAAAGAATATTAGAACTTCTAGCATTGGCACAAAACCAAATTTCAGTATTTGGTGAGCGTGCCCACCCTCTTCAATATATGGCTGAATCTATTATTAATAGAGAATTCTAGGCCCTAATCTCTTATACCAATACCTTTTTTTAATAGGTATATAGAAGTAAAAAGTAAAAGTATAAAAAACCCAACGATCATCAACATTCCATCTATAATTTCAATATCAGAAGTCCCTAAAACACTGTACCTCATGGAGTTCACCATATATAAAATTGGATTAAATCTGGAAATTGTCTGCCAAAAATCAGGAAGCAAGGAGACAGTATAAAACACACCGCCTAGGTAGGTCAGAGGAGCTAAGACAAATGATGGAATAACTGCAATGTCATCAAACTTTTTAGCAAAGATAGCGTTAAGCAATCCAGCTAAAGAGAATACACCGGCCGTCATAACTACTACTACAAAAGTTAACAACGGATATTTAATATTTAGATCAGTGAAAAACAAAGCAATAACCGAGACAACCGCTGCAACAAATAACCCCCTGATAATTCCTCCTGCTAGATACCCTATAACAATTGAGGCTTCAGTCATTGGTGAGACTAATAATTCTTCAATATGTCTTTGTATCTTTGCATTAAAAAAACTCCCTACGACATTACCGTATGAATTGGTTATCACTGACATCATAATAAGGCCTGGAGCAATATATTCCATATATGGATATCCATCCATCTCACCTATGCGCCTACCTATAAGGGTACCGAAGATAATAAAATAGAGGGACATGGTGATCCCAGGTGGAATGAGTGTTTGTACCCAAATCCTAAGGACTCTGGTTGTCTCTTTTCGAACCAAGGCAATCATACTTATCATCTGAGCATTCATCCTTCTAACTCTTTTGTGCGATTATTTGTTAGCTCGATAAAAAGTTCTTCCAACCTGCTTGTTTTATTCCTCATGCTGATAACCTTAATATCAAGTTTTTTTAACTCGGTGAAAATATCATTAACCCCTTGAGACTGTGAGACAGAAACTTCAATTTCTCGAGGTGACCTAAGACTCGTTTCATAACCAGGTATCTTTGGAGCAACATCTATTGAGCCATCTATATTTAGAACAAAAACCTCTTTTTTTAATTTCCCCAACACGTTCAGCATCGTATCATTCTCAATAATTTCTCCTTCATCAATAATTGCGACACGATCGCAGAGCTGCTCTGCTTCTTCCAAATAGTGGGTGGTTAAAATAATTGTCGTGCCTTGCTCATTTAGTTCTCGAAGGAAGTTCCACATCATACGCCTAGTCTCTATATCGACTCCTGCGGTTGGTTCATCTAGTAATAAAAGTCTGGGTTTATTAACCAGAGCTCTAGCTACCATAAGCCTTCTCTTCATCCCCCCAGAAAGATCTCTAGCATTGCTGTTTCTTTTATCCCAAAGATTCATTTGTTTGAGATAATCTTCTGCTCTCTTTTTAGCCTCTGAACGGGGTATCCCATAAAACCCAGCTTGGTTTACCAAGGTATTAATGCACTTATCAAATAAATTTAAATTAATTTCTTGAGGAACAACGCCAAGATAACTTTTAGCAAGGCTGAGTTGATGATCAATATCAGAATCGAACACTTGTATGCTTCCTGAGGTTTTATTTACCAAAGATGTGATAATACCTATTGCTGTGGTTTTGCCAGCGCCATTGGGCCCTAGCAAAGCAAAGAAATCGCCCTTATTAACCTCAAAATTAACTGATTTTAAGGCTTGCACTCCATTCTTATATTGCTTGGAGAGATCACTTACTGATAAGGCTTTCATCAAAGAGCATTTTGCACCCTTCTCAAAATAAAGCAATAATGTTGCTATATTTTCATAGGAGTATCGAACAAATGACTCAAATTTGGCATCAATCCAATTTAAATAGGCTAGATAAAGTAAATAAGGTCCATGAGAAAACACTTATGGAAGCGCTCGAAATCGAAATTACCGATATAGGTGATGATTATGTTCAGGGCACAATGCCTGTTAATGAAAAAACAAAACAGCCCTATGGGCTTCTTCACGGTGGTGCTTCAATGGGTTTAGCAGAAACTCTCGCTAGTACCGGAGCTGGTCTTTGTATTGATAATGAGAAGTATAAAATTGTAGGGCAAGAAATAAATGCAAACCATCTCAGATCTGCCACTGAAGGCAAGGTCACAGGAATAGCTAAGCCAATTTTTATAGGCTCTCGTACGCAAGTTTGGGAAGTTAAAATTTATAAATCAGAAACTGTCTTTAGTGATAAGAATTTATGTTGTATTGCAAGAATGACCGCACTAAGAATTGATAGGAGCTAGTAATACTTCTTTTTGCTTTATTATTCTTCGTCACTGCCATTTTATATGCTGCTGTTGGTTTTGGCGGGGGTTCTACCTATAATGCTCTCCTTGTAATTGGTGATGTAGATTATTGGCTAATACCAATCATTGCTCTAATTTGTAATCTTATTGTGGTCACCGGAAACACGATTCAATACCAGCGAAAAAAATTAGTGCCCTGGAATTTTGCAATACCAATTATATCGGTCTCAATACCAGCAGCTTTTTTTGCCGGAACTCTAACCATCAGTGAGTCTCTCTTTGTCATGATTCTTGGGATTAGCTTATTGTTTTCTGGGTTAGCAATGATCATTAGACATTCCGAAGTAAATGAACCAAAAGAGTGGATCCTTTCAAGGTGGGGTCTTTTAATGAATGCAATAATTGGTGTTATTTTGGGTCTGATTGCGGGATTTGTTGGTATTGGTGGAGGGATACTGTTTGCTCCTTTACTCCATCTTCAAAAATGTCTGCCATCAAAACAAATTGCTGCCTTTGCAAGTGTATTTATATTTTTTAATTCAATAGCTGGTCTTAGTGGACAGCTAACCAAACAAACATCGATCATTAATACAATGCTTCTGACAGATTATATTTGGCTCTTCTTAGCTGTTTTGCTTGGAGGTCAAATAGGAAGTCGCCTAGGCTCACAATTACTCCCTGGAATACTCATTCGCCGATTAACTGGGGTGCTGGTAATATATGTTGGTATAAGGATGTTATTAATTTTTTCCAACTAGGGTTTTATGCATCAAACAATTGAAATTACAGTTCACTACTTTGCTAAATTGAGAGACCTGACAAATAAGGAAAAAGAATCTATCGAAATAGCAATTGAGAGTACGCCTAAAGATATCTATAAACAATTGAATGAAATGTATGGATTGCCTGATAATCCTAATTTAAAAATAGCCATTAATGATAGTTTTGCATCTTGGGAATCTGAACTACAAGACAAAGACAAATTAGTTTTTATCCCACCGGTTACAGGTGGGTAGAGATGTTTCTTATCACAGAAGAGATAATTCTCCCCAATAATATCGAGTTAAAATTTCCCTCCAGTAAAGTTGGGGCTAAGTCAATATTTGAAGGTATTGTGAGAGACAATAATTTAGGAAAATCTGTAAAAAAGCTTGAGTACCAATGTTATGAAGAACTGGCAATCAAAGAAGGTTCTATGATCCTAAAAGAAGCTGTACAAAAATACAAAATAGATGATGCTTTTTGCATCCACCGAACTGGCAAACTGGAGATAGGTGAAACCGCGGTCTTCGTTAGAGTTTTTGCTGCTCATCGTGATGATTCTTTCCAAGCTTGTCGCTATATTATCGACGAAGTTAAAAAAAGAGTTCCTATTTGGAAAAAAGAAATTTATGAATCTGGCGAGAGTGATTGGCTAAAAGGCGCTGGGTGACAGACCTAACGAGATAAAAACTCTCTTTCGGCCAATTCCTTTGATACTGCCAACATGTCTTCGAAAGTTTTTGTAGCCGGTCCATTAGCCGTGTATTTTCCATTGATCACCATCGTCGGTGTAGATCTAATTCTATACTTACTTGTCAATCTTTGAGCTCGATTAACCTTGCTTTCCACTGTAAAAGATCGAAAGCGACTAAGGAATTGCTGTTTTGTAATACCTTGTTTTGCAAACACTTCATAGATTTCATTTTCATCCATCAATGATTTCCTATCCAAATGCATCGCCTTAAAAATCTCTCTGTGCATAACATCTAAATTCCCTAGCGACTCTGCTGTGTAGTAGATTCTTGCGTGCATTTTGTAATTATCATTAAATACAACCGGCATTTTCTTGAAATCTATATAGTCGGCTTTACTTTTCTCGAATTGATCTAAATAAGTTTCAAAATTAAAGCAGTGGTTACAAGAATAAGCAAATATCTCCAAAACCTCTATCTTCTCTTCTGCAATGGATAAATTCTCTGCTATAGATAAGGTCCTATAGTGCTTATTATTTTCAAACTGCCAATGATTATCTGCAACAAGAATAGTAGCTACAAACAAAAAACATATGGATAAAACAGGGGTTATGAGTTTTTTAGTCATATTATTTTGATCCAAGAGCTTGAATATATTCTGCAACTGAGTCCATTTCTTCTGAGGTCATTCTTGAAGCTAGGGTTTGCATCATATCATTAATCCCAGGTTTTCGATTTCCGTTTGTATATTCAATCAATGCGTTTTTGGTGTAAGCTGCGTGCTGACCTGCGATTGAAGGGTAACCAGCGCCCGGGTTTCCTTTTCCTCTAGGGCCATGACATGCTATACATGCAGCCACTCCAGATGAATTACCTCCTCGATATAATGCCTCTCCTTTTTTAGCTAAATCATAATCGTACGAGAGTTTTTTTGGAGTCTGAGCTTGATAGTAAGCAGCTAGATCCATCATATCCTGCTCAGATAATGTCATTACTAAAGGGTACATGACTGCATTTTTTCTGCTTTCATTCTTATAAGCCTTGAGCGTGTTTACAAAATACTTTTCATGCTGGCCTGCAAGACTAGGCCATTCGGGATTAATGCTGTTTCCATCTTGACCATGGCATGCGGAACAAAGCATCGATTTTGACTTGCCGTCTTCAATATTTCCTTTCGCAAGCGTTGGCTGGAGAAAAAATAATCCGTTGACCACAAAACAGATGATCATAAAACCTAAATTTTTTCCTTTCACAATAACTTCCTCTTGTTTATTGTCATTCCACTTATATGACAGAATTCGCTATTATCACCTTTATAAGTTTTTAATTAAAGTATGAATTATAAATTAACAAATTAATCGGGTCATTTATGGTGTTTGAAAACATGGGTTTTGAAAAAAGCATTTCTGAACTAAATCAATCCCCCAAGGATGTTGGTTCAGAGGTAGCTTTTGTTGGGAGATCAAAGCTGGTAAGTCGACTGCGATAAACTCGATAACCAATAGGAACAGCCTTGCAAAAACAAGTAAAACTCCGGGCAGAACCCAATTAATTAATTTCTTTAAAGTCAATGAAAATAAGCGCTTTGTTGACCTTCCAGGCTATGGCTTTGCTAAAGCCTCAAAAGAAAAACAAAAATCTTGGAATAGACTTGTGACTAATTACATAAAATACAGGCAAAGCTTAAAAGGAGTTGTATTAATTATCGACATAAGAAGAGGTTTTGGTGAAATGGACTTAATGTTTTTAGATTTTTACCTACCGTTAAACAAACGACTGCATATTCTATTAACCAAAGCAGATAAATTGAGCAAACAAAAACAGTCTTTGATATTAAATGAAGCGAGAGAAATTTACGGTTCAATAGCAACTATACAAATTTTTTCTGGTACAAAAAAAATAGGTATAAGCGAGGCTCAAGATCAAGTCACCAAGTTTCTAGAAAATACTAAGTAAGCTCTCCTTCTTCTCGCATTTTTTTTCTAATCTTTGTTGCACTTATTGACTCAATATCTTCTTCAAATATTTCTTCTTCCAAGATATATCCGACGCCTCTCCCATAAGAGATATTTACTATATTTGGAACTAGCATGATTTCGTAATCTACCCCTCTCTTAAAACCATCTTTAATAAGTCCATCTTCTATATTCTTACAAACCGAACCCCAATCAAAAGGATTATCTTCTTGTCCCTCACCGCCGGAAGAACCTTGAACATCTCTAACTTGGATTATCACTTGACCTGTTTTTAAAATACATCTTTTAAATAATGACTGATGGCCATCGTGCCAAGGTTGCCACCTACCCAGCATTTGAACAGTTGGTTTCTTCCAGTCAAACACTTTTTAATATTTCCTCAGCGACATCTTTATGGTTATGGTCATTCCATTCTTTGATATGAAAATCTATTTTTAGGAGCTTCAAAGAGTTTATTTGTATCTTCAAATCGGCCTTCATCAATTGTGTCCATCCAAATCACTATATCTGGTTCAAATTTTTCTCTTGTTTCTTTGGTTGGGCAGACAAAATCACAAACAACAAATCTACCATGTGACTTTTCAAAATCAGCAAATGTTCTCATTCTCATTGACTGCCTAACTCTTCCTTCGATAGAAAAGTCCCAATCATTTGCCATCTCTCTAAGTTTATCTGCGTTATACCATGCAGCATTCAAGAGGGGCACTAATCTTTCTGTAAGATAAGTCTTCCACTGCCCGGTAATCCCATAACTAATATTTTCAAACTAAGCTCCTGCTTTTAGGTTGAGAGGAAAATCTAGCTAAAGTAGATAAAAACATCAATAATTAGTTCCATAAATTTAGTGTGCTTGCTCCCAATTATCTCCTACACCAATATCTACTTTAAGGTTTATATCTAATCTCGCTATATTTGACATAACATCTTCAGTTAATTCTTTTATTTCAGAGATATCGTCATTTGAAACCTCTAAAACAAGCTCGTCATGAACTTGCATAATGATCGTTGCCTGTAATGATTTCTTGATAATTTCCTTATGTAATTTAACCATAGCTTTCTTGATAAGGTCAGCTGCAGTGCCCTGCATGGGAGCATTGATTGCACTTCTTTCAGCATATTGTCGTCTTTGATAGTTACTTGAATCAATATCTGGTAAATACAGTCTTCTGCCAAATACAGTCTCCACAAAACCTTTTTCTCTCGCCTTTGCCTTTGTTTCTTCCATATAGTTTTTTACCCCAGGATAACGGGTGAAATAAAGATCAATATAGTCTTGAGCTTCGTGCCTAGTAATATTTAATTGTTTCGACAAACCAAAGGCAGACATCCCGTAAATTAATCCAAAATTAATCGCTTTGGCTGATCTTCTTTGATCATTACTAACCTCATCTATGTTGATAGAGAAAATCTCTGCAGCAGTGGCACTATGAATATCCAGTTCTTTCTGAAATGAGGCGAGAAGACCCTTATCTTTAGAAATATGAGCCATTATTCTTAATTCAACCTGTGAATAATCTGCTGCAAGAAGCTGGGATCCAGGAGAAGCAATGAATGCTTCTCTTATTCTCCGTCCAGCTTTTGTCCTTATAGGAATATTTTGTAAGTTTGGGTCTGAAGATGATAATCGACCAGTTGCTGTTACCGCTTGGTGATAAGAGGTGTGAACTCTTCCTGTCGATTCATTAATCATCTTGGGCAACTTGTCAGTGTAGGTCGTCTTGAGTTTAGAAATTGTTCTAAAATCTAAAACATCTTTAACAATAGGAAAATCAACAGCTAGTTCTTGCAGCACACTTTCAGAGGTTGATGGCTGTCCCTTGGGTGTTTTTCTCAAAACAGGCAAACCAAGTTTTTCAAAAAGTATTTGTTGTAATTGTTTTGGGGAACTGAGATTAAATTCCTCTTCAGCAGCAAGGAAAACATTTTTTTCTATCTCCTCTAAAGTTTGGTTAAATTCTATGCTTTGCTTATCCAGCAGTTTAGGATCTATCAGTACTCCTGTTCTCTCAATGTCGCCTAATACTTCAATTAAAGACTGCTCTATGTTTAGATACAGATCTATTAATTCACTTTGGTCCTTAACTAAGGGGGATAACTTTTCATAGAGCTGAAAGCTTATATCTGCATCTTCTGCAGCGTAATAACTTGCCTCTTCAACTTTAACCTCATTAAAGGGTATTTGTTTAGCGCCCTTCCCGGCAACATCCTCGTAACTGGTTGGACTGATGTTTAAATATCTTTTTGAAACCGCATCTAAATTATGCCGAGTTGCAGTACTGTTATAGACATAAGAGAGCACCATAGTGTCAAATATTTGGCCTCGCAGACTGATACTGTATGTTGCAAAAATGTGCCGATCATACTTTAAATTATGCCCTACTTTTATAGAATCATTATCTTCAAGCCATGACTGCAGCTTGCCAAGAACATAATCCCTATCGAGTTGTTTCGGAGCATCTTCGTAATTATGCGTTAAGGGAATATAAAAGCCTTGATTAGCTTTTGTAGAGATTGATATTCCAACCAGTTCTGCATCAATATAATTTAAACTTGTGGTCTCGGTATCTATAGCAACTACATCTGAACTAAGAATCACTTCAATCAAATCATCAAGTTGAGATTTTGTCATAACGGTCTCATAGCTAACCTCTCTTTTCGTTGCCTTTTCATTCGAAGTAATTTGAAATTGCTTAATTAAACCGTGCAGACCCAAATCATTAAATTGTTGATACAGAGAATGGTCATTGGCTTCTGAGATCACCAGCTCTGATAAAGATTCTTCTAATTCAACTTGGCAATCTATGGTGACAAGCTGCTTATATAGATCTAATCGATCCAATGATGCTCTAAGATTTTCGCCAACCTTTCCAGAAACCTGCTCAGCATGATCGATAATGCCTTGCAAATCTCCATACTCTGATAACCACTTTATAGCCGTTTTTGGCCCCACTTTTTCTACGCCAGGAATATTATCGGAAGCATCTCCAGCTAAAGTTAAGTAGTCGACAATTAACTCTGGGCCAATACCAAACTTTTCTTTGACTTCACTTGGTCCCAATCTCGCCTCTTTCATGCTATCAATCATACAAATATTATTACTGACTAGCTGCGCCATATCTTTGTCCCCTGTAGCAATGAGAACGCTTATTTGCTTTTTCTCTGCTGCTATCGCTAAAGTTCCTATGATGTCGTCGGCTTCGACTCCTGCTTGAGCTATAAGAGGAAGCCCAAGGTTCTTAATTGCCTTATGGAGAGGCTCTATTTGGCTTATTAGATCCTCAGGTGTAGCTTGTCGGTTCGCCTTGTACTCAGGAAAGAGTTCATGTCTGAATGTTTTCTCTGGCCTATCAAAAATTACAGCTAAATAATCAGGCTGCTCTTCTTTGATGAGCTTCTGAAGCATTGTAAGAACCCCATATATGGCGCCGGTAGGCTGTCCGCTTGGTGACGTTAGATCTGGTAAAGCATGATAGGCTCGATATAGATAGGATGAACCATCTACTAGCAATAATTTCTCTTCACTCATTTAGCCCAAATTCTAGGTTTGTCATTGACCCCTCATCTCTGACATCAGTTTCAATCGGCAAATAAAGTTCGCCTGTTTGGCCGCAAGCCTGAATAGAGATTATTAGAACAAGCAATAGTATCTGTAAAAAAAAATTCTTCCTTTGCATATTTATCAATCATACAGTCTAATTGAATTGATAGAAAGACATCTTAAAAGGAATAAATGCAAGCGTTTAATTGGCAAGAATACAAAGAAATTTTAGGCTCTAGAGGCATCATTGGGCTTGATCTGGAAACCACAGGAATTAATAAAAATATAGAATACGAGCGCCCCACTTCAGCCGCTATTTTGGAAGCAAATAACGATTTAAACAATCCAGAAATTATCATCAATGATAAATGCCGATTGCCTTATCATGTCTTGCCGAATGCAGGCGCATTAAATATTACTAATATTAACCCCATGCAACTAATGGAGGAGCCATTATCACTCTTTGAATTAACCAATAAGATAGCGTCTTACTTAAAAGAGTATCCCGAGAAAATTATCGCGACATACAATGGAGCCTCTTATGATCTTATCATTCTTAGGCATTCTTTTTTCTCCTCTTTAATTAATCCCTATTTGTTATCAAACGCTTCTGATGACCGCATCCATATTGACCTTTATAACGTTGCTCAGGCTATTTATTGTTTTGAACCAACTTCAATTGCCTTTCATAAAGATGTCACCGGTAAACTGATTCTAAAACAAGAATTACTTGCTATCGCTAACGGAATCGATCCAGGTGATGCGCATGCTGCCTTAGATGATGTAAAAGTTCTGTTAAAACTGGCAAAACTCTTTGAACAAAACCCCCAAGAATTTTTTTCTCGGCCATTGCATCAGGAAATAAAAAAAGAGCAATAAATCTAATGACAAAACAATTGTTTTTTAATTACGGCGAAGTCAAATATAAAGAACGGCTAGCGGTCAAAAGAACGCCGACATTTATTTGTGAAGATCCCAGTTACTCAAACAATCTTGTTCACTTCGACCTCGCATACGATCCTATTGATTATGTCTTTATGACCGCAGAGGAAATTGCTCCTAAAATTAATCGAAAAGGCTCGCCATTTTTCACTATAAAATCAAATAAAAGCCCTGTTATTTTGCCTGGTGAGTTATGTGAAAAAAATGGTCTGTCCCTAGATGAGGCGTCTAAAAGAGCTGAAATGGTTCAAGACAACCAGGGCTTTAAAGAAAACGTTCTTATGGCTTGTGATATTAATAGTCGTAAGCGGCCTGAATGGCAAAATCCTGACTTTTCTGAATCTCAAATCTACAGTCATTTTATAGATAATAGTGATCGGTTACTGAGCGACGCCTTTTTGCAAACCAATAATGTGGAAAAAAGGATAGAGATCATGCAACAAATCAATGACCCAAGATTAATTGATTTTGCAAAGAGAATTCTTGCGTCTGAGCACCCTAATTGTGAGCCAAAAATTATAATGAACTTTCAAGAATTTGAAGCTGAAAGACTTTTAACTGAAGATGAGGTACCTTGGAGGACATTATCAGATGCGCGGAGATCTTTGGAAGGATTGGAATCCAAGGAAAAGAAGGTCAAACTTAACCCTGACATTCTCTCCGCCACAAAGAATTATTATAATCTAGTAGAAGAAGAGATAAGGAAGTAAGCATGGATTTTAATCATACTCAAAAAGTTCTTGATCTAATGGATAGACTAAATGCATTTATGGATGAGCATATCTATCCTAATGAAGAAGCCTACAGGGAACATTTTAAAACTACCGATAACTTATGGAAATCACCGCCTTTGATGGATGATCTCAAAGAAAAGGCAAAAAATGCTGGGTTATGGAACCTGTTTCTCCCAGAATCAGAGCATGGTGCTGGGCTAACAAACTTAGAATATGCGCCGTTAGCAGAGATAATGGGTCGAGTCTTTTTTGCTTCTGAAGTCTTTAACTGCAATGCGCCTGATACAGGTAATATGGAAGTTATTGATCGCTATGGTTCAGAGGCTCAAAAGGAACAATGGCTCAAACCACTTCTCAATGGTGAAATTCGTTCGTGCTTTTCAATGACTGAGCCCACAGTTGCTTCTTCAGACGCTACTAACATTGAATCTCCTATTGTTTTAGATGGTGACGAGTACGTTATTAATGGCAGGAAATGGTGGAGTTCTGGGGCTATGAATGAAGCGTGCAAGATTATTATCTTTATGGGGAAAACAGACCCAGAAAACCCAAACCGACACAAACAACAATCAATGATACTTGTTCCCATGGATACAAAAGGCATCGAAATTATAAGACCATTATCGGTCTTTGGTTATATTGATCAGCCCTTTGGCCATGCTGAAATAAACTTCGATAATGTAAGAGTACCAAAGGACAATATTATATTGGGTGAAGGCAGAGGATTCGAAATAGCACAAGGTCGGCTTGGACCGGGAAGAATTCATCATTGCATGAGATTAATTGGGATGGCAAAACGTGCGTTAGAGATGATGTGTATAAGAGCGGAAAATCGAATAGCCTTTGGAAGGCCATTAAGCAAACAGGGCTCTGTTAGAGAGAGTATAGCCCTTTCAGCTAGTGAAATAGAGCAAGCGAGATTATTAACTCTTATGACCGCTGATAAAATGGATAGGTATGGCAATAAAGAAGCGAGTGACTTAATCAGCATGATCAAGGTGGTTGGTCCCAGGATGGCTTGCGAAGTCATAGATCGAGCTATTCAAATACATGGTGCTGGAGGTGTTTCTGGAGATTATTTCCTTGCTGAAGCTTACGCTGGAGCAAGAACTCTTAGATTAGCCGATGGGCCTGATGAGGTACACTTAGCCTCTCTAGCTAAAAAAATTCTAAAACAAAAAGAAATGATTGATGCAGGTAGGGTTTAAGAGACTGAATGAATGATGGTGTTCACACTCTTGATGTCGAAAAACTCTCTGATTACTTAACTCAGCAATTAGATGAATTTACCGGGATTAAAAAATCCAAAAAATTTAATACTGGGCAATCAAACCCAACTTACTTGCTTGAAACCGCTGAAAAGAAATACGTTTTAAGAAAAAAACCGCCGGGTGAGTTGCTGCCGTCTGCTCATGCAGTGGATAGAGAATACCGAATAATTAAGGCGCTTGAAGAAACAAAAGTACCAGTTCCTAGGACCGTCTTCTTGTGCAATGATGAAAGCATAATCGGTACAATTTTCTATGTGATGGAATTTGTCGATGGAAGAATATTTTGGGACCCAACTCTCCCAGAAATTGATGAAAATAAGCGAATGAAAGTTTATGAAGAAACTGTCCGTATTATGGCAGAACTGCATAAGATTGATGTAGAAAAAGCTGGCTTATTAGACTTTGGAAAACCAGGAAATTATTTTGAGCGGCAAGTGGGACGCTGGATAAAGCAATACAGAGCTGCAGAGACAGAAAACTATCCTGAGGTTGAAACGCTTTATAGCTTGGTTAGAAAAAACAATGCCCGATGACGATGGTCTAATCTCAATTGTTCATGGAGATTATAGGCTCTACAACATGATATTTGACCATGAAGAGGAATCAATGCTTGCTCTTCTCGATTGGGAGCTCTCCACAATCGGGCACCCTTATGCTGACCTTGCGTATCAGTGCATGAATTGGTACATACCGCAAATTGGGATCACTCCAGGACTAGCAGGAATTAATCTTGAGAAGCTCGGAATCCCTTCAGAGGACGATTATGTTTCAAATTATTGCTCAAAAATGGGGATAAACAGCATACCAAATTGGTCTTTCTATTTGGCCTTTGGCTTTTTTAGATTAGCTGGTATTGCGCAAGGAGTTTATAAACGATCCATTCAAGGCAATGCTTCGGCTGATAATGCAAAAGAATTGGGTGCCGCAGTCCCCATATTGGGGAAAATTGCCCTTTCTATTGTTGGACGAGAAATGCTTAGAATCCGATTTAACTCTTTTTCTCTCCTTTTTTATTGGCTAGGATTAAGTTTCAATCTTGTGTATGCAAACAGCACATCTTTTGAAGGGGTTTAATGTCAGGTTGTTTATTTAAAAATTTACAACAACAAGGCCTATTATAACTGGAAAACGCGTCGGTGGTATTGACCCTATTAACCAAGCACTGCTCAAGAAATTAAATCTTATCTCTCATCAAACAACAAATCCGAAATTACAGATATTGTTTACTCGCATTCACATTGGGACAGAATAACTGGTGGAAAATTTTTGGTGCAAGCAACCCAAATATTATTGCTCAAAAAATTGGGGGCTTTATTTCTCGGAATTAAATAAAAAAGTTGTTGATCCAACCGTTTACTTTGATCAAATCTATGAGATA
Source organism: Woeseia sp. (assembly GCA_019653755.1). Lineage (GTDB taxonomy): Bacteria > Pseudomonadota > Gammaproteobacteria > Steroidobacterales > UBA11654 > CACPJA01. Next base: position 24,166 of record BPCL01000010.1, on the reverse strand, counting down.
AATATCGGGGAAGAGATTATAAAGCTGCATTATTTTGGTCCCAGCCAGGAGAGTGCATGCTTGTCGCTGAATTAGAAAAATCAAACTTTTTTCATCCCAGATTTGATTAGCACACGGGGCAAGTTTTCCCCAAGACCCGACATTACCTTTTTTAAGGCCCCCACACTTAATCTTTCTTTGATTCTTTTATAGAGCTTATAACCTCAAAACAAATTGATTACTTATTAGTGGTATGCGACAGATATAGCTTGGGTCCAACAGAAATTGTCAGCCAACAAAAGTTTTCTGGGAGCTTATTCAAGATATGGCAATAACCGCCGAAGAGGGGGTTTTGGGTTTATCTGAATAATTTTATAGCTATAGAAAAAATGGATCTTGAGGGTATTAACAATACGAAAATTATAATGAGGGAGATCTTGTGAATATACTGAGAAGATACACATCATTTCTAAATATGGGTCGTTGATGTTGATTAAAAAAATATTAGTTTTAGTTTTATCTCATGCAATTTGCTTGGGTGGTAACCAGGATCTGTTCAATTGCAGAATCTGAAGGCCTCTTTTTGGAAAAAATTTAAAATTTTGGGAAATGAGCAACTTTCGATCACTCTATGCCTTCAGGTACACCTTTTATCGAAATATTATTTCATGGGGAGATGGCATTATTGTAAAGGGCCGTTAACACCGGAGGCAGCCTATTCTCAACGAGAACTTAAAAAATCAGCGATAACCATAAAGTAGTGGGATACAGCCACTCTCATTGGGATCATGTGTCTGGGGCAGGGTTTTTTAAAAACCAAGGCGCACATTTGTAGCCATAACAATGTTTACAAAACTGGCTGAAAATCCCTCCAAAATGTGGTTAACCGGATCAAGTTTTCGCCAATGAATACAAATTGATGTGGGAATAGGCTTTAGAAATGATTACTTTGGCCATCGCACGAAACTGTCGTGTGGTTTTCTTAACCCACCGATCGCTATATTTTTATAGCTGACGATGCTAACCCCCCCAAAGGTATGAACATGATCTACGGGCAGGTCTTGCTGATACCTAATATTCAATCTTGTCTCATTTTTCAAAGAAGCTGAGTCATTGGCAAGAAAAAAACGTGCTCGAGGGGTGATAGGATCCCATATGAGCTTTGAGAAAGAACCAATGAACTTAGTGGCAGGAACCGTGGGTTCAACCAGAGTTATAAAACAACAAAGAAAGTTTTATGAGCTAGTGATCAGAGAAGTCCAAAGAGCAATGAATCAGGGGGTGTCCCCTGATTTAATTCCTGAGTATTTAATCAAAAAAGGGGTGCTTAGGGATAAAATTATTGGTTTTGATGAGCAGAAAATGAAGGTACTCTATAGAAGAATCACCAATTATCTTGTCACTGGAGAGTAAGGATGGCTAATGAAGCCTTTACACTAGATCGGGCAAACAAAATCAAAAGAGTCTTGGGGAAAATCTCATCCCTTAATGCCTTGATCTATAGATTATCTAAGGGTCGAATATGGGGTAGCTGGGCAGGCAAGTATGCAATTATGATTCTAACCACAGTTGGCCGAAAGACCAAAAAAACACGGCATATCCCTTTAATTAAAGTCACTCACAATGATCAACCTGTTTTAGTTGCTTCTATGGGTGGCATGCCCATGCATCCAACCTGGTATTACAATGTGCTCTCAAATCCTAGGGTCGTTGTCCAAATAGGCTCAGAAAAAAAATACTACCTAGCAAAAAAACTATCGGATGACGAAAAAAAGGAGCTTTGGCCAACAGTCACCTCTTTTTATCCGGATTATGATGCTTATCAAAAAAGGACTCAAAGGAATATTGGGGTATTCATCTGTGAAGAAAAAAAGATGACTCAAGAATGGAAAGATTGGCTCTCTCATAACATAGAAAGGGGTTGCGAAAAAAATGAACTTTACTCTATTTTGTTCAATGATGGCTTCCACCCTGATTTAATTGCATCTGAAATGGGTGTTCCTATAAAGTCTCTTTCACTGACCACTATCACCAAGGTCTCTGATAAAGAGCAAACCATTCAAAAAATGGTTACAGCATTCAAAAATACTCATAAAACTATTCCTATTTATACAAAGAATGGCTTCCTTAAAGACAAGCTAGATAATAATCTTCATAAAACAGTTTTGGACTTTTATAACTCTAATAGCAGCTCACTGCAGATCGAGAATGTCGCTGGTGGGTATATTAAAACAGAGGGTAAAGGTTCTGCCAGCCATACCATTGAGTTACCGAATGATTTAAGAGATCAAGTTCATCAATCACTACTGGATAAAGCTGAAAATTGGTCTGGAATTAAACTTCTCCCAACCTATGTATACGGAGTAAGAATCTATAATAGGGGTGCAATCCTCAACGTCCACAGGGATAGAGAAGAGACCCATATTATTGGTGTTATTATTAATATCGATCAAGAGGTGGAAACTGATTGGCCACTTGAAATTGAAGATCATCAAAAAAATAAACATGCCGTATTTTTAAAACCTGGAGAAATAATTTTTTACGAAAGCGCTAACCTAGATCATGGCAGGCCTAGTCCACTTGAAGGTGAAAAATATGTTAATGTTTTCTGTCATTACATGCCATATATTGAAAACACTTAAGATGATAGGAGAACAAAAAAATGAGCGAAAATGATTGTGTGGTTATAAGCGGAGGATTTGACCCTATTCATATTGGCCACCTAAGGATGATCCAAGAAGCAGCAAAACTCGGCTCTAAACTCATTGTTATTGTTAATAGCGATAGATTCTTGATAGACAAAAAAGGTTATGCATTCATGCCGATTAACGAAAGAATTGAAATTATTCAGGGTTTCTCCGAAGTTTATAGGGCTGTGGAATGTATAGATGATGACATGACTGTTTGTAAAACATTGGAACAACTAGCTGAAGAGGAAAGTATAAAGGTTTTTGCTAACGGAGGTGACAGAAAGAATGAATCAGACATTCCTGAAGCTAAAGCTTGTAAAAAATACAATATTGAGATGATATTCAATGTTGGTGGAGGCAAGATCCAATCCAGCTCGAGTTTAGTCTCTGGAGAAGTAGATAAACCCTGGGGCTCATATAAAACATTCGAAAAAGGTGAGGGTTATCTCTTAAAAAGAATGACTGTATTACCTGATGAAATTCTCTCCCTTCAGTCTCATAAACATAGAGCAGAGTATTGGTTCGTAGCAGAAGGTACAGCTACTATTGAGTGCGATAGCGAGACTAAAACAGTTGAACAATACGAATCATTTTATATTCCTTTAGGCTCTAAGCATAGGCTTAGCAACTTAAGCAATAATATCCTCAAAGTAGTTGAGGTTCAGATAGGTGAGATTCTAAGCGAAGAAGACATCGTCCGTTATGAAGATCGATATGAGCGTGACTAGCTAATTATTTGCTGTCTCTAGAGCTGTACCAATATTTTTTAAGAAATAATCCACAGATTCATTAACTGAGCTGAAAGCCTTGCTAATTACTTCTTGATCAGATGGGGTTTCACAACCCTCTTGCAAATTAAAGCTATCACTTTTCCAAGCTGAAACAATAATAGGTTGATCATTAATTACTTCACCTGAGATTGGGTTCGTTCTCACTTGTGCCCTAATAGAAACCAAATGATCGAATGCTTTTGCCAAAGCTGCTTCAGGCTTTTTGATAATGGGATTTTCCTCAAATGATATATTAACATCGCTATTTGATAGTATCTTGCTGCTTCTAAGTTGAAGATCTATCTGTGCAAAAAGATCGCATTTTTCATTTGCGACGACAGCGGCCGCATCAATAGCTTTATTCATTATTTTTTAGAAAAAAGAGTAGTGCTTTGATCAAAGCTATTGTGTCCTAAGACAGCAGCTTTCTTTTGGCCTTCGTAATAAATTGATACAAGTGTTAAAAAAATACAAAACAAGATGATATACAAAGGTATGCGGTTAGTTTTATTGTTCATAATCAAGCCTATATTTTGCCAAATATTCTGACTGCTTTATTTATTAATTCAACCTTAATCGGTGTTGCCCCTGTATTCTCTCCATCTATATTCAAAGGGTCGTTTTCGGTTTCAATAGCAAAGCTAATAACTTGACTATACTCTACATGAGGATCCTTTATATGAGTTCCTGAAAATAGTTGCGTAAATATTTTTAACACTCTTAGTTTTGAAGCGTTGCTGACAAAAATAATATCGATTAAACCGTCATCTAAAATAGCATTGGGAGCCATTTGCATTCCTTTCCCTGTGTGGACATTGTTTAGCGCCAGAAAAAACAGGCTTTGCCTTCTATATTGCTATTACCGAAATTAGCCTTTAGATGCTTTTGCTTCATTCTCATCACAGTTATCAAAGAAGCAACTGAATATCTAATGCCTCCCATCCATCTTAGTTTTTCAGCCAAAATATTAACTTCGGCCGCCATCCCCCATCCTATAATGTTGATTGCAAAGAAGGTTTTTTCTCTCTCATCTATTTTAAACACATCTATTAGGCTTGTTGTTCCTGAGAGAATATTGCTTAGTGCTTTTATGGGGTCTAATTCACCTAATGTTTCAGCAAATGCGTTCCCGCTGCCTATTGGAATGATGCCTAAAGGAATAGATTGTGATTGGCCAGATGTCATTAACCCGTTTATTGCTTCATTGATCGTCCCATCTCCACCCAAAACACAAAGTCCGTCAAAATCCATAAGATTTTCTGTTTGAATAAACTCTGAGATTGATCCTTCCTTGTCGCTATTGAAAAAGTGAAAATCTATATTCTTCTGTCCTAGTAAATCCTTGATCTCACGAACTAAGGCTTCACTCCTTTGCTTTCCCGCTTTTGGATTAACAAGAAAACAAAGTTTTTGTATTTCTTTAGGCTTCATCAATAAAAAAATATAACTTTATTCTCTTTATTACAAAGACAATTGGTTTTATACTTCTCTGGAAATTAGAAGCTTGCTTTATTTTTATTCTAAAAAAATATAAGAAAAAGGAGTTAATGTGAGTGATTCAGGTCTAGGTTTTTCTCTTAATCGATTTATTGGTTTAATGGTTTTAATTGCTGTTATCACACTTCTATTTGAGTGGGTTAGTGATTTTGGCGGAGGGCTTATCAAAGCTCAGGTTGAGCAAACCACTAGCAAATATGATCCTGATAAAAATATAGATAAAAGAATAGAACCAGTGGTTGTTCTATCCAATGAGGCTGTTGTTGCGTCTGCATCTGAAGATTCATCATCATTGAACAGCAATAATTTTGTGGCTGAAGATTCTTGTCAACAAACCATTGAAGGTAATGATATGTTGCAATTCAACCTTAAAGAAATGGTTGTTAGCTCAACTTGTAAAGAAATAACAATCACCCTTGTTCACACCGGTGCTATGCCAGCCAACGTCATGGGGCACAATTGGGTCTTGACAACATCGTCTGATTTCATGCCTGTTGCACAAGCAGGAGGGGCTGCAGGCGCAGAAAACGCTTATGTCCCTGTTGATGATAATAGAGTCCTTGCTGCATCTGCAGTGATAGGAGGGGGTGAAGAAACAGTAGTCACGTTTTCTTCCTCGCTCTTAGAGGTTGGCGGAGACTATACATTCTTCTGCTCCTTTCCAGGGCATTATGCAATTATGAAAGGTGCATTTAAGGTTGTTTAGTTTTTTTGTATGTCAACATCCATAGTTTATTACTCAGGTAACCTAAGAACTGAGAGCACTCATCTTGAGTCTGGTGAAAACTATATAACAGATGCGCCAACTGATAATAAAGGTAAAGGGAAAGCCTTCTCGCCGACTGATCTAATAGCTACAGGTCTTGCTAACTGCATGCTGACTATTATGGGAATTGTAGCTAGAAGAGAGTCTCTAGAAATTGAAGGTACGAGAGCAGAGGTAACTAAAATAATGGGTAAAAACCCTAGATGCATTAGTGAGATTAAAATAGATTTTCAATTCCCAAGGGACTATGACGACGAACATAAGAAACAGTTAGAAGAAGGTGCTCTGAATTGTCCCGTTGCTAAGAGCTTATCTACAGATCTAATCCAAACGATTAATTTTTATTACTAGCTTTTATTTTTGTCTTAATGGATTCTATTTCTTTTTTTAATTCATTGATTTCCGAGCGTTCAACAAGATCCATTTTTTGGACAGCCTCTTTGATCAAAAAAGTTAGGTTTTTTTGAATATCTTCTTTGGCCTCCTTGGCTGATTTAGGAAGAATAGATGAAAGATTATCTGACCATTTTTTGAAATTATCGTTATCCATAATCGCTTCGAATAGAAAACTTCGATATTATCATTAGTAAGAATCAGCATAAAGCAACTATTAATAAAAAATAATGATTGAAAAAAGAGAACAAGGCGCAAAGAAAAAAAATCGTTTTGGTTTTTTTATCGGTTTTTTCCTCGCTCTAATAGCTGTTATTAGTCTTGGGCTGTTTTGGCTGGATAGACAAACGCTAGATCAGCAATTGCTATCATCCTTTGACGGCTTGATTGAAGATTTAAATGGATACGTGCTTTTGGAGTTCTTCCAATACTCTCTGGAAACAAGTGTACCTATATTATTTCTTGGAATGTTGTTGGCCTATCTCTTGATAAGAATTCTAGCTTTAATCTGGAGATCGCCAAGAATTATAAGGGAAATGCTTGCGAATAGAAGCGCTAAACGCACACAAAGATTATTCAATGATAGTCTAATTTTTTTGTCTAAAGGCGATGCCAGGAGAGCTAAGAAAAAGCTAAAGTCTGCCAGCTCCACAAACCACCCTATACTCCAAAGTTTTCTAATAAATATAGAGATGAGTATTGACTCAGGGGATATTGCAGAATCTCATAATTGGGTGGAAAAAGCTTCGAGTAAATTACCTGAGGTCAAAGACTATATATACATCTTTGCCAGTAAGTTATTGATTGATGCAGGGTGCTTTATAGATGCTAGATCCTATGTTGATGAATTAATAGAATCTAATCCAAAGAACCCCGCTGCTAATCAATTGCTGTTCAAGATTCTAAACGACACTAGGGATTATGATTTAATACTGAGAAAGATTTTTGAGTTCTCTGATTACATTAATGATGATGAGCTTGCTCAGACAATCCATGGCTTGGTTAAAAATGCTATAGCAAATCAACAACCTACCAAAACTATTTTTGAGCGGATACCTAGGTCAATTGATGCACACCCTATGATAGTTACCTCAAAAATTGAGGCCTGGATAAGCAATAAAGAATATTTAAAAGCAGAAACAGAGCTAAGAAAACAAATTCCCAATAACTGGAACAAGGAATTAATCCTTCTCTATGCAGAACTGGGTGATGACAAAGTCAATGAATTATCAGAACGCACCGATAAATGGTTAGAAGAGAGGCCAAAAGATGCCAACCTCTGGTTAGTAGCTAGCCGATTGGCACAAAAAGATGGGTTATGGTCAAAAGCTCAGCAGTGTATTGAAAGGTCTATTGAAATAAGGCCTACGAGTCAAACATACACCGAATTGGCTCTTATTCTTTCTGAGTTAGGAGAAAAACAACAAGCCTCAGAAGCATTAAAGCTGGCTAGACAAACAAGTGGCTAGGCTTGTTAGCCTATTGCATTAATGAAAGCAGAATCTCAACATTTAAAGGATAAGTTCCTCCAATTTTTAGAAACTGAAAAGCGTTATTCTCAGCATACCGTAGAAAATTATTCTAAAGATATTGATGATTTAGAAAGTTTTTGTGTGCCAAAAAAATAAATGCGTGGGATGAAATTAAGCCCCATCATTTGAGAACTTATGCCTCCCAGATATTTATTGATGGTTTAGGTGCCAGAAGCATTCAACGCAAGCTTTCTGCTATTAGAAGCTTTATGAATTATCTAGTCAGAGAAAATCTCCTGAGAACAAATCCTGCAGATGGGATTAAAACTCCTAAAGCCCCAAAAAAATTACCGGGTGTCTTGGATGTGGACCAAATAAATCAATTGCTTAATATTAAAGAGACCGACCCAATAAGCCTAAGAGACAAAGCCATAATGGAGCTTTTGTATTCTTCAGGTTTAAGGCTTGCGGAGTTGGTTGCGCTTAACCCTATTGATCTTAATATTCAGGATAGAAGTCTCACAGTAATAGGAAAAGGAAATAAAAAAAGAATGTTGCCCATCGGATCGAAGGCAATAGATGCTATCAAAGCTTGGATACAGATTAGATCTCAAATTGCTGCGCCTGATGAGGAGGCTCTCTTTGTCGGTAACAGGGGTAATAGGCTAAGCAGACGATCGATACAAAGTCGTATCAACCACTGGTCAAAGAAAAACGGTTTAACACAAGATGTTTACCCTCATTTACTCAGGCATAGCTTTGCCACCCATCTATTAGAAGCCAGTGGAGATTTGAGGGCTGTACAGGAATTACTAGGACATAAAGACATTAGCACCACTCAGGTTTATACTCATCTTGATTTTCAGCACCTTGCTGAAACTTATGATAAAGCCCACCCAAGATCAGGTAAGAAGTGACAGAACAGGAAAAAAAAGTAAGTTTTGGATTTGAGTCAGTAAGCGAAGAGGAAAAGACACAAAAAGTTGGTGAAGTCTTTGATTCGGTTTCTGAGCAATACGATCTTATGAATGATTTGATGTCATTCGGTATTCATAGGTTCTGGAAACGCTTTGCTCTCATGCACACTGGTCTTGAAGAGGGCATGAAAGCACTAGATGTAGCAAGCGGCACTGGCGATCTTGGTGTCTTATTGCAAGATCAAGTTGGTGAGTCAGGGACAGTTATCCTAACTGATATCAATGCTTCTATGCTTCATCAAGGAAGATCTAAGTTGTTGGATCAAGGCAAGCTTAAAAATATGCAGCTAGTCCAAGCTAATGCTGAAAAACTTCCATTTGAAGACAATGTGTTTGATTGTGTGACGATAGCCTTTGGCTTAAGAAATATCACCGACAAAAATGCAGCCCTATCTTCGATGTATAGGGTTCTAAAACCGGGAGGAAGACTTTTAATCTTAGAGTTCTCAAAAGCAAACGAACTGATCTCTCCTTTTTATGATTTTTATTCCTTCAATGTGCTTCCAAAATTAGGGGAGTGGGTTGTGAACGACGGTGATAGCTATAAATATCTTGCCGAATCGATCCGCGTTCATCCTGATCAAAAGAAATTAATTGAAATGATGAGTAACGCAGGTTTTATTGATCCAGAATACTTCAATCTAAGCGCGGGCATAGTGGCGCTGCATGTTGGGCGCAAAACTTAAGATGAAATCATTACAAATATTAGCTCGTTTATTTAAAACACATCAAACATTAATCCGCTATCAATTAGATGTGTTTTTTGTTGAGTCTGATTTACTTAAACCTCTTCGATGGGTGTTTTTAATTTCACCCAGCTTATGGTTTAGAAAAAAAACAAAGCTTAGAAAAGGGGAACGACTTAGATTGGCCCTTGAGGATCTAGGGCCATTGTATGTCAAATTTGGTCAATCGCTATCAACAAGGCCTGACCTTCTTCCAGAAGATATTGCCTCTGAATTATCTAAGCTTCAAGATAAAGTTCCCCCATTCTCTGGCGAGGATGCAGAACAAGAAATATTCAATGCGTTTGGCAAAAAGCCTGAAGAAATATTTGCTGATTTTGATAAAGAAGCCTTTGCATCGGCTTCAATAGCTCAAGCTCATTTAGCTACACTTCAAAGTGGTGAAGAAGTTGTGGTGAAAATACTTAGGCCTAACATTTGGGAAGCTATAGAAAAAGATATGGAGATTCTTTTTCTTTTTGCTAGGTTACTTGAAAATTATTCAGATGAGTCAAAAAGATTAAAGCCCATGGAAGTGGTGAAGGATTACCAAACTTCTGTTATGCATGAGCTTGATTTGCTCAGAGAGGCCGCGAATTGTTCACAAATTGGAAGAAACTGGGAAGGCTCCGAAATTATAAAGGTTCCCAAGATCTATAAGGATTACTGTAAAACAAATGTTTTGGTTCAAGAACGAATACATGGGATCCCTATTAGCGATGTTCAAGAATTAAAAACTGCTGGTGTTGATCTGAAAAAGCTTGCTACTAATGGTGTAAGAATATTTTTTACTCAAGTTTTTCACCATAATTTATTTCACGCAGATATGCATCCAGGTAATGTGTTTGTTGATATCTCAGACCCAGATAAACCAATGTATGCGGCTGTAGATTTTGGGATTGTCGGTAGTCTTGATGATTTAGATAGACGATATCTTGCTCTATCTTTCTCAGCTTTTTTTGAAAAAGATTATAAATCTATCGCTTCTAACTTTTTAGCTGCAGGCTGGGTACCTAGTGAAACAAGACTAGACACTTTCGAAGCATCAATCAGAACTGTTTGTGAGCCTATAGCTGACAAACCTTTAGAGGAGATTTCGTTCGGTCAGGTTTTAATCAGTTTGTTTCAAACAGCTAGAGAATTCAAAATGGAAAATCAACCGCAGTTGGTCCAACTTGAAAAAACGCTTCTCAATATTGAAGGTCTAGGAAGACAGCTCTATCCAAAACTAGATATTGTGGCTGCAGCAAAACCTGTGATTTCAGAGTGGAGAGAACAACAAACGGATCTAAAGACAATTCTTACCAAACTACAACAAGATGCTCCTGAAATCAGAAAGACTATTGAGGAGCTGCCGATCTTGGCAAAGCGTGTAATCAATAGCCAAAGTAACAACCAAAGCAATGAAGAATTTTTCAATCAATTTTCAAAGACTATCTATAAAAGTCTTTTAGGTATTGCGGTTATGCTGACCGGAGGGATTCTTCTTGGTTTGGAAATAGTCTTAGGGTGGCTGTTAATGGGCGCAGGTTTTCTTGTTATATTATTGTCTAAACCAAAATAATAGGCTTCTTTTGATTGATCTTGATTCTGTGCTAAAAAAAATAAATCTTCCTCTAGGTGAAGATGATTTTAAAGAACCCTTGTCTATTCTTCTTGATGACTATTCGAATGCATCAAATCTTAACAGGTTAGGTGCTCTAACATTTAAAAATGGCATTAAAGAAAAGCTAAGGGCTCGAGCTAAGCTTTTAGATTTTGTTAACTCTAATAATCTAGAAGAGCCATCATCGCCTATTATCATAAGCGGGCTTCCCAGATCAGGAACCACTTATTTATTCGACATAATGTATTGTTTTGAAGAGTTTAGAGGCCCGCTTACTTGGGAATTATTTGAAATGATGCCCGTGGCTCAATCAAGATATCATCGGGGTTACAAACAGCTAAAAACAGAACTAAGATTGGCATTGTTTAGAGCTTTGGTTCCAAACTTGATGAATATTCATCACATGAAATCAAATCTTCCCGAAGAGTGTCAGTTAATCACTGCTTTAGACTTTAAAAGCATTAGCTTTGCTTATTCTGCAAGAGTCCCAAACTATCAGCATTTTATTGGTCATTGTGATTATTCATCTGCTTTTATGTGGCATAAAAGATTCTTACAAGCAATGGAAACAACAATAAAACCCAGTTACTGGCTATTAAAAGATCCCTGCCATATTCAACACATAGAAGAAATATTAAACACTTACCCAGATGCAAAATTTGTCTTTATTCACAGAAACCCTATAGAGGTCATAGGTTCCATAAGCAGTTTAACCTTTAACCTTAGATCTGCTTTCTCTAAGAGAGTCGATAATGTTGGTTTGGGCAAGGAGTCCTTATCATTTTGGGGTAATGCTAGTAGAGAATTTCTTACACAAAGACGCCAGATCCCAGAATCGAATATGATTGATATTAACTTTCTAGATTTTACCAATAACCCTATTGCAGCAATAGATGCAATCTTTACAAAGTTTGATATTAATTTAAACCAAGAAACTAGAGAGAAAATGCTGTCTTTTGCAGAACAAAAATCTCAATTATCACTAAAGCATAATTACAGCCTTGATGAATTTGGACTCAAAGAGGATATGGTTAATCAAGTATTTAGCGCTTATAAAAATGAGTTTAATCTTTAAGCTCGAAGTGTGTTCAAAAAATCATTCGCAGTGATTTTTTGCTCAATGGCTTCTACCAGAGCAGACCCGACGATAATTCCATCAACATATGGCTCAAGCAATTCAACATCTGCTTTGCTTCTGACACCGAAACCTGCACACACTGGGATGTTCGAGGAAGCCTTGACTGTTTCTAAATAACCCACTACTTCTTTGGAAAGCCCCTCATTGCCACCAGTAACGCCCTTGACAGTGACGCATACAAAAATCCTGTGCTGTGTTTTGCTATTGTGTTTATTCTGTTCTCCGGTGTTGCAGGTGTAACCAATTGGATCATAGCGAGCTTAGCCTGATTGAATACTTCTCTTATCTCTTCGCCTTCCTCAATAGGGAGATCAGGGATGATAAAGCCATCACGCCTGCTTCGAGGAAGCTTGCACAAGCTGGTCATAGCCATAAACATATAGTGGATTCAAATAACTCATTAAGACAATTGGTGTCTTGGCGTTTAATCTTTTTAATTCTTCCAAAATCCACTTTAGGGTTACTCCGCTTTCAATGGCTGCATGACTTGAGCGCTGTATTGTAACTCCATCAGCCATCGGGTCGGAAAATGGAACGCCAATCTCTATAACATCAGCTGTTTTAGCTAATGCTGTTATTAGATCTAAAAAACTGTCTTTATCTGGATAACCCGCAGTAATAAAAGGAACAATAGCGGGCCCGTTTTGCTTTGGTTTTTCCACAGAAGTTTTTATTAATTCACTGCCAAACATTATTATGACCTATTAAATTTTTAATACCTTGCTAAGGGTTGGCATGTCTTTGTCGCCCCGACCCGACAACCCAATAAGAATAGTTTTGCCTTGATTTGCTTGAGCCCATTTTTTAGCCCCGACAAAAGCGTGTGCGCTCTCTAAAGCTGGAAGAATGCCCTCCATGGAGCAGCAAGCTCTAACCTCTTCTAGGGCCTCATCATCTTCTGCTGAAGTGTATGTTACTCTGCCTATTGACTGCAGAAAAGCATGCTCCGGTCCAACCCCAGGGTAATCAAGACCTGCAGATACAGAGTGTGTCTCTTGAACTAGGCCATCTTCATCGTGGAGTAACATAGAGTAAGTTCCATGCAAAATCCCAGGCTTTCCTGAAGCAAGGGTGGCTGCATTGTCGCCTAATTTTTGACTCTTGCCGCCAGCCTCAACCCCTATCAATTCGACTGATTCATCGCCAAGGAAAGCATGAAAAATACCTATTGCGTTTGAACCGCCTCCTACACAAGCAAACACAGCATCGGGCAAGCCTGTTGTGGCTTTTATTATTTGATCTTTAGCTTCTTTACCAATAATAGATTGTAACTCTCTGACTAGATAAGGATATGGGTGAGGACCAACCACTGAACCTAAAATATAGTAAGTATCGTCTGGATTGCTTACCCAATCTCTGAAAGCTTCGTCCACCGCGCTCTTAATGTTTGGTCACCAGTAGTCACGGGTATGACCTCAGCACCCAGTTGTCTCATTCTATCCACATTTGGTGCTTGCCTTTCAATATCAACTGCTCCCATATAAACAACACAAGGAATGCCAACTCGTGCACATGCAGCGGCCGAAGCTACCCCATGCTGTCCCGCTCCAGTTTCAGCGACAACCCGTTTAGCGTTAAGCTGTTTCGCAATTAAAGCCTGTCCTAATGCGTTATTTATTTTATGAGCGCCTGTGTGTGTCAGATCTTCTCTTTTGAGGTAGACCTTAACCCCCCACAATTCACTCAGTTTTTTTGCAAAGGTAAGCCCTGTTGGACGACCTGCCCATTGGTTGAGTTCGTCTGCGAGTTCTTGTTGAAAAGCGCTATCGTTCAAAAGTGTTTTAACTTTTTTATCGAGATTCTTTAAAGCGGGCATCAGAGTTTCTGGAGCATATTGGCCTCCAAACTCTCCAAAACGACCGTGCTCATCAGGAAGCTCGCCCTTAGAAGCTGTTGTAGTAATTGTTTATTGTTATCGTCCATTGTTCATCTCTTTATCGAAAGCACGAACAATTCTAATGAATTCAATAATTTTTTGTTCGCTTTTAACACCTCTTTTTATCTCCACGCCGCTGCTAACATCAACACCGAAAGGCCTGACATGAGTTAAAACATTTTTAATATTGTCGATGTTTAGGCCGCCAGCGAGCAAAACTTTTTTCGAATCACAAGCTATTTTCGCTCTCTCTTGATTAACCAGATTGCCTGTTCCACTCATCGGGCCCTCAAACAATGCAAAAGGCTTATCTTCCATGATGTTTGGATCAAAAGTTTCGTTGTCTCGATACACTTTTAGCGGATGTGTGTGACCTTTTAAGTCAAAGGAATCAAAATCGTTCGCATCGGTTTGCAAATAATTAACCTTTACATGATTCAAAACCCTATCAACTTCACTTTGCTTGGGGTGCAGCATCACAGCAACAGTATCGATGCCATCTGGGATCAATTCGATTAGTTGTTTCGCCTCTTCTGGGTTTATATATCTTGGGGAGCCCTTTGCAAACACGAAACCGAGCATGTCAGCGCCGCTATTAATAGCCGTTTCTATAGACTCTTGTGTCTTTAATCCGCATATTTTTATTCTTGTGCTCATTTTTGTTTCTGGGCTTCCTCTGCTGTTTTTCTAAACTCTATCAAGGCGTTTTCAGGGTTATTGGTTTGCATGAGTGCTGTTCCAACGAGTGCTCCGGAATAACCCCAATCGACTATTTTTGAAATATCGTTTGTGTTTAGAATTCCGCTTTCTGCTATACAGGTGATGTTCTGAGGTAAGAACTCAGAAATACTATTAAATCGTGCAAAATCAACTTCAAGTGATTTTAAATCTCTACAATTAACCCCAAACATTAAGGAACCCTCAGAACCATGAAATCTAGAAATAACAGAACAACTTTGTTCTAGCTCCTCTTTGTTAAAGGCTTCAATCAAGACAAACATATTGTGCTGAAGAGCTCGTTTTATCATTTCTTCCAGTTGCTCCTCATCGAGAATAGCTGCAATTAACAAGACCCCGCTAGCTCCATAATAAAGAGCTTCAGATACCTGGTAGGGATGAACTAGGAAGTCTTTTCTCATAAAGGCAGTCTCTGGGAATGCATCACTAAGCTCTGAGAGATCATCGAGTGAACCAGAAAACCTAGAAGGCTCTGTTAACACTGAGATTATATCTGCCTTGCCTTTGATGTAATCGCTTGCTTGCTGTGTCATATGAAAATCATCGCGAGAGAGGTTACCAGAGGATGGTGATGTTTTTTTGATCTCTGCGATTAAACAAAAGCTTTGGTTATTCAAAACAAAGGGTTGGCTGGGTTTAACCTCATTAAGGCGATCTAGGAGTTCTTGCTCACTAAGAATAACTGAGTTCTCTTTAAACCTAGCAAGACTGCTAGTAGCCATACTGGATAAAAAATTGTTATTAACTTTACTCATTTAAGCCTGATAATGATTGAACCATATCTGAGGCTTTACCCTCGTCAATGGCTGAACTTGCCTTGTTCTATACCCTCTTTTAAATTACTGACAATCCCCGAGACCTCCAATGCCAAACCAGTCCCCAGCAGCAACGAATCTCGATGCGGGCCTTGATCTTCTTTATTAAAAACCTTCATCAGAGCTTCAGCGTTTTGACTGGCATCGCCGCCTTTTAGATCGTCTTCGCTGCATCTAGCGATCCCAAAGTCTTTAGGGTCTCTTGTCGTGTGTTCTATTTGGTTAGGTTTCACATCAAACAACTTTGAATTCAGCCGCTGGCGTAGGCTCATCCCAACCATTGGCACCATGGACAACGAATGCTCTTTTAACGTTCATTCCAGATAAAGCTTCGGCCATAAGTTTTGCCATGGAAGAGCTAAAAGCACCCAGCAAATAGTATTTGGGTTCAGCCGGGTTGGTTAACGGTCCCAATATATTAAAAACTGTCTTATGCCTAAGGCTTGACGAATAGGTGCAATGTGCTTCATAGCGGGGTGGAAAAATGGGGCAAATAAAAACACGAAACCGCATTGTCTCAACACCTCTTTGACACTTTCAGGGTTGTCTGCAAGTTTAATATTCAGCGCTTCCAGTAAATCGGCGCTACCCGATTTGCTCGATACGGAACGATTACCGTGTTTGACCACTTTTGCGCCTGTCGCAGCGGTTAGCAATGCGGTTCCTGTTGAAAGGTTAAAGCTATTGGAGCCGTCACCTCCGGTGCCAACAATATCGATCGTTGTATCGTCTTCCTCGAGATCAATGGTTGTCGCTAGCTCTCTCATGGCGTTAGCAAAACCTCGAACCTCCTCTGCTGACTCACCTTTAATTCTTAGTGAGGTCAATATCGCTCCTGCAACGGCTGGATCTATAGTTCCTGTGGCAAGCAATTGCATTAAATCAAAGGCATTTTGCTCGCCGATATCTTCGCCCTTCATTAGTGAGGTTAAAATTTGATTTGGATCTTTATTCATAACTGGTCTCTTGATTGTTGTAAAAAATTACGCATCAATTCATCGCCCTCAGGGGTTAAAACGCTTTCTGGGTGAAATTGTACGCCTTCTATTAAATAAGTTTTGTGCCGAACACCCATGACTTCATCATCTGGGGTGGTGGCTGTGATTTCCAACTCATCTGGCAAGGTTGTCTTTTCGGCAGCTAAGGAGTGGTATCGTCCAGCTGTCATTGGGGTTTCAAGGTTTGAAAAAATAGTTTTTTGGTCGTGGTTGATAGCAGATATCTTGCCGTGCATAAGTTGTTTTGCATAAGTAATCTCGCCACCAAAAGCCTCGACAATACATTGGTGCCCTAAACACACACCAAGAATTGGTATCTCTGAAGCAAACTCTCTGATCAATTCCATCGAGATGCCTGCATCGCTTGGTCTGCCTGGGCCTGGTGAAATAACCAAATGACTGGGTTGGAGAGCTTGTGCCTCTAAAGCATCAATCGCGTTATTTCTAAACACATTGACCTCGGCACCTTGAGACCTAAAGCCTTGAACCAAGTTGTAGGTAAAGGAATCAAAGTTATCGATGATTAGCATGTTGCTCACAATGACCCTTCCTTAACCATTTTAAGGGCTGTTCTTAAAATTTCACTTTTGGCCATGACCTCATTAAATTCATTCTCAGGCACACTGTCGGCGACAATTCCAGCGCCTGCTTGAAAGCAATATTTACCGTCTGAAAAGACAATGGTTCGTATGGCGATAGCTTGATCCATATCCCGTTCTTAGCAAAATAGCCAACGGTTCCTCCGTAAATCCCCCTCAAATTAGGTTCAATCTCATCAATTAACTCCATCGCTCTAACCTTGGGTGCACCAACAAGGGTTCCGGCTGGAAACGCTGCAGCAAATAAATCAAAAGCATCTTTGTCCTCTTCTAATATCCCTTGTACACCGCTAACAATGTGCATAACGTGGCTGTAGTGCTCAATTGACTGATAGGGTTCGACCTCAATTGTGCTGTGCTTAGCGACACGGCCTAAATCATTTCTGGCAAGATCAACCAGCATTACGTGCTCTGCAATTTCTTTTTCGTCGGCCAACAAGGATTGTTCGTACGCGAGGTCCTCGGCTGCATCTTTTCCTCGAGGTCTAGTGCCGGCAATGGGTCTGAGTGAAGCTTTATCATCGCTCAACCTAACCAAAGCTTCAGGGGAGGAGCCAACCACTTGAAACCCATTGATGTCACAGAAAAACATATAGGGTGAAGGGTTAACAAGACGCATGGCTCGATAGACATCAAACGGGTCTAAACTATAATTGCCTGAAAAAGCGATCGATAAAACAATTTGAAAGATGTCGCCTTCAAAAATATGGTGCTTGGCTTTTTCTACAGCTTTATTAAATACGTCTTCTTCAACATTAGCTGTCGGTTGAGAGTAGGAGCAATTCTGATCAGTTGAAGCGCTTATTTCAGTTTTTAGCAAATCTAATATATTGGTTTTGAGTTTATTTCGGTCTTGTTCTTCGCCAGAATGAAGCAAAGCCATGGAGTTGTCTTCGTGGTCAAACACCAACAGAGATAAGGGTGCTAAATATGCACAATCTGGAGGATTTAACAGGCCATCTTTACTCTCCTCAACCGGCAAACTTTCAAAATACCGGACCATATCATAACTACTAAAACCAACTATACCGCCACTAAAGGGGATGCCTTGTATTTGAGGGTTCAAGTCAGGAAGATCTTTTAAAACATTTCTAAACAGCTCCATCATTTCATCTTGTGACTTCGGGGAGGCGATTGTTTCACCGTTAAATAAGAAAGACCCTTGGTTTACTTCAACTACGCTTGAAACTCCTAGACCAAGGAAGGAATAGCGTGACTGGTCCACCCCCCGCTCAATACTTTCCAGTAAAAAACTGGGTGAGAGCGAACGCAGTTTTACAAACACCGAAGCCGGTGTTTCATCTCCAAGATCTATGTCAAAATATTTATTCATCGTTTTCCATAAAAAAACCCATCGCCTTTTCGGGAGATGGGTGAACCTTTAAAATTAAACCAGACAGGTCTAGCCCTCTCCTAAGAGAGAAGCCACCAATTGCCTAAATTTAATTCCAACTTAATCATATGTTGGCAAAGTATCTCTTTTTCATAAGAAATGGTCAAGAAGTAAGATAATCACCGTCGTTAGTGCTCCTTTGATATGATAATTTTTATGAAAAGAATAAGTTTTATCCTAATGCTCCTAGTCTCAACATTCTAGCTTGAGACCACATAGAGAATGAAAACAGATAAGGAAGTGATATTAAACCCAAGCATACTTGCTCGGAGGGAATTATTAAAATTTATAATTGCTTCCCCATTTTATGGTGCTATGACAGGATTCCCTGTTCCTGGGTTTGCTACACCTGATAGAGCAATACCTGAAACAGCAAGGCAGGCACTGAATATCTTCCAAATAAAAAGGGTTGCCAGAGAAAATCTTCCAATACCTGTATGGCATTTCATCATTAATGGCTCTGATGATGGTAAAACTATGGCATCTAATCGTGATGTGTTTGACGAATGGGAGTTACGTGTAAGACGTATGATTGATGTCAGTAATATAGATACCTCTGTTGAGTTATTTGGTGATAAATTTCCTAGCCCCATAATCCTGGCACCGGTTGGTGCACAACAAAGAATTCATCCAGAAGGTGAATTGGCGACTGCGAATGCTGCTGCTAAAAGAAAACAACTCATGATAGCTTCGATGATGACAAGCTACAGTTTTACTGAGATTGCAGCCATCGGCGGACCACTATGGTTTCAGATGTATTCATCTCCATACACCGAGATGATGGAACATATGCTAAGTTTAGCCGAAGCTGAAAATGCCCCGGTGTTGGTGCTAACTGTGATACGTCTTCTCGTGGCAACCGGGAAGGAGAGCGCTGGTTTCGTCGTCAAACAAATCAAACCAGCATGCGCCTAGGCAATACAGAAAAGTATAAGGGCAGGATGATGATTGGGGATCCTTCAATGACGTGGGATATCATAAAGTGGCTACGAGACAATACCCGAATGAAAATAGTTTTGAAAGGCATTGTCACTAGAGAAGACGCGCTTTGGCCGTAGATCATGGTGCGGATGGAATCATTGTATCCAATCATGGTGGACGCCAAGAAGAAAGTAATCGGGCAACTTTAGATTCTTTGATTGAGGTATTGGAAGGGGCACAAGACAACATACCTGTTCTCATCGATGGTGGTTTTAGGCGAGGAACAGATATTTTTAAGGCTTTAGCACTTGGTGCTAGAGCGGTCGCTATTGGTAGACCACAGGTATATGGTCTTGGAGCTTTTGGTCAAGAAGGTGTGGATCAAGTGCTGAGAATTTTGAATACAGAACTGGAAACCATTATGAAGTTCGTTGGTGCGACTTCATTATCAGCAATTAAAAGACAATCGCTAATTCGTAAAGATTAAACCCTTCCATCCTGTCAAGATTCACAAGGGTTGTATGTTTTTATAAAAGCTATTAGTCGGGTTCTTAATTATAAATAGAGCGCGGGCAATATGATCGAGAAAGCCACCCACATAATAAAAGCTAGCGGTAAACCGATTTTCACAAAGTCATTAAATTTATAGCCTCCTGCTCCCATAATTAACAAATTGGTTTTATAGCCAATTGGAGTCACAAAGCTCATATTTGCCCCAAACAAAACTGCTAACACAAAAGGTTCAATTGGAGCTCCTAGTTGTTGAGCAATATTGATTGCTATCGGTGTTCCGATAACAGCAGCGGCGTTGTTAGAAACAACATTTGTTAAAATCGCCATAAGCAACATCAACGTGTTTAGAATAAAGGCACTGACATTGCCCCGTCATATAAACAAAGAATTCACCCAAGTAGTCTGAACCGCCCGTGATTTCCAGAGCATTCCCTAAACTTAAACTGGCGACGATTAACATAATGATCGGGATATTCATTGCATTACCACATCGCTCCAATTCATTAGACGAAACATAACATTCCAATTAATCCCAGCATTGCTGCAATTGATATAGGAATAAATTAGACGCAGCTAGGGCGGAAACCCGCGACCATAATATAAAGAGGAACAAAGGAACGTTTCGTTCCAAGATCCAGGTCCTCATTTTCGTTTACCAACATGTTTGAGTTGGTGTTTAAATTCTCAATCGCCTGACACTGCCTTGCCCCAAAACCACATCCCGGGGTTGAGTGTTTTGGATGCTATATCCCTTTTAGCTCTACACCTGTAGAACCACTGTGCACGGCGATCGGCAATAAATTAAACGTGAAGAAACTGTTGAGCATTCAAGCTCGTATGATCCAACATAGAGCCTGAGTAATGACCACTTCAGCCAATCTGTTCCGAGCCCTCTCTGCTTCCATGTCCTCGCCAATTTCACCTTCAAAAAGACTGAGTCCTAACAAATCTTGGAAATCTTGGAGGTTCTCCAAGTGTCTTTAACGTAGATTCGATCACCAGCCTCAAAAATAACGGACGGTATTTTTGCAACAAAAAGCTGTCCGAGCGTTTAATTTTATCAATTATAAAATTACTTCCGGCTTTCTCTTGGACTTCAGACAAGGTTTTACCGTCGGTAAACCTCCTTCTTTACATTAAGCGATGCCTCAAATTTTCCCGTTGATCTTTTGTCGAACGCGGAGGGTCCCAGGAAGCAATCGAGGAGCGACCAGCCATAAAAACATCATTCCAATTGATCCGCAATAAGCGCGGTAGAACGAAATCAAACAACTGAATTTGCTCCAAACCCATTCTTGCATCCCCCCCACCAAAAGATTGGTTGATGTCCCAATTGTCGTTGCCATCCCTCCAAGCAGGGTGCCATACCCATTGGCATCAAAATTTTTGAAGACTATCTCGGCTTTTTTGCTCACCGAATTAATGCGGGGATTAGCATCACCACAATCGGTGTGTTGTTAATAAAGCACTAAAAAATGCTCCAAAAAGCAGACCGCCAACAATGAGAGTTTTGGATAGGTAAGCCACGATGTGGATAAAAAGCCCACAAAGGGTGAGTGATCGATTAATCTCAATGGCCTTGCCCACAGCAAGCAATAAACAAATGGTCACCAGAGCTTTATTCCAAAACTACCAATAAAAAATGTAATTGGATTAATTGGGTTGCCGTTAAAGTTTTATGGGAAGATAAAAAATAGCTTACTATTGTGGCTAGAATACTAAGCCGGGGGTCTCGATAGGTATCCAGTCACGAGAAAACATATAAAGGCCTATTTCTGTAAGCCCCATAACCACCAAAGCATGAATGCTGGGCAAATCTGGCATCATTGTTGGTAAAATGTTTTCATACTTAAGGGAATTATACATGCATGCTGTTTTTTTAGACTACAAAACTGTGGATGCCAATGACTTGGATCTTGGGGCAATCAAGGGGTTGCTGCCCGAGATTGTGGTTCACGCTTTTCCAAGAAGCAGAAGTCCTCGAGCGTATAGAAGAGCTGAAGTGGCGATTGCTAATAAAGTTTTTGAGCAGAGGTGTTTCGAGCAAAAAAGTAAAATTATCTGTGTCACCGCAACGGGGAAAAAACAATATAGACCTAGAAGCAGCAACACGATCAGGTGTTGTGGTTTGTAATATTAGGGACTACTGCACGGACTCGGTTGTCAACAGTGTTGCTCTCCATACTAACCTTTAAAGCATTCTTTTAAGGATTACAGCGCTCTATTGAAAGCGGGGATTGGCAGGACGGTAAATCCTTTAGTTGTTTCAACACCCTATTGCGAGCTCTCTGGAAAATCTATTGGAATCCTCGGCTAGGGGTCTTGGGCCAAGGCGTGGCTCTGCAGCTGCTCTTTAGGTTAATTCTTGGTTTGTGAAAGCTTTGCTAAAGAAAAAAACCAGATGAAGATCTCAAACGGATCTCTTTTGAAACCTTTTTAACCGAATCAGACATTATCAGCCTGCACTGCCCTTAACGGGTAACACCGAAGGGTTTTTATGAAAGCCTTTAAAAAAATGAAGTCATCAGCAATTTTGATCAATACTGCAAGAGGTGGGTTGATTAATGATGATGCTTTAATTAAAGCCATTGAAGATAAGGTTATCGCTGGGGCCGCTATTGATGTACTCAATCAAGAGCCTCCGGATTCAGATCATCCGCTAATGCAAAAACAATACTCCAATTTGATTATCACACCGCATATTGCTTGGGCAGCTCAAGAGGCTAGGCAACGAGCCTTAGATCGCATTGCTGAAAACATAAAGGCATTCCAAAACGATAGCCCTATCAACGTGGTGAGGTAGTTTAATAATTCCTTAAAGTAAGTATGGCTGGGCTGTATATAGCTTGACGCACTGCCAACATACCAGCAATAGCTATGGAGCTAACACCAACGGCAAAACCAACAAAGAAAATAGGTAGATTAGGCGTATAACTCAGTTCAAAAATCTGGGTTGATAAAAACCCTGAAAATATCATCGCTGCCAACACGGCTGTTAGTCCCGATAAAACACCAAGCCCAAGAAATTCAGCTGCCACGGTGGCAAAAATTTTACTTCTGGTTGCTCCCATTGTGTGTATTACTGCTGTTTCCTTTTTGCGTTGATCAACACTTGAGAAAATAGCTGCCACCAAGGTTAGGATTCCAGCAAAAAGCGAGAGTATAAATATAGCCTGAACAGCGAGTGAGGCGCTATTGACAACGGATCGAATTTGCCCAAGCGCTGCCTCTAAATCAACACTGGTGACAGTAGGAAAGCGGCTTATAAAGTCATCCGCAATGTTTGAATCCGTTGGAATATTGAGGCTGGTGATAAACGATTGAGGTAAATCTTTTCCTAAACTGGGGGAAAGAATAAAAAAGAAGTTGGGGGCAAAGCTTTCCCACTGAACCTCTCTAAAGCTTGATACTGTCGCCTCAAAATTCGTCCCTCCGGCTGTAAAGTTCAGGCGGTCTCCTAGGGAAAGATTCATCGAGGTTGCAATATCTTTATCGATTGACACAGAAGCAGCGGGGTCATCTTCTGACCACCACTCGCCTTCAATTACCAAGTTATTCTCAGGAAGTGTCTTAAACCAAGTAAGATTGGCCTCTCGCTCGATCATGCTTTCAGCATTAATCGGCTCCCGTTAGCAGATCTCACATTTAGCAGGCGCCCTCGGATTAAGGGAGTAAACGTTATAGGTTGGCTCAAGCGCTCATCAAAAAAAGAGTTAATGCCTTCTGTTTGGTAATCCTGAATATTGAAAAAGAAGTAATTGGGCGTGTCTTCTCTTAGCGTCTCCTTCCAAGATTCAATTAAATCCGTGCGGGTCTCAGTGAGCGCCATTAAGAAAGTGAGAGACAACCCGAAGACGACGATTTGAAGAACGCTTTCGTTTTTTCGCCTTGAAATATTTTTTAAGCCCAGCCGCCAGCCGCTGCCTGATACATCAATGTATTTTGATAACAACCAGACAATGGAATACCCCAATAATGAAAGCACTGCTATCAAAATGGCCATGCCGACCAAAATACTAATCACCAAGGTAATGTCCTCAAGCAAAATTAATAGGAAAACTGTTAAAGTGATGCCGGCCAAACTGTAAATTCCAATATTTGTTTCGACATCAAAGGCAAAATCATTTCTAAGAATGCGAATAGGTTCTGCTTGACCCAATAGTTTTAAATACGGGGCTGTGGCAGCAAAGACTAAACTGAATGAAGTTAACAAACCAATCCATATTGGTTTTAATGAAGGTGGCGGCAAATCATTAGCAATAAGATCGCTGAGAACAGTTATAGGATAGATTGGAGAAGA
>BPCL01000009.1 GCA_019653755.1 Woeseia sp. | reverse complement strand
CGTGGTCAGAGGTATCAGATTGTCCATGATTAGGTAAATCAATTGCAATCACTCTATAGTCATCAGCAATAAAGGTCCATGGCGAGGTTTTCCCGATGAAGTTTGTCCTGACTGATGAAATAAAATCAAGCTGGTCCTTTCCATTTCCCAAAAATGGACCGACCTTCAGTTTTCGCATAGGCTCGTGGAATTCCCACCTTTCCGGCATTCGCATTTTTCTGAGAAAAAAAACTTTTAAAAGAAATTATAAATAGAGTTTTTTTGAATTTGTTTTTTCTTTTTTTATTAACCTATCAAATTAAAAATTTTCAAAGAATCTAGAACTATTTTAGAGCAGGGATAACTTTTTCTCCAATAAGCTTTATTGAGCTGCTGGTCTGATCTAAGTCAAGGCAACATCGGTTAAACCTGACTCTTTTAGCTCTAATAAATGTCTATCTTATGGTCTACTTCACTACATGACCGGTCAAGGTTAGATGATCCACAAGTTTCTCTAGGAGGGAATCGGGAACTCCAGAAACTGAGAACGTGTTTAATACTGGCATTTGATAAATTTCCTTTTTGTGGGCCTCTATAACATCGTATTCCTCATCTGACATAAAAGTGGTGATTACCCATCGTCTAAATAATCCACGATACCCAAGCCATTGTTTCGCTTCATTCATAGTTTTTTTCTCTATCTTCATATAAGGCCCAAGCCATAAAATTATCAAATCTAAAGTCATCATCTTCTCTGACTTTCATGTGGCTTAAAACCTCTTCAACCTTATCCTTTATAATAATGGGAGGAA
Source organism: Woeseia sp. (assembly GCA_019653755.1). Classification (GTDB taxonomy): domain Bacteria; phylum Pseudomonadota; class Gammaproteobacteria; order Steroidobacterales; family UBA11654; genus CACPJA01. The sequence goes on along the minus strand of BPCL01000009.1, from coordinate 50,640 downwards.
GATCACTCATCATAATTCCATCTGAATGTTTAGCCGACATCTTAAGCATTTGAGGCTTGTTGGCAGCTACATAAACTTTCGGTATATCGTGTTTTAGCCAAAAGGGATTGTAGTTATTGACTTTAAATATTTCACCATCGTAGTTTAATGGGCTTCCCTTAGATATAGATTTTAGTATCTCGACGCATTCCGAAACAGCCCTTACTCTTTTGTGGGTTTTAAGTCAAGTGCTTGCAAAGCTTTCCCACCTCCCCAATGACTACATTAGCCCTACCTTCAGCGAGTTCTTTAATGTTAATAAGCCGCTTAATATCGAATAGGATGAGTATCAAAGGGATTTAAGGCAATAGGTCCTAACTTTATACGTTTAGACTTAATAGCTAGTTGTGAAAGATTTGTGAAAGGTTCTCTCGAATCTGTATAGCTTGCTAGCCAAACACTATGAGCTCCATATTTTTCAGCTAACAATCCAGTTCAGCTATTTTAGAAGCACTTAACCTCGAATCAAGGATCAGACCAATACGCATATTTAAGATAGTTTATTGAGTTATGAGTGTATCTTACCCTAACGATTCATTGAGATGAAAGTATCCTCAATCTTTCATCAATCTATAACGATGTATTGAATTTTAAAGTTTCCAGGTCTTTTTTAGGAAAGCATAAAAATCTAACCAAGACTGTTCTTTAGCGCTTCATTTAGACCCATAGTATAACCGTCACGCGTGCTGCAGTTCGAAAACGCTAAAAATGCACCCCAAGGCTTGTCAACCGAGTACCCTGAATTTTGTTCAATGACTTCGTTATTTTCTGTCCACAACATCAAACAATCTTTAGTGATAGCCGCCTCTGGTACAAATGCCTGAGGGTAAGGTTGTTCCCATCCATGGCCAGCTCCATCATAAACTGACATCTCAACCTCAACTCCAAATTGTTCTAACTTATCTTTAAACCATTCACAGCGTTCTATTGACATTGATTCATCTGCTTTACCCATCATAATAAGTACCGGACTTCCCTCAACTTCAAAATCTTCAAAGTCAAGAGAGCACCCTGCATAAAAAGACGCGTAGGCTGAAAAACGAGGACCGTCTATTCCAAGGATTCCGGTGGCCACTGGTTCAAACATGGAGTATAAAGTTGAGCCACCACCAAGACTAAACCCAGTAACAGCAATTTATCTCCATCAATGTATGGATGTTGTTGCAAAGCCTCTAGAGCATTGAATCCATCAATAATTTGAGAATAAATACTGGCTTTTTGAAGCCGTTCGAAATAATCATCTGTTGATCGCAGATTTCGAGCAACAAAAGTATCAACGGCAAAGCCCGCGATCCCATGCTTTGCCAATCGGTTGGCAAGATAGATACTACGTCCTGTCCAGTCGCCTCCTGAACCATGGAGTATAACCACCGCAGGGACTGGTGTTGTGGCTGAGGCTTGTGGCGGCAACACAAGAAGCCCGCCTCCGTTTACTTTGATTTCTGCAGAATCAGGGCCTTCTATAAGTTCCTTAGCAGTTGACGCATTCCAAGATGGGAAACCCACAACGCCTTCAGGAGCGGTGGTAAAATCAGTCTCATAATAAACATTTACAACTGATTCTTTCTGTGGGATAAATCTCCAAGCGCCAAAGATGACCAGAACTGTTGCAATCAGAACCACCACTCTAAGGAACATATATAAAACCTAATACCAAAGTAAATTAGTTCTGTCTGGCCCAGCCCTTCAGATTTGAACCTGAGTTGAGTTAACAACTGTTCTTATATCTTTAACATCATTAACAAAAGTGGCATATGCTGGATGCGTTCCGCGTTCTATAACAATATCTGTGAGCTCTGGTATTGATTTAGCACCAGTCCATACCCAATGAGTAAATCTATCTCTGCCATAATATACTGCGCCTAAACCAAATGAGCGTACATAAGTATCTTTAAATACTTCATTCATCATTTTGAGGTATGCATTAGCGAACGCAACTTCGCTTTCAGGTTCGATACTAATATCAAACTTTGCAAAGACAGTATCTTGTGTCCAATCATTTTCATCTATCAGGGCATATCCCATATATTGCATTGTTGGAATTACTCCATCTGCTGAGATTTCCTGTAAAAACTTTATTCCCGCTTTGCATGATCTCATTATCTCAACAGCTTTTGCTTGATCAGCGGAATTTTGGAAGGTATTTATGATGAAGTGTGTCGATGTATAACTACCGTTAAAGATTTCCTGCGACAATGCAACATCAGCAGGATACTCTTTACCGCAATCAGAAGACCAAAAACGATTCATTGAATCTATCAAATCTCCTGGATTAGGTACTTGTAAGTGATAAAAGGCGTAGTATGGCCCATTAACTCCATCATCATCATTAGCAAAGATACTTGTTGATAAAAAAATACTCATTACCACAAATAAAATATGTTTCATTGTTTAATTCCTTTTTTTAGTTTTTTAATTCTATATATTATGAAAACTATATTAATAGGTTATAACAGGTTTATGAATTATTCCAAAATGGAATGGATGGTGGAGGTTTTGGTTGTCAATTAGAGTCGGAGTTTTCCATCACTAACTCCTACTAAGGTGCACTCTCGTGGTTGAACATTTTTTTCAATGAGGCTGGAAAAAAGTGTCAGAATTTTTCAGTTTTAATTAAATTACCCTCTTCATCAAAATACTCCCAAAGACCATCTTTTTGGTCGTTTTTGTTGTTGCCTCTTATCATTAACTCACCGTTTTTGTAAAATGCCTCATAAAGACCTTCTTTTTTGCCTTTTTTAAATTTTGATCTTTGTTCTAAATTACCGTTGTCAAAGAAAATTTCTCCAAGGCCTTCCATTTTTCCGTTTTTAAAATTTACTCTGTTTTTTAATTGACCGTTATTGTGGTAGGAAAATTTTGTGTGGCCTAATTCTTTTCCTTTTCTCCAGTTTGATAAGGCACTAGTTTTACCATCCATGTAGAAAGATTCCCAAACACCATGAAGTTCCCCGTTCTTGAAGTTTCTCTTCCAATACAATTCACCAGTGACAAAAAATCTCTCTTCAGAGCCCTCTAGCTTCCCACCTTTATAATGGCTTCTTTCAAATTGGCCGTTTCTATTAAACTTTTCGTAAGGGCCGTTCCTAGGAGCGCTCCTGTTAAAATGCATCATATCAATACCCCTCTTGAGAGAAATATTGGAGCTATTTAGTCTAAAAATCTCACACTCTTAAAATAAGGATTTTTAAAACCAATGTTTGCAAATTGCATTTTACAGTTGTCTAAATTGGTATCAAATTGGAAGGTTATCTCTCCTGATGGAACATACTGATCACCAGTTATTTTTCTAGCAACATACCGGTTGTTAATTTTAGATATATTTATTATCTCCTCGCCAAAACCTTCATAGAATCCAACCCATTTTCCTAAAATATCAGCTTCTTTATTTATCAACTCCCCCATGGGATAAGCTTGTTCCTTATAATTTCGTTTCAACTGAAATCCGCCTAGCCCTGCTGGACCTGAGAGAATTATTTTATCTTTCCTATTTCAAAAACTTTCAATCAACTAAGAATGGGTTCTGAAAATTCTCCTGAGCAAACTGAATTTCGCAGCTTTCAAAATCTAGATCAAAAGAGAAAGTCTTTTCTCCTTCGGGAACATATTCATCTTTAGAAACTTTTTTTGTTGCAACATAACCTTTGTCTTCTTTTACTATTTCAATTATTTCTCCACGATCATCCATGTGTGTCCATAATCCTGAAATATCTGCTTCAGTGTCTATCGATATAACCAAAGGATAGCCATATTTAGTTAAAATCTTATCAAACCCATCTTCTAAATAGCTGTTAAATTCGTCAGAAGCAAATAATGTTTGCCTCCTTTCTTGAACGCTCATAAGAAAATCTAAATTAAGCTCGGAAAAGTTTGGATATTGATTATTTATAGGGTCAAGCTTTACTAGATCATTCATTGTTTTTAAGTCCCCTGTTGGAAGGAGATTATAGATATTATCTATCTCTTTATCTGATAACTCAGCAAGAATAACATCTTTAAATTCTTTTGCTTCTTCAATTAAAAGATTTCCTGCACCACCAATAGTATCAATCATAAGGTCTTGCAACTCCCCGTAGGCATAGGCTAATTCTCCACTTCTAATTAAACTATTAGCCTCAGCAAAACTTATACCTCTAAGTTGTTCATGCAATGTTCTTCCCATTTGGAGAGTCAAAAAATCAAACATGCCGGTATTTTTGACATAAAAAGTATGTGCGATGGCGTCGGCTTTATCTTCTAAAGTAAAATTTGAATCATCAATAAAAGGGGTTCATCAACAATTAGCTCAATACAAATATCCATCTCATTGAGTATTTTCTGATACCCCTCATTAGAATTAGAATATTCTCTAATATCTCTAACAATGGGCTCTACAGATAACTTAAGTTTTTGGAACTCAACTGCCGCGTGGGTGGGATCTTCTATAAGCAAAGGGTATAAAAATTCTAACCACTTCTCACTATATTGTTTACTTTCATACGTCCCTCCCCATCCAAATATAGCAAGACATCTAGTACCAACCTCTATGGCTAATTCTGTATCGTAATCAATGTCTTCAATGGGGTATTCACTTAATGGTTTTAAATCCGCCCAACCATTAAAGCTAAACAACAGTGCTGATATGAATATGATTTTTTTTCATACATTAAAAATACTCCTAACCTATGCTGGTAGTCAATTTTATAATTTATTGGATAGTATCAACGTAAATCTGAAAATTTCTTATTCTACGTGTCGTAAAAATAGTGAAATAAAGGTGTGGCTTTGGTGTTAATAAAGTTGAAATAGATAACAGAGCAACATCTTAAGCCTAATAAAACCTATACTCTGCAATGAATCTAAGGTGGTGGAGCTAGGCGGGATCGAACCGCCCACCTCTTGCATGCCATGCAAGCGCTCTCCCAGCTGAGCTATAGCCCCTTATTATTGATTTGAAATATATTCTATCGCTTTTTTGATTCTGGAAATAACGATTTCTCTATCCAATAATGTCATCGTTAAATCTATCGAAGGTGATTCAGTACCTCCGGTAATAGCCACTCTCAAAGGTTGGCCAATCTTGCCGAATCCAATACCGTGGTTCTCACAAGTTGATTTGACAGATTGATTGATCGATTCAGTATTCCATTCAACCTGCTCAAGCATTTCTAAAAGATCTTGAAATGGCACTATGATCTCTTGCTTTAGAAACTTTTCAGCTGCTGAACCTTCAACACTAAACTGTTCAGTATAGAGAGAATCAAAATACCCAACTAATTCGTTAAGATTATTAACTCTTGGCTTGTACGCATCTATGAAGGAGTCGATGGTCTTTTCTGAAGGGAGTTCTTTTAGACTAGTGTTTAGTTTTAGAAACTCAGTAAGTTCTGAATTATCGCTATTACTCAGATGTTGTTGATTCAACCACTGTAACTTTTCTAGATCAAACTTGGCACTGGATTTATTGATTTTCTTTACATCGAAAGCATCAATCATCTCTTGAATATTAAATACTTCTTGGTCGCCAAAAGACCATCCTAATCTAACCAAGTAATTCAACATCGCTTCTGGAAAAAAAGCCTTGATCTTTGTATTCGAGAATATTCATCGCACCATGCCGTTTAGACAGTCGAGATCCATCGGGTCCTAGAATCATTGGTAAATGAATAAATTCAGGCTTTTTATAATCCATGGCATCCATTAATTGAAGATGCTTAGCGCTGTTTTTTAAATGATCATCGCCACGGAGGATATGGGTAATTCCCGATTCATTATCGTCAATAACAACAGCGAAATGATATGTTGGGGCTTTATTGGATCTTAGAATAATAAAATCGTCGAGTTCATCGTTGTGCACTGTAATCTGGCCATAGACTGAGTCACTAATGGTTATGTCTTCTTTAGCATTTGCCTTGAAACGGATAACAAATTCACCGTCTTGATCACCCTTGTCTCGACATCGGCCATCATACCTAGGGTTTTCTCCCTTCTTGGTTTGTTCAGCCCTCATCTTCTCAAGTTCATCAGGAGTGCAATAACATTTGTAAGCATGGTCTGCTTGGATCAATCCTTCTGCTTTCTCTTGGTAGATATCAAATCGCTTTGATTGATAAACAATATCCTCATCATGATCTAGGCCAAGCCATTGCATCCCAGCTAATATTGCTTCAATTGATTCTTCAGTTGATCGCTCAACATCGGTGTCTTCAATCCTTAAGAGAAATTGTCCGCCTTTGTTTCTGGCAAACAACCAAGAATAGAGAGCGGTTCTAACACCTCCAATATGAAGAAAGCCAGAAGGACTTGGTGCAAAACGAGTTCTAACCAATGTTGGGCTCCACTATTTTCTTTAGTTCTTAGCGCTCTCCACCACAGCCTCGTAACATCTGGGTTCGATGGTGAAATTAGCGAAACCATGAATGAGGTCTTCATATTCTTTATAGTAGACTTTTACCCCGGCTTTCTTTAAAAACTCATAATAAGCCAAACCTTCATCTCTAAGAGGATCAAACCCAGCTGTGATAACAACAGCAGGTGGTAATAATTCTGGGGTTTTATAGTTCATCGGAGCTACATAAGGATTAGTATGATCTTTTTCACTCATATAATTATCATGAAACCACTGAAGTAGATCCTTGGTCAGTAAAAAATAGCCGTCAGTAAACGTTCTAATAGATTCATAATCACCCTTACTATCAACCCCTGGATAGAGTAAGTATTGTCGATCAGGCATTTGTTTGGATTCTTCTAGACGTTTAATACAAAGACAGGTTGATAAATTAGCCCCTGCACTATCCCCTCCTACAGTAATCTTTTGGGGGTCAACATCTAAACTCTCAGCGTTCTCAACCAACCAATCCATTGCCTTATCACAGTCTTCTAGAGGAATCGGAAATCGGTATTCTGGTGCCAATCTGTACTCAACTGAAAAGACTCTCCAACCAAGCAGGTCAACTAAGTGCTTACAAAGTGAGTCATGAGTTCTTAAACTGCCAATTGAGAATCCCCCGCCATGAAAATAAAGAAGCGTCTGACCTTGATGATCAATAGATTCTTTTGGGAAATATTCACGAACCCTTATTGATCCATCATCAACATCAATCTGGTGATCTTTGTGTTTAATTCGAGGTGGTCTTTTCTGTAATCTGTCGGCAGTCTTGTTGTAATAATCTCTAATGGTTTGGGGGTCTAGACTATATATATCCTTGGTGATTCTCCTCTTTTTTAAAATATATAAGATAATCTGTTGGCCAGGATGCATTGTCCTGTTATCTACTGCAATATCATTGCCTTTGAGAAGACGTCTTTTTAAAGCGTCTGGCAACATCATAATTAAATTAAGACTTAGATCCATAGTAAATAGCTAACCTATCGTGAAATCATTAAACTCTAGATCATCGCTAATAGCAACTTCATCCACTCTCTCAACAACCGCCATTTCAGGTCCAACTTGAAGCCATTTAAGAAGCTCGTTGACCCCCGATTCACTTCCTTGTGCTATTACTTCAACACTCCCGTTTGCTAAATTTATCGCAGAGCCAAGAACATCAAAATCAGCTGCTTTTCTTTTTGTGCTGTCTCTAAAAAATACCCCTTGAACTTTTCCCAAAGTTATTTTGAAACATCGAGTAACCATATCTTTTTGTATAAACCTACTGCTGATTTAAGAATGTAATAACATGTTTAGCAATCTGATCTATATTGAGCTCGAAGATCCCCCCTTGTGTATCATCTAGTTCAATATAATTCATATCACTAATCAATTCAGATGCTGCCTTTGTCGCTTTCGTTAATGAACTCTGATCATTAATAACGAGTGTGGGCAATTTTAAGTGAGGTAAACGCTCCTCAGAAATATAATTAAACATTGCATGAAAACCAAACCACCCCCTATCGAGATTTTGTAGTTGATCTAAAAAATTAGACATAGCTCTTTCCAAAGCAACACCTTCTGCACGATTCTCAATCGTAAATTCCCACATCGATCTTAAAGATTCTAAGTCCTCATTAAGGGGGGCTTTGGATAAAGAGGACAACATTTCCTCCCTCTTTTCTTGGTTAAAAAATGGATAAGTAACAAAAATAATTTTATTAATTAAATCTGGCTCTAAAATGCCTATTTCATTTCCAATTGCTGAACCGGTATGAAAACCGAGCAAATTGACTGTGTTAGAGATTCGATCATCATTGATCAAAGTTTTAATCACTTCGATCGAAGATGTGGCGTAATCATGAATACTGATTGGTTCCTTGATCTTCTCTGAGCGACCATAACCGATCATATCAATGGAAACAGCAGAACAATTGCTTTCCTTTGTGAGGTGCTTGCAAAAGCTGTCATAATAACCTCCTGAATACGGCATCGGATGCAGGCAGATTAAGGCCGGTCCCCTGTTTTCATATAGCCTGACATGCATTTGTCCCCTGGACGTGTCAACATATATGAGTTTTGGAGAATTAGCAGTCATGGAGATCAATTTGGCAATTAAGTTTTTTCATAGGTTAATTATAATGATGGATATGAAAAGCTGTCTCATTTTTTTTTGGATAATGTTACCTTGTACTCTTATGGCAGATGAATTGAAAAATAAACTCGTAAATCAAGATGGCACCTATGATGTTGAACCTCTTGAAAAAGAGGTCATAACGCTAAAAGTGATTCAAACAGGTGTAAATTCACTCCAAGAATATGATGATCCCAAAGTCGGCCTAAAGGAAAACCTAGATCATATGATTGAAATGGCTGATCTTGCTTGTAATGAGGGCTCTGAACCCGATATTCTCCTCTATCACGAATTCCCCTTAACAGGATATTCATCAGGTTCTAGAGCAGAAAAGCTCAAATACACCATCGAAGTCCCAGGACCCGAAACAGAGGCTTTGGGCAAGGTAGCCAAAGAATGTGACGCCTATCTTATCTTTGGCAGCTACGCGACAGATAAGGAATGGCCTGAGCATATTCTTAGTCTTAATACGGTCATTGGCAGAGACGGGGAAATTAAAAAAGTATATTGGAAACCTCGAAATATTAAACGCCTGTATCCCGACCGAGAGATTACCACCACAACCATTGAAGCTGTTCAAGAAAAATACAGAGAAAAGTATGGCATTGAAGAAGAATTCCCGGTTTTGAAAACCGAGTTTGGGAATATTGCTGTCAGCACAGTACAAGGAGACCCTTTTGTCTTTGCTGCTTTTGCAATGAAAGGTGTGGAGATTATGTTAAGAACAGCAACTCTGTTCTCAGAATCCGATGTATTAGCCATGGCGTGGATAAACAATTTCTACAGTGCTATGTCTAATATTACAATTCCACTCGGTACACCCTACAGTGAGAATGGAGGTAAATCCTTGATAGCCTCTCCGCAAGGAAAAATTATTGCCCAAGATCCAAGCACACATGAAGAAGGGATCGTTTCGGCAGAGATTCCTATTGCAGAATTTAGGAAGAATAGAACCATTCCAAATTACGCCTTGGAAATGGTGCAAGAAATCTTCTCGCAATATCAACAAGAGATCCCCATGAACCATCTCGATATGCCCACTGATCAATTGCCTAAAACGGGAGAAGAAATGAAGGACCTGTTCGATGAGATCAGTCGATATTTAAACAAACCCGATATGTCGGAACCAGTATCTAGAAATTAAATAAGGAAGAAATATGAAAGAAAAATTAAGCCTTTTTACTTTTGCATTAATTTCAATTGCCTTTGTATTTGAAAAAACCTCTGCATTTGAACTCTCGCCTGGAATGGGTTACTTAAAAGCACAAAGAAAGATTATATGCTCGATGGAAGACAATAAGCCCATTGTTTATTGGTGGTACGGAAGAATGTACAGCAGAGTCCAGGGAGAGAAAGATAAATTGCTCTTCAAAGTTGAGGGTATGAATATCAGACAATGTGACACTGTTAAGGATTCAAAACGGGGAAACGGTTATAGAATGGTTAGTCGAGAGCTGCTCTTTTATCAAGACCCTAAAACCGGTGAAATTCTAGATCAATGGACAAACCCTTGGACCGGTGAGACTGTTGATGTACTTCATGTTGCCAATGATCCGTTAATTGGGGTTACTTCTATGAACGCGATGAAGAAGGTAAACCATTTGAAATGAATCTCAGTGTTCATGGTGACGACTGGTGGGACACAGCCACTATTCCTCTTTTCTATAAAAATCCATTGGGTGGGAATTTTCAGGATTACGTTGGTGGAATCTACCATGCCACAGAAATGTTTAATACCACTGGTAGCGTCTCTGACTTGACAGATGATGATAAAGATACTGCAAAAGTTGGCATTGGTTGGGAGAGAATATCCTATTGGCTTCCTTGGATGAAAATGAGCGGCAGGAATGGAATTGTTTATTTTCATACATTTGGGAAAAAATTAGACAGTTATGATGAATTACCAGATTCGATCAAGAAAGAGATAGAAACCAACTACCCTAAATACAATGAACCACCTCCAACTGATGATGACAGAAGGAATGAAACCAGTTGGACCTACTTTAAAAAAGTATTAGGCAATCAGTAAGGAGAGGTTATGAAAGCTTACATGATTGTAAGGTGCGTTATTCATGATCGAGAAAAATTTATCAGCGGATACGGTGCTCAAGGGTGCTAAATTACTTGAAAAATATGGTGGCAAATATTTAATCAGGGCTCCCGGTGCAATTCCTCTGGAAGGAATAGATGAGGATAATAACTCCGTTGTCATTTCAGAATGGCCGAGCAAGGAAAGAGCTCTTGAATTTTGGAACTCTGATGAATACCAAGAAATAAGAAAACTTAGAGAAGGCATTGCCGAATGCAAAGTTCTTGTCGTTGAGGCAGATGCTATCACTTAAGGTAATTTATGAGTAGAGCAATAGTTAAAAGAACCACATTAATTGTAAGAGATATCAAAAAATCAACTCAGTGGTATCAAGAAGTCCTCGGCATGAGCATTTATTATGATGGAGAAGTTACCTTAGGGGGAAAAGGCATGGCTGCAGGCAAGAAAGGAGATGTTACTCACCTTATTATCCTTAAATGCGATGACCCGGTAATAGGTATGATAGGCCTTCTTCAATGGGTAGATCCATTATGGCCTGCCCCTGAAATCCCCAATGAGGTTAATTACGGTCAACCAACTTTTGTATTAGAAACAGACAATTTAGATGCCGTTCATAAGAAAGCCATTGAATTGGATACAAATATATTCAGTGAGCCCCATGATTGGTCGATCAAAGGTGCTAGTGGAGACATGATTGAATTTATAGGCATGTCTTTTTTTGATCCAGATGGTCATTTCTTTGAAGTTAATCAGAAATTAAATTAAATAGAAGCGATTATGAGATTTCAAAGAACCAATTATTTAGTAAGTGATGAAATAGAGCATTGTTATTCTATAGGGATATCTTAGGGATGACTCTAGATTTTATGAAGCAATCTGAAGATGATTCATACTCCTACGAGGTGTTTGATATTAAAAAAAGTACGCCGATAGAATTTGCTATTCTCAGTTACAAGGATCAGCCCAGAGTAATGGCATTGACAATTTTAGGTGAAGGAAATTTAGATAAAAACCCCTTACCTAGACGCTCTGCAATTTGTATAGAAGTAGATAATGTGGATGAGGTTCTCAACAAATGCAGAGAACACAATTTTCAATGTTTCAAAGAAGAGCATCTGGTCACGCATGACGGTCGAGAAGGAAGAGAGGTTGGTATCCTTGATGACGATGGAAATCTGACACTCATATACAAGATTGAGAAGAAATAATGAACCTTCAAGAGATTACAGAAAAAGAAAACCCTTATAAGAAAAAATCCTATGCATGGTATATGGTCGGCCTGATGACCATTGCTTATATGTTTTCATTTATTGATCGCTATATATTGGGCTTACTGATTGAACCTATAAAGGCTGATCTGGGACTGACAGACACCCAGATAGGGCTTCTCCTAGGACCAGCATTTGCAATTTTTTATGCCACCATGGGTTTACCATTGGGGTATCTAGCCGATCGTGTAAAAAGAGTTTACATAGTTTCTGCAGGTATATTAGTTTGGTCTGCTGCAACCGTTGCCTCAGGATTTGCTCAAAAATTTAGTCACTTGTTCATTGCTCGTATGACGGTAGGTATTGGAGAAGCCACTCTGGGTCCATGTGCATTATCTATTATCAATGATAGTTTCCCTGAAGGAAAAAGAGGCCGACCAATAGGATTCTATACGATGGGAATGTCATTGGGTCCTGCTTTTGCTTATTTATCAGGTGCTGCAGTGTTGATATGGAGTAATTCAATCGATCTAATTCAACTACCATTAATTGGCGCCCTATCCCCTTGGCAGTTAGCCTTTATAATTGTAGGCGCACCAGGAATTGTTCTCGCTCTGTTTGTCTACCTCCTAAAAGAACCCCAACGACCAAAGGATCATAATCCAAGCAATAACATAACCGAGGGAATATCATCGGCTATGAGTTACTTCTATAGTCGAGGCTGGGCCTTGGCGAGTTTTATCTTACCGGCTTGTGTAATGACCATCATCGCCTATTCGCAGGCATGGATGCCTGCAATGTTTGAAAGAACATGGGACATGGACCCTGCACGATTTGCCTTTATTAATGGCCTTCTATTGCTTTGTTTAGGACCTATAACTAATAATACGGCAGGTTGGTTGTCAGATCATTTAACAAAAAAAGGCTACAAAGACGGTGGTCTTAGAGTGGTTATCTGGGGTGCTATTATTTTAATACCCACAGCTGTTATAGCTCCATTATTACCTAACCCGACTCTGTGCTTTATTGTTCTGGGGATTAACCTAATAGGTATTGCTCTAACCTCTTCAAGTGCCTTAATTGCTCTGTTAAAAATAATACCAACTAATTTAAAAGGTATTTCTGTGGCCTTCTACCTGATGTGTATTAGTATTTCTGGACTTTTACTTGGGCCAACAACCGTGGGTATCCTGAATGATAATGTTTTCCAGTCTATTGATGGCGTCAGATACTCGATGAGTCTTGTGCCTCTGGTTTTTGGTTTACCCGTATTGTTTATGATTCCTTTTATGAGAAAACATTATCTTAGAGAAATAGAGGACATGGAAAGCAAGCAATCGATTTGATTAGCTAAGATTTTTAATTAAATCAAGAATCTCCTCTGTCTTCTCATTCATCAGCTTTTCATCGGCTCTAGATTCGACATTTAATCTTACTAGAGGTTCTGTATTTGACATTCGTAAATTGAATCGCCAATCAGAAAACTCAAAGCTATAGCCATCGAGATCATCAATTATTGGTTGTTGAGGTAAATAATGCCCCTTAATCCGCTCTAAAAGAGCTCTTGGCTCTTCAACTTTTGTGTTGATTTCGCCACTAACAGGATATCGTTGAATACGGTCATCAACTAATTGCGATAAGATTGACCTGAATTGGATATGTTTTGCAAAAGAAGAAGCCAAGGTATCATTCCGCTATCACTGTAATAAAAATCTCTGAAATAGTGATGGCCACTCATCTCGCCACCATAAACTGCTTTATTTGCACGCATGGCCTCTTTGATAAACGAGTGCCCTGCTTTGGATAGATGAGAAGTTCCTCCAGCTTTTAATACGTCTTCTCTTGTGTTCCAAACTAATCTTGGATCATGGACGATATGATCGCCTGGATTTGATCGAAGCAGCTCTTCACTCAATAAGCCAATAAGATAGTAGTTCTCTATAAAGCTCCCAGTAGCATCAAAGAAAAAACAACGATCAAAATCACCGTCCCAGGCGATCCCGAGATCAGCTTTATGCTCAATTACTGCTTGAGATGTGACTTCTCTGTTTTCAATTAATAGAGGGTTAGGAATACCGTTAGGAAATGATCCATCTGGCTCATTTTGAATCTTGATAAAAGTAATAGGTAGCCTAGATTCTAAAGCATCAACAACCGGTCCTGCGCACCCATTTCCTGAGTTAACAACGATCTTCATTGGCTTAATATTGTCGACATCTATAAAGGATAAAATCTCATCAAGATAACTGTCTCTGATATCTGCATCTTTAATATCAGGTTTTATATTTGGATTATATGCAACTGATTCGGCTATAGACTTAATATCACCTAGTCCGCTATCAATACTTACTGGCATTGCACCAGAACCAACAATCTTAAGGCCGTTATAGTCTGCCGGGTTATGGCTGGCGGTAATCATCACCCCAGCATCAGTATTAAGATGATTGGTTGCAAAATAGATCTCTTCAGTGCCGCACAATCCAATAGAAATAACTTCTGAATCATGGCTTGCGATACCCCTTGCAAGGGCGTCTAAAATATCTAATGAGGACGGTCGAACATCATAACCAACAACTACTGATTTTGTAGAAAAATGAGAAGCAACTCCAGCTCCTATTTTGAAAGCAATTTCTTGGTTCAACTCAGACGGTATCCTGCCTCTTACATCGTAGGCTTTAAAGCAGGATATCTCTGAAGTCATTCCTAGAGAGGTTGCGAATAATATGGGAAGAACAAGTACATCACAATGGTGCAAATCACCAATGTCAGTAACATAACTGGAAGACCTTTCTTAGCCCACATTAATGGTGTTATTGCCATGCTTTTATCTCCAGTATCTCTCGCTAGTCTTTCAGATACGGTGACGATGAAAACATTAGCAGTTGAACCAATATGGGTTCCATTGCCCCCCATGCCAACACCAAGCGCTAAACACCACCATAATGCAGCAGCATTTACCCCTTGAGCCTCAAGGGACATAATGATCGGAATCATAGCGGCTGTGAACGGTATGTTGTCAATCGCAGCTGACATAATCGCAGCTACCCACATCAAGATAATACAAGCAAGCAAGAAATCTTCTTTTACAAATGGAATGATAAAGGTGCCTAAATACTCAAGAAAACCACTTCCCTCAACACCACCTACAATCATAAAAAGAGCAATGAAGAACATAAGCAAAGGAATTTCTACATCGTGCATAATATCTTCTAGCTCTAAGTGCTTCTGTAACATTGCTAAAGTAATTAATCCAGCGCCTGCTACCATCCAAGGATCCCAGTGGATTACGTTATGAATAACAAAGAGCACCACCATCAATCCTAGAACCATTAATGATTTATTCCATAGGCCTTTATCCTTATAATCCAGTGTGTCGGTAAATGTGCCTTCTGCCGTCAGATCCAATTCTTTTTTAAATAAAACTCTCATGAAGAATAAAGTAGCGATCCAAGCGACAAAGACGATGGGTCCCATTTTTTCTACAAACGGCATAAATGCGATGTCTTTTGCAGATCCAATCATCAGATTCGGTGGGTCACCCACTAGGGTGGCAACGCCACCAGTATCAGATAAAAGTGCTGCTGCCATCAAATAGGGGTATCGGCGTGACCTTCATTTTCTGGCAAATCAGAACAATCAGCGGTCCAAAAATGACCACCGTCGTTACATTGTCGAGAAGAAGAGAAATAACAGTTACAGCGGTTCCAATCATAGCTAGCATGAGGAATTGTCGGCCTTTGGCAAAACGCCCAATTTCGTAGGCAAGAACTTAAAAAGCCTCCTGTTTTGATCATGATCGCAACAATAGCCATCATTCCCGGCCAAGAGGAAAACCACATTCCAATCGACAGCCTGAAAAGCACAGTCTGGGGTATAAAATCCATAAATTTGTCCAACCACCACCATGACTCCAGCTCCGAGCATGGCGACTTTTACCCTATGAAAACCATGGAGAGTTTCTGTAAAGATACCTATAAAACTTATTGCTAAGATGATGCCTGAAACGAGCATACCTTGATTCATAGGGCCCTGGGAATAGCTTCAACGTGCATTGCGCAACTTCTGCCTGCATAATTATTACTCCTGATAAGAGGTTAAAGAAAAATTAAACTCTAGATTTTAATACAAATTTGTTCTAAAAGTTACCAATTCAGATCTTTTTTTGAAAATTTTGAAAGTTTTTTAGATAGTCTTGATGAGCCTTAATTTCAGATTCATCTGGATTAACGACGATTTTCTTTCTTTTACCGAAGTCAAAATCACTTTTTGTATTATTATTTCTTTCTTGCTGGTCGCTGGTATTAAAAAAACCAACCTGACCACCTGTCATCAATAAATAAACATTGGCTAGCAATTTAGCGTCTATGAGGGCACCATGAAGTTCTCTAGATGAAGCATTGACCTCGTATCTTGAACAGAGTGCGTCTAAACTGTTCCGTTGCCCTGGGTGTTTCTTCCTTGCAAGTGTAAGGGAGTCCGTAATTTCACATATGTCCTCTAAACGCTTATCGATATTTGTTTTAGAAAATTCATTATTAATAAAAGAGGAATCAAACGGGGCATTATGCATAATCACTTCAGAACCATCGATAAAGGATAAGAATTCGGAAGCGATATCCTTAAAGAGAGGCTTATCTGCTATAAATTCATCGGTTAAACCATGGATAGGGATAGTTGCAGGATCAATTTTCCTTTGCGGGTTAAGGTAGGCTTGAAAATCATTACCAGTTAATCTTCTATCGATAATCTCGACCATCCCAATCTCTATAACCCGATGACCAGATTCAACGGAAATACCTGTGGTTTCAGTGTCTAGAATAATCTGTCTCATGATTGTTTAAGTTTGAGGTCCAGACCTTTATTGGCTAGCTCATCTGCTCTTTCATTGTCTATATGACCGGCGTGTCCTTTAACCCATTGCCAGTTGACTTTATGCTGACTTGCTATCTTATCCAGCCTCATCCAGAGTTCTGCGTTTAGGACCGGCTTATTTTTTGAGTTTTTGAAACCATTTGTTTTCCATTTGATGATCCATTCAGTAATACCTTGCTTTACATACTTAGAATCAGTGTAAAGATTAACTTCACACATCTCTTTCAAACTCTCTAAAGCCTTGATCGCTGCCAATAATTCCATCTGATTATTCGTTGTATCAAGAGAACCTCCACAAAGTTCTTTTTCTTTATTGTTGTTTCTTAATAAAACGCCCCACCCTCCTGGGCCAGGATTGCCTCTACAAGCTCCATCAGTATAAATATCAACGTGTTTCATGTTCTTACCAGAATTACTCAAAGGATATTTTATTTTAATGTAAAATGTATCACGATAAATATAAATTTTTTCAAAGAGTTATTTTTTAAATAGAGTCAGATAAATGGGATTTTTAGACGGAAAAAAAGCCTTAGTAAGCGGAGTTGCCAGTAATCGTTCCATCGCTTATGGAGTAGCAAAATGTCTGCATCGAGAAGGTGCAGAGTTAGCCTTCACCTATCAAACTGAAAAATTAAAACCTCGAGTTGAAAAAATAGCCTCAGAATTTGGTTCCTCTATCTGTATACCCTGATGTTGCGGATGATCAAAACATTATCAATGCTTTTACAGAACTTAAAAAAGTTTGGGATAACTTTGACATCATGATTCATTCCCTAGCTTTTGCGCCAACCGAAGAACTGAAAGGTTCCTTCGTTGAATCGGTAACCAGAGATGGTTTTGAAACAGCACATCAAATAAGCAGCTATAGTTTTGCTGCGATGGCAAGGGAAGCTAAACCCATGCTTAACGAAAACGCCTCTTTATTAACCATGACGTATCTAGGGTCCGTGAAATCTATACCTAACTATAATGTTATGGGTCCCGCCAAGGCTAGCCTAGAATCAGTAGTTAGATTTCTTGCTGCAGATCTTGGTCCAGTGGGAATTAGGGTAAATGCTGTATCTGCTGGCCCTATAAAAACGCTTGCTGCAGCAGGTGTTGGAGGTATGAGGGGTTTACTTAAGTATGTTTCTTCCATAAATCCTATAGGAAGGAATGTCACCATTGAAGACGTTGGTAATACAGCAGCCTTTCTGTCATCTGATTTAGCATCAGGCATAACTGGTGAGACCATCTATGTTGACGGCGGTTATAGAAATTTGGGAATGACTTTTAAGATGGATTAATTGGTCCAATTACAAATCATATAGATCGTCATATAAATTAGGTTCAATATATATCTCAGCATTATCCCGTAGATATTCTGCGAAGGCGTTGAGTTCTCTTGAGCCTATTTGTTCGGACAATTGAAGTTTTGCACTGTTTCTTTCTTCATCGCTAAAGACTTCGAGTTTTCCTGCCTCATACCCGTTGATTTTGATCAGAAAAACCTTATCCGCTTCTATATACGACAGAGTCTTTGTCTGCTCTATATCCGGAGTAGACGAACTAAAGATAGCCTCGACTAAGCCGCTGGAAAACCCTGTATCTCCTCTTATTAAATCAAAAGTACTGACTTCTAGATTTAATTTCTCAGCAAGGTCTTTAAAAGAACCATTGGACTCTATTTGCTGCTTAACAGTGTCCGCATAACTACTGGCCAGTTCGAGTGATTCTTGATCAATTAAATAGTCACTGATCTGGGTCTCGACGCTTAAAAAATCTTTAGTCTCTGGCAGTCTGTGAGCGATTACTCTAGCAACTAAAATACTCTCTCCTAGTTCAAAGAGAGGAGTATTCTCTGAGGCTTCTATTGAATTTTGACTGAACAAGTTACTGACGAGTTCTGGATCTTGGTTAAAGATAGAATCACCGTTTCTTGTTACGCCATCAATTCGATTTAAAGATAAATCTAGCTTAGCAGCCACTGAACTAAGTTCATTGAATGCTTGCAACGATAAATCGGCAAGCCTGTCAGCTTTCTCAAATAATTTATCCTCTGCTAATAACCTGGAGTATTCGATGTCTAATTCTAGGCTGATCTCGTCAAACTCTTGTTGCTGACCTTCTTTTAGATCATCCAGTTTAATCAGATGAAAACCAAATTGTGTTTGCACCGGTTCAGACATCTGACCTATTTCTAAATTGAAGAGGACTTTATCGAACTCAGGAACAAACAATCCTGGTTCCGCCCAGCCTAAATCCCCACCAAGCTCCGCTGAACCTGGGTCGTCTGATAATTCTTTTGCTAAATCCTCAAAATTTTCTGTCTCCAACCGATTTTTTACATCCATTATTAGAGATAGTGCTTCATCTTCTGTGGTGTCCTCATCGATGGCAATCAAAATATGGCTGGATTTTCTTTCCTCATTGCTTACGAACCTTTCCAGGTTATCCTCGTAATAATTTCTCAAATCATCATCTGTATAATTTACGCTTTGGGCAACGTCATCCAAACTGATAGAGAGATATTCAACATCAACCTCTTCGTTGGTTTGGAAAAGATCTAGGTTATTTTCATAGTATATTGAGGCTTGAGTGTCATCGAGTGTAACCTGATCGGCAAAAGTCTCTGCATTTATTGTGATTAATTCCCCAGACCTTTTTTGTAGTTGCAATTCGATAAAAGCTCTAAATTCGCTTGGGGTAATAAAAGAAGTGTCGATAAAACCTCTTCTAAGTTGATTAATCTCGAGCTGCAATCTCAGATCGGATTCAAATTTTTCTATCGTAATACCTTGAGAAGCTAGAATTGCCTGATAATTTTCACGGTCGAAAACACCGCCAATTTGAAGACCTTCGTTACCTCTAATCAGCTCAGCCACATACTCTGGACTTACCCTGTACCCCTTAGCACTCATATAATCAAGCAATAAACTTCTTAAGATAAGATCCTCAGTGGTTGATTCTTTGATTGTTAACTCAAGAATATCTGGGATTTCTTCGCCCAGCATTTCTTGAAATTCAGCAATTTTATTAGAGTATTCTTCACGGTATTCAAACAACGTGATTTCATTGCCGTTAACTGTGATTACAACATCATCCTCTATGGGCGTTTGATCCATATTGCCAAAGCTGATAACAAGCGTTACGCGATTAAGCCGATAACCAGAAAAGCTATCCAACCCGTAAATCCTTGTCTTATTGCTTCTAACATTTATCTAGACCCTTTTATTGAATAGACTCAAACAATCCAGCCGCCCCTTGGCCGCCACCAATACACATGGTGACAACACCATATTTAGCTTTCCTTCGAATCATTTCTCGGGTCAAGTGACCAACCAATCTTGAACCAGTCATGCCAAAAGGATGGCCTATGGCTATTGAGCCGCCATTGACGTTAAGAATTTCGCTAGGTAAACCTAATTGATCCCTAATATAAACAACTTGAGAAGCAAAGGCTTCATTGAGCTCCCATAGGTCTATATCGTCCTGGCTCAAGCCAGCAGACTCTATGAGTTTAGGAATTGCGAACACAGGGCCAATCCCCATTTCATCAGGTTCACAGCCGACAACGGTAAAACCTCTAAAATAAGCAGTAGGCTCCAAGCCTAACTGACTTGCCTTTTTCTCACTCATGACTAGTGTCATTGATGCACCGTCTGAGAGTTGTGATGAATTGCCTGCAGTCACAGATCCATTGTCTGGATCAAAAACAGGCTTTAAACCAGAAAGACCTTCTAAGGTAGTTTGAGGGCGATTGCAATTGTCCTTATCAACAATTACTTCTGAATCACTAACTTCGCCAGATTCCTTATCTAGGACTTTCATTACTGTTTTCATCGGAGCAATTTCACCGTCAAAAAGGTTATTGTTTTGTGCTTCTGCACATCTCAACTGACTAGATAAAGCGTATTCATCTTGTGACTCTCTTGAAACCTTATACCTCTTTGCAACGGTCTCAGCTGTATCGCCCATTGCATCGTATATAGATGGTTTTTCTTTAAGCAACCGCTCGTTCTTAAACATATAGGTATTAATATGATCTGGTTGTGTGGTGCTTATTGACTCAACCCCACCGGCCATTATGCAATCAGCAAAGCCACTCTGAATCTGAGTAGCTGCCATAGCTATTGTTTGTAAACCTGATGAACAAAAACGATTAACTGTTGTCCCGCCGACACTAATAGGCAACCTTGATAAAACAGCAGAAGTCCTAGCAACATTAGTTCCTTGTGAGCCTTCAGGGTAACCGCACCCTAAAATCACATCTTCAACCGTAGATGGTTCTACTTTTGGATGTCTATCCAGTAGGGTATCAATCAAATGAGCGGTCATATCATCCGCTCTGGTGTTGTTAAAGCCACCTCGATAGGATTTTGCAAGACCAGTTCTTACGCTATCTACTATTACTGCTTGTTCCATATTCTAAATCTCATTAATAAATGGCGGAGTGGACGGGACTCGAACCCGCGACCTCCTGCGTGACAGGCAGGCATTCTAACCAAACTGAACTACCACTCCGAACTAATAAGAGGATCATTATAATGAATCTTACATTCCATTTTCTATTATTTATTTGATTTTGAAGGATGGTGGGTGCTGACGGGATCGAACCGCCGACATTCGCCTTGTAAGGGCGACGCTCTACCAGCTGAGCTAAGCACCCGATCCTGTCTTTAAAGTGAAAAGAAGATTGAGCCCGACTTAACGAGCTACAATCTTCTTAAAAATAAGGCCTAGTTACAAGCGTCTTTTAGAGCTTTACCAGCTTTAAATTTAGGCACATTTCTAGCATCAATGTGAATTGTTTCACCTGTAGCTGGGTTACGGCCCATTCTAGCTGCTCTATGGCTAACTGAGAAAGTACCAAATCCAACCAGTGCAACTGAACCACCACCAGCTAACTCGCCTGCTACTGCAGAAGTAGTAGCATCTATTGCTCTACCTGCGTCTGCTTTCGAAAGTCCTGTGCTTGCTGCTATTGCATCAATGAGATCACCTTTATTCATGTTATACATCCTTATAGTTGTATTAATATTTCAATTCATTATGTTTTGATAAAAGACTAATGAATCATTATTGTCCAATCTCATAGAGTTTAGACATACAATTTATACCAGTCCTTTAAAACCCTTGTCAACAAAGGGTTTCAATTATTTTCATAAATTTAATGAGGTAGGTTTTTTTCAGAAGATGGTTTGTTTTTAGGCGATCCCGAAGTTTTTGTCTCTGAAATGGCAACTTGAGGCATTTTTTCAAGGGCTATTTCTAGTACTCCATCAATCCACTTAACAGGGATAATATCCAGCTTTTCCTTAATATTCTTAGGGATTTCAACTAAATCTTTTGCATTATCTTTAGGGATAATTACAGTCTCTATTCCTCCGCGGTGGGCTGCGAGTAATTTTTCTTTTAAACCACCTATAGGAAGACTTCTCCTCGAAGTGTTATTTCCCCTGTCATAGCTACATTTGCCTTCACTGGAATCTCTGTTAAAGAAGAGATTAAAGCGGTGCACATTCCTATGCCTGCACTAGGCCCATCCTTAGGCGTAGCGCCCTCTGGGACGTGAATGTGCATATCTAATTTTTGATGAAAATCCTCATTAATACCAAGTGTTTTAGACCTGCTTCTAACAACAGTCGTTGCAGCCTGTATTGACTCTTTCATAACATCGCCAAGTTGGCCTGTATTAATTAGTTTCCCTTTCCCAGGAACCGCGTAGATTCAATGGTTAGAAGCTCACCTCCAACCTGAGTCCAAGCCAATCCTGTGACTTGACCGATTTGATTTTGCTTCTCTGCAATACCGTATTTAAATTTTTGCACTCCAAGATATTTATCAAGGCCTGTTGGTCTGATATGGATAGTTTGTTTTTTAGCCTTTAAAACCAGTGATTTTACGACCTTTCTGGCTATTTTTGCTATTTCTCGTTCTAAACTTCTAACGCCAGCTTCCCTTGTATAATGCCTTATAATCGAGAGAATCGCGCTTTTTGTAATCTTAATTTCCTTTGGTTTTAACCCATTAGCATCCATTTGCTTTTGAACCAAGTACTGATCAGCGATGTTTAATTTTTCATCTTCTGTATAGCCTTCTATCCTAATAACTTCCATCCGATCTAGAAGGGGCGGAGGAATATTTAGTGTGTTAGCTGTACAAATAAACATTACATCTGAAAGATCATAATCAACCTCAAAGTAATGATCATTAAAACTAGTGTTTTGCTCGGGATCCAAAACCTCTAATAATGCTGAGGATGGGTCCCCTCTAAAATCCATTGACATTTTATCGACTTCATCAAGTAAAAATAATGGATTCCTGACACCAACTTTAGATAGGTTCTGCATAATTTTTCCAGGCATAGCACCGATGTAGGTTCTCCTATGTCCTCTAATCTCAGCTTCATCTCTAACCCCACCTAGAGACATGCGAACAAATTTTCTGCCTGTTGATCTCGCAATACTAGCTCCCAAGGAAGTTTTTCCAACACCAGGTGGTCCAACAAGACATAGAATCGGTCCTTTGAGTTTTTTAGTTCTCTTTTGAACAGCTAAATATTCAGTGATTCTTTCTTTTACTGTCTTTAATCCATAATGATCTTCATCAAGAATTTTCTGTGCTTGATCTAACTTGACCTTGGCATTGGTTTTCTTTTTCCATGGAGCACCAATTAAAACATCTAAATAATTTCTAACCACAGTGGCTTCAGCAGACATTGGTGACATCATTTGAAGTTTCTTAAGCTCTGCATTTGCTTTTTCACTTGCCTCTTTTGGCATTCCTGCTTTTTTTATCTGCTTTTCAAGTTCTTCGATTTCATTTGAAGCATTGTCTAAATCCCCAAGCTCCTTTTGAATCGCTTTCATCTGTTCATTCAAATAGTATTCTTTTTGGCTCTTCTCCATCTGATCTTTAACCCTGCCCCTGACTTTCTGCTCGACCTCAATCATGTCTATTTCCACATCTATCAGCCCGATGACGAATTCTAGCCTTTCCTTTATATTGATTTGCTCTAATATCTTTTGCTTTTCCTCTAGCTTCAAAGACATATGAGCAATGATAGTATCGACAAGCCTTCCAGATTCCTTAATGCTAGATAAAGTACTGACCACCTCTGCAGGAACTTTCTTGGTTATTCGGACATAGGTCTCAACCTGCGAGATTAAAGTTCTTCTTAAGGCTTGAATATCTTTATCTTCCTCATCGCCATACTCAGTCAATACACAGTAATCTGCTTTAAAAAACTCATCAGATCTAATCTCTATTAAGTCAACTCTTGATTCCCCCTCGACCAGTAATTTCACAGTTCCATCAGGAAGTGTTACGAGTTGAAGAATATTGGCAAGCGTCCCTACGGTATTAATATCATTAACTGTAGGATCATCAATATCGGATCTTTTTTGTGAAGATAAGAGAATTTTTTTATCCTCGCCCATTGCTTGTTCAAGAGCAACTTTTGATTTCTCTCGGCCGACGAACAAAGGAATAACCATGTGCGGATAAACAACTACATCTCTAAGTGGTAATAATGGTTTATCAATAACAATATCTAATGAAATATTTTCTTTTTGTTCACTCATAATTAAGATTTATCATCATAGTTTATTTATAGGGTTAAAAACAGATTTTTCAAGTAAATCTGAGATTTAATTAAAAAAGCTACTTTGTACCTGTCAATTTTGCCTTAGATGCTTTTGCAGAGGTCTTGTTTTCTTTGGTTTTAGAATCGTTAGAAATAACTAAAAATGGTTTAGACTTATTTAAAACAAACTGCTGATTAACAATAACTTTCTTTAGTTTTTTCTCATCATGAGAAGGAATCTCATACATTGTATCCAACAAGGTTTCTTCCATAATGGTTCTCAAACCTCTGGCACCTGTTTTTCTCTTCATGGCCAATTCAGCAATTGTTTCTAGTGATTCTGGTAAAAATTCTAATTCAGTTTCTTCCATAGCAAATAATTTCTGGTATTGTTTTATTAAAGCATTTTTAGGGGTTGTTAAAATCTTTATCAATGCTTCCTTGTTCAACTCATTCAATGAAGAGACAACAGGCATCCTTCCAACAAACTCTGGTATAAGCCCGTATTTAATTAAATCTTCAGGCTCAACTTGTTCAAAAATCTCTCCCAAATTTTCATCTTCATCTTTGTCATGAACATCTGCAATAAAGCCAATGCCTGATTTGTTTGTTCTGTACTGAATAACTTTATCCAAACCTGAAAATGCTCCACCACAAATGAACAATATATTTCCAGTATCAACCTGAATAAATTCTTGTTGGGGGTGCTTTCTCCCTCCCTGAGGTGGAACAGAAGCTGTGGTGCCTTCAATCAACTTCAATAGAGCTTGCTGCACTCCTTCTCCAGAAACATCTCTTGTAATAGAGGGATTGTCAGTCTTTCTGGATATTTTATCGATCTCATCAATATAGATGATACCTTTCTGGGCTTTTTCTACGTCGTAGTCACAATTTTGCAAAAGCTTCTGAACAATGTTCTCAACATCTTCACCCACATAACCTGCCTCGGTTAATGTGGTCGCATCAGCGATAGCAAATGGAACATTTAAAATACGAGCTAGTGTTTGAGCTAGTAATGTCTTTCCTGAGCCTGTGGGACCAATTAGAAGGATATTACTTTTGCCAATCTCAACATAATCATTCTCCCTCGGTTTTGGCTTATCATTTAGTCTTTTGTAATGATTATAGACTGCAACCGAGAGTACTTTTTTTGCAACATCTTGATCAATCACATACTCATCTAACATGGATTTGATCTCTTTGGGTTTATATAAAGTTAAGTCCTCATTAGCCTCATTTATATTCAGCTCCTCTTCAATAATGTTGTTACAAAGATCCACGCATTCTTCACAGATATAGACTGAAGGGCCAGCTATAAGCTTTTGCACTTCATTCTGGCCTTTTCCACAAAAAGAACAATAAAGTATTTTGTTCTCTTTAGACTTAGTTCCTTTTTTTGTTTTATCTGGCATAACTATTATTTGTTAATCTCTTCACGATCGGTAAGTACAACATCAATCAAGCCATAGTCAAGTGACTGTTGTGCATCCATAAAATTATCCCTGTCTGTATCTTTAGCAATTTGTTTCTCAGTTTTGCCGGTGTGATTAGCAAGTATATTATTGATTTGCTTCCTGAGTTTAAGCACTTCCTTGGCATGGATATCAATATCACTGGCCTGACCCTGAAATCCTGATATTGGCTGATGTATCATCATTCTTGAATTGGGAAGTGAGTATCTTTTACCCTTAGCGCCTGCAGCTAGAAGAATAGCCCCCATACTGGATGCTTGACCAACACAAATAGTGCTCACATCAGGCTTAATAAATTGCATTGTGTCATATATAGACAGACCTGATGTTATAGTTCCCCCTGGAGAATTTATATAGAGAAAGATGTCCTTGCTAGGGTTCTCACTTTCTAGAAATAACAGCTGCGCAATAATTAAATTGGCCATATGGTCCTCTATTGGACCAACAGCAAAAATTACATTATCTTTTAGCAGTCGAGAATAAATATCATAAGCCCGTTCTCCTCTTGGCGTTTGCTCAACAACCATCGGTATTAAAGCTAATTTTTCTTCTAAATCACTCATTGTTGTTTGTTTATCAATTCTTTAAACTCAATTTCTTTTTCAGTAAATGTCGAATGCTCTGTTAACCAATCTACCACCTGGTCTTCCATAACCATGGATTTCAATTGGTCCATCAATTCTGGAGTTTGCTCATACATCTTCCTAATTTCATCCCCATTAGGATATGCTTTCGTCATTTCTTCCAATTTAGTTTCCACCTTATCATCATCTAGCTTCAATTCTCTAGAAATAACTAACTCATTTACTAGGAGTCCCAAGTGAACCCTTTCAGAGGCAATTTCTTCGAAGTTAGATACCGGAAGAGCTTTTTCTTCGTCTTCTATGCCTGATTGTCTCATCCAATCTTTTTGCATTGCATGTGCTTCCCTGTGAACCATAACGCTCGGTATATCAATCTTATTATTCTCTCTAAGGTACTTCATAAGATTAATTCTGAGATCATTTTTAATCTTACTCTCCTTCTCTTTCTCCATACTGTCCTTAATTTCTTTCATAAGGTCATCGGATTGCCCGCTTTCTATGCCAAAACCTTTAACAAATTCATCATCAATTTCAGCAGGTTTCAATTCCTTTACCTCTTTAACTTTAATGTTAAACACAGCGACTTTATTGGATAAATCCTCTTTGTGATAATCTTTAGGAAAAGTTAGGTCAAATTCTTTCTCATCACCTGACTTAACTCCTTCCAGTGCTTGATCAAATTCAGGCAACATCTGACCTGAACCGACTTCAATAACAAAATCATCGGCTGAACCGCCTTCAAATGGTTCATCATCAATTTTCCCTACAAAATTGATTAATAATTGATTGCCTTTTTCAGAGGTTTTATCAACGGCAGTCCATTCGCCTCTCTGTTTTTGAAGGTTCTCAATCATTTCATTAATATCTGACTGAGTGACGGTTGATGTAAGCTTTTCAACTTTAATCTTATCAATTCCCTTTAATTCAAATTCTGGAAGAACTTCTATAGTTGCGGTGTATTTGAAATCACTGCCATCAACAAACTGGTCCACACTGACCTCAGGTGGGCCTGCGGGTTGAAGTTTTTGATCCTGAATAACCTCAGCATAAGTGGTTTCTAAGACCTCACTTAATACCTCCTGATTAACCTGATTACCATATTGATTCTGAATAATATTTATAGGTGCCTTACCAGGTCTGAAACCAGGTAGCTTTGCTTTTTTAGCAATTGCTTCGAAGCGACTTTTTTTCTTTAACTCAACAACATTTGAGGGCACTGAAACTTTAATTTCTCTTTTCAGACCATCTTTCTTGTTAATTTTTGTTTCCAATTCACTCATAATTTTTTTCAACCATTAAATGGTGGGAAAGGAGAGACTCGAACTCTCACGGGTTGCCCCACTGGATCCTAAATCCAGCGCGTCTACCAATTCCGCCACTTTCCCTAAAAGCATTAAATAAGGCGGGAAATTATACAATAATTCTCAGATAGATCACTAGAACTGAGGAAATAATTATATTCCAAGGATAACGATTAAAGCTTCTTATCTGAATACAATGCTAAAGGAATGCTAACCAAACCAAAAAAAACTGCTCCAATGAGAATCATTTGAGGTATTGCAAGATGCTCAATACCAGGGGAAGTTTCAACGGGAAATAATACTCTCATTATGTACCAAATAGATGTAGTAAAAGAGATCGTAATTGGACTAATCACTGAAATAATTTGTGCTTTATCGTTTCTGGTCCTATTAAGTAGAAAACGTGCAAACAAATAACTAATAAATATAGGAATAAAGTTAATACCAGCAACAGTCAATAGAGCAATGACATCAACTTCAATCGTTAACGCTGATGAGATTACTGCAACTAGTGGCAAAGTTAGAAGAGCTCTGAGATTCCATGATTTTAAATTATCTTTCATAGTAGTCCTAAAATAACAAAAAAAGCCGCCCAATGGGCGGCTTTATTTTGATTGAACAAATTAAATTAGAATCTATATTTCAATCCCATTTGTATTTGCCATCTTGATTGACCGTCCCCTATCTTGAAGATAAAGACTGTCATCTGGATCAATACCCTTGATTTCGAATCGACCATCATCCATAGCATCGGCTATGATTTGACGACTAGTGTTGTATCCGTATTCGAAAATTCTTCCTTCCTCATCATCAAGCATGTTCAGTACATTCAAAAGATCAAGGTAGAAGATAAACTTATGACCTTCCATAAAAGATGGAATCTCTTGAGTTATCCTGACATCCAATCTGTCGTATCCAGGATTCTCAAACGCATTCCTAGGAGCATAAGTTCCTTTGTATTGAGCTAATGGACCGCTGTTGATATGTGCCATTACATCTGAAGCAACACTGGCAGAACTAAAGACAACGTTAGCATCATCAGCACCTGTAGGTATATAGGCTAAAGAATAGTCATCTTTAAACATACTATAACCTGAGCCGCCTATTGGGCTATATCGCCCGTTATCAAAAGTAACGCTGTAAGGCTCACCTGACTTATTAATGTATATTGCAGAGATTCTGGTTTCATTATCACCAAATAACATGGTTCTATATTCCATACCAACCACTACTTTGCTATCAGCCATAAACGAAGAATTTGCTGCTGGGACATTCTCACCATCCCATCTTTGGGTATAGCCATAAGCAGACTCAGCTTGAGCTGACGTCAGTGGATAGACATCTTTTGCACTCACTGATGACCAGGATCCGAACATACTGAAACCATTATCAAAGGATTTTCTCATAGAGAATGAGTAAGCTTCAGCGCCACCTTCATCTGTATTTGTTAATAAGAAGTCACCAGGGCCATGAGAGTAAATACCTCTTCCATCTGCCATATATCCTTCAAGAGTTAAGCCTAACTCTTTGTAGAAGACAGCCTTATCAACATCGTCATGGTTATACTCGAAAGTTAACTCATAACCACCAGCTGTAACTAAATCTAGAGCTAAATTCATTCTCCAGCTTTGAGGTGCCTCAAAGTCTGGATCAGTTGCTTGTGCATCATTAAAGTATGGGCTTGAAGGTATACAATAATTACTTGATGGGCCCATCCAAAAGAAAGATGGATCACCTGCAGGCATAGGCCCTACAGTCCCGCCACATCTAAATGATGGAAGCGTTGAATCGTGACCATAGACCTTAACATAATCACTCAAACCGCCTGATCTGGAATACGCATTCCCGTACCAGACTCTAGGTATTCGACCCATAAACTTACCGTAGCCACCTCTGATCTCAGCACTCACAATTGAATCCATATCTCCAAAAAGTGATTCTGAAGCATCGTAGTTAAATCCAAATCTAGGTTGGACAGAGTCAAAGTCAAATCGTTGAGCATTTGAAAATCCATTTCTTTCCTGGAATTTAGGATTTGCCACAGGGGCAGTTGGTGTTTCAACTTGGTCATATCTAAGACCAATATCAAGCGTTAGATCACCCATATAAATTCTGTCTTGCACATACATACTGGTTTTTTCAATGTCAAAATTAGCTGCAACACTATCCACATCAGCGATACCAGTTTGTGGGGTGTGGAATCTGAGATAAGAATAAGTGCCAGCTTCAAAGTCTGCAATACTATCAAACTGAACTTCACCGTTATACCTTGCAATGAAGAGGTTATAAACAGCACTCTCGTCCCGATCAATACCTGCAGAAAGGACATGATCACCTAAGTCATAAGTTGCTTTGAAACTAAGGAAATCAGAATCAATATCAATGTAGTTTGCACCTCGGTATCGATCGCCACCTAAATAAACATTATCGCAATCACCGCCATCACAAACTTCAATGTTCACCTCAGGCATAAATGGATCTCCCAGAGAAGCATCATCTTCTGTTAATTGATAATGTGAATATCTAATCTTGGTTGAGAGCCTGTCGTTCCAGTCACTATAAAGTGTGAATGATTCACGATCAATAACAGGTGGTTTTGCATACCAATTATTACTAAAGACCGTAGATCCCCTATTGTATTTTCTAGGATACAGATCCTCATCCCGTTGAACCGTAACCACAGCTCGATGAATGTCTGAAATATTGGCATTGAGCTTAAGCATCATTTTTTCGCTCGTTTCAGGAGTTGTAAAGTTAGATATTTCACCTGGATCATAGTTGTATCGATTCATAGCAATACCTTTGATCTCATCCGCCATGGCAGTGGTAAGAGCATCAGCCTTAATTGCTGCATTACTATCTTTTGTTCCATAAAGAGCAGGACTCGCTGATTCAAATTCTTCGTAGCCAACAAAGAAGAAGAGTTTATCTTTAATGATTGGGCCACTGAAGGTAAAACCAATTGTTTCTTCACTAAATTCAGGGAATTCAGTTCCATCAGGAGCATCACCTATATTACTTTCATCTCGCTCAATGAAAAATACGCTACCATGAAATTCATTGGTACCTGACTTTGTGACAGTAGCAATTGAACCACCGGTAGTGTTGCCTCTTGAGGCATCGAAAGGAGTAACATCAACTGACATCTGATCAACAAATTCCATACCAATAGGGTTTCTCATACTACCAAAGCCATTAGCATTCAAGCCAAACGGGTCGTTAAAGCTGACACCGTCAATAGTAAAGTCATTGAATCTATTGTTCTGTCCCATGACAGAGATTTCAGAATACCTGCTTGAACCAGAGCTAATTGTCACTCTTGGATCAATCTTAGCTATATCCGCTATTGATCTGTTTACAGTTGGAATACCATCTATTGCATCCCTGTCAAGGAATGTTCCTGTGCCCATTCTAATTGAGCCCTGTGAAGCAGCAGCTGTCACTGTAATCTCTTCGATACTATCAGAGACCAAATTGACTTCTATATTAGTGGTTTCGTTTAAGGTCAGAAAAACACCGCCTATGCTCTCTGATTTATAACCTGGAGCAGAAACAGTAATTTCATATGGTCCACCGATCAATAAGTTTGATAGGTAGAAACCGCCATCAGTAGCTGATTTTGATTTTGTTGACCCTGTTGGAGTGTGTGTTGCCGATACTACTGCATCTGAAACATTAACAACACCTCGGATTGAAGAAGTTGTTGAAACTTCAGCAAAAGTTGACGTTGAGAATATAAACAAGGCAGATAATACGACTGCGTATATCTTTTTAGACATCGTGTCCCTCTTAATTAGATAAGTTAAAAAACATGTTTTTAGGCAATTAAATACCTCAAACAAATGTAAAACTATTCTTTAATTATTACAAGATCATTACGAGGCTTATTAAAAAAGATTAACATTTATTTTATTAATAAGATTCAAGAGTTAATGAAAGAAATCTTTGTAATTACTGAATATTAAAAGAAATATTCTCAAGCTAAGACCCAATAAATTAGATTTATGAAATCAGAATATTGATCTTATTTCGTCAAATGTATTTTCCAAACAACAAAATTTGAAAAAAAACTTTTAAATGGCGCAATTTATTTGTGTCAATTAAGTGGCCCTATAGATTAGAACGGGTATCTCACGTTCTGTATTATCTTGATATTTCGTCCACCAGAGATATGATACAAATATGAACAGAAACAAGGAAATTAGATCTGCTGGCTTAAAAGTTACTCATGCGAGGAAATCCATACTTAAGGTTCTAGAAACCAGTAAAGAATCTCATTTGAGTGCAGATGCCATCAATAAAATACTGACAAAAAAGAATGATGATGTGGGTATTGCTACCATTTATCGTGTCTTAAATCAGTTTGTCGATGCGGGCATCTGTATTAAGCATCACTTTGATTCTGAGCAAGCCGTCTTTGAACTAAACCCCATTGAACACCATGACCACATGGTATGTGTTAAAACCGGCAAGGTAATTGAGTTTGAAGATGATGTCATTGAAAAAAGACAAGAAGCATTAGCGAAGAAGAATGGCTACAAAATTATTGATCATTCGTTGGTTCTCTATGTTGAACCAATTGAATAAAGTCTTCTAAAACAAGCCCTGGATTAAACCTTCATCATCTACATCGATGCCCTCTGATGCTGGTATTCTAGGCAACCCTGGCATTGTCATAATTTCACCACAAACAACTACAATAAATTCTGCACCAGCAGACAATCTTACTTCTCTAATAGGCACATCATGTCCTGATGGAGCACCCATCAATGCTGGATCTGTTGAAAAGCTATATTGAGTCTTTGCCATGCATATTGGGTATTCACCAAATCCATCTTCTTCTAACTTCTTAAACTGATTTCTTACCTTTTTATCTGCAATTATTTCTGAGGCACCGTAAATATTTTGTGCTATGTATTGGGTTTTATCCCACAAAGAGAGTTTATTATCATATAAAGGTTTAAATTTAGAAGAATTAGAATCAGCCATTGTCGCAACCTCTTCTGCTAGATCTGATGCGCCTTTTCCTCCTTTTTCCCAGTGAGAAGAGATTTTGCACTGGACACCAATTTCTTTACAGTAATTAATTATTGCAGCATGTTCTTCTTTTGTATCAGTTACATAGTCATTTATTGCAACAATGACTGGAACTCCAAATTTTGTAATATTTTCAATATGTCTCTTAAGGTTCTTGCAACCTTTATTTACTGCATCTACGTTTTCTGCACCAAGATTATCCTTTGCAATACCACCATGCATTTTTAAAGCTTTTGTGGTCGCAACTAAAACAACTGCATCCGGTTTTAGGCCTGATTTTCTGCATTTGATATCAAAAAATTTCTCAGCGCCTAGATCAGCTCCAAATCCAGCCTCTGTAACAACATAATCAGCAAGTTTTAATGCCAGCTTTGTTGAAACAACTGAATTACAGCCATGTGCAATATTAGCGAAAGGCCCACCGTGGATGAATGCTGGATTATTCTCAAGAGTTTGTACTAAGTTTGGTTGGAATGCATCCTTTAGTAGGGCAGTTATTGCTCCATCAGCATTAAGCTGCTTTGCTCTTATGGGTTCATTGGATCTTGAATAGCCTATAACCATATTCCCAATCCTCTTTTTTAGATCATCAATATCTGACGCTAGACAAAACACAGCCATTATTTCAGAAGCAACTGTAATATCGAAACCACTCTGTCTAGGTATACCATTACCAATCCCACCAAGACCGCAAGTAATATCCCTTAAAGATCTATCATTCATATCAACCACTCTCTTCCAAGTAATTCTTCTAGGGTCAATATTTAATTGATTATCCCAATGAATATGATTGTCGATAAGTGCCGAAAGAAGATTATGAGCTGCTCCAATGGCATGAAAATCACCTGTAAAATGTAAGTTAATATCTGTCATAGGTATAACTTGAGCGTGTCCACCTCCTGCTGCACCGCCTTTCATTCCGAAACATGGCCCTAAACTCGGCTCTCTAAGACAAATCATTGCATTTTTACCAATATGACAAAGCCCATCGACTAAACCAACACTTGTGGTGGTCTTTTCCTTCGCCTGCAGGAGTAGGAGATATTGCGGTAACTAAAATTAATTTACCGTTGTCAGAATCCTTAAGTTTTTCATCATTAATTGAAAGGTCAACCTTCGACTTGAATTTACCATAGCGCTCAAGATATTCCTCACCAATACCTAACTTGTCTGCAATTTTATCAATAGTTTTAGGCTCCGCCTCTCTTGCTATTTCTATATCTGTTTTCAAGTGCATCAACTCCAAATTAAATTAAGACAAACAAGCCTATATTTTATCCATGAGAATTACAATCTTGTTATATGGAAAATGGGTCGTATAGGAATCGAACCTATAACCAATGGATTAAGAGTCCACTGCTCTACCTGATTGAGCTAACGACCCGGGAAATAATGGGGTGGACGATGGGACTTGAACCCACGACCACCTGGACCACAACCAGGGGCTCTACCAACTGAGCTACGCCCACCATTGTTTCTATCTAGAAAAGACCATTTTGCCCTAGCTGAGGCACTAGTCAATAAAGTTTTCTATTCGGCTTGATCTATGCTTACAGATATCATTTTATCGCCCTGCTCTATAGAATTCACAACATCCATATTTGCTGTATGCCCAAAAACAGTGTGCACACCGTCTAAATGAGGTTGCGGACTATGGCAAATAAAAAATTGGCTGCCGCCAGTGTTTTTACCTGCATGAGCCATGGATAAGGTACCTGCTTGATGTTTATTGTCATTAATCTCGCAATCAATGTGATAACCAGGACCACCTGTTCCAGTACCCTGCGGACATCCGCCTTGAATAACAAAATTGGGTATTACTCGATGAAAATTCAGCCCATCGTAGAATCCCTTTTCAATCAGATCAGTAAAATTCTTTACCGTGTTAGGTGCGTCCTCATCAAATAGATCAATGTGGATATCGCCTTTATCTGTATTCATTGTAACTTTACTCATACTTACCCCTTAAAAAACTAGCCATTATCCAGACTTTCAAGAAAGTTTTCTACTTTTGCCTGAATTATATCCCTAACTTTATCAAATTCTTCATGTTCCATGTCTTTTGGATCTGCTATCTCCCACTCTATTCTTTGCTTAGCAGGGACTTGTGGGCAGGCATCGCCACAACCCATTGAAATCATAGCATCGATCCCATCCATTGGTAGCGTCTCAATACCTTTTGAATGATGTGTATTAAGATCATACCCGACTCTAGACATCGAATTGATTGCCTTGGGGTTGACTGTTCCGCTAGGTCTAGAACCCGCACTTTGAATATTATACTGACCGCTACTGTTAATCTTCGCAAAAGCCTCAGCCATCTGACTGCGACATGAGTTCTCGACACATAAAAAGACAATCGTTTTCAATTTTCTTGTCTCATGAATTTAAAGTGGCTGTTCCCCAATAGTTATAGCCCAAAACCTTAGGTGTCTTTGGCAGATACATATTCTCTAGGTCTAAAATCGAAAAGCCTGAAGATTCAATAATGCTCGGAATCTCCTTATTGATATTACAACCGCCTGATATTTTAGGCCAAAAGGTGTTTATTCTGTTCTGCCATTTAATAACATTCTTATCAGGAGCCATGCCATGCTCACAAAAGATCAATTTCCCAGTTGGCTTTATTACTCGTTTAAGCTCTGTGAATGCTTCTGATAAGTTGGTTATTGTGCACATCGTATAAGTCATCAGAATGGTGTCAAAAAAAGCATCGTCAAAATCAATTTCTTCTGCCTTTGAAATAATGAATTCTATGTCAGGGGTGTCATCTTTAACCTGATTCTTAGCCATAGCTACTAATTCCTCTGAAGGGTCAATCCCCCAAATCTTATCAATACCTTCTGCTTCATAAAATGGAATATTTAACCCTGAGCCAATGCCTATCTCTAAGATATTTCCCTTCGCAAGAGGCACCACCTTTCTCCTTTGGTGAATAAAGGGTTTTTGATTGCAGGTGCAATTCAAAAGATGAGGTAATATATATTTATCGTATACGCTCAAAGGAGTTTAATCGCCAGGGTATTCTCTTGTTGTTATGGTGCTGAACATATTTAACGCCCTGCAATTAGTCATTTCTTGCAATTTTTCCATGTATTCATTGCCTTTGCCTTGCTCAAACCACTCATTCAAGTCATTTCCAAAAATTTCATAATTTCCCCAATACTCAAATTGGTAAAAGTCAAATTCTGATTTCCGCTCTTGCTCAAAATATGGAGACATGATCATTGCCCCAAATCGTTTTTCTTTATAACCCGCAGCATCCATAATCTGATTCATTAGTTCACTGTGCTCTACAACATCTTCTATTGTGTATCCGTCATTTAAATTACACCCTCAACCACTGCTACCCCAGCGTGTGTGTTGCTCACAGCAAATAACAGTCCAATTAATACTAGTCTTTTCATAAGAATCTCCTATAAGTAAGTAACATTTAATATTAAAAAAATTAGATTATTAACTTAATGTTAAAATTTGATTAATTGCATTTATCATATAACGATTCA
Organism: Woeseia sp.; assembly: GCA_019653755.1. GTDB lineage: Bacteria > Pseudomonadota > Gammaproteobacteria > Steroidobacterales > UBA11654 > CACPJA01. Next base: position 14,521 of record BPCL01000009.1, on the reverse strand, counting down.
TGATTAAAAAACTCATATTTACGATTTTCATTTTCTTCTCGCTACAAACAGAGTCAAACGAGAGAGAGCTTCTACTTTATAGCCAATTTGGAGAATTTGCACCATGTGGAGGCTGTTTTACTCTGCGAAGAAGGCGAAATAAAAAACCATAGCTCCATACCCAATGAAGGCGAATTTACTCTATACCATTTAAAAACCAGAACCTTCTGGTCGCAAATAACAACTATTTGGGAGTTCTTTATAAAAAATTTTGAAGGCTATGAGGTAAAAGGGCATCAAAGACCAGTGATAATAATTTCTGTTAAAGGGACGGATTGGTCTCCTTTCCTTGGGCCAAGCGAGAATATCTGTAGATCCGGATTTAATTTTTTTAAATGATAGGAAGATAAATCGATTAAATAATCAATGGATGAATAACGATAACAAGGCACTGGGGTTTTTGCCATAGTTGCCGTTATGGGAATCGATAGAAAAATTGATAACAGGTCAAATTAACAAAATGAGCCTCTCCTACCTAACATTTAAGAACCTAGGAATCACCTTTTGATCCTTTTCAGGACCTTATTCGCTATTTTTTGGCTGGCTGCCGGAATTAACAAAGTGGAGAGTGAATGGATGACAAGCAAATTTTAGAGGTAGTCTTTCTTCAAAGGTTAACCGAACTTCCTCCTGATAGTTTTGCGGTCTTTTATCTTAGTAATTTTGCAATCCCTCTTCATCAACTCATTGGTTCGATTGTTACTTTGGGAGAGTTATATAGCGCTATAGGATTACTGGTCGGTTTAACAACAAGATGTTCTGCAGCGGGTTTGTCTTTTTATAATCTTTAATTTCGCTATAGGCGGTTATTACGATGCCTCTCTGTTGCCTTTCTTTTTATTAATCTTCCTTTTCTTATGGTTTCCCACAGGGCAATGGTTAGGATTGGATCGATATTTAAGTAAAAAATATCCGAATCAAATTATCTTTAATAATTAGTTATTTAGATTCTTTCTCTTCTCGTAATCTAGTTGTTGAATATGTAAGTATCCAAAAACAAGCACCATGAAAAATTCTTAGCTTTATTGGTTTCAAATTTTTAAAGAACACAAAAAACTCTAAGACATGAGCAACAACTAAGAAGGCCCAAAAAATAATCAAGCAGACTTGAGATTGGCACAACAAGATTTATAAGCAGACAACCATACTAATACCAGTGCTGATCTTATAAGTTTTATCTTCTTCATGGATTATCCTTTCTTAGAGTAAATTTAATTAGAGTCTATGATGCATCTGCAATACTCGGATATCTATTTCTAAGATACCTGTAGAGTATCCAGTAAATTAGCATGGCCAACATGGCGGCACTCCAACACATAACAAACACACTTGAATACCCAAGATTAATCGCTAATAAGGATGCAGCAATATTTGGCCCACAATTTGACCAAGTCCTTGTGCTGCCGGTAAATAAGCCGCGTAGTTTCCTCCGTGATCAAAGTTGGCAAGTGAGCCCATCTGATAGACGTCGGTAAAAATCCAAAGCAGATTAAAAGTGAACACGCTCATTAGAAACTTTGGCTCATTGATACCAAATGCCAACATGCCTACACCTGTTGCCATGGTAAACAGAGCAATGAGAAGAGGTCGTAATAATCCGAATCGATTACTTAATAGTGTTGCAATCAGGCAACCAAGAAGCGAACACAATGATGCCCAGACAAGAACCTCGCTGACTAACTCTGGATTAGTATTGCTATCTAATGCGGCTAGCTCTATATATGTCCAGTAGGCTCCTATGTTGATGTAGGTGAGAAAGATTGCAAAAAGGCAAACCCATGCCAAAAGTGGCTTTGATGAATTGTTTTTGTTTGTTGTCATTGATTCAGTATCTTGAGTTCTTGGCTTTGGATAACTCTTGATCCAACCAAGGAAGGGCAAGGTGAGGAGAAAGCAGACAATAAAGACCCAATAAATACCATTCATTGATAACTGTGGCAAAATCCTCATCTCCAAAGCCTGAGAAAACGCAAAACTGAAAAGCATTAAATTATAGGCAAGAGCTGGACGGATTGATGTCCCAAAAACAGCCATTGCCACTGCCGTGTACATGCCACTGCCAAAACCAGCAAGAAAGCGAAGCCATAAGACTGTGTCATAATCGACATATTTGAGGCACAAGCCATTGGCAAGTGCAGCTAAGAAGATACCTATGAAAACAATCAATCTTCTGTTCATACGATTTATAACCCAAGCTGCAACTATAGCTCCGGCTGAAAGGCCACCAAGATCCATGCCAGCGACTCTACCAACCTCCACTTCTGTGAAGCCTAATTTCGTCACCCATGCCGTGCTTATTACTGGAATGCCAACCAATACGCCATAACCAACTAGAACCATATAAAGTGCTATCGTAAGACCCCGCCAGTCGTCATTAATCAGTGCCCGCCAGTCATCCAACGCCAGGGCGATCCCGGTTTTAGGTTGCTCTATCATGATTTAGTCGTCTGTCCTTCTCTTCCTAGACTTCTCGTCATGGAGGATACATTGAAGATACAAGCCTCCATTGTTTCTTTTCCTTATGATAATTTCAGAATCAAATTCACAATATTGTCCGATGGTTTGCTCTAGGCTCCATTCATCAAGCTCAATGTTATTTGTCACAACCCAAAGCAAATCTCCCTCTTGGCAATCATTGCTAACGGCTACCTTGATATCATGAAAATTATCCCCGGAAACCCAGCAGTATCTTTCTTGAGCAAAAATCTCATTACAAAATAGTAATAATATAGCTGTAAATATTAATAAGACTTTATTAGTTAATACCATCTATTAATTCCTCAAACCATTCTATTAAATCATTTTCATCTTCCTTGGCACTCTGATTTCTTTCATATTGAGGAAATGGCTTACTGCAGTCTAGATCTCTAGTCTTAATTTCTTCTTCAACACCCTTTGAAATACTTTTTCTTATCTGCCCTGATCTCATTCTTTTATCAACTAAATCAGCTAATCTGCAGATATTAGTATCACTGGCGTCAGATAGGTTATATACCCTTTCAGTTGTTGTCCCTTCTGCTAAAAATGGTTCATACTCGGGGTTTATTGATGAGACACATCCTGACAGCATAGTAAAAATAAATGGAAGGATTAAGATATTGTTTTTCATTTTACTCCTGGTATTCCACCAGCATAAGGGCTTCCCCGACTATTCAAATCACCCTGGTTTATACTTCTGAAATCATTTTGCTCCAAAAGTCTCCCATTTGGACTAAAAGTCTTCCACACGCCAACCGGCCTTCCTTCATTGTATTTTTCTCTCGCTTGAAGCTGTCCGCTCTCATAGAAGAACTCCCATGTTCCATGTTTTTCATTATTTTTTACTTCACCAGTCAGATAAGTTTCACCGTTATTATGTTTCATAATGAATTTTCCATCGGGAGGGAGGTCCTGAGCACTGATATTAGCAAGGGCAAAAAATAGTGCTGAAATAACAAGAATTTTCTTCATAGAAAGATCCTATCAAAGAAAGATGAATATATAAATCCATTGATTTGATAGAACCGAATAACAACTCTGAACAGGAGAAAATAATGAAAGAATATATCTTTAGATCGTGTGCCTTAATCTTTATCGGTTCAACAGTTTTTGTAATAACTCTAGTAACTGTTTACTAAATTATTTTTATAGCATTGAAACATGAGAAAATACATTATAATTTCACTTCTACTACTAGTGAACACAGCAAACTCAGAAATGATAATAGATAATCTAGAAAACTCAGAAAATAGAAATTGGGTCTATTTCACTGACAATGTAATGGGGGGTGTTTCCACAGGAGACTTTGTTTATATAAACGAAGATGGTGAAATTTCTATCGAATGACTGGTAATGTCAGCACTGAGAATAACGGTGGTTTTATCCAATTTGCAACAAGGGTCGATAATATAGATAAGGGATTACAGGGCATAAAGATTAAAGTCAGAGGAAATAATGAAGATTACGAGTTACATCTAAGAACTAAATTTACCCCTGCACCCTGGCAATACTATTCTTCCAAATTTAAAGTCACCAAAGAATGGACGAGATATTAATCCCATTCTCAAGCTTTGAAAGGTCTAACTTCTATCAACCAAAAAAATTTAACCCCTCTAGTCTTAGATCAATAGGTGTCGTGGCTGTGGGGAAAGATTATCAGGCAGAAATTGATCTTGGAAGGATCGAATTATACTAAACTACTGGCGCCCCGCGAGCATGGAACCTTTTGTGCTATCCTGTAGGTAGATATTTAGTGAGGATTGATTATGAAAAATATACTACTCGGCATTCTTGCCATTAGTATAACTTTTATATCATTTAATCTAGTACTCAGGTCAGTAGATCAGTTATGCTGCACAACCAAAAATCTACCTGCTCCACCTCTTGTTCCAACTGTAAGTGATATTTCAACTAATCTCAGACCACCTCGAATAATCATGAGCCTCAACGAGATAAAGGTGGTATTCTGATTATGGCCATATGAAATGTTTGGAACAAGCACTACTGGAACCTCGTGGTGAAAAAAGGAATAATGCGAGAAAAAATTGTAATCAATCATCACGTTTAAAAAAATTATGAAGAATTATTTTTAAGGAGGATTGATTATGATTGAAGCAATACTAGTGCTGACTTTATCGAATACTATTCTAATTTGGTATTTCCATTACCAACAGGAAGAAAGAAACAACCTAATATTAGAAACAGTAAAAGATCATCCTTTTATTATGGTCGACCAGAGAGGATTGATTAGGGCTCAGTTCTTCTAGAACTTGTTTCTGGCGCGCCCGTCAGGACTCGAACCTGAAACCCTCAGCTTAGAAGGCTGATGCTCTATCCAGTTGAGCTACGGGCGCTATGATTGGATATTATAATTTGCTTTAAAAAATAATGATTCTTTTTTTTAAAAAACTAAAACTATATCTCATGCCAAGTGAGAGTGAAGAACCAGAAAAATCATCGTTAGCTAAACCAAAACTGAAAGAAAAATTCTCTCCAAAATGATTGATCACTTTAAGACCTATTTTATTATTTGTTTCATCGGATAATGAATACTTAGTGCTGCCTGTTTCAGGATCTATATAAACACTTGCTATCTTTGTTTTTTCAACAAATAAGTCGTATTCCCAAGCAGTGGAATCGCCGATTCTGATGCCTGCTCTTGCATAAGCATCTGTTCCGTCTTCAAGATTACTTGATTCATCTTCAAGTTCCCATTTGTTAAAACCAAGTTCGGCATAAAGTTCAAGAATCTGTTTTAAATTAACATCAAAACCACCAGCAGATATAGTGCTAACAAGATCAGATATTGAACCATGCACTCCTAAAGCAATAGTTGTTGAGTCCTTGTCAAATTCTGTATTCTCAGCCTCAGTTTTCTCATGCTCAAGATTTCCTTTTAGATATATTGGTAAAGATGGAATATTAAGAGACAATTCACCTTCATAAGAAACATCATCATTATAATTGACTGATAGATCTAAATAAGTGAAAGAGTAATCTTTCTCTGTTGAGTGAGCATTAAATGAGAATAAAACAAGAAAAATTAAAACGGGTTTTTTCATAGTTTAACCTTTAGCGAGATATTTTGAGACATTATAACACCTAAGTTATTGGAATTTGTTTCTAAAGATAAAAGGTAGATTTTTTATAATCCTATTTTCAATGATTTAAAAATAAATCAAGCAGACTGAGCCTCTCTCCAGTCAACATCATCGTCGTCAAAATCCTCCCATTTAAGCACACCAAGCTCTTCAAACTTTGGTCTAACGGAGTCAGTCAACAACCCTACTCTTTTAAGACTTGGAATGACTCTTTGAAATAAAAACTCTTGGAAATGTTTTCTGATTGTAACGGTTTCATCATATTTAATAGTTTCTTCAGCATCCCAACCAAGCTCCTCAAAAACCTCAATAGCATGGAATCTCTCTCGCATAATGACGCAAGCCTCGTAGGCAAATTGAGCTCTATCTTCAATTTCTTCTTCAGATAAGCTTTTTACATGCTCTTCTAGATAATGAACACCAAATGTTACATGTCGGGATTCATCCTGAATGATCTTTTGAATTAATTCTTTAAGGAGGCTATCCGGATAACTCATCTGAATAGCTTTAAAAGCTCCTAGAGCTAGCCCTTCTATAACCAATTGCATACCAATAAATTTTAGATCCCATCTCTCATCGGTGAGAATCTTATCTAAAAGAGCTTTCAGATCAGGGGTAATTGGGTACATCGTCCCAAATCTTGTTTGCAGATATTTATTGAATGCTTCAACGTGCCTTGCCTCATCATAAGTTTGAGTAGCTGCATACAATTTTCCATTATAGGTTGGCGCACAAGAACACAATTGGCTTGCTACCAATAATGCGCCCTGCTCTCCATGAAGAAACTGACTAAGCGTCCAAGACGCAAATCTTTTTTGAGCGTGCAATTTCATCTCATGACTTAAATCAAGATACGGCTGATAACCAAGATAGGATTGATGATTGATGCTAAAATCTTCCTCAAGTGTGGCCTTGTTAAGATCCCATTCCTGAGACCAATCCAGATCGATCTCCACATCCCACTGTCGTTTCTTAGCAAGTTGGTAGAGTCTATTAATTTTATCGTCTGCAGCTGTGTAGTCCCAGTTGTAGGAGCCTGTCAAAGGTGTGTGGAAGATTTCTTTTATTTCTTTGAAATCCTTCTTCGTGAGATACATATCTGGTTTAAAATCATGCACTTTGCTCATAATGTATTGTATACAAAGTTTGTGATTATTTTCCAGTCTATCAGTTGGTGGTCGGGGCAGAGGGATTTGAACCCCCGACCCTCTGCTCCCAAAGCAGATGCGCTACCAGGCTGCGCTATGCCCCGAATCTAAATCAGGTCGTATTATACTTCTCATTGTGAGGAATCCGATAACTTTTTAGTAAAAGATTTCTGAGAGATCTCTAATGATAGTTTGGTATGATGTCACCCCTAAGAGGCAAATAAGATGACAGCAAAACTTATCGATGGAAAAAAGATAGCTGAAAAAATTATCTCTGAGATAAAAGATAAAGTTATCACCAATCAGTCTGAAGGAATTGCTCCTCCAGGCTTAGCTGTAATTCAAGTGGGAAAAGATCCTGCTTCTAGTGTCTATGTAAGAAATAAGAGAAAAGCTTGCGAAGAGGTTGGTATGAAATCTTTCAATTACGATTTAGACAAATCGACCTCACAACAAGAATTAATAGAGCTCGTTGATAGCCTTAATAACAATGCAGAAGTTAATGGGATCTTAATACAGCTGCCTCTCCCCAGTCACATTAATGAAACCATTGTCATTGAAACTATAAACCCGTCTAAGGATGTGGACGGCTTTCATCCTTATACCATAGGTAGATTAATGCAGAGAATACCACTACTAAGACCCTGCACTGCCATTGGGGTAGTCACCATGCTGGAAGCTATAGAAATTGACCCTATAGGCATGAATGCCGTCATTGTTGGTGCTTCAAATCTTGTGGGCAGACCATTGAATCTAGAGTTACTGTTAAAAGGAGCGACCACGACTGTTTGTCACAAATTCACCAAGAATCTAAAAGATCATGTCATGTCAGCTGATATATTGGCGGTTGCTGTTGGAAAACCTAATTTTATCCCAGGAAGCTGGATTAAAGAGGATGCCATAGTTTTTGATATTGGTATCAATCGCGATGAGACTGGAAAATTAACTGGAGATGTAGACTTTGAAAGCGCAAAAGAAAAGGCTTCGTGGATTTCTCCTGTTCCAGGGGGAGTTGGACCAATGACAGTGGCAATGTTGATAAAAAATACTCTACTTGCTTCTGAATTAGTTTTAGAATCTGATTAAATGAAATCTGCAATTAAAATTTTAGCAATCTTTATCCCTCTTGTTTTAGCCTCTCCTTTTGTCGAGAGTTCCGAGAGCTACCCTCAAATTGAAGTCACCACAACCTCAGGTGTTTTTGTTATTGAATTGGATAAAAACAGAGCTCCAAAAACTGTGGAAAATTTTCTCAATTATTTAAATGAAGGTTTTTATAAGAACACTGTCTTCCATCGAGTCATCCCTGGCTTTGTTATTCAAGCCGGAGGTTTCACTGTTGATCTTGAAGAAAAAGAAACTTTACCTGAGATTATTAATGAATCTGGAAATGGGTTAACCAATCAGAGGATGTCCATAGGGATGGCTAGGACCAATGAACCTCATAGTGCAAGTTCACAGTTTTATATAAATCTAGCCGATAATTTTTCACTGGATCCAATGCCAACTCGTTGGGGTTATGCTGTTTTTGGAGATGTTATTCAGGGGTTCGATGTGGTAAATGCAATTGCTGGTAATGCAACACAGACGATGAATGGAATGCAAGATGTTCCAGTGGCTCCTGTGATTATTTTAGATATAAAGAGAATTGATTAATAAGATAGTCAACGTCTTAACTTAACGTGAATAGATATTTTATTTCTGATCTGCACCTCGATGAGACTAGGCCTCACACTACTGCTTTATTTCAATCGTTTGTAGAGGAGCTCAAAGAGAACAATCAGCAAACAGAACTGTATATTTTAGGTGATCTTTTTGAGTCTTGGATTGGCGACGATTATGAAAACGAGCTTCATAATGAGGTAAAAGCAACGCTTAAGTCATTAACTGGATCAGGAATCAAAGTATTTTTCTTATACGGTAACCGGGATTTCTTAATTGGCGAAGAATTCCTTTCTGAAACTGATGTTGAATTGCTGATTGATCCATTCTTATTAAAAAGTAATGGAAAAAGCATCCTGCTCACTCATGGCGATCAGATGTGTATCGATGACATGGAGTACCAAAGCTTCAGGACCATTGTAAGAAACCCAGATTGGCAGAAGGATTTCCTTAATTTCCCAATCTCGAAACGACTGAAAATAGCTGGAGAAACAAAAGATGCCAGTAAACAATCTAAGCAAGAAAAGTCGATGGATATTATGGATGTGAATGAAGAAGAAGTTTTGAGAGTGTTCAAACAACATGAAGTTAACACAATGATTCATGGGCACACTCATCGTCCGATGAAACATGAGCTAAAAATAGATGGTAGGTTATGTTCTCGATATGTACTGGGCGATTGGAATAAAACAAGTGCTATGGTTTTGCTATGGAGTAAAGAGAGTCTGGAACTGATAGATTTAATTAATTGAGAATTTTTGTCGGGGTCCTGAATATCTATCTGCTTGCGTTCCATTTCCTTTTTTGTCATTGCTTCATCGTTTCTTTTTAGTTCAATTCTCTGAAGGTATTTCTCCGTAATATCATTAGTAACGTATTCTCCAGAAAAACATGAAGTGTCAAAGTGATTAACCTCTGATTCCTCAAAACGAACAGCCTCTATTAAATCATCGATAGTTTGATAGATTAACCAGTCCGCGCCAATATATACTGATAAGTCTTCATCGCTTTTGTTACTAGCAATTAACTCAGAGGTTGCTGGCATATCAATTCCGTATACATTTGGGAATTTAACAGGGGGTGCTGCTGATGCGAAAAAAACCTTTTTTGCTCCAGCGTTCCTAGCCATTTCAATAATTTGCCTTGATGTGGTTCCTCTAACAATAGAATCATCGATCAATAAAACATTTTTATCATTAATTTCTAGATCAATAGGATTTAACTTTTGTTTGACCGATTTCTTTCTTTTATCTTGCCCAGGCATGATAAATGTTCGGCCAATATAACGATTCTTTATAAACCCTTCACGGTATTTTACACCTAGATGATGGGCAACTTGTATAGCGCTTGTTCTGCTGGTATCTGGAATTGGGATTACGACATCAACATCATGATGAAGTCCTTTTTGAATAATTTGTTGTGCCAAGTATTCGCCCATTCTTAATCTTGATTTATAAACGGACATCCCATCGATAATAGAATCTGGTCTTGCGAAATAAACAAATTCAAAGATACAAGGTGTGTAACTTTTTGGTTCAACACATTGATGTGAATGAAGCTTCCTATTTTTATCGATATATATAGATTCCCCAGGTCTGACATCCCTGATTAAACTGAACCCAGCAAAATCAAGAGCAACACTCTCTGAAGCAATCATGTACTCTACTCCCTGTTTTGTTTCTCTTGATCCTAATACCAATGGTCTAATCCCATTGGGGTCTCTCAAAGCAACTAAGCCTTCATTGAGTATCATTGCTACAACAGCATAGCCTCCTGAGCATTTATTAAACAGCGCAGTTGAAGCCTTAAAGATTGATTCGGGCGTTAGAGAGTCTTGCTGCTGAATCTGGATTTCATGAGCAAAAAGATTAAGTAATGCTTCTGTATCAGACTCGGTGTTCAAATGCCTTCTATCAATTTCGCTTAGATGATGTCTAAGCTCAGCTGTATTCACCAAATTGCCATTATGAGCCATACAAATTCCATAAGGAGAGTTAACATAAAATGGCTGTGCTTCCATTGAACTGAGTGTCCCAGCAGTAGGGTATCTTACATGGCCTATACCGATATTACCCTTGAGTCTAGCCATGTGTTCGGCAGAGAAGACATCATTAACCAAGCCATTGTTTTTTCTAAGACGAAGCACACCGCCATTGTCAGTCATGATTCCGGCTGCATCTTGGCCTCGGTGTTGTAAAACTGTTAGCGCATCATAGATTTCTTGATTTACGGGTCGATTGCTAGATATACCTACGATTCCACACATAAAAAATATCCTTTGGATTTTTTAGTTCACAATAATTATATGTTCTTTAATAATATAAATTTGAAAAAATCTGAAATATTTTCAGCTTGATCTAAAAAAATAGACTCTTGTATCCAAGGCTGATCATAAATTGCTGTATCTTGTAGGATCATGATAATAAATGCAATTAGAACTAATGCTCTTAGAAGCCCAAAACCTAAACCAAAAAAAACATTGCCAGGGAAATTTGTTTTCACCATTCGAACTAATAGTCTTTTAACTATATTGCCTGTTAATAAAGCCACAACTGTTATAGACAATCTTAAAACCCATAATCTTACTATCTCAGTCTCAATGAATGAAAAAAGATAAGGATATAGAATTATATCTAGATTAAAAGTTGCATAAAATGCAAATATCCACGTTAGCAAAGATAAGATTTCTGAGAAGAATCCTCTAAATGTACCGTATAGACATGAGAGACTAATTACTAAAATTAGAATAAGATCAAAAGCTGTTAACCCAAATACACTCATTATTTTATTTTTTAATTATTGATACTGAATAGCCAGATTCTTTAAGTTTCTCAATAGTTTCGTCTATAGCATCATCAGAATTTTTAGAATATATTCTTACTCTGTATATTCTTTTTTCAGCTATAGTTTTCTTTATTATATATGCATTAAATCTCTGATTTTCCAGCTTTTCAGCAAGCAAAAGAGCTGGTTCAATTTTTTCAAATGTATCAACTTGGATAATCCATTGAGAATCAGAAATCTTTGAAGTTTCATCATAGAAAAATCGTTCTTCTTTTTTTACTTCTTCTTGCTTTATCTCATCTTGATATTTTTTTATATTATCAAGCCCTTTTGCCTTAAAAGCGTTAAATGAAATGATTAACACTATTAATATTAAAAATAAACTACCTATGACTCTCTCTTTCATCACTATTTATTTTTTTCTAACCAATTTATTGCAGGTCCTACTATTTCAAAAGATCCAGTAACTATAACAGATTCATAATCCTCATAAATACTCTGAGAATAATCAAACGCCTCCTCAGGATATTCAAAAGCACTGATATCAATATTTTCGTTTCTCTTAAGTAAGCTTTTCATCTGTTCCCCGGTTAGTGACCTTGGTGATCTCATTCCACAAACTATCCATTTAGAAACATAGTTTCTGAAGACATCAACGAAATCTTTTATATTTTTATCCTTCATTAAACTTAGGATCATAATATTATTATTGCCCAATTTTAAAGATTCCAGTCTTTGCAAGAAGTTTTTAGCTGCATTTGCATTATGGGCGACATCTAAAATCCACGGAACATCTTTTTCTATTATCTCAAATCTTCCAGGAATTCTAAAATTCCTAACAATTTCATTGGTTTCCTGGGTACTAGGAAGGTAATCTTTACCACATACCTCTAAAGACATTAAAGCTGTAGCTAAATTAGATTTCTCTCCAGTTGCCCAATTTTCTGGAATCTTTATGCCATTTATAACCTTTTTATCTCCTCTCCATTCAAAAGTTTTTTCTGATTCTTTAATAGAATAATCATCCCCAATAGATAGAACTTTTGCTGATTTCTTTGATGCCACTAAATTAATAGCTTCTTTCACGTTAGAAGCTGCTGAGACACATGGTGATTTGTAAGAGATAATCCCAGCTTTTTCAGTGGCTATCTTATTTAAACTATTTCCAAGCCATTCTTGATGATCAAAAGCAATATTAGTTATAACTGAAACACTAGGATTTAATATATTTGTAGCATCAAGTCTCCCGCCTAGACCTACTTCTATTACCCATGCATCACATGGAAGCTCATTCAAAGAAAGAAATGCAGCTAATGTGCCATACTCAAAATAGGTAAGCTGAATCCCACCTCTTTGTTTTTCTATTTTTTCGAAAGATTCTAAAAAGCAATGATCTTCTAGCGATCTCTTATTGAAAGTCACTCTTTCATTGTATTTTCTAAGATGTGGAGATGTATAAACACCTACATTTAATCCCCTTTTTATAAGAAAAGACTCTATTAAATGTACAGTTGTACCTTTGCCATTTGTTCCTGCTACCAAAAAAATATCTATATCGGGTTGTTGAAAGCCAACTTTTTCCTTAACTGCATTGATTCTATCTAAGCTGAGATCTATTTCATTTAAGTTTAAGGATTGCTGCCATTCCAGCCAATTATCGAGTGTTTTTTCTCCTTCATGCAACATATTGATTAGGTCAGTTATGAAGAACGAGCCTGTTAATTTCTTTATTGGAAAAGTTTGGTTATTGTAATTTAATCTCTAAATGGATTGCCTTGAACCGCATCATCAGGAACAACCGAAATAATTGCTGTTGTCTCTCTTCCAAACATAGGAAAATCTCTTAATATTTCTACCGTAGCAATCCTTCCTGCCTTTTTATAAACCAAAATGATTTGTTCAGATACAGTTGACGAAATCATTGTCCAACCACTTGGAGTAACCTCTTCAGAAAAGAATATCAGAAGCTCTGCAGGAGACAATGGGGCCTTAATAGTTATCTTACCAGACCAACCTAGCCCTGAACCTTGGATCACAGTTTTTTCTTCAAGGATCTCAGAGCTTTCGGGAAGAGGGATATCTGAAAGTAAGTAAGCAATAATTAGCTTAGTATCTAATTCCCCTCGGTCTGTCCATATATTTCTATCTTCCATCACGGAACAAGACGAAATAAGAATAATAGATGCTAATAGCGCTAAATGACTTTTAAAATCTTTCATGTGAACTATTAGAGCAAAAAAATTTCATAATTACTATTTACTTTAACAATAACTATCCTGATAATTTAAACAATAATCCTGATATTTCATTTCTCATTTCTCGTCTATCTATAATCATATCTATAGCGCCTTTATCTAATAGAAAATCACTTCTTTGAAAGCCTTCAGGTAAAGTTTCACCAACAGTCTGCTCTATAACTCTAGGGCCTGCAAAACCTATCAATGCCCCGGGTTCAGCAATATTAATATCACCCAACATTGCTATACTTGCCGAAACGCCTCCTGTTGTCGGATCAGTTAAGACTGAGATATAGGGTATTTTTTCTGCATCTAGTTCAACGAGTGCTGAAGTAGTTTTTGCCAGTTGCATCAGAGATAAAAAAGCTTCTTGCATTCTTGCTCCTCCACTAGCACAGAAACAAACCAGAGGGATTCTTTTTTCAATGCATAAGTTTATAGCTCTGACAAATTTTTCTCCCACAACTGATCCCATTGAGCCTCCTAGAAAATTAAACTCAAAGGCACAAGCGACTAATCTAATTTTCTTTACTTCTCCTTCCATGACAATTAGAGCATCGTTCTCTCCAGATTTTCTTTTCGATTCAGTTAAGCGATCCCTGTACTTTTTCGTATCTTTGAACTTTAACGGATCCGTAGAAATCAAATTATTGAAATATTCCCTAGATGTCCCTTCGTCAAAAAACTGGGTGAGTCTATACCTTGCAGAAATCCTCATGTGATGATTGCATTTGTTGCAGACATGGAGATTTCTTTCTAGATCAGCCCTATACAATTGAGCCTTGCAAGACTCGCAAGTCACCCATACACCTTCAGGTACTGATTTAACCCGTTGAGATTTTTTAGTCTTTATCCTAGACGGAACAATTTTCTTAAACCAATTCATATTATTTTAAATCTTAATTATCTCATCTTATCTCAATGTCTTTACTAGGCAATTGATATTTTTGAGGGTATTTGACACCAACGAGATAAAGCCCTTTTGGAGATACTGTTTTCGATGCTTTTTGCCTGTCCTTAGCCTCTAATATCTTCTGCATTTGTGTGGCTCTAACCTGCTGTACCTATATCA
>BPCL01000008.1:0-55000 GCA_019653755.1 Woeseia sp. | reverse complement strand
GGGATTAAAATCTAAATGGGTTGAAGCATCTGGCTTTGCTTATCTAGCTTATCTAAGATTAAAGAATCAAGATTTAGAACTGTCAGGCGTTACAGGGTCAACAAAGAAAGTCAGACTTGGTGAAATTCACACCCCATGACTAATTCAAATAAATCTATTATATAGTTCGATTGATTTATGGTGTTGAGACTCAAAATGATCTCTTGCCTTGGTTGAAAGAGACTCATCAGTATATTCAGTTTTCCAAAGTTTCAAAGATTTATCTATCCTTAAATTAAAAGCATCCTCAACGAATTTTTGTGCCTTATCATAACGATCGAATACAAAGACTTTATCTACCCTAAAATCTCCATCGATGTGAGTAAATTCATACTGATTAATATAGTGATCGTATTTTTTAATGGTGTGTATCTCATCGCCCAATATGAAAGATTCCAGTGAAGAAATTTCAACCTGTTTTCTTAATTGATTATACAAACTAACTACTTGGTCAAAAGGGTTTCTTAGAACAGCAAATTTTAGATAATCCTCAATATCTAGATGCTCATCATATTCAGAAATAAAACTGTGAGGATGGCCTCCTTTCCCTTTTTTAAATTTTTTAAAGTGCCCATGGATAGTAAATTCTTCATAAGACATTTCTTCAATTTTAGATCTATTCACTTTTCCTAACCGACCTTTATTGAGAAGGTTCTTATAGGGATTATCCTCCTTGATTGAGGCTTGTTTAGAATGAAAATATTTACTGGCAATCGCATACTCCAGACTAGTCCCACCCGTCTTTGGGATATGAATAAATAGATGTTTATTTGGAAAAAACATTGGATTAACTCAAGGCAATGCTTAAGTACTTCTCTCTAATTGCATTTGTTATCTCTCCGGGTTGTCCGTCACCAATAACAGATTGGTTTATTTTTATCACAGGGACAACTAAAGTTCCTGCTCCAGTTATAAATGCCTCCTCGGAATCGATAGCTTCGTCAACAGAGAAAGGCTCTTCTTTAACAGTTAAATCTAATAATTTGGCAATTTCAAATACAGTTGATCTGGTGGTACCTGGGAGAATATCAGAAGATAATGGATGAGTTTTAATCACTTTTTCTTTATTAACAATGAATGCATTGCTTGCAGCGCCCTCAGTTACAAACCCATCTTTGGTATACCATGAGTCATCAGCACCCTTGCGTTTAGCTTCATTCTTTGCCAAAACACTAGCTAATAGTGAAGTTGTCTTTATGTCCTTATATTTCCACCGATTATCTTTGTGAGTAATTACGGTTATCCCTTTTAATGCTTTTGGATCCTTAAAAAAATTTTTTCTTTGGGTAAACATCACCACTGTTGGTTCTATGTTTTCAGAGTATAAAAAATCTCTATCCTCTGAACCTCGACTGATTTGTAAATATACCACTCCGTTATCTAAGTCGTTTTTTTCTATCAATTCTTTCTGAATACTCTCAATTTCTTTGTTTGTCATCGTTAAATCTATATTCATGAATTTCAAGGAATCTCTAAGTCGATTCAAGTGCTTGTTGTTATCAACTAATTTTGAATCAATAACTCCAGTGACTTCGTAAATAGAATCAGCAAATAAGAAGCCTCTATCAAATATTGAGATATTAGCTAGATCTTCTCTGACGAAGGAGCCATTAACATAGACTGTTCTTTTCAAAAGATTATCTTATGAAAATGATGATCCGCAGCTACAAGTAGTATTAGCATTGGGATTTTTGATAACAAAACGTGCGCCCTGAAGATCCTCTTGGAAATCTATTTCAGCTCCCATAAGATACTGGACACTCATAGGATCCACAATAAGACTAACCCCATGTCTTATAACTACAGTATCGCTGTCATCTTTGTTTTCATCAAAGGAAAACCCATACTGAAATCCAGCACAACCTCCTCCGGTGACATAAACTCTGAGATTTAAATCTGAGTTTTCCTCATCCTTCAAAAGTGATCCCACCTTAAGTGCAGCAGAATCTGTAAATATAATCGGTTGTTCTTGCATTGTTCTGTTTTTAATTATCTAAAAGTAATTATAAGTAGTTCTAAGCATCTATAAAAGGCATAAATTCACTTATGACCTTTTCATAAACATCTTGCTTGAAGCCAATGACCTGTTTTATCGATA
This sequence comes from Woeseia sp., assembly GCA_019653755.1. Taxonomy (GTDB): domain Bacteria; phylum Pseudomonadota; class Gammaproteobacteria; order Steroidobacterales; family UBA11654; genus CACPJA01. The sequence continues at coordinate 52,863 of BPCL01000008.1, read as the reverse complement.
GATCTGGTGCTATCCATTTCCAAGAATCAAATTCTTGTTCAGGGCTAGCAGCCAAAGAAATATTCGGTGATTCGCCTTTTAATTTTAATAAAAACCACTTTTGCCGTTGACCGATAACGGTTGTTCCATTTGCAGGCTTTCGAATACTCTTTTTAGGTATTCGATAATCGTACCAGTGATCAGAGACATAAATAATTTCAACGCTTTTCTTATCAAGACCTGTTTCTTCAAGAAGTTCTCTAAACATAGCTTTTTTTGGACTTTCTCCTAAGTGAATACCGCCTTGAGGAAATTGCCAACCTGATTGATATCGCCTCTTGGCGAAGAAAACTTGCTGTTTTTGATTAAAAATCACAATGCCAACATTTGCCCGAAACCCATCATCAAAAATTAAGTCCGCCATTTCTTAAACCCTAAATCTATTTACCCTTTACAAAATACGATTGGCCTTTTTCCATCATTGCGACAAAGTCTTCTTCATGGCCTTGAGTAATTGCTTCAGTTATATCACTTATGGCTGTATTGAGCTCTTGAATTGTTTTTAGGCTATGTTCATTGAGATGTTGAATTTCATAATATAAATGTGGATTCTCATCCGTTACTCTTTTTGCAACATTCAACTGGTCTTTAAAGGTGGTACTTGATAACTCAGGAAGCGATTCTCTCTCGCCCTCACTTGAAGCTAAAACCTTAGCAAATGCAATATTAACCATATGAGACAGTCCGAGAACATAAGAAATTGCATAATCATGATTTTCGATGGACATTTCAATTAGCTGTGCGGTTGTTGATTCAAATAGTTTCTTAACTGTTTGCTGGCTATCGTGCTGATCGATGTCCATAAAAATAATCTGCTTACCGGTTAAAAGATTGCTATCTGGGCCAAACATGGGATGAATGGATGTTACTCTCATCCCTTGATCAACCATATCTTTTAATATGTTTTGAATAGGAGATTTAATCGACGCAATATCAAAGATTATTCCCTGTCTATTTGATCTCAGCATTCCCTGTAGTATTTCTATTGATTGCCTTAAGGGTGCAGCAACCACTGAGATCGTATAATCATCCTCAGTGTCTTCCCAAGATAGGAAATGTTTGGACAAAGAGTCCGTTGCATTTGGATCAGCTATGTCGACGCTGTAACCTTGAAGCATCAAGAACTCGGCAAACCAACCTCCCATTCTTCCTGCTCCACCAATAACAAGAGCTTTCTTGCCACTGCCCTGACCTTCTTCTTTTACCCGAGCAAACTCTTGTGTTTTCAGTGAGCTCTTTATAAGAAGTTGCATCAAGTCGACAACCATTTCTTTGTCTAGATCTAAACTACTTGCTCGCGATTGAGCCAAATCAATAACTTGCTTTTCCCTAATGTAGTCCCTAGTGGGTTGACCTTTCTCTCTTTTATAAGCTCCTATTTCTTCAGCCAAAACTTGTCGCTGATGGATTAAATCAATAATTTTTAAATCCACCTCACTTAGCTGTGATCTTAATTTTTCTAAATCTTTCATTTATCTACACAGAATAATCATTTTGTTTTTGTATTTAACTTCCTATTCTTGATAATCTGATTCTATTATTGTGTTGAAGTGATAATTATAGCAAAACATCTATTTAGTTTATGGTCTCTGAGATAAGAAAAAGTGATAAAAAGAATCCTCTCTTAATTTTAAAAGAATGGATGGATGAGGTGGCACAGTCAAAAATTCAGCCAAACCCAAATTCGATGTCAATATCAACTATTGATGCTAACGGTAGACCTAATTCACGCATGGTGCTCTGTAAAGAGATCAATGAAGAATTAGGTTATTTGGTTTTTTACACAAATTATCAGTCTAATAAATCCAAGGAGATTGCAGTTAATAACGAATGCTCTGGATTGTTTCATTGGGATGCTTTTGGTTATCAAGTCAGAGTCCGAGGAATAATAGTTAAATCGCCAGAGGTTGAGAGTGATAATTATTTTGCTAGCAGAGATATTGGAAGCCAACTCTCAGCCTGGGCAAGCCATCAAAGTCAAATTGTTGAAGATAGGGAATCGCTTGATAATCAATTTCAACAAGCCATGGATAAATTTAATGTTAAAGAAAGCGAACTAGAATCATCAGAGATCAATATTCCTAGACCTGAATTCTGGGGTGGTTATCGAATATGGATTAGCGAGATAGAGTTATGGCTGAATCAAAAAGATCGCTTTCATGATCGATTATCTTTTAAGAGAAAGCTCGCCACAACCTCTTCAGGCTTTGAGGCATCAAATGATTGGGTAATCAAAAGATTACAACCCTAATTTACAATTCAGTTAATAGGTATTAATATACCGTCATTGAGTTTCAGTTAATGAACTGTTTGGGAAGTTGGTGACAAAAAATCCAACGCTGCCCCCGCAACGGTGATCAAGTTAACTCCATACTGAAGATTAAAACTCTTCAACCACTGTCGAAAGATGGGAAGGTGTATAGGAGAAAATTCTTGTCAGCCCGGAGACCTACTCAATAAAAAAGTACGGTGGGTACGCTTTCTCATTATAGGTTTAGCCTATCCATCGCATAATTAATTAATAATTATTAAGGTAAGGAATACCAATGAGTCAAAATTTTTCTCTAGCATTTTTACTTCTGATCTTCTCCCCATCAATTTCAGCCCAAGATTCTACAAGCATCGATGAACTGATTGTTACTGCCACTAAGAATGAACTTTCAGCTGATCAGATTATTGCTCCTGTTGTAGTGCTCGATCAGTTAGATATTGAATTATCCGGAGTTAATGGAATTGCTGAATTGCTGAGTTCTGTTGCTGGAATTAATATTTCTACAAATGGCGGGCCAGGGCAATTAACTTCAATTTTTATTCAAGGGTCAAATAGTAATCAAGTCTTAATTCTGGTTGATGGAATAGCGATTAATGACTCGGCAACAGGCATAGCTGCAGTTCAGAATATTCACCCAGATATGATCGAAAAGATTGAAATAGTTAAGTCCCCAAGGGCATCCTTGTATGGATCAAATGCTGTTGGCGGTGTAATTCATATATTCACTAAACGGAATCAGCAAGGTGTAAATATAGGGTTCAAATCCGGATCAGATAACACTAAAGTAACCAATCTTTTCGCGTCGACAGAAGTCCTCGATGGTCGTATGGGACTGCAATTGAATCATTACGATACAGCTGGCTTTCCTAGTAAAGAAGGTAGCAATATCAATAGTCCTCATGATAATACATCGGTTAAAGGGTTCTTTGATCAACAGTGGGACAGATCAACTTTAAAAGCGAGTATCTGGAACAGCCAGGGAACCACTGACTACCTTGATTTCTTCTTTAACCCAATCAGCCAAGACTTCGATAATACTGCAGTTAGCTTCAATTTTGACCAGAAAAAAAATGAAGCATGGACATCGAGTCTGCATCTGGGAATCAATAAAGATTTCCTTGATCAGAACGACAGTAATGATTTTAATCATTCTAAAAAATTTATTCTTGAGTGGAAAAATAATCTGAAATGGAATCCGAATAACCAGTTGCTAGCTGGAATTACTTTTGAAAACGAAGAATTTGAGGCCAGCAATTATGGTTTAGGCATTGATTCTGAGTTGAGTAACACAGCTGTGTTTCTTGAAAATATCTTTTTATCAGGGAAAAACCAATTTCTGATAGCTTTAAGGCTAAATAATAAAGAAAATATCGAAGATAAAATAAGTTGGAATTTAGAGTACGGTTATCGAATTAACCCTAAAACAAGATTATTATTCAGCGCAGGTAAAGCTCATAGGAATCCCTCTTCTTTTGATCTCTATGGTTTTGGTGGCAATCCCTCTCTTCGTCCTGAATATTCAGAAAAAATAAGTGTTGGTCTTAATTACCAACCTAATTCCTCTACCAATTTTGACCTTCGCTACTTCGATAATAGGATCAAAGATCTTGTTGCCTTTAACTATAGTGATTTCAGGCTCTACAATATTGAAGAGTCAAAGACTTCTGGGTTTGATGCTATCTTTGAAAAAGAAATAAATAATTGGGTTCTAAGCCTTAATGCCACACTGCAAGATCCTAAAAACTTAACAACTTCTACCCAGTTACTTCGACGACCAAAGAATTCAATGAATATGGGTTTAAGACGTACATTTGACAAACTAACAATGAATGTAAACTTAGAAAAAAATTCATCGAGAAACGATTTTGGAGGCGCTGCTTCTAGGGGCTTACACTTTAGCCAATGCCTCAATTCAGTATCGTCTTAATAGCAATTGGATTTTTAATGGATCAATAACGAATCTGAGCAATGAAAAGTACACACTCGCAAATGGTTATATGACTCCGAACAGAAAAATAAATATTGGTTTTGTTTATTTCCCCAACGGTTAAACTTTTTGCTTCATAATATAAATAAACGCTAAGATAAATGGATGGGTAATCGTTTAACAAAAATTTATACAAAAAAAGGTGATGATGGAACCACTGACCTCGGTGGCAATCAACGTGTACCCAAATATAATCAACAAATTGAAGTTTATGGTTGCCTTGATGAATTAAGTGCTGCTATTGGAATATTAGTTGCAGAAGGAGATATTTCTGAAAATATTCAAGCGTTTTTAATCAACGCTCAACAAGACTTATTCAATATTGCTGGAGAACTATCAGCTCCAGAATTTAAATCTATCAATGAAGAGAAAGTAGAAGAAATTGAAGTTTTCATAGAAAGCATTAACAGTCAGTTACCGCCATTGAAAGAATTTGTTGTTCCAGGAGTCAATCTTCAATCCTCTCGAACTCATCTAGCTAGAGCAATCTGCAGAAGAGCTGAAAGAGAGCTAGTAAAACTAGCTTTAGAAAAAGAAGTTAATCCAAACTCTTTGAAATATCTCAACCGCTTATCTGATGCTTTTTTTGTTGTTGCTAGAAAGTTAGCGAGAGATGAAAATGAAAATGAAGCTGTCTGGGACCACCAACGCCAGGAAAAATAAATTATGGATATAGAAATTATACTGGAACCAGACTTGCATCCGAATGAACTTGCTGAACTGGCAGTGAAAGCAGAAGAATATGGAGTAAGGGCACTCTGGGCTTCAAACTATCATCAGCAATGGGATGCCTTTATGAGCTTAATACCTGCTGCACAACAAACGAAAAATATTCTTCTTGGGCCTCTAGCAGTAAGTCCCTTTGAAATGCATCCACTAAAAATGGCTAATGCACTTCTCACCCTAAATGAACTTTCTAATGGAAGAGCAATTATCGCAGTCGGCGCAGGAGGTGGAACACTCGGAGCAATGAAGTTTTCATGCGTAAAAGATAGCTGCCCTGGTCTCCAACCGTTCCGGATCATCAGAGCTGTTAAAGAAGCGGTTGAAATCTTAACAAGTGCTTCTGAAAAAAAATTTAATTTAAAATTTGAAGGTGATATTTTCAAAATCACCAGACCCTATATGCAAGGATTCACTTGGGCGCAGTCTGATCGTCCAAAAATATACACCTGCTCCACTGAACCACAAATGCTTAGACTTGGTGGTCAGTATGCAGATGGTCTTCAAATGAGTGATGTCGCTCTACCAATGCTTGAAGAAGCCATGAAAGATATTAAAACAGGTCTGTCAAAACGAGAGAATGAAATTGAGGACTTTAGAATTGGAAATTTCTGGGCCTGGCATATCAAGGAAGACAGAGAAGCATCATTTAAGGAAGCGCGAAGAGAATTGATTTTTCGTGGGTCTTTGTTGCCGCCTTTCTCGCTGCATCACTTTTTAAATGAAGATGAAGCACAAATCGTTATCGATAACTACAATGCAGGTCCCGAGAATGAATTTGCAAAAGCCTACATTAGTCGATCAGGTGTTATAGAAAATGTTCCAGAAGAGTTGGTATCAAAATTGATTGCCGACCTAAGTTCAGCAGGAGATTTAAATGATATTGATAGAGAGCTTGAAAGATTTCATGAATTTAAAAAAGCTGGAATGACAGATTTATCAATACGTTTATTTGATGACCCGATGGCAGGTCTGAAAATGATAGGAGAAAAAGTCCTTCCAGCACTAGCATAAATTAGATGAATATTTTTAAGTGGTTACAGCTTGAACTTCGGAATCGATATATCAGCTATATGCTCAATCCATCCAACCAAAAAAAGATCCGATTAAAGAGAGAGCAAAAACGTCAAAAAGAACAGCGACCTCACACGGTTTATTATTTTCACCAAGTCAATGACCCTTATAGTCATTTGTGTGCACAACTGCTCAAACCCTTAAACGATGAGTATGATATTAATCTTGTGCCTCTCGTGGTTGGGCAGCCCCCTGAATCATCAACTCCTGAGCCTCAAATGTATCATCAACATAGTGTTGAAGACGCAGCAATGATCGCCCCTTATTTTAATCTTGATTTTAAACCCCTGACGAACGAAATTGATAATGAGACTATAAGATTAGCTCAATCTATTTTAATCAACTCACCAACAGAACATTTCGCAAACAATGCTGTAAAAGTGGGTGAATTTATTTGGTCTAAAAATTTAGATGCTCTAAAAAATATAAATGCCAAAGACAGTCTCATGAGTGAAGATACATTGTCAGAGATATTAGAAAAGAATGATGCCACTAGGAAGAAAATGGGTCATTATTTTGGAGGTGTTTTCGCTTACGAGGGGGAATGCTATTGGGCTATTGATCGCCTGCCATACCTTGAAAAACGTCTTCATAGCTTGGGAGCCAAAAAAACCAATCAAGGTTGGTTAGTGAATAGAGAGGAATCACCAAACATAGAAGACAATTCAAAATCAAAGCTATATATTGATATTTTTTGGTCTGCAAGAAGTCCCTATAGCTATCTTGCGATGAAACCTCTGGCCACGCTTAGAGAAAAATATAATGTTGAACTTAGATATAAAATCATCCTACCGATGGTAATGAGAGGTATGCAAATTAACCCTGAAAAAGGTATTTATATTATCAAAGACTGCAAACGGATAGCTGAAGAAGATAATACCCCTTTTGGAAATATCATTGACCCTGTAGGAAAAGCCGTGGAGCGATGCTATTCCATGTTTGAATATGCCAAAGATAATCATAAGGAAGAGGAATACTTACATGCCTTTGCTAAATCTGTTTGGGCTGAGGGAAGACATGGGTATATGGATAGCTCATTAAAAGCCATCATTAAAGGCGCAGGATTAGATTGGGAAGTAGCAAAGACTGTCCTGGATACTGATGAATGGAGATCTGAAACTGACACTAACAGAGAAAACCTATTCGCTTTGGGCAAATGGGGAGTTCCTACAATGACGCTGTTAAATGCTGATGAGGAACAGCTGCTTACAGTTTGGGGCCAAGACAGGATTTGGTTGATTGAGGAAACCATCAAATTAATGCAAGAGTGAAGTAATTAAGATAAATTGTATGACCTAAATAATAAGGAACAGAATTATGAAATCGAATCAAAAAATATTTATCACGGGTTCCAGCAGTGGGATTGGTGAGGCAATTGCCTATGAATATGCTAGCCAGGGGGCAATCCTTGGTCTCGCTGCAAGACGATCAGAAAAACTTGAGACGGTCAAAGCCAAATGTATGGAATTAGGCGCTAAGAATGTAAAAAACTATTCACTCGATGTGTCAGATACAAAGGAATCCATGTCTGTTGCAAAAGATTTTGTTGCCTTTGACAAAGAAGGTATTGATATTGTTATCGCTAACGCAGGAGTCGCTGCCTCAGACAACCTTTCTTCAGGGGATCCTACAAAAATTAATCAAAATTTAAACATTAATATCATCGGTGTAACAAACTCCATTGTTCCCTTTGTGCCGACGATGAAATCTCAAAAAGACGGTAATATTGTCATCATGTCTTCAATTGCAAGCTTTACTGCGCCTGCCTACTTTGGAGGATATGCGGCCTCTAAAGTTGCAGTTAGAAGATTGGGAGATACATGGAGGACAACACTCAAAAAACATAATGTAAAGGTCACGACAATATGTCCTGGATATATCAAAAGCGAAATGACTGATGTTAATGAATTTAAGATGCCATTCCTTATGGAAGCTAATATCGCAGCTAAAAAAATGGTGAATGCAATTCAATCTGGTAAAAAGACCTATATTCTTCCATGGCAATGGCGACCAGTCATCGCCCTTTCAAGATTTTTTGGAATGAAAATTTTAAGCATATAGTCTTCGTGAATAATGATCCTATTGTTTTCCTTGATATGGACGGTGTTCTTGCCGACTTTTTTGGTGCATTCTCTAATTTTGCTAAAGTTAAACATTGGAAGGATCTAGGACCTTCTGAACTAATGCAAACAATGGACGCCATTATAGGCAGTGATTTTTTTGGTACCATCCCAAAAACATGGTGTTGCGATGAATTGATTTCAATGGTAACAGGGTTTTCTGGTAGCTATTCTATTCTTTCATCACCTCTAGAAGGAGATGAAGAAAATTGTGCCTACTGGAAGAAAGTTTGGATCCAAAATAATCTAAATCCAGGTCCATCAGATATTTTTATTGATAGGGATAAAGGAAAATATGCGCTATACCAAAATAAAAGTAATATCTTAATTGATGATAGGCCTCATAATATTAAAGCATGGGAAAATGAAGGAGGAATTGCTATAAGATTCCAAGCTAATCAGGATCAACTAGGGGTCATTGAAGAAGTATTTAAGAGTATTAAAAAAAATAGGCTCAATGGAGTTAACTAGGATTAACCTTGATTTGTTTTATTCAACTCCTCAGAAACCAATAATTGTTGTAGTACCTGATCTATTTTTCGTATATCAGCCCACTGTGACTTGAAAACTACAAAGCCCTCTCTATCAATTATAAAAGCTGCGTTTGGAACCATCCCATAATCTTTAAGGGTTCGTTCATCAATGGGATCTACGGCAACAGGTACGGCCGTAATCTCTGACAACATTCTAGCATGAGTCATTCTTTCAGATGTTGATGTTGTTTCCTTAAGTTCCCGATAGCCTCGTTCTCCTGCGTGTCGTTCTCTAGAATAAATAAAGAAAATTTGCACATCTTTCGCATCGTATTTTTCATGTAGCCTCTTCCATAAATCAACTTGTGTGCGTGCTGGAGGGCAAGTCATTGCTACAAACATAAACACGGCTATCTGACCTCTTTTGTCAGAGAGCCGGACTGTTTCGCCGGTTGTAGTTTCTAACTCAAAATCGGGTGCCAAGAAGCCCACTGGTGATTGTGTTCGAATAGTAGAGTATTCTGCAAATTCTTTCTTTCTTTCTGCAGGGGTCTTCCCAAACATTTTCTTGACATCCACTTTGGTTGCAATTCCAAGTTTCTGGGTAAAGGTATAGTGACCAGGATGCATGCTATAGTGCTCTGAAAAAACTACCCTTCCATTTAATTGCCTTTTGGGGTAGAGTTCCATGGTGTATCGCCTGCCATATATTGGCGAGTCATGTAGATAATTTCTTGTGAGCCAAATATTCCTAGCGTGGTAATTATTAACAAAAACCCAAGAAACCATTTATTTTTTATAATTACCAGAATCTTCCTTTTCATTTTACAGCCTTTGCTTAAAGCTCACCTTTCTTAACCAGTTCTCTTATAATGCCAAGGACACGCTTGGCATTTTGTTTAGTTGTGGGAGGAGGTTTTTCAGCCCCAGCTGTTTTTGCAGCGTCTGAGGGAGATATATAATCGGGGTGTTGTTTGTGCCTGAGAGTCGTTAGTAAAAAACAGAGTTCGCCATCTTCTTTTTCTTCTATTCCTGCTATTGCCATAAACCATGGCCCAGCCAGATATTCGGTAATCATTAGGTTATCACCACGAAACGTTGTTCGTTGTAAGTTCGGCGAACCATCTACTAAGCTGCTTTTTCCGTAGTGTAGAATTTCTTTAATAATTTCATTATTGCTTTCTTTAATGATCTTTGAATCCACAAAAGATGGGATAAAGCGTTTATCACCTTTACCCCAAACCCTAAGGGCCAACGAAAGTTGTTCTTTACTGATTGGAGTTGATTTGCCTTCAGAATTTACCGGAATGGATGCGGTTTGTATTTCCAGCGCATCTATTTCAGTTCTCTCTACCCTTTCTTGGCTTGGGGCCATGATTGAGCTCCTGATTTATGTCTTAAAAACGGTAGCCTAGAACAACCCCCCAACTTCTAGGTCGATTTAAGTTTGCGAAGTAAATACCAGAATCTGTAACCTCTTGGTTTGTGATTACATCCTCATTAGTAAGATTAGAGATAAATGCCTCACCAAACCAATGACTGTCTGTTGATTCCCACATAACTTTTACATCCAAAGTTGTATAACCATCCTGATGATCATATGGTTTAAGGTTAAGCGCCCTAAGATAGATGTCATCAGATATATAGAGCTGTCCTCTCAAGGTAAACCTACCAAGGTTATTAATATAATCACGTTCCGCTCCAATATGGCCTGACCACTTAGGAGCATTAATAAGCTGGTTACCTGATACATCTATGTTTGTCGGTTCACCGGCATCATCTTGGAATAAATTGCTGGGCAAAATAAATTTTTTATATTCTGTGTCCAACAATCCGAGGCTTGCATCAACCCTCAAGTTGTCACTAATCGCAGCAACAAACTCCAATTCTGCCCCAGTAATATCAGCCTCAGCCGCATTTCTGACAACAATAGTTTGATCGACCACCTGGAAAACTTGTAGGTCGGTGTAATCATAATAGAAAACCGATGCATTCAATTGCATTCTGCCGTCATTGAAACGATTCTTGCTGCCAAATTCAAACGCGGTAACTTCTTCAGGATCATAACTTTCGGCACTCGATACACCAAAGTTAAAACCACCAGCTTTGAATCCTGTTGACATAGTTGCGTAAACCATACGGTCGTCGTCAATATACTTATCAATACCAAACTTGTATGTGTTTGAAGACCAACTGTCTTCTGGCGAATAACTCTGGGACCCAACATTTACGTAACAATATGGCCAGCTGTCATTACAACCTGGGGCAGGTGGGCGGATTTGAACTTTAGTGCCGCCTACGGCATCTTTCTCATCGTCTGTGGAACGAAACCCTGCTGTTAACTTAAGAGTCTCGTTTGGCTGCATAGAAAACTGACCAAAAAAAGCAGAAGAATCGGCGTTAACATCATGTAAAACATTAATGGTTTTTGCCGCGCCAAATGGTTTTGGATCACGGTTAATTAAAGTGTTTTGAAAGGCGTTCTCATCAAGGTAATAGAGTCCAAGAAGCCATTCCACAGGGCCATCATCATTAGAAGTAAGACGCATCTCAAATGTTTCTTGGTCAGACCTTTGTGTTACAACTGCTGAGCTTGTTTCACCGCCAGGGACACCTTTCGGCTTAGGGCTCTGATCGGAATCCTGAACTAATGACATATCTGTGGACTGATCAGCGGCAATAGCCGTTAATGTCGCAAAACCTAAATCATAGTCTAATGTAATGCTAAAAGATTGGGTCAATAAATTAAAAGACTCTTCAGTGTCCTTAAAAACAGACCTTAGTCCTCCTGAAGCTATGAAGCCGCAGTCGTCGCAATTAGCAGGAGTTCCATTAGGGCTTAATGTGCTTGCTCCAGGCGCGCTTGTTCGTTTTCGAATCGGTCCAACACCTTCTTTGCTTGTTTCACCACCAGCAAATAATAGGCTTATTTTTTCTGTTGGCTCCCAAAGAAGCTGGAGCTTCGAAGTCGCATCGTCCTTATCATTACCTTCAGTGCCGCCCTCAATAAGGTTTTTTTGGTAACCGTTCTGAGTTTCGTTATGGGAAAACCAAATAATCCTGTGCCGGCATAACGAAAGCTCGCTTTGTCTCCCATGGGAAGATTGACCATTCCTCGAAAGCGTTGCCAGTTATTGTCACCCTTGCCGTAATCCATACTAGCCTCAAACTCATCGGAAGGTTTTTTTGAAATAAAATTTATTGCCCCTCCATTTGCATTCCGCCCATAAAGAGTGCCTTGAGGTCCTCGAAGAACTTCCACGCGTTCCATATCGTAATAGAGAGAGTTACCGCCACTTGGTCTAGCTTGATAAACACCGTCTATATGAATCGCAACACCAGGGTCGCCAAATGCTTCCAGATTATCGCTACCTACGCCGCGAATCATAGCCTTGAGGTCCGAAGACTCAGTGCCAATTTGTAAGTTTGGTACAAACTTTGATAACTCAACTATGTCTCTGGTTCCCAGAGCATTTAAAGTATCTTGGTCAAACGCGCTGACAGATATTCCAAGTGTCTGCAGGTTTTCTTGACGTTTTTGTGCGGTGACAATAATTTCTTCAAGTGTAGTTGTAGTTTCTTGTGCATGTGTAACATTCCATGGATTTGTTGTGATAAGAAATATCCCTAACAAACAAGATTTAGTAACAATATTTTTCATGATATGCATTCCCCCCTAAAAGAATATATCAATAAAGAGTATATGATGGTTTAGGCAAGAAATAAAAAAAGTATGTATTTTTAAGTTTTTTTTAGAGGGTTAAAAAATTCACTATGGTTCTAGGATTACCTTGCCAATAACAGCTTTATTTTCAACCAAACGATGGCCTTCTGCCGCATCCTTTAGTGGTAATTTTTTGCCTATAACTGGTCGAATTTTACCTTCAATAGCAAGTTTGAGGCAATCACCCTGGACATCCTCAGAACCAGCATCCATAGCCGATGAAAGCACTCTCAGTTGTCGCATATGTAGTTTTTTAAGATCCAAAGGAACAATTCCTCCGCCATGAAATCCAACGGTGACAAGCCTTCCATTTCTTGTAAGACTATCCCAAGCCCCTGGCCAAAGGTCTGGGTCTCCAATATTCTCAAAAACTACATCCACTCCTCGTTTTTTCGTAATTGCTCTAACTTCTTCTTCTAAATCCTGAGTGCGATAATTTATGGTGTAATCAGCGCCAAGATCTTTAGCAACCTCAAGACGGTCCTCTCCGCCTGCTGCGGCAATTACATGAGCGCCTTTAAGTTTAGCAAACTGAACAACAAAACTGGCTAAGGCACCTGCAGCACCCATCACCAGTGCCCATTCACCTTCTTTTATTTGTGAGGTATAAATTTCCGAGAATGCGGCTGAAGCGTGCCTACAGATAACAGTTGCGTCAGCAAAAGGAATGCTGCTGGGAATCTTTCGAGCCTGGAAATCTGGCACCACAATATATTCCGCATAACCACCTGGAGCCTTGATACCAATCGGCCGACTCATACTACAACGACCACCTTGCTTGCAGTTATCGCAAGAACCACACCGAGCCATACCCCTTATATTGACATGCTCATTTATGCGATTTTGGTTAACCCCAGAGCCCACTGCAACAATTTCGCCAGATGGATCAACGCCCATGATCAAGGGTAGAGTGTGGCCATGCACAGAGTTTCCCGCCCGAGCATTAACATCAAATCCTCTGTTAACAGATACAGCACCTACTCGAACTAAAACTTCTCCCTCGCCTGGCTCTGGAGTTTCAATCTCCTTATATTTCATAACATCAGGCGGGCCAAATTCATTTACTACAATTGCTTTCATAGTTTGCTTATCCTCAAGTGTTTATTGAGTCTTACCTTACATGATTTTGGTATACTCAAAAACAATAATTTATATAAAAAATGATTAACCAAGCCTCTAACTCAAGTTCTACAAATAACACTCAAAAGCTCGGTCCTCTTTGGTTGATGCCAGGCATTGGCCCAATAAATGCAATCAGCTTTTTTGCTGTGGCCATGATTAACAACGTTATTTTCTCATTGGTGCATTATATGCAACCCTATGTTTTTGAAGTTCAGCTGAAGATACCTGGACCAGAACAGGGGTTGTTAGTGGGTAATCTTACCGTCATGCAGGAACTCATAGTAATCGCTATGACAGGAATTGCAGGGAGCGCTTGCTGATAAATATGGTAGACGACCGATTTTTTGTGGGGGCACACTGCTTATTGGATTGGCCTATGCACTATATCCAATGGCTGAGAGCGCATCTTTATTGTATGTAGCTCGAGCTATTTTTGGTGTCGGCATTGCCTTTGCATCTACAGTCTTGTTGGTCTTTACAGGAGATTACTCTCAGGAAAGATCTCGTGGCAAATGGATGGGAGGATTAAATTTCATGCAAAGTATTGGTGCAATTACTGCCTCACTTGGTTTAACACAGGTCCCTGGCATTTTACAAAGCCAAGGGTTTAGCTCGGTAGACTCTGTAGCTGCTGTTTTTATTATCGCTGTATTGATCGCAGTTTGTGGAACAATGATTGCTGCATTTGGGTTGAAACCTGCTACGATTCACAGGGAGACAACCAAGAAAAAACCGCTTCTTGAATTGCTTGCGGAAGGCTTCCGTGAAGCAAAATTTAACCCAAAAATAACTCTGGCTTATTTTGCGAGTATGGCTGCACGTGGCGATATGGTTGTTGTTGGAGCATTTACATTTCTTTGGTTCGTGCGTCATACAGCAGACTTAGGGCTTGATATTCAGGAAGGCTATAGTCGAGGACGCATGATAGTGCCTCTAATTACGCTCACTGTTTTGTTAAGTGCTCCAATTATGGGGAGCATTTTAGATCGAGTAGATAGAATTACTGGGATAATCATTGCTTTTTCCATGTCTGCTGTTGGCTACACTTTTATGGGAACAATCTCAGACCCTTTAGGCGACACGATATTTGCTGCCGCTATAATACTTGGGTTGGGTGAAGGGGCTTGTATCATGTCATCAATAGCTCTGATTGGACAGAACGCTCCTCCAAAAACGAGGGGTTCTGTGATAGGAACTTTTACTGCTGCTGGAGCTACAGGAATGCTCTTGGCATCTGGTGTTGGAGGATATCTTTTTGACAACTGGACGTATACAGGACCCTTCCTTTTTATGGGGATCATTAACGCCGGTGTTTTGTTATTTGCTATCTATATAAAATTATCTCATCCAGATAAACCAGAAGCCTAATAGCAGCCAACAGGCCCATTTAGTTAATCTAAGCGATCGAGAAGGTACTGTCTGAAAAATCTACGGCAATATTAATTCTACCCTCATTGATTTGCCAGCGCTTAAGTGAAAATTCCATGGCACCTGAAGCACAAAATGGATCATCAGCTGCTAAAGCTTCTGCCTCCTCCCATGTTTCCGTGCTAAAAACAGTGATTCCAGCAGACTTTTCTCCCTCCTTATCGAACATTGGACCAGAAGCAAAAACTTTGCCTTGTTTTTCTAGGTTGATCAACCATTGATAATGATCCAACATCAAGTCAGGCACACGACTGCCATCAACAACATTTCGGAACATTAAATAATAGGATTTTTTTAGCATCTTGCTTTTTATGGCTTCTACTTCAGCTGATTTTTCAGACATTTTCTTCTCCGTTGCAGGGCTATGTGTTATTTGTTTTTTTTGACGCTTGATTCCTCTTCAAGAATTTCAATTATAGCGGCTATATCTTGGTCTGCACGTCCTTCAGCTTCAGCTTTTTCATAGTATTGATGTATTGTATCCAATAACGGGGTTGAGGCTCCGACGTCTTTTGCAAGCTCAGAAACACGATGCAAATAATTAAACATATGCCTAAAAGGACCAGCACCAGACTCAAACTCGCGCGTGATCATTATGGGTGCTTTATTGGAAAATGTTACAGACCCTGCGGCGCTTTTTGATAGAGCCTTAATCGCTTCATCAAGATCAATATCTGCTTTTTGAGCAAGATTGAGGACCTCTCCTGCAACAGAATTGTGAATAGCAACCATCATATTGGCGAGTAACTTCATTTTAGTGGCTGCACCAAATTCGCCCAAGTTAACACGCTTGTTTGTCATTGCTTCAAAAACTACCTGGATAGACTCAATAGTGGGCTGATGACCTGATTGAAAAATAGTTGCTGAACGATTCTCAACCATAAATGGTAAACCGCTAATTTCACAATCAAGCATGGTTATGCCATGTTCTGCTAATCGAGATGCTTGGAGTTTTTTATTTTTTAGTGGGTAACTGCTGAGCTCAATAATAATTTGACCACTATGTCCAAACTCTATGAGTGCATCAACAGTTGTTTCCAAAGCCTGAACATTTGGAAGGCTTTGTACAATCAAATCTGTCTGCTTGCATATTTCCTCAACTGTTTTGACCTGAAGCCCACCTGCCGAAACAAACTCAGGTTTTTCTATAACATCAAAGCCAATCACACTATAACCTGACTGAATAAGATTGATCGCCATTGGCTCACCAATGTTGCCAAGGCCTATCGATCCAATGATTTTTTTCATGCTCCTCTTTCGTCGTTTTGCTGCAGTTTTTTAGTCACTATGGCAACAAGATCTTTTTTGGAGACCTTGCCAAAAGTTGACAAAGGAAACTTGTCCACGATTTCAAGCCTCTCAGGAAGTTTAAATTTTGCAATTTCATTTTGTAGCAACATTTTGTTTAGCTCATCAAGTGTTAATTTTTCATTGTCTTTGACAATAACAAAGGCACACATTTTTTCACCCAAAATAGGATCCGGCATAGCAACGCAAGCAACATTTTTAATCTTAGGGATGCTTAAAATTAGGTTTTCTACTTCTTCAGCAGATATTTTTTCTCCTCCTCTATTGATAAGGTCTTTTTTTCTACCTTCGACAATATAGTTACCTGATTTGTGTTGTCGCATTAGGTCTCCAGAGCGATAAAAACCATCCTTGGTAAAAGCTCGTACGTTATGCTCCGGGGCGTTGAAATAACCACGAAGTGTGTAAGGACCACGCGCACAAAATTCACCGACTTCGCCAGGCTTCACCGGAAGGTCGTTTTCATCCAAAAGCATAATCTCATCGTCTTCACACATTGCTCGACCTACTGTTTCCCGACGGACATCTATAGGATCATTAAGGCGGACATACATAAGCATTCCTTCTGCCATCCCAAAGTTTTCCTGAACAGTACAATTAACCAAAAGTTTTTCAGTAAGTATCCGGGTTTCTGGTTGGAGTCTCTGTCCACCAGATTGAATGACTTGTATTGAACTTAGGTTATGCTCCTTTACCAGTGGATCATGCATCCAAATAATGAGAAGCGCAGGGACAATATGAATATGCGTAACCTTGTATTTTTCAATGAGACTAAATACCTCTGTGGCACGCGTACTGTTGTGGAGGACTATTTTTGCTCCAGTCAGCATAAAGCCTTGCATGCCTGGGCAGGCCAAAGGTAAATTATGTGCAATTGGTAATACTGCTAGCAAAACTGAACTTGAGTCAATTTCAGTATGTTTTGCTGCCAGCTTGGAATTACAAACATAGTCATTATGAGTTCTTGGGATAAGCTTTGGAATTCCAGTAGTTCCTCCAGAGAGTAAAAATAATGCTGGCTCACAAGGATCAATTGTTTTTTGGATTTGTTCAATTTCTGATGGGTTTCTAATAGCTTCTTTTGTTATCAAGCTGGAGAGAGAATGGAAACCATCGGCAACCTCACCTAACATGATTTTTGTTTTTAGCGATGGGCACTCAAGCTCTATCCGATTCACGATATCTGAAAAGTCACAGTCTTTTGACTTATCAGCTGTACAGATTCCAACTGCTTTTGAAATTTCTACAAATTGTTTGAGTTCACGATATCGATGTGTATGAAGAGCGAGGATTGGCCTTACACCAATTTTTAGGAAAGCAAAGTAGGTGTATACAAACTCTAAAACATTTCCAAGCTGCAAAACAACGTGATCACCACTTCGCAAACCTATATCAAGGAAATTTAGCGACAAATTGGTAGCTGTTTCATCTAGCTCGGAATATGTAATCTCAGTTTTAGCATCACAAACAGCGACCCTATTGGCATACTTTCTGCAAACTTCACTAAATGTATTGGCCAAAGTTGAGTCTTGCCAATAGCCTTTTTCACGATACCTTTGAACAAATTCCTCTGGAAATGGAGTGAACCCTTCTAACACCTCTATACCTCTTTATTTCTCAAGTGGTATTGGCAAAACCACCATCAATGATGACAGTCTCTCCCGTGACAAAATGCATATGCTCAATTAGTGCATAAACTACCTCGGCGACATCTTCAGAGGTGGCACAACGCTTTAGAGGCGTCATTTTTGACCTGCGCTCCATGAGCTTCTCATAGTTTTCCCCCAACATGCGCTCCATCCATTCACCTTCCATCCATCCAGGAGCCACAGCGTTGACGCGAACTTTTGGGCCTAATGCAAAACTTAGTGATTGTGTCATAGAAATGACAGCTGCCTTTGAGGCAGAATACGGCAAAGGCTGGGGACCCGGCCGAAGGCCAACAATAGAGGCAGTGTTTATAATGCAAGGATCAATACCTTTGCTAAGTAATCCCTTAGAGTGTTTCGCAACCAAAAACATACCCTTCACATTGACAGCAAGCACTCGATCAAACTCTTCTTCACTAACTTTGTCAAAGTCTTTTGCAAGCGTGCTAATTGAGGTGCCCGCATTATTAACAACTACATCCAGCCTGCCATATTTTTTTTCAATGTCACTTAACATACTTATAACACTAGTTTCATTAGAGACATCGCATTGAACCAAGAGAGTGTCTGATCCAGCTGCATTACATTTCTCAGCAGTATTGCTTGCAGAGTCAGCGCTTTGACTGTAGTTCACTATGGTATTAAAACCCTCACTTGATAGTTTGATTGCAACAGCCGAGCCTATCCCACTAGCTGAACCTGTAACCAAAGCGACTCGTTTTGTATTGCCCATTTATGCTAATTTATATAGTTATTTTTATGTCCTACAAAGAAGACCTAAAAGTTTACATCGGGTATTCATCAAAGTAAAATCGCTGCTCTTGCCATACACTATCAAATCAATGACAATAAATACTAATAGATTGAATGGCTTAAAAAATGAGAATCATTGACCTGCATTGCTACCCAAATACCCAAAAATGGATTGATTGCCAAGGCCCTTATGTAGAGGCATTAGAAAAATATTGGGGAAGAGCTTGGCAAGCAAAAACTGAAGAAGAGGTTGTTGCTGAATTTAAGGAATTTGGTATAGAAGCGATGTTGGTTGCACTTGATTTGACTACCACAATCAAAACCCCTCCTTGCGACAACAACTATGTTGCTGGGATGCGAGATAGGCATGACACCATAATTCAGGCATGGGCAGCTATTGAGCCTGCTCTTGGTGAAGCTGCCATTGAGGAAGCAAAGCATGCCATCAATGACCTCAATATGATTGGTTTTCATTTTCATCCAATAATGCAACATATTCGCGTTGATGATAAAAGCTTTTATCCTTTGTGGGATGAGATTACACAACTAAAAGCACCAGTTATGATTGATGTGGGCATGACGGGAATGGGCGCAGGCACTCCAGGCGGGCTTGGTGCTAAAACTAGAAATGCTCATCCTGCATCTATAGATGCCCTTGCTGCTGATTTTCCAGACCTTACAATAATTATGTCGCATCCAGGTTATCCCTGGATTGATGAAACAACAGCTGTTGCCCTGCATAAAGGTAATGTTTTTTGGGAAATGTCTGGATGGTCTCCAAAATACTTACCGGACAGTTTAAAAAAAGACATTCGTAGTCGCCTAAAGGACAAAGTTATGTTTGGTAGCGACTATCCCAGCATTCCCTATAAAAGAATCTTGTCAGAATGGGACCAAATGGGTTACAGCGATGATATGCTTGAAAAATTCTTTCATAGAAATGCCGAATCAATACTAGGCTTGTAGACTCAAGCAGCAAAATCCAATTTCTCAGTTGGTTAACTACTATGAACAGGGTTGGAAAGAACGCCTAAACCATCTATTTCAATTGTTACAATATCTCCAGGTTTTAAAAAATCCTTCTGTGGCATACCGCAACCCGCAGGTGTTCCGGTGGCAATTACATCACCTGGATACAATGTGACGTGTTGACTGAGATAAGCAATTTGATGTTCGCATTTAAAAATCATCTCTTTGCTTGAAGAGTTTTGCTTCACTTCGTTATTAACCATCAGCTTAATCCCTAAGTTATGTGGATCATCTATAGCTGACTTCGGTGTAATCCAAGGACCCATGGGGCAACCAGTATCAAAGCACTTTTGTCCAATCCAGTCGAATAAGAAAGGCACATCATATCGTTTTGTATAATCTCTAGCAGACAAATCATTGACAATAGTAAAACCAGCGACAAAATCCATTGCATCAACTTCACTGACGTTGCGTGCTTCTTGCCCGATAACGATGCCAATCTCAGCTTCCCAGTCCACTTGATTGGAGTATTTAGGAAGATGTATTGTCTCATTGGCACCAATAATAGTCCCGCGTGTAGATTTGATAAAAAAATAAGGTTTAGTGTTTTCAGGAGGTGGAGGTTTGCCTGACATCTCAAGCACATGGTCGGCATAGTTGGCGCCGGCACAATAGAGTGCACCAGGAAATAAGATTGGTGGAGCCAATGTAACTTCATTAATAGGGGTGCCTGTAGCATTGGGGTGCTGTGCTAACCGCTGGCCTATTTCCATGAGCTTGGGCTCGGTTGTTGCCCAGTTATTGAGTATCTCAAGAACAGATATAAACTCTTCGCCAATATCATAGATCGACTGATCGACCAGAATCCCAGGCCGATTATCCCCTTGTTTGTCTCGATAGGTCAAAAGTCGAAACATTGTTTTTTCTCAATAGAAGTTAATATAACTATCCAGCAAACAGAGTATCTCCGCAAGTTTACATAGACAATTCTCGACTGTACACTAACCCAAGTCTTTACCATAATCAACGTTCAGGTCATACACTAGTAAGAGCATGATAAACATAACCAATTTACGCGGACTGATTCTAAAAAGCACCAAAATTGAAGAGGCTGTAGAATTTTATGAAACTCTATGGGGTCTAAAAAAAATTGACTCCAAACAAGGTAACAATGTCTTTTTTGAGGCGACAGGAGACGAGGGATTTATTTTAGGGCTGGTGCCTGACAATCAACATGGTATTGAAACAATCCGGTTTGCCTTGGAATCTCCTCAAGAAGTGGACAACTCTTTTGCTGAGTTAAAGGCCAGCGGTCAAAAATTACTGGATAAACCACATAAGTTGGCCATACCAGGCGGATACTATGGATTTCACTTACTGGACTTGGACGGTACAAAAATTGAACTAAGTGCAACCACCAAAACTAATAAAAATAAAGAAAAAGACCCTTTTGCACCCCAGCGATTAAGCCACCTTGTTTTAAATTCGCCTGATAATGTTGCCCTCAAAGACTTTTATATCAACTGTCTTGGGCTAAAACTGGCGGATTGGTATAAGAACGATCTATTTTTTTTCTTGCGCTGTAACCAACAACACCATGTTTTGGGTGTCGAGAAAAGCGACAACTCCTCACTAAATCATGTTGCCTTCCATGTTGAGGACTTAGACGCAATGATGAGGCGAATTGGAGTGATGGCCAATGCTGGTCATGAACCCTTATGGGGTCCAGGAAGACATGGCCCTGGAGACAACTGCTTTTGTTATTTTGAAGGTCCAGATAGTTTTGTCTTGGAGTTTACATCGGAGTTGATTGAAGTATCGGATGGAGATGAGTGGACCCCAAAAGAATGGATCCCGGTCCTGAGAATGCCAATGTTTGGGGTACCGGAGGGCGAACTGAAAAGGCCATAAAACTTATGTCCGGCAAAGAAGTCTAAAAATAGTTCGAAGAAGGGATGGTCGCGTAATAAAAATCAATCGTAATGCAGCTCAACTAATTCATAACTTGTTTGCATATAACCAGATACTCTGGCTTGAACAACAATAAAGTCTTCTTTAGTTAACCAAATGTCATAAGGGGGTGTTTGATACCTTGGTTAAATCCTACATCATCAATATAACTAAAGTGATGACAAAGAAATGTCCCAGCTTTAACAGCTATCTCCTCTTTGCCATGATATTGGCAACCTATGGTTAATTCTGAAATCATAGGCGGTGTGGCCCCTCTATGGTCTAGAGAAGGCATAAAACATCGCATCTGCTCTATACTGGACCGTTTGAAATATCAATCGACTTGCAATTAAATCCATCGCCAACGATAGGATGGGTGCCGAAGGAATGGAATCTTCCATTGGTTTTTTGTTTTTGTGAAATCCGATCTATCGACGGTCCATATGATTCACACTCGATAATGCCATCACCTGTTTCGTCTAAATCAAAACAAAACCAACCAGAACCCATAAATTCATCACCCACAGTTAAGCGAATAAAACAATCTATAGGTTTATTATTATGATCTGTCGACAAGATAACATCGCGCATGACTGTTGGTTCAGGCTCTTCTATTTCACAGTGTGCTCTCAATGTGAGCTTCCCATCTCCGTGTTTAGTGATGTGAAAGGTCTCATAACCTCTGGATTGATCCATCAGTTCTGGCTTCTTCGAAGTGTAAGCAATACGTCCAAAAATATTTTTGTGTTTCATAAGATTCTATTTATACGATAGTTTAGAATTGAATAATAGACAAAGATGAAGCAAAAGCGTAAACAAAGATTCTTTCATAACTCAATCCCTGAGAAAAAAGATGTACTTAGCCTAAAAGGAGAAAGTGCACACTACTTAACTCGAGTTCTCAGGCTAAAAAATGGACAAGATTTAATATTGTTTGATAACTCAGGCTCAGAATGGGAGGCTCAAATTCTTAAAGCAACAAAGCGACAAGTCGATGTTAAATTATTATCAAAAAAATCAATACAATCAGAATCACCTCTAGACATCACCTTGTTGCAATCAATTTCAAGAAGTCAGCGCATGGACTTCGTCATGCAAAAGGCAACCGAGCTAGGGGTAAATAAGATTATCCCGATGACAACCCAAAACACTGTTGTCAGGTTAAATGAATCCAATATTGAAAATAAAATGAGGCATTGGAAAAAGATCATAATCAGCGCGGCAGAACAATCTGGTCGTGTTAGATTACCTGAAATAATTGAGCCAGAAGTTTTTAGCAAACAACTACTCAATCATTTTAAAAGTCCTCAATCATATTTTCTCGATACCACAGGAGAAGACAGCTTCAGTTCCAAAAAGATTTCAAAAACAACCTTGTTGTCGGTCCAGAAGGCGGTTTTTCAAACATAGAAAAAGAGACAGCTATAGATAGCGGCTATAAAATTATCAAAACTGGGCCGAGATTATTAAGAACTGAAACCGCTCCAATTATGGCCATCAGTATTCTCCAATACCTCTATGGAGATCTTGCTAATTAGCTTAAAATAGATATAAAGACATCCAGAGAGAAGAAAAATGAAGTTAGCAGTAGTCATGGATCCTATTGAAAAGATTGTTCCTGAAAAAGATGGAACTCTTGATTTATTGCTTGCTGCACAAGATAGAAATTATGAACTAACGTATTTCCAGCAAGAGGATCTTAAAATTATTGATGGTCGTCCTTTAGCCAAAGGAAAGGTACTTTCGGTTAAAGATAACACTGATAGATGGTTCGAATTTTCAAATCAGAATGAATATTCATTATCTGATTTTGATGTGATTCTTATGCGAAAAGACCCTCCATTTAATATGGAATATATCTACTCTACTTATATATTAGATCTGGCAGAGAACTCTGGGGTCAAGGTGATAAATCATCCCTCAGCATTGAGAAATTTTAATGAAAAAGTATCGATCTCACTCTTTCCATCTCTCACACCAAAAACATTGGTTACCTCCTCATTGAACGAAATTAAGGCTTTTTTAGATGCTGAAGAAAAAATTGTCGTTAAACCCTTAGATGGCATGGGTGGAAAATCAGTTTTTGTTGTCGATAAAAATGACCGAAATGCACATTCAATCTTTGAAACCATCACCAATCTTGGTACGACCACAATTATGGCCCAGGTCTATGTTCCAGAAATTGAACACGGCGATAAACGAATCCATATTGTTTATGGACAGCACTGCAATACGGCACTAGCTAGAATACCCAATGATCAAGATAACCGTGGAAACCTTGTGATGGGGGCCACTGGAGAAACTCAAGAACTATCATCTAGAGATCAAAAAATCTGTGAAGCCATTGGACCAACTCTTTTAGAGCATGGAATCTATTTTGCTGGAATCGATGTGATTGGTGATTATTTAACTGAAATCAATATCACAAGCCCAACGGGAATGAGGGAAATCAAACGCAACAGTGGCGAGGACGTTTCGAGTTTCTTTTTTGAGACTCTGGAGTCGAAAAACTAATGAGTTGGGATACGCTCTCGGAGAATCTCATTGGCCAATTCTTAATAGCCACTCCAAGTCTCAACGATCCTAACTTTTCTAAAACAGTCACTCTTATATGTGAACACAATGAATCCGGGTCATTGGGCCTTATTATTAATCGACCGATAGAAGGCAATCTTAATCAACTACTTGAAGAGCTACAAATTGCTTCTGATGAGCAGTTGGAGTCCACACCGATACTCCAAGGCGGTCCTGTAGGCACAGAACGTGGTTTCGTAATCCATAATCAAGGGGCATGGAAACACACCTCCCAAATTAATGATTGGATTAACATTACCACCTCAAAAGATATTTTGGAGTCAATCTCTAATGGTATGGGCCCAGATAATTGCTTGTTGGTGCTTGGCTATTCTGGGTGGGGGCCAGGGCAACTAGAGTCTGAAATCAGAACAAACTCTTGGTTGTCTATACCCTTTAGTGATGAAATTTTATTTAACACCCCTTTTCAACATCGATGGGAAAAATCAATTGGCTCATTAGGAATTAATGCTCAAAACCTCACTGAAGAAATAGGTCATGCCTAACATTTTTAATAAGCTTTAAGGATGAACCATAAAATCTATATTGCCTTTGATTATGGTTTAAAGAAAACAGGGGTAGCTATAGGGCAATCTATCACTAAGACAGCTTCGCCATTAACATCTTTATCCATGGATAATGGAAAACCAGATTGGTCTGAGATAGATATGATTTTTGAAGACTTCAAGCCAAGTTGTGCTGTTTTTGGAATGCCAGAAGAGCGCATTAATAGTAACAAGAATTTAATTGATAACATTAAGGCTTTCTCATCTGGGATAAAACAGAGGTATGGTATTTCTATTAAATTCGTAAACGAACATCTCACGTCTAAAATCGCAAAAGATCAATTGAAAGAACAAAGACAAGAAGGTATCCTTCAGCGACAATTAAAGAAAGGACAGATTGATAGCATGGCTGCGAGCATCATTCTTCAAGAGTGGATGAATTTTGAGGAGATAAATTGAAGCATCTTCTCTACTTAAAGAATTTAGACCAAGAGACAATCACAGAGATTCTCGACACAGCAGAGCACTTCTTAAATCATGATAACCAACCCCTCGGTTCAGAAAAACTTCTTCAAGATAAAACCTTAGCAAACGTATTTTTTGAACCCAGCACCAGAACTCGAAGCTCCTTTCAAATAGCCGCCAGAAAATTAGGTGCCGATGTTATTAATATTGATAATGAGCATTCTTCAAAAGCTAAAGGTGAAACCCTTGTTGATACGCTAAAATCCCTAGAGGCAATGGGAGTTAATTACTTTGTAATCCGCAATAAGCATTCAGGAATATTTGATGAAATCCTAGAGAACATTGATCACAATTCACGATTAATTAATGCAGGTGAATCTAATATATCTCATCCTACTCAAGGGTTATTAGATCTTCTGACCATCAGACGACATAAAAAAGATTTTAAAAATATAAAAACTGTCATCCTGGGAGACCTATCTCACTCTCGTGTTGCTCGGTCATTGACAGAAGGTTTAAGCATTATGGGTACTGGAGAAATTGTTATTGTTTCACCTATTGACTATAAACCGGACATGAAATTATTTAACGGTGCTGAATATACGGATAATATTGAATCAGCGCTATCAGATGCTGATGTGGTAGTTACACTTAGAGTACAAAAAGAGCGAATGGATGATGAAACTCAATTCCTGGATCAATCAAAATATTTTAAAGACTACGGATTAACCTCTGACCGACTTAAACTGTGTAAAAAAGATGTGATTGTAATGCACCCTGGACCAATGAATCGAGGGGTTGAGATTGAAAACACAGTTGCAGACGGCGAACATTCAGTAATCACGGAACAAGTCACTAATGGTATAGCCACTAGAATGGCTATTCTATCCATCATAGAAAGAGGAAAGGACTAATTGTGAGTATGCATAAGGCAAGTATCTTTGAGGAAACTTCAGAGGTAATTCATCAAGAAGCCTTTGAAGAAAACCAATTTGTGATTACATTAAAGGCTCCTAAAGCCTCTAAAACGGCTAAGCCTGGTGAGTTTGCTTTTGTTGATTGTGGAGAACAAACACTGCTAAGAAGACCTTTGTCCTATTTGAGAACTAACCCAAACAATGACACGGTTGAATTCATGTATAAAATTATAGGTCCTGGCTTGGAGGCTCTCAGTAAAATGACAGCCGGTGATTCTGTGAAAATGATGGGCCCAATAGGAAACGGTTTTAGTCACGACTTATCCAAACAAACACCTGTGTTCATTGGTGGCGGTGTTGGGATTCCTCCAGTGTTATTCCTTGCAGAATATCTTAAAGAAAATAATCCTGAGATGACGCCATATGCCTTTTTTGGTTCTGAAATTCCGTTCCCATTTGAAACAACTGAATCTGAGATAAATATTGAAGGGTTGGAACAATCAAATTTTGCAACGATTAAAGACATGGAAGAAAAGCAAATTCCTTGTCGACTAGCCAGCTTGGCAAACTTTAAAGGTTGTTATAATGGTTATGTCACAGAACTTGTGGATACTTGGTTATCCCAACTCAATCCTTCAGAGAAAGAAAAAATTATCCTCTATGCCTGCGGCCCTGAAGTGATGCTTGAAGCTGCAGCAAAATTAGCTAGAAACCATAAATTGGATTGCCAATTATCTCTCGAAGAGTTTATGGCCTGTGCCATTGGTGGCTGCGCCGGTTGTACAGTGAAGGTTAGTATAGATGAACAGATAGCTATGAAACGAGTCTGTGTGGATGGCCCTGTCTTTGATGCTAAAGCCATCTATCCCCAATGAGTAAGATTGAGCAAAATTATAAAAATTTATTATCCGTTATTAAATCCTCGCAATCAGAAGGTGAAGCAGAAGCCTTGCCCACAATTATTGCAGTCAGTAAAACAAGAACGCTCAAAGAGATAGATGAAGCCTATAAGTGTGGTCTTAGAAATTTTGGAGAAAATTATCTTCAAGAGGCAGTATCTAAAATCAATTCCTGCCAACATTCTTTAACCTGGCATTTTATTGGTTCAATCCAATCGAATAAAACCAAGCAAATCGCTCAATATTTTCAGTGGGTTCATACCATTACACGTTTTAAGATTGCTCAAAAAATCAGCCAACATAGAGAAGAACCTATGAATGTTTGTTTGCAAGTCAAGCTTCAAAACGATGATCCACGTGATAGTGTCGTGTTTGATGATCTCCCTGCTCTTGCAGAGAAAGTCAAAGATCTTAAAAATATCAGGCTAAGAGGTTTAATGGGAATGACCAGTGGAGACCTTCGAGTTAATGAGCGTTCAAAATACTTCAAAAAACTAACCGAGGCATTTGACAACCTCAACCATCAAGGTTTCAACTTGGATACCATTTCTATGGGAATGTCAGAAGATTATGATTTAGCCATTCAAAATCGTTCAAATATGATTAGAATAGGTACCGCATTATTTGGTAAACGATCAACTTAATAATAAAAACAATGTATGAAAATAAGAAAATTGGCTTTATAGGAGGAGGTATGGTTGCTGAAGCAATCATTAGAGGCCTCATCCTGCATGGTCATGAAGCCTCTAAAATTTTTGTTTCAGACCCTTCAGAGTCTCGACGTGATGTTCTTTCTATCCTTAATAAGCAATTAAATGTTGAATCAGATAATCAGGCTATCGCATCGCAAGTCGAAATAATGATTATGGCGGTAAAACCTCAAATATTTACCAATGTCGCAGAAGGCCTTGATTTAGGGTCAGAGAATAGCCCTATGATTATTTCAGTTGCTGCTGGTATTGAAATGGAGACTATGAAGAATTTATTTGGCGAGGATAAGAAGATATGCAGAGTTATGCCTAATACACCCTGTCTAGTTGGTCGTGGAGTATCCGCATTGATCCAATCAAATTTAAATGAATCAGATATTGTTATGGCAACCTATATATTTAATTCCGTTGGAAAAACCATCTGGATTCAAGAAGAGGAATGGATGCATGCCGTGACAGCAGTATCTGGAAGTGGTCCTGCTTACTTCTTTCAAATGATGCATATTTTAAAAAGTGCTGCAATCAAGGCAGGTATTCCAGAAGAAATAGCAGAAACTCTTTCTATCCAAACAGCCATTGGCTCGAGTCAGCTGGCATTAAACAGTGCTGATGATCTATTAACCCTAAAAAAGAAAGTCATGTCTCCTGGCGGAACAACAGAAGCTGCGTTTGATTTCTTGGAAGAAAAAAAATTAGACGATATCTGGGATGAAGCTATTGATGCAGCAAGGCAAAGATCAGTTGATCTTGGAAAAGATTAACAGACTAAATATTAGAGCGGATGAATAATCTACTCCAATTCCTTTTTACCACTCTTATAGATTTTGTAATTCTTATTTTATTGCTGAGGGTATTTTCTGCCTATTGGGTCTCAGTTAATAATCAGATTCACCGATCGGTCATTCTAATGACTGATTCTATCCTGAAACCCTTACGTGGGAGCATTAATAACAAAACCTTTATCTATCTCATTGTTGCCCTTTGTCTTTTGATAAAATTCTTCGCCCTTTGGGTAATGACGCAATTCTCATGTATTGTAGCTCCCAATCTTCTTCAACTTATCGGCCTATCTGTTGGTAGCTTAATTCATTTTGTTTTGAACATTCTGTTCTTTGCCATCATCGCTCATGTAATTTTCAGCTGGATTCTAAGCAATCAACACAATAGTTTTTCTGACTTCATTAGACAACTTGTCGTTCCTATCCTCTATCCAATACAGAAAAGGTTGCCGTATCCTGCGGGGATGGATTTTTCTCCATTCATTGCCATAGTCGTCATTCAATCAATTAAGTTGATTATCCCTTTGTATGAATTTACCAATAATGTTGTTTGTATTAATTTAAATCAAATCCTATAAAATCTAATTGATGAAAATTAAAAAAGTTAGCGTTAATACTCATGATATGCAACTCAAAGAACCTTATGCAATTGCAGGACATGTTCATGAGTCAATCAAAAATACTTTTATCAGAATTGAAGATGATGATGGTAATACTGGAATAGGCTCCTGTGCAACTAGAGATGACTCAGAGAAGGCTGCCAGGGCTTGCTTCAATAAGCTAAATACATTCTCATCATCATTGATTGACAAAGAAGTCACCCCTAGTGAGGAAATATTCAAGTGGATTGGCTCAGAGTTATCCTCAACACCCGAGGCTTTGACTGCTGTGGATATTGCAATTCATGACTTATGGGCAAAATGTGAGAAAAAGTCGTTGACACAAGCATTGGGTAATAAATATCAGAGTTTTAATACCTCGATAACGATCGGTGTGTCATCTACAGAAAAAACCTTGGAGATGGCAAAAAAGCATATTGAAAATGGCTTCTCAATTCTTAAAATCAAAATTGGTGATTGTCTTGAGGAAGACATTGAAAGGATGAAAGAACTTTTTGCTTTAAAACCTGAAAAAATAAAAATAAGGGTTGATGCCAATCGGGGTTATTCAAAAAAAGATTTGATTAAATTTTATGAAGAAACTCAGGATCTTGGCTTGGAATTAATTGAGCAGCCAATGGAAACTGATCAAAATCAAGAAATGCTATATTTCCCAAAAGAAATCAGAAATATTTGTGTTGCTGATGAAAGTCTTCAAAACTTGGATCATGCCGTCTCTCTTGCTCGTTCTCCAAAACCATTTGGGGTTTTTAATATAAAACTGATGAAATGTGGCGGTATTTTTGCAGCAAGAAAAATTGCTTCACTAGCCGAAGAGAATGGCATTAAAATCATGTGGGGTTGTTTTGATGAGAGTAAAGTCAGCATTTCTGCCGCTTTACATACAGCCCTGTCATGCAAAAATACTCATTACATTGATTTGGATGGTTTTTTTGATTTGGGATGGGATCTGGTATCTGGAGGCTATATTTGTGAGTCAGGAGTTATGCGTACCAACGAAAAGATAGGCATAGGAGTTGAGCATGAATAACATAAAGGGCACAGCTTTGGTCTACAGTGGAGGCTTGTTAGATGATCTACATGCTAAGACTGCACATGGTTTGTTGCGTCTTTCAGATCGATTCGAGATATTAGGTGTTATTGATCATAAGCATCATAATCAAATGAGCGATGATATTGTTAGCCACTGTGCCAAAAATGTCCCCATATTCAAAAATCTAGCTCTGTCGCTTGAGACCATGGATAACAAACCTGATTATATCGTCATAGGTGTTGCTTTTGGTGGTGGAAAATTACCCCATGAGCACCGAGGCATTGTAGAAGATTCTATAAAGAATAATATTGATGTGGTTAGCGGACTTCATGAATTGTTATCAGAGGATGCAGAATTTAAAACACTTGCGTCCAAATCAAAAACAACCATTTATGATATCCGTAAACCAAAAACTATTGATGAACTCTCATTTTGGAGTGGGAAAATACTTGATTTAAAGATACCTAAGATTGCAGTTTTGGGTACCGATTGTGCAACAGGTAAAAGAACTGTGTGTCAATTTCTTGTTCAAGATCTGAGTGAAAGTGATATTAAAACTGAAGTTATCTACACAGGACAAACCGGATTTTTACAAGGATTCAAACACGGCTTCATTCTTGATTCTACCTTGAATGATTTTGTGTCAGGGGAACTTGAAAAGGCTATATTAGAATGTGCAGATGAATGCAGCCCAGAAATTATTCTAATTGAAGGCCAATCTTCTCTTCGAAACCCATCGGGTCCATGTGGATCGGAATTACTATTATCAGGCGATGTCGATGGCGTGATTCTTGTTCATCCATTTGATCGAGAATATTTCGATAATTTTGAGGATGTTGGCTGTGTGTTACCAAGCCTTGAGGACGAAATTAACCTAATTAAAACCTACGGTAAGAATGTTATGGGGGTTTGTATCAACTCAAAACAAGAATCGATGCTCTCAAACTTCAAAATGAACTTAAGATACCTGTCGTGAATCCAATGAACGAAAGTATCAGAGCTATCTCAGAATCAATCAAAAATAGCGTATTGTGAAAAATATCTTTTCTGCTAGGACAATTAAGATAATTCATAGGTGGCTTGCGTTTATTTTAGGTATCTTCATTGTTTTCCAGATTACATCTGGGAGTGTTGCACAAGAGAGGTACTTGCTGATGCAACTGTTGACCCCAGAAACGAATAAGGTTGAATCCAGAATCATAGCCGCTAGCCCGAGTGAACTGCTTAAGGCTGTCAGTGATCAAGAACCAGAATTTAATATTGCCCATGTGATGTTGCCATCTCCCGCTACTCCAAATTCAGCCACAGTTTTGATGGGAGGAAGAGATCCAGACAATCCTCATATGTCATCCATCATTATTAATTTTGATCAGTATGAACGACGCATCATTAATGAACATTCTATGATGAGATCTGGTTGGATTGGAACTTTGACCGTGTTACATCGATGGATATTATTCGGTAAAGCAGGAGTATATATTGTCTGTATTCTTGCATTAGCCACAATATTGATGTCTCTCTCAGGTTTATATCTATTCTTTAAAACCAGGCAAAGTGCCAAAAAATTACCCATTATTAATCGGATGCATAGATCATTAGGCTTTATTGCCGCTTTTTTTCTAATTGCTACATCCTCAACAGGGATTCTCATGAGCATTACAGCTTGGGAGGATAAAAATACTGGTCGATCGGTGTTCTCAAGTTTGATGAATTCTTCTCTAAAAATCATGGGTCTATGGATATGAATTATATCAATGCAGATTTGGCACTGAAAACTGCACAATCTGCCCTGCCTGATAACTACTATTTGGGGGCCTACTCCTTCGCCTCAGATCACAGCCCAAACTATTGGTTTGCCTTCTTCGATGACAAAATGTTTAGACAAGATATATTGATCAATGGGATGAACGGAGATCTTATTGGTATTTACCCTGCTGGAAAATTAGAAAAAGGTGAGGGTTTTAGAAAATATCTTCTACCCATTCATAGCGGCTATTACTTTGGATCTCTTGGTGGCTTGATGATGACATTCATAGGTTTTGTAGTCATCCTATGGCTGATCTCGGGATTTATTATTTATTACTCAAATAGAAAAAGAGCTTAAGATTCTTGTGTGACCTTGTGTCTAATTTTAAGAACAATAGTATTAGAAACATAGAGTAGACCCTGCCACCTTTCTAACCAAGTAATCCTCGTGCTTGTCCAGATCGTCATCTGACATTGCCAATCGCCATAACATCTCGATAATTTCCTCTTTAGCTTCAGGTTCAAGAGTTTCGTGAAGTGTTCTAGTAAATTCATGCAAGGAAACAGAATCATCGGCAATCAATTCTCCCTTCCTCAAAAAGATCGTTAGTCCCCTGATTATTAAGATCAAAATGATCCTTGAGTAATTGTTTAATCACCTCATTTTCATTTTCGGCCTGATCAAAATCAGCTCGAGCCATTTCAATCAGTAAAACTGCGGTTGCCATTTGCACAGGATCCAGAGGCCTCTCTTCTGAGGCTTGATCTTTTTTAGATTTAAAGAACTTAAAGAAATCTACCATACGCTTAATTACTGAATTATAGTTAAGGGCTTAATAATAAACTATGTTTGAAAAGTTTTATATGATTGCTAAATAACATAGAATGCTCCAAATAATTATGACAGAGACAGTCCAAAATATTAGTTCATCAAAAGCGCTCAAGCTGGGGGTTGCTTTTAGTTTGGTATTTTCAGCATTTATCTGGGTGGCTGAGCAGTATCTATTTCTAGAACAACAATTACTTCCTAAACCTGAAGGCGTACCGTTTTGGTATTTTTGGCAACTCAATGAACCAAATTTTATAACCAGGTTAAGTGCCTGGGGTCTATACATTGGACATCAAGTTTCTATATGGTGGTTGATATATGCAGCCCAAAAAGAACGTCCGCAATACACCGATGGTCTTCATTGGTTTAATATCGCTGCACTAGCAGCCAACGCTATTTTTATTACCTTGCATTTAATTCAGACAGCAATTTGGTATGACGGTCTAGCACAAGACGTCATAGAACAATCAGCACAATGGTCGGTAATAGTCTTATTGTTTGTTGTGCTTATGATGGAAAACCAACGTCGCGGAATGTTTTTTGGTAAAAAACTAAATTTTGTCACAGCAGCATCAACAGGGGTTGAGAAAATACCACGGGTATTACTTTGCTTGGGCCACAATCTACACCTTTTGGTATCACCCCATGGTCGGCACCTCAGGACACATCATGGGATTTTTATACATGTTTCTATTGTTACTGCAAGGCAGTCTGTTTTTCACACGTGCTCACCTAAACCCTAAATGGACAATCTTTGTTGAAGTTATGGTGGTTATTCATGCTCTTCTGGTGGCTTTGATGAGTGGGCATAATTGGCCAATGTTCTTATTTGGCTTCCTAGGTGTGTTTGTAGTTACTCAAATGTATGGCTTGCCTCTCAGTCAGAAAATGAGATGGCTGATATGGTCTTTGTTTATCGGTCTAGTTATTGCCGTCTATAGCTTCAAAGGGTGGGAAACATCTTACGAAGTTATTTTCATTGCAGGCACAGAATGGGCTTGTGCAATTTTATTTGCAGGTTTGATATTATTTATACAATCTGATTTTATGAAACGCATCACTGGAAGAGCTAATTAAACATGCAACTCACATCTAGAACATTTGATCACAACGGTTGGATCCCTGAAAAATGTGCTTTTGGTATCAAAGATGACGAGACACGTATGGCTTTGGGAGAAAATAAAAACCCTCAGCTGACTTGGTCAAATATCCCCGATGGAGCTCAATCATTGGTGCTTATTTGTGTTGACACAGATGTTCCATCCTCATTGGAGAATTTTAATAAAGAAGGAAAAACAATTTCAGCAAATCTTCCACGGGTTGATTTCATGCATTGGGTGATGGTGGATATTGAACCGGTTGATGGAGGCGTAGAGGAAGCTGAATGCTCAGATGGCATCACGCCAAAAGGGAAGCAAAATCCAAACGGTCCTCCAGGATCGAGGCAGGGGATCAATGGTTACACAAACTTCATGGCAGGGGATCCAGAAATGGAGGGGGATTACTTCGGTTACGAGGGTCCTTGTCCACCTTGGAACGATGAGATCCCGCATCATTATCGCTTCAAGCTTTTTGCTTGTGATATAGAAAGATGTCCTGTTGATGGTGCCTTTACCGGAAGTGACGTGCTTAAAGCCATTGAAGGTCATGTTATAGCAGAAACAGAATTGACTGGACTGTATAGCCTAAACCCAGATGTGGGTTAATTAATCAGACTCTGAATCAAAACCCAAAGACAGGGAATTAATACAATACCTTAAACCTGTGGGCTGAGGTCCGTCTGAAAACACATGGCCTAGATGGGCGTCACAGTTTCCACATAAAGCTTCCTCTCTAACCATGCCATGACTACGGTCAACCTCAACATGGACAGCATCAGAATTAATAACATCATAAAAACTCGGCCACCCAGTACCTGAATCAAATTTAGTATCAGAATCAAACAGAGCTTGGTCGCAGCAGACACAAACATAAGTGCCCTTGTCTTTGTTATACAAAAGATCACCACTAAAGGGTGCTTCCGTACCTTTTTCTTGAGTTACATAAACTTGATCGGGCGATAAATGATCAACCGATCTTTTGTCTTTGTTTGATGTCATGGAGTATACTTTAATGCAAACCACATCATATGAACAACCCTGACCCAAAAAAAGTATCAATTGGTGATTATTTCCTACCAAAGAACTGGATCATCCTCTTATTATTAGGCCTCACTAGAATCATATCACTTCTGCCTTTTAAGGCTCTTCTTGGACTGGGTTCAGTGCTTGGTTCATTGCTATATCTGCTGCCATCGAGTAGAAAAAATATTGCCAGAAGGAATATAGAATTATGCTTCCCAGATCTCTCTGAAAAAGAACAAGATGATCTGTTAAGAAAGCATTTTGCTTCACTAGGCATTGGTTTTTTAGAGGTTGGGATAGCGCGTTGGAAATCTAACAAGAGTTTAAAGAAGATTGTCAAGGTAGAAGGTATTGAGCATCTGAACGAAGCAGTACAAAAAGATAAGGGAGTGATCTTAATGAGCGCGCATTTCACACTTTTAGAAATCACTGCATTAATTGCCCGAGAAGGTATTACAGAAAATTTGCCACCGCTCGTTGGCATGTATCGGGTAGGTAGTAATCCTATAATTAACCGCTTCTTTCGGACAATGCGATTGAAATCGGTTGAAAGTTTAGTTACTAAATTCGAGATTAAGGGATTAATTAGAGCTTTAAAGGATAAAAAAATTGTTTGGTATGCCTCCGATCAAAGCTTTGCTGGGAAAAACGCTGTTGAAGTAGATTTTTTTGGTCAGCAAGCATCGACAACTTCTGCCATATGCAGATTCGTTGAAATGACTGGTTCTCCAGTGCTCCCCTATTTCGCTAAGAGACTAGAGAATGGGAAAGGCTATGTGTTACAAATATATCCAGAAGTAAATCCTGATACATCAGACCCTCAAAAATATATGCAAAATATTTACACAGTCCTAGAACAGCATATCCTTCAACACCCAGAACAATATTACTGGGTGCACAGAAGATTCAAGAATACGGCAACTAGCAAGGATCCTTATAATCAATCTTGATGCAACTGTTTGGAGTGCTCTTCAATCAAAATCTCCCATTCTGCCTTAGGGAATGGCTTGCTGGGATTTGAAAAGTTTTTATTGAGTGATCGTTGAAGCCGATTGATATTCTTCTGAGCCATACTATTACTAGGATCCATTTGAAGAGCTTTGTCAAAATCCAATAAAAACACCTTCTGATCTGAGTCAATTAAAATATTCTCTATATTGAGATCATGATGATAGAAACCCTTCATGTGGAATGATGCAATGCACGACCCTGTATTTTTCCAAAGATCAGAACTCATAGAATTCTCCCTCAAAAGATCTCCCATTGAAGATGAATTATCTATTCTTAATGTAATAAGATCAGCAGTATAAAAGATGCCTTGCCTATTAACCCTAGCTGCTATCGGTCGAGGAACCGGTAACCCAGCCTGAAACATTTCTTGCAAAACCATGAATTCCTTGATTGATCGTGCATTCCTCTCTCCTTGCCAAAGATATGTTTCGCTTAAAAAATTGCTCACCAACCCTCCCCTATAGTAGTGCTTTAAAACAGACGGAAGGCCCTGACAATTTATTAATAAAACCTTTCCTCTTCCTTTATTTATTAATTGAGTCTCTTCATGATTAGCCCAGAATTCAAGGTCAAAAAGATTCTCATCAACTTCACTGATTAAAGTATCATCGTATAAGATTATATTTTGTTTAATTTTTAATAATTGACTATTCATTTTTATGACCACTAATAAAAAGCAGCCCTTGAACCACATTTGTTTAATTAGGTTATCAGCACTTGGGGATTGCTGTCACGCACTTGCAGTAATAGAAAATATTCAACGTTCAAGCCCAAAGACTAAAATTACATGGGTGATTGGAAAGACGGAACATCAATTATTTAAGGATATTAAAGGCGTGGAGTTCATTGTTGCTGATAAAAAGAAACCCTTTGAATCATTCTTCAAGATTAAGAAAGAACTTCGAGGGAGATGTTTCGATGTGCTTTTGAATATACATGCATCTATGTCAGCGAATCTTATAAGCCTAGCTATTAAAGCAAAAAAGAAGGTTGGCTTTGACAGAGATAGAGCCAGAGATCTGCAAAACTTGTTTTGCAATGAATACATTCAACCTATAAAAAATCAGCACGTCGTTGATGGAATGTTAGAGTTTACAAAATATCTCAATCTCGACAGTACCGCTAAATGGACTCCTCTCATGCTGGAGCCAGAAGAAGGTTTTGCAAGAGGATATATTCATTCAAATAAGGTCACATGCTTGATTAGTCCGTGCAGCAGTCAACGATACGGTGATCAATATAACCGCAGTTGGTCCATTAACAATTTTGCTAAACTGATTAAATATTTAATCAGCCTAGAGAACCTCCAAGTAATAATGACCGGTGGTAATAGCCCACCAGAACAACTTTACTCCAAAGAATTGGATGATTTGTTTGGTAATAGCATTCTTAACTTAATCGGTAAAACGTCCATAAGAGAAATGGCAGCACTCATAAAGTATTCAGATTTCATTATCAGTCCAGACTCTGGTCCAGCTCATATTGCAACGATTATGGGTAAACCTGTAATTGGCCTGTATGCAATGAGTAATCCCAAAAGAAGCGGTCCTTATAATTCAGATGAGTGGTTGATCAATAAGTACGATCAAGCCTTGAAAGTATTCATGGATAAATCACCGACAGAGGTTAAATTTGGACAAAAAATCAAGCAGCCAGAGGCTATGGATTTGATAGAAACTAGAGATGTTATAGAAAAAGTTGAACGTCTAATTAAGCACGAATCTTAGCATTGTAAACGGCTTCTGCGATAACCAAATCTTGAACGGCTACTCCTGTTAAGTCTACTATCGATATCTGCTGATCATCAGTTCTTCCTTCCTTTTTATGATCGAGCAATTCTCCAAGCTCAATAAGATCATTCTCTGAAACACAGTTTTCTTTAAGCGCTTGGTGAATCTCGCCTCTTAACTTATTCTGAGAAATGCTATCAGCGACTATAACTGAGGCTCTGGATAGGAGCTTTGGTTCAAGCTCGCACTTTTCAGGAGTATCAGAACCCACGGCTGTAATATGGGTCCCCGGTTGGACCCAATCTGACTCAATCAGAGGCTCCCTTGAAGACGTTGTAGTTATGATTAATTTTGACTCTTTAACCAATGATTCAAGATCATCTTTGAACTCTATTTCAACATTTAAATCCCTTAGATCATTGATCAAATCTTTTGCTTTTTGAGCATTTCTAGCCCATATTTTAATTCCACGGAGCGGGAGCAAATCAACAAGACATCTAATTTGATAACGCGCTTGAACACCACTGCCTATAATTGATGCAGAATCAACATCTTGAACAGCAAGTAACTCAGATGAAATAGCCCCAGCAATACCGGTTCTTAAATCAGTTAGGTTTGCATCATCGATGAGGATTGCCCGTGGGAGCCCGCTGTTTATATCAAAAAGCAGCATCATTCCCTGCCCTGGTTTTATATTAAGACTATGATTTCCTGGGAAACCAGATGCAATCTTAACCACATAATGTGAGCCACCCTTTATATAGCCATATTTAATATGTACCTCTCCTGGTGGATCTTCAAATAACAATTCACCAACAGGAGGGATCTCTGAGTTGCCCTTAGAGTATTCAATAAATGCTTTCTTCATTCCTTCATGAACGTTAATTTCATTTAATAATGAAGAAATCTCATCCCAATCCATGACGAAACTATTATTCATTTTAGAACTTCAACTAAGGTTTGATTACTAATATTTCCGCCACAAATCACAATCAAAACTTTCTTATCTCTATATTTCTCATTCTCTTTCAGGAAGCCAGCTATAGCCACACCAGCTGCTCCTTCAATCATCATCTGATGCTCACCTATAAAGTCTTTCATAGCTGAAGCTATTTCTTTCTCACTTACAGTT
This sequence comes from Woeseia sp., assembly GCA_019653755.1. Lineage (GTDB taxonomy): Bacteria > Pseudomonadota > Gammaproteobacteria > Steroidobacterales > UBA11654 > CACPJA01. The sequence continues at coordinate 14,198 of BPCL01000008.1, read as the reverse complement.
ATTGAGTGATCAACTACAGATTTACAAAAATCAAAGGTTATGGTCCCAAACTCTAGAGCTCCAGCAGTTCCATCAGACAGAGTTTCTAAGTGCTCTATTGTTTCTATTCGCCCTGCTTCTATTGCATGATGCATGCCGCAGAATTTTCTGGCGAACAAGCAATAACTCTTATCTCTGATATTTTTTGTTTAAGGTAACCGCCCATACCAGAAATTAATCCGCCTCCACCCATTGCAATAAAAACTGCATCGAAATTTTTATTGTCTTTAAAGACCTCTGCTGCAGTTGTAGCTTGCCCTGTTATGACATCAAGATCATTGTATGGAGATAAATAAGGGAGTTGATTTTCTTCAGCGTATTGTCTGGCAGCAGTCTCTGCATCTGTTCTGCCATCAGCTTCAGTTAACACAACCTCAGCACCAAATAGCTTGATTTTATTAAGTTTGGCTGGAGAAACTGTTTTGGGTAAAAATATTAATACTTCAAGTCCTAATTCAGCAGCTGCATTAGCGACAGCTGAACCGTGATTGCCAGAAGAGGCTGTGATAATACGTTCGGGTTTATCTTTAGATAAAATCATGAGTTTGTTGGCTGCACCCCTAGCTTTAAAGGAGCCAGTGACTTGAAAGTTCTCCAGTTTTAAATAAACCTCTGATCCTGTTTTTTCACTAAGTGATGGTGAGTACTGAAGTGGTGTCTTGCGAATTAAACTTGAAATACGGCTTAACGCCTCGTCAACATGCTTATGGAAATTAGAGTCCATTATTTATCCTATCATAAAGCTTTATGTATTCATCAGCCATAATCCCAGACGTGTATTTTTTTGATTTCTCAAGATTATTTTTTTGTATTTTTACCCTCAACTCCTTATCTCTATAGATCTTATTAAGAGCATCTTTATAGCCTTCAATATTATTAACATCGACCAAGAAACCATTAACACCGTCTTCAATTAATTCTGGGATGCCTCCTATATTAGAACCTAGAATCGGTAAACTAAAATCCATCGCATCCAATAAGATTGAACCCAGGCCTTCATGTCTTGAAGGAAATATAAATACATCAAACGATGACAGATAATCTCCAATGTTATCAATTTGTCCAATAAACTTAAGATTCTCTAGCCCTTCGCTTTGCTGCTTAAGTTGCTTTAAATCCCGTCCAGAACCGATGAGTATGAAATTAATATCTGGCTGAGATACCTGCACGCTTTTAGCTAATTCAATGATTTGTTGCTGACCTTTGTGGCTGTCATCAAGTGCTCCAATATGACCCACAATGAAATTGCCCTGAAAGGTGGATTTTATTCTTTTAACTTCTGACTCATTTGGGGTGAACCCTGTCTTAGCACTAGGGATTACTTGGTAATCTATATCTGAACCTAATGCTTTTATAATAGAATCTCCGATAGCTTTGCTCAATGCAACGATTGAATTTGCTTTCAAATAAATGGCTTTGTTTATGAAATTTGATCTAGGAGGTCGTTGAACCCTTCGAGTAACCAAATATTTATGCCCTTTAGTTATCCCAAAGAGCCAAGCAAAAACAAAAGATCTTGGTTCATGAAAATGCAGGATCGTATCTCTTGTTAGAGGCTCGAAACAGTCTAATGCATTCAATCGAGATTCTATGATATTAAGATTATGTATTGAATGTGATTTAGTTGCTAAGAGAGAATTTTTTTTTGCTATTAAGCTTTGCTCATAACCTCTGGAAGATAATTCTTGCATCAGAAGAAAAGTTTGTCTTTCCCCTCCTCTAAAGCCATTTGCTAAATTAATGTGGGTGATTGATAAAAGAGTGACTATTCATCAAAATCAGTTACTTCATAAGTGGTGCCGCAATAAGGGCAAATTGTTCTTTTTGCGTCCACTTGCAAATACACTCTTGGATGACCGTCCCAATCATCAAATTCTTCTAGAGGACAAGCTAAAGGTAAATCATTTTTTGAGATTTGTATTAGTTTTTCTTCATTTGTTGCCATATCTATCTATTCTATCAAGAATAACTCTCTACTAATAAACACAAACGTATTAAAAAAGCCCTGCGGTGCAGGGCTTTTTATATCTATACGATGATGAGTAGTTATTTACATCATACCGCCCATACCGCCCATACCGCCCATATCAGGCATTGGTGCTACTGGCGCATCATCTTGCGGAGCTTCTGTAACCATCGCTTCTGTGGTCAAAAGCAGTCCGGTAACTGATGCAGCGTTTTGAAGTGCATACCGAGTTACCTTAGTTGGGTCAACAATCCCCATTTCAACCATGTCCCCGTATTCACCTGTGGCTGCATTGTAACCATAGTTACCTTTACCATTAGCGACTTCATTCAGGATCACTGAAGAATCATTACCGGCATTACCAACAATCTGCCTAAGTGGCTCTTCAAGAGCTCTTCTTAGAATATTGATACCAACATTTTGATCATCGTTATCACCTTCTAGTTTATCTAGAGCAGATTTAGCTCTAACAAGCGCTACTCCACCACCAGGAACGATGCCTTCTAAAACAGCAGCTTTAGTTGCATTTAATGCGTCTTCAACTCTTGCTTTTTTCTCTTTCATCTCAATTTCAGTGGCAGCACCTACTTTAATAACTGCAACACCGCCAGAGAGTTTTGCTAATCGTTCTTGCAATTTTTCTCGGTCATAATCAGATGAAGAATCTTCAATCTCGGCATTAATTTGACTTATTCTTGCCTTAATATCAGATGACGTTCCGGCACCATCAATAACTGTAGAATTTTCTTTAGTGATTTGTACTTTTTTAGCTGTACCAAGATCTTCTAAAGTTGTTTTCTCAAGACTCAAACCAACTTCTTCAGAAATAACTTGGCCACCAGTTAGTATTGCTATGTCCTGAAGCATCGCTTTTCGTCTATCACCAAAACCTGGTGCCTTGACACCTGCTACTTTAACAATACCTCTGATGTTATTAACAACTAGAGTCGCTAATGCTTCCCCTTCAATGTCTTCAGCTATCACTAGAAGTGGTCTTCCTGATTTAGCAACACCTTCAAGTAATGGAAGAAGATCTCTGATGTTTGATATTTTTTTATCAAAAAGCAAGATATATGGATCTTCTAGCTCAACACTTTGACTGTCAGCTTGATTAATAAAATAGGGGGATAGATAACCTCGGTCAAACTGCATTCCTTCAACCACGTCTAACTCATTTTCAAGCCCAGAGGCTTCTTCAACAGTTATAACCCCTTCTTTACCTACTTTTCCCATAGCTTCAGAAATAACTTCACCGACAGCTGTGTCAGAATTTGCAGAAATAGTCCCAACCTGAGCTATCGAGGTATCGTCATCACAGGGAACTGAACTTGCTTGCAGTTGATCAACAACCACAGCGCTTGCTTTATCAATCCCTCTTTTAAGATCCATTGGGTTAAAGCCTGCTGAAACAGATTTTAATCCTTCCCTAAAAATTGCTTGTGCAAGCACAGTTGCGGTAGTGGTTCCATCACCTGCAACATCAGATGTTTGCGAGGCAACCTCTTTAACCATCTGTGCACCCATATTTTCAAAGTTATCTTCCAACTCGATTTCCTTTGCAACAGAAACACCGTCCTTAGTAACAGTAGGAGCACCAAAACTTTTGTCTAAAACGACATTTCTACCTTTGGGACCTAGAGTAACTTTTACAGCATCAGCAAGTATATTGACACCCGCTATCATTTTTTGACGTGCACTATTACCAAATTTAACTTCTTTAGCAGCCATTTGTTTTTCCTCTTTATTTAAAAATTAATATTTATTGATGCCCGGTTTATCCAAACACTGCCATCACATCATCTTCTTTCATGACCAGAAGATCTTCGCCATCAACTTTGACTTCAGTTCCACTGTATTTACCAAAAAGAACTTTATCTCCTACTTTTAGATCCAAGGGCCTTATTTCGCCATTGTCTAAAACTAAACCATTACCCACAGCAACAACCTCACCTCTACTAGGTTTCTCAGCAGCGCTATCAGGAATTACTATTCCGCCTGGAGAAGTAGTTTCTTCTTCCATGCGTCTCACAATCACTCGATCTTGTAGTGGACGAATATTCATCTCTGATCTCCTTAATTTTGTTATTATCTCTTTACATCTTCATTGAGAATTAGCAGTCTCAACAGAAGAGTGCTAATAATAAGGATGAATTTGAAAAATTCAAGCTAGTTTAGGAACTTTTTTTGCTTTTTTACGAAAGATAATCATATGTTAAGAAGATTAAATAAAAGCTATCTGTTGATGAGAGTCTCTTTTTTACTGTTGTTCTCTTTTTTTAGTCTTAATGTATCCACTCAACAAGTGCTTAAACCCCAGGAAGCATTTCCGATTGAAGTTGCATTTCAAAATGATGTCCTTCAAATCTCTCACCGAATCAAAGATGGCTACTATCTCTATAGGGATAAGATTTCATATGAGACTCAGGATACAAGGATCTTATTGGGCTCAGCTAAACTTCCTGAAGGAATAAAGTATGAGGATGAGTTTTTCGGTAAAACCGAGATATTTAGAGATGATTTCACAATCTATATCCCTATTTCTATAAAAACAGGTGAAGAGATCGATAATTTTGATATCCAAATTAATTCTCAAGGCTGTGCAGATATCGGCCTGTGTTACCCACCTCAGCAATGGATAAAAAATGTCACAAGCGGAAGACTCATAGAAGCATCAATCAACACTGATGAAATTGAGCTATCTGATCAGGCCAGACTGGGGAATATTATTACTGAGACTAATATATTTCTTGTCTCACTTATATTTCTAGGTCTTGGATTTGCATTAGCATTTACACCCTGTCACTTACCAACAATACCTATACTGTCTTCTATAATTATTGGACAAGCCGGAAATAATAAGTTAAAAAGCCTAGGTTTATCAATGAGTTATGTTTTAGGAATGGCAATTACTTACTGTGCAGCTGGAGTAGCTGCAGCAGTTGCAGGACAGCAGCTCCAAGCTTTATTTACTCTGCCAGGATTTATCATTTCGATGTCGGCTTTATTCTTGATCTTGGGTCTGGGTATGGTGGGTACATTTAACATTCAACTTCCTAATAACCTATTGAATAAGGTCAACTCAACTTTATCAAATCAGGTTGGAGGCAATTATTTAGGCGTGGTTATTATTGGCTCACTCTCGGCATTGCTTGTAACTGCATGCGTTGCTCCTCCATTAGTAGCCACATTAATGGTAATCGGTCAAAGTGGAGATATTCTTAGAGGAATCATAGCCTTATCATCCCTAAGTCTAGGCTTAGGCATTCCTTTAATCATTATTGGTTTATCGGCTTCTAGATGGTTACCAACCACAGGGGAATATCTCGAAGTTATAAAGAGCCTTTTCGGTTTCGTGATGTTTGGTTTAGCCATATGGGTTATCAATCCGATCATTAGCCAAAACGCTTTAATCACACTTTGGATTCTTCTTGGTTTTGTCACAATTTTTTACTATTTAGGTCGTTTACAAAAACGTTTGATGGGTTATCAATTAAGCTCGCTATTAAGGTTAACCTTAGTTGGAAGCTTGATCGGACTTTATGCCTTCTCCCCTTCTTATCTAAGCTTTACAGATGCCGAAGTAGAGAAGAAAATCACTGACCAATATTTTGATTCAGTGCAATCGCTTACTGAACTAGAAGACTTTATTAAAGTGGCAAGCAATGATGAGCAAATCTCACTCCTTTATTTCACAGCTGATTGGTGTGTTTCGTGCCGAACATTGGAAAAAGATACATTTAATAATCAAGATTTTTTAAATCTACTAGGGACAGTCAATGCAATGAAAGCAGACGTTACTGAAAATAATCTCGATGATAAAAAACTAATGAAAGAGTTCAATGTTTTTGGACCTCCTACCATCGTGATGATCAGTAAAACTGGCAATGAAATTGAATCATCCAGGAAAGTAGGTGTTGTAAGCTCAAATGAATTGATCAGAGAGATAGAGAAACTATCACTGTGAAAGGATTTAACCCAAAAAAACGATCGCTTAAAATTCTAGGTCTATTATTCCTGATTTCTATAGGTGTTATCTATTTAATATTACCAATCCTTGAGCCTGAACCTGAGCCTGTCTTCATAGAATCGTTCGTATTAACAGATCTTAATGGAGATCAATCTGATCTAATTGAAATGCATCAAAGTAAGTTCTTGATTATTAACTTCTGGGCAACATGGTGTGCGCCATGCAGAAAGGAAATGCCTCTTTTGAATAACTATCATTTAACAAAAAGTGAGGATTATCCAAATGTTATAGGAATTGCTATTGATGAGCTTGATCAAGTTAACAACTTTGTTGCTGAGTTGGGAATTGATTTTCCAATATTGGTTGGTCAGAGTGAAGCTTATGATTTAATGGAATCGTTAGGCAATACTATTCTAACTCTTCCTTACACGATACTTGTAAATCAAGAGGGCATGATTGTTTGGAGTAAGAACACTGAAATTAAAACAGAAGATTTAGAACAAATACTTAGCCTCCTCTGATATGGGTTACCTGGCCTTAAATATTAAAAAGTATGGACCACCTGATGTGGCCCTTGAATTAGTGGAGATACCTTTTGAGGAACCAAGAAATAATGAAGTTGTTGTTTCTATTGACGCTGTAGGTATGCACATTGCAGATGGTCTGGCAGTAAGAGGTGAAGAAACCCTTAAGCCATTAGCATCCACACCTGGTTTTGAAGGCGTTGGAACTATAAAAAAAGTAGGCAAGAAAGTCAGTATCCTTAAGGAGGGCGATAAAGTCCTATTGCCAATGGGCACAGGATCTATGAGGCAAGAACTTAAAATCAAGGCTCAGGACCTTACTAAAATTAAACAACCCTATGCTCCAGATGAACAGCTCTCACTGATCACGGTCAATGGTTTTACAGCATACTTTTTGTTAAAAGATTTTGTGAACCTAAAAAAGGGTGATTGGTTAATCCAAAATGCAGCTAACTCTAATGTCGGACGATATTTGATAGCTTTAGCTAAAATTCATGGTATTAGAACACTCAATATTGTTCGTCGAAAAGAAGTCATGCCTGAGTTAAAAAAGCTAGGAGCAACAAAATTAATTATGGATTACGAGCTTACAGAATCAGTTTGTTTGAAGGAGATTCTTAAAAAAAACATAACGCTTGGGATTGATGCTGTAGCAGGTGAGGCAACAGAAAGTTTGGCTAAATCGCTAGCAGATAAAGGTTTGCTTATTAACTACGGTACTGTAACGAAGCAGCCTTGCCATATAACCTTTTGGACCTTATTCAAAAAAGATATTAAGCTTTGTGGAATGTCTACTCTGAATGGGTTTGATAAAAGAACTAAGAAAAGAGTTAAAGAGATCCATCAGGAACTAGCCTTACTAGTTAATAAAAAATCACTACAAACAAAAATCGCTGCAACCTACTCTCTTGAGAATTATTTATCAGGGCCTATGAACATATTGATAAGTCAGGCAATGAAAGAGATGGTAAGATTGTACTTTTACCAAATCAATAAAGGCATTAATGGCAAACCAAGAAGTAATAATTACGATTGTTGTCTATAACCTAATACTTATTTGTATTGGCTTAATTGCCAAAAGAAAAAATAAAACAGAAGATGATTTTTTCCTAGCCAACAGAGGATTAGGACCTTGGGTAGCAGCCTTAAGTGCTTCAGCGAGCTCATCATCAGCATGGACTTTATTGGGAGTTAGTGGAGCTGCATATGCATGGGGCTTATCGGCTGTCTGGTTATTACCAGGAGTCTTAATTGGTTACTATATCAGTTGGACGTGGGTCGCCCCTCGATTAATGGAATTAAGCCAGGAAACAGGTGAAGTGAGCTTAGCTGGTGTCTTATTTCATAATTTCGATGAAAAAGAAAAACAATCACTAATGCGATTAAGCGTGATTATTATAACCTCAACCTTAATTCTTTATGTGGCAGCACAATTCCAAGCTGCTGGCACCACTTTCTCATCTATTTTAGGCATTTCTCAAGAACTGAGCATAATTCTTGGTGCTCTAGTTATTCTTATTTACACCTTTATCGGTGGATTCTGGGCTGTAAGTTTGACTGATTCAATTCAGGCTGTGTTAATGGTTATTGTAGCTCTAATTTTGCCCTGGATGCTCTTGCTCATAGGAATTGGTGGATTCGGGGATTTATCATTAGCTATAGATGCGACTTGGAGCACTGAAGAACAAAATCTTACTGGACTGCATACAGGATTAATGGGAGCAGGTTTTGCTTTAGGAACAATTGCCATCGGTTTTGGCTACCCAGGTCAACCGTTTGTGGTGAATAGGTTTATGGCAGCGAAAGATATCCAAGCTATAAAAAGAGGCAGGATCATCGCTATTATCTGGGCAATAATCATATTCACTGGGATGATTGTCTTAGGTTTATCAGCAAAAGTAATGTACACAACAGTTGGCGATCCTGAAAGTGTTCTGTTTTTTGTAAGCAACCGATTATTTGGGCCAATTTTTGCTGGAATTATTACCGCAGCTGTCCTCTCAGCAATTATGTCAACTGCAGACAGCCAACTACTAACTGTAGCAACATCAGTGAGTCATGACTGGAACAGCGGTAAAACATCTACCTTAAAAACAGCTCGACTCGCAATCATTTTTGTAGTGTTCTTAGCGACTTTGTTCTCTTTATTTGCACCAGATACTATTTTTAATAGGGTTGTTTTTGCCTGGACAGCATTAGGAGCAGCATTTGTTCCAATGGTCCTGTCCAAAGTCTTTAAATGGGATATTCCTGCCAAGTCAGCTTTTTATTCAGTAATAAGTGGTTTCTTGCTTACAATTCTATTTCACTTTCTTCCAGATACCCCTGGCGATATTGTAGAAAGGATAGTGCCAATGAGTGTGGGATTGTGCATCCTTTATTTTACTAGAATTAAGCATCTTACAAGCAACAATTAGTTCTATTTTCGTTGAATATGCTGCTATATTCTGCGAATATGTAGATATCTTCTACAAATAAGTAATTAAATATGGCAAATATACTGTTAATTAATGGTCCCAATCTTAACTTATTAGGGAAACGTGAACCTAGTATTTATGGTGATAAGGATTTAGAGCAAATTGAACAAGAGCTAATAGATAAGGCGTCTAAATTAAATTGCAATTTGGAGTGCTTTCAAAGCAATTCTGAATCTGAAATCGTTGATTTGATCCAGCAAAAATCTACAAGCACAGATGTAATCATAATTAACCCTGGTGGTTATACTCATACTAGCATTGCAATCCGTGATGCTTTTCTAGCAGTTGAAGTTCCCTTTATAGAGATACATATCAGTAATATTTTTGCGAGGGAAGAATTTAGAAAAGAATCGTATTTTTCTGATATCGCGGTTGGCATAATCTCTGGTCTTGGATTTGAGGGATATAATCTTGCATTAGACGCGGCTATTAATCTTTGTAATAAGAAATAGTCATGGATATACGAAAAGTAAAAAAACTTATTGAGTTACTTGAAGAATCTGGGTTATCAGAAATTGAGATTACCGAAGGTGATGACAAGGTAAGGATTTCCAAACAAACTACTCCCAAATCCAATGATAATGAAACCATCGTTTATTCTAATCAAATACAAGAAAATAACGATGGGTCAAGTAATCATAAACAAATTCCCAGAAATGGTTTTCACGAAGTCAAAGCACCCATGATTGGTACCTACTATCAAGCAACTGAGCCAGGAGCAGAAGCTTTCGTAAAAGTTGGTGATCTAGTTTCACAAGGCGATACTTTATGTATTATTGAAGCAATGAAGATGATGAATAAAATTGAGTCTGATGCTGATGGAATAGTAGAGAGAGTTCTGGTGCAAAATGGAGATCCTGTTGAATTTGATGAAGTCCTATTTTTGATTAGCCAAGAATAAATCGATGTTAGATAAGATTCTGATAGCTAACCGTGGTGAAATTGCACTCAGGATTCAAAGAGCCTGCAGGGAATTAGGAATCAAAACAGTAGCTGTATATTCCAAAGCTGATGCCAAACAAAAACATGTACTCCTAGCAGATGAGTCAGTTTGTATAGGCCCGCCAGAATCTGTAAAAGTTATCTGAATATGCCTTCAATAATAAGTGCAGCAGAAGTCACAGATTCAATGGCCATTCATCCAGGTTATGGTTTTCTTGCTGAGAATGGCGATTTTGCCGAACAGGTTGAAGAAAGTGGTTATAGCTTTATAGGTCCTAAATCAGAAACTATTAAGCTAATGGGAAATAAAATAAATGCTAAAGATGCGGTCAAAGAAGTTGAAATTAACTGCATACCAGGATCTGACAATGCATTAGATGAGGATATGGATAAGATTTATCAGTTAGCTGATGAGATTGGTTATCCTGTATTGATTAAGGCTGCAGCTGGTGGGGGAGGAAAAGGAATGAGAATCGCTCATACTAAAGCCAGCCTTCAACACACTATAGATATAACCAAAGCAGAATCGAAGTCAGCATTTGGAGACGACACTATCTTCATGGAAAAATTACTTGAAGAACCAAGACACATTGAATTTCAGGTGTTAGCTGACCAGCATGGTAACGCAGTTTGTCTAGGCGATCGAGATTGCTCAATGCAGCGAAATCACCAGAAAATTATTGAAGAAGCTCCTGCACCAAAGATCCCTAAAGAAAAAAGAGAGGAAATGATTGAAAAATGTGTCTCATTTTGTAAACACATAGGTTATCAAAGTGCTGGAACACTTGAATTTCTATATGAAAATAATGAGTTCTATTTTATTGAAATGAATACGAGATTACAGGTTGAACATCCAGTCACAGAAATGATCACAGGAATTGATATTGTAAAAGAACAGATAAAAGTTGCTATGGGTTTACCGCTTTCAATTAAACAAGAAGATATTATTCAACGAGGTCACGCTATTGAATGCAGAATTAATGCTGAAGACTCAAAAACTTTCATACCTTCTCCTGGAAAAGTTTCCCTATGGCACCCGCCAGGAGGACCTGGAATCAGGATAGATAGCCATTTATACACAGGCTACGAAGTACCTCCTTATTATGATTCTATGATTGCAAAAGTAATCGCTCAAGCGAATACGAGAGAATCAGCCATTACAAGAATGGGCATAGCATTATCTGAAATGATTGTCGAAGGGATTGAAACTAACCTAGAGCTTCAAATTGAGATTATGCAACATAACGCCTTTAAAAGAGGTGGAACAGATATACACTATCTTGAAAAAAGGCTTGGACTATAATTACTAATTAATCACTCAAATTTTTTTTGAGTACATGTTATAGTTAATGTCCTTATTTATTTAAGGAATCCGTTTAAAAAATACGCATTCATTTGCCAGGGGAAGTATTCTTTTGAAAAAGAAAAACAATAAAAAAAATCAAAAACTGAATGGCTCCCTAAACCACTTAACTGAAAACGCATTAAAAAAATATTTTAAGACCTTGAACGGACATAAACCTGTCGATCTCTATAAATTCGTAATTAAAGAAGTTGAAAGACCTCTCATGAAGGAAGTTATGAAATATACTGATAGTAATCAGAGTGAAGCAGCTAAAATCCTTGGTATAAATAGGACTACTCTTAGAAAAAAACTTAAAGATTTCAAAATCATATAATCAAGTTCCAAAACCTATGTCTAAGGACAAGTTAGTTAAAATTAAGACCGCACTAATAAGTGTTTCCGATAAGGCCGGTCTCGACACAGTTGCACACTATCTCAATAAAAATAAAACAAGAATTATTTCTACAGGAGGAACGGCTAAGTATATAGAAAAACTAGGCATCGAAGTAGATCGAGTGTCTGATCTGACAAATTTTCCTGAAATAATGAATGGAAGAGTTAAAACTCTCAATCCACTCATTTATGGTGGCCTATTAAATAGACCTTTGTTAGATGATGAGATTCAAAATGAACTAGGGATAACAAATATAGATCTAATAATAGTGAACCTCTATCCATTTGAAAAAACAGTAACAAAAGATAATGTTAATGAAGAAAATGCTATAGAAAATATTGATATTGGTGGACCAAGTATGATTAGAGCATCTGCTAAGAACTTCTATAGCAAAACAGTAGTAACTGATCCAGATGACTATAAAAGCCTAATCAATGAATTAAAGAAAAACAGTCATTCAATTTCTTATCCAATGAGGAAAGAATTAGCCCTAAAAGCTTTCAATTTAACTTCTGTATATGATGCTAATATTCAAAGCTATTTTCAAAATAGTATAGATAATAATCAACTACCAGAAAATATCATCTTAGGATTAAGCAAGAAAAATGACCTTAGGTACGGAGAAAATCCACATCAAAAAGCGGGGCTATATTCATTAAATCATTTAGATAATGAATCTCTCGTTGCTGCTAATATTTTCCAAGGTAAAGCCCTTTCGTACAATAATTTCTTAGATGCAAATACGGCTATGAGATGCTCACAAGAATTTGAAGAGCCCTGTTGTGTTATTGTAAAACACGTGAATCCTTGTGGTGTAGCCCTTTCCAAAAACATACATGAAGCCTACAAAAAAGCATTTGAGACTGATCCAGAGTCTGCATTTGGGGGTGTAATAGCAGTTAATAGAATTGTAGATAAAGACTTTGCAAAATATTTAATAAATAATCAGTTTTTAGAAGTCATAATTGCACCCTCTTATGATGAAGAAGCTCTAGAAGTCCTTAAGGAAAAAGAAAATATTAGGGTAATCTCAGTAGAAAATTATAAAAAGAATCAAATTGATTTCCATATACAGGCAATAGATGGTGGATTCCTGATCCAGGAAGATGATAACGAAATCCTTACAGCTAATAATCTAAATGTTGTTACCAATAAAGCACCAGATGAAGGACAGCTAAAAGACCTTTTTTTGCATGGAAAGTAGCTAAGTACGTAAAGTCAAATGCCATTGTGTTTGCCAGAAATCTTCAAACCATCGGCATTGGTGCTGGCCAAATGAGCAGAGTGAATTCAGCAAAAATAGCAAGTCTAAAAGCAGCAGCAGCTAATCTAGATACAATGCGGCTGTAATGGCATCAGATGGGTTTTTTCCATTCAGTGACAGTATACAAATGGCATCTGAGAACAAATTGAATGTGTTATTCAACCTGGAGGTTCAATAAAAGATCAGGAAGTTATTGATGAGGCTAATAAAGAAAATATTTCCATGATTTTGACAGGTATAGGCATTTCAAGCATTAAATAAATGGAAACAAAAAATAGAGTTCTAATAGTTGGGAGCGGAGGCAGAGAGCATGCATTCGCATGGAAAATATCTCAGTCTGAGAAAGTTGAAAGAATATTTGTAGCCCCAGGAAATGCAGGCACAGAAGGTGAAGCTAAAACAAAAAACGTAGATATATCCCCTAATGATATTGATTCACTAATCAAATTCTCAAAAAGTAAAAATATAAACCTCGTAGTTTTGGCCCAGAAAATCCATTAGTTAATGGAATAACTGATCAATTTAAGCTGCAGGATAAACTGCTTTGGTCCTTCTGCAGAGGCTGCAAAACTTGAAGGATCAAAAAGGGGATTCAAAAATGTTTATGCAGAAATATGACATACCAACGGCAAATTTCTCTACCTTTGATGACATATTTTAGGCTCAAGATTATGCTAAAGATAAAGCATATCCCTTGGTTATAAAAGCTGATGGTTTAGCTGCTGGGAAAGGTGTTGTTATTGTGGAAAATTATGAATCAGCTTCAAAAATTATAACTGAATTTATGAATGAAAAAAAATTTGGTGAAGCTGGAATAAAATTGTTATAGAAAAATTTTTGAAAGGTCAAGAGGTAAGCTTTATCGTTATGCTTAATGGTGAAGAAATATTACCTCTAGCAACATCACAAGATCATAAAACAATTGGTGAAGGTGATAAAGGACTTAATACAGGTGGAATGGGAGCCTATTCTCCAGTTCCTTTTGTGAATGAGAAACTAAATAAGAAAATTATAGATAATGTTATAAGACCAACTGTGAAAGGGCTTGCTAGTGAGGGCATACACTTTCGGGGGTTTTTGTATGCGGGTTTGATGATTGATGAGAATCTAGAAGTTAAAGTTTTAGAATATAATTGCAGGTTTGGTGATCCTGAAACTCAACCGATTATGATGAGACTGGAATCTGATTTATATGATTTGATTGATAGTTGTTCAAGGGTGGGCTAGATAAGTTTCCAATTGAGTGGAACTCTGACATGGCATTAGGTGTAATCATGTTT
>BPCL01000007.1 GCA_019653755.1 Woeseia sp. | reverse complement strand
CTAGTCCCAGAAGGCATTGAGGGCAGAGTCCCTTTAAAAAGGTAAATTGACTAAGATTATCGAGCAGTTGGTCGGTGGTTTGAGGCAATCTATGGGCTATACTGGCTGCAGTAATATAGATGACCTACAGAATAAGACTGAATTTGTAAGAATCACTGACTCTGGTAAGCGGGAAGGACACGTCCACGATGTCAAATCACCAAAGAAGCACCAAACTATTCTGTTGACTACCCCAGTGATGCAAGACAGTATTCTCATACTCGATTTTGGTTCTCAATACACTCAACTCATCGCCCGCAGGGTCAGAGAAGCTGGCGTCTATAGTGAGATCTATGCGGGACCTAAACATCAACAAATCAAAGATTTAACCCCTCGGGAATCATTTTCTCGGAGGCCTGAGTCACCCTTTATAAGAATGCCCCTAAGCCAGCTGTGAAATTTTTGAAATGGGGGTACCGATACTAGGGATTTGTTATGGCATGCAGGTAATGGCAGAACAATTGGGCGGAAAGGTTCAATCTTCAACGCATCGAGAATTCGGTTATGCCGAAGTGAAATTGAGACATCCAATAAACTCTTTAATGGGTTTGATATAGAAACAATTGCTTGGAGGTGTGGATGAGTCATGGGGATCGGGTCGAGGCTTACCATAGGATTTAATACTTGTGGTACCAGTGATAACTCTCCAACAGCAGCAATGGCTAATGATGATCCTTTTCTATGGTCTCAGTTCCATCCTGAGGTTACCCACACCAATAAAGGTCAGATGATTATAGAGAATTTTGTTCACGGTATTTGTCAATGTGGCAATGATTGGACCCGGGTAATATATTGAGAAAGATATAAATAATATTCGTGAAGACGTTGGCGATGACATGTTCTCCTTGGGTTATCAGGGGGGTTGATTCTCTGTTGTTGCAGCCTTCTGATAAAGCTATTGGGATAAATTAACTTGTATTTTTGTGGATAAGGGGCTTCTGAGACTTAATGAAGGGGATCAAGTCATGGAGGTGTTTTCAAACCATATAAATTTGAATGTCATCCGTGTAGATGCTGAAGAAATTTTCCTAGAAAAATTAAAAGGAGTTAAGACCCAGAGGAAAAGCGAAAAATCATTGGCAATACCTTTATTAAGTTTTCGAAGAGCAGGCCAGAAACTCGATAATGTTAAATGGTTGGCTCAGGGGACAATTTATCCTGATGTAATTGAGTCTGCAGGGCAAAGACTGGTAAAGCTCATGTGATTAAGTCGCATCATAATGTGGCTGGACTCCTGGAACATGTCCTTAAAACTTATTGAGCCTCTTAGAGATCTTTTTAAAGATGAAGTCAGAGTTATCGGAAGGAGCTAGGTCTACCTTCAGAGCTTGTGGATCGTCATCCCTTCCCAGGCCAGGATTGGGAGTAAGGATTTTAGGAGAGGTGAAAAAAGAATATGCAGATCTTCTTAGATCAGCTGATGCAATTTTTATGAAGAACTTATTGCTAATGATCTTTATCCAAGGTCAGTCAGGCATTTTCAGTTTTTCTCCCAGTCAGATCAGTGGGCGTTATGGGCGATGGCAGAAAATATGATTATGTTATTCTTTAAGAGCAGTTGAGACAGTGATTTTATGACGCAAATTGGGCAAAAAAATTAAAAGTTTAATACAAAATTTTTTGAAAAACCCCTTTTAAAAAAATTTCAGAAATCACCATTGAGTGGGAATAGCTTTGATTTGAAATGAAAAAAAAATTATTCATTTCTCTTTTCTTTTTTTCTTTTAATGCTTTTGCAGAACATATGTCTGCATCGCTATATATCCAACTCCACCAGAATGTCTCCATGAAGAGGAAAAGAATAATAATATAATCTGTTAATTGGCGCAGCATTATTAGTTGGCGGATATTATCTCTTTAAAGATGAGGCAATGAACCAACAGCACTTTATGTTTCCAGTGGTATTAATTTATAACAAGTGGGGATTTCAACTTAACGTCTTAGAGATTAATAAGAATTATGTTTATCTTGAGAATCTAGAAACAAATAAAATTCAAGTGGATTTATTATCTTTCAAGTATCAATTCAAATGAGCAGAATTAATATGGAAAAACCTAATTACAAAGAATGGTCGGTTGATTTTAATGGCAAAATAATCAAAGTAACTAATTGGTGGAGTGTAGCAGAGGAGAAATGAAAGGTTCCGCAGATTTGTATGTTATGATGAGCATTTAGATAAAAGTACTGATTTAGTAGCAAATCCAAATTAGCACTTCTTTCTAAGTATGAATTTTCCGAAGACATAAAATCTATTGAGGTTTATGCTGCTGGAACTTTCAAAGTAAAAATTTCAATAATGGTTAATGGAGAAATAGTGCTGCAAGATAAACTAAGTTTTTTAGATAGATTAGTTAATAAGTTTTTTCCTAAAAAATGATACAAAATAGCTTTTAATAGATTTCATATGAAAGAAAATTTAAAAATATTAATTAAAGAAAGCTGTGACAATGGAGTATTGCGTCTTGTCATGAATAATTTAGATCAAAAAAATGCTTTATCTGAAAATATGATGAACATTCTTATCGATGAGATTAAAGCTGCATCTTCTGATCCATCCATAAAAGTTATCGTTTTAGCAGCAAATGGAAATGTATTTTGTTCTGGGCATGACTTGAAAGAAATAACAGCCGCTAGAGAGAACGAAGATAGCGGTGAGGACTACTTTAAAAACCTTTTTAATTCTTGCTCTTCATTGATGGAATTAATAGTTAATATACCTCAACCGGTTATTGCTGAAGTTGATGGAGTTGCAACAGCTGCAGGTTGTCAATTAGTTGCAAGTTGTGATCTTGCAATTGCCTCCCATGAATCTAAGTTTGCAACACCAGGGGTGAATATTGGTCTTTTTTGCTCAACCCCAATGGTTGCTCTTTCTAGAAATGTTAACAAGAAAAATGCCATGGAAATGCTTCTTACTGGCGATTTTATTAATGCTGAAAAGGCAAAAGAAATAGGGCTAATAAATAATACGGCCCCAAAGGAAGAGCTAACTATTGAAGTGAGCAAGTTAGCAGAAAAAATTGCTAGCAAGTCCTCTGTGACAGTATCAATTGGAAAAAAAGCTTTTTATGCTCAAACTGAGATGAATTTATCTGAAGCATATAAATATACTTCTCAAATCATGAAAGATAATTTACTGAACGATGATGCTAAAGAGGGCATTGATGCGTTCATAGAAAAAAGATCACCTGATTGGAAAGATTAATAATTTAAATTTTTAAGCCTTATTTAGTAAATCAATATGGACCCAATATCCCAAGGTACAGTTGGTGCAGCATTTGCTCAGTCAACCGCTTCAAAAAATAATATCATCCGTATTGGATTCATAGGTTTTCTTGCTGCGTTAGCACCGGATCTAGATGTTTTGATTCGATCATCAGATGATCCGATTTTATTTCTCGAATATCACAGGCAGTTTAGTCACTCACTCTTTTTTATTCCCTTTGGCTCTTTGATTGTTGCTCTTCTTCTTTTTCCATTTTTTAAAGGATCGATGTGCCTGAAGACTGTATATGTGGCAAGTTTTTTAGGGTACGCAACTCATGGATTGCTTGATGCCTGCACTTCCTATGGCACCCAACTCTTTTGGCCTTTTTCAGATGAGAGGGTTACTTGGAATAACATATCCATTGTCGATCCGCTCTTTACATTACCGATCGTAATTCTCCTAATACTTGCGATAACAACAAGAAGAAGGATGTTTAGCTTTATTGCCATTGGATGGATTGTTTTTTATCTATCTCTAGGGTTTGTGCAATATGAAAGAACTCATACAGCAGCAATGCAGTTGGCAGATTCTAGAGGCCATGATGCCGAGCGTCTGACGTTAAAACCTTCTTTTGGAAATTTAATTCTATGGAAATCTATTTATCAACATGATGATGTTTATTTTGTTGATGCAATTCGGACAGTCTATTCATCAACTTGGTGTTCCGGTGAGAGTATTAGGAAGTTTGATTATGAATATCATCTCCCAAGTCTTGATAAAAACAGTCAACAAGCAAGGGATATTGAGAGATTTCGATGGTTTTCGCAGGACTATCTGGGTTACAACGAAGAGGATAGACTTGTTACAGATATTCGATATTCAATGCTTCCGAATCAAATAACACCAATGTGGGGAATAGTTATCGATAAAAATCAAAATGTGGATAAGCATGCTTCTTGGTGGACAGGTCGGAGTTTGGATCAAAATCAGTTAGACTTATTTAAAGGAATGTTAAGCGGCAAAAAGTGTCAAGATCTTTAACGATTAAAAGGAGTGTTAAGAATGAATAGGAGACAATTTATTTATGGGACAACGGCTGTGGCAGTTCCAGTTATAGTGGGCTGTGACAATAATGATGATGAGCCCATTGTAAGTATTGATGAAAACTATCCCGTGGGACCTTTTGGTGCGACATCCACAGCTGAAGAAGTCACGGCCGGATTGGATTTAACAGGAAAGACCGCAATAGTCACAGGCTGTAACTCAGGATTAGGATTAGAGACCATGAGGGTTTTAGCGCTCAGAGGAGCTCATGTTATTGGTACAGGTAGGAATCTTGAGAAAGCCAGCAAAGCTTGTTCCAGTGTGCCTGGTAAAACTACCCCTGTAGCCCTTGAGCTATCTAGCTTAGATTCCATTGTAGAATGTGCAGATACAGTTACTAAACTAGGTTATCCCATTGATATTCTCATGTGCAATGCAGGTATAAATACATTTGGTGAATTGGAATTAGTGAATGGTGTCGAGAGGACATTTGCAGTAAATCATCTCGGCCACTTTATATTGGTAAACAGGTTAATGCCCATGCTGAAAAAGGCTCAGGAGAGTCGTATTGTTCATGTTGGTAGTATGTCTGCTTATGTTCAGGCACCTGCAGTGGGAATAGACTTTGACAACCTTCGAGGTGAAGGTGTATTCGATTCACAGGAAGCTTATGGCCGATCCAAGTTGGCGAACGCCTTATTTTCCCTTGAACTTGCCACGCGATTGGAGGGTTCTAGCGTGACTTCAAATGTTATCATCCGGGTTTGGTCAAAACCAATATTGCTCGCACCGCCCCTATAGCTCTGCGCAAAGCTTTTGACTGGTTTGGCCACCTCATTGCAAAAACTGTCGAAGAGGGGGCTGCCACTCAGGTTTATGTGGCTACTAATCCTGCACTCAAGGGAGTTAGCGGCGCCTATTTTGAGGACTGTAATGCGGTTACCGTCGGTGGTGATAACTACATATTCGATAAGCCAATGGCTGAGCAACTATGGTCGACTAGTGAGCAGATGGCCCAAGGATATCTCATTGAGTGGGAGTGACTCACATATTAAATATATTAAAATTACCCACTGAGTGGTGGAGGATTTTGTCCCTGTTTGGGCTATCTGTATTTTTTGTTTATTTTGGCATTGATCATTTCATCAATCCTGACTTTTATTTATCTATTATGCCTCCTGCTTTTCCTTTGCATGCAGAGGCAGTTTATATCAGTGGCTTTTTTGAAATATTAGGTGGTATCTGTGTGCTAATCCCTTCCTTAAGAAAATTAGCCGGATGGGGATTGATTGCTCTACTAGTTTCTGTTTATCCGGCTAATATTTATATGGCAATCAACCCCGAGGCTTTTCCTGAGATATCAATCGGATTACTATATTTTAGACTCCCATTACAATTTCTATTTATTTATTGGGCTTACTCAATAACCAGACCTGTATATATAATAAAATAAGAGAGAATTATGAATGACCCATTTAATCTAAAGAAACACATTAGAACTGTAAGTGATTTTCCAATTGATGGGATAAAATTCAGGGACATCACAAGTTTGATCGAAACCCCAGACGCATTTGTAAAGACCTGTAAGGAGCTTGCCAGACTTACCGAAGGATTTGATGCAAGCATCATTGCCAGCATTGAGAGCAGGGGATTCATCTTTGCTGGATCTATAGCTCACGACCTGTCACTGCCGTTTGTTCTTGCTCGAAAGCCAGGAAAACTTCCTAATGAGACTTATAAGAAGAGTTTTGACCTTGAATACGGAAGTACTTCGATCGAGATTCAAACTAATACCAATATTAAGAGCACAGACAGGGTGGCCATAGTTGATGATCTGATCGCTACTGGCGGGACAGCAATTGCGTGTGCTGAGCTATTAACAGAAAACTTCGGCGTCAAACCAGAGAATATTGTAATTTTAGCAATCATTGATCTTCCCGAACTAGGGGGCAGTAAGCGCATTGAAGCTGATGGCTATAAAGTTGAGACATTGGTGAAATATTGAATTAAAAATATGTGAGAGCTTAAAAACTCTTCATCAGGAATAGAAATGAGAATATGTATAATTTTTGGACATCATAATACGCAGAATTCTTTTAATGCCTCAGTCAGAGATACGTTTATCGATGAAGCTAAGAAAAAACGGTCATGAGATTGATCTGATTAATTTATTTGATGAAGAGCGAGCAACTTCCTTTTTATAGAAGCGACATTAACCCGCCCCCAGCAATAGTCTTGCAATACAGGAAAAGACTAGAAGATGCAGATGCCATGTTTTTGATCGGCGCGTGCCACAATTTACGAATGAATGTAATTATTGAAAATTGGATTGATTGGGTTTTACACCCGAAATGGTTTTTCTCATATAGGTCTTTATTACCTGACAGCAAGTATTTTGGAAATTATGGATATCCTGTTCCTGGAGCAATGAAAAATAAAATTGGAATTGTCTCCATGTCCTATGGAGGGCCAATGTTAAGTTATTTTAATTTTTCATTATTTGACAATATTCCCTACAGAAGATTAAAAAAGTCAGTATTCCAATTAGGGGGATTAAAAACAAAATATCTAAGGTTTTATTCTGTTTTACCAACTATGACTGATGCAGCTTTTGATAAGCATATGAGAAGGGTAAGAAGATTCGCACGAAACTTAAAAGAATAATTAAAAAAAAGGTTGACAAAATATAGGACTTTGCTAAAT
This sequence comes from Woeseia sp., assembly GCA_019653755.1. Lineage (GTDB taxonomy): Bacteria > Pseudomonadota > Gammaproteobacteria > Steroidobacterales > UBA11654 > CACPJA01. Next base: position 57,537 of record BPCL01000007.1, on the reverse strand, counting down.
TAATCTTTGCAAACGAAGTATGGAAATGGAGGTGGAAACACCAAAAGGGAAATCCAAAGATTGAAGTAGGCAGAAGGGAAGGAAAACAGACAAACCGAAAGACCAACTGCCCGCGAAAAAGCAAGCGAAGTATGGAAATGGAGGTGGAAACACCAAAACGGAAATCCAAAGATTGAAGTAGGCAGAAGGGAAGGAAAACAGACAAACCGAAAGACCAACTGCCCGCGAAGAAGCAAACGAAGTATGGAAATGGAGGTGGAAACACCAAAAGGGAAATCCAAGAGTTGAAGTAGGCAGATGGGAAGGAAAACAGACTAACCGAAAGACCATCTGCTCGCGAAAAAGCCAGGGACTTAACAGTCCCTTTTTTTATTCTTGGATATAGCCATTAAAACAAGATGCAAAAAAAGTATGAAATAGTTCTCTACGGGGCGACGGGCTTCACCGGTCAGCTTTGTGCAAAATATTTTATGAATAACTACCCAGATTTAAATTGGGCAATTGCAGGAAGAGATAAGGAAAAATTAGAACTACTCAAATCAGATATAAACTTTTCAGGCGATATCTTAATTGCAGACGGGCAAGACCTTGAAGCTCTGAATGCATTAGCAGAACAAACAAAAGTGGTTTTATCTACAGCTGGCCCTTTTGCTAGATACGGTTCTCTTTTGGTACAGGCCTGTGTAGAGCAAGGAGCGCACTATACTGATATTACTGGAGAGAATCACTGGGTACGAGACATGATTGATCAACATCATGAAAAAGCTGCATCTAAAGGAGTCAGGATTATCCCATCTTGTGGTTACGATTCCATTCCTTCAGATATCGGTGCTTATTTTACAGTCTCTCAATTTAATAAGCCTGTGAGCCGAGTTGATGTTTATCAAGAAGCTGTTGGAACAGCTTCTGGAGGAACAACAGAAACCATGTTTACGATGGGTGATGTGTCTAAAAAAATGAGAGATCCTTTTATTTTGAATCCCGAGAATACTGTTTCAGATAAACAAAGAAGACGCTCAAAAGATGGGTTCAAAATTGAAAAGATAGAGGGATTAGAGGGATGGACTGGTGTGGGAATGATGGCTATAGCTAACACAAGAGTGGTGAGACGATCGGCTGCATTGATGGAGCAAAATAAAAACCCCTACGGTAAAGATTTCACCTTTGGTGAATACGGCTTATTCAAAACAAAAAAATTAGCCAAAATCACCTCCTACGGTTTGATATTTGCAGTTATGGTTATTACCTCTCCACTAAGACATTTAGTCAGACCATTCTTGTTAAAACCTGGAGAAGGGCCTAGCAAAGAGGCAAGAGATAAGGGATGGTTCAGGTCAACTTTCATCGCTCATGCTGAGGATGGTGAACAAAAGACTTGTTCAATCTATGGATCGGGAGATCCAGGATATAAATCCACCTCAAAATTGGTATGTGAATCGGCTTTAGCTTTAGCTAAATCAGATAATTTACCTGGTGGCGATCAATATGGAGGAGTCCTAACTTCTGCTGTTGGTCTAGGAGATGAGTTAATCTCGAGGCTAAGAAAAGCCGGAATAGAATTTAAGTCTTGAAAATTGCTCATAAAAACTGAAGAATAGTGCTGTGAAACTTTTTGGGAATAAAAATTTTATACTTATAGCAGGATTACTCTTTGTAACTTCTGTATCTTTTCACTCTGTAGAACATAGATTTATTGATGATGAGATTTCCCATATAGAATGTCTATTATGTGATAACACAGTCTCTGATTCCGTTGAATCAAATGTCATCGTTGACAAAGTTTCACTGTCGGAAATCTTAAAAGTCGACATAAATGAAAACTTTATTTCATTTAATCTTAATTCCTATTACTCAAGAGCACCTCCTAAATAAAGCTTAAATTTTTCTTAAATTTTAGTTTTTAACAATTAGGAGGTTTTATGAAAAACTATCATATGGCGCTTTTTATAATGAGCGCTTTAATTACAAACAATATAATCGCAGATGAAATAGAAGAAGTAGTAGTTACTTCATCTTATATCAACCAGTCGAGCGATGAGATAAAGGATCCATTGCATATTATCACTGAGCAAGAATTGGAGACAAATCCAACTCAAAGCTTGGGCGAATCTATTGATAACTTGCTCGGTGTATCATCTTCAGACTATGGCGCAGCTGTTGGTCAACCAATCATTAGGGGTATGTCTGGGAGCAGGGTCAAAGTTCTAAACAATGGCTTGCTTGTTCGTGATATTTCAGGTTTAGGTGCTGATCATTTGAATGAGGTTGATATGAATAATGTCAAACAAATTGAAATTGTTAGAGGACCATCATCTCTGATGTATTCCAATGGTGCAATTGGAGGCATAGTGAATGTCGTCGATGACACTATTGCAAAACAAGATTTTAAAGAGCGAGACTTGCGACTTGGTTTAGAGACGCAGTCTGCAAATGATGGTGAAGTTGCTCAATTCAGCTATAAGGATAATTTAGGTGGCTTGAACATTTCATTAGCTTATAAAGATGGCTCTTTCGATAACTATGATATTCCCATGGGTGCAATTATTCATTCTGAAGAAGAGCACGACGATGACCATGACGAGAGCATGATGAAGACCATGAAGGTGAGCACGATGATCATGATGAAGATCTTGCTTATCTGGAAAATTCAGATTATGAGTCTGAGACCCTTCGATTAGGTCTTTCAACTGCTGGCGATTGGGGGCATTTCGGTGCTTCATTCCAAAACAGTGAAAGCTTGTATGGGATACCTTTTCATGGAGAAGGCCACGAAGGACATGGCGGTCATGATGAGGATCACGACGATGACCATGATGAAGAAGAGCATGATGGCCATGATGAGCATGGCGAAGAAGAAAGAATCTTTTCCACCACTGACTCTGAAACATTCAATATAGAAGGTTCTTATGTTCTTAGTAATGGTCCTGTAAATCGAATTAATTATTACTACAGGAATACAGACTATTCATTAACTGAGCAACATTCTGAAGAAGAGCACGACGATGACCATGACGAAGAGCATGATGAAGACCATGAAGGTGAGCACGATGATCATGATGAAGGACCAACATTATTTTCTAATGATGCCGATGAATTTGGTCTGATCTTAGATTTTGCACAATATAATTCTTTATCACAAAAACTCGTGTTACAGAATATGAATGAAGATGTCTCCATTCTTGGGGCAGAGGCTTTCATGAATCCAGCAGAATCTAATGAGAAGATGATTGGCTACTATTTGGGAACACGTTTTATGGGCTTGGATCTTGATCTAGGTATTCGACATGATCGCATCAATCGTAGGGGCACTGTTAGTCATGCGCATGAAGAAGAAGAGCATCATGATGAAGACGAGGATCATGATGAAGAGGAGCATCACGATGAAGAGGAGGAGCTGGAGTCTTATGATATTGATTACAACGATACCAGTATCGCCCTTTCTCTTGGTTCATCTATTAATGAAAATACCAGCTTTAGCATTGGTCTAGCTCAAGTCAAAAGAGCACCATCTGCTGTTGAGCTGTTTATGAATGGCGAGCATTTATCGACCGGACGCTTTGAAGTTGGTAATACCAATTTGGAAACCGAAACATCAAATAATTTGGATTTTAGTCTTAATTATGAAAATGACGGATTCTTTGCCAGTGCATCAATTTTTAGAAATGATGTTGATGATTACATCTACTTGCAGGATGAGACTGAAGAAGAGCATGAGATGCATCACGATGAAGATCATGACGATGATGACCATGATGAAGACCATGAAGGCGATCACGACGATCATGATGACCACGGTGGCCTAATTTTGGCAAACTATCTCCAAAAAGATGCTGAACTTAATGGCTATGAGTTTGAGATTGGTAGATCTGTAGAAATGAACAATGGTTCTATGACGCTTTCATACGGAATGGATTATGTGAATGCAAAGTTCAAAGATGGGACTTATGTGCCAAGGATCAATCCAAGACGACACATTATTTCTCTGGGTTATGCAAAAGAAGGAACTAGTGCTTCACTGATTATGAGGAAAGTAACATCACAATCAAAACTTGCATTAAATGAGACACCCACGGAGTCTTACAATATGCTTGACCTTAAAGTTTCTCAAAGAATTCCCATATTCTATGGAGAAAGCGAGATGTTTGTTACTGTCTTCGCAAAAAATTTACTGGATGAAGTCGCAAGAAATCATTCATCTTTTGTGAAAGATCAGGTGCCTTTACCAGGACGAAATATTGGCATTAGGTTTAATTTTCAATTTTAAAATCTCGTCCCCTAACATCTGTGTTCGAGATTGAATCTCGAGCACAGATTGACGAAGTAATAAGATTCTTAATTCTGTAAATCTTCAGCAATAGTTTTTAGTGTTGTATCTAATCGTATGATTCGATCTCTGGTGCGTTGATCGATATCCAATTCCTTTGATGGTAAATCAAAACCCTTAATTTGCCTTGCAAGTCTCCTGCTACCACCGGTCTCCGTCTCCATAGCAATTTTAGCTTGACCAAGTTTATCTATCAGATTTTCAGCAGTTTTTTCTTCTATGGCATTATCTCTTATAAGTTGATCAATATAAGCCAATGCGACATCAGGGTTTCCTGGCCATGTCATCGGAATTTGCTGTTGAGGATTAAACAGCCTTTTTGAACCAATTGCAGGAAAAGCATCATTAGCAGCTTCTATTTCATTTGCAGTAATGTGATCACTTGGTGTTAATTTAAGAACATCAATTCCTCTTTGTATTTCTGTTCCATAAATTGCTCCCTCATAGTAATAAACGGACCAAAAGCCACCAGGTATCAATTCATCCTCTAAATAAGGACCACGATCAAAATAAGCAATTTCAATAGGATTAGATGAATCGGTGAAATCAATGACTGAAATGCCTCCTTGGTACCATGCTTGAACAAAGATGTCTCTTCCAGGAATAGGGATAATAGATCCATTATGTGCCACGCAATTCTCACTTTCTTTCTGAGGTGCTGGCATTTTGAAATGACTTTGAAACTCTAATTTTCCATTTTCTATGTCATAAATCGCATTAGCTCCCCAGTCCAATGGATCCCACGCACGACATCTAGGTCTTCCACCTCCACCCCATTCATCAGTAAATAAGATCTTTGTTCCATCATTGTTGAAAGTCGCGGAGTGCCAATAGGCAAATCCAATATCCGTTACAACATCAATTCTTTTTGGCTCAATTGGATTTGAGATATCAAAGAGGATTCCATTGCCTGAACAAGCTCCAGCTGCAAGTTTTGCAGATGGAAACACAGTAATATCATGACACTGATCAGTGATTTCAGTCTCTTGTGTTTCATCCCCATGATCTCCACCTCGCCACAATCCTGCAAGTACACCAGTTTCTGAGTCAGCAAAGACTGTAGGACTATTAACAATCTTTGATTGAGATGGATCACTTATAGGAATTTCAATGACATCAATTCTGAATAAAGCAGTTCGATCATCTCCAGGTATGTCTTCAAAGCAGTCTCCCATTTCTTCTTGATCGCGAACACTAGATGTTCCTGAGTTATAGACAATTATCTTTCCATCTGCTGTTGCGCCATCTACAACAGAATGTGTATGTGAACCTCGGCATGTTTGAACTGCACCGACCTGAATAGGCATTAGTGGGTTAGAAATATCAAAAATTCTTAAACCTCTGAATCGCTCTTCACTTGGTTCTGGACTTACTCCTTCAAGACCACAATCCAGTCGACCTCTAGTGTCTTGTACAGATAGTATTAATAAGTTGCCCACTACTGATACATCACCTTGACCTCCAGGGCAAACCACAGAAGTAATATGTTTTGGTATACCATCTTCCTCGAGACGATAGATATTAAACCCGTGATAACTCCCAGCTATTAGCAGATCATTGCTAAAGGCCATATCAGTGTTATCAAAACTCAGCATCGGTCGTCGCTGATCTGAGGCTGATGATTCTATTGAGCTTTCTTCCTCATCTTCCTCATCTTTATCTTCTTCGTTGCTTAATCCTTTTTCGAGTCGGTTATCAGGATCAAAGAATCCAACTGGTTTTTTCAATGAGGCAATTAATTCCATATTTGATATTGCTACTCCGGCATCAAATAATCCCGGTGCTAAATTTGCTCTTGGGTCATCAGAAAGATCGATCAAAATTCCATTCATCCGTTCTATTTCAACAGCTTGGTCATTCGTAAGGTCAGAGACAAATTCATATAATTGAGGGTCATAAGCTGAACCAGGGTATTCATTTAATCGATCAACCATATCAATCGCTCCCTCATGATGTTTGATCATCAGATTTAAATACATTCGATCAAAGTCAGTGGAATCTGACTGGCTTAATTGCTGCATTTGTTCCGGAGTTGCCATGCCCATCATTTTATGATGATGCATTTGATTGCTTTTTGATGGATCAGGAACTGTTTGACTCATATCTAACAGCCAGTTTTCCATGAAGCTTATTTCATCTTGCTGTGAGATATCTATGCGTCCAGCCAGATCAAGAATAGTTTGATTATTGGTCCTTGATGTGGCCATCTCAGACATTAGAAAAGCTTGATAGTGATGAATAATCATACCTTGCATGAAATCGACATCTGCAGCCGTATATGATGTGTTAGCAATCGCAATTGCTGTTTCTGAATCAATTACCCTAGTGGGCTCTCCAGGAGCACCTGGTTGGAGAATTGGTACTTCTGCCATCAAGTTAGTCGTTAGTGAAAGCCCTAAAAGGATGGTAATAAAAGTGGCTATGGAACAAGTTCTAAAAAAATTGTAATCAATTATCGTTTTCAAAAGATCCCCCTTACTTAAAAATACAAAGATAGATATTACTATAACCAGTCTGGGATTTTATCCCTTTTAATACTTCCACATCTTTAGCTGACATTCTGGATTCTTCTCTTTTTCAAATCCTTTCCCACTAGTTTAATAAATCTATAAAACTAGATGTTATGATTAGTTACTAAAAATATATAAAAATAGAGGAGATCAGAATGACAGCAAGTGTTTTACTGGAAGGTGTCTTAAAGGATGGAGAGGTTGAGAATTTTACCGAAATCGCGAGAGAAGCTTTCAAAGTTACAAGAGATTATGATGGATGTATTGAAATTAATTTGACACTGAATGTAGAAAATACAAACAATTTTGTACTTACTGAAAAATGGGAATCAAAAGAGCATTATGAGAGGTATCTTGCATTTAGAACTGAGGACGGAACAGTGGAACTAATAGGCTCATTATGTGAGGAAGGACCTTCCATAAGAATTTTTGACATAACTGATGCTTAATAAATGAAGGGAGATAGTTCACTAAAATTTGGTACCTTCATACCACCTATTCATTCTATAAAAGAAAATCCTACTCTCTGCATTGAAAGGGATATCAAACTTGTTGAGCATATGGATTCTTTAGGTTATGACGAAGCTTGGTTCGGAGAGCATCATTCGGCTGGAACGGAATTATTCGCATCACCAGAATTAATGATCTTGGCTGCACATAACTCTACCCGTCGAATTAAATTGGGAACAGGAGTTTCATCTTTACCCTATCATCACCCCTTGGTTTTTGCTGATCGATTTATTCAACTTCATAACATGACCCAAGGGAGAGCCATGCTAGGTGTCGGCCCAGGAGCGCTTGTTTCTGATGCCAAAATGATGGGTATCGAAACCACCAAACAGAGAGACATGATGGAAGAAGCTCTGGGTGATATTTTGAGATTATTCAATGGTGAGATAGTTACAAATAAAACAGATTGGTACGAGTTAAATGAAGCGAGATTACAAATGAAGCCCTACGCTAACGAATCAATTGAAGTTGTAACTGCATCCATGGTCTCTCCATCCGGACCCACAGCTGCTGGCAAATATGGTACCGGCTTAATGTCATTAAGTGCAACTGCGGCACCAGCTTTAAATACAGCTGGAACAAATTGGGATATAGCCACTGAAGCTGCAAAAAAATATGGAAATGAAATGCATCGCAGTAGTTGGAGAATGATTGGATTAGTTCATGTGGCAGAAACAAATGAACAAGCAATTAAGGATGTTCAATTTGGTCTGGAAGAATGGACACAATATTTTGAAGATGTCGCTGTAGTGCCAATGGTTCCAGAAGACAGAAGGAGCGATCCACTTTCTCATCTTATAGAAAGTGGAATGGCAGCAGTAGGGACACCAGATGTGGTAATCAATCAAATAGAAACTTTATGGGAAGCTTCACAAGGAGGTTTTGGTTGTTTTCTTATTACTGATCATAATTGGGCACCATTTGAAGCAAAATTAAAATCTTATGAGCTAATAGCAAGATATGTGTTTCCACATTTTAATGATCTGAATTCACAAAGAGTTAGTTCCAATAAGTGGGTTGCATCAAGTCAAAGTGACTTTAAAGCAAGCAGTGAGAGAGCCACTACTGAACAAATTGATCGCTATAACGAATCAAAAGATTGAAATGTTAAATATCCTTCCGAAACTTTTAGCTGAGTTTATTGGTACCTGCTTTCTGGTAATGATTGTTGTTGGCTCAGGAATTATGGCTGAATCCCTATCCAGTGATCAGCTAAGTATTTTATTAGCCAATACAATTGCAACAGGGGCTGGTTTAACGGCTCTTATTTGGATCTTTATAAATATCTCAGGCGCTCATTTTAATCCTTGCGTAAGTTTGGTGATGTACTTAAAAAAAGAGATGGAGATAAAAGAATTTATCTCTTTTATCTTATTTCAATTTACGGGTGGGCTATTAGGTGTAATTCTAGCTAATACTATGTTTGGTTTGGATTCACTGCAAATCTCAGAAAATTATAGAGGTGGATCTAATATTTATCTTGGAGAATTTATTGCCACCTTCGGATTATTAATCACAATTCTTGGTGTGAGAAAACTCAATATTTCAGCAGTTGCACCAGCAGTTGGGTTATACATATCAGCAGGTTACTGGTTTACATCTTCAACCTCCTTTGCAAATCCAGCTGTTACTTTAGCCAGAGGATTTACCAATACTTTTACAGGGATTGATCCACAATTCATTATTGCCTTCATTGTTTTTCAAGTGTTGGGCGCTATTATGGCGATGGTATTTATGAAGTATTTGCAAGAAGATTGATGGGAACAAATTTATATAATCTTTGGGCTATAAAAGTTATTCGCTATATTCCTGTCTTATTTGTAGCAGGAGTTTTGGCTGCCATCATTTTTTATCCAGGTGGTAATATCCATAATGCTGAGCAAATTGGCTATTCCTTTACCCATAACTTTCTCAGCGATCTTGGTGGGATCAGATCACATTCAGGAGCAACCAATACAATTTCAGCTTTCTTTTTCAATCTTTCCATGGTGATTTTTGGTTTTGGTGGTATTGCCTTTCTGTTTATCCCTAGTTTATTCAAAGATGATGCGATGAACTATAAGCTAGCAATTATTGGTTCTGCATTTCTATTATTTGGGGCATTATTCTTTGCTGGAGTAGGCTTTACGCCTCATGATTTATTCAGAAAGGAGCATGTCTTTTTTGCACTAAATGGTTTTAGATTAATGGTGCCTGCGGCCATTCTCTATTTCATCGTTTTAGTTCGTAGCCCTGTTGATAATCGCTATTCTTGGATCACTATGTTCTTTCTTTTGAGTACATTTGCCTATGTCATGTATCAATTATTTGGCGGTAATGCTTTACTTGATCCTGAAGAGATGGTCCGACAGGCAACCATTCAAAAGATGATTTCATTGGTTCATATAGTGAGCATTTTTTCATTAAGCTTTGGTTTTCATCAGCAACTGGAGCTAAATAATTCCAAATAAATAAATAAACTTTGAAATTGTTGTGGTGTAAATTATCCAAATGAAACTGATTAACTTTTTTTGTATTCTAATTTTTTCTAGCTTGTTTACTGTCCTTTTCTGAAGATGAAACAAAAAATGTCTATTTTGGAGATTTGCATGTGCATTCATCTCTGTCATTTGATTCTTACATTTTTGGTAATCGTCTCTCATTAGACGAATCATACCGAGTAGCTAAGGGTGAAGCCGTCGAAAATGTTGAAGGAGAAATAATGCAGTTGCGAACACCACTGGATTTTGCTGCAATCACAGATCATTCAGAATCTTTTGGAATCCATGAAGGTTGTGACGATGAAGAGGCAACACTCTCTACCTTGATTCTGTGTCGGAGACTCGAAAGCCCAGACTTACTATTCTTTTTGCAACTCAGAGCCAATGGAGCTAAAAGACCACCTGATAATCCAATGCTGGATGCTGCCGGTGATCATGAGAAATTACATAAGTTTGCAAAAATGACATGGGATAAGATTATCGAGGTTAACAACATACATAATGACCCTGGAAAATTTACTACCTTTCACGCTTATGAATACTCACCCACTTTACCTGATGTAGGAAAGCATCATCGCAATGTTATCTTCAGGAACGACTCTGTTCCAGATCACGCCGTTTCAATGTTCCATGCAGCGACTGAAATTGATTTATGGAAGCAACTCGATGACTTGTGTTTAGGCAATTGTCAATTTATCACCATACCTCATAACTCAAACCTTTCATGGGGGTTGGCTTTTGCTAACATCACCATTGACGGTGACCCCTACGACCTTGAAGCGTGGAAACTGAGAGATCAATTCGAACCAATTGTTGAGATGTTTCAAGTCAAAGGCAGTTCAGAATGCGCTATAGGCTTTGGTACCACAGATGAAGAGTGCAATATTGAACAATACCTAACTCGTTGTGAACCGGGCCAAGAGACTCAGTGCATTCATCCAACTTCAATGGTAAGAGATGGTCTCAAGTTGGGATTACAATACAAGGAAGAAATAGGATTTAACCCCATGGATTTTGGCTTTATAGGCAGTACAGATACGCATAATTCTAACCCTGGTGATACTGAAGAATATGACTTTAGGGGTGCATCCGGTGTCTTTACTGCACCAGCGGAAACTCGTTTAAGCAATTCCAACAGAGTAAACAACACCCCTGGAGGACTGGCTGCTATTTGGGCAGATCAAAACACACGTGATGCTCTTTTTGATTCGATGCAGAGAAAAGAAGTTTATGCTACCAGCGGAACTCGAATAAGATTGAAATTCTCAGTCAACTTTGAATCGCAGCAAGAGACGCATCCGATGGGAAGTACGGTAAAAGCGGACATGGATAATATGCCTGAGTTTAGTATTGTTGCTCAAAAGGATCCTCTCGAAGGACCTCTGCATAAGGTTCAGTTGATCAAGGGATGGACCAGTAATGGCATAGCTTTGGAAAGAGTTTTAGATATCTATTGCAGTCAATCCTGTTCAGACGAAGTTTTTAAAGTTGATTTAAAGACTTGCGAGATTGATCAACAGCAAGGAGAAGATGAAATTAAAGTTTCTTGGACCGATGAAACTTATAAGCCTGAGCAAAACGCATTTTATTATGTCAGAGTGCTACAGGTGCCCACTTGCCGATGGTCAACTTATGACAGTATAGCCTTAGGGATTCAACCGCCGGATGATATACCTGCAACTGTGACTGAAATGGCGTGGTCCTCGCCAATCTGGATTGACTCAGCCAACGAATAAAAAAGTAGTGAACAATTTAATTTGGGCGTAGTATTTGGGCTCTGTTATTAAATGTTATTTATTGAACACATGATATGGAAATAAGTTTTACAGACAAAGACCTTGAATTCAGAGATGAAATAAGATCCTGGATTGAAAACGATTACCCTAAACACGTCAAGGAAAAACAAGACAAGGGTGAGGCCTTAACCAAAGAGGATATAACCGATTTTCATAAAGCCATTGCTGCCAAGGGATGGATGGGATTCAATTGGCCCACTGAATACGGTGGCACCGGCTGGACATCCACTCAGATATATATCTTTCAAAAAGAATTTGGCCTTGCCGGATGTCCAGCTATATTGCCCTTCGGAGTCGCTATGGTCGGACCTGTTATCTATACTTTTGGCAATGAAGAGCAAAAGAAAAGATTTCTACCGGACATATTGAATTTCAATACTTGGTGGTCTCAAGGATACTCAGAACCAGGCTCTGGCTCGGATTTAGCCTCATTAAGCACTAAGGCAGTTAAAGAGGGGGATCATTACATAGTCAATGGCTCCAAAACTTGGACCACACTAGCACAGCATTCTGATTGGATTTTCAACCTGGTTAGAACAGAAACAACAGAGAAAAGACAGGAAGGTATTTCATTCCTGCTCATTGACATGAAGAGCCCAGGAGTTGAAGTCGAGCCGATCATTACCATTGATGGTGCACATGAGGTCAATACGGTCTTTTTTACTGATGTCAAAGTACCCGCTGAAAATCTTATAGGTGAGGAAGGTAAAGGTTGGACCTACGCTAAATTTTTATTAGCTAATGAACGATTTGGTATAGCTGTTGTTGGTGCTGAGATTCGACAATTAAATAAATTAAAAGAAATAGTCTCAAAACTTAACAATTCAGATTTATCGAGGAAGGTTAAAAAACTTGAGATTGATCTTTCAGCTCTAGAAATATCCGGCTTAAGGATGTTGTCAGATATAGAAACTAAAGGGCATCCGGGACCGGAATCTTCAATTTTAAAAATTCGAGGGACCGAGATTCAACAACGACTAACGGAATTGTTTGTCGAGGCAGCGGGAGAACACGCGCTTATTTATCCTGGCCCCAAAGGTCATGAAGCGGACTCCCAACCTGACGGTCCTGATTATGCAGCTAAGGCTCTTGCAAAATATCTTAACTATCGAAAAACCTCAATCTATGGGGGCAGCAACGAAATACAAAAGAATATTATTGCCAAGATGATACTCGGTTTATAGCTATGGATTTAAATTTTTCAGACGAACAAAAAATGCTCAGAGAGGAGATACAGAAATTCTGTATGTCAGACTATACTTTTGAGAAAAGAGAGGAAATTATCAAATCTGGAGAAGGTTTTGATAGAGATTTTTGGAAACTCTTTTCTGAATTAGGTTGGTTATCTCTTCCGTTTAACGAGGATTCAGGTGGTTTTGGATGTGGGCCTGTAGAACTTTCAATTTTGTTTGAAGAATTTGGAAAGGTTCTTGTTCTTGAGCCTTATTTAAGCACCGTCGTTTTATCGGGATACATTATAGATAATTCATCTTTTAGCCAACGTGTTGAATTTGTTGAGGCAATCACATCAGGAAACAAACATGTCTCCTTGGCCTATATTGAGCCAAACCAAAACTTTGATCATGCTGATCCAGAGACATCAGCAGTTAATGACGGCGAGAATATAATTATTAACGGTAAGAAGTCTTTGGTTCTCAATGGTGGCAATGCAGATGATTTAATCGTTTGGGTCAGTTATGACGATAAAAAGGCACTGATATTAATTGATAAAGAACAATCTGGATTATCGTTCATTGAGTTCCCTACAGTAGACGGGCAGACCTGTACAGAAATTAGCTTCAAGGATGTTAATGTGTCCAAAGATGCAATTCTTGCAATCGGTGATGAAGCTGAGGGACTTCTCAATGAAGCAATTAATCTGGCCACGCTTTGCGTTAGTGCAGAAAGCATTGGTTGCATGACCGCCTGCTATATGAAAACCATAGAATACACCAAGGGCAGACAACAGTTTGGCCAACCGATCAGTAAATTCCAAGTTCTCCAGCATAGAATGGTTGATATGTTTATGGAAACAGAAGTGTGTAAATCACTTTTATATAAAGCCATGCTCGAGTGTGATTCTAATCAAGACACTAAATCCAAGTCTGTTTCGGCTCTCAAATATCAAATCGGCACTTCGGGTAGATTAGTTTCTCAAGAAGCGGTCCAACTGCATGGGGGAATGGGCGTTAGTGATGAGATGCTGATTGGTCATTATCTCAAGAAGTTGGTCGCTATAGATGCTTTATTTGGTAATTCTGATTATCATCTGAAGAAGTATTAAAAATAACAATCAAACAACATCGTGCTCGAATTCTTCACAATTGTATTGCTACACCTATTCGCTGTTGCAAGTCCAGGACCTGACTTCTTGCTCGTTACCAGACAATCGCTAAGGTTTGGTAGAACAGTAGCTATCTGGGCAAGTGCTGGGATAGCCACCGGCATAATCTTCCATTCATTCATAGCAATTACTGGCGTTTCTCTTCTCATATCATCCAATCCTGATTTTTTTAACTGGTTAAAGATGATTGCAGCTGTCTATATCGCTTATCTCGGCTGCTTATCGTTCTTTGCTAAACCGAACCCATTAAATAATGAGAATAGAAAACACAATGAGAATTATTTAGGTTCTTATGTTCTGGGTTTGATCACTAATATACTTAATCCAAAGGCAATATTATTTTTTATAACGCTCTTCACAGTTGTGGTTAATGAATCCACCACAACAATCTTATTACTGTTTTATGGTTTATATATGTCCATCACTACCTTTATTTGGTTTACAGGTATCTCTTATATTTTTTCCAATCAAGTCCTGACAAAGAAATATGAAAACTTTATTCCTGTTTTTGAAAAAGTGATTGGCATAATATTAATAATCATTGCTATTCAACTTTTCTTATAGAAAATACCTGCTAGATGAACAAAGAATTTAAAAACTTTTTAAACCGACTCGAGAAATCCAAGGATACTTCTAGAGTTTCAGCAATGAATAAGAGGCACGATCTAGGTTATCGAACAGCAAGAGAAAACCTGAATCACTTGGTTGACCAAGATAGTTTCTTGGAATTTGGAGAATTTGCAGTTGCTGCTCAGCGAACACGGAGAGACTATGAGGAGCTTCAAGAAGAAACGCCAGCGGACGGCATTATCACTGGGTTTTGCAAGATCAATGCAGACCAGGTTGGCGAGGCTCAAGCTCATGGAGTTGCTATAGTTTATGATTATTCGGTTTTAGCAGGGACCCAAGGATTTTTCCATCACCAAAAATTAGATCGGATCACAGAACAAGCTGAAAGGTTTGCCCTGCCGATTGTAATATATACCGAAGGTGGCGGGGGACGACCGGGTGATGTCGATGTGACGACCCAGATAGCAGGTCTTAATATTCCTTCGTTCTCTACGTGGGCTCGATTATCAGGTCGATGCCTTAAGATAGCTATTGCAAACGGGTATTGCTTTGCTGGAAATGCAGCCTTATTTGGATGTTCAGATTTCAGGATTGCTACAAAAAATTCATGGATAGGTATGGCAGGACCCGCCATGATAGAGGGTGGGGGTTTAGGGATGTTTGACCCCAAAGAAATAGGCCCCTCTGAGATTCAAGAGAAAAACGGTGTGATCGATTATTTGGCAGTCGATGAAGAAGAAGCCACCGCGATTGCAAAGAAATTATTGTCTTATTTTCAAGGCCCTGTGGATGAATTTTCATTTGCTGATCAATCCAATCTAAAAGAAATTATTCCAGAGGATAGACGTTGGGCATACCCAGTAAGGGAAATAATAGAATGTCTAGCTGATACCGATACCTATCTTGAGCTTAAAAAGAACTATGGCAGGAGTGTTATTACGGGTTTTATAAGAATCGAAGGTCAACCCATAGCTCTTCTTGCCAGTGATTGTCAGCAACTTGGAGGCGCAATTGATTCAGAACCCTTCAGAGAAAGCAGCTGACTTTCTAAAAACATGCAATGACCATAAATTACCTGTGCTGGTCTTAGTGGATACTCCAGGTTTTATGGTCGGACCTGATAGCGAAGAGCAAGGTGCGGTTAGAAGAATGGCTAGCTTATTTAAGGTTGGCTCACAATTAGATGTTCCAATAACGGCTGTGTTTCTAAGAAAGGGATATGGCCTTGGAGCGCAAGCAATGGTTGGCGGTAGCTTGCATGACCCTATATATACTATCGCTTGGCCGACAGCTGAGTTTGGTGGTATGGGCTTAGAAGGAGCGGTAAAGCTAGGATTTAAAAAGGAATTAGAGGCTGAAAGCGATGACAAAAAAAGGGAAGATTTATTCAATCAACTTGTTGCTGAAGCTTACGATAGAGGCAAAGCTATTGAGGCAGCAACACACCTAGAAATAGACGCAGTTATTGACCCTGAAGATACTAGAACTATAATTTCTAAAGCTATAACTATGTCATTGAATCAAACCAAGGGTTAGCTATGGAGAATAAAAAGTACACTTTGTTAACTTGCATGGATGCCAGACTCGATCCACTAGAGATGAGTGGTTTTAAAGATGCTGAGGCATTTGTAATTAGGAACGCGGGTGGCAGGGCAACTGATGAAGCTATAGATTATATGCTCGTCACTAAAAATTTTTTTAACGCTAATGAATGGTGGATCATTCATCACACTGATTGCCTCATGGGGCAAATGCCTGATGATAAAGTTTCCGAATTACCAGAAACAATAAAAAATAACCTTTTCCTAGATCTAGAGCAGAGTGTTATTGAAGATATCGAAAAGGTTAGATCTCACCACTTAGTTTCTGAAGACATCATTCTTAAAGGCTTTATCTATAATTTAGAGAAAAGTGAGTTGATAAATATTTCGGAATAAAAAACATAATAACCAACTGTTATGAAGTTACCCATTTATCAAGTTGATGCTTTTACTAGTAAATTATTCTCAGGAAATCCTGCAGCAGTTGTTCCGCTTACTCAAGAGTTGCCAGAACAGATTATGCAGTCTATAGCCAATGAGAATAATTTATCAGAAACGGCTTTTATAGATATCTCAACTGAACCTTTTAACATCCGTTGGTTCACCCCAACCACAGAGGTTGACTTTTTGCGGTCATGCGACTCTAGCATCAGCAAAGATTTTGTTTGAAAAACATCTTGATGAACATATAGATCAAATTACTTTTCATTCAAAAAGTGGAGAATTAAGAGCAGTGAAAAAAGATGATCTTATATTTCTGGATTTCCCAACTGATCACCTAAAAAAAGTCAAAGACAAAGAATTTATTCTTGATTTGCTTGGATTTGAGCCACAACTTCTCTTTAAAGGCAGAGACGATTATTTAGCTATCTTTGAAACAGAGAAAATAATAATGGAGTTAATACCAAATTTTATTGAGATCTCAAAAATTGACTCAAGAGGTCTCATCGCCAGTGCACCGGGTGATAGTGTAGATTTTGTTTCAAGGTGTTTTTTTCCACAAACTGGAGTCAACGAAGACCCTGTGACTGGTTCTGCTCATACCACAATGATTCCTTACTGGAGTAAAATTCTTTCCAAGGACATTTTATTAGCGCATCAACTTTCAAAAAGAGGGGGCGTTTTGCATTGTGAGAATAATGATGAACGAGTAAAGATCGGGGGAGACTCTCTGATTTATTTCATCGGTGAAATTTCTCTTTAAATCCCAGTCTTAAATCGATTTGATTTTTTTTCTATTGAGCTACAATTAGAAGATTGAGGGATCGAATGAATTTAAGGAGAAATTTATGAAAAAAATAATGGGTTTTTTAGCAATATTTATTATGACTTCATCGGCATTTGCTGGCGGTCATACCCACACTCATGATGATTCAGATCATAAGCATTACACCGCTGAAGAGATCATGGATATAGCAATGTCTGCTGCGCCTGAGAATGTCAGTGGAAACGCCACCATTATGGGTTCTGATGGGACTATCTTAAAAGAGGGAGTCAACGGATGGGTCTGTATGCCTGGAACCCCTCCTAATGAGAATGTTAATCCAATGTGCGTAGATCCCGCATGGCAAAACTGGTTACAAGAATACATGAAAGCAGTTAACGGCGAATCATATTCGTATGATTCTGAGTCTGCTTCTTTTGGTGTTTCATACATGCTAGTTGGCGACATTCCTGTTGATAATAATGAACCGTTTAATCAGGACAGGAGTAATGGTATTTGGGTAGCTGAACGCCCCCATTTGATGCTCTTGCTTCCAGCAAGCATGATGGATGATTTACCAAGAGATCCATATGCTGGTGGACCATACGTGATGTGGGAAGGCAGTGATTTTGTTCATGTAATGGTGCCGCTAGAGGTAACGGAACCTCTTAAGTAAGTTTTTTGGATCAAGAGTTTAACCCTCAACTAAGTCCTCCAGAGATGCTCGAATTAGGCATTTTTGGGGGTTACTATTTCAAGGAAGATACATCAGAGTACCCTAGTGAGTGGTTTAAAAATGCAAAACTCAGCCAAACAGGTTTTGACGCCAGTTTAAATTACTTCAAAGTGGCTTCTGGTCAGCCCATCTCTATATGGTTAGAGAAGGGGTGGATCACACCAGAAGATCCACTGGGCTGGTTTCAATGGTATTGCCGTTATTTTCTTGGAAGAAGACTAGAGCATGTTGATGAATATCAGATCAAACGTTGGAAAGCCTTTGGCCCAAGACATATTGGCGGCATAAAAAATAATTGTGAATCAAGAGATATTTGGTGTCGTCCCAAACAAAGACAGGCTCTTCTCCAATGGGCCTATGACCCATTTATTTAAACTCTAGATTAGTTTAATAATTTATGTTCTATTATTTGTATTGATATTTAAAAGCTGGGGGAATCCAATGTTTTCACTTAAAAAGCCAATTCTAATAGGGTTAACCTCTATCGTCGTATTAGGCTCAAACGCCAATCAGGCTGAGACGATTATCCACGCAGGGAAATTAATCGATGGTCAGAAAGATACTGTGCAGTCAAAAATGACCATAGTGATAAATGACAATCTTATAACTGACGTAATCAAAGGCTATAAAGACCCTAGTGATAATGACACCTACCTCGATCTTAAGGATCAGACGGTACTCCCAGGATTGATGGATATGCACGTTCATTTTGGAGGTGAGTATCAATCGAAAGCAGAGAGACCCATAAAAGTTGAAAAGGAAATGGAGGCCATACTAGCTTCTGAGCATGCTCGGGTTACTTTCCATGCTGGGTTTACTACCGTTAGGCAGGTTGGAGATAGCGGCATGGTTGCTATCAGCCTTAGAGATGCCATTAATCAAGGTAAAGTTATTGGCCCAAGAATTCATACATCCGGGAAGAGTATAGCCACAACTGGAGGACATGCTGACCCTACCAATGGTAAAGCTGTGGATGATTATCACTTTCCGCTACCAGAAGATGGGGTGGTTAATGGCCCATATGAAGTTTACACAGCTGTAAGGCAAAGATATAAAGATGGAGCTGACGGCATAAAAATTACAGTAACTGGTGGTGTTTTGAGTCCAGCAAAATCGGGCGATAATCCACAGTTTACTCAAGAGGAAGTCAACGCTGTTGTAACAGCTGCAAAAGATTATGGAATGTGGGTGGCGGTTCATGCGCATGGTGCTGAAGGAATGAAACGAGCGATCCGAGCTGGTGTTGATTCTATTGAACATGGAACTTTTATGGATGATGAGGCCATGGATCTTATGATTAAGAATGGAACTTATTATGTTCCAACAATCTCTGCAGGTGAGTTTGTTGCTGCTAAATCTAAGATTGACAATTATTTTCCAGAGATAGTTAGGCCTAAAGCAGCTAGTGTTGGCCCACAAATTGGTGACACCTTTTCTAAAGCCTACAAAAAAGGGGTCAAGATAGCCTTTGGTACGGATGCTGGCGTGCAACCGCACGGAACAAATTGGGAAGAATTTGTCTTCATGGTTAAGAACGGGATGCCTGAGATGAAAGCAATTCAATCGGCCACCATGGAAACTGCAAAGTTATTAAAAATTGAAGACACACTTGGATCAATAGAAGCAGGAAAAATAGCAGATATTATTGCCGTCGAAGGGGACCCTCTAGATGATATCTCAGTACTCAAAGACATTGTTTTGGTTATGAAGGACGGCAAGGCATACGAATAGGCTCCATAGATGAAGACTGGACCTTTTGACTCATTGAGAGACTATATCCATGCCTTGGAGTCTAACGATCGACTGATCAGGATTAAGCAAATGGACCAAGATAAGTATGAAGCGACAGGCTTTGCATATAGGTTGGTGAAAGAGTACGGATACGATTTAGCTCCAGCTTTTCTTATTGAGAAAATAAAGATAAACAATCAATGGCTGAATGGTCCAATCATAGGTAACCTTTTCGGTGGTTGGGATGCGGAAGCATTGATTTATGGTGTTAATGATTTAGGAGCGTCGCAGTCAATCTCTAGAAAAAAAACCTTCAATCATCTAAAAAGTTTGAATTTAGATAATAAAGGGTGGCCTAAATTGCCCCCAGTCACCGTCGATAAAGAAAATGCACCGTGTAAAGAAAACATAGTGATAGATAAGGATGTTGATATCTTAAAATTTCCTTGGTTACAGACAAATCCTGCCGATGCTGGGAGATATATCAATGCAGCAACTATATTTATTGAAGATAAAGAACTAGGAAGAAATGTTGCCACCTATCGATGCCAGGTTAAGGCCAAAAATAAAATTGGTTTCAATGCTGAGATTAGGCAAAACGCTTGGAGTTTTTTAAGCAAAATGAAAGAGAGAGGAGAAAAAACTGCAGCAGTGGCTATTGCCAATGGTGTCGATCCCATTACTTTTACTTTGGGCGCATCAAAGGTCGCTAAATTGGGAGAAGATGAGCTGGATTATGCAGGTGGAATAAGAGGTAAGCCAGTGGAGATGGTTCAATGTGAAACAAATAATATTCTAGTCCCTGCCCACTCAGAGATTGTCTTGGAAGGTGAAATTCCTCTCGATAAGATGGAGGAGGAGGGGCCGTACGGAGAAATGTATGGATTTATGGGATTGAAAAAAAATGAGAATTTTTTCATGGAAGTTAAAGCCATTACCTATAGAGATGACCCTTGGGTTGTTAATTCTTTTGCAGGCGTTACAAAAATTTCTCCAAGCATCCTTCAAACGGTAGGTAATTTCTTAAATTATAAGACTTTTATTCCTTATCTGATGGATGTGTATCGACCCGCAGAGAGTACAGGTGTTTTAACTGCCAGCATTAAAAAAGAAAAGTCAGGACAAGGGATGGAGGCAGGAAAGATTCTAGCCGAGAAAGATTTTTTTGCCAAAGTGATCATTGTTGTTGATGAAGATGTTGATGTTTATGACAAAGGTGAAATCTTTCAAGCCTTAGGCACACGCTGGCAGCCTTATCCAGCAGCTGAGGTAATAGAAAAAATGAGAGGTATGCCTTTAGATGCTAGTGCTGCTGAGCGCTTTAGCACCAGCAAGATTATCATAGATGCGACTCGTCAGTATAAAGACGAAGGCGGTCCGCCTATTTGGCCAGATATTTCCAAAGTAATGCTCGAAGAGATGAGCCCAGAAACAACTAAGCTAGTTGATGAAAATTGGTTAAAATACTTTGAAGACTAAAAGGAAAAATTATGGAGATAGTTAGAACCCCAGATAAATTTTTTGCCAATCTCAAGGACTATCCCTATGAGCCTTGTTACACGACTATAAAGACTCATGACCACACTGATTTGAGAATTCATCATATTGATGAAGGGCCAGAAAATGGACCGCTCCTTTTATGTTTGCACGGTCAACCAGTTTGGAGTTATCTCTATAGAAAAATGATCCCACTGCTAAATCAAGAGGGCATAAGAGTTATAGCGCCTGATTTACCCGGTTATGGCAAATCAGACAAGCCGGCTACCAGAGAAGACTATTCTTATCAAAGGCAGGTTGATTGGATGGGTCAGTGGTTGGAAGCCAATGATTTAAAGAACTTGAATTTCTTTGGACAGGATTGGGGCGGGTTGATTGGATTAAGAGTAATTGCCGATCAACCAGAGCGGTTTGATCGTGTCATTATCTCTAATACCGGATTGCCTTATAGACCAGATGTTCCACAAGAGATAGTCCAAAAAGTTAAAGACTTCAGAGACAATGCTAAAACACCAACCTTGCCTGAGATGGCAAAAAAATTAAGGACAACAGATAAAGATCAAGGACTAAGTTTTGCCTACTGGCAAAAATATTGCTGGGAAACCAAGGACATACCTATAGGGTTCATGATGTCTTCTATGTTAGAGCGAAAGAGAAGTAAGTTAATCACAATGCTGGATTTATTATTTATTAATCTGGGTCTCAAAAATATTTCTCCTTTCCAAACTGAGCTTGGCAGAGCTTATGCAGCTCCGTTCCCTGATAAATCCTATAAAATGGGCCCCAGAGCCATGCCGAGTCAGGTTCCAACTATGCCAGATGATCCTTCATTAGAGGCACAAAAGAAAGCATGGGACTTTTTTGAAACCTTCGAGAAACCTTTCCTCTGTGCTTTTTCTGATAATGACCCAGTTACCCGAGGAGCTGATCGTCAGTTTCTCAAAGTAGTGCCAGGTGCCCAAGGTCAGCCACACTGCTCAGTGGAGCGAGGTGGCCATTTTATTCAAGAAGAAAAGCCCGAAGAGATTTCATCAATTATCTCAAGTTTTATTACATCAACTTAATAAGGAAGTAATTTATGAAAGTTGAAAACAAATTAAGACCTAATGCCAAACAGATGGCTGGATTTCTTCTTGGCGATACAAAAACCACTATCCATATGGTTAATTTATTAAAGTTTAAGGACAAAGCCGAGTATAAAGATGGAAGACAAACGGATTTAACTGGACAAGAGGCCTACCAGATATATGCCAAAGAAGTTCAAGAGCATCTTCAGAAAGTCGGTGGGAAACTTATCTTTAGCGGTGTAGTAAGCCGATTAATGCTTGGAGAGGTAGAAGAGCTTTGGGATTGGGTTGCCATTGCAGAATACCCAAGCAGGAAAGCCATGCGATCCATGATCATGGATAAGGATTATCGAAAAAGTGAAGAGCATCGAAATGCAGGCTTAGCGGGTCAATTAAATATAGAAACTAAGCCGCACCAATGAAATTAGCCAAGTATATAGCAATTTCAGTAATTGCAGTTCTAATTACTATTTCAATCTTGATCAGAGTACCTCAAGTTCAAGATAGACTTATCGAAGGTCTAGCTCAAGATGCATTAAACAATCCCACAATTCTGCCTGAAGATTCATTAACTGCGGTTGTTTGTGGTTCTCGTTCTCCATTTCCAACTCCAGGAAGAGCCGAGGCATGCATCCTGATAAAAGCTGGCGAGAACTATTTTGTTGTTGACAGCGGTGATGGAAGTGTTGCCAATCTAAGAAACTGGCGAATTCCTATTAAGAACGTAAGAGTTTTGCTTACACACCTTCATTCAGATCATATTTCTGATCTCAACGATTTACATCAGGCCACATGGGTTGCTCAATCGAGAACTAAAAAATTAGATGTTTATGGACCCAAAGGCGTTGAGAGTGTGACCAAGGGTTTTGAAGAAGCTTTTAAAGCGGATTATCAATTCAGAAACGAGCATCACGGTGATGAATTAGCACCATTAGATGTTGCTGGCTTTGATCCTCACCCCATTGATTTATCCAATCCAGTGATCATCAATGAAGGAGATTTAAAAGTTACTGCTTTTGAAGTTTCACATGAACCTGTCGAACCAGCTCTGGGTTATCGGTTTGATTATAAGGGCAGGTCAATCGTAATCAGTGGAGATACTAGATATAGTGAGAATATAATCAAAGTGGCAAATGAAGCTGATGTCTTATTTCACGAGGCACAAGCAAACCATATCTTAAAGATTTTGGAAGACATGTCTAATAGGTTAGGGATGCCTCTTAGAGCTAAGATTTTCAAAGACATTCTCAGTTATCACACCACCCCTGAGGAAGCGGCAAAATTAGCCAATTTAGCCAAGGTCGATCACTTAGTCTTTTATCATCTCGTGCCTGCTCCCATAAATAAAATAGCCAGTAGAATATTTCTTAGAGGGGTAAACGATATTCGTCAAGAATGGACAATTTCAAAAGATGGAACTACGGTCAGTTTGCCTATAGGCAGTAACGCAATAATTATTTCAAAGATTAATTAAATTGAAACCTACGCATGAACATTTTATGGAGCTTGCTCTAGAGCAAGCTAGAGAATCTGAAATCAGTGGAGAAGTCCCTGTTGGTGCTGTCTTTGTTGATAACGGAGAAGTTATTTCAGCTTCAGGCAATCAACCAATAGGGCTAAATGACCCAACTGCTCACGCAGAGATCTTAGCGCTCAGAAAAGCTGCTGAAATAAAAGGCAACTATAGGCTTGGGGGTTCGCTCTATGTCACTCTAGAGCCCTGCATTATGTGTATGGGAGCTTTAATCCACTCAAGAATAGAGCACCTGATATTTGGTGCCTTCGATCATAGAGCAGGGGCCGCTGGATCAATTTATGACTTTGCGGATTCATCACACTTGAATCATAAATTCGAAGTGCTTGGAGGCATGCTTGAAAAGAAATGCCAAATTATACTCAAGGATTTTTTTCAGGAACGACGGTAGATTAATCTGAGAATTTACTGAGAAACGATAAGAATGAAGCTGCATTCCCATTGGTATTGATTTTCCCAGAGGTAACAGTAAAGATTGGATTTCGAATACCAGCTAGCATCTCTTTAAACACTTGATCCTCTGATTCAACCTCAATATCACAATCAACATTTAAAGATGATATCTCAGCAACACTGTTTCTGAGTGTTATCGATTTTTTGATCCCAGAGGTGAAGCTAAAACAGACACGAAACTCCCCTGGCTCCATTTTTTCTGGGTTTAATCTTACTGCCAGAATGTCAAAGAACATATCTATCGAGATTTCTCTTAAAAGCCCTTCTGTTTGAGGAAGAAGTAAACCCTCTTTGTATCTAGGATCCATTTCATTGGCAGCGCTCAGTAAATAATTTCTTTTATTAGGGTTGGACGATTCTTCACCGATAGATCGAGCTGCTTCTGCCCTAAGTTTTCTAGTTTCCTCATTTTTATAGTTAAGTGCAATTAGCCGATCACTAAGTTGCAAAGCCCATTGCATATCACGACCCTCTACAGCCTTTTCAAGCTCTGAGAAGAGCACTGCTTCCCCGCCAACAAGTCTTGAGAATCGCTCTGCTTCTTCTGCTCTAGACAATGGATCTAAATCTGAAATATTGCCATTAAACCATCCTAAATAACCATTGAAAATACTTTTAACCGACCATCTGACAGTGCCATAGAATTCATTTACAAATGGAGATTTAGCAATGGTTTCAGGAAGTTCAATCATTTCTATAATTTGATCAGGATAAAATCCCTTGTTCATCAATCTTATGGTTTGATCGTGAACATATTGGATGGCATCCCTATAGAGAGTGAGCGTCTCCATCACTTCTGCTCCTGATAAAGGTTTAGTGTGACTTGGAAAAAGATACTCAGGATTAAATGAACGCATATGATCCAAGCTTTGAACCCATCCCTTGACATCTCGGTGAGTTGTTCCTCTTATTGTGTATAAGTTTGGAAATGTTTTATATAAGTTGTCACCTGGCATCAAAGCTCTTTTCTGAGGTAGCCAAACGAATAATTGATCGTTGGTCTCACCGGGTGCGTGATAGAGTTCAATATCTATTCCTGAAATACTTAGTTTGAGTTCTTTTTCGAAGGTAATCGTTGGCTTAATATAACCCACAGGGCTTTGTGATACCCCAAGATAGGGTCCAATACCCACATTTATTACTTCCTCATCAGGCAGCTCAGTGCCAAACATTCTGGTACTTCTCTTTGAAATGATTGGGTTTAAGATTCCCATAATTCGTTCAACATAATAATCCGTTGATTCGTGAGAAATCACCTCAGGTTTGTCTTCAAATAAGTTGTAATAATAGGCCGCCCCAAAGGTATGATCCCCATGATTATGAGTGTAAATAATCGCTTTAATAGGACTGGAATTTATTTCTTTAAACTGCTTGTAAACAAGCTCAGCTTCAAAAGTGCTATCGGAAGCATCAATAATTATGTTTCCAGTCTCACCCTCCACCATAATTGAGTTAGCAATCCCATAACCTACTGCCATATGAATGCCATTATCATAAGAGTAAATTTTAGGTGTAAATTCTTCGCTATGTTTTTCAAGATCCTCAACTGAAGGTAATTTCTCAGTCAAGGGTTTGTTATCAGAGCCCTCGGAACAAGACAGGATTAGCGCAACCAGGATAAAAGAAGTTAGTTTTTGAATCAGATTCTTGGACATAATTTATAAGTCCATCGATTCTAAACTTATTTTAGAAGCTTTAAAACTTAATACTGGTGGTTATTTCAGAAATTATCGTCTTGTTGACAGTGCGATCTCTTTGAAATCAAGATTATTGAACTCAAACCTGCCTCCTGGAGTCAAAGTTTTTGCAACTTGATTTCTCCAGTCAAAATGCATCCCCATGATCCCAGACTTAGGTTCGCTAATGTTAAAAATTATGGTGTAAGTCTCATTTACTTTTCCTGGTAATTTTACATTCTGTGCATAATGAAGATTATCTGACATATTAAGGTGCGGTGTTAGCTCAACACTAGATGATTCTTTTGTTTCTTCATTAACAATTTCAGCTGTTACTTCAAGATAGGCAACATGTCCTCCTACCGGCGAACCTGATGGAGCAGTTTCAGACCAGTTAGCAAGTACTTCTAGATGAACATCAGTTGATTTTTCGTCTAAATAATATTTTGCGGGTTGAATATCATCTTTAATGCCACCTTCAAATATTAAGTTAATTCCTGGATCCATAGACGATTCGCCAATGACCATTTCAGGCAATGCTCTTAAATCCATTGCTGTTAAAGCTAAGAAGACAGCAAAAAGGAATTGTGCAGTGTTAACTTTCAATTAATTCTTCCTTTTAGTTTGTTAGGTAAAAGATTCCCAATAAAATAATTGCTGTTGAAATTGTTCCCTTAATAATAAAAAACCAAATGGATCCTTTTAACGTGTAGTTGAGAATCTTTTTTTTATTTGTTTTTATTTTTTCTAACAAGTTCGACAAGGCTTTACCATACTATTATCTGTCATAATAATGATAATCATTATCAATTCAATTATTTTTTTACTCACTTCATCATCTCATTATAATAATGACCATAAGAATTAAATTCTGAGTTATAATTCGTCAAAGATTCGTTGTTAGATTGATCAATTAAATGGCATCAAAAAAACTATATAAAATCACTTTTAGTAATCAGGGTAAGCTCTATGAGATTTATGCTAAAAGTGTCGCAAATAGTAATCTACTTGGCTTTATAGAAATAGAATCCCTTGTTTTCGGAGAAAAAACATCGTTGGTGGTTGATCCCTCAGAAGAAAAAATAAAAACAGAATTTGAAGGTGTTAAGCGAACCTATATTCCGATGCATTCTGTTCTAAGAATTGATGAGGTTGATAAAGAGGGCGTTAGCAAAGTTAGTAAAGCTGAAGGCGATAATGTGACTCAATTACCAAACACTGTCTTTGTCCCAGATGATAAATCTAAGACGTAGTTTTTTGAGTTGGAGTGAATGATGATCACTATTGAAGGACCTCCATCACATTCACCTTTCAGACTCAATCAACTCTTAACTGAACTACAAAATATAGACTCAAGCATCGCTTCAATTGGTGCCAGGTATATTCACTTTATAGACAATACAAAAAAACTCAGCGATGAAGAAAATAATATTCTTCTTTCTCTCCTTGCTTATGGTCCAGATTGGGACATTGGAGCCGATGATGGAGATAAAGTTCTTGTCATCCCTAGATTAGGAACAACTTCACCGTGGTCAAGCAAGTCAACAGATATAGCCCATAGTTCAGGGTTAAAAAATATACAACGAATAGAGCGGGGATTGATGTTTACTTTGGTTTCCCTCTCCAATGATCAAGAGAAAATGAACAAATGCATCTCGATGCTTTACGATCGGATGACGCAACAGGCGTTGACTGAATTTGATCAGCTTGATGTTATTTTTCAAACAGAAGATCCTCGTCCTCATAGCAGTGTGCCTATTTTATCCAAAGGCCAAGAGGCCTTAGACAAAGCTAATATCGACTTAGGCTTAGCCCTTAATGATCAAGAAATTCATTATCTGTTAGAGCAATTTCAACGTTTAGGCAGAGACCCCACAGATGCTGAATTAATGATGTTTGCTCAAGCAAACTCTGAACACTGTAGGCATAAGGTTTTTAATGCGGAATGGACCATAGATGGGGAAAAAGAGGAATTAAGTTTATTCGATATGGTTAAACACACATATAAATCAAATCCTGAAGGGGTATTGTCCGCTTATAAGGACAATGCAGCAGTAATGAATGGGAGCAAAGCAAATTGGTTTATGCCCTCAAACAAGAATCAGAGCTACTCTTTTGTAGAAGATAATATTCACACAATGATGAAAGTTGAGACACACAACCACCCCACAGCAATTTCTCCCTATCCAGGAGCAGCAACTGGGTCTGGAGGAGAAATAAGAGACGAGGCTGCCACTGGAAGAGGCGGTACCCCCAAAGCAGGCTTAACTGGTTTTTCAGTCTCTCACCTAAGAATTCCAGATGATATACAACCTTGGGAAACAACAATAGGCAAGCCGAGTCGTATCGCTTCAGCATTGGATATCATGACTGAAGGACCTATTGGAGGCGCTGCATTTAACAATGAATTTGGAAGACCTAATATTCTTGGGTATTTTAGAACTTTTGAAGCACCCAAAGATCAGAGTCAGAATAATTCTTGGGGTTACCATAAACCTATTATGATCGTCGGCGGAATGGGCAATATTTCAGATTCTGCTGTCCAAAAGAAAGACACCACAAAGGGGGCATTAATTATCGTCTTGGGAGGTCCTTCTATGCTTATTGGACTTGGAGGCGGGTCTGCCTCATCTCTTAATGCAGGGACAAGTAATGAAGATCTTGATTTTGCCTCAGTTCAAAGGGATAACGCTGAACTGGAGAGACGAGCTCAAGAAGTAATCAATCGGTGTTTCAGTCTAACCCTTGATAAAACACACGAATCAAACAATCCCATAATTTTAATTCATGACGTTGGAGCTGGCGGTCTTTCAAACGCTGTTCCTGAAATCATTGATCACAGTAAAATGTCAGCTGATTTGGAATTAAGAAAGATACTCAATGCCGAACCCGGAATGTCCCCTTTAGAGATTTGGTGCAATGAAGCACAAGAACGTTATGTGCTATCTATTGACCCAGAAAATTTAGAACTATTTGATCAAATTTGTCAAAGAGAGCGATGTCCATACAGTGTTATTGGTGAGGTGAATACACACGGTTATCTAAAACTTAAGGATTCACATTTCAATGATTTCCCAATCGATATGCCTATGGAGGTGTTGTTTGGAAACCCACCAAAAACTGAACTCTCAATTTCTACTGAATCCTCAAGCATTAATGATGAAGCTTTAGATGGGATAGAGATCGATGATGCTTGTAAAAGAATTCTCAGATTCCCAACGGTTGCAGATAAGACATTTCTAATCCATATAGGCGACCGAACAGTGGGCGGCTTAGTTTCTCAAGACCAGTTTGTTGGACCTTGGCAGGTTCCTGTTAGCGATGTTGCGGTTACACTTAAAGATCACAAGTCATCCTTAGGTGAGGCGATGTCTATGGGTGAAAGGACCCCTGTTGCAACTATCAACCCTTCAGCATCAGGACGTTTAGCGGTAGCCGAAGCAATAACTAATATACTCTCTGCTTCGATCAAAAATATATCAGATATTAAGTTTTCAGCTAATTGGATGTCGTCGATTCAAACCGACTCTCAAAAACAAGCTTTATTCGAAACCGTAAGATCGGTGACGATCGATTTTTGCAGCAAAATAGGTCTTACAATCCCAGTGGGCAAAGATTCATTGTCGATGCAAACCACTTGGAAAGAAGATAAACAAGAAAATCAGGTGACTGCTCCATTGTCCTTAATTATTTCAGCCTTTGCACAAGTTGATGATGTTAATAAAACCATTACTCCTCAATTGAAGCGTCAAAATGATAGCTTGCTTGTACTTATTGACCTAGGCAAAGGGTTTAATCGATTGGGAGCTTCTTGTTTAGCGCAGGTTTATAATCGGTCTCTCGGTGAATCCCCTGATATTGACCCGGTTTTATTAAGCTCCTTTTTTAAGGCCATAACGGATTTAAAAGCTAACAACAAGATACTTGCTTATCACGATCGTTCTGATGGCGGTTTATTTGCTACGGTCACTGAAATGGCATTTGCCGGCAACACTGGGGTAAGAGTTGACTTAAACACAGGATCTGTAGATGAAACGCTGGCTTTACTCTTCTCTGAAGAGGTAGGTGCGGTCATAGAAATTGATAAGAAGGATCTTGATAGCGTTAAGAGTATTTTACAGAAACACTCGCTCGATGGATTATCCACTGTTATAGGTGAAACCCAGATAAATAAAGAGATTATCTTGGAAACTGGACACAACCATTCAATCAATTTCGATTTGAAGGAGCTGAGAAAAGCTTGGTCAGAATTATCTTTCAGGATGCAGTCTTTAAGAGATAACCCTAAAACCGCTAAGGAAGGTTTCGAAGCAATGTTAGATGAAGAAGATCCTGGCATGACTGCTAAAATTAATTTTTCTCAAACGAAACAAGATCAACTACTTCGCTTTAAAGATGAAAGACCGAAAATAGCTGTTTTGAGGGAACAGGGAGTTAACAGTCATGTTGAGATGGCTGTGGCTTTTCATAAAGCTGGGTTTGAAGCTATCGATGTTCACATGACAGATCTTATAAGCGGTCAGATTGGTCTCGATAATTTTCGAGGCCTCGTTGCTTGCGGTGGTTTTTCTTACGGTGATGTATTGGGTGCAGGAGGCGGGTGGGCTAAGTCCATTCTATACAATCCTAAAGTCAAACGGCATTTTGAAGATTTTTTTAACCATTCAAAAGAACTTCACATTGGGAGTGTGTAATGGTTGCCAAATGCTGTCGCAACTAAAAGATATAATCCCAGGTGCTGGCCACTGGCCACATTTCGTTAAAAACCTTTCCGAGCAATTTGAAGCCAGATTAAGTCTTGTTGAGATTACCAAGAGCTCTTCTTTGTTTTTAAAAGAGGTATGGAAGGGTCTATGCTTCCCATAGCTACCTCTCATGGCGAAGGAAGAACTCAGTATCATCGAAGAAACGATATACAGATTTTAGATGAACATAATCAGATCTCTCTGAGATATGTAGACAATTACGGACGTCCTAGTGAACTTTATCCATCCAATCCCAATGGTTCAGTGGGTGGTTTGGCAGGCTTTTGCTCTGAAGACGGAAGGGCAACCATCATTATGCCTCATCCTGAGAGGGTTATTAGAAAACAACAGCATTCATGGTGCCCACCTGAATGGGAGGAAGACGGACCGTGGCTACAGATTTTTTATAACGCGAGGGAATGGATCGGATAAATCCTGGATTTTTTATAAAAACAATCGATCTATTCAATTTATCTAAGTAAAATCTGCATACTTAATTTTGAAAATAATGACTATGACTTTAAATAAGACAATCAATGAGCTCGATCCTGATCTAGCTAAGGCGGTAGAACAAGAGCAAAAGAGGCAAGAAGAGCATATAGAGCTGATTGCTTCAGAAAATTACACCACTCGTTTAGTGATGGAATTACAGGGTTCTGTTTTAACCAATAAATATGCCGAGGGTTATCCAGGCAGACGCTATTACGGCGGGTGTGAGCATGTCGATGAAGCTGAAACATTAGCTATTGAAAGAGCTAAGCAACTATTTAGTGCTGATTACGCCAATGTACAGCCACACTCAGGCTCACAAGCGAACATGGCTGTTTACATGTCTTTATTGGAACCAGGGGATACGATTCTTGGAATGAGCTTGTCTGATGGAGGTCATTTAACTCATGGCGCTAAGGTGAATTTTTCAGGAAGACTCTATGATTTTGTTTCTTATGGTTTGGATTCTACTAGCGGTGAAATCGATTACGCTCAAGTTGCAAGCTTAGCCCAGGAGCATTCACCAAAAATGATTGTTGCGGGATTTTCGGCTTATTCAAGAATAGCTGACTGGAATAAATTTAGAGAAATAGCCGATTCGGTTGGCGCTTATTTGATGGTCGACATGGCTCATATAGCAGGCTTAGTTGCTGCCGATTGTTATCCAAATCCTGTTCCCATAGCTGATGTAACCACCTCAACTACTCACAAAACCTTAAGAGGTCCTAGAGGAGGGATAATTTTGGCTAGAGAGAATGAGGAAATACAAAAGGCTATAAATAAGCAAGTTTTTCCTGGAACACAAGGAGGTCCATTGATGCATGTGATTGCAGCTAAGGCACATGCTTTTCTGGAAGCCATGAAACCTGAGTTTAAGGACTACCAGCGAAAAGTGGTTGATAATGCTAGATTGATGGCAAAATTACTTCAAGACTCAGGCTACGATATTGTGTCTGACGGAACGGATTGCCATTTGTTTTTAGTGGATTTAACCAACAAGGATATTACAGGAGCTGACGGTGAGGCTGCGCTTGGGCAAGCTAACATTACACTGAATAAAAATTCTGTGCCTAATGACACAAGATCACCGATGATCACAAGTGGTCTTAGAATAGGGACACCAGCAATTACCACCCGCGGGTTTGGAGAGAATGAAATAGTATTGCTTGTTGAAATGATTGATACAGTCCTTACAAATATCGATAACACATCAATAATTGCTTCGACTAAGGATGACGTTAAAAAACTGTGTGAGAGATTCCCAGTTTATATATCCTGATTAGTTATGTTCTGCCCTTTTTGTGGTAATCAAGAAACCAAGGTTGTGGACTCACGACTAGCGGGTGACGGCTATCAAACCAGAAGACGGCGGGAATGTATAAAATGCACCGAGAGATTTACCACATTTGAATCAGCTGAATTGCTGTTGCCAAAATTAATAAAACGAGACAAATCAAGAGAACCGTTTGATGAATCAAAACTAAGAAGCGGTATTCTTACTGCCACTGAAAAGAGACCAATTAGCATTGAGACCATAGAAGAAGTGATTTCTAGAGTGATTAGGCAAGTACAAAAATTGGGAGAAAGAGAAATCCAATCAAGAGCATTGGGCGATATTGTTATGAAGGAACTAAGAGAAATAGATGAAATAGCTTTCGTTCGTTATGCTTCAGTTTATAGACGATTTCAAGATATCGAAGAATTCGAAAAAGAAATTGAAACATTAAGAGACACGCCAACAGAAGCAGACGCTAAATCACAGATTTCAATCTTCCCTGATGAGGATGAAGAGACATGAACAATCCTCAAAAATTCATGCAATCAGCTATTGATCTAGCAAAAGAAGGTATATTCAGTTGCAAACCTAATCCAAGGGTTGGTTGTGTTCTAGTTAAGGACAATAAAATTATTGGACAAGGTTTTCATCATAAAACTGGAGAAGATCATGCTGAGATCAATGCAATTAAAAATGCCAATGATGAGACTAAAGGAGCTACAGCTTATATTTCTCTGGAGCCGTGCACACATAAAGGTAAGACACCGCCTTGTGTTGATGCACTTATAGCAGCTGAAATAAAAGAAGTTTTTTTTGCAATGGTTGACCCTAATCCAAAAGTTTCAGGACAGAGTATTAAGATCTTAGAAGAGGCAGGGGTTAAAGTTTCTTATGGACTCTTAGAGCAAGAAGCTAGGGAACTCAATATCGGTTTTTGCCATCGTATGTCAAACAATCGACCCTACATAAGAACAAAAATTGGTGCAAGTATTGATGGCCGAACTGCTTTGAAGAATGGGAAAAGCCAATGGATCACAAGCGAAGAATCCAGACAGGATGTTCAACAGTGGAGAGCCAGGAGCTGTGCTGTTCTCACTTCGGCCTCTACGGTATTAATAGATGATCCCTCTTTAAATGTCAGGCTCCCTGATTTTTCTGATGAATATCAGCCAACAAGGTTCGTTCTTGATAGTCAACTAAAAACCAAGGGCAGTGAGAAGATATTTAATTTATCAGGAGAAAATTTTGTATACACCTTAATGAGCAATCAGCCCAGTGGGCCACGTGAGGATGTATTATTTGTTAATGCAAACAATGGGCATGTGAGTCTTGAAGATATTGCTATTGATTTAGCAGACAAAGAATTTAATGAAGTGTTAATTGAGGCAGGACCAAATCTTAATGGAGCTTTTTTAAACGAAGGCTTGATTGATGAAATTATTGTTTATCTTGCACCTTCAATACTAGGAAATTCGTCTAGAGGTATGTTTGAGTTACCAATGCTTAATGAACTATCAGAGTCATTTCGTTTTTATATTGAATCCGTTGACCAAATTGGAACGGATCTAAGGATAGTGTTAAGGAAATAAATATGTTTAGTGGAATTATAGAAGGTCGTGCCAGTCTCATAAGCAAAGAGTCATCTAATAATATTGTAAAAATGCAATTTGAAGTTAGAGATATAGATATCTCAAATCTAAAAATGGGGGCAAGTATTGCTGTCAATGGGGTGTGCTTAACGGCAATGGAATATAATGATAATTGTTTTTCCGTGGAAGTTTCTAATGAAACACTGACTGTAACCAACTTGGGGTTACTTAATAAGAGTGATGAGGTCAATATTGAACGATCTTTAAGATTGGGTGATTCGATCGACGGACATTTTGTTTTTGGTCATGTGGATGAAGTTGCAGAAGTAACCTCTATTCAGAAAGACGGTGCAGCTAAGGTGATCACTTTCAAGATAGATACAAAAAATACTTCTTTACTAGCAAGGAAAGGGTCAATTGCCATTAATGGAGTAAGCCTAACTGTCAATCAAGTTTTAGAGAATGCTTTTGAAGTTACAATAATTCCTCACACACTTGAACGAACTATTATGGATAGTTACCAGATCGGATCAAAGGTTAACATAGAATATGATATGCTTGCCCGCTATGTGCAAAGCATGACAAGCAGAAAATAGATTACTATGACAACCAATAGCGACAAAGAAATAATATTTTCCTCTATAGATGAGATCACAGAAGATCTTCGCCAAGGGAAAATGGTGATTATTGTTGACGATGAGGATCGCGAGAATGAAGGTGATCTCATAATGTCGGCAGATAAAGTTAGTGCAGAAGCCATTAATTTTATGGCTCAGTATGGACGAGGCTTAATTTGTCTAACGCTTACACAAGCTCGCTGTAATCTTTTACGCTTGCCTCTAATGACTGGGCAAACTGATGGCAATGAAGCCACTAATTTTACGGTTTCAATTGAAGCTTCTAAAGGGGTAACCACAGGTATTTCTGCTCAAGATAGAGCTCGAACTATCAGGGTGGCAACTGCTCCAGATGCTCAACCTACTGATATTGTACAACCTGGCCATATTTTTCCTCTTATGGCAAAGCCAGGCGGTGTTTTAACCAGAGCTGGGCACACTGAAGCTGGCTGTGATCTCTCTCGACTAGCCGGCTTAACGCCAGCAGCTGTAATTGTTGAAATCCTTAATGAGGATGGCACGATGGCTAGAAGGCCTGATCTAATTGAGTTTTCTGAGAAGCATGATATCAAGATTGGTACGATAGCTGATTTAATCCGTTATCGAGTTGCCAATGAGCAATCCATAGAGAGAATTGATCAAAAGGAGATACAAACAGAATTCGGTGAGTTTAATTTATATACCTTTCAGGATCATATTAACCGAGAAGTGCATTTCGCACTTGCAAAAGGCGAAATAAACGCTGAGTCAAATCCACTCGTTAGAGTTCATGTAGTCAATCAACTTAGAGACACTCTAGGTGTAAATCATGAAAATCTTGGATGGCCACTGCGATCTGCTTTAAAACAAATTTCTCAATCAGATAATGCTGTGCTTGTTGTCATTTGTTATCAAGGGTTGCCTAATGATTTTATTGACTCTGTTCAGAATCTTAGTCAAGGAAAGAAAGCTTCAAATAATAATTCTGAGGCTTCAGTGCTTAGGAATTATGGAACAGGATCACAAATTCTCAGGGATTTAGGGGTAAGAAAGATGAAGGTAGTAAGCGAGCCAAAGCAAATGCAAGCAATTTCTGGATTTGATTTAGAGATCACTGAATACGTGGAAAAATTAGAGGACTGATTATGAGTAAGTCATTGAAGATTGCAATAGTTGCCTCAAGATTTAACGATTTA
The DNA here is from genome assembly GCA_019653755.1 of Woeseia sp. Taxonomy (GTDB): domain Bacteria; phylum Pseudomonadota; class Gammaproteobacteria; order Steroidobacterales; family UBA11654; genus CACPJA01. Next base: position 21,673 of record BPCL01000007.1, on the reverse strand, counting down.
TTGGTTGAGAAACTAATACAGAGCTCTATAGATACTCTCAAGGAGAACAATTGTTCAGAGGAATCAATAGATATCTTTAGGGTCTCAGGAGCTTTTGAGCTTCCCTTGATTGCTAAGAAGGTTGGTGAAAGTAGGAAGTATGAAGGGATTATTGCCTTGGGAGCAGGGGATTAGAGGGGCAACCCCACATTTTGATTATATTTGTGCAGGGAAACTACCGCAGGAATCTCAAGAGTTTCAATTGACTTAGGTATTCCGATAGGGTTTGGTGTGCTGACCTGCGACACCATGAATCAAGCAATTGAAAGATCAGGTGATGGTTCAGGAAATAAAGGGGTTGAGGCAACTCTTGCCACACTTGAGATGATTAAGACTATTGAAAGTCTTTAAAAGAATTTATATTAATCAAGACTTAGTTAAGAATCTCTCATGCGTCTCTATAGAAGAATAAAAGGTGTCAACCAAATCTACAACGAAGGAAGTGTCGTAACCATTGGCGTTTTTGATGGCCTTCATTTGGGCCATCAAGTTTTAATCAATCGTGCTATTGAAAAAGCCTCAGAACTTTCTCTACCGTCAGTTGTTTTTAGTTTTGAGCCGACACCCAATGATTATTTTGCAAAGAATGAAAAACAGTTAAGGCTTAATTCATTTCGGCAAAAATATAATTTGATTAAAGCGATGGGAGTAAACAGTTTTTATGTACCTCCATTTGATTCAAAAATGGAGGAGTTGGATGTAAATGAGTTTATAGATTTGCACCTTCTTAAAAATTTAAATGTGAAACACCTTATTGTTGGCGATGATTTTAGATTTGCAAAAAATAAAGCAGGCTCAATCAAAGAGCTAGAGGAATCTGCAAAGATCAATCATTTCTCAGTTGAGTCTATAAGCACTGTAGAGATAAATTCTAAGAGAGTTTCAAGCACTCTAATTCGAAAATTTTTATTTGATAATCAGCTTGAAGTAGCCAATGAATATTTAGGAAGTAATTACTCTATCGAAGGGAAAGTTATTACCGGACAGCAATTAGGTCGAACTATCGGTGTTCCGACAGCTAATGTTGATATAGGTAAACTGAATAACCCATTAAGAGGAGTTTTTTGTGTAAAGGTCATTATCGAGAATGATGAGCAGACTTATTTTGGTGTTGCAAATATTGGCTACAAACCCACCGTTGAAGGAAAAACACTGAATCTGGAAGTGCATATACTCAATTTTGATCAAGATATATATAAATCTCGTATACAAGTGGAGTTTATGAGATATCTTAGAGGTGAGAAGAAATTTAATGGTGTGGATGAATTAAAAGCTCAAATTAATCTAGATGTAAAAGAGGCTGAAGAATACTTTAAAGAGCTGGTTGAATGAATATAAAGATAGATAAAGATGAACAATTTTCAGGTAAAGGCAGAGCAGGCTCAAGGCAATTGCTTTTACAAGTTATTTATCAGCGTTTAATGAACGATGATAACTTCGATGCACTTGTCAAACAGTCAAGAGATAGAAAAGAATATGCTCGTATAGATCAGGAATATTTTGAAATCTTACTGAATGAAATTATTGAGAATCAGCAAAAGATTGAAGAGCTAACTTCAGATCATTTTGACCGTTCCGTTGAACAAATCAATCCTGTTGAGAAAGTAATTATTTGGATAGCAGCATGCGAGATTTTATTTCATTCCGATGTCCCTGTTCCTGTGGTCATTAATGAGGCTGTTGAATTAGCTAAACTGTTTGGAGCTGAAGGAAGTTATCAATATGTTAATGCTGTAATCGACTCATTCCAAAGCTCTCAATTTCAGAAAGGAAAATAAGTGAAAGAGGCCGATATTATTGATGCTTTAAAAGACTCAATGCATCAATCCCAGGCAGATGTTTCATTATCCATTGGAGATGATGGTGCAATAATTGACTTAGATGATGATAAGCAAATGGTTACAGTGACTGATGCTATAACAGTGGATGTCCATTATCCAGCTGGAATAGAAGCAGAAGCTATTGGTTATCGATCGCTAGCAGTTAATCTGAGTGACATGGCAGCAATGGGTGGAGTCGCAAAATGGGCAAATCTAGTTTTTAGTATTCCAAGCATTAATCCGGATTGGATTAAGGGCTTTATTAAAGGGTTTTCAGAAATTGCCAACCAGAATAATATTTGTTTAATTGGTGGCGACACTCTTCGAGGGGCCTGAGTTTTTTACTGTTTCATTGCAAGGTTATGTTGAGAAAGATCAATATATAACTCGAACAGGAGCAAAAGTTGGGGATTTAATTTTTATTTCTGGATATCTAGGATCAGCAGCTTACGGTTTAGAATTAATCAAAAACAGCAATTCTGAGTTAAGAAATGATTTTACCGATGCTTTTCTTTACCCAAGACCAAGAAATAATGAAGGCATTTTAATTGCTAAATATGCCACTGCTATGATTGATATATCTGATGGTTTTTTCATCGATTTACAGAAAATCACAACTCATGTAGGTTTAGGATTTTTAGGTTGACGTTTCGCAATTGCCAATAGCTGGAAATTTAACTAAAGAATTAACTCTAAATAAGTCTGTCAAATATGCTCTATTAGGTGGCGATGATTATGAATTGTGTTTTACTATTCCGCCTCATTTAGAGTCTCAATTCTTGGATGAGTTATCCTCAGAGAGTAATCTAGACTTTTCTTGTGTGGGAGAAATCAAAGGATCGGACGAGGTTTTAACCTTCGGAGATAAAGCTTATGATTTACCTAATCATATGTTTGAGCATTTTAAATAAAGGATGAGTATTCATTTTAAAAGCGTAGTAAAGAGCCCCTATTTATTGCTTATCAACTGGGTTTGGAATTGGCTTAATTCCTTTTGCACCAGGTACTCTTGGGAGCGGCTTAGGTCTCTGTATATACATCTTTTTCGCACATTTTTCATACCCCAATATAAATGGATTTTCTTCTTTTAATATTGTTGTTAATGATTGGAACTTTTATTGTTAATCAGTCATTAAAAGAAATAGGCTCTAAGGATCATCAAGAAATCATTATCGATGAACTACTAGCAATGATGCTGGTTGCACATTTCATACCACCAGAACCAAAATGGGCCATTGCAGCGTTCTTAATCTTCCGGTTCTTTGATATTGCTAAGCCGTATCCGATTAAAAAAATTGATAAAATGTACAAGAATGCTTTTGGAATAATGGCTGATGATGTGGTGGCTGCAATATACTCAATAATTATAATCTCAGCTCTAAAGTATTTATTGATCTAAATTTTCGTCCGTCTCTTTTAACTCATTGTCCATTAGAATTTTTATTTTCAGTTCAGCATCTTCTAAGGTTTTTTGGCATTCTCTCGAGAGTTTGACGCCTTGCTCAAACTTTTTCAGGGCTTGATCTAGCTCAAGGTCACCTGACTCAAGCTCTTCCAGAATGGCTTCAAGTTCACTTAATCTTGACTCTATGCTTTTCGAGTTTTTCTTAGATGGACTCATGGTGGTTAATTATAGCGAATAGGTCGCTTTAATATTGTTCATTTTGAGATTTTTAGATAAAATTAGAACCATTCTAAAATATTAGGGTTAAGGAGAGAATCGATTATGTCAAACGATAGCGAAAGCAAATGTCCCGTTATGCACGGCGCTTTAAGTACCAATAAATCTTCAGGTACTTCAAACCAAGATTGGTGGCCAAACCAGTTAAATTTATCCATTCTTCATCAGCATGATCAAAAGTCTGATCCAATGGATCAAGACTTTGATTATCGAGAAGAATTTAAGAAACTTGATTACGATGCCTTGAAAAAAGATCTTAATGATCTTATGACAGACTCTCAGGATTGGTGGCCAGCTGATTACGGCCATTACGGTCCTTTCTTTATCAGAATGACTTGGCATGCTGCAGGCACTACAGAATTGGTGATGGTCGAGGCGGCGGCGGTACGGGAAATCAGCGCTTTGCACCACTTAACAGTTGGCCTGACAATGGAAATTTGGATAAAGCACGTCGTCTTTTATGGCCGATAAAGCAAAAGTACGGCAATAAAATTAGCTGGGCTGATTTAATCATCTTGGCAGGTAATGTTGCGATCGAATCCATGGGTGGAAAAACTTTTGGGTTTGGCGGAGGTCGTGTTGACATTTGGGCTCCAGAAGAAGATATCGATTGGGGCGCTGAAAAAGAATGGCTTGCTAATGAGCGATATTCCGGAGAGAGAGATCTGGCTAACCCTCTTGGTGCAGTACAAATGGGATTAATTTATGTTAACCCCCAAGGCCCTGACGGTGATCCTGATCCACTGGCGAGCGGTAAAGACGTTCGTGAAACATTTCGGCGAATGGCTATGAACGATGAGGAAACTGTTGCTCTTGTTGCTGGCGGCCATACCTTCGGTAAAGGACATGGCGCTGGAGATGAAGAGCATGTAAATGCTGAGCCGGAAGGGGCACCTTTAGAGAACATGGGTTTTGGTTGGCAGAGCAGTCATGCATCTGGTATGGGCAGTGACACTATTACCAGTGGATTTGAAGGAGCTTGGACAGCAAATCCTACGGTATGGGACAACGGCTACTTTGATCTTCTCTTTGGTTATGAGTGGGAGAAGGTTGAGACACCTGCGGGCAAGATTGTTTGGCATGCGATAGACCAGAAAGAAGATGACAAGGCGCCAGACGCTGAGGATTCTTCTGTGCGTGTTCCAACCATGATGACCACGGCAGATATGTCGATGCGAGAAGACCCTGCCTATAAAGAGATCTCCAAACGCTTTCATGAGAATCCTGAGGAATTCGCTGATGCTTTTGCTAGAGCTTGGTTTAAATTACTGCATCGTGATATGGGTCCTCGTTCTCGTTATCTAGGCCCTGAGGTTCCGGACGAAGAGCTTATTTGGCAAGATCCAGTTCCTGAAGGTAATACCGACTATGATGTGAATGCAGTTAAAGCAAAGATCTCTGAAAGTGGATTAAGTGTTCAAGAAATGGTTGAAACCGCTTGGGCTAGTGCATCAACATTTCGAGGCTCTGATATGAGAGGAGGGGCCAACGGAGCCCGCGTTCGACTTGCACCGCAGAAAGATTGGGAAGCCAATAGACCTGAACAACTTGCACGGGTATTAGGAATACTTGAGGCAATTGCATCAGATTCTGGGGCTTCTATAGCAGATGTTATTGTTCTTGCTGGAAATGTAGGTATTGAACAAGCCTCAGGTGCAGAAGTGCCTTTCACAGCAGGAAGAGGTGATGCCAGTGAAGAACAAACTGATGTCGAATCATTTGAGGCTCTTGAGCCAGTATCAGATGGTTTCAGAAATTTTCATAAAGATGGATTTTCTGTTCCTTCAGAGGAAATGTTGCTTGATAAAGCTCAATTGCTTGGCTTAACAGCTCCAGAAATGACAGTTCTTGTAGGGGGCATGAGAGCCCTGGGAGTAAGTTCTGATAATCATGGTGTCTTTTCTGAGACACCGGGGAAGTTGAGCAATGATTTCTTCGTTAATCTTCTCGATATGGGTGTTGAGTGGAAGACAACAGGTAGCAATACCTATGAGGCAACAGACCGTGCATCAGGAGAAAAAGTTAGAACAGCAACTCGAGTTGATTTAGCCTTCGGTTCAAATTCACAACTAAGAGCAATTGCTGAATTGTATGGATCTGATGATTCGAAAGATAAGCTAGTATCAGATTTCATAGCTGCATGGACTAAGGTTATGAATGCAGATCTTCTTTAACTTAAGCTGTTAAAAAAGTATAAAGGGGCTAGCAGCAATGCAGCCCCTTTCTCTTATTATAAAACAATACTCTAATCGAGTGCCTATGATAGAATGCCCGCATAAACATTGATAATGCCCTTGATTCAACCTCTCTTCTCAAGAATAATGAAGGACCATGGCAAAAGAATATAACGCTTCAGATATTGAAGTTCTTAGTGGGTTAGAACCGGTTCAAAAGCGACCGGGCATGTACACTGACACCGATTGCCCAAATCACTTAGCCTATGAAGTAATTGATAATAGCGTTGATGAAGCCATAGTAGGGACACTGCAAATCAATTCATGTTAATTTATTCAAAGACGGATCAGTTCAGGTCAAAGATGATGGTCGCGGAATGCCGGTTGACGATCATCCAGAAGAAAAAGTTCCAGCTGTAGAATTAATTTTAACCCGATTGCATGCAGGTGCTAAGTTCTCTAATAAAAGCTATAAATTTTCTGGAGGGCTTCATGGTGTTGGCGTTTCTGTCGTCAATGCTTTGTCAAAAAATCTAGAGGTTTGGATAAAACGTGAAGGACACGAATACAACCTAAGCTTTAAGGATGGTGAAAGGTCATCAGAGCTTGAGGTGGTTGATAAAGTAGGGAAAACCAACACGGGAACGACCATTCGTTTCTGGCCTAATGAGAAGTACTTTGATGGCTCGGAAATTAAGGTTAAAGATCTAAAACATAACTTGAGAGCCAAGGCTGTGTTATGCCCTGGATTAAAAATTAAGTTTCATGATGAGCAGACAAATGAAAAGCTAGAATGGCTTTACAAAGAAGGGGCTAATGAATACTTGTCGGAAGTTTTAGGAGATACCCCATGTGTCCCAAATGATCCTTTTTTTGGAAACAGCCAGAACGATAAATTAGAAATTGAATGGAGTCTGACCTGGCCTCAAGACGATCATGAAGGTATTCAAGAATCCTATGTAAATCTGATTCCAACCAAAGCAGGGGGCACTCATGTTTCTGGATTTAGATCTGGGTTATCAGATTCAGTTAAAGAGTTTGCAGATTATAGAAACCTTCTTCCTAGAGGGGTTAAGCTTTCTCCTGAGGATGTTTGGCTGGGCTTAAGCTATATTTTATCGATAAGGCTTGAAGACCCTCAGTTTTCAGGGCAAACCAAAGAAAAATTAAGCTCTAGAGCGGTCTCAACTTTAGTCTCAAATGTTATCAAGGATGCGTTTACTCTTTGGTTAAATCAGCACCCTGAGGCAGGCGATCAAATTGTAGCCAGAGCTATTGAGAATGCTCAAAAGCGAGCAAAAAAGAACGTCAAGGTTAAAAGAAAGAAAGCCACAGGCGGACCAACCTTGCCTGGTAAATTGGCAGATTGCACCAGCGACGAACCTGATCGATGTGAATTATTTATAGTCGAAGGTGATTCTGCAGGAGGTTCGGCAAAACAGGCAAGAGATCGGAAATATCAGGCTATTCTTCCACTCAGAGGCAAGATTTTAAATAGCTGGGAAGTTGAAGAGTCTAATCTTTTATCTTCACAGGAGATCAGTAATATTTCTCAAGCTCTTGGGGTTGAGCCATCAGCTGAAGATTTAGTTAATCTTAGGTACCATAAAATTTGCATCCTGGCAGATGCTGATTCAGATGGCCTTCACATAGCCACGCTTATCTGTGCCTTGTTTGTTAAACACTTTAAGAAATTAGTAGAAGATGGCCATGTTTATGTTTCTATGCCACCGCTATATAGAATTGATGTTGGTAAAGAGGTTTTTTATGCTTTGGACGAAGATGAAAAAGATGATCATCTTGAGGCAATTGAGAAAAAGAAATCCAAAGCTAAGGTTACAGTTACTAGATTTAAAGGTCTGGGAGAAATGAGTCCGATTCAGCTTAGGGAAACAACCATGCTAGAGGAGTCTAGACGATTGGTTAGGTTGACAATAGAAGACGAGAGCCAGACAAACGAGTTGATGGATAAGCTTATGGCAAAAAAACGCTATACTGATCGAAGGGATTGGCTTCAAGAAAAAGGCAATTTAGCAGATATACAATAATGGGCAAGCAAGAAGAAATGGATTTTAAAAATACATCAGGTGGTAATGGTTCATCTGTTCAGCCTGTAAGTGAATTCGTCGAAAAGGCTTACCTTAATTATTCCATGTATGTGATTCTAGATAGAGCTCTTCCGTTTATAGGCGATGGCTTAAAACCGGTTCAAAGAAGAATCATATACGCGATGTCAGAACTTGGTCTTTCAGCACAGTCTAAACCTAAGAAATCAGCTAGGACCGTAGGAGATGTTCTTGGTAAATACCACCCTCATGGAGATTCAGCTTGTTATGAGGCCATGGTTAATATGGCACAGGATTTCTCATATCGTTATCCAATGATTATTGGTCAAGGTAATTGGGGGTCCTATGATGACCCTAAATCTTTTGCTGCGATGCGTTACACAGAGGCAAAACTTAGTGCTTATACAAAACTTATGCTCACTGAGCTAGGCCAAGGCACGGTTGATTGGAAATTAAACTTTGATGGCACACTAAATGAGCCCGCTTTTCTTCCAGCTCGATTGCCAAATCTAATCTTAAATGGAGTGACAGGTATTGCTGTAGGGATGTCAACGGATATTCCACCTCATAATATTAAGGAAATAGCTTATTTGTTAGAAAAAATCTTAAAAAATCCTGAAATTTCTATAGGTCAGTTGATTCGCTTAGGAAAAAATTTTCAAGGCCCTGATTTTCCATCTGGCGGAGAAATAATAACCCCATCAGAAGAAATAAAGAACATGTACAAATCAGGTAATGGATCAATAAAGATCAGAGCCAGATATAAGAAAGAAAAAAATAGAGTTGTGATTTATGAGTTACCTTATCAGGTCTCGGGCAATAAGATTATTGAGCAAATCGCAACGCAAATGAAAGATAAAAAGTTACCCTTATTGACTGATATTAATGATGAATCAGATCATGAAACTCCCATCCGTATTTCACTGACTCCTAAATCTTCAAGAGTCAATGTTGATGAATTAATGAGCCATTTATTTGCAACGACTGATCTTGAAAAAAATATTAGGGTTAACATGAACATCATTGGCGTGGACGGCAAGCCAAAGGTTTGCGATCTAAAAACCCTGCTCAGCGAATGGCTTTCTTTTAGGACGGAGACAGTTAGAAGAAGGCTTCAGTATCGATTGGATGAAGTTGAATCAAGACTTCATATCCTTGAGGGCCTAATGGTTGTCTATCTGAATATCGATGAAGTAATAAGGATTATCAGAGAGGAAGACAAACCAAAAGATAAATTAATGAAAAAGTTTAAACTGACGGACGTTCAAGCTGATTCAATTTTAAATCTGAGATTAAAAAATCTAGCAAAGTTAGAGGAAGAAAAGATATTGATTGAAAAATCTGATCTTGAGAAGGAGCAAAACATTCTCAGTAAGATTCTTAAGAGCAAGAAAAAAATTAATGAATTGATTCAAAAAGAAATCGCTCAGGACGCAAAGGAATATGGGGACGATAGAAGATCCAAACTCAACGAATCTGCATCGGTTTCTCAAGCACTCGATCAAACTCAGCTTGCTAGCAGCGACCCGGTGACTGTTATCTTATCTGAGAGTGGATGGGTCAGGGCTGCAAAGGGGACGGTCGAGGAACCTGAGTCGTTGAACTATAAAGCAGGCGATGGGTATTTACATTCTGTTCCAGGTCGAAGTAATCAGTTTGCAGTCTTCATTGATAGCACCGGAAGGGTTTACAGCTTGGTAGCAGACTCACTTCCTTCTGCTAGAAGTCAGGGAGAGCCCCTATCCAGTCGTCTTAATCCACCTGACGGCTCTACTTTTTCCGGTGTGATGTCAGGGAACCCAGAAACTCATTGGTTACTGGCTTCGAGCAGTGGCTATGGGTTTTTTGTGAAATTGGAGGACCTCTATAGCAAAAACCGTAAGGGCAAGGCTTGCCTTCGAGTCTCACCTGGTGCGAAAGTTTTAATACCATCTAACGCATCAAGTGCCGGTTATCCGAAAAAGACCTTCGTTGTGGCAGCTAATTCAATTGGTAAATTATTAATTTTTCCTACCAACCAATTAATGGAGATGACTAAAGGCAAGGGTCTTAAAATAATTGGAATACCGCCTAAGAAATTTAAATCAGGGAAAGAGGAGCTTGTCTCCGTTCTGGCTATAAATGAGGACGATTCTATTAGAGTTTATAGTGGCAAAAAACCAAAAATTATTAGACCTGATGAATTTGATCACTACATCAGTGAGCGAGGCAAGAGGGGAAGGGCCGTGCCGCCGTTTAAGAAAATTGATCGTTTAGAAATTGAACCTAAATAAAAGAAATAATATCAATGGTTACATACAGCAGTGCTGATTTTAAGAATGGTTTAAAGGTCCTTGTTGATGGCGAGCCATTTAGTATTGTGGACTTGGGCTTTCATAAGCCAGGTAAGGGGCAGGCATTTAATAAATTAAAGTTAAAAAATCTTAAAAACGGCAGAATCTTGGAAAAAACCGTTAAGATTGGAGTAAGTTTGGAAGCTGCCGATGTTAATATTAGAGAAATGCAATATCTATATAATGACGGACAGAATTGGCACTTTATGGATACTGAAACCTACGATCAATTAGCAATTTCAGAAGGGACAATAGAAGAAATAAAGAACTGGTTAACAGAGGAGGCTAATTGCAATGTCACACTTTGGAATGGGCAAGCAATCTCTGTTGAACCACCTAATAAGATTGAGGTTAAAGTAACCAAAACAGAACCAGGTTTGAGGGGGGACACTGCTCAAGGTGGTGTAAAGCCTGCAGAAATTGCAACCGGAGCGACCATAAAAGTTCCTTTATTTATTGATGAAGGTGAACTTATTAGAGTTGATACACGAACAGGCGAATATTTATCGAGAGTAAAATAAGACCAATGGAGCAGAAGTTTATCTATTATTTTCTAGTTGTTTTAATGATTATCCTGAGTGTGTTTGGGATCCAGAATATCTTTTCTCCCTTCTAATCATTGCCATCCTTTTTGTCATGATCTTCTGACGGCGAACTTCGTTTACTAAAATACTTAAACGATCGAACCAAGAAAATCACAACGACAATCAAAACTATAATCATTGCTTCCATAGAAAATCCCCCTATAGATTTAATTTATCTAAATTTTGCAATGCATTCACCTAATTTTATTTTTTCACCAAATTTTAGGTGATCAGGGAATTTTATATTTTCTGAGCCAGAGAATAACATTAAGACAGTAGAACCGAGGTTAAAACGAGCGAATTCTTCACCCTTGTTATAGACGTCTTTGTTTTTATCGGTGATTGATATTGAAGAAACATTCATTGCTCCAACCATAATCATGCAAAAATTGACTTTACTGCTCTCAAACTGACTTATCTGTCTAGTATTTTTAGTGTAGAGAGCATTAATTTTCTTCAAAGCTTGCTCATTAACTTTATAAGCCATCCCACCTATTATCTGGTTATGTAGGAGTTTTCCTTGATACGGCAGGTGAACGCGGTGATAGTTGTAGGGCGCTAGGTATATCGTCACATAAGAGGCATTTTTGAAAGCTTCAATGAGCTTAGGGTTATTATTTAATAAATGACTGAGGTTATACTCCATGTTCTTGAGTTGGAAAAGTTTCCCATCACTAACCCTCCCAGACTCCATAATTTTTCCATCCACAGGAGAGACTATAGTGCTTTCAGTTTGATCAATAGGTCTCACCCCCTCGTCAAATTCTCTGGTAAAAAAATCATTAAAAGAGGAATACTCATTCACATTTTTTCTAGCGAATTCTTCAAGACTAATTTTATAGCGGTTCTTAAAAAAATTGATGAGTAGATTTTTTACAAATCTTGCTTTGATCCTTGAAACTTTTAGAATCAAATTTTGAAAAAGGTTTTGAAATAGTCTCATCGAGTTCATAAAGAGTAAATTATTGATAGTCTCAAGTTTCTATGTCTATGTGTTCTAATGTAACATCGAAAAATAATGAAAAACATTAGTTTAAAAACATCAACAGTAAATTCTTCAATTTCAAGTATCCTCGAAGAATTGGAGTTATTGTTAGATAGTAGCGATCTATTTTATGGTCACGGCTCTGTTAATGCAAAGGATGAAGCATTGGCTCTTATTCTTTCTGTTTTAAAGTCTGATTATCCATTGGATAAAGAGCTCTTAGCATCAAAACCTTCATCTGATGAGTTTTCTAGAATTAATAATCATCTATCAGAGAGAATAAACACCAGAAAGCCAATGTCTTATATAACAGGAGAAGCCTATTTTTGTGGACATCGTTTCTTCGTTGATGAGAGAGTGCTAATTCCAAGATCTCCAATAGCTGAGATGATTCACAATCAAATGCAACCATGGATTGATATGAAAAACATAAGAAGGGTTCTAGAAATTGGCACAGGTTCTGGTTGCATTGCTCTATCCATGGCCATTGAATTTCCAGAAATAGAAGTTGTCGCTTCTGATATTTCTGAACCAGCTTTAGAGGTTGCCAGATTGAATAGACAAGATAAAAATCTCGTTGATAAGGTGGAATTGGTTCATTCTGATTTATTTGAAAATATTTCAGGAAGTTTTGATTTAATTATTACTAACCCACCTTATGTGCCTGATGAGGTTATGAGAAAATTACCTATTGAATATTCATTTGAGCCCCGTCAAGCACTGATAGCAGGCAACAAGGGACTGGATTTTATCTCAAGAATACTGCAAGATGCTCCTCCGTTTCTAAATCAGAAGGGTGTTTTAGTTATAGAGGCGGGTGTTGCTGCAGAGGAACTGGAAAGATCAAAGGATTTACCATTTATATGGGCAGTATTTGAAAACGGAGGGGATGGTGTGGCGATTATAGAAGCACAACATCTGAGTTAGAATTCGATACAATTAGAATTAGTTAAGAGAATGAAATGGCAGGGAATACAATAGGAAAACTGTTTACTGTTACCACTTCTGGAGAAAGTCATGGACCCGGAATGGCAGCTATTGTCGATGGCTGTCCTCCTGGTATGGAGCTTTCAGAAGAAGATATTCAACAAGAATTAGAGAAACGAAGACCCGGAACATCTCGCTTCACATCGCAGCGAAAAGAACCCGATCAAGTAAAAATTATGTCTGGAATCTTTGAGGGAAAAACCACGGGTACTCCTATTAACTTAGTGGTTGGCAATGTTGACCAGAAATCCAAAGATTATTCTGCCATCAAAGATAAATTTCGACCTGGCCATGCAGATTATTCCTATTACCATAAATACGGTATTAGAGACTATCGTGGAGGAGGTAGGTCATCAGCTAGAGAAACTGTAATGAGAGTGGCTGCAGGTGCAATAGCTAAAAAATACCTCAAAGAAAGATTGGGGATGGAAATATATGGTTACCTTAGTCAGCTAGGCTCAATCTCAGTTGAGTTAAAGGAAAAAGATTTTATTGGCACCAATCCTTTTTTTGCAGGAGATCCTAAAAAAATAGAAGAATTAGAATCCTTTATGGATCAACTAAGAAGAGATGGTGATTCAATAGGGGCAAAGATAAACATTCTTGCTACGCAAGTTCCCGTAGGTTTGGGCGAACCTGTTTTTGATAAACTTGAAGCCGATATTGCACATGCTTTAATGAGTATTAATGCCGTTAAAGGGGTGGAGATAGGAGCTGGTTTTTCAGTAGTGACTCAGCGAGGCAGCGAACACAGAGACGAAATAGATTCGTCTGGCTTTAAGCAAAATAATTCAGGCGGCACTCTTGGCGGTATTTCATCAGGACAAGATATTCTTGCAAGTATTGCCTTAAAGCCAACATCGAGCATTATTAAACCAGCAGAGACAATCGATAAGTCAGGCGAGGAAACCGAGATCGTAACTAAAGGGCGTCATGACCCTTGCGTAGGACTAAGGGCCACACCAATAGCCGAAGCAATGCTTGCAATTACTCTTATGGATCATTACTTGCGCCATCGGGCACAGAATGCTGACGTTGACGTCACGTCATAATCTAATGCTATGAAAAAATATAATGTAGCTGTTGTAGGTGCCACAGGGATGGTTGGGGAGTCAATGATTTCTATCTTTGAAGAACGCGCCTTTCCTGTTGAGCAACTTACTCCCATAGCAAGTAAGCGATCATTAGGTCAGACGGTTAGTTTTCGATCCAAAGACCTAGAGATAATTGATCTAGACAACTTTGATTTTAAGGGAATAGATTTTGCCTTCTTTTCAGCTGGAGCTGCGGTTTCAAGAGAATTTGCCCCCTTGGCAGCCAAAGCAGGTGCTGTGGTTATTGATAACACTTCAGAATTTAGATATGACGATGAAATTCCTTTAGTGGTTCCTGAGGTTAATCCTTCAGCCCTGTCTGAATATAGAGCTAAAAATATTGTAGCCAATCCAAATTGTTCCACCATTCAATTGATGATCGCTCTTGCACCGATTCATAATCACACCCCGATTAAGAAAATAAATATAGCAACCTACCAATCAATTTCAGGTGCCGGTCGAAGCGCTATAGAGTTGCTGGAAAAGCAACTGACTGATAACAACACTTCATCAACAGACTCTCATCAACTGTTTGCACATAATGTCATCCCCCAGATTGGAGAATTTCAAGATAATGGTTACACCCTTGAGGAAATGAAACTGGTTTGGGAGACCAAAAAGATTCTTGGATCAAACGAGATAGAGGTCAACGCAACTGCAGTTCGAGTGCCAGTAAGAGTCGGTCATTCCGAGGCAGTAACTTTTGAGACTGAATCAGAGATCAGCGTTTCCCTCGTCAATGAATTGTTAGATGCATCCCCTCATATTGAGGTTATGCACGACGGTGAATATCCAGTACCTATTAAACATGGACAGGGAACCGATAAAGTCTATGTGGGCAGAGTACGAAAGGATCTTTCAACTCAAAATTCTATAAACCTATGGATTGTTGCAGATAATATCAGAAAAGGGGCCGCACTCAATTCAATACAAATTGCTGAAACAATTATAGATTCTGATCTATAAATTATGTCTTCCTCAGCAACTAAAGTAGCTTGCGGAGTTCAGTATAAAGGCACGCGATATTGTGGTTGGCAATCACAAAAAGATCAAAAGGCAATTCAGGATCATATAGAAGAAGCAATAAGCTCAGTAGCTAATCAAAACATCAGAATCCATGGATCAGGAAGGACGGATAGCGGAGTTCATGCAGATGAGCAAGTTTTTCACTTCAGTGCCGATGTCACAAGGGATTCTGATCAATGGGTAAAGGGAATTAATTCAGGCTTACCTAGGGACATATTAATTCAGTGGAGTAAAGAGGTACCTAGTGAGTTTGACGCCAGAAGATCTGCGATTTATCGTCGTTATGATTACTGTTTAAAAACCAAAAAGCCTGACGTTTTTTTAAATACCAGAGCACTTTATATAGATCACTCAATTGATATAGAAAGAATGAGAGATGCCGCCAACTATTTGATTGGAAAGCATGATTTTTCTTCATTTAGAGCTTCAAGTTGTCAATCAAAAAATCCAATACGAGAGATGCAGTCAATTGATTGTATAAACGAGGATAATGATTGCATAAGAATCTCTTTTATTGGTAATGCCTTTCTGCATCACATGATAAGAAATATCATGGGGACTTTGATTGATATAGGTACTAGCAGGTTAGAGCCACAGCAAATGCAGAAGATATTAGAGGCTAAGGACAGGCAAAAAGCATCAAAAACAGTATCTCCAGAAGGGCTTTATCTCGTTGGTGTCAAATACCCTCAAAAATATCAATTGCCTAGTAAAGACATTGAGATAAGATGAGATAATTAAGATTTAAAATAATATGAATTGGTTTAAGAAAATTGTTCCGTCTAGGATCAAGACTAAAAAATCTCAACGGGTTAAATCAGTACCCGAAGGTGTATGGGTGACCTGCGAGTCTTGCAAGGCTCAATTGTATAGGGCTGATCTAGAAAGAAATCTCCATGTCTGCAACAAATGCAATCATCACATGAGGATTTCTGCAAGGTATAGACTTACCCAGTTTTTTGATGAAGGGACATCTAGAGAGTATTTCAATAATTTGATTTCTACTGACCCGTTAAAGTTCAAAGATACAAAAAAGTATAGGGATCGTTTAACCGAATCGAAAAGAAAATCAGGAGAGAACGATGCTCTAATTGTAATGCAAGGGGAAGTAAAGGAGATTAGATTAGTTGCTTGTGCTTTTGAGTTCAACTTTCTAGGAGGCTCCATGGGATCAGTTGTTGGAGAAAAATTTGTTAGAGCGGTTAATTTAAGTATTGAGAATAAGATTCCACTGGTTTGTTTTACTGCCAGCGGTGGTGCGAGGATGCAAGAAGCTTTTCTGTCCCTGATGCAATTGGCAAAAAACTACCTCAGCACTTGTTGAACTAGATGCAGCAAAAATACCCTATATCTCAGTCTTAACCGATCCGACAACGGGAGGTGTTTCAGCAAGTATAGCAATGTTGGGGGACATCAATATTGCAGAACCAGGGGCTTTGATAGGTTTTGCTGGACCAAGAGTTATTGAACAAACCGTTGGTGAAACCTTACCTGATGGCTTTCAAAGGAGTGATTTTCTTTTAGATAAAGGCGCCATAGATATGATTGTAGATCGAAGGGAGATGCGTCAAACAATCACAACATTAATTAGTAATTTAGTTAGCAATCAAGCAATTCAATAATTTTTAAAAGAGATTTGTGATGATTAAATCAAGTCTTTCTGATTGGTTAGAATACCAGCAAGGACTTAATGCTATTGAAATTGACTTATCTTTAGAAAGAGTAAAAAAACTTTTTGATAAGCTTGATCTAAAATTCCCTGAAAAAAATGTCTTTCTTATAGCTGGAACCAATGGCAAGGGGACAACTTTAGCTCTAATCGAGAACTTTTTGATGTTAAAAGGGATGAAAACTGGAGCATACACCTCTCCGCATCTCATCGACTACAATGAGAGAATTACAATTGATAAAAAAAAGGTTTCAGACGAACAGCTTATAGAATCCTTTGAGTATATTGAGAGTATCCGCGAAGACATTCCTTTAACTTATTTTGAGTTTGGCACTCTCGCAGCTTTTAGTCTTCTTTCCAAGCATAACTGTGATGCTTTTTTAATAGAAGTTGGCTTAGGCGGTCGATTAGATGCTACAAATGTTATCGATTCAGATGTTTCAATAATCACTAATATAGATTTAGATCATCAAGAGTGGCTTGGAGAATCCATCGAGGAAATAGCCTTTGAGAAAGCAGGGATTGCCAAGAAGAATAAACCACTCATATATGGAGATAATAAAGCACAGTCAGTAGTTCAAGAACAAGCTCGCTTTAAAGGTTCAATGTTAATAGCAAGAGATAAAGACTTTTACATTATTGAAGCAAATAATTGTTTTGAATGGAAAGGCATCAATCATTCAATTGAGAAGATTAAACTTCCTAGTCACTGGGCTTCAGGAGAGGTAAATAACTTGGCAACTGCATTATCAGCGCTAGAGGCTTCAGATGCCGCATTGCTTCCTACAGAAAAAGAACTTAATAATGCCCTAGAGAGTTTTTCTCTTCCTGGTCGATTCGAATTAATTGAAAGTAAATCTCGATGGATCTTAGATGTTGCTCACAACCCAGGAGCAGCTAAAAATTTCAGAGATCGATTGAACACCATGAAACTTGAGACGGGCAACACCATGATTATTAGCATGATGAGAGATAAAAACTTAAAAGGACTTCATTGGCGTTTTCAAAGACATGGTTTCTAATTGGGTAGTTTGCAAAATGGATACTGATAGGTCATTTACTTCGCAAGAACTAAAAGAAAGGCTGAGATTACTGGGAATAAATGATATTACATTAACAGATAGTCCGTATGAGGCATTCAAATATGTTGAGAATCTCAGACCCATTAGCGACAATATAATTGTTTCAGGCTCATTTGAACTTGTTGGTCCGGCAAAGGAATATTTAAGCAAAACTAGAGAAATTTAATGAAAGAAAGAATAGTAGGTTCAATCACGGTAATCATTTTACTCTCCGTAGTTCTGATACTTATACTTCAAGGGCAGGGCATAGAAAGAATAGAACAATACAATCAGCAGAAGGATGCAATAGTTGTCGAGGGTTCAGAAACTGCATCGCCGTCAACATTCAAATGGGTAATCCAGATTCAGACTTTTGAAGATTATCAGCAAGCTGAAGATTTAACCAAGGAATTGGAAAATAAAAGGTTTAATGCCTTTATAAGCAAGAAAGATATTGCCGGTAAAGAAATTTATAGAGTCAGAATTAGATCTAGAGACATAGATGACCCGATCGAAACAACAACAAGGAGGTTGGAAAGAAATGATTATTCATATGAGATAGTACCTCCTGGGCAACAATGATTTATCACATACCATTTCCTTTTCCAGTTGTATTTCCAGTCACTTTTTTTGGAGCAGAAGAAGTTGTCTCTATATTTGATTTTATTCTTCTGGGCACTGTGGGAATCTCGACTCTCTACGGTTTCTTTAGGGGGTTCTTATCAGAATTATTTTCATTACTCACCTGGGTTATAGCAATTTGGGCAGCCTTTAGTTTTGATGAGAATTTGGCAGTCATCTTTAGCACTTTTGGAGCTTCAGAAACCTTTAAGTTATGGTTAGCAAGAGCAATTATTTTGGCCGTTATGCTCTTTATTGGTGCATTGGTTACAAAAAAAGCAATAAAGGCAATTGGTTGGAGTTTTTCGGGAAATTTACTATTTGGGATTGGTTTCGGATTTCTCAGAGGGTTGCTTTTTATCGCTGCTATTATTTTGTTTTTGGAGGAGACAGATATTTACGCCGAACCTATAATTCAAGATGCAATATTTCTGGAACAAGCGGAAGAAATTTCAGATTTTTTCTACAATTTTTTTCTTGAATACTATAATCAATGATCCAGTTTGAATTTAAGGAGCGATATTAAATGTGTGGAATCGTAGGTATATCTAGCTATCGTCCTGTAAATCAAGAAATCTATGATGCGCTAACAGTTATACAACACCGAGGCCAAGATGCAGCCGGAATCATGACTGACGATGGTGGGGTTCTTCGTCTTAGAAAAAATAATGGTTTGGTTAATGATGTCTTCTCTGCCGAACACATGTCTAGACTCAAGGGTAATATCGGTATTGGCCATGTAAGATACCCTACTGCTGGAACACTCAGTTCAATGGAGGCACAGCCATTTTATGTTAATTCTCCTTATGGAATATGTCTGGCTCATAATGGCAATTTGGTGAATACGGCTGAGCTTAGACATCATTTAAGCGAAATAGATAGAAGGCATTTGAACACGGAGTCTGATACAGAAGCGTTGCTTAATCTTTTTGCTCATGAAATCCAGATTCAGCAGCAAGATTCTCTCACACCCGAGTCAATTTTTAAGGCCTCAACGGCGCTATTTAATAAATGCTCAGGAGGCTATGCCGTTGTAGCAATGATTCTCAACGAAGGCTTGGTTGCTATGAGAGACCCCAATGGGATCAGACCATTGGTATTAGGATCGAGAGAAACAAAACAGGGAACAGAGTATATGATTGCTTCAGAGAGTGTTGCTCTTGATTTTGCTGGGTTCAATTTAATGAGGGATGTGAGGCCTGGTGAATCTATATATATCGATAAAAACAATAAGTTTCATTCACATCAATGCGTAGAACCAAAAAGTTACACTCCTTGTATCTTTGAATTTGTTTATTTCGCAAGACCAGATTCTATTATCGATGGGATGTCCGTTTATAAATCAAGATTAAGAATGGGTGAATACCTAGCACAGCAAATTATTCAAAAAGGACTTCATCATGATGTTGATGTCGTAATACCAATTCCAGATACCAGCAGAACAAGCGCTATTCAAGTTGCTCATCATCTAGGGGTAAAATACCGTGAAGGGTTTATAAAGAATCGTTATATTGGCCGAACATTTATTATGCCTGGGCAAGACAAAAGAACGAAATCAGTCAAACAAAAGTTGAACCCTATTGATCTAGAAATTAACGATAAAAATGTTTTGTTGATCGATGATTCTATTGTTAGAGGAACCACGTCAAGGCAAATCATTGAAATGGCTAAGAACGCTGGAGCAAAAAAGGTTTTTTTCGCATCAGCAGCACCCCCTGTTAAATTTCCAAACGTATACGGAATTGATATGCCCGCAACCTCTGAGTTAATTGCTAGTAACAAAAGCGATGAAGACCTCTCAGCATATATTGGTGCGGACTGGTTAATTTATCAGTCACTGGATGATTTAATAGAGGCTGTTCGTTTTGAGGAATCAGAGGTCAATCATTTTGACACCTCATGTTTTTCTGGAGAATACGTCACTAATGATGTTACGGAAAAATACCTTCAGAGAATTGAACTAAAAAGAAACGATGAAGCAATGGCCAAAAAGGAAATGGAACGCAAGCAGATAGACATTCAGGATCCGACAAAAATTCTCAATTAATTAAATCTATCAATTCCAGGCTCTCTTTGCTCCATTGCAAAACCATTGCACTTGTTTTATTCCAATCACCCAGGACATATCGAGAACATAAGCTGCCATCTATTTTAAGCTCATGTATCATCGGTCGATGAGTGTGCCCATGAATCATTGTATTAACTCCATGTTGTTTGAACACTCTCAAAACTTCTTCTTCATTCACATCCATAATTTCCATCGACTTTTCTTGCTTGGACTGCTTGCTGGCGTCTTTTGTTTCTCCAGCTATTTTCAGTCGTTTCGAGATCGGGAAATTAAGGAAACCCTTCTGCCAATCTGGGTTTCTTACAATAGACCTGAAGGTTTGGTACTCCACTCATCATACACATCTGATCGCCATGAGTGAGCAGGATATTTTTCCATTGCTTTTCAATAAGAATGGATCAATCAGAATTCAACACCAGTTTCAGAAAGGAATTCTTCCCAATTAAAAAATCTCGGTTACCGTAAAGAAAAACACTTTGATTCCGATCCTGTTAACAAATTAAGGTTGTTTTCACCTCTTTGAAGTTCTTTTATAATCATCGCCAATCCAAGACTCGAAAAGATCACCTAAAATATACAGTTCTGTTTGTGGATCATTCTCTTTCAGCTTTCTGCAAACGATTTGAATAAAGCAGTAGTGTGAGGCCTAGTCTCGTCGAGGTGTAGATCAGAAATAAAATATCTATTCACTTTTAAATTAAGACTTGACTATCTTATTAATCAATTCTTTTATATCTAAAATAATCACAGGGGCCACTGGAACATCTTGCATCCCATTCATGTTTGGTGCATTACCAGCAATTGCATTTACCACTCGAACCCCTGAATAACATCTCCAAAAACAGCATAACCCCATCGTGTTGGCATTGGATCCAGTGAAAAATTATCGGCTAGATTTATATAAAACTGTGAACTTGCACTATGGGTTCATTGGTTCTAGCCATACCTATGGGCATCCTCTGATTGGTTAACCCATTTCCAGATTCATTAATAATCTCGGTAAAGTTTCTTTTTCCTCAAGATCAACAGTGAAACCACCAGCTTGAATAACAAAGCCAGGGATACCCGATGGAAGACAGTTTCTTTTAAAAACCATCATTTAAATAATTAAGAAAATTTTCCACAGTTTTTGGAGCTCTGTTTCTATCCAATTCAATAAAAAAACTCCTGAGGTTGTGGTGACTTCAATTTGAGGGTAGTTCTCAGAACTCTGGATAAAGGAGAGGCTAAAACAAGAGGGATAAAGATTGCAAAATTTTAATTATAGATTTCATTTAATTAGATTCTAAAACTAATTAGAAGCAAGTAGAGTGTTTTTTATCAGCATCGCCACTGTCATTGGCCAACTCCGCCTGGAACAGGAGAAATCCAAGAAGCCTTTTCTTTTGCACTTCAAAGTCTACATCTCCAGTTAATTTTCCCTTCTCATCCGATTGATACCAATATCAAAAACTATGGCACCTCT
>BPCL01000006.1 GCA_019653755.1 Woeseia sp. | reverse complement strand
TCAACACACCTGGAATATTGCCATCTGGATCTGATCTTCTGATTGCCGTCTCAATAGCAACCAAAGGGTTCATGGTGCTAACTGCCCAATCACTTCCTCCTACAATTAAGCCATTGGCTCTATAAACACTGTTAATAGGGTACATCCTATTTACTCTTTCGATGCCAAGCTCAGGAGTATTAATATCTGTTATATATTCATCCGGCAATGCCCATGCTGCCTGGAAATTTGCAGCAACATCAAGTTCAGCAAACCTAGGTATGTCCTGATCATCAATCATTTGCAAATGAGAAATATGGTGACGATTATCGGTTTTACCGTTCACAGTGGTAGCGTATTCAAAAGCATCTAATATGCTACGGACACCTCGATCACCAATTGCATGCGTATGTATTTGGACATTCTCAGAATCAAACCTAGTTACAACTGTATTGAGTCTCTCTTGATTAATATAGAGTTGGCCGTAGTTATCTGTACCTAGATAAGGCTCTAAGACAGCGCCTGTCTGCCCTTCTAAAACTCCATCAATAAATTTTTTTTATACAGTCTACGTTTATTCTTGGATGACTATATTGTGCTCGGTTCTTATAGACTGTCTCAAATGTGGCTGGGTCTTGTGCAAATAAAGTCTCTCCGAATTCTAGACAAGTGATAATTCTTAACTCTAAGTCACCACGGTCAGCTGCTCGCTTATACGTTGCCATATGTCGTTCACCCACTGCTGCAGCTATCGATGCTGTTATACCAAAACTATGCGCCAAGTCTTGAGCAAAATATAACCCTCTATCGTAAAGCCTATCACTATCTTTAGGCATCATTGACTTAACTAAGTTCATAGCTGAAGGCTCTCTTAGTGTTCCAGAGGGCTCGCCTGTGACAGGATCTTTTTCTATGATACCGTTCTCCGGGTTACGAGTCTGTTTAGCAATACCTGCAATTTCAAAAGCTTTTGAATTAGCAACCCCATTGTGTCCATCCGAGGCATCAACATAAATAGGAATATCCTTACTGATTTCATCTAAAAATGATTTATCTACATTCGCTGAAGGGAATGCAGCAATATTTAACTGTGTTCCAACTAACCAACCTGTCTCTTTCGTCAATTCATTACCTAAACATTCTCTAAGTTGTGCTTGCATGACCTTAAGATCATATGTCTCTGAAATAACACATTTAAACTGATCAATACCTGACCAAACTGGATGTGAGTGCGCGTCATGAAAAGATGGCATCATCATTTTACCTTTTAAATCAATTACTTCTGTCGTCTTACCAATTGATCTATTGATTTCTTCATTTGTACCAACAAGAGTAATTAAACCATCTTGAATAGCGATCGCCTTTACCACTGATAGCTCTTGATCAAATGTGTGTATTGAACCGTTGATGAAAACCTTGTCAGCATCATGCACGGATGAAAATGCGTTTCCTGCACAAATCATTAAAAGCAAAAATATTTTCGTTATAAAAGAAGCGTTCATCGATCTGTTTTGATGTTGATCCATTGTCTAGTCATCATACGATCAACTCTGGGATTTGCAATCTCAGCTATAAATAGCTTCTTCATTGTCTCTTCATTGGGATAAATAGTTGGATTATCTAAAATCTCTTTGATAATAAATCCTTTGGATTCATCATTAGCATTAGCAAATTTAACTTTATTAGATATTCTTGCCATCATTTCAGGCTGTAAAATAAAATTAAGGAATAAGTGGGCGTTTTTTGGGTTCGGAGCATCTTTAGGAATCGCCATCATGTCTACCCACATTTGTGCGCCTTCTGCAGGGATCTGATAGGCAATTTCAATATTGTTGCCCGACTCTTTTGCACGATCTCCAGCTTGCAGAATATCTCCACTCCATCCAAAAACCAGGCAAATCTCACCATTTGCAAGATCATTGATATATTTTGAAGAGTGAAAATATTTAATGTATGGTCTGACTTTCAAAAGCAGCTCATAGGCTTCACCTTGATAGTCTCTAGGGTTCTTCGTATTAGGATCCAACCCTAAATAAAATAAGGCTGCCTTAAAAACTTCGCTGGGCGCATCAAGAAAAGCAACCCCGCATTCTTTAAACTGCTTGATGATCTCTGGTTTAAAAATAACATCAAAGCTATCCATCCTAAAACTCTCGCCCATGATCTTTTTAGCTTGATCCTTGTTATACCCAATCCCTGTAGTGCCCCATAAATAAGGGATAGAATAATTATTTCCAGGATCCATTGTCCCCAATAGTTCCATCATTCCAGGTTCTAGATGGCGTAAATTTGGGATGCTATCTTTATTTAATCTCTGATGGACGCCTGCCATTACTTGACGACCTAAATACTCAATACTTGGACCGACAATATCGTAACCCGTATTGCCAGCAAGTAATTTTCCTTCCAGCACTTCATTACTATCAAATACATCGTAAATAACATTTACGCCAGTAGATGTTTCAAAATCATCAATGACAGAGTAATCAATATAATCAGACCAGTTATATACCCTAACCTCATTAGCTGAAGAAAAAGCAGCACTAAAAACAAATATGCATAGCAGAAAACTGCGGACCGAAGCTTTGTTCATAGTCGATCTCTTAACGAGTAATAAAGCATCCCTAAATAAAAACCTGGCCATCTCAGAAGAGTGCCTCCAGGATAAGTCGGTATTTTGACTTTTCCAAAAATATCCATCTTGGTAGCCTCTCCGTCGATAGCTTCTGCAATAATTGTTCCAGCAAGAGATGCTAAAGCAACCCCGTGCCCAGAATAGCCTTGTGAAAAATAAATATTCTTTTCAAGCCTTCCAATATGGGTCATTCTATTGACTGTTACGCCAATAGTTCCGCCCCATGCATAGTCAATTGCTGTCTTTGAAAGATGAGGAAAAACATCCAGCATAGGTTTCCTGACATAGGACTTAAGATCCTTGGGATAGGTGCGTGTATAATTCTCACCACCTCCAAATAAAAGTCTGTTATCTTGTGACATTCTAAAATAGTGGACATGAAATTTATTATCATGAACACAAACATCGTCTCTATTGATATAGCGCGCATCCTCCTTACTCAAAGGTTCTGTTGCTAAAATAAAATTATTCACAGGCATGATTTTGACAGCTAATTTTCTTTCAAGTTTTTCCAGATAAGCATTACAGGCGAGTACCACAATTTTTGCAGTGACATTGCCTTTATTGGTTTTGATTAAAGAAGGTTCCGATTTTGTGTAACTGATTACTTTTGATTGCTCGTAAATAGTAACCCCAAGTTTCTCAGCAGCATCTGCAAGGCCTAATGCATAATTCAGAGGGTGCAGATGCATGCCACCCATGTCGAGTGAACCGCCACCATTGAAGAAAGGACTGTGAAACATTTCAGAAACTTCAGAAGAGTCCATATATCGAATCAATTTATAATCATAATCGCTGTTTAATTTTTCAACATAATCTCGATGCATCCGATCATCATTAGGGTCATTTGAAACTGATGCATTACCTTGCTTAAGATCACAATTGATCTTATGCAATTTAATTCTTTCTTGGACAACACTTTTTGCTTCTTCGGATAAATTCCATAAATCACGAGCAAGTGATTCACCATAATCTTTTTCTAGTTCGTGGATTTTTTTATTATGACCGCTACCCACTTGTCCGCCATTTCTTCCTGAAGCGCCCCAGCCGACTCGGTTAGACTCCAATACAACTACCTTATAGCCCTTTTCAGCAAGATTTATTGCTGACAGTAAGCCTGTATACCCTGCACCAATAATACAAACTTCTGTTTTGATGTCCTCCTGAAGATATGGTCGATCCTTTATCTGGTTTGCAGAGTGATAATAATAAGAATCAGGGTAATGAGTCTCTGTTAAAGGCATTGTATGATCTAAGTTTTATTGATAGCTGCCAATGTATCATCAAGAGTTTTGGAGGTCTTTGAAATTAATTCATCAATTTGCTCCTGATTAATAATCAGTGGCGGCGCAATGATCATGGTATCGCCGACAGCTCTCATTACTAAACCGTTATTGATTGAGAGATCTCGACATAAAGATCCTGCAGATATCTCATCTAGTGAAGTAAAACGACCTTCGGAAGAGAATCTTTCCCTGGTTTCCTTATTGGCACAAAGTTCAATAGCACCCATCAGTCCTTTAATCCTGGCTTCTCCAACCAGCGGATGATCTGCTAACTTCAACCACTCTTCTTTCAGATATGGTGCTGTCTTACTTTTTACTTCATCTAGAATTTTCTCTTCCTCGATAATCTCTATATTCTTCAAAGCAACCGCGCATGCAGCAGGATGTCCCGAATAGGTAAAGCCGTGTGCAAACTCACCACCCTTATCAATAATTGCATTGGCCACTCTGTTATTTACCAAAACTCCACCTAGAGGCAAATATCCCGAGGTCACGCCTTTAGCAAATGAAATAAGATCGGGTTTAATCTCATACACACTAGAAGCAAACCAATCTCCCAATCTTCCAAAACCAGTAATCACCTCGTCGGCAATTAAAAGAATCTCGTAGCGGTCAATAATATTTTGGACTTCTGGCCAATATGTTTCTGGAGGAATAATAACTCCACCTGCGCCTTGAATTGGTTCTGCAATAAAACCAGCGATATTCTCAATTCCATGCTCCTTAATAGCTCTCTCTAGATCATTGGCTACCTGCTTACCAAAAGTATCTTTATCGAGATCTCCGCCTTCGGCAAACCAATAGGGCTGCTGTATATGATGAATATTAGGAATGGGGAGATCTCCTTGGGCATGCATCCCGCTCATTCCTCCAAGACTTGCCCCGGCAATAGTGCTTCCATGATAAGCATTATTTCTACCTAGAATGATCTTCTTATCTGGTTTACCCAAAAGGCTCCAGTAGTATCTAACCATCCTCACAACAGTATCAATAGCTTCAGAGCCAGAGCTTGTGAAGAAGACATGGTCCATACCTTTAGGGCTAACCTCTCCAAGAACACTGCTTAATTCTATGGCTGGAGGATGTGTGCACTGAAAAAAATTATTGTAATAAGGCAGCTCTTCCATCTGCTCAAAAGCCGCCTGAGCGAGTTCTTTTCTTCCATATCCCAGATTTACACACCATAAACCAGACATTGCATCTAAAATTTGATGGCCTTCAGAATCCCAAATATAAACGCCATCACCTCTAGTTATAACTCGTGTGCCCTTCTCTGAGAGTTGCAAATGATCTGTAAATGGATGCAGATGATGATCTTTGTCTTTTTGTTGTAGTGATTTTAATTCTTCATTCATACTAAACACTCAATAAAAGGTACTCTCTTTCCCAAGGACTGATTACCTCAAAATATCTATTATATTCATGGGCCTTAATAGCAATATATACCTGCAGAAACCTGTTTCCCATCAAAATTGGCATAACCTCACTGTGCTCCAATAACTCCATCGCGGAAGATAAGTTCCTAGGTAACTTAAAAGGTAGATTATACGCATTCCCATCTTCAGGTGCACTAGGCTCCAATTTCTCTTGCAAACCTAGATATCCGCATGCAAGCGATGTAGCTATGGAAAGATATGGATTAACATCGGCTCCACCTATTCTAAATTCAATCCGCCTATTATCTGCAGAGGAAGAAGGCACCCTTAGCCCTGTGGTCCTATTGTCATAACCCCAGTAAAGGTTGATTGGCGCATTTTGCCAACGCGTGAAACGTCTGTAAGAGTTCACATAAGGGGCATTAAATAGAATCGATTCGGGTGTATATTTCTGTAATCCTGCTATGAAATGACTGAATTTTTCAGTCTCATTACCATCTTTGCTGGAAAAAATGTTCACTTTTGATTGATCATCAACTATTGAGATATGCCAATGCATTGCACTTCCTGGCTCAAGCTGCAATGGTTTTGCCAAAAAGGTTGCATGCATATCATGCTTCATTGCAGCCTCCTTAACCAAGCGCTTAAACATCATGACCTGATCACAAATTAATAATGGATCATCGTGCTCAAAATTAATCTCCAGCTGGCCTGTTCCCATTTCATGCTCTAGTGTGTCAATCCTAATATTCATTGCTCTGCATAAGCATGTACATCATTTATAAATGGCTCAAATTCATCAAGAGCATCCAGGCTAAACGGTTGTCTAACTGTTTCTTGTCGTCCAGATCGTCCTATCGGAGGCTCTAGATCTAATTTAGGGTCAATGTTTTTTTTAACCAAATAAAACTCTAATTCAGGAGCAACTAAAGGCTCCATTCCAAGATCATTAAATTGCTGTAAAACATTTTTTAAAACTTGTCTGGGTGAAATATCTACAGGAGAGCCGTCTTCATAGAAACAATCGTTCACAACAGATGCAGTGGATTCTTTCATCCAAGGAAGCACTCTCAATGAAGACATATCAGGTTTTAAAATAATATCTCGATCTGCAGGATTGATCACTGGCTCATTAAGAAATTCACCAGTTACGGTCTGTATAAATACTGATTCAGGTAAACGTATCGCTGAGTCATTGAGAAACTTATCTTCTGGGACCAACTTCCCTCTAGCAACACCAGCAATATCTGGAACTATTACCTCAACTTCCTGAATATTCTGCTGAGAAAACCATTCGGTTAATTCTTTTTGATTCATTAGCTTGATGAATAATCTTTACAAGCATCTCCGAAGGCACTAAAAATTGATAAAGATAACTCGCTGTTATGTGGCTGCCATTCGGGATGCCACTGGACTGAGAGATTAAACCCGTCAGCTTCTTTAATGGTAAAAGCTTCAATCAAACCATTACCAGTCATTGCATTTGGTTCTAACCTATCGCTTAATTCTCTGACACCTTGAGTATGTAGTGAATTGACTTCTGCACGATCCATGCCACTAATATTATGAAGTGCTGTGCCGTTTATAATGTCCACATGATGACTTAAACCATATTGCTCATCGTGAGGAACATTTCTTTCAAAATCATGCCCTTGATGATCTGATTGCTCCTCTAGATTCTGGTAAAGAGACCCTCCAAAAGCTACGTTCATTTCTTGAAAACCTCTACAAATGGCTAATAGAGGCATTTTTTTCTCAACAATAGAATGAACAACCTTAAAAACAGTATGATCCCTAGAGGTATCCATTAACATTTTCGGATCAGTCAATTGATCATTATATTGCTGAGGATCAACATTGGATAAACTACCAGTAAGCAGGAAGCCATCCATTCTATTTAATATTGATTGGTCTATTTCATCAGGCTGTTCAACTGGGATAAGCACGCTTGTACATCCGCTATGCTTATTAATGGCGTTTATATATTTCTCACCGACCATATGAAAATAATGTGTGTCTTGTTCCCGGCGACAACATATTATCCCGACTAGTGGCTTTTTAATAGAACTCATAATTAGCTCCATTTTAACTGGTGAATGTTGGGTTTGGCTAACTAAATCGTTGTTTGTTGAGGACGAAGCTTTTGCTTGATTCTATTGAGATTCTCTCTGGCCTCGTAGGCTACACCCATAACAGAAGGAACGAATATTAACACCAGGTAAGGAACAAATAACATTCCAAATATAAATGTTACAGCCAGTGGTTGCACCAGCCTGGCTTGAAGACTGCTTTCAAACAGTATAGGCATTAACCCGACGATAGTCGTTATTGTGGTTAATAATACAGGCCTAAGTCGCTCGCGTGTTCCTTCAATTATTGAGCGAGATAGAGTATTGCCATCAGCTAAAAACTCTTTAATAGAGCGAACAAGTATAATTGTGTCATTAACCAATACTCCCGTTAAACCAAAGAAAGCCATTAGGCTAAACATACTAAGACTGAATCCCATAATAAAGTGACCCCAAATAGCTCCGATTAAGCCAAAGGGAACTACCGTCATTATTAGAAACGGAGTTGTATAACTGGAAAACAGCCAAGCGAGGATAATATAAATAGAGGCTAAAGTAATAATCAAAGCTAATGATAAGTCGCCTAGGGCTTCGCTTTGCTCTTGTGCTTTCCCATCATATCTTAGTCGAACGTTGTATGCTTTTTCGATGTTTTGGAGCAATATCTTGCCTGATAGTTTGCAAAGCAATATTTGTCGTTGTGATTGAAGGATCAATATCACCAGTAACAGCAACCTGCCTAATGCCGTCTTGCTTCCTGATCTTTGTAAACCCTAATCGTTTTTTCAGGGTCACCACTTCTGATAGTAGAACGCTAGTATTGTCAGGTGTTGTCAAATAAATATCCCGTATAGTTTGATTTTCAGTTTCTAACTGAGGCAACTTTACCCTTACCAATATCTCTTCAGCATCTTGAGAAAAACGTTTTGCAATAGCTCCTGAAAAAGAATTCCTTACTTGTCTAGCGACTTCTTCAGCCGTAAACCCTATCGCTTCTCCTTCGGGTGTCAGTTCTAACAAGATTTCTTCTTTTCCATAGGGAAGGTCATCCTCAACGGCTATTAGACCTGGCAATAACCTTAATTCTTGTCTCAAGGCTAGTGCTGCTTTTTTCATTGTGGTTAAATCGTCACTGATGATCCTTATATCAAGATCTCTTCCTGGTGGACCACCTGTTGGGCTCTCGAAGATGACAAAATTTTCTACTCCTGACATTAACTTTGTCTCTTGCTCCCATGCCTCCATAAATTCCATGTTTCTAGTATTTCTATTATCTCCAGCAACCATTTCTACAGTGTATGAGCCGATATGACCGCCGGTTATATTGTTGGTTAGATTGCCTCGACCAGAGTCACTGGTTCCTATATTTCCAACCCCATACTTAACTAAGCTTCCCTTTTCCCCTGTTAATTTTATTTCTGCTGCTTGCACGGATTCGGAAAGCCGTTGAACCATCTTTTTAGTAATATTATCTGGGGTACCAGCAGAAAATGAGAAATTAGCATGTATCGTGTCACTTTCAGGGGTATCAAAAAACTCAAAGTTTACTCTTCCAGTCGATAGTAGGGTTGTTGAAGATATAAATAAACATATGGTAGCGATAACAGTAAAGCCTTTTTTATTAAATGTTTTTTCAACAATGGGTAATACGGTTTCATCTCTGAATTTATTGAAATAAACATCAAATGTTCTAATGCTGGATTGTTGTTTCTGGGTAATTTTCTTCATCGATGACCTTAAGTGATGAGGAAGTATCAAGAAACATTCAATAAGGCTGGCAATGATAATAAGGGTGAGAGTTATCGGCACTGCTGAAATGATATTACCAACATCGTTACCTACCATTAACACAGGAAGAAAAGCTGCCACAGTGGTTAACATTGCAGCTAAAACAGGAGGGAACATCCTCTGTGCGCCTAATCTCGCTGCATCCGAATAATTCATGCCCCTTCTGTGAAGTGTGGTTGTATGCTCTGCTACGACTATTGCGTCATCAACAACAATACCGATACCCATAATTAAGGCAAACATGCTGATCATATCTAAAGATAAGCCCATTACGCTCATAGTTCCAAGAGCAGCCAAGAAAGCTACTGGAATTCCCACTGCAACCCAGAACGCAATCCGACCATTGAGGAAGAAGAATAAAACAATTAGCACCAAAAGAAGACCTGTAAGCCCATTATCAATAAGCATGTCTATTCGTTGCCTGACGGCATCAGCAAAAACATCATATTGAACAATTTCTAGCGAATCAGGATACTTCTCAGAAACAGTTTCCAAATATTTTTCAACTCGTTGTTGAGAGATAAGAGAGTCAGCTCCTCTTGTTCGATAGACCACCAAGCCTATAGATGAGCCTTTATTATTAATTCTATAAGCAGAGTTTTCCTGGAAAGTTTCAGATATGTCTGCAACATCGCCAAGATATAATTTTTCTCCTGATTGACTTGAAATAATTTCGATTTGTCTAAGATCTGAGGGTGTTCGTGCTAGCTTTATCACTCCTAATTTGCCTTGAGACACCTCCAGAATTAATACTACCTGAAGGTATGTCAATACTCGCAGAAGCTAAGCTGGATGAAATCTCTTGCAGAGACAAGTCAAGCTCTCTGAGGTTATCAGAGGGAATTTCAATCCATATTTCCTGATCTCTTGCGCCCTCAAACTCAACATTTGCAAGTCCTAGGTTGATTAAGTCGTCACGCATTTGTCTAGCAAAAAACTTGAGGGTCTTCTCTGAGAATGGACCCGATATGTCTATACGAGAGACTTCATCTCTTTGGATGGTTTGAGTAATAATGGGTTTCTCAATTTCTGTAGGGAATGTTGATATTCTCGAGACCGCAGATTGAACATCAGTAAGTGCTTTTGACATTGACACTGTTTGATTAAAGAAAATTTGAACCTTGCCTCTGCTCTCAAATGCGATCGCATTGACTTCTTTTACTCCGTTAATGAACCGAACTTCTGGTTCGATAGCATTGATGACATTTGTCTCTATATCCTCAGCGCTAGCTCCAGGCCATTCCACCTGTATTGTAATCAGTTCAAGGCCAAAGTCAGGCATCAGTTGCCTCTTCAATTGTGATAAGCCATAAATACCAAAAAGAATGACTAGTGCCATAAGCAAGTTTGCAGCAACTTTATGCTCAGCAAAAAAAGCAATTATCCCAGACCTTTGGCCGATGCTATCTCTAGGATTCTCTATCCTATTTTTTTGACCGCCAAAGTTTCTGAAAACCATTAAATCACCTCGACCTTAACTCCCTCTCCTGCCTCTCTGAGTTGGTTAGTAATAATCATGTCATCATTACTGATTGATGATGCTTCAATGGGAGTAATTAATACGTTGGTTTTATCATAGCCATGAATTTTGACCATTTGTTTTGTGAGCCTATCTTCTTCAATTACAAAAACATAGGAATCTTCATATAATGCAGAATCTGGGATGACAATCACTGAATCAAAAGATTTACCTGGCATCCCAAGACGTACAAAAGCACCTGGTCTCAGTGGCGTAATTGTGTCATCAGGAAGATCTATTGAGGCGTAAACATTCACTCCACCTGTATTGGATTTAATTTCAGCACCTATTCTTGAAATGTCAGCGCTAAATAAAAGGTCTTTTTGCCCCACACTCCATCGAACATCGATTGTTCTGCCTATGATAGAATTTTTATCCTCTAATAGGCGTCCATACTGTGCTTTTGAGATAGAGAACTTTACTTCTAAATTCTTTACATCAATAATCTCACCGATTTTGTCATTAAATGTGCTGACCTGCTTTCCTAGGCTTGCGAGAACATCATTGATAACGCCGTCATAAGGCGCATATAATC
Source organism: Woeseia sp. (assembly GCA_019653755.1). Taxonomy (GTDB): domain Bacteria; phylum Pseudomonadota; class Gammaproteobacteria; order Steroidobacterales; family UBA11654; genus CACPJA01. Next base: position 88,204 of record BPCL01000006.1, on the reverse strand, counting down.
TGGTGTCTCTCAAGTCTTTCTGTGCTTCTGATAGAACCAATTCTTGCTTAGTTTTCTCAAGAAGTGCGTTATCTCTAAATTGCTCTGATATAGAACCCTGTGAAAACAGTTCTTGAGCTCTCTCATAATCACGCTTCATAATCTCAAATTTAGCTTTCTCTTCGACCACAGCATTTGCATACTCAAAATCATCGATGACCAAAAGCAATTCTCCGCCCTCAACAATAGCTCCTTCTTTGAAGTTATCGCCTACTTCAACAACCTGACCTCCTACGAAAGCTCTTAAATCACTTCGTCGTGATGAGGTGACCTCACCATAAAGATTTAAGGTTGGTTGAACATCTTGGTAAATAGCTCGCACTGCAGAAACTGGCCAAACCTTCTCCTCTAAGACTAAGAGTTCTGGCTCATCTTCTGTAACATTTAAGATAAAAATAAAGAGAAAAGTTGACCCAATTAATATCATCATGGGCCTAGTTGTTCGGAGTTTATCTAAAATATATTTTTTTGCTTCATTAATCATATGTTTATACAACAATCTATACTTCGATTTTCATTCTCTCATGGATTTCAAAGACTAGAAAATAGATCGTAATGAAAAGAGATTATTATTAGGTAATACGTTACAAAAAGTTACATGTAAATCAGTCTTTTAACAGCATAAATTTTGCACTGCTCTCAGCTACAATTGTTGAATTGGATGCAAGAATAACCTGGCCTTTCATAAAAGCAACTCTGGATCTTTGCTTTTCACACCAGCCTTCCAGAATAACGGGCTCATTAACTGGCAAAGCCTGTCTATACCTTAGATCACACTGAGCAGTTTGTGCAACTTGGTTCTTCAAAAAAAGCCAATTCGCCATTACATCATCCAATAAGCTGAAAATAATCCCCCCATGAGTGGTGTTTTGATATCCCACATGATTCTCCATTGAAGTAAAGCGTCCTCGGCAAATATCATCGTCATCAATAGTAAACTTTATCTTTAAGCCAATAGGATTGTCCGGGCCACAAACGAAACAATTATTTGCACTAAAATCAATCTCAGTCATATAAGTTTGAACATTCTGGAATCTTTTGTGCTTTCAATAACCCCAGCTGAAGTGTCTGCAAAATGGCTGCTAGAACGATGGTATTAGAATCGGTTAACTCATCAACGAGCTTGATACGAGTTTGATTTGATTGCTTAGGGTCATCACAAAACATCGTTGACATTGAAGGGCATGTTACCTGAATTGGGTTATGCAGAATATCGCCCGTCAACATCGCATTACCTTTCTTGCTGTTTACTTCTAAACAATAATGTCCAGGACTATGTCCTGGGCTCTTAATTAGATTGATATTTCGTCCCAGGTCGGTTGATTCTTTAATCATTTCAGCTTGGCCTGACTGGATAATTGGTAAAACACTATCATCGTAGACAAGACGGAGATACTGATCAAAGGGGTTTGGACTTTCTTTTTGTAAGCTATCTAGTTCGAGTGGCGAGAAAAGATATTTGGCATTGGGGAATGTTGGAACCCATCTATCATCAACTAATCTTGTGTTCCAACCAACATGATCCGCATGCATATGTGTACACATTACAATATCGATGTCCTCTAAAGTTAATTCATAGGCCTCCAGGTTTTCAAGATAATTGCTGGACCTGTTGTTCCAATGACTGAGAATACCTTTATTGGTTTTATATATTGGGCCCTGTCCAACCCTATTTTTATCATTGCCTATACAAGTATCGATCAAGATATTTAAGGAAGGCGTTTGAATCAAATAAGAATGCATGCTGAGGATCAACATCTGGCTGTTAAAATCATAAAATGAATGCATCCAGCTCTTATGCTGATTGAATATCTCTATATCAATATCTGGAAAGGCATTCACAGCCGGGAAGCGTTCTACACCATCCAGAACTTTATTTATCGAAATATCTCCAATATTAAGCGTCTTCATAAGAGGCAAGTCTCCTCGATAATTGACTCTATGTTAGTTTATTTGAAGTAGAAGCCAAACATTCGGTTGAACCAGTCTCTTCTTCGCTTGACAACAAGACAAAATATTAACGCTGCGAAACCAGCTATGAACCCATCAAAGCCCGCTGCATTTATAAGTTTGTCGGTGTTTTGCCGCACTGGTTGAATCCAAGATATGGCTCGTGAAGATTCTAATTCAGCTTCTATATCAGCGACCTCTTGTTCAGCTGTTCTAAGGTTGCCTCTTAATGATTGAACATTGTCATTTGCAGTCTCGAGTGCTCTTCGGGCAATATCGATCTCTGATTCATTATTTGTAAGCCCTGTGTTTAGTGCATTAATCTCTGCATTCAGTTGATTAATTTCTGCACCAAGTTCATCGATGCTTGTTTGGTCAGTTGCTGGATCAATTAAATTTACTTGTGCCTCAAGGTTAATGATTGCTCCCTCAAGTTCACTGATAGAACTTCTTAGATCACTGCTGATTGAGTTAGATTCTTGAAGTCTTGTATTTGCAGTAGCCGATTGTGTCTCTGCTGAAGACAGCGAAGAAGCTATCGTCTGTGCGTTAGTTCTTAGATTATTGATTGAAGACTCTGGGATGCCCTCAGGGGTTATATAGGCTAAGAACACAAATATCGCAGCAAACAAAATTGTTAAATCTGTAATCTTAGTTAGTTGTCTGAGTAGTTTTTTCACAATTGCTCCTTAACTGTAACTAGAAACACACTAAAAAAAAAGGGCTCTAATAAAAGAGCCCTTTTTATGCTTTTAAATTTTTAAAAACTTAAAAAGCTTTTTTCCCATTTACATACCGCTTCTGCCGTACATTCCTGAGAGAATTGCAAGAACGATGATACCAACAACACCGTTATCACCTAGAGCATTGATCAAGTCGATCAAGTTACCCAATACAGCGCCTACAAATGGTACATCACCAAATACAACGCCAGCGGCAACACCGAGAGCTACAAGAGCTACTGCGATATCAGTTAGTTCTCCAATCCAACCTTTGATTTTACCCATGATAAAATCCTCCCCTAATTAAGGTTAAGTTTTAATTCCCTATAAAAACAAAATGAATTTATAGGGAGATTCGATCTAATCAAAAGGCTCCAAGTGAGTCAATTAAAGTGTATTTATTTGTTTTTATACAACAATATATGAATTCCCTGAAAGTACCTTTAGTGCTGCCCTATAGAGAATACCGAATTATCTAAGATAGTTCGGGATCTATTATTTTTGGTTATATATTGTTGATTTATATAGCTTTTATAATTTATTTATAAATAATTTTAAATATTAATAACTATGTGCTTTTATTTGCGCTTTTTAGAATGATTCTAAATATATAATGTGTGTATATTTTGTTGTTTGGGTGGTGGCCAGAGGTGGAATCGAACCACCGACACGCGGATTTTCAGTCCGCTGCTCTACCTACTGAGCTATCTGGCCATTGGTTGAGATATTCTATAGAAAAAACCTTTTAATTGATAAAAATTATTCTTTTTTAGGAGGTATATATTCCTGTGGTTTGCTTGAGCCTTCTCCATAAAGAAACTTTTGCATTTCATCTTGAAGAAATTTCCTGGCTTCAGGATCTACCAGTGAAAGTCTGTTTTCATTAATTAACATTGTTTGGTGCTCCAACCATAATTGCCAAGCTTCTTTGGAAATAGAATCAAAAATTTTCTCTCCTATCTCACCTGGATAAGGAGGTCGATCTAGTCCGGGTCTTTCATTCTTAAAGTACTTACAAAAAATTAATCTTTCCATAACCTATCCTTCTAATCCTTTAATAATTGATTTAACCGGTTTTGGCACTCCTAGTTCGCTTATTTCTTGTGTGGTGAATATTTTTTGGTTCCTTTGTTTTTTTATAGGTTTATTAATTTTAATAAAAATTGGATTAATTTCTAAATCAAAATGGCTAAAGCCATGCACCAACTTTTTACCATACTCTAAACTTTTTAAATTCTTACCAACCTTTTTATCGCACCAGTCCTCTATATTTTCGCTGGTATCCAGCTCAGGGAATGACCATAGTCCTCCCCATATGCCTTTGTCTTGTCTTTTTTGTAGTAGTACTTTTTGACTAGAATCTTTTATGATCATGAAATAAATAGATTCTCTCCTTTTTTTCTTCCTTAAAACTTTATTTGGCAACATATAGACAATGTCCTTTTCTAGAGCGCTGCAATCTTTTGATAATGGACAAATCGAACACATTGCTTTTTTAGAGGTGCATACAGTAGCACCGAGATCCATTATAGCCTGGGTGTATATATCATAATCATTGAGAGGCAAACATTTTTCAGCAAGCTGCCAAAGTTTTTTCTGAGTTTCAGTTGCTTTTAAATCTCCTTGAACAGAATAAAATCTGGATAAAACTCTTTTTACATTTCCATCTAAAATAGCTTTCGGTTCAATTCTCGAAAGTGAGAGTATAGCTCCCGCCGTAGAACGCCCTACCCCAGGCAAAGTGATTAATAGTTCATAGGTATTCGGTATTTGACTGTTGTGATCTTCGATGATTATTTTAGCAGCTTTATGGAGATTTCTAGCTCTTGAGTAAAAGCCTAAGCCTGACCACATGCTCATTACATCGTCGTCTGAAGCTCTCGCTAGACTGTCCACATCTGGAAACCTATTAATAAATTTAGTGAAATAAGGAATAACTGTAATTACTTGGGTTTGTTGCAACATAATTTCTGAAATCCAAGTCTTATATACGCTAGGTTCTTGCTGCCAAGGAAGGTTTTTTCTTCCGTGAGCACGCCACCATTTTAAAAGTGGTCTTGAAAATTTAATGTGGTGTGTGGATCCCAAAAACTTTTAACCGACGATCTTTGTGGCGCCAATAAAAGCTGTAATGAATATTAAAATATAAGTTGCATGCACCCATCTAAGAGTAAGGTCCATTCCTCCACTAATTGAAGATTCTATTTCTGGACTAGATCCCTCTGTTGCTAATCTTTCATAAGCTAAACCTAATGGAAAAAATGCAACTTCAATCCCAAGTATAGTTAAATTCACCAAGCCATATAAGCCAACCTTGAGAGCCACTGAATTGGCTTCATAGGGTCCATAGCCCATGAAAGACGATATAGCCACTATGATCAGGCCAACTCCTAGTGAAGCTACAATAAATCGATTAATTTTAGAAAGCTGTTGCCCCCATGGCTCATTTAAATTTGCTGCACCGCCAACATTAATCACTAACCATGCCAGTGTAAATAGCCACATCATTGTTAAAGTTATTGAAGATGGGTCGATATAACCCATTGTCTTAGATAATTGCACACCAAAAGGTAGCGCCATCACCCACATGACTCTGGGTAATAATTCGATCTTCAAGGCCATTTCTAACATTTGGAATCTAGCCTCTACTCCAAGATTTGGATCTGTTGATTTTTTTGAGCAAAGCATTACTCCCACATCAGTGCCAAGCCAGAAGACAAACATACAAATGTGCAAGAATTTCCAAATTTCATATTCAGCCATTATCTACCCTCAATTAGTTTTAGTTCGATTTAACTTCTGGCTCGACTAACTCGCCATCCTCTTGCCAGATATATAGTTCTCCAATATACATTGCCAACATGTCTTGTGTTTCTTCAGATGAATCATCACCTTCCATAGCATCGAGATTTCTTTGTGCAAGTTCTATTGCCCTTGGAACTCTCCAATCTCTAAATGCTCTACTTTGTTCCATATTCACTGAGACTCTAGTTAGATCCAAGTATTCATCTGTAACTGTAACCTCAACACCGGACCATGTTAAATTTACGTCAGCCATCTTTCCTCTCCTTAAATTAAGCTCTGATTAGATTATGATTTAATGAAAATATTTTGACAACTCTTTATCAACTAAAAACTTTCATATATTCTAGGGGAGCAATAATAAGAGGAGTATTAACTTATGAGACCTCATGTCGAACTAATTCAACAAAGCGACCTATGCTGGCACCCTGCTGAACTTCATGGTGGAACAGGTAGAGTCATGCAAAGAAATTTATCATATGACGAAGAAGATGGTTCTTGCTCAGCAAAACTTTCCTTTGAAACCGCATGGGATAGACCTGGTGGATATCATGAAGCGGACACAGAATGGTTTGTGCTTGAAGGTAAAGTGAAGATGGGAGACAACGTCTTCGGTCCTGGTATGTATTGGCGAGCGCCTGCGGGTTTAAGAGTCCCAGATATCAGTGTCGATAAAGGCTCTGAAGTTCTTATTTTTAGAGAGTATGGGGATTGGGGTTTTTCAGTCTCTGAAGCAGATAAGAGTGATTTTCGTACCTGAGGGCGGGAACACCGCATCAGAAAAAGCAGGAGTATTGACTATTTGTGATTCAGCAAAAATGGATTGGATGGACAATATATATGAAGGTGATACTCAACGATTCTTGCAACTGAAAATCTTATACCATGATCCATCTCCTGAAGGGCAAAATGAAAAAGGATTTATCACAATGTTGGGATGGGCGCCTCCAGGCTGGACGGATGATAGGCTTATACACCATCCAATCTTTGAGGAAGCCTATACTTTAACAGGTCATATGGATTACAACTTTGGTCGATTTACACCTGGCACGTATTTCTTTAGGCCAGCTAAAGTTAAACACGGTCATTTCACAGCCGGCGAAGAAATGGGTACGAGCTGGATCTTTAGATTAGATGGAGCCTTAATTAACTGGGTTACATTAAACTCTGATGTCATCGTGAAAGGTGATGCGGTCAACTATGATCCAGAAACACAGGCGCCGCTAATGGCCGGAATTCCGGTAAGATCGAAATCAACTGGTCCATGGGATCTAGACGGCCAGTAATTATTGATTGCTAAGCCAAGACTAAATAAAACCTAATGAGCGGTATCATCGACATTGTGGTCAATATGTTCACTCCACAAGAGGTCGAGCTTGGGCAGACTGGTTTGGATGAAGACTTCAAAAAACAGATCAGGATGCCTGAAGAAATGAGGGCTGGTGTTACGATTCCTGATTATCTTAAAAAGATGGATCAAGCTGGTGTTGAAAAATCCTTATTGATAGCAGTAAGAGGCGGTGATATTAGAGTGCCTGAGGGCTTTGAAGTTCCTTATGAAAGCGTTCATAGTGTCTGCCAAGAATACCCCGAGAGATTTTCAGGACTAGCTGGTGTTGATCCATTTAGAGGGATGGAAGGATTAAAGGATCTAGAAGTCGCAGTCAAGGAATATGGCTTTGTTGGCGCGCATTTATATCCTCACTGGTGTGAACTACCACCAGATCATAGAAAGTACTATCCCTATTATGCTAAATGTTGTGAGCTTGATATACCGATCATGATGCAAGTCGGCCATAACTTAATCTATTCGAGAAACAGAAGATTACCGAGTGTGGGACGACCTATTTACCTAGATCAAGTTGCGATTGACTTCCCGGATCTAAAACTCATTGGTATACATATTGGGATACCTTGGACTGAAGAGATGATTTCAATGTGTTGGAAACATGAAAATGTTTATACTGCTGGCGATGCTTATGCGCCTAAGTACTGGCCTGAAGCTTTTGTTCATTATGCAAATTCATACGGCAGACACAAAGTAATGTTTGGTACTGACTGGCCAGTGATTGATCCAATAAGAGCAGTTGACGAATTCAATGATCTCAACTTTAGAGATGAGGCTAAAGATCTCATCCTCCGAGAAAATGCAATCCGAGTGTTCAAATTGAATCAATAGCGTGAGCAACAACATAAATCTTCCTCAAACCTTCAGACACCTTTCTATTCCAGAGGGGATACGATCAGCCATGTCTAGAAATCCAGAAAAGATTGCTTATAAACATGGTGAAAAGACAAGAAGTTACAAGGATCTTGTCGAGCGAATGGATAAGATCTCTTCAGCTTTATTAGCTAATCTAAAAGAAGAAAAAGGTCATGTCGCTATTGTTGCCTCTAATTCAATTGAATACATGGAGATTGTATTGGGATCATCACAAGCTGGGATCCCTATAGCAACGATCAATCCTAAATTATCGGCCAATGAGATTGTTGCTATATGCAATGACTCTGAGGCTATGATCTTATTTGTGGATGAAACATCATCAAAATTTCTAAGCGAAAGTGAGTTTTCTACCGTTGAAAAGATTGTGACCATTAACGATGAGCTCGAAGAATGGATTAGTCGAAGTAAACCAATAGCAGATAGGCCTATCGTGATGGAGTGGGATGTATTTACTATTCCCTACACTTCAGGGACAACAGGTCAACCTAAAGGTGTTCTCGTGCCACATAGATCAAGAATTCTTACTTTGTTTGGAATGGCGGTTGAGTATGGTTGCTACTCTCCAGATGATCGTTTTTTAGCCATTGCCCCAATGTGTCATGGCGCTGGAATGATTTTTTCCTTAGCTCCTATATTTTTTGGTGGCTATGCAGAGATCATGGATCAGTTCGATCCTGAGCGGATTCTAACAACTTTTGTAGACGAAAATATTTCTGGTTTCTTTGGAGTGCCAACCCATTTCCATGGGATACTTGCTCTTGAGAAGGCGGTTCTTGAAAAAGCCTCAAAACATCAATTAAAAACTATCATTTCTAATGCGGCTGCCCTGCCTCAACAAATTAAGGAACAATTAGTAGATCAATTTGGTGATGGTCTGCTTCATGAAACTTATGGTTCAACAGAAGGTGGAATTATCTCTAATCTAAGACCAGATGATCAGCTTCGAAAACAGCAGTGTGTAGGACAGGCGTTTCCATGTACAGAAATCAAAATACTCAATGACTCTGGTAAGGATTGTGAAGCTGATGAGGTAGGAGAATTATTTTCAACCAGTCCCTACCTTTTCAATGGTTATTGGAAAAGATCTGAAGAGACCAAAGAGGCCTTACACGATGGCTGGTTGACAGTTGGCGATATGGCCAGACAGGATGAAGAAGGTTATTTATATATTGTTGATCGTAAAAAAGATATGGTTATATCAGGCGGCATTAATGTTTACCCAAGAGAAGTCGAAGAAATCTTATTCAAACACCCAAATGTTTCAGATGCTGCAGTGATTGGGATACCAGATGAAAAATGGGGCGAAGCCATAAAGGCATATATCGTCACGACAACTTCTAGTGAAGGGGATGCTGAAGAGATTCGATCTTTTTGTGAACAGGAAATCTCAAAAATAAAAGTGCCAAAAATCATAGAGTTTATTAAGGAGATTCCCAGAAATGCGGGTGGTAAAGTTTTAAAAACTGAATTGAGAAAAAATCATGACGAATGATAAGCAAATTAGCGTTGAATTTTATTTTGATTACAGCTGTCCTTGGACCTATCTAGGCTATAAAAGGCTTATACAAACAGCTACACGAACTGCTTCTCTTATAGTGTGGAAGCCTATTAATTTAGAAATAGTAAGTGAAGCATTAAATAAGCCTAAAAAAGAAAGCCCCAAATATATTACAAACTATAAGAAAAAAGATTTACAAGACTGGGCATCTTATTGCAGTCTCGACATTAAAGAGCATAAGAACTTAGACCATCGTGTCTCTTTAAAAGCATCTCGCGGAGCTTTTTTTGCCTTATCTGAAGATAAAATTGTTGATTATAGTTCGGAAGTGTTCAAAGCGTTTTTTACTGACCTTGCAGATATATCAGACGATCAAGTACTAATAAATATTGCTGAAAAATTGGATATGGATATAGCAGCATTTGAAGAATCTATACAGAATGATCTTCAGGATGAAATAATTCAATCTAACTGTCAGGAGCTTATCAGTAAAGGGGGTTATGGCAGCCCGACTATGGTCGTGGATAAACAACTCTTCTTTGGCAATGACAGAATGAATTTAGTTGAATTCGCCATAGGGCAAGCTAGTGGAAAAGTTCTCGTGTTGCCTGGGCAACATGACGCTTAGAATATCTTTATGGTACATTAACATTATGGAAAATAGCTTTAAGACCAACAGAAGAAAATTTATTTTAGGCTCTGCCGTAGCCACCTCAGCGGCACTTAATTATTCATCATCAATTGTTGCTCAATCAACTGAACCCTATAGGGCTTGGGAAGATCTAGCTAGAAAAAAATGGACGTGGGATAGTGTTACCCATTCAACTCATGGAACCAATTGCACCGGTCAATGTGCGTTTAATGTTTATGTCAAAAATGGAGTGGTTTGGAGAGAAGAACAACAGGGAGAATACGGAGCTTCAAGCGATGCTCCAGATTATGGCCCTAGAGGCTGTCAGAAAGGCCTGAGTCATTCAAGATATATGTATGGCAAACAAAGAATCCTATACCCAATGAAACGAAAAGAGAACACTGAGCGTGGAGAAGGTCAATGGGAGAGGATTTCCTGGGATCAAGCAATGTTGGAAATAGCAGATAAGTTTCTTGATTACACCGTCGAGCATGGTCCTGAGTCAGTAACCTGCGGATTAGGTACTCAAATGGTTATGAAAAGAGCTTCATATGCCAGCATACTCAGATTTGCAAATGTGAGCGGAGTACAGATGCCGGAAGCATTTGCAGGTGTGGGCGATCTTTTTTCAGGTGCTCAAATTACCTATGGTCATGTGACTTTAGGCAATACTATGGCGGAAATCTATAAATCAAAGTGTTGTCTAATCTGGTTCTGTAACCCAGCTGTTACGCGTATTCCTGATGCTCACTTTTTTTGGGAAGCGAAATACAACGGCACTGAAGTTATCACTATAACTCCTGACTTTAATGCAACAGCAATGCATTCCAGCAAGTGGCTAAATCCTAAACCAGGCAGTGATATTGCTTTAGCAATGGCCATGGTTCACACCATACTAAATGATAAAAGTTACGACGAAAATTATATAAAAGAGCAATCGGATCTACCTTTCCTGGTTAGAAAGGACAACTATAAGTACATTAGAGAAATAGACATGGTTGATGACCCAAACGCTAAAAATAATCTCTTTTATATTTGGGACCAAGCTACTGAGAGCCTTCAAGCAGCGCCAGGGACAGGTACACCTCCTCCTCCGCCTCCAGGCACCCCGGAGCATCTTATACCTCCAATGCCCTCAATAGATCTTGGAGAACTAAATCCTGCGTTAGAGGGAGAATGGGTTATTGAAACAAAAGATGGTCCTGTGACGGTTACAACGGTTTTTGAGTTAACCAAACAAAGAGCTTTAGATCACACGCCAGAGATTGCTGAACCGATTACAGGAATTAATGCTGAGGTCATTAAAGAAGTGGCAAGAACTTTTGCTAAAGCTGAACCCAGCATGATCTATGCGGGTTATCGTGCTTCTAAATATCTACATGGTGATTTACTGCAAAGAGCTCTATTTTTATTGCTGTGTCTAACAGGCAATACAGGGAAAGAAGGTGGTGGACTTACGATAACAAATTTAGCTAAAGACGATGCAGTCTTTCCTTTCGCGATGAGGAACCCTGTTGCTGCTTTTAGAGTAGCTACCCTATCAAGATGGGATTATGTTCATGGCAACATGAAAGAATTAAATAAAGACGTTTATGGCGAAGAACTTGCTGAAGAATATGATAAATATTTTCAGGAATCAGTTGATAAAGGCTGGTTCCCTGATTACTCCAAGATTCCTTGGAAAATGGGAATGTTTTCTGGCACAAATGCTGCAAGTTGGAGATCCTCGGGTCAGCATTGGAGAGAAAACGCATTCGGAAAACTAGATACGATTGTGACTTTTGCAACCGATATGGGTACAACTGCAATGTACTCTGATTATGTTTTACCGATTGCTCATCATTATGAACGACACGATTTTCATTTAGAGCCAAGAACTCCATTTATGCAGGTTATAGATAAGGCCGTGGAACCACTTGGCGAGTCTGTTGATGATTGGACTGCCTATGAAAGACTGGCAAAAGCGATATCCATAAGAGCTAAGGCAAGAGATGTACAGCCGATTGATGATAATGTTGTTGGTGTGCCTTTTAAGAGAGACTTTAAAAAATTCCATGATGACTTTACCAGCGATGGAACTATCAAATCTGTTAAGGATGTGATTCAGTTTCTTCTTGATAATTCAAGTGGCATCCAAAATGTCACTTATGACGAGCTTGCTGAAAAAGGCTTTTTGAGAAATAAAGGATCCGAAACAACAGTTCACACTAAGGAATCACCTTACTATTCTGAAATCTGGGACAATGTAAATGAGAAAATTGGCTATAAAACACTAACACACCGCCAACAGTTCTATATCGATCATGATTGGTTCTTTGAGTTTGATGAAGTTTTACCACGTCATAAAGATGCTCTGGTTAATGAAGGCTACCCTATGAAAATGTTAATGGGACATGCTCGTCATGGGATCCATAGTATGTGGAGAGACGACAGTTTCCTTCTTAGCCTTCAAAGGGGTGAGCCTGATGTGTATGTCAACCCTGATGATGCAAGCAATAAAGGAGTTGATGATGGCGATTTAATTAAAGTTTTCAGTAAAGCGGGCTCATTCATAGCACAAGCACATGTCACCTCAGCTATGGGGCCTAACATGATGTATATGTATCATGGTTGGGATCCTATGATGTTTAGAAATAGACAAAACTTTGGTGCTGTCGTGCAAACTGGGGGGTTGATTAAGCCGACATCCCTCGTAGGTGATTATGAGCATTTGGGATGGAGACCATTCGCCTATGAACCTAATCACACCTTCCATGATTACACGTGTGACTTTGAAAGATATATAGAGGCCTAGGCTTTAAAAAACATCCTCTCTTGGTACAGGTTTTAAGAATAGAAAAATAAGAGCGGCAGCGATTATTGGTATAATGCCCACTATTGTATATCCCATATTCCAACCATAATTAGTAGCTGCATAGGTTATAGCCAAAGGCCCCAAGCCAAAACCCAAGTTAATTGCTAATGTTCCACAAAAACTGGCTCCTGTTGCTCTAACTTCTGCTGGGAAATTTTCAGCAATAAAGGTTGCCATGACAGCATAAGCACCATAAAAAAACAAAGTCATCAACCCATAACTAATCAATACCTTATTCCAGGAATCAGCCATCCATATTAAATAAATAAAAGCTAGGCCTCCTAGCAGTGCCCATAAAATAATAGTATTCCTTCTTATTAATAAAAACTCTCCTACAATTGCAGCGGCAATATAACCAAAAGATCCTATACCATATGAAAGCCCAACTATCTTGATAGCATCAACGATCTCCCAATTCCTTGCTTGCGTAAAATACAGAACCAACATTAACGTGCTTCCCATAGGCAAAAGCGTAAAGAAATTGGCCTGAAAATAAGAGGAGCGATTTCTTTCTGTACTTTTCTGAGAATAAAACCAAAGTACTGGCCTTAGGTTGGTTCTCAGTTTTCTTATTTTGAGCCTCAAGCCATACTTTTGATTCTGGTAAATACTTATGGATAACCCAACCATAAGGGACAAATAAGAAGGCTAAAAGAAATGTATATCTCCAATTTATGCCTAAATTATCAATCATAAAAACTACTAATATTGAGGCAAAAAACCAGCCTAACGGAAAACCTATTTGTAAAATACCTGTAAACAAACCTCTAAATCTTGGTGGGGACGACTCGGTTACTGTTGTAAGTGTAATAGGAGATTGTGCTCCTGCTGCAGTAAACCCTAGAGTTCTAGCAATCAAAACTGACAATGTATTAGGAGCAATTGCTAGAAAACCAACAAAAATGGGAGTTAAAAATGTTGAGATTAATAGTGATTTTTTTCTACCAATGCGATCAGTAAGAACTCCAACTTGAGTACACAGTATTCCTGAAATAAAAAATGTTATCGCTACGTACCAACCCACATCTGTTAGATTCCATCCAAAATCTTCTTGAAATTTTTCACTGACCAAAATAAAAATGGAATGATCTAAGTTCGCGAAAGTTACGCCAATTAAACAAATAAAGAAAATTTTATATGAGCTTGCTGGTATCTGTGAAAAGGACAATATCTCTTGTTTCTGTGTGTTTTGATTTATTGGTGGTTGATTCATTGAAACCTCATTTGGATTTGTAGATTGATTAAGGACTATAATATTGTTTATAAATAAAGAATAAATAGTACCAAGTTAAAGGGATTATTTTTAGTTATTCAACTAAGGGGTAAATTATGACACTTCAATATACAGCTGTGGGTATACAAAATGAGTCACATATGGCGACGACTATTGACGACTACTGGAAAGACCTTGAGCGTCTACAAACTAGTATTGGATATTCCGTATGGAATTGTAGCTTGGATCTTCCTGTCCGATTAGTAACTATCTCTGAGGGAGGCATAGGTGGCTGGTGTTTAGGCGGAGGTGATGAGCACATAAGAATTGCCAGAGATGTAGTCCCTGAAATCCCAGGCAAGGAAACAGAGTTTCTAGGTGAAATTTGCAAGCAGTTCAATATTTATCTTATAGCTCAGATGGTGGCCACAGCTCCGGACATCATGAAAGACAGAATTTTCAATATTGCCTTTATGATTGATCCGAACGGAGATGTTATTCACCAACATATTAAGACTTCTTTTTATCAAAGAGAAACAAATACTGCTCCCAGTGATATTTGGAATCTATACCTAGAAAAATACGGTGACGATCCAGAAAAATTACTTGATGTCCTCTACCCAGTTGCCAAAACAGAGATAGGAAATATTGGCACTTTAATCTGTGCCGAAGGCAGTTACCCTGAGGCAGCAAGAGGTCTTGCATTAAATGGTGCAGAGGTTATTTACAGATCTCAATACCCAGAACCCTGGATGGGAAATAAAATGAACCAGATACAAAATCAATCTCATGCGATCTTCAATACTTGCTATGTGGTAGCTCCAAATATTGGAGGAATCTATATGCCTGGATGGATGATTTCAAAATGAGCAATGGTCGAAGCCAAATAATTGACTATCGTGGGCAAATCATTTCTGAGTATCTTAGCGGGGGTGAAGCGCTTGTTAGCGGAATCATCAATATCGATGGGCTTAGAGACTTTCGTGTTCGAGGGCAATGGCAAAATTTAGCAAAGGACATGAGAGTTGAGGAATACAAAGTCATTTATGATGCGATGATGTCTAAGGGCGGGATATACCCAAGAAACCTTTGTATGGATGAACCTCCATTTACAGAAGAAAATCAGTTAGAGCTTGTTAAGCACCAAGTCAACAAGATGATTGAAATGGGGGTCTATACTGCTCCAGACGATTGGGAACCCTATGAGGTGAGTGAATCAGTCCAAAGTCGCATTGATAAAGCAAAAGAAATTAGTTAATAATTAACCATGTTTTGGAGACTTATCAACCCAATTACGATTGCAATATCAAAGTCATTTCTGCATGGATTAATAAGTGCAAATATACTTGTCTTAAATTTCAAAGGGGTAAAGACTGGTAAGAATTATTCCATCCCTGTGAGTTATCTCGAAAATCCCGAAGGTAGGCTTAGCTGCGTGACAGATCGACCATTTATTTGGTGGAGAAACCTAGTCAATTTAGAAAAGATAAAAGTTTTATATAAAGGCAATATGATTGAAGCTGAAATTAATATTGAGTCTAAGGATAATCAAATAATTGCCGATCGATTAGAATCTTTATGTTCACACAGCAGGATTGATGGTTTTTTTGCTGAAGTTGGTTATAAAAAAGGCAAACCGATAAGACAGGATGTTGAAAAATCAGCAGCAAATATGGTTTTAATTCAACTAGGAATTGATAAATCTTAAGTTTACTGTTTCCTTTCTTGGGACATTTAATTGATCTAACGGGTGAGGTAAATTAGCCGTTTGGCTTATCTTCTTAGGCTCTCTAGCAAATGACATTTCTATTGCTCTAGGATTACCTTGCTCATCAATTCTATTATTGTTTGGATGAATATGAACTAATTCAAGCTCAAAAGCATCAATGAAGCTTTTTATTTCATCAATATGTTCTGAAACTTTATGAAACTCTATAACCATCCCTGATAAAAGTGCTGAATTTACAATTATTTCATCAAGAATTTCATACTCATAGCCCTCTATATCAATTTTTAAGAAAATGGGTTCACCTTTAATTCGCTTTATTGTTTTGTTCAAATTAGTGGCGCCATCTTCTTCAGAACCAATCTTTTCAAAAAATAGAACTGCCCTATCTTTAAAAAAGCTTAGAAAATTCTTATATGTTGTTACGGCGTTATAAGGTGCGCTGAATCTGCCAATCAAAACACTTAAAAATCTTTTAATGAAAAACTTTGGCCAAAAAGAACCTCTTACAGTGTGATCATAGGCATGTATTTCGATAGCTTTATTAGAGATAAAATCTTCTTCAAATTGCCAATTCTTGCCAATACCCATGGAGATAAGAGCTTTAGTTTTTTCTATTGATGCTGACTCTACAAGATAGCCCCCATCGTTATCGCCTCCAATCCTCAATAAATTGAATTCACCCTGAGGTTTAAAGTTAGATGGGAACATCTATTTTTTTGATTTTGCGGTGTAAGTACCTTTTTTTATTAATTTTTTAATGGTCTTTTTAAACACTTTTCCTGCATCGTCGTGGTTCATTGGAGGAAGATTCTTTGGCCATATTTCTTGTTCATACATCTTGCTAAAGATTTCAGTTTTAAGGTAGGGAATCCAATTTTGGAAGCGTGCGTTTTCCCTATAATGCCTTAGCGCATCAATATTTATTTCAGAAGCAACGTAGCTATCTCCAACTATATTATTTGATGCTAATATTGTCCCCTTGTAATCAACAATGGAAGAACGACCTCCAAGTGCGCCATCTATTATTGTTGGATCTTCACCATCATTACCCGGCATAATCAACGAACCAGAGTTGGGGGCAATCATATAGCAAGTATTATCAATAGCTCTAGATCTATTTTGTACCTCAAAAATTTCTCTAGACACCCATGGCTCAGGCAAAGAGGCCCTATAAAGAATTTCTGCTCCATTAAGAGCAAATGCCCTGAATGACTCTGGGAAAGAGCCTTCTACGCCTACAGTCCCCGCTATATTGCCAATCTTAGTTTTTGCAACAGGGAAAAACGCTTCGAGAGTATCTCCGTGCTGCTCAACCCACTGATCATAGACATCATGAGGTGTGGTTGAATGCTCTACAAAAACCACGATGTTCTTATGATGCTTATATATAACTTCACCGTTATCATCGATGATAAAAACCGTGTTAAAAAAACGGTCTGGATATTCAGGAAGCTTCTCTTTGAGTTGTCCTATGATAAAGGTGTTCTTACTTTTTGCATACTCACCTAAAAAGTCTGTTTCAAATCCGGGGATCTCAGCAGCCATCGTTTTGGCATAATCAGATTGCTCCATGTCTAATATCTCATCAACAAATCCTTGGATGGCTCCCTCACCTAATGCAATCAGTCTGACTGGCAGCTCCAAGGAACACATATGGGTGACCATATCAATCATGTTACCAATGTGATTGAGGTTTCTTTTAACCTCTTCTCGAGAAGTGACATGTTTTATTTTTGTCTGAAGTCCTACTGCTAAATATGGGTCCATTATTTATTCACTCCCCTTGGTTAATCCAAGTAATCTTCTAGCTTTATATTATCAATACCGGGAACAATTGGTCTGACTAAGTCATCCACATAATCCATATCCTTAGTCGCATCAATCCCCACTCTTAATGAGGTTTTATCAGGCAATGCTGCCCTATCAATCTCCCAGGTTACAAAATTTGAAAACAGGTGTACTTTTTCTGCTCTACCCATCCGAGTCCACGTTGCCCATTCGACATCGTCCATATTAGATGGGTCAACATCATCATCGACCACTATGACACGTTTAGCCATCCAAGCTAAATTAAAAGAGCCCATATCCATTTCAAAAGTTTCTTTGATAATATCTGCAGGTTGACTATCTGATGACTTATTGATCGCTATCACCACATGCATCAAAGGTCCTATTTTAGTGTCAAAATGAATTTCAACATTGCTGACACAGGGAAAAGTGTCTTTGATTCTGTTTTTTAGCATTGTAGACATTCCATAAACAGTTAGGTAGCCCAAATTATTATGCTCTTTAGCTCTTCCAGCCATTAACGTATAAAACATTGAATCTTTTCGTTTTAAAATGGATGTGACTTCACACATCGGCGCGTGCTCAGTGCCATACTGTGCACCAAACTCTCCGAGCGTATTTTCAACCATATTATTCAAATCAACTTTTGTCTCAAAAGCCATTTCTGCATCTATGGGGATTGGTAAGCCACTGTCGGGGCCTAAAACAACCTTAACCCCTTTGCCAATCATTCCTCCAGCTACATCTAATTCAGAGACATGATCAGGTGATTTTGAAGCTGCAGCCATTAATAAAGCAGGTGGTGCGCCTAATACCATCACCACGTTCATTTCCTTCCCTTCTTCTCTA
Organism: Woeseia sp.; assembly: GCA_019653755.1. Lineage (GTDB taxonomy): Bacteria > Pseudomonadota > Gammaproteobacteria > Steroidobacterales > UBA11654 > CACPJA01. The sequence continues at coordinate 69,905 of BPCL01000006.1, read as the reverse complement.
TGCCAGTTATAACTCTTTCGTAAATCACTTAGTCCACTGGCGTTAATTAAGATGTGGTTCTTGTTTTCAATTAAGCACCGATAAAATCCCACATTGATATTGCCATCAGGTTTTCTAAATATACCCACAGCTGCGGTAATAAATGGTCCGGTGTCTAATTCAAAAAACGTAGGAACAGGCATAGATAGTAAATCAATCTCATCGTCTCTTAGAATCTCCTCCATAACTGGGCCATTGTCTTTAACAACAGAAGCGATTGGGTCTGCAACCCCTTCCAATACTTTTTGGCCAGCTTGGTCGTATGTGAATTCCTCAGAAGCATCTTCATTAAATATAAGTCCGTATCTATCCATCGAAGTGAATAATCCACCAACAGCTGGATATTTTGATCCTTTAACATTTTCAAACAGAAAAGCCTTACCTTCTTTTTCGAGCTGCTTCATAACTGCACCCATTTCATATTTAGGATCAACTTCCTTTTTTATACGAACTAGACTCCCTGTATCATCAAGGATATTTAATATTTCCCTAAAAGATCTATGCATATTCTCTTTTGCCTTAGTTTAGATTTGATAGCTTACAATAGGGATTAACAATAATCTAATATCCTCACCTGATTGATTATCAATATGATACTGATTATGCTTAATAGATTGAGACAGAGGAGAAATTATGAAAACCAAAGCTGCAATAGCAATTAAAGCCGCAAGTGAATTAATTATTGAAGAAGTTGATTTAGAAGGTCCAAAAGATAATGAGGTATTAGTAGAAATGAAGGCGACAGGAGTCTGCCACACAGATGCTTTTACATTATCGGGTGATGATCCTGAAGGCATCTTCCCTGCAATACTTGGTCATGAAGGAGCTGGAGTTGTTGTCGAAGTTGGAAGCAGTGTTACAAGCGTCAAGCCAGGTGATCATGTAATTCCTTTGTATACTCCAGAATGTAGAGAGTGTAATTTTTGTCTGAACCCAAAAACTAATTTGTGTCAATCCATCAGAGAAACTCAAGGTCAAGGTTTAATGCCAGATGGAACATCTAGGTTTTCACATAATGGTAAAGAAGTCTTTCATTATATGGGCTGCTCTACATTTTCTAATTTTAGTGTAATGCCTGAAATAGCAGTAGCTAAAATTAGAGACGATGCACCATTTGATAAAGTCTGTTACATAGGATGTGGAGTGACAACTGGGATTGGCGCTGTTGTTTATGACGCAAAAGTTGAAGCTGGATCTAATGTTGTAGTATTTGGTCTAGGTGGTATCGGATTGAATGTTATACAAGGTGCGAAAATGGTAGGCGCTAACAAGATTATAGGCATAGATATAAACGAGGATAAAACTGAACTAGCGACAAAATTTGGTATGACAGATTTTATTAATCCTACTAAAACTGAAGGTATTGTAGAAAACATTATTGACCTCACTGGTGGTGGAGCAGATTATTCATTTGAGTGTATTGGAAATGTAGAAACAATGAGACAAGCCCTTGAATGCTGTCACAAAGGTTGGGGGGAATCTGTAATCATTGGAGTAGCAGGAGCTGGACAAGAAATATCAACAAGGCCATTCCAGCTTGTTACTGGAAGAGTATGGCGAGGTTCGGCATTTGGAGGTGCAAGAGGAAGATCAGATGTTCCGACAATTGTAGATTGGTATATGGATGGAAAAATTAATATAGACGATTTGATTACCCATAAAATGCCGTTAGAGGATATAAATGATGCTTTTCATTTAATGCATGAAGGTAAATCAATAAGGTCAGTTGTTGAATATTAGATTATTATAGTGTTCTCTAATATACCTTTATATTTCAATACATTATAATAATATATATCTTATTATTATATATAGCATACGTAACGTACGCTAATTATATAGAAAGTCTTTTATTTTAGTCATTTGTCCAGGTATAAGCATGGGCGCTAACTTATCAATCTCATCTTGAACTAACTCAAGAGATTTCTTTAACTGCGATATATTGTCAATTGCATCTAGATTAGTTTCATAAGGATTGTAGGCCTTCTTTAGACCAAGTAACTGATAGAAATGTGATCTTGGGATATTTGTTCTGTCACAAATATTGGCAAATGTTTTTCTTATGGCTTCGGGATAAACTACCCAATCTAAGTCTTTAGAATACTTAATAAAACTTTTCCTTAAATTTTCTATAGGTTTATTTGTTTTTTTATTAAAAAATATGTAGTCCATTCCTATTAGACTTATATTATCTTCCTGATAACTTTTTAAGTCATCTAAAACACATTTAATAGTTTCGGTAATTGGAATAATCTGATTAATTTTATTTTTATCAATTTTGATATAACTATCACTATGGATTTGCTCCCAACGCATATTTAGAACATCTGACTTTTTTAATCCAGTGATTAATAATAAAAAAATAGCATTTCTAGTTAATCGATCAACCTTGTTTTCATTTAATGGATCCCAAAGTTGATAAATAACCTTTGGAAGCTCTGTATCAAGACTTAGCTGCCTATCTCTTGCTTGGGGTTTATAGATGTTTTCACCAGTAAAAAATGATTTTGTAGGATTCACAGAGCTGTCCACAAGATTCCTTGTAATAGCATAAGAAAATATTGATGACATTAATCTTAATGCATTATGTCTAGATGCTGGAGTATCTGCATTATCGTCATACCAGACTTTAATATCAGATTTATTTATTTGGTTGATTTGAAATTTATGAAACCTTTTTAATTTTTTAGTTAATAAATATGCGTGTGAATATTCACTATATCTTTCAGAAAATTCTTTTTTAGATTCTTTTTCATGTATAAATTCTTGAGCAATAGAGACAAAGTCTGTTGAAAGAGCATATTGTTTTGCTTTAGATTTTTTTATTAAGTTAGGATCGAGTCCTTTTTGAAGAAGACTGATACATTTAAAATGTTTATCAAGAGCTTCATCAATTGATACTGTTTTAGTCGTACCGTGTGTAATCGTTCTTGGGTTACCTCCAAAATGGATCCTGCCGTAGGTAAGATAAGAAATTCGACCCATTGGATTTACTTTAATCCTTAGTCCGGGATATTTAGAAAACTTTATAAAATATGGCTTTTCTTTAATCTCTATTGATTCAATAAAATTAAGATTTAGTACATCTGATACTATATTCATGTCTATAGCATACTATATAATACATTTAGTATTCTACATATATATATTATGTCATATATATCATGTATATATGAATATATATATTATTATAATAACATTAGGTTCTATAAGAATAGATCGCCACCGTTAGGACTAATAGTTTGGCCTACGAAGTGATTTCCATCATTGGATGCTAGAAACAAGTATGCTGGTGTTATTTCATCTATATTAGCTATCTTTCCTTTGGGAATAGTTTGTCTTATTTCTTCTATCCTTTCTTCTGGTAATTCAGATAACATTCTTGTGTCAGTTGCTCCTGGTGCGACACAATTTACTCTTATATTCTTATCTCCAATTTCTAGTGATAAGGATCTTGTAAATGAGATAATTGCTCCTTTTGCTGCTGTGTAATGAGCTAATCCATCATGTCCTTTATATGCCAACTGTGAAGCTGTGTTTATAATCCTTCCATAATTGTTCTTATACATTATTTTTAATGCTTCTCTAGTACACATAAATGTTCCGTTTAGATGAATAGCTAATAATTCATTCCACATTGAGCTTTTCATTTCATGAACAAGTGCAGTGGTAACAATACCTGCATTATTTACGAGAATATCAATTGTTCCAAAATCATCTCTAATTCTTTCAATCATGCCAACAACATCTTCTTCATTCGATACATCAGCCATGTGAGTTTTAGAGTTAGGTGAAACAGTTTTTATATTTGTTAAGGTTTCGTCTGCATTTTTCTCTTCACTTTCGTTTGGGTAATTAATAACTACAGTTGCGCCTTCTTTAGCAAATGTCTCAGCTACTCCTTTGCCAATACCGGTTGAAGCGCCTGTAATTAATGCAATTTTATTTTCTAATTTAATGGTTGTCTCCTGAGTTTGTAGATAGTATGAAAATATTATAGAACATATCTATATAAGACTTATTTAATATTAATGCTATGAATAGAACAACTACTCTTAAATCTCATTACTATTATGATGAAGCTATTTTTGCTAAAGAAATTGAGTGTATTTTTAAAGAAGAATGGCTATGGGTCGCTAGATCTGAGCAACTATCTAAACAAGGTGATTTTATTACAACTGATGTAGCACAGTTCCCAATTGTATTAGTAAGAGGTAAGGATAATATACTTAGAGCATTTCATAATATTTGTCGTCATCGAGCTTCTAAAGTTGAATTGAGGAAGTCAGGGAATTGTAAACAACTAGTTTGCCCATATCATGGGTGGCGATATTCTCTCCAAGGTCAGTTATCTAACCCCCCAAAATTTCACGGTTCAGATAGTTTTGATCATAATGATCATTCACTCTACCCGGTTAATATTGAAGAAAAATATGGCTTAGTTTTTATTAACCTATCTTCTGAACCGAAGTCTTTAATAGAATGGTTAGGACCATTTAATAGCGTAGTTGGTGATCAATATAGTGATGATTTTTTATTTCATAATGAACTTAAATTCGATGTGCATGCTAATTGGAAAACTTATGTAGATAATTATCAAGAGGGATACCATATCCCAAATGTTCACCCTCAACTTAATAGAGATGTTATTTGGGAAGAATATGAACTACTTAATACTAATGATTGCAGTATTCATAGTGTTCCTGAAAAAGGAGAGAGCGATCAACCTGGCAGTTTTGGTTGGCACTTTCCTAACTTCATTTTCAATATCTATGGGCGCGGAATCGTGTACCAAAGAATTGAACCACTCAGACCCAAGTGGTGTAGAGTAATTTATAATCTTTTCAGACCTCCAGATATTTCGTATGATGACTTTGAAAATAATGAAGGTAAATATCAATTAGAAGTAAGTTTAGAAGATCAAGAGTTAATTCCTGAAATTCAACATAACTTACAAACAGGCATATACACTTCAGGACCTCTCAGCACTAAATATGAGACTGGAGTTGCGTATTTTCACGATTTAATAATTAACAAGCTAAATAGGGAGTTAAACAATGATTCTAATAACAGGGGCGACAGGTAAATCAGGTTCTGCAACAGCTAATGAGCTTTTTAAATTAGGCGCAAGCTATAGGGCATTAATAAGAAACCCTGAAAAAGAAAATGATCTCAAAGAAATTGGCGCTGACGTAATCTTAGGTTCAGTTGAAGACAAAGACTCACTTGAATCAGCAATGACTGATATTGAAACAGTGCTAATATTGCTACCTAATTCTGAGGATCAACTATCCCTAGAAAAACAAATAGTCGATATGTCTGTTGCATCAGGTGTGAAGAGCATTGTGAAAGTTTCTTCCATAGAAGCAACGCCAGATGCTACTAGCCCAATACCTAGACTCCACCAAGAATCTGAAGATTATATAAAAGCATCTGGCCTTGACTGGACTATGATCAAGCCTAATTTTTATATGCAAAATCTTCTCTCCTCAGCTGGCACTATTAAGGAACAAGACAAAATATTTCTTCCAATGGGTGACGGAAAGACTGGCATGATTGATACCAGAGATGTTGGCAAAGTTCTTGCAAAAGTTCTAACGGAAGAGAGTCATGCATCGAAGAACTATTCTATTACCGGGCCTGAAATATTATCTTTCCATGACGTTGCTGAAAAATTTTCAACTGTACTGGGAAGAAAGATCGATTATGTTGATATGCCTATGGCTGCCTATAAAGATATTCTATCTAAGTTTTTAACAAATCAGTGGCATCTTGATTCAGTAATAGATCTCTTTCAAGGTATTGTTGAGGGTGGAATTGAGGACAAAACTGACACCTATAGTGAGCTAATGGGGCAACAACCAACATCACTAGAAGAATATATTACTGAACATAAATTTATTTTTAATGGCTAGCAAATATGTCTCGATAGAATAGTCATGGAACAAAATCAAACTGGTAGATGTCAATGCGGGATAATTTCTTATTCTTTTCCAAAGGAAAAAGTTATTTCAGCTCATCATTGTCATTGCAAAGATTGCCAACGTACAACTGGATCGGGCAAAGCAACCATTTTATTTTTACCTAAAAAGTATCTCGATCTTGAAGGTGAACTAAAATACTTCGAAAGCAAGGGCTCATCAGGCTCTCATATAAGAAGGGGTTTTTGTCAAAGTTGTGGATCAGGCGTCTTAAGCTATGCAAAAGAACTATCTCATATTGTTTATATTAAAACTGGAACTCTTGATGACTCTAGCTGGGTTGAAATAGATTCTAATTTCTTTACAGATTCAGCTCATAACTGGAACAAACCAGATGAATCAATTAAGAGCTTTAAAGGCAACCCCAATATCATTTCAAACATCAAAACACTTCTAAAGTCATTCTAGTAAATTAGATAGAGTTTTTATTGCTTCAATAATACTCATAGTACTATCGAGGTCTACTCCCATAATACCGCCATCAGCATTTGGCCATGTTGAGAATATAGTAATTACAACTCCTGAATTTGGCGAAATATAGATAAACTGCCCATGAACTCCTCTTGCCAACAGAGATCCTTCTCCGTCTCCTATTCCCCAAATAAATGAGCGATAATAAGGATTAATACTTTGATCGCCTAAGCTCTCAATAGAGTTATCACCTGGCTGATTAGACATGTCTTTTATCCAATTTTCAGGAATCACCTGGATCTCTCCCACCTTCCCTTTATTCAAAATGAGCTGTCCAATTTTAGCTGTGTCCCTAAGTGATGCGAACATACCTCCGCTTGCAAGTGTAAAGCCAGATACATCAACAGTAATGCCTGCATTGTTTTCAGCGCCTATAGGCTTCCATAACCTGTCACTTACTATGTCTGCATATCTCTTTCCAGTGGCAGATTCTAAAACCCATGCCATAACATCCGTGGTGCCTGATTTGTAGATAAACTTACCTCTTCTAGAATTATCTTTTCCCACAGCAGGCAAAAATTTATAATTACCTATCACCTCAGTATCAATACACATAGGTCCTGTTAAAAGTCCATCAGCACAATCTTGTCTTCTAACTGTGCTTTCCGGAGAGTCATAATCCTCTACCCAACTGGAAGAATCACGCATATCCAATATTTCTCTTAAGGTGTTATTGCCCCACCCACTATTTGCCAACTCTGGAACATAGTCAGAAACAGTTTTACCAAGGTTAATTAAACCATCAGCCTCCACCGAAGCGGTCGTGAGTCCTGCAATTGTTTTACTAACAGACCACATAAGATGCGTACGATCTGGCTTTAGAGTTCCGCTATAAAGTTCGGCCATAGCTGTGCCATTTTTGATTATTAAGATTCCATCAATAAATTGATCCTCCATAAGAGAAGAAAGTAAAACCGTTCGGCCATCAAGATTAATTTGCAAATCATTTTTGGCTTCTTTTATGCCAGGTATTGGTTGGACAAAACCGCTATTATTTGTGATGGTCTTGGTCGGTAATATCTCAGTTATATGTGTATATGCCCATCTGTTTAGAGGCCCGAATTGCCATGTCTCTCCAGTTACCCCTGGAGGTCTCTGATCAGAGATCTCTGATGCATTAGCATTTACAAATATGATGGTTGAAACAACTAAAAGAAAGAGTTTCATCAAAGCCTCCCGAAGTAGTCAAGGACTACTAATATACTAGTTTGAATGTATTAACGATATATAAGGTGGGCAATAGCAGTAATTATGGGTAGGGTAATTGCTGTCCTTAACACGAAAATGAAGAATAATTCTCCGATTTGTAAGGGTATTTTTGATTTGAGAATTAACGTCCCAACCTCAGTCATATATATTATTTGAGTAATAGAAACACAAGCAATAATAAAACGAGTCATCTCACTCTCAATGCTTTTGCCAATTACAGCCGGCAGGTATAAGTCAGCAAAACCAACTAAAAATGCAGGTGCAGCTAACTGCGCTTCTGGTATTTGCATTAACTCAAGGAGAGGCACTAAAGGTTTTGTGATAATTTCAAAGAAAGGAGTAAACTCTGCCAGCATCAAAACTATGGTGCCTATGGCTACAACAGATGGAAGCAGTGAGAACCATATATCCATGAGGTTTATAAGAGCATCCTTTAATAAAAATCTAAGTTTTGGTGCTGTTTTTGCTTTATTGACCCCTTGAATAAGCGCCCATCTAAAAATACCTACTCCTTCTTCGGGAGTATCGGCAAAATTGTCTTTTTCGGATAAATAAAAGTCTTTTTTGCTTGCAAGAGGCCACAATCTAGGAATTATTAGTGCGGCAACCATCCCAGCGAATAAAACAGAAAGATAAAACTCAAAAAACATGTGATCAATTTCAATTACTTTTGTGACTAAAACGCAAAAAGCTATTGAAGCAATAGAAAAGTTAGTCGTAATTATTGCTGCCTCACGCCCACTATAATTACCTTTCTCCTGTTGTTTTATAGTGATCAAGACTCCTACAGAACCGCTTCCTAACCAGGATGCGAGAGAGTCAATGCTGGCTCTACCTGGAAGACGAAAAGCTAATAAAAATGGTTTCTTTAATAGCGTTCCCATAAATTCTGCTACGCCAAAATCGATAAGAAATGGCAGCAGAAGACAAGCAACCAAAAAGAATATAACTAAAGAGCTAGCTAATTCAAAAAGAACAGTTCCACCGGTTAATGGGCTTATTATCCATTCTGGACCGACATTAAAATAAACCAAGCTCGCAAAAATCGCGCCAAGTAATCTTATAGCTAACCAAGAAATTTCGGTGGTGAATATTTTCTCTATTCGGTTTCTTGAGTTGGTGTCTCTACCCCTTCTAATTAAGCTGTAATAGGCTGAAAAAAAACCAGATATCATTAAAAGTAATGTAACAATAGCGGGCAGATAATCTTCAAATGATGCTCTAAGAACATCGAATATAATACCTAAAACTATCGTTGGTTTACCATCGATGAAAATAGGAGTTAGAAAAACTAAAACACCAAAAGATGATGGAATTAGGAACCTTAATATGTCTTTGGAAAATAGTTTGGGAGTCACTCAGTACCTTCTTTATAAAAACTTTTTCTGGTTTTAATTTTAAGCAAACGGTTCTCTTATAGTTATTGTTCCTGCCAACCCTTTTTTACTATCAACAAGGAAAATAAGATTGATGGTATACCCATTGAGGCAGCAAAGATGAAAAATTTTGACCAGCCCATAGCATCTATGATTTGCCCTGAGAAACCACTCATGATAATTCCAGGCAAGAACATAATGGAGGTAAATAAAGCGTATTGAGATGCTGTGTAGAACCGATTCGTCAAGCTAGATAGAAAAGCTATAAAAACAGAGCCTGAAAAACCCAATGCAAAGTTATCTGCACTTATAGTTAAAACTAACACTGATAAATCTGGTCCAGCATTATTAAGCAGCAAGAAAAACAGATTTGTCCCAGCTAGCAGTACACTGCTGAGAACAAGCGGTCTAGCTATGCCGTAGCGAGCTACTGAAATACCGCCTACAAAAGCTCCGATAATAGTAATGGCGAATCCAAAAACCTTGGTTACAGTTGCTATCTCGTTGAGGTTAAAACCAATATCAATATAAAAAGGATTAGCAACAATGCCTAAGATTAGGTCACTGACTCTGTATATAGCGATGTAAACGATTAAAACAAATGACCAGTGGCTATTTCTTTTAAAAAATTCAAAAAAGGGTTCTATAACAGAAGACCTGAACCAATGGGCTTTTTCAACTATTGCCTCAGTCTTAGGTGACTCAGCAATAATCAAGACAGTGACTATTCCAACCAGCATAAAGCCTGCCATTATCTGGTAGGTAGTTTGCCATGAATAAAATCCTGCCAAATACAATGCACCTGCGCCGGAGGTTAGTGCTGAGATTCTATAGCCCAATTGGTAACTAGCTGCCATTGCAGCTTGATATTTGTTTTCAATGATTTCAATTCGGTATGCATCAATAGCAACATCTTGCGATGCAGAAGCAAAGGCAATCAATATTGCAAGGTATGCGAGTAACAGCAGGTCTTGGGTTGGATCAAAAAATGACATCCATATAAATCCGATCAAAATAACCAACTGCATGAACAATATCCAGGATCTCCTCTGACCAAGCACTTTTGTTAAAACGGGGATAGATAAATTATCCAGCATGGGTGCCCAAAGAAATTTAATAGCATAAATAATACCCACCCAACCAAACATACTTATCTCAGAGATGCTAACCTCGACTGAAGCTAGCCATACAGTGAGTGTTGCAAAGAGAAGAGGGTGGGGCAATCCAGCAGAAAAACCTAAAAAAATCATTCGAACTGATTCAGAGCTTGAATAAATTCCTAGCCCTTTCTCGTCAAATCTATTATTAGGTATGCTCATATTCGATAATTAATGGTGCGTGATCTGAGAATCGTTCATCTTTATATATTGATGCTGATCTTACTTTATATGCAAAGTGATTATTAAAAATTTGATAGTCAATTCTCCAGCCAACATTATTGGCCCAAGCATTGCCTCTATTCGACCACCAAGTGTATTGTTCTGATTCAGTATTAACTGCTCTAAAACCATCGATACATTTTAATCTGTTAAATATTTCATCGAGCCACGCACGCTCCTCTGGTAAACATCCGGAATTTTTTTGGTTTGCCTTCCAGTTGGTTATATCAATCTCTTTATGAACAATATTCACATCACCACAAAATAGATAGCTAATTTTTTTATCGTCCATTGATTCCAGCTTTTTCCTAAAAATATCCAGGAATCTGTATTTTGCCTCTTGCCTTACATCGCCTGAAGACCCTGATGGGAAGTAGGCTGAAGCTATTACAAAATTATTAAAGTGACACTCAATATATCTTCCCTCGATATCGAATTCATCCGAACCAAGGCCTTGGATTACTTTTGTGGGTTCGAGCTTTGAGAACAAAGCTGTGCCACTATAGCCTTTTTTTTCAGCTACCTCATGGTAACAGTGATAACTATCAGGCCAGAATGCTTCGAGCTTCATGTCCTCTATCTGAGCTCTAACTTCTTGGAGACATATAAAATCAGGATCTTCTTTTGCTAGCCATTGAAATAAACCTTTTTTTTCAGCTGCTCGAATGCCATTGACGTTTATTGTTATTACCTTAATTTATTAATCCTCCAATACGCTATATCTTCATAATCAATTCATTCTATGAGATCCTACTCATATCGTGTGGGTATAAGTTTATATTGTATGGAAAACTACAAACAAGAATTTATTAAATTGTCTCTAGATATAGGCGCATTAAGATTTGGTGAATTCAAACTAAAATCGGGAAGAGTCAGTCCTTTTTTCTTCAATATGGGAATCTTCAGCAGCGGACGATTAATAAAAAAAGTAGGTGATTTCTATGCGAGTGCACTTGTTGATAGTGGCCTTGACTGCGACATTATCTTCGGGCCAGCATACAAAGGAATACCTATTGTGACCTCTATGTCGGCTTCATTATCAGACAATCATGCAAAAGATATACCTTTTGTCTACAACAGAAAAGAGGCTAAAGATCACGGTGAGGGGGGAAGCACTGTTGGTATAAATCTATCGGGGGGTGTTGTTATTGTCGACGACGTCATAACGGCGGGGACAGCCATAAGAGATGCGGCTAAAATAATTAACGAAACTGAAGCAAAAATTAAAGGGATATTAATTTCTTTAAACAGGCAAGAAAAAGGCTCAGGAGAATTATCGGCAGTTCAAGAAATTAGTAATGAGCTTGATGTGCCTGTAATTTCAATTGTGTCTTTAGACGAAGTTATTGAATTTATTGAAAAAGATGAATCATTCCAAGAACACCTAGAGAATATAAATGCCTATCGTCAAGAATACGGGGTAAAAGATTAGGTCTCACCTGTGTGACCAAAGCCGCCTGCGCCTCTCTCAGATTCCTCAAAATCTTCAACAACATTGAAGTTAACCTGCTCAACTGGAAGAAAAACCATTTGAGCTAACCTCATACCAGGATCTATATCAATCTCTGAATTGCCTCTATTCCAACAAGAAATAAAAACCTCCCCTTGATAATCAGAATCAATTAAGCCCACAAGATTGCCCAATACCAATCCTTTCTTATGCCCTAGACCAGATCTCGGTAAAAGAACAGCAGCTAATCCAGGATCATTAATATGCACGGCAATCCCACTAGGTATTAGCTGAGTTTCTCCTGGTTTAATCGTTATTATCTCGTCAATACATGCCTGTAAATCAATGCCGGCTGATCCCGATGTCTGGTATTCAGGAATTTCAAAATCATTACCAATTCTGGGATCAATAATCTTTAGGTCTATTGTTTTAGTCATAATGTAAAATACGGTTTTAACACTAGTGTAATTCTTTTATCTTTTTCTCACTAGGTGAGATAGTATTATTTTCTCATAAAGTCTTGCTATGTTATGGTGCTATTGGTATAAAAGCCGACCTGAAGATAAAATTTAATCCAAAGAGTAAACAATTAAGAGAAAACAATGGGTAGAGTCTGTCAAGTAACTGGCAAAAAAACAAAGAGCGGAAATAATGTCTCTCATGCGCACAATAAGACGAGAAGAAAGTTCTTTCCTAATTTGCACACACATCGTATTTGGGTAGAAAGTCAAAACAAATACGTGAAATTACGTCTATCCAAAAAAGGGTTGAGAACTATAGACAAATTGGGAATCGACCATGTTCTTAATAACTTAAAGGATTTTGGAGAAAGAGCATAAATGCGTGAGAAAATAAAACTCGTATCAACCGCTAAGACTGGTCATTACTATACGACCACGAAAAACAAAAAAGAGCATCCTGATAAAATGGAAACGAAAAAATTTGATCCTACGATCAGGAAACATGTTCTCTATAAAGAATCTAAAATTAAATAATTTATTAACAAATTCTATCAAGGCATAATTTCAACATGCCTGAATTACCTGAAGTTGAAGTAACGAAACAGTCATTGGAGCAGCATCTTCAAGGACAATGTATAAAGTCTATAAACATAAGAGAAAAAAGACTTAGATGGGACCTTGATCAAACAACCTTAAATAGTCTTTTAGGCCAGAGAATTCATAACCTCAGTAGGCGTGGTAAATACATCTTAATCAATACAGAAGCGGGGAGTGCATTATTACATCTAGGTATGTCTGGAAGCATTGGTATTCTAGAAAATGATCGGCCTTTAAAGAAACATGATCACTTCGATCTCATTATGTCTTCTAACCAAATTATAAGATTCAATGATCCAAGAAGATTTGGTAGCTTTATATGGGCAGGGAAAAATCCTGAAGCTCACAAGCTTTTAAATAAACTTGGCCCAGAACCACTAGAGAACAACGATTTAGGAACTCACCTTTATCGCTTAAGTAAAGGAAGAAAAACTTCAGTTAAGGCTTTTATAATGAATGCTCAAATAGTAGTTGGTGTGGGCAATATTTATGCCAGTGAAGCCTTATTTATTAGTGGTATCCACCCCAAAAGAAAAGCCAATAGAATTAGCAAAAAAAGATACGAGAGATTAGCGACCGCCATTCAAGAGACTCTAACAAAATCTATAGAAATGGGAGGAACCACGCTTAGAGACTTTTCATATTCTCAGGGAGAAGAAAAGATTGGTTATTTTAAGCAAGAATTGTTTACTTATGGCAGAACAGGAGCTGAATGTAAGTGTTGCAGAAGCTTGGTTAGACAGATGGTTTTAAGCGGTAGAAGTTCCTTTTATTGTGCCAACTGTCAACACTGATCAGTAATAATCAATACCGCTATCTTCAATCAATGCCCTTGGATCTGATGAGGTTTCTACTTTGCCAGTATCTTTATCTATCGTGATTACCTGCATATTGCCATAGTCTCTGACTTCCTTAAGAGTATGTCCGATACTTCTCAATTTATCGATATCAGAATTAGAGAATGCACCCTTTTCGTGTTGAATTATATCGGGTAAATACTGGTGGTGAAATCGTTTCACCGAAGTCATATCATCCGCAGTCCCCCCATTTATCCAGTTAAGAATGGACAATAAAACCATGGTTATGATTTTTGAGCCCCCTGGAGTTCCAAGAATTGCTATCCCTCTATCTGATTCTATGAAAGAGGGAGTCATGCTTGAAAGCATTCGTTTTTTTGGGAGAATTGAGTTCGCTTCACCGTGAACCAAGCCGTATCTATTTGGAGTAAACGGCTTAGCAGAAAAATCGTCCATCTCGTTGTTCAAAATAAACCCACCAGAAGGAGACATATAACCAGAGCCAAACCATGTATTGATTGTTTGTGTTGTAGCAACACGGTTACCTTCAGCATCTACTATAGAAAAATGGGTTGTTTCAGTTCCTTTATCTTGGCTAACCAAACTACGATCGCCGTTTAAATGGATTGGTGTTGCTCTGTTTAAATCAATGCTTGTGCTGTGTTCAATTGCATGATCTGGATGAGTAAGCATTTTGACCGGGACATCAGCAAAATCAGGGTCGCCTAAATAGTAGGCTCTGTCTTGATAGGCTCTTCTCATTGATTCTGCAATCAGGTGTGTTAATTCGCTATCCGCCATTTCCTGATAGTTATATTGGCTAAGGATATTGAGAATCGTAGCGATTGTGGTTCCACCTGATGAAGGGGGTGGGGCTAAAGTAACTTCTGCATTCTCAAAAGATATCTTAATAGGCTGTCTCTCAACAACTTCGTATTCCGAGAAATCCTCTACAGACCATATTGATCCATCGGCATTAGTTTCTTTAACAATCTTCTCCGTAAAATCACTTTTATAAAATCCATCATGGCCCTGATTAGCAATAATTTTTAGCGTGTTAGCGAGTTCAGGCTGTTTAATTAGCTCGCCTATTTCAAGCAAACCATTATTTGGCAAAAATATTTCTTTAAATTTAGGGGAGAGATTGCTTGATCGGCTAGCAACATTCAATGCTGTATTAAGCCTGCTATAAACTGGAAACCCTTCTTCTGCAAGCTTAATAGCAGGTTGCAGGGACTGCTTCAGCGGCAAGTTCCCATAATTTTCTGCAACATGTGCTAGGGCTGCGGGAAGCCCTGGTATACCGGAAGCTAAAGGTCCAACCAATGACGATCGAGGTATAAAGTTTCTATCTGAATCAAGATACATGTCAGGTTCCGACATTCCAGGGGCAACCTCTCGTGCGTCGATAAAAGTAGTGAAATTATCGCTACTTCGAAACAACAAGAAAAAACCGCCTCCGCCTATTCCTGAACTATAGGGTTCAACAACAGAAAGTGCCGCGCTTACTGCCACTGCTGCATCAAATGCATTACCTCCTTGTTCCAAAATATCTTCAAGCCGGCCTGAGTTGCCATAGGATGTGCTGAAGCAATTCCTGGTCCATCTATCCTAATATGGTCTTTTGTATAAGATTGGCTGGGGATTAAAGCAATAAAAATTAAAGCAACAATTGCCCAATATTTCCTCGGGTGTTTAAACATTATTTTTTGTAGGCTTCTGAAAGAGCGCTTTGTACTGTTGGGTGAACAAAATTTGAGATATCCCCCCCTTCTTGTGCAATTTGCCTTATTAGAGAGGATGAAATAAATGCGTTTTGATCGCCGCTGCTTAAAAAGACTGTTTCAATATCATCAGCAAGTCTTTTATTCATACTAGCTAATTCAAATTCATACTGTCCATCAGCAGGAGATCTTAAGCCCCTAACAATAACTCTTGCATCTACTGATTTTGCGAAATCAATAGTTAGTCCTCTATATTCTTTGACTTCAATATTATTAAAACTATTTAAAACCTCATTAACCATCTCAAGCCTTTGATCAATAGGGAATAAAGGGTTTTTTTCAGGGCTCTCTGCAACTGCTACAACAAGATCCCCAAAGAGTGTCGACGCTCTTCTTATAATCTCAAAGTGACCGTTAGTAATTGGGTCAAAAGTACCTGGGTAAATTGCAATCATTGAAACTCCAAATTTTTATAATATCACTAGCACTTGATGAGAGCATAGTATACTTCACCTGCCCTAGATTCTTTAAAAATATGATACTTAGCGTTTTGATCAATTTTAATGGGTCTGTTTGTTTCACAATAAATCCATGTTGTTTCATTGGCCCATTTATTTTTATACAACTTTTCAACTAACTCAGAAAGTTCATACACACCATAAGGAGGGTCTAAAAAAATAATCGAATAGGGCTTACTTGAGTTTGTTTTTGAAACCAATTCATGTGCATCCTGACATAAATTGCTGTAGTTACTCAGCTCTAAAACTAGCATCAACTTCTCTAGGCTCTTACTTACCACCTTTGAATGATCAACCAAAGTGGCAGACATAGCGCCTCTGGACAAAGACTCAATTGCTAGAACCCCACTACCAGCAAATAAATCTAGAACAGTACTTCCAGATATTACCGGTTCTAACCAGTTAAACAGGGTCTCTCGAACCCTGTCTGGTGTTGGCTTGACATTTGGGTCATCAACAAAGAGTTTTCTACCCTTAAAACTGCCGCCAATTACTCTAACTTCTTTGCTTTGTTTGCCCATTAAGCTCCTAATTTGCGCAATATTGATATGAAAATATGGCTAATTTTAAACTTAATTAACTATTTAATCTATTGATATATATAGATATTTTAAAAATAAACCGCATTTCCTTAGCACTCTACTCACCAGAGTGCTAAAATTATCAGCCCAATTGTATGATATTAAATAGATGACTAAAGAATTGGCTTTAAAAAATGACTTGGCATTAATGGGCCCTATGGGGAGCCTAGAGGCTTATATTGGTATCGTCAATCAATCGCCTGTTTTATCAAGAGAAGAAGAAAGGGAACTAGCATATCGATTTCAAAATGAAAACGACCTCGATGCTGCAAGGAAACTGATTGTTTCCCAGTTAAGGTTTGTTGTTCATATTGCAAGAACTTATAGCGGATACGGTCTTCCTTTAGCTGACCTAATTCAAGAAGGAAACATTGGTCTGATGAAAGCTGTCAAAAAATTCGATCCTGATCGTGGGACCAGATTAGTCACCTATGCTGTTCATTGGATAAGATCAGAGATACATGAGTTTGTGTTTAATAATTGGAAAATAGTTAAGGTAGCGACCACAAAAGCTCAAAGGAAGCTTTTCTTTAAACTCAGGAATGCTAAGAAAAGCATTGGGTGGCTAACCAATGACGAGAAAAAACTCATAGCTAAAGACCTAGGTGTTAAACCTAAAGATGTTGCAACTATGGAGCAAAGGTTTGCTTCAGTTGATATGTCTTATGATCTTGGAAACACAGATAGTGATGAAGATTACGTATCGCCCGCTGGCTTTCTACCTTCTCCAGACTCTGATCCTTCATCAATCGTTGAAAACGATAATTGGCTTCAGGGTAAAAAAGAGCAACTATCAACAGCGTTAGAAGGCTTAGATAATCGCAGTAAAGAGATTCTTATGAGTCGTTGGTTGACAGACGAAAAAGTTACTTTAAAAGAGTTGGCTAAGCAGTATCAAGTCTCAATAGAGCGGATTAGGCAGATTGAAGAAGCTGCTATTCAAGAACTCCGTGAGCATCTCACACAAGCATAAGAATAAACCAATTAAAAGTTTTGTCAGACGCTCTGGGCGTCTCACTACATCTCAAAAAAGAGCTATTCAGGATCTTTGGAGTAAATATGTGATTGAAACTGATTCCTCTAAGTTCATACAGTTAGAAGATTTTTTTGATGCGCCCAAAAATGATCTGATTATCGAGATAGGCTTTGGTAACGGCTCAACATTAATCGAGTCTGCGTCTAATAATCCTGAAAAAAACTTCATTGGTATTGAAGTCTATGACTCAGGGTTTGGCCAATGTCTTAATGATATAGAGAAACAAAAAATAAATAACATTAGGCTTATTTATGATGATGCTGTTGATGTTTTACAAAATACCATTAAGAAAAAGACTTTATCTGAAGTAAATATATATTTTCCAGATCCATGGCCTAAGAAAAGGCACCATAAAAGAAGGCTAATTAATAATAATTTTTTGGTCTTGTTGTCTCAAACAATGAAAGATAAAGGAATTATAAATATATCTACCGATTGGGAAGATTATGCAGATCAGATTGAAACAGTTTTTTTTAATAATAAGAGATTTTATGCCATTGATTCTGATCCCAGGACGCAGAAAACAAAATTTGAAAATAGAGGGTTATCTTTAGGGCATAAAATTTTTAATTACTCTTATCAATTGAATTAATCCCTTAAAGAACCTAATTTTAGAGTGGGAGCTGATAACCTGCTTGATCCAGACAGGTATCGATCTATTTGCAAAGCAGCTCCTCTACCTTCGTTCATAGCCCAAACTATGAGTGACTGCCCACGTCTGCAATCTCCAGCCGTAAACACACCTTCTATATTGGTTTTAAAAACGCCATGTTCTGCATTGATGTTATTTTTTTTATTCAATGAGACTTGCATCTTCTCAAGTAGGTATTTTTCAGGGCCGACAAAACCCATTGCTAAAAGCACTAAATCTGCTTCCCAGATCTTTTCTGTCCCTCTTTCTTCAACCATAGTTTGCTTTCCGTTTGATGATTCTTCCCACTTTAAATTGATTGTTTTAAGTCCTGTTAAGTTATTATCTTGATCAACAATAAATTCCTTGGTTAACAAAGAAAACTCTCTTGGATCTTTTCCAAATCGTTCTTTAGACTCCTCATGACCATAATCGACTCGATGTATAATCGGCCATAAAGGCCAAGGATTATTCTCAGCTCTATCAACAGGTGGTTGTGGCATGATCTCCATATTGATAAGACTTGAACATCCTTGTCTTATTGCTGTTGCAATACAGTCTGTGCCTGTGTCGCCTCCACCGATGACGACAACCTTTTTATCTTTTGCATTTATGTAATTACCATCTTCGAGAGAGCTATTAAGCAAGCTTTTTGTATGCTGAGTAAGATAATCCATAGCAAAATGGATTCCGTGTGCATTTCTGCCTGGAATATCAGCGTCTCTAGGTGTTGTTGATCCTGTGGCAATTAAAACTGCATCAAATTCATTAATTAAATTACCAGGATCAATATTATTTCCGACGTCAACATTGGTTTGAAAATCTATCCCTGAATCCTCAAGCAATCTTATCCTTCTTTCTACTAAGCTTTTAGAGAGTTTCATATTAGGAATTCCATACATCAATAAACCGCCTATCCTGTCTTCCCGCTCAAAAACAACAACAGAATGGCCTGCGTTATTTAATTGATCAGCCGCTGTCAATCCAGCTGGTCCAGAACCAATAATAGCGATTTTTTTTCCCGTCTTACTATTAGGTATTCTCGACTTAACCCAGCCTTCTTCAAAGGCTCTATCTATTATTGAGTTTTCTATGTCTTTAATTGTTACCGCCGGTTCGTTAATACCCAAAACGCAGGCACCTTCACACGGGGCTGGGCATGCCCTGCCCGTAAACTCTGGAAAATTGTTAGTTTTAGAAAGGCGATAGTAGGCTTCTTCCCATTTTTCTTTATAAACTAAATCATTCCATTCAGGTATTAAGTTATCTATTGGGCAACCGTGATCTGATTCACAAAATGGAACACCGCAGTTCATACACCTAGCGCCTTGTGTTTTCAGATCATGATTTTTAGCGGGAGTATAAATTTCATAATAATCCAATAGTCTTTCATTAACGTCACGCCAAGGTGTTTTACGTCTTGGGAATTCCATAAATCCTGTTGGCTTACCCATCTTAAACTCCTGGCCTATCTGATTTTCTGTCATGAGTCTCAAATACAGAGTCTATTTCTTCGTTACGCTCTCGTCGTTCTGTGATTACTCTTTTGTAATCAAGCGGCATTACTTTGACAAAAAATTCTAGGCTGTTTTCCCAGTCATCTAGGATCTCCTCAGCGACTGTTGATTGAGTGTATTTATGATGCAACTCAATCATCCTTAGCAATTCAGCAATACTTTCCCTGTCATCTATAGATTCAAGAGCTACCATCCCAGTATTGCATTTAGGCTCAAATTCTTTATATGGATCATATACATAGGCGATACCTCCAGACATACCAGCCGCAAAATTAACACCTGTAGGGCCTAAAACGATGACTCGACCTCCAGTCATATATTCACACCCGTGATCACCAACACCTTCAACAACTGCTCTTGCGCCACTGTTTCTGACACAAAAACGCTCTGCTGCTATTCCTCTAAAAAAACCTAGTCCTGTTGTTGCGCCGTAAAGAGCGACGTTTCCAATTACGATATTTTTTTCTGGTTTAAAGCCCTCAATCTGAGGTGGCTTAACAATTAACTTTCCTCCAGAAAGTCCCTTGCCAACATAGTCGTTAGCATCGCCTTCTAGTTCAAAGGTAATGCCTTTTGATAAGAAGGCGCCAAAACTCTGGCCAGCAGATCCATTGAAGTTGATTCTAATAGTATCGTTAGGTAGCCCGTCCTCGCCCCAAAGCTTTACAACCTCATGACTAAGCATTGCACCTGTTGTCCGGTTAATGTTACTTATTGGGTAATTAAGGTTAATTTTGCTTTTATCTTTTATCGCGGTTTTAGATGCTTTAATTAATTTCCTATCTAAAACATTTTTAATCCCATGATCCTGTTGAATGATCTTCCTTAAAGGTACACCTTTCCTAAGTTGTTCAGCATTAACCAATAATGGCGTCAAATCTACTTTGCTTGATTTCCAATGATCAATCGCTTTCCTTGCTTTAAGCAAATCAACACGGCCAACTAATTCATCCATAGATTTAATGCCTAGTTTCGCCATAATTTCTCTAGCTTCTTCCGCAACCATAAATAAATAATTAATTACGTGTTCAGGTTGTCCGGTAAACTTTTCTCTCAATAATTTATCCTGTGTCGCAATACCAACAGGACAAGTGTTCATATGACATTTTCGCATCATTATGCATCCCATAGTTATCAAGGGTGCTGTTGAAAAGCCAAACTCTTCTGCTCCAAGCATTGCTGCAATCACCACATCTCTCCCTGTTTTTATGCCTCCATCTGTTTGTAGAGTAACTCGGCTTCTAAGATCATTTAGAACCAAGGTTTGATGCACTTCAGCAATACCTAATTCCCAGGGCATGCCTGCGTGTTTAATGCTTGTTAAGGGTGATGCCCCTGTACCGCCAACATCTCCTGAAATAACGATGTGATCCGCATGAGCTTTAGCAACGCCTGCGGCTATAGTTCCAACACCTGTCTCTGCGACAAGTTTAACGCTTATCTCTGCTTTTGGATTGGCATTCTTTAGATCGAAAATAAGTTGAGATAAGTCTTCAATTGAATAAATATCGTGATGAGGTGGTGGGCTAATTAAGCCTACCCCTGGGGTTGAGTATCTTATTGAAGCAATTTTTTCATCTACTTTTCTTCCTGGTAGTTCGCCACCCTCACCAGGTTTCGCTCCTTGTGCAATCTTAATTTGTAACTGCTTTGCATTTGCGATGTAATTTGTTGTAACCCCGAAACGTCCAGATGCTATTTGTTTGATTGCGGAAGACTTAGAATCCCCATTTTTTAAAAGCTTATACCTTTGTGGGTCTTCGCCTCCTTCACCACTATTACTTTTACCTCCAATTCTATTCATTGCAATAGCTAAAGTCTCATGAGCTTCTGAGGAGATTGAACCAAAGCTCATAGCACCCGTACAAAACTTTTGTACAATTTTACTAGCTGGTTCTATTTTATTAATATCAACTTGACGATTTCTTGATTGCTTAAACTCCAATAAACCTCTTAAACTCAAAGCATCTTCTGCAACTCTATTGGCTTTAGATGTAAATTGACGGAAGGCATTTTTATCGTTCTGCCTTGCTGCAAACTGTAAGGACCAGACAGTTTCTGGGTCCCAACCCTTTTTTTCTCCTTCGCTTCTCCAATGAAACTCTCCAGGATTAGGTAGTCCATTAATAGAAAGGTTTTCATCATCTGGCCAACCCAAGCTGTGTCGTTGTTTAATCTCTTCTTCCAAAACCTGAAAATTGGTTCCTTCAATTCTGCTTGCAGTTCCACTAAAACAAAGCTCGATCACTTCCTGAGAAAGACCTAATGCTTCGAAAATCTGTGCGCCTTTATACGATTGAAGAGTAGAAATACCCATTTTACCCATGACCTTCAAAACACCTTTTACAAGGCCTTGGCGATAAGCATCAATGACCTCTTCATTGGTATCTAATTTGATCCTGTTATCTTTACCTCGACGGTGATGAGTATGCTTAATAATGCCTTCAGCTTTTGCTTGCTCCAATACTTCATAAGCTAAATAAGGGTTGATGGCATCGGCCCCATAGCCAAATAAGAGGCATAAATGGTGAACCTCCCTAGCCTCAGCAGATTCAACTACTATGGATGTTTTAGTTCGTTTTGCTGTTTTAACTAGATGATGATGTATAGCACCGCATGCCATTAGACTACTAATTGCAGCCCTATTTTTATTAACATTTCTATCTGATAAAACAAGAAATCCTATCCCATTATCAACTGCAGCTTCTGCTTCTTCGCAAACACGAATAACGGCTGACTTTAAACTATCTGATGAAGATTCAGAGACATCAAATGTAATATCAATAACCTGACTTTTATGCCCTTCATGATCAAGGTGTTTTATTGCATATAATGCGGTGTTAGTGAGCAACGGGTTTTCAATAAGCAGACGATGAGCATGAGCTTCAGTAGGCTCTAATATGTTTTTTTCAGGGCCAATATAGCATTCAAGAGACATGATTATTTTTTCTCGAATAGAGTCAATAGCAGGATTAGAGACCTGAGCAAACAGCTGCTTAAAATAATCGTATAGCAATCTGTGTTTGTGGCTTAAAACTGCTAAAGCGGAATCATTCCCCATCGAACCCAAAGGGTCTCTTAGATCATGCACCATAGGGAGCATCATAAACTCTAGAGTTTCAGTGGTATAACCAAATGCTCGCATCCTTTTTGTTAATTCATAGTCCCAAGTGCTGTGTCTGAATCACTTCTTTTTATTTTCCGAACAACGAGGCGGTTATCGTGCAACCAATTTCTATATGGTCTTGCTTCAATTAACGGTTCTTTAACCTCTTTGTCTGACAATAGCTTTCCTTGTTGAAAGTCTATTAAAAATATCTTGCCCGGGGTCTAGACGACCTTTTTTAGGCAATATTTTGATTATCAATAGGTAGCACTCCAACCTCACTAGCCATAATCACTCTGTCGTCTTTGGTAACATAATATCTGCTAGGCCTCAGCCCATTTCTATCCAAAACTGCGCCCACAACATCGCCGTTAGTAAATGTAATTGAAGCTGGGCCATCCCAGGGTTCCATAAGATTTGAGTGATATTCGTAATAAGCTTTTCTGGATTTAGATAGTGTTTTCTTTTTTTGCCAAGCCTCTGGGACCATCATCAGAATCGATTCTTCGATACTTCTGCCTGTCATAGTCAAAAACTCTAGAGCATTGTCAAAATTTCCTGAGTCAGAACAGTCTTTTTCCATCACAGGAAATAAATCAGTTATTTGATCTCCATACAAATCGCTGTGCATCGATCCTTCTCTTGCTTTCATCCAATTGATATTGCCCTTGATTGTATTGATCTCTCCATTGTGCGACATCATTCTATTGGGCATAGCTCTATCCCAACTTGGGAAGGTGTTTGTGGAAAATCTGGAATGGACCATTGCTAGATGTGATGTATATTCTGGGTTGCTTAAATCAGGATAGAACGACTCTAACTGATCACATGTCAGCATGCCTTTGTAGACTATAGTTTTAGATGAAAGGCTGTTTATATAAAATAAATGTGCTTCTTTTAGTGTGTTACTCCCTCTGAGATCATTGCTGACTTTTTTTCTAACCAGATATAGTTTCCGTTCGAAACCCTCCTGATCATTCTTATCATCTGTGTTCTTAATAAAGATTTGCTCGATGATAGGCATCGCTTCCAGTGCTGAAGGCCCTAGGTCTGAGCCCTTTGGGTTTATTGGAAGGTTTCTCCATCCTAAAACAGTTAAGTTTTCTTTTTTGCAAATTTTTTCAAGGTGTTTTTTACATGCTCTTTGTTCTTTTTTATTTTTAGGTAGAAATATGTTGCCGACTGCATAACCTCCAACCTCTAGAGAAGTATTACCAAATAATTCCTCTGCAATAACCTTAAAAAAAGAGTGTGAGATGCCAGTGAGTATTCCTGCGCCATCGCCTGTGTTTGGCTCTGAGCCTCTAGCGCCCCTGTGATCCATATTACATAGAATAGTAAGAGCGTCTTTAACAACCTCTCTGCTCTCTATTCCCTTAATGTTTGCAACAAAACCAACGCCGCAACTCTCTCTTTCAAACTCTGCGTCGTATAGTCCAACCCTTTTTTTAGGCTTAAAAGTCATAAATCTTATTTTTTTGTTGTTTTTATTATTCCCAGTGCTGTTTGGTCTCAACCAACTAAGCTTGAATAGCTATGATTGAACTAGCCGGAAAGTGATAAGTCGAAATTATAGCATTTTTTGATTAATTTTTCTCCCAGCGACTGTATTATAAGGAATCGATTATCTTTAACTGATGGATACACCAGATATGCTGGCGTCAATCAGCCTAATTAAACAAGGAATAATATGACAGAATTCAAACTGCTTGTTGAAACCATTAACGGCATTTTATGGAATGACTTTACGCTATACGCTCTTTTGCTTACCGGAGTGGTTTTTACATTTTGGAGTGGTTTTTCTCAATATTACGCATTAAGCCATGGAGCCAAAGTCACGCGAGGAGACTTTGACAAAAAAGGAGACCCTGGTGCAATTACTCATTTTCAGGCTCTCTCAACAGCTCTTTCGGCAACTGTTGGCCTAGGTAATATAGGCGGGGTAGCTTTAGCTATATCTCTTGGTGGTCCGGGTGCTGTATTTTGGATGTGGGTTGTCGGTTTCCTTGGTATGGCAATTAAACTCACAGAAGTATCATTGGCTATGATCCACCGAGACCTAACAGATAGTGAAAACCCCAGCGGTGGTCCTATGTGGGTGGTTGAAAGGAACCTTGGTGGAAAAGGACCTGTTCTTAAATTGATTGGAAAATTAATCGCAGGAACTTTTTGCTTTGCATTGATTATAAATACGATTACAGCAGGGAATATGTTCCAAGCTTGGAATGTTGCAAACTTGACTCAATCCTATTTTGGGGTTCCAACTTTGCTTACGGGTTTAATCTTAGCCATAGTGGTTGGGGCTGTAATCATTGGTGGAATTAAACGAATTGGTGCAGTGGCTTCTAGGTTAGTGCCCTTCATGTTGGTGCTCTATGTTCTTGCGTGTATTTTTGTTCTTGTGATCAACTTTGATGCAATCCCCAAGATGCTTGCCTTAATAGTAACCTCAGCTTTCTCTCCTTTGGAGGCTAGCAATGCCTTTATAGGTGGAACAGCGGGTTATGCATTTATGTACGGAATGCAAAGGGCTTTATTTTCAAATGAAGCTGGGCAAGGCTCTTCGGCTATTGCTCACTCTGCAGCAAAAACAGATGAACCCATCAGAGAAGGTATTGTGGCTGGTCTGGAGCCTTTTATTGATACTATTGTGGTATGCACAATGAGTGCTCTAGTGATTTTGG
This sequence comes from Woeseia sp., assembly GCA_019653755.1. Classification (GTDB taxonomy): domain Bacteria; phylum Pseudomonadota; class Gammaproteobacteria; order Steroidobacterales; family UBA11654; genus CACPJA01. The sequence goes on along the minus strand of BPCL01000006.1, from coordinate 44,348 downwards.
TTACTGGGATCTGGAACCGTCCTGCAGAGACTTTTATTACTGATTACAACTTCATACAAACAAACGAAACGACATGGCAGTTATCAACCAATATTGACTCATCTGTGGATCAGAGGCAAAGAGTGTTCGCGATCTATCAGGGGGTTATTAATCTTGAGTCAGGCAATAATTTTCAAAAGGTTTATGGCACGGTTGGGGAGAATAACGTAGTTAAATGGGATGAAATATCCTCCTCAGAAAAACCTGAATTAAATGACAAATCAGTTTATATAGATTATGTAGGAGCAACGCTAACTGCTGCAGCTTTTGATAAGGTTATACCTGGATTGGGAAAATGGTTAGTAACGCTCGCTTCTTGGCTGTTTGCTATTTCAACGATGATCTCTTGGAGTTATTATGGTGAGAAAGGTGTTGTATTTCTTTTTGGAAATAGAGGTATCATCCTCTATAAGATAGCGTTTTGTGTGCTTGCTGTTTTGGCGACATCTGGATTTATTAGGACTGATGCAGAACTTAATATGTTTGCTAATTTAGGAACCGGTTTTTGTATCATTGCTAACCTTCCAATTATTTGGTTATTCGGTCATCAGGCAATGAAGGAGTACAAAGATTATATTAAAAAACTTAATGCTGGAGAGTTTATTAAAAATAACTAATTAAAATATGAAAAAAGAAATTAAAATTAAACCTTTTTGGTATTCGGATATTTGGCTGTGGCCTAAACTTATAACAATCATTACCACCTTAGATAAAGAAGGCACGGTAAACGCCGGTCCTTATTCTCATATAATGCAATACGATGTTATGACTAAGAACCCTAGAATGATTGTGGGTTTCAGACAAGACTCGCACACTTTTGTAAACATCTGTGAAACCGGTGAGTTTGTTGTGAACTGCCCTAGTGCATCACACCTAGATGATATGATGGAGACTGCTAAGTTCTACCCGGAGGGTGTTAATGAGTTAGAGTTCACATCATTCACCTCAATTCCCTCAAAAAAAGTAAAGCCACCAAGTTTAAAAGAATGTCCGCAAATAGCTGAGTGCACTGTGGATGAGATAATTAAATTAGAAAAAAGCACCGGTATTGTAATCGGCACCATAGAGGCAATAGTCGTTGACGAAAAATTGGTCGACATGGGAAGAGAAGACAGAATCCGTGCTATGGATCTTCCTATTGGAATGGGAGATGAGGCAAGACAAGTCTATTATCATGGAACTGTTGGTGAAAACCTTACTCAACATACTCTTGGTCAACCCAAAAATGCTATGCAAGGTGCGGATGCAGTGACGGCGATGGATTGGGATAAAGAGGCAATGAAAATGTTAATGAACGTACCGCCACCACTAAGAAAAATGGTGATAGAAAACACAGAAGAATTTACCCAAGAAAAAAAGGCGGAAGTGGTTACCGCTGAACTCTTCACTGAATTAGCCAAATCTGTCGGTATGGATCCTGAAGTAATGGAGAGATTCAGAAGCGGAGGTTAATTTTTAGTCCTGATGATTTCATTCAGGCAATCGTTATGAAACTTGAGATAAAAAACGAGAGCTTATTTATAGAAAAAGCATACATCGACGGTCGATGGGTTGACGCTGATGACAAGTCGACATTGGAGGTTATTAATCCAGTCAACCAGGAAATCATAGGCCATGTACCGAATTGTGGTGCAGATGAGACCAATGTTGCAATAAATGCTGCTGCTGCTGCACAAAAAAAGTGGCAAAAATATCCTGCAAAAGAGAAGGCTTCTATTCTAAGGAATTTTTATGACCTGCTTTGCTCTAATCAAGACGATTTAGCGAAAATACTCACTTATGAGCAAGGCAAGCCCTTAGCAGAAGCAATTGGAGAAATTGCATACTCAGCTTCATTTATTGAATGGTTTGCTGAAGAAGCAAAACGAGTCTATGGGGACCTGATACCTGGACATATGCACGATAGGAGAACTCTAGTTATCAAACAACCTGTCGGCGTTGTGGCTTCCATAACCCCTTGGAATTTTCCCTCTGCAATGCTAGCAAGAAAAGTCGGTCCTCCCTCTTGCAACAGGTTGTTCTCTGGTCTGTAAACCAGCAAAACAAACACCTTTTTCAGCATTAGCGTTTGCTTATTTAGCAGAAGAAGCTGGTGTACCAAAGGGTTTGTTGAATGTGCTAACCGGTAACGCGCAAACCATAGGCAAAGCGTTAACTGATAGTGAGGTGGTTCGAAAGTTAACCTTCACTGGATCTACAGAGGTAGGAAAAATGCTACTAAAAGAGTGTGCAAAAACAGTGAAAAGAGTTTCTATGGAGCTTGGGGGGCATGCTCCATTTATAGTTTTTGAAGACGCAGACATAGAAGCTGCTGTTGAAGGAGCAATTGCAGCAAAATACCGAAACGCCGGACAGACTTGTGTTTGTGCTAATCGAATATATGTTCATGAAGATATTTACGAAGAATTTTCTGAAGGGTTTACTAAAGAAGCTGGGAAACTAAAAACAGGACAAGGCTTTGACCCGTCCACAGATCAAGGTCCCCTTATTGATGAGGCGGCCTTGGCAAAAGTTGAAGAACATGTTGCAGATGCAAAGAATCATGGTGGACAAATTACACTTGGTGGTCAACCACATAAGCTTGGGGGTTTATTTTATGAGCCCACAGTTATTAAGGGTGCTAATGATGAAATGCTGGTGTCTTATGAAGAGACCTTTGGGCCAGTGGCTCCTTTATTTTCTTTTTCATCAGAAGAGGAAGTAATAGAGAGAGCAAATAACACACCTTTCGGGCTTGCCTCCTATTTCTATACCAGCGATTTAGCAAAAAGCTGGAGAGTATCTGAACAACTTGAATACGGAATAGTTGGCCTGAACACTGGAATCATTTCTACTGAAATGGCGCCTTTTGGAGGCATTAAAGAGTCTGGTATGGGTAGAGAGGGTTCAAAGTATGGAATAGATGATTACCTAGAGATCAAATATGTTTCATTAGCAGGAATAGAAGAACCGTTGTAATTATTACCTTCCAATGTATGATTCAGCAATACTGAATCATTTCTATGAAAGACAACACTCCAAAACTAACAAAAGGATCGCCACCCAAAGCAATATTTTCAATGATGGTGCCAATGGTCATTGGTCTAATCGTAATTATTGGAAATGGGCTGGTCGATGCCTACTTTATTGGTCAGTTAGGATACGCTCAGCTAGCAGCGGTTAGTTACGCCTTCCCTGTTTGGTTTATATTAGGCGGGATTGTTATGGGCTTAGGAGTAGGAACAGCATCGTTAGCTTCAAGAGCAATAGGTGCTGGAAATCAAGGGGTTGTTAGGGAGATAGCAACCCATGCAATGATTCTGTCTATTGTTGTGGGTCTTTTTGTTATAGCCATTGGGCTATCAACCATAGATGTGGTTTTTGGTTTTCTAGGAGCCAACGCAGAAACCATGCCTTATGTTAGGGAGTATATGGAGGTCTATTATTGGGGGGGTATAGTTATGGCCGTTCCCATGATAGGTAATTCTGTAATGAGAGCATCTGGAGATGCTAAAACACCATCAATTCTAATGGCCACCATGGCAATCACTAACGCTGTTTTAGATCCTATACTGATATTTGGCTGGTTTGGTCTTCCGGCACTAGGTGTGAAAGGAGCGGCCCTAGCAAGTGTTCTCTCAAATGTGCTCTTTTTAATTGCATCAGTTTTGATTCTTGTATACAGAGACAACTTGATTCAATTTGCTAATCATAGTCTTAACTCTGTTATAGAATCGTGGAAAAAGATTCTCCATGTCGGCTTACCAGCAATAGCAAGCAATCTAATAGCCCCTTTATCAATGGCCCTAGTAACAGCGCTGATAAGTAGTTACGGGCAAGAGGCTGTAGCGGCCTACGGATTAGCAGGAAGGTTGGAGGCCTTGATTGTGGTAATCATTATGTCTTTGGGTGGAGCGATGTCGCCTTATGTTGGTCAAAACTTTGGCGCCAAACGTTTTGATCGCTTAGAAGATGGGTTTAAATTTGCTGCTAGATTCACGCTCGGATATTCCATCTTTTGTATTATTTTTATGTACCTCTTAGCTGAACCACTTATAGGTCTATTCACGTCTGATCCTGAAGTAATTAGGATTGCCAAAATTCAATTATTAATTTGTCCTTGGGGCTATGGTTTTTTAAGTTTAGCGGGGATAACTAATGGCTCCTTTAATGCTTTAGGTAAGCCTATGCCAGCAATGATAATTTCTATTTCTAGAACACTTATTGTCTATGTGCCTATGGCTTATTTATTCTCTGCACTGATTGGTATTCAAGGGGTTTTCATAGCTCAAGTTGCAGCAAATATTCTAGCCGGTTGTGTTGGTGTGGTCTGGTATAAATCAATATTTAAACAATTATCAAATGAAGCTGAATTTGCTTAATTATTCGTTCTGTTGGAGCTGTTTGATAATGCTTTCATCCTCAAGAGTTGAAACATCCTGAGTGATCTCCTCGCCTTTAGCTATAGAGCGAAGCAAACGTCTCATTATCTTTCCTGATCTAGTTTTAGGTAAATTATCAGAAAACCTAATTTCATCGGGCTTTGCTATCGGACCGACCTGATCTGATACCCAACTTCTCAGTGTCTCAGTAACTTCATTTTTCATGGCGCCCAAAGGTCTCTCTCCTTTGGTAACAACAAAAGCAAAAATTCCTTCACCTTTCACCTCATGAGGCATACCCACAACAGCAGCTTCAGCAATATCCGGATGCGCAACTAATGCTGACTCTACCTCCATGGTACCTAAGCGATGACCCGATACATTTAGAACATCATCGATTCTGCCCATAATCCAAAAAAAATCATCTTGATCCATGTTCGCGCTATCGCCTGCAACATAATATTTATTATCAAACTTCTCCCAATATGTTTCGATATACCTCTCGTTATCTCCCCATATTGTTCTAAGCATTGAAGGCCAAGGCTTCTTTATCACTAAATAGCCGCCCTTATTAGGTTGATTTACTGGGTTAGCGCCCTCATCCACAATATCAACAGAAATGCCAGGTAAGGCTTGTGTGCATGAGCCTGGCTTAGTTGCAGTTACTCCAGGAAGTGGGCTTATCATTGCGGCGCCTGTTTCTGTTTGCCACCAGGTATCTACTATAGGGCATTTTTCCTTGCCAATGACGGTGTGATACCACATCCATGCTTCTGGATTTATAGGTTCACCTACAGTGCCTAATAACCTAAGATTAGAGAGATCGTATTTGTTTGGAATATCATCACCAAGTTTCATTAAGGCTCTAATCGCTGTTGGCGCCGTATAAAAAAGGCTAACCTGATGTTTCTCGCATATCTCCCAGAATCTTCCTCCATGAGGGTATGTTGGGGCACCCTCATAAATTAATATGGTAGCGCCTGCCGCAAGAGGGCCGTATGTCACATAAGTGTGGCCAGTGACCCAACCAACATCAGCTGTGCACCAAAAAACATCTGAATCTTTAATATCAAATATCCACTTAAAGGTCATCTTGGCATGCAATAAATAACCACCGCTTGAATGTTGGATCCCTTTTGGTTTTCCAGTAGAGCCTGATGTGTAGAGTATAAACAAAGGATGCTCTGAGCTGAGAGGGACAGGTGTTGACTCTTTGTTTTGATTTTTTATTAGATCCTTCCACCACAGGTCCCGCCCTTCCAAGATACTTACGCTCTCTCCTGTCCTTTTTAAAACAATCACATGTTCTATGCTGTGGTTCCAATCCTTCAAAGCATTATCAGTTGCTTGCTTTAAAGGTATTGTTTTCCCTCCACGAAACGCGCCATCTGCAGTTATAACTATTTTGGCCTTTGCATCATCGATTCGATCCTTTAATGCGTTTGAAGAAAAGCCTCCAAACACTACGGAATGAATGGCTCCAATTCGTGCGCATGCCTGCATAGCAACTACTGCCTCAGGAGACATCGGCATATAGATTATTACCCTATCGCCTGTCTCAACACCTAGGCTTAATAGCCCGTTAGCAAATAAAGAAACCTCTTCTAATAATTCTTTGTAAGAAATTCTTCTTGTATCTCCATTTTCAGCTTCGAATATTATTGCTGTTTTATTTGGACTGCTCTCAACATTTTTATCGAGGCAATTGTATGAAACATTAATTTCCCCATCACCAAACCATTCATAATTAGGGGCATTTTCTTCGTTCAAAACAGTTGTAAACTCCTTAAACCAATATAGGTTTTCCTTAGCTAACTGCGCCCAAAAACCTTCGTAATCATCACTGGCTTGTTTTTTGAGTTGCTCAAGCTCCTCTTTAGTTATATTTGCTCCAGTGCTGGACTCTTTTGACGGAGGAAATTGTCGAGTTTCTTCCAAAATCGAGTCTATGGTTTTGTCATTCATGATCGTAAATATTTACAGTTTTAGGCCTGTTCGTCCAATGATTAGGCTAGAGCATAAAATCTTGGTTTTCTTTTTCTAAGCCTATGCGATGATGGATAGGACTTGACTTAGGAATATAACCCAACAAAAAATCCATTTGGTCTGCAAGAATATTTCTACCCTGAAGATAAATGTATTCAGCGTAGTTTGGAACGAACGGTATGGCTAGCAGTTCAATCTTGGCTTGTTCTGGTGTTCTGCCACCTTTGTGGTGGTTGCATCGTTTGCATGCTGAAACCACGTTGTTCCAATTATCCTTTCCGCCTTGGCTAATTGGAGTAATATGATCTCTTGTCAGCTCTCGTTTGTTATGACGGATCCCACAATACATGCATAGATAGCTATCTCGTTTGAAAAGTGTTTGGTTGTTAAGCGGCGGTGTGTATTTGTTCATTTTATCTTGAAAATGTTTGGTCCTTCCGCTGGTAGCTATTATCGAGTTAACTGTTATTGAGCTTCTCTCACCAGAGACTGCGTTTATTCCACCATAAATTGTGTATAAATTGTTCCCCAAGGTGTAAACCACTTGATCAACAGCATAAAGCTTTGCTGCCTCTTTATAGTCAACCCACTCCAGAGGGAGGCCTGTAGTGTCTACTCTAAGTGTTTGATGATAATTGCTCATATAAGAATGTTTTTATTTTGTATGGATAATATTAAACAATTTTTACATGAAAAATAATTTAAATATGGTCTTTTTTTTCTTGGTTTTTTTCTAATCATGTTAGTCTCTCTGACGATTAAATAGGTTGAAAGAATATATTTTCTAACTTTTCTTTATGGCTATAAAAATTGGTATCATCAAAGAAACGGCGAACAACGAAACTAGGGTTGCTGTCGTCCCAGAAATTGCTAAAAAATTAGCTGCGAGTGGTGCAGAGTTTCTCATTGAAAAAAATGCTGGAAGATCAGCAGGCTATAATGATAATAATTACCCTAAGGTTTGTGCTTTTCAAGAATCAAGGCAAGATGTGTTAAGTGGCTGCAATATTCTCCTAACAGTAAACCCTCCTAACGATAAAGACATAACATCATTGAAAGAGAACACCATTGTCATTGGGTTTATGAACCCCTTTGATAATGAGAGCCTAATTAAACAAATGGCAAAACAGAACCTGGTCTCATTTTCAGTAGAGCTAATTCCAAGAATATCAAGAGCACAATCAATGGATGCGCTATCTTCACAAGCATCTATAGCTGGTTATAAGGCTGTGGTTCTCGCTGCTAATCATTCCAATAAATTCTTTCCAATGCTAACAACTGCTGCTGGAACTGTTCGACCGTCGCAGGTTTTAGTTATAGGCGCCGGCGTAGCAGGGTTGCAGGCTATCGCCACAGCGAAACGTCTGGGCTCAAGAGTGTTAGCCTTTGATGTTAGGAGCAGCACGAAAGAACAGATTGAATCATTGGGTGCTACATTTTTAGATACTGGAGTCTCTGCAGAAGGTGATGGGGGTTATGCTAGAGAGCTAACAAAGGAAGAATTGAAAAAACAAAAGGAAATTTTAGTTGAGAATATAGGTCAATCAGATGTGGTTATAACCACCGCTGCTGTTCCAGGTAAGCCAGCTCCCAAACTTATAGATAAAGCCACTGTTAGTAAAATGATGCCAGGATCAGTAATTATTGACTTAGGTGCAGTTTCAGGCGGTAATTGTGAAGTAACTAAAGCGGATGAAACTATTGATTTTGAAGGAGTTCTTGTTTGTGGACCAACAAATTTGGCAGCAACGATGCCAAAACATGCCAGTGAACTTTATTCTAAAAATCTAGCGAACTTCTTGTTTCCTGCTATCGGCGAAAATGGTCTTGAGATTGACTGGGATGATGAAATTTTTACAGGCTCTAATCTAACCAACAATGGCAAGGTTACGTTTAGCCCTAATGGTAAATAAATAAACAATGGAAACCTTTATTGCAATTTATATTTTCGTTCTCGCTGCCTTTACCGGTTACGAGGTGATCTCTAAAGTCCCAGTGATACTTCATACGCCCTTGATGTCAGGCTCTAATTTTATTCATGGGATAGTTCTGGTTGGTGCCATTATTGCCCTAGGTTTCGCCGATACGACTCTTGAAAAAACTATTGGTTTTATTGGTGTTTTACTTGCTTCGGGAAATGCAGTTGGTGGTTACGTAGTAACAGAACGAATGTTAGAAATGTTTAAATCAAGCAAAGAAAATGACTAGTGTTGAAATAATTATCCAAAGCTCTTATGTAATTGCAGCCATAGCTTTTGTTATTGGCCTAAAAAGAATGAGCTCTCCAACAACCGCTAGAGCAGGCATCTTATTGGCAGGCGCAGGAATGCTTTTGGCGACAGTGGTCACTTTCTTTTACCCTGGGCTTGAAAACTTTTTACTTATCGGTGCTGCTCTCTTCTTGGGAAGTTTAATTGCTGGAATCACGGCTAAAAAAGTTGAGATGACAGATATGCCCCAGATGATTGCCCTCTATAATGGAATGGGAGGTGGTGCAGCAGCAGCGATTGCAGCTGTAGAATTATTCAAAGATCATGATCTTCATGTAAGCGTGGTAACTTTAGCTCTCATTGGGGGTGTCATAGGGTCAATATCTTTTTCCGGAAGTTTGATTGCGTTTGGAAAGTTACAAGGTCTAATCAAGGGATCATTTAGGTTTAAGGGTCAAAATTTATTGAACCTGATTATCTTGTTGGTCATATCCATTGTCTCTATATTTATAATTTTTGAGCTGGGCTACATCAATAATCCTGTGATGATTATATTTATTGTTGCTTTGGTTTTAGGCATAACAATGACCTTACCTATTGGTGGAGCAGACATGCCTGTGGTAATTTCCCTGTATAACGCTTTAACAGGACTGGCTGTTGGTTTTGAGGGTTACGTATTACAAAACTATTCTATGATAATTGCTGGCACAGTGGTCGGGGCGGCTGGTACATTGTTAACCCAATTAATGGCAAAGGCCATGAACCGCTCACTTGCTAATGTTTTATTTAGTGGTTTTGGGGATACCTCTACCAGTGAATCCTCTGACGGCACAAAAGGAGAAATGAAGCCCATTGAAGCTAGTGATGCCAGCATCATGATGGCTTTTGCACAAAAAGTTATTGTCATTCCTGGTTATGGAATGGCTGTTGCCCAAGCTCAGCAAAAGGTTTGGGAATTTTGTCAACTATTGATGGAAAGAGGCGTAGAAGTAAAGTTTGCAATTCACCCTGTAGCAGGAAGAATGCCTGGGCACATGAATGTTTTGCTAGCAGAAGCGGGTGTGCCTTATGATTTCATTTTTGATGCCGATGAGATCAATCAAGAATTTAAGAGTTGTGATGTAGCGCTAGTGATTGGAGCAAACGATGTGGTTAATCCTGTGGCCAGAACAGATCCTTCAAGCCCAATTTATGGCATGCCAATTCTAGATGCTGACTACTCTTCTAATGTTATCGTGGTCAAAAGAGGTCAAGGCGCGGGCTTTTCTGGAATAGAAAATAGTTTGTTCTTTTTAGATAACACTAAAATGCTTTATGGCGATGGTAAGGCTGTTGCATCTGATCTTGTGCAATCGATTAAAGAACTATAAATAAAGACGGTTATCCCAGCTTTCAGAGTATGTTATTCTCATGACTATGTTTGTAAGATTTGAAATGGAACGGTTTCAATCCATCTATGAAAATGAGGTGGATTTTAATCTAAGCGATAGCGGTAATCACCCAATGTCCATAAAAGACTTATTGGATGAAAGCGAAATTGAAAAATTTTTATCTATGGAAATCCACTATGGTTATACTCAAGGAGATCCTCGCTTACTTGAGGTTATTAAAGACTGGTACCCAAAAACAAACGAATCAAACATACTTCTAACCAACGGTTCTGCTGAAGCTAATTTTGTTATGGCTTGGGCATTAATTAAACCAGGTGATGAAGTGGTCCTAGCTTTGCCCAACTATATGCAAATACCTGGCTTAGCAAAAAACTTTGGGGCTGAAATAAAGACAATAAACCTAAGAGAAGAGCTGGACTGGCACCTTGATCTTGATGAATTAAAAAACCTTGTCACACCTAAAACCAAACTTATATCAATATGTAACCCCAACAACCCAACAGGATCTGTGATGACCGATGATGAAATGTCTGCTATTGCAGATATTGCGAGATCCAATGATGCTTATGTGCACTCTGATGAGGTATACAGAGGATCAGAGCTTGAAGGGAATGAAACAAAAAGCTTTATAGAATTTTATGAAAAAGCAATTGTTAGTTGTGGTTTATCTAAATCTTTTGCACACCCTGGTTTAAGGATTGGTTGGTTAGTGGCCAACGAAGAACTAATTGAGGAAATATGGGCGCACAAGGACTATTCGTCAATTTGCGCTTCAGTTCTATCTCAAGAAATAGCAATAAAGATAATGGCTAAATCATCCAGGGGAAAGGTTTTATCAAGATCAAGCAAGATGTTGAAAGAGAATTTGCAATTATTCCAGTCATGGCTCGATAACCATGCTGGCTTATTTACATTTGTACCGCCAAGGGCGGGTGGAATGGCCTTTGTTGGATACAAAATGGATATTAATAGCATGGAGCTTGCACACAAACTTAGAACTGAACAAAGTGTTTTGATAGTACCGGGTGATTGTTATGGTATGGATGGTTACTTGCGGTTTGGCATAGGCTCGGAAGCTACTTATTTATCTGCTGGTTTAGACAGGGTAAGTGAGGGCATAAAGTCTCTTTAGGGTATTGAATAAAACCTTCTTAAATGTCGCTATCCAAGCTCCTGTTAAAACTCTTTTTGACTACAAAATCAATCCAGCATCTGAAGTAAAACCGAAAATTGGCCAGCGTATTTTAGTTCCGTTTGGAAAAAAGACAAGGCTAGGATTTATCCATTCTATGAGCAAAAACTCTAGTGTGGAGAGCTCTAAGTTAAAGCCTTTTATAGAGATTCTTGATAAAGAGCCAATAATTGATAAAAAAACCAGAGCAATAATAGATTGGTGCTCAAAATATTATCATTATCCAATTGGAAATATATATGCTGGGGCTGTCCCAAAATATCTTAGAAAAGTCGAAATACCCAAAAGAAATAGAAAGCTCTTTATTTAGCTCACTTAAGGAAAAAAGAAAAACTCTAACCAAAACCCAAAAGACTGCTTTAGCTCAATGTAAAACACATTTGAAAATGAATGATGTTGTTTTACTTAATGGGATCACAGGAAGTGGGAAGACTGAAATATATATGAGGCTAATAGAAAGCGAGCTATCAAAAGGCAATCAAGCTCTGTTTTTGGTTCCTGAAATTGGATTAACCCCTCAAATTTCATTTGTCTTAACTGACCGATTTGGTGACATGGTAAAAATTATACACTCTGGAACAAGCGCGAAAAAAAGAGCAGAAATATGGCTTGGCGCAAAAGAAGGTAAAGTTCAACTGGTAGTTGGAACGAGATCAGCTATTTTTACCCCCTTTGCATCGCTTGGGATAGTGGTAGTCGATGAGGAACATGACCAATCCTATAAACAACAAACAGGTCTGATGTATTCAGCAAGAGATCTCGCAGTAGTTAAGTCGAAAGAACATGGGTCTAGTTTAGTTTTAGGATCAGCTACGCCGTCTTTTGAGTCTCTGCACAACGTGAATAATAAAAAGTATGTTTCCGTTGAAATGAAAAAAAGGGTCTTCTCTACACCCCCTCCGAAGACAAAAGTTATTGATCTACGTATTCATCAAACAAATAAAGGCTAGCTCAACCGCTGATTAATGACATAAAAACCCAACTTAAAAAAGACAAGCAAGTCTTAATTTACTTAAACAGAAGGGGTTACGCCCCTTTAACCATGTGTAGTGAGTGTGGACACATAGAGGAATGCCCCAAATGTGATAGCAGCTTGGTTTTATATAAACAACGTATGCTTCTAAGATGTCATCATTGTGCTTTTGAAAAAAAGGTTTCTGATTCCTGTAATCTCTGCGAAGCTGAAAACATTGTTATCGGAAAAGGCACACAAAAGATTGAAGAATGCTTGAAAGAAGAGTTTCCTAAAGAAACTGTCCTCAGGATTGATCGAGACTCAACACGCTCTATAAAAAGAAGGGAAGAAGTTTTTAATCTAGCACGAAGTGGCAAGGCTAAAATCCTTGTAGGAACACAAATGTTAACCAAAGGACATGACTTCGCAAACCTATCAATGGTTGCGATAGTAAATGCAGATCAAGGTATATTCGGAAGTGATTTTAGAAGTGGAGAGCGTTTTGCCCAGCATTTTTTTCAAGCGTCGGGTCGAGCAGGCAGAAGAAATGAAAGAGGGTTGGTGGTGATTCAAACAAATAATCCTGATAATTTTTTGCTTAAAGAAATCATAACCAAAGATTATTTGTCATTTTATTCAAATGCAATTCTGGAAAGAAGGGGGCGATGGCCTCCATACAATGGCGCCGTTTTAATAAGAGCAGAGTCTATAAACAAAAAAAGGGTGTTTAACTTTTTGTCTAAAATAGCTGGTTTTTGTAACGCTATACCAAATAATACAACTATAGTTTTAGGTCCTGTTTCCTCGCCTATAGAAAGAAAGCTAGGAAAATACAGGGGTCAAATATTACTATTGGATACAAACAAAAAGAAACTTCACAACACGATTAATAAAGTTGATCTGTTTTTAGAAAAAAATGTTATTAATAAGATGATCAAATGGCAACTTGATATAGATCCTTTGGATATGTCCTAACTTAGAAAATGAAAGACAAACTAAAAAAAATAATACGCTCGTCCATAAAAGAAGGTGATCTTATTGAAGAAGATTTAATCAATACTTTTGAAATAGAGATTAGCCAATCCACTCAATCAGACCATGGAGATTTTTCATCAAATATTGCACTAAAAATTAGTGGCAAAGCTAACATAAAGCCGCTTAAGGTTGCTGAAATTATAAGCAGGACGATAGAGCGTCCAAAGTGGCTCACAAAAATTGAAGTCGCCCCACCAGGTTTTATAAATTTTTTTGTGGATGACAGAACAAAAGCCGATCTGTTAACGTCTATCCTAGAACAGGAGAACAACTATGGCTCCTTTCCAACTAATTCAGAGGATTCTATTCTTCTTGAGTTTGTTTCCTCAAACCCAACAGGGCCTCTTCATGTTGGGCATGGTAGACATGCTGCCTATGGCGACTCTCTGGCAAAAATCCTAAGGAAAGCGGGCCACACTGTAAGCTGCGAATACTATATCAATGACTCAGGAAGGCAAATTGATATTCTTGTTTTGAGTGTTTTGCTGGCCTTGATAAATAAAAAAGAATCTTTATTAACGGTCCCAGCTGCTTGCTACCAAGGATCTTATATTAGTAACCTTACAGAGGTTATTCCCAAGCAAGCTATTGCTGAAATCAATAAGCTCTCGATTCCAGGTTTGAAGGTTAAAGAAGCTGATGAAGATCGTGAGGCAGACGCTCTTATTTCAATAATTAAAGATTCTGTTGGTGAATCTATTTTTGAAGAAGTTACGGCCTCCGTTGTAGACAAAATGATAAAAATAATTAAGTCAGATTTAAGTAGTTTTGGTGTGGAGTTTGATCATTGGTTCTCAGAAAAAACTATGATCAATCATTCTAAAATTGATATGGCCTTAAAAAAACTAAAGACAAAAAAAGCTTTGTTTAATAAAGATGGCGCCACCTGGTTAAACACCACTGCCTATGGTGATGACAAGGATAGGGTTGTCTTAAGAGATGACGGGAGAAGCACTTATTTTGCTTCTGATATTGCTTACCACGCTGATAAAAAAGAGAGGGGCTTTGACAAATTAATAAATATTCTTGGATCAGACCATCATGGCTATATAAACAGATTGAGAGGCGGTCTTGCTTCTATGGATTATAATCCTGAGGACCTAGAAATAGTTTTAATGCAGTTTGTAACTCTTTATAGGGGAAAAAAGAAGGTACAAATGTCCACAAGATCTGGGGAGTTCATTCCAATGAGGGAGCTCTATGAAGAAGTGGGTATCGATGCAGCAAGGTTTATTTATGTGAGCAGATCATATGACCAACACCTAGATTTTGACCTGGAGCTAGCAAAAGAACAAAGCAACCTAAACCCTGTTTATTATATTCAATATGCCAATGCAAGAATTTGTAGTGTGATGAAAGAAATAGAAAAAAAAGGCTATAAAAATGATCACGACTTAGGTATAAAAAATATCGGGTCCCTTGATAGTAAGCATGAGTCTGAGCTTATAACCATGCTTCAAAAATATCCTGATATTATAAAAACCTCAGCAGAGAAAGAGAGCTGTCAATAAGCTTTCCAACTACTTAAAAGATATTGCTCAATTATTTCATTCTTACTATGGCAAACAGAAGTTTGTGATCGATGAGGATGAAACGCGAAACGCAAGAGTTATTTTATTGCGTTCTGTTTCAATTGTTATAAAAGGATGGTTTGAGCCTTCTTGGGGTCTCAGCTCCCTCTAAGATGTAATCTATTATTTTTTCTTTTTGTATTCAATCCCTAGTGATTGAAGCTTTCTATAAAGATTTGTCCTCTCCATCTCTACTCGACGTGATAACTCGCTGATTTTTCCCCCACTAACTCTAGTTGTCTTACTAGAAAAGCCCTTTCAAACTGTCGTCTAGCTTCTTTCATATTGAGGGTCATAATATTGCTTTCTATCAGTAAATTTCCTTTCGGCCCTTGAAGTGTAAGCGTTTCCTCAATTTCCTCCACATTTATAATCTCTTTGTCTTTTCTGGCCAATAAAGCATGAACCATGTCAATGAGTTGTTTTAGATTTCCCGGCCAAGGATACTTGGTGAGCATGTTTTGTGCTGCCAAACTAAACCTTCTGTAGGCCAGGTCTTCTTTTTTGTTGAAATATTCAACACAAAGATCGAGTAATTCAGGTACATCGTGGAGGTACCTTCTTAGTGGAGGTATATTGACAGACTGAGATTGTACAAAAGAAAATCTGCTCATCATTTCTTCGTCATTTAAGCTTATATAAAAACTTAACCCTTTATTTTTATTATTTTTAATAGCTTTTATTGCTTCATCTTGAAAGGAAGCATCTAACAAATGAATTCCCTTTAATAAATATTTCAGCTTCGTTTAACTTATTAAGGCTAGCGTCAAGCTCGTCAAAGAAATTATTTGGTTCTTTGTGGTCCACAGCAAGAAGGTTTAGTTGCATAACATAAAAGTTTGTGTAGTTTCTATGTTTTCTGAAGTGTAAGTATTTAGCCCAGCCTTCTTTTTCTGTGCCGTCTTCTCCTAATAAGAAGACCATCGTTTGGTTTATTTCTTCGGCAATAGTTGCCTTGAAAATATCAGAGAATTTTTTGTTTTGTTTGATTATATAGGTAAGGATGTCTTCTTCTTGAGCTTCTTCTAAAAAAACAGAATCGATTGTATTAAATAATTTCTCTATAGAAATTGGTTTTTCTATAAAGTCTGTCGCTCCGAGCTTTGTTGCCTCTATTGCTGTTTCTATGGTTGCGTGTCCTGATATCATGATTACTGGAAAATTTTTTGTTTGATCTAAAGACCATTCTTTTAATAGCTCAATACCATCCTGATCTGGCATCCAAATATCGAGGAAAACTAAGTCTGGCCTATGCTCTACTAGAAGCCTATTCGCGTCTTCTGCAGATGCTGCTGTTAGTGTTGTATAGCCTTCTTCTATTAGAATTTCTTTAATGATGTTTCTGATTTCAGACTCATCATCAACAACCATAATTAATTTTTGTTTTGTGTTCATCTATAAGTTTTGTTTTGTGTTCCTTTACAGGAATCGTAATTATTACGCTCGCTCCTTCTGGGTTATTCTTAATTGCAATATGGCCTTGGTGCTCATCAACAATGTTCTTCACAATAGCTAAGCCTAACCCCTTCCCTTTTGGTTTTGTTGATACGTAAGGTTCAAATGCTTTGCTGACAGTTTCCTCGCTAAAACCAATACCGTTATCTTCTATTGACAGCTCTAAGAAGTCTATCTTGTTGATTTGAATATCCTTTGTAGCAACAGTTATTCTAGGCTTTTCAATATTAGCCAAAGCATCGATTGAATTTTTTAATAAATTATTAAGTATTTGTCTAAGTTTTTTTTCATCCCCATGAATAAAAGTCTCGTCAGTATATTTTGAAGAGAATTTTATAGCCTTGTGATCTTTTGAATACAAACCTATAGCTTCGTCAATTATTTTAGGCATATTTATTCTTTCTGTTTTTAATTTCGGTTGTTCTGCAAATTTTCCAAACGCATTGACCATTTCTCTTAAAACTTCTACTTGGTTTACTATTGTGTCTGTGGAGGTGGTAATGAAATTTAGGTCCTCGCCTGTAGAGGTTGAGAATCTTTTTTTAATTCTTTCGGCTGATAATTGAATTGGTGTTAATGGATTGTTTATCTCGTGAGCCATTCTTCTAGCAACATCGCTCCATGCCGCCTCTTTTTGTGCCTTCATAAAGGAGTTAACAAGCGTTGTAATTTCATCTGAAGAATTATTGTTGTCAGCAAATCTTGGGTTTTTAATCATAGATTCAGCTTCTTTCTCAAGGGATTCAATAGGTTTAACGAGTCTATCTGCAAACTCAATAGAGCCATAAATTGCTAACAATAATGCTAAAAGCACAACAATAGCTAAGGTTAGAATATAACTATATTGTATTGGATCCTTCATGAAGTTTAATCTACCGTAGCGAGCGTATGTTTCCTCTACTGAGTCAGCCATCATGCTTAATTTTGGATCAACACTGAAAAAGGCCTGTAAATAAAGTGGTTTCTGGTTTGATGAAAAACTCAGAACAGGAACCAATACTCGAATTAGATAAGAGCCGTCTGGGCTTGAATCCAGGCTTGTCCAAGATTGTTTTAGGTTGGCTTGCTCAATCTCTAGAAGTGTTGGAATTCTTGTGCTAACCCTGCTGATTTGGTCTGATCCAGAAGCAAGGACCTGTATATCCGAGTCTAATATAACCAATTGCTCTGCTTTAGATTTTTGAACTAACTCCCTTAGTTGAAGATCAATGTTTTCAATTCCTTGAAGTTGAAGAGCGATGTTTGTGGTTTCAAACAACCCTTGTTGTATTTTTTCGTCCAGGGCTGATCTGCCGAGCATTAATGCATTGTTTAACCCTTGTTCGACATCAGCGTCCGACCAAACGCTGATACCTTTGTTCATAAAGTTTATCGCAAAAAAGAAAAGTACCACAGCAGGGATAACTGCTAGCCCACTAAAAGCTAATGCCATTCTTAGTCTTAGTTTCGCTCCTAGTTTGTTTTTTCTATAATCATTTAAGAGGTTCTTAGCGCTTAAGGCCACAATGATAAGAAAAACTATAAAAGAGAGTATGTTCAATACCAAAAGAGATGATTGCATTCTGTTTAGCTCATTGGGATTGTCTGCAGCAAACATCAGTGCCAGAAGAGAGCCCGCGCTTAAGAATATAAGAGAAAATATTATTCTTTTTGTTGTTTTAGCTTTTATCTGAATAGTTGCCATTGAATTTGCTCCAAATCTGAGTCAAGACTTTCTCTCCAAAATGAGATTGTTTTCATCCACGGAGACATTCCTTGTGCCCTGAGCCTAGAATCTAAGATTACAGTGTAATCAGCATCAAGGTCTAACAAAGAATCGTCAACAAGTGGTAACTTTTTTATTGCGCTTAAATACTCGCTAACCTCTCGTATCATGGCCATAGAAGCTTGCCTCCCAGTGTTCTTGTTTGAAACTGTGTAACGACGAGTAAAGGCGTTAAACTCTATTGCATAGACTTGGGTTAACTCTCCAATATCTCTATCTAAACGCCAGTTTCTAATGTCCACAATTTTAAGGTTAAGCTCTAGGTTAAAAATGATGCCAGACTCAAGTGCTTTAATTTGTTCCTTTTCGAAGTTAATTGGTATTTCTATGTCGCTATAATAAACCCCATTATCTATATAAGACGAACCGCTTCCTTCTGCCTTTATGGCTATAACGCTTGTCAGAGCGAAGAAAGCTATACTGACATGAAAAAATTTTCTAAAACTAAGCATTGTTTAATGAAAAATTTTGTCTTTTAGATTAACGCCCCTTGCAAAAGCTGAGGCGTCCATAGAGTCTTTTCCGGCCAGTTGAATTTTTTTTATTAGCAGGTTTCCCTTGCCTGTTGAAACCAACACACCTTCTTGATTATGCTCTATCACTGCGCCTGGTTTGTTATAGTTGTTAATGTCTGCGGACAAATCTGTGTCCCAAATCCTAAGATATTGTTCCCCAAGATGAGTAAACGCTATTGGCCAAGGGTTATAAGCCTTAACTTTTCTGTCTATGGATTCTGCTGTATTTTCCCAAGCAACTCTACCGTCAGATTTTTGTATTTTTTTTGAAAAGGTTGCGTTGTCATGCTTTTGTTCCTGAGCTTGTATTTCACCGGATAGTATTTGTTCTAATGACTTTTTTATTATTTTCCCGGCTAATTTTGATAGCTTTTCAGAAAGGCTTGTCGAAGTATCGTTTTTGTCGATATTTATTTTTTCCGACAAAAAAACAGGTCCTTCATCAATTTGTGTTGTCATCCTCATAATGGATATGCCTGTAACTTTGTCGCCATTGAGTATTGCAGATTGTATTGGTGAGGCGCCTCTCCATGTGGGCAATAGTGAAGGGTGAACATTTAAAACTTCTGAACTAAAAAGCTCGAAGAACCAATTAGGTATTAGCTTGCCGTATGCTGCTGATAAAAAAACATCGGGTGACAAAGAGTTAAATATTTTTTTAGTTTGCTCATCGTTAAAGTTTTCGATAGTTATTGTCTCAAGATCTAGTTTTTCAGCTAGTTCCATTGTTGGGTTAGGTCTCTTTTCTAGGCCTCTTCCTTGTTTTTTTGGTGGCTGGGTAAGAACTATCGTTGACTGAAAGCCAAGATCAACTGTCGCTTGCAAAATTGGCAAAGAGAAGAGTGAAGAGCCCGCAAATACTATGGTTTTATCTGAAATCATTGGTTAACCCTAACTCAAACTATGCTTACACTGGTTCCCTGTGGCTTTTCGGAAGATAGTTTTTTCTGTTTAGCTATCTTTTTTCTAAGTCTTTGGAGCTTTACATTTGGAACATAATCAATAAAAAGCTTTCCATCTAGATGATCAATCTCATGTTGGATACAAATCGATAGTAAATCATCTGCCTCCATCCTGATTTCTGAGCCATCGATATTTTGTGCGTGTAGCTCTACCTGTTTGTATCTTTGGACGGTAGTCCTTATTTCTGGAACTGAAAGACAGCCTTCGCTACTATCAACATTTCCTGAAACCTTTTCCAACCTAGGGTTTACAAAAACCATTGGCTCGTTTCGTTTTTCGCTCACATCAATAACAATCATCCTAATTGTTTTGTTTACTTGTGGCGCAGCAAGGCCAATACCTTTGGATTGGTACATAATTTTTAACATTTCTTTTGATAAAAGCTTTATTTCTTCATCAAAACTTTCTACGGGCTCAGAAACCCTCCTTAGCCTTTCGTCTGGAAACTGTAGTAACTCCATATCTTTTATCATACCTAGTGTCATTCCTTTAACCAGCCATAAAAATTGCGGAGAAATATAATATCACGATGTTGTTGTTTTTTTCCAAAACATCTGCTTTCCATAGAAAATTACCTTAAAAAAAAGAGTTTGACCTTGTTCGGGTTTTGATACATCCTCAACGTATAAACTATTTCTTTTATCAAATGAATCAAAACTTAAAAGAAGACTTCCTAGACATACTGCTTTATCTTTTCGAGTACTACTCTGAAGACCCTGATAGAGAGTCTGGAAGTAATTTTGAAATAAGAAAGCACCTATTAGGGGCTGGCTTTGAGGAAAACGCCATTGATCATGCTATGGACTGGGTAGAAATTTTCAAAGACTCGCCTAACAAAACAAAAATTGTTAGTCCCCATAAGCTTTCAACAAGGATCTTTGCAGCTGAAGAAAAAGCTCTTCTAGACGAAGAGTGTCAAAACTATATTACAAGATTAGAAAAATTCGGTTTGTTGACTCCCCAGAAAAGAGAGCTGTTAATCGATAAACTAACTTCAATTGGTTTTGAGCCAATGGATATAGAGGTAGTAAAAGCGCTGAGCATTCTGATGCTATTTCAAGAGCCCTCTATCGAGGTAAGACTCCATGCATATGGTGGAGAAGACTCAATAGATAAGCCAAAAACGTTGAATTAATCAATCTTTTGTATTTATAATCAGTGCCTCTGGGCATAGTTGTCCTAATAAGAAGCTGTAATTATGAGCAAACTTGTAATAGTTGAATCGCCTGCGAAGGCAAAAACGATAGAAAAGTATTTGGGTGATGAATACCAAGTACTTCCTACTATTGGGCATATCAGAGAACTTCCAAAGAAAAACGCTATAGATCCTGAAAATAATTACTCAATGAGCTACATCATCAGCCCAGGAAAAGAAGATGCTGTGAAAAAGATAAAGTCTTCAGCGAAAAAGTGTGATGAAGTCATTCTAGCAACAGATCCTGACAGGGAAGGAGAGGCCATAGCTTGGCATGTAGCAGATATACTAACTCCTAAAAATAAGGCCGCCGATAATAAAAGGAAAATTAGTCGTGCTGTCTTTTATGAAATTAGCAAAAAAGCAGTCAATCAAGCCATAGCTAACCCTGGAGAGATAGCAATGGACTTAGTGCTCTCTCAAGAAACCAGGAGAGCTCTCGATAGACATTTTGGTTTTACGCTATCACCTCTTCTTTGGAGGTTGTTTCCTAGCAATAACCATTCTGCAGGCAGGGTTCAAAGCCCAGCACTTAGAATGGTCGTAGAAAGAGAACGTGAAATAGAGTCTTTTGTTCCTGAAGAATATTGGTCAATTTCAGCAGAGCTTCGATCTACAAATGTTTTTGAAGCAAAGCTGTCAAAAATTGGTGAGGAACCAGTAAAGAAATTCACCTTCACATCTCAACCAATGGTTGATGAAAAAATTAATGAGATACAGCTAGCCTCAGATGGCAAAATGTTGGCAAAAAAGATTGAGAAAAAGAAGATTAAACGATCGCCTAAGTCGCCTCTAAGAACCTCGGTGCTTCAACAACAAGCTTCAAATAAGTTTGGCTTTACTCCAAAAAGAACGATGCAAATAGCACAATCTCTTTATGCGAGAGAGGGCGGCGGTTTAATAACCTACATAAGGACAGATTCTATAGAAATTGATGAAGGAAAAGTCCCAAGCATAAGAGAGAAAGTTATTGAGCTCTATGGGAATGATTATCTTGAAAAAAGATATTTTAAAAACAAAAAAGAAGCAAAAAATACCCAAGAAGCACATGGTGCCATTACCCCTGTCGATATTTCGCTAACCCCTGAGCAAACCAACAATATGCTTAACACAGACGAACATAAGTTATATACGCTTATTTGGCAAAGAACAATTGCCTCTCAAATGAAAGATGCTTTGTTTGAGAGAACCACGGTCGAATTTAGGCCTAGTAATGACCAAGACCTGGCTGTGTTTACGTTTTCAGATCAAGAGCTTGTTTTCCCTGGCTACCTCAAAGCAACCAATGAGCAGGTAACAGACAATCCGCCTCCAGATATCCAAGAAAATGACACGGTGGAACTTACAGGCATAAAAACAGAGCAGCACTTTACTGATCCGCCACCCAGATACAACGATGCGAGCATGATTAAAGCCCTTGAGGAGAAAGGTATAGGCAGACCATCAACTTATGCAGAAATTTTATCAAAGCTTACTGAAAGAGAGTATGTGATTCTTAAGCAAAAACGCTATCAGCCTTCAGATATGGGAAGGCTTGTCAGCAACTTTTTGAACACAAGCTTTTCCGAGTATGTAAATGATGAATTTACATCCAAAATGGAAGACAATCTGGATGCAATCTCTAGTGGCACAAAAACAAAAACAGAGGTTTTGGATCAGTTTTGGCAACCGCTAATAGAGGGGATCGATAAAGTAAGCGCAACCGTTACAAGAAAAGATGTAAACCCACAACGTCCTTTGGGACAACACCCTGAATCTGAAAAACCAATGTTTGCTAGGATGACAAAAAATGGTCCAGCAGTTCAAATTGGTGATATTGATGCTGACGATAAACTGGAGTGGGCTTCCTTAAAAGAGGGTCAGTCTTTGTTTGCTATTACTCTAGAAGATGCTTGTGCCCTTTTTGAAAAACAAGAAGACAATGTTTTAGGTCATCACCCTGAATCAGGTGAGCCTATAATTGCTAGAGTAGCGAGATATGGCCCAACAATTCAATTGGGCACAAAAGACAATGGCAACAAGCCTAGATATATAGGTGTACTGCCATCAGAAAACCTAGAAGACCTAACATTAGATAGGGCTTTAGAATACCTAAGCTTGCCAAAAGAACTTGGCAAAGACCCTGAGTCTGGAGAAAGCATCTTGGTTACTATAGGCCCATATGGACCCTACCTAAAAAGAGGCGGTAAAAACTTTAGAGCTAGAAAAGGTGCTGATCCCTTTACTATGGATCTAGATGAGGCACTCGCTTCAATAGGAAACAATAAAGGCTCAGGAGCAATTAAAACTTTTGACGACTCGCCAGTAAAAATTGTTGATGGTCGATGGGGTCCTTATATCACTAATGGTAAAAAGAACGCCTCCGTGCCCAAAGATAAAACGCCAGAAGACATGGAATTAAGTGAGTGTCTTGAGTTGCTTGATAAGGCACCCGCTAAAAAAAGAAGGGCAAAAAAATCGAAAGCCTCGAAGAATTAAGATCTATCCTGCTTGATGGAGGCGTTATTGCTTACCCCACTGAATCTTGCTTTGGGCTTGGGTGCGATCCTAGAAATGAGTCAGCAGTCAAAAGATTGTTAAAAATAAAACAGAGGTCTGTTGATATGGGGCTTATTTTAATAGGTTCAAATATAACAGGACTCAAATCATGGATAACCGTTACAGATCGGCATAGAGAGCAAATCTTTAGTAAAACAAAAAGGCCCACAACTTATTTAATTCCTGTTACTGAAAAAGCTCCTTACTGGATTACTGGCAAACACAACGCCTTAGCCTTTCGTTTTGTAAGCACAAAAATAATAGCAACGCTGACTGAAGCCTTAAACTTCCCAATAGTCTCGACCAGTGCTAACTATCATGGACAAGAACCATTAAGAAAGACCGAAGACGTGTCTTTAGAAATGTCCTCTGATTTAGATTATATTATTGAGGGTGAATGCGGTTCCTTTAGCAGGCCATCAACTATTGTGAACATTTTAACTGGCCAGGAAATTAGAGAATAACAATGCTGTATATTTACAAGTGGTTCCTAAAATAGAATGGATAACTACGCAGTAATAGGCAGCCCCATAGCTCATAGCAGGTCACCAACAATTCATCACCTGTTCGCAGAACAACTGGGTCATGAGATAGTCTATAAAAAACTAGAAGCTGATGAAAAATCCTTTGAAGAACACGTAGAGAGTTTTTTCACTAAAGGGGGGAAGGGTTTAAATGTAACTCTGCCGTTTAAAAAACAAGCCTTTTCTATGAGCGACAATTTAAGCAGCAACGCCAAAGAATGTGGCGCGGTTAACACACTAAGCTTTTCTGAAGACGGCAGAATATCTGGAGAAAGCACGGATGGCATGGGTTTAATAGAAGACTTAAAAAGCAACGAGGTTGTAATCGAAGACAAGTCGATCTTAATCGTTGGATCAGGTGGTACGGCACAAAGTATTATTCCTCAGTTGGTTGCGAATAGTGCTCAGCAACTCTCACTTTCGAACCGAACCATCGAGAATGCTATAAGCCTAAAAGAACAATATATTCATTTGTTGGATATCACTTGTCTGGAGGGAGGGGTGATTAATAGAAACTTTGATATTGTGATTAACACGACCTCTGCCCACCTTGAAGGGGCTCTGCCTGAGATCAACCCTGTAGCAATACAAAATTCTGTTTGCTATGACGTTAATTACAGCTACGGTGAAACCGTTTTTCAAAAATGGTGTGATGAAAACGGAGCTAAAAAATCACTCCAAGGTTGGGGTATGTTGGTTGAGCAAGCTGCTGAATCCTTTTATATTTGGCGCGGCATTCGCCCCAAAACCAGAGAAATTATTGATCGATTAAGCTCAGAGCCAGAAAACTAAAAACTAATCACACCACACGTCATAAACAACAGAATAATTTGCTGCTTGCTGAGAGTAGAAGCCTGCGCCTTCATAATCTCCGGTGTCGGCCTCTTTTCCTCCTGCTGATGCTTTCTCAATCTGATTCCAAAAATAGTCAGCAATTCCTAAAAGCTCGCCAATGCCTTGCTTCATTTCTTTGCAGTCTTGCTTACTAATCAAATCGTCATCGTGATCATGTCCATGCTCATGTCCACCAGCCCAAGCTGAGCCTCCTACTAAAAACATAAAACTGATTAAGATAAGTTTTTTCATTTATTCTCTCCTTTATAACTATTTATTCTTTAAGAAAAACTGATAGATCATCGTAGCCGCCTACATGCTCGCCATCAACAATAATTTGTGGAAAAGTTTTGGCTCCTGGAAATTTCTCCAAAATAAAGCCCATCTCAAAATCTTTGCCAAGCTCTTGGTAGGTGAACTCTATTTCTTTTTGCTTGCACAAAAATTTTGCTTTTTCACAATGTATGCAGTCTGGTTTACCATAAATTTCGGCCTTCATATTGTTCTTTTAATAATTTATTTTTAATTTAAACTTTTATTACACTCACTATTATATTCAAAAAAATTAGTGTCTTAAGATAAATATGAAAATAGCAAGCTGGAATGTAAACGGAGTAAGGGCAAGACTAGAGCACGTCACAAGTTGGCTTGAGACAAGCCAGCCTGATGTCTTAGCTTTGCAAGAAACAAAAGTTATGGATGATATGTTTCCATTTGAGGCCATTGAGAAGATCGGGTATCAGGCTAAAATCTACGGTCAAAAATCTTATAACGGTGTGGCGTTATTAGCAAAATCAAAACCAGAAAATGTCGTTGAGGGCATAGATGGCTATAAAGACGAGCAAACCAGAGTCATCTCTGCAACCTACGGTGATATTCGAGTGATTAATGTTTATATTCCCAATGGACAAACTGTTGGGTCTGACAAATTTAACTATAAAATGAAGTGGTTAAAGAATCTTCTCAGCCTTCTAGAGCAACAGCTTAAAACCAACAATAAAATAGTGGTTTTAGGAGATTTTAATATCGCGCCCGATGATAAAGATGTCCATGACCCCGAGCTATGGAAGGGCAAGGTGTTGTGCAGCGACGACGAAAGAAAATGGCTTAAGAAAATCATGGATTTGGGTTTTACAGACAGCTTTAGGTTATTTGAACAAGAAGAAGGTTTATTTAGTTGGTGGGACTATCGAGCGGCAGCTTACAGGAGAAAAATGGGACTAAGAATAGATTTAATTTTGATCTCTGAGGCGCTTAAAAAGAGTTGTGTAAAAGGTTATATTGATGAAACACCCAGAGGTCAAGAAAAGCCCTCAGACCACACGCCTGTTCTGATCGAGCTAAACTAACTTAAAACCTTTTCTATCGCTTTAATCACTTGGTCGGCGTGTTCTTTTTTAAAGGTCATTGGCGGGCGAAGTTTTATTACGTTGTTTTGAGGCCCTGTTTGGCCCACTAAAACGCCCTCTGATAAAAGTCCTTCTATCGCTTTGGAGGTTATCCTGTTTGATTTTAGCTCAACCCCGATAAAGAGACCGCTGCCCCTAACCTCTTGGATAACACTTAACCTTCTTGCCACTGAATTAAGCCCCTTTTTAAAGTGCTTTCCCACGCTTTCTGCGTGTTCTATCAGTTTGTTGTTGTTGACAAACCTTATGACCGCTAAACCCGCGGCGGCAGAGACCGGATTTCCGCCAAAAGTATTAAAATAACCGTGGTTTGAGTTAAATGATTTTGCTATTTCACGAGTTGTCACAACAGCAGCTATGGGGTGACCATTTCCCATTGGTTTACCCAGAGTAACAATATCTGGAACAACTTTATCGTGCTCAAACCCCCACATATATTTTCCAGTTCGTCCAAAACCAGACTGAACCTCATCAGCAATAGCTAGCCCGTTGAAGGACCTGATTAGGCTGTACATATTTTTAAGGTAACCCTTTGGGATTGAAAAAATACCCTCACTACTAAAGATGTTGTCTGCTATAAAGGCTGCTGGTGCCGACCCATTATTTTTAATTTTTTCTGCGGTTTTAAGGCTTTCAGATATATGTTTTTCTTTGTCGGCAAATACTTTTTTGGTCCTCCAACTAAACCTATCCATTCTTCTTTTTTTTCAGGAGGACAATCTTCTGGGCTCATTTGAAACACCGCTGTGGTATTTCCGTGATATGCGTTTTCGGTAACTAGGCAGCCATTTTGTCCTGTGTGTGCTCTTGCTATTTGCAACGCCAGATCATTTGCCTCACTGCCACTACAGCAAAAGTAACAAATCTCCAGCTCATTATTAAATGTAGCTGTTATCTCTTCTGCCAACTCAATAATGTTTTCATGTATATAACGTGTGTTTGTGTTAAGAGTGGCTGCCTGGGCTGCTATTGCCTCAACAACTATTGGGTTGGAATGTCCTATATGGGCAACATTGTTATACACATCCAAGTATCGCTCACCACTAGAGCTTTCCAGCCAAACATCCTCCCCTTTAACTATATGCAGAGGCTCTTGGTAAAAAAACTTGTCGGCGTTGCCTAAATGTTTGTTCCTTCTATCTTTTAGATCCATGTTTTTTTCTTAGGTCTTTTTTAGGTAGTCGATTAGTTCCTTCGCTGAGTGCTCATATTCGCTTCTTACGATATCTTTTAGCACGGTCCAAGTTTTCTCGACAGAGCCTAATATATACTCTCGATTTTCTGGGTGCTCTGAGGCTCTCCACTCAGAAATAACCAAAGACATAGCAATGCGGTTAACAATCAACGCTGGTAATAATGATATCTCTGCTTCTGTTAAAGGGTATTCATCTTGATAGCCCGCTAATAAATCGCAAGTGCCCACAAATAAGTCTTTTTGCTTAACCGTTTGGTAAGCGGCGGCTACAGCCAAATCATTAACCAGTGGTGTATTTACCATATCGCCGAAATCAATGATGCCTGAAACCAGTTGTGGGTTGCTCGCTTTTACTAAAAGGTTGTCTGGGTTCATGTCATTGTGAATAACTTGTGTCCTTACTTGGTCAAGCTTGGGTCTTATGTGTTTCGAAAAATATTCCAGGGTCTTTTGAGCCAGGTTTCTTTTGTCTTGATTCTCAATAAATTCAAGTATATCAAACAGGCTTTCTGTTTCTTTTACGTCCCACAAAAGTTTGTGGTTAGAGCCTTTGTGTGAGAAGCCCCTCAACCCCTTACCTAAAAGCCCTAAAAACGCGCCCATATTATTGTATAAGGCTTTCGAGCTCTTTGGTTCGTTTGCATCGCCCACAGGGATGCCTTCAACATATGAGACAACCCTAAGAAAATGCTTGTTCTTGTTCGCTTCCACCTGGTTGATTCTTTGATTGTTTTTGTCTGGGATGACTTTTGGGATATTCAGGGTAGTGTTTGACTCTAAATGCTCTAAACCTTTGTTTTGACAATCAAGAACCTCGAAAGATTCCTTTGAGTTTGAAACCTTTAAAACAAACCTTGTTTCATTTTTATCTTTAAATAAAAAGTTTTGATCCCTCTCGCTAGACAAGGGTTTAAAAAAACAGCCTTCTCAAACCAATTAGAAAACAGTTCCTCTGCTTGTTTTTTTGTAAGCTGGGGTGCTGGATGCTGCAAAACAGGGTATGAAAATTCTGGTTTATTCATTTCTTTTCTATGTCTTTCCAAATTGACTCGATCCAAGATTTTATTATTAAAGCCTCATCCCAGCGGTCAGAAAGTTCTAACTGGTTTGCATCGGTAATGGCATAGCCTGGAGGGCCGAGCTCACAGAGAAAATATAGGGTTTCATCATCTGGATTTCTTTTTTGCCACTTCTTGATTCCCTCTGACCACCACTTTTTAAAAATCTCAACCCAGACTTGGTGTTGAGGAAAGCTTAACTGAATTTGTATTTGTTCTCGAGAAGCTACTCGACCTTGAAAACAATCTGAACGATCAAGAATGCTTGAAATGTATTCCTGATCTGTCTCGCTTATTGGTGTCCACATCTCTCTGTCAACCACGAAGTGGACAAATCTGCGGTTAGTCTCATTTCAGGAACCTCCTCAATTAGCTGAAGAGTGTAATACAAATCGTTTAATAAGCTGTCCCTATGCGTTTCAAATAAGATTTTAACCCCTGCTTTATCGGCCTCTTCCATCCAATCATAAACCAAGGGAATAGCATCTTTATAATCAATCGGCATAACGCCGCCAATTATGTTTACAAAACAAGCATCGAACTCTTTAGCCAACTTCAATAATGGACCAAGATCTTCTTTAGAGTAAGGAAAAGCATTGACCATGCAGCCTAAATTATTCTCAATAAAATGCTGTTTTTTCTTCTGAAATTCCCCAATCTCATGGGCGGCTAAATCAATGGTGGCCCCACTAAAGCCAGCGTCTTTTATTTTTTTAAAGTTATGTTCATCGGTGGGTTCTTCTTTTGTGGGGTGCCTTTGCTCCATAGCCCATAAAGATTGATATATTTTTAAGTGCTGCATTTTCTACTCTTCTAAAAAACTCAATATCCCTGCTTTTTTAAGTGTCTCGTTTAATCTGTTTTTGTCTGGGATGTCCGAATATTCAGCTAATAAAGCTGAGAATGACTTGGCATGATATTTTTGAACTGATGTAACTTTATGCTCGAACGGCTTGTTGTTAAGTGTTATTGATAAATGATCATCTCCATTTTTAATGGCGTTGTTGTTAGCGGCAACCCAGGGCAGAAAAGTTTGAGCAACTTCTGAGACCAAAATAGGCATCAATGTGTCCTCTAGGGAAGCCCATTGCTCAAAATCACCTTCTTTTTTTGGCTCTAACATTCTATCTATCCATCTTTTTACATTGGGAAAGCCTGCTTCAATAATTTTTTTACCTGTAACGTCTGTCCAAGCATTGTAAACCTGCCCCCAGAGTGCGAAATCAGCTAATGCTGGTCTTTGTCCAAAAATATATTTTCTTGTTTCTAGGTGCTTGTTTAGCAAACTAATTAAATTCGAAAATGATTCTTCAATCGCTCCCTCGGTTATTTTGTTTGAACCGATAACCCATAATCTTGACTTCATTCTTTTCTTAAAAATGCTGGCAAAGACTTTTTTTAGTGTTGTGTTCAGAAGAGGTACTTTGTTTGCCCAGCCTGGCACGAACAACTCACCAAAACGCTGGCTAGCATAATTCTGGTCATCGGAATATCGCCAGCGGTAGTGAAACATTTGTTTTACCGCCCACTCATCGGCATATTCTTCTATAAGTCTGCTGACAAAGGCAGTGTCTGGTTCTTTAGGAGTAATGCTTTTTTGAGTAAACACCTGTTCTAGCTTTTGTATTACAGGCGTTGAGTCTTGTAATACCTCGCCTTCAGGGGTTAGCACCAAGGGGACAACTTGTATCTTTGCAAGCTTGTCAAAATCTTTCTGTGTTGTGGCATTGCGAACAATCCATTTGTGAGGAATTTCTTTATACCTAAAGTATGACCTCACCTTTACAGAATAAGGTGAAAGCTCAGCGCCATATATAAGGTATTGCTCAGACATTATTGTTCTTCATTTTGCTGTCTCAGGATAATCCAGGGTCAGATAAACAAGGGTTTTTAATCCTTCATCAAGCGCGTTGTCATCAATGGTAAAATATGGTGAGTGATTACCTGGCTGTAATCCAGTAATGCCTTTTTTATTAACCCCTAGCGAGAAGTAAAGCCCAGGAACCTCTTGAGAGAAGTATGAAAAATCTTCAGCTCCTGTAACCGGGTCTTTTTGTTCAATAAATTGTCCTTTTGTGGCTTCAACAAGAGAGTTCTTCATTGAGTCGTAAAGCTGTGGGTCGTTTACCGTGACGGGGTAAAACCCACCAACATCAAACTCTACGCTAATTTCTGTGCCTGAACCAACCGCTATACCTTTCGCTATCTGCTTGATTTCTTCATATATTTCGGCCCTCAACTCAGGGTCAAAGGTTCTAATTGTGCCAACTATTTCAGAATCCTCTGGAATAATGTTGTTTCTTGTTCCGGCTCTCACGATCCCACTGAAACAACCGCTGGGTTGTTGATAATATTAATTCTTCTGCTGACCACAGTATTGAGTGCTGCAATTAACTCTGAAGTTGCCATAATTGGATCAACACCATCCCAAGGCCTTGACCCATGGGCCTGGACTCCTTTTATCTTTATTCTGTATGCCGATGCTGCTGCCATTGCTGGGCCTGGTTTGACGAAAACATGGCCGTGTCTCTGATTGGTAACATGCATTCCAAAAATTACTTCGGGAGAGTATCTCTCAAATAACCCCTCAGCTAACATCATTTCTGCTCCGCCTCCCTCGCCTTCTGGCGGTCCTTCCTCAGCAGGTTGAAAAATTAGCAAAACATTGCCCTTTAAAGCTCTGCGGTTTTTTGCTAGAAATTCTGCCGCCCCCATTAAAACAGCAACGTGTGCGTCATGGCCACAAGCATGCATTACCCCCACATCTTTACCTAAATAACTGGTTCTAACTTTTGAGGCGTATGGAAGCCCTGTTTTTTCTTCAACAGGCAGTGCATCCATATCAGCCCTTAGGGCAACTGTCGGGCCATCCTTTCCGCCCTCTATATAGCCCACAACACCTGTGTAAGCTATGCCTGTTTCTATTTCAATGCCCAAAGACTGAAGGTGTTCAGCAATTTTCTTTGCTGTGTTGAACTCTCTGTTACCCAGCTCTGGATGTTGGTGAATATCGTGCCTCCACTCAATAACCTTTTCCATAAGAGTTGGTAAATCATTCTCCAATTGTGTTTTTAGGTCATTACCATATAAAGGAAGAGAACAAAGAAACAAACTATAGATTAAGGGCTTTTTTAAAACTATGAAATTAAAATTCATTTTTTACTCCTGTTGGCCTGTGGTGTTTACTAAGAGCATTAAGTTTTTCCCAAGCTCTCTTTGTTGGGAGGGTTATACAATTACAGCCAAACATGCTTTGCCGCCCTTTCTCAGACCTGTTATTAATATCTTGTTAATTTATTTATTCTACTTTTAATTCTTTTTCAGTTCTAAAAAACTTGAAAAAACACCAGGTTGAAACAGCGCTAAGGAGGTGCCAGATTGCGTGTGGTTGGATCCATGAATCAGGGTCACAAAGCAAGTCTGACCATTGGTTCAACCAAATAGTAAAGGCCACTGTGTAGGAAACAACACCAAGGTAAAACCAAGGGTTATATGTTCGTTTAGCTCTAGGGGGGCTCTTAGCAAAGACGGCAGGGAGCCAAAACAAAACAACCCACCAGTACTCGGATGTGTTGGATAATATTTCATTCGGAGAAATACCAAAAATTGCAGCAACACCAAAACCCACAAGCCCTGACGCCCACCTGAATGATGGTGACCAAAACTTAAATAGTGCTTCAGAAATTATCCACAGGCCTATGGATAAACCAAACAAGTCTAGCCCAATCCCTAGGTCATCTCCATAAACCCATCTCGCATAACCATAAAGGGTAACAATAGCCACATAGGTTAAAAGAAAGCGCTCTTGGCTCCAGCGTCCCATTTCTTTCAGGTTATACAACCAAGGGAAAATGATGTACATCACCATGCTTAGATTGTCTGCCCACTGCCCCCACTCAGTGTGTGTGCCGTGCATCAACATCGATCCTGGTCCGAGGTATATTGCTGCCCCTGCATAAAGAATACTGACCTTGTTTAAGCCCATAAATGTGTTGTTTTTTTGGCTGGTCACAGCATCAATGCTTAGGACTTTAAACATACAGAGCCCTGCAACCATAAAGCCCAGATTACTCAAAGCATTGGCAGGCTCTCTAAAAATTCCACTGCTGACTCTTTCACACCACCTTGAAATATCTCCTGCTGAAAGGCCGGGTTCAAACGATAAAATGATTCCGTTTGTAGCTAATATGAAATAAGCGAATAAAAAAAGTGTGCTTACAACAATGGCAATTGGAAATGCTTTGCTCATCTTTTAGTTTGGGTGGATCGTCTATTGGTGAGTTCTGTTGCCGTCAAAAACACAAACAAAATAGAGCTTATCTTCGGAGTCATTAACAACCCTATGAAACTTGCCGTCCTCGATTAAAACAACATCGCCTTCCTTAACTGGGAAGTCGTCCTCAATAGATAAATCGTCTCCTTTTTGAGAGCCAAGAAGCATTCTTCCTTTTCCTTGAACAAAGATATAAACCTCTTCCTGGCCGGCATGGGTATGTCCTGTTGTTTGTTTGCCCGGGTTCAAGTCTGTGCTGCTTACAACAAGATTTTTTAGGTCGTTGTTATCTTTTACTACATATCTGTCGTCTTCTTTAACAAGAGCTCCGCCAATGTCGTTTATATTAATCTTCATTCTTCACCTGTTGTTTAATTTTTTTATCTTACATTATCAATATACTTTTAACTATATTGCTCGCCTTTTTTCCTCAAATCGGGGTGGCTTATTTTACTAAAACTTGTGTTAAAGGTTATTTTAAAAGAGGGTCAATCTTATCCATTAATTGTGCGAGTTCTGGTTTGTTAGCCCTGATTTCTTCCGCTGTCAGTCCCTCTAGCTCATGAGGGAAAACTAACCACTTGTCTGTTTCATGAATATAGTAATCTGGTTTCCTGTTGGTTTTGTTTTTAGTTGGCTTGAAGTATGGGGTAGCAATCCTTATCTCTGGTATGTTTTGCTCGCATGCTTCTTTTAGGTCAGAAATCACTTGTTCAATTGAAAGGCCCGTATCATGGACATCGTCGACTATCAGTAGAGAATCTTTTGATTGTAGTTTTTTAATCATGTAGTTAAGCCCATAGACCTTGACGTTTTTATCCCTCTTGTCAATACCGGTATAGTATGAGGTTCTGATAGCGATATGATCTGATGCAACACCAAGCACATCAAGGAATTCTTGGACAGCAATCCCAACAGGGGCTCCTCCTCGCCAAACACCAATAATATAATTCGGACGATAGCCGCTTTCGTAGACCTCCCAAGCTAGTTTAAAAGAGTCTTCAAGTAGCTTGTCTGCTTTAATGAATAGTTTATCCATGAGGGTTTATCAGCTGAAGAATCTCCCTGAGGTTTTTGTCTTCAGGGAGAATCGTTATTAGAAGTCCATGCTTAATCGCAGCATCAATTGACGCGGGCCTATTAGCTCATCTCCAGTTGCTCCCACTCCAAAAACATCTGTAAATCGAGCGTTGATGCCGTCTTCATCTGTAAGGTTTTTACCGATTAACTCCACGTGCCAGTTGTCTGATGAGCTTGGGTAAAAACCAAGAACTAGGTCAAGCACATCGTAACTTGGAACAATGTCAGTTTGAGAGTTGTTAAACACGCGATGTTTAAAGTCACCTCGGTATGTGTATTGCAACGACCCTGTCATTTCTCCCCAGCTTTGGTCCGTGTTCCAATTAAGCGCTAGGTTTCCTGTGAAGCTTGGGGTTTTAGCCAAATCATTTCCTCTTACGTTTTGTATTTGTCCTGCTCGTGCTATTTGTACAGCATTGCTAAACAAACCAATACCTTGGCCTAGAAGGGCATTAGTGGCCTTATCTGATTCCACATTATCCAGAGCCAAGTGGTCTGACGTGATGTCAGTGTTCAGCCATGCTGCCCGAACCTCTAGAACCATTGAGTCAGATAGCAAGGCGGAGAGCTCTAGTTCGGCGCCATAGATTTCTGACTCAGGGATATTGCCTACACCGCCTTCGAACACCTCTGGGTCTGTTGCTTGGTACTGTAAGCCCTTGTAATCATAATAAAAAGCCGCTGTGTTGAGTCGAACCTTGCCGTCTGCCAAATCTGTTTTTAGCCCCACTTCGAACGCGTCAACCTCTTCTTCTGTGAAGGTAGGAAGAACAACAATAGGTGCGATTACATTTTCTCGTCCATAGGTTAAATTAGACCCTCCGGGTTTATAACCTGTGGTGTAAGACCCATAAACCATTGTGTTGTCATCAAGGTCTTTTTCGACAACCAACCTTCCTGTCACCTTGTTGCCGTCAGTCTCCAGAATATCGGTGCCAGACCTGCCATAGAAATTGGTCACCTCGCTATAAACCTCATCTTTAGTGTGCCGAAGACCAAAGACCGTTCTCAATGATTCGCTGTGGTTCCAAGTGCCCTGACCATAAAAAGATACTGAGTCTCGCTCTGGTGTAGAGTTTGTTATGAAGCCAAAGTCACCGCTATAACTGAAAACGTCATCGATAGTAAAAGGGTCAAAGGTGCCATCAAAACCAAAATCCAGCCTTTCCAAGATGCTGATTTCTATCTCCGTATTAAGATAGAAAAGTCCAGCTATCCAATCCAACTTCCCAAACAGCGGCTCTGAAGAAACAAAGTTAATCTCTTGGGTTGTTGTTGTTTGTTTATTGGTTTCCGGGTCATATTCACTCGGTAGTTGAGCAAAAGGTGGTAGGTAGTTGAGGTCGTTTCGATCGTTATCTCTGCGAACGAGGATATCGTCAACCTGATAGCTTGAAAGAGACTTAACACTAAAGCCATCGTAATCCCATTCCAAAACAGCGCTATATAGTTCAGCACTTAATTTATGCTCTGTTGTAGAATTCTGTCGGAGTTTCCTGGGGTCTGGTGTTGGGTCTAATAGTCCTTTTTGTGCAGATCCGTTTCTATCTTCATCAAAAACTTGTAGGGTAATATTTGCTCGGAAATCATCGCGTGGTTCGTATTTAAACCGAACTCTCGCAGAGATGCTGTCTGCATCATCTAAGTCCTGCCCGTTTGTAAGGTTGTCTGTAAACCCGTCTCGCTTGTTTGAAATAAAGGAGGCGCGCACTGCTGCTTTATCATTAAGGGGCGTGTTTATAACTGCTCGAAGCTTAGTTAATCCGTGGTCTCCTAGTGTTAAATCAGCGGACCCAAAAGCCTCCTCAGTAGAAGGTGCTGCGGTAATAACATTCATCGCTCCTCCGGTTGAGTTCTGACCAAACAAGGTTCCTTGTGGGCCACGTAATACCTCTACTCGTTCGAGATCTAGAAAATCTGTTTGTAGTGAGTATGGCGAAGCCACATAAATTCCGTCGAGGTGGTAAGAAACCGAGGGCGTTGCAATTGCATTTTGGTTTGTTTCATAGCCCACACCTCTGATTGTAATAACCGTTTTAAACCCCTCGTTTTTGGCAACATTAACGCCGGGTGCTATGGCGCTTATGTCTACAAAAGTTGAGATTTGCCGATTGTCCAGGTCTTCGCCGCTTAATACGGTAACTGCTTGCGATATATCCTGGAGGCTTTCACTTCGTTTTTCTGCTGTAACAATAATCTCTTCAAACATTGAGTTGCTACTTTGTGAAACGGACGAATATGATGCTGTCTCAGCCATTGAGGTTAAATCATCAGAAGTTTCCTCTACCTGGGCTCCCGGTTCCTCAAAAGCGGCGGCCCCTTCCTCTCCCTCTGATGCGCTGGTTTTAAAGCTAGCTGTAGCCGCAAAGATTAGAGCGGTTAAAATTAAAAAAAGCTTACTATTTGTTAAGTGGTTCTTGTTTGTCATTTCAATTCCTTTTTTTTCACCCCTTTGAAAAGAGCGGTTAAAATGAGTTGGTAAAAGAAGAAGAGATCATGAGATAAACGAATCCGTTTCTTCAGCTTCCGCCTACTTGCGTCTCACAATGGTTTTGAACCAAATGTTTTTTCGCGTTGTGGAAATTAACCAACATACTTAATAATACTAAGGATCAAATCTCCATTCAACGGATGATTCTGCACAAAAGCATTTTTTTTATATAGACTGCAAACTAGGATAAAAAAAATGGGTCAAATTCTAGAAAAAATTTTTAAGTTAGAGTCGCATAACACCACTCCTTTAAAGGAATTTGTGGCTGGGTTTACCACTTTTATAACCATGGCCTATATTATATTTGTTAACCCTCAACTGATGTCTGCAAGCGGCATGGACCAAGGCGCCGCTTTTGTTGGCACTTGTCTAGCTGCAGCATTCGCTTGTATTGCTATGGGAGTTTATGCCAACTGGCCTGTTGGGCTTGCTCCAGGGATGGGTCTTAATGCTTTTTTCACTTATAACGTCGTCAACGAAATGGGTTATTCCTGGGAGGTCGCTCTAGGGGCTGTTTTTTTAGCTGGTGTTTTGTTTGTTATTATGAGTGTTACGCCATTAAGGCGATGGATGTTAGATAGCATTCCCTTGAATCTTCGAATTGCAATGGGTTCGGGTGTTGGTCTTTTTATTGGTTTTATTGGGTTAAAAAGCGGTGGTCTTATTGTTGCTAATGAGGCAAATTTTTTAAGTCTAGGTAATTTCACAAAACCAGAAACATTGCTCTCCTCTCTGGGTTTTCTTCTAATAGCAATACTGTCAATCCGCAAAGTTCCTGGTGCAATTATACTTGGTGTGCTTTCGGTGACCCTGGGAGGCATTTTATTGGGGCTAGTTCAATTTCAAGGGGTGCTGGCCCTCCCTCCAGATATAGCGCCTACTTTTATGAAACTAGATATCTTGGGAGCGCTTGATCTTGCGATGATAAGCGTAATTATGTCCTTTCTTTTTGTAAACTTCTTCGACACAACTGGAACGCTTTTAGGTGTTGCTAATCGTGCAAAATTAGTCGATCAGAATGGAAATGCAGCAGGTTTAGATCGAGCCTTAAAAGCTGACAGCAGCTCAAGTGTTGTGGGTGCCTTTTTTGGTTGTGCGCCTGTGACAAGCTATGTTGAAAGCTCAGCTGGCGTTGAGGCAGGAGGTAGAACTGGGCTTACTGCTGTTGTGGTTGGGGTTTTCTTCTTGGTTGCTGTTTTCTTTTCTCCTTTAGCGGCAATCGTGCCTGCTTACGCGACTGCGGGAGCTCTTATTTATGTAGCGATACTAATGCTCGGCGGCATGGAAAAGCTCGACTGGTCTGATGCTACTGAGCTGATCCCTTCGTTAATTATGATTGTTATGATTCCTCTAACCTTCTCAATTGCCAATGGGATTGCTTTAGGATTTATAGCTTACGTATCGATCAAGATATCTGTGGGTGATATGAAGAAGGTTTCCTCGGGTGCCTGGTTTTTGTTGGTCGTGTTCCTAGCTAAGTTTATTTTTTTATAAGGTTAAAAAAACTCTTCTTTTAAGAAAACTCGTTCTTTCCATCAAAGTAAACTGTGTTTTTTATTTGGGGTGGTTCTGCCACACATTTTAGATTGACGCTGTATGAATCGGGATGCGAACGAGGCTGATAAAAACTCTTTATTCCACACTTTTTGCAAAAAAGTGTTTTGCTTGTTCCGTGCCAAAAGAATAGTCAGTTATTAGCTCACTGCCTTTAATAATTTTGAAGTCATCGTGCTTGATAAAAAGGTGTTCGTAATCAAGTATTTTGCAAATTGAGCAGTTGCATTTCCAGATTTCGACGGGCTCATTTGTATAAAATTTGAATTTTATGTCCCCACAATGACAGCCGCCAGAATACTCTTTCATAAGCTTTTTTTTATAAAAAGTTTTTCATAGTTTATCAGCTTCCTGGGTCTGCGAACCGACGTCTGCAGCGATGTCATTGGGGACGAGCATGGTCAAGGCATAGTGGGCTATTTTCCATTCGCCGTTAATCAGTTGGACAACACCAGTCCCTCTGCAATGTCCTAACTTTTCATTGAGCAGAATCTCGTCAAACCAGCGTGTATTGCCGTCTCCCTCCCAGTTGCGATCGACTACTGCGTAGGTCCATCCATGACCGTCTGCAAATGCTGGTTTGGCATAGGTTTTGAATTCCTCTATGGTCCAGCGCTCAGTTTTATCTGTTCCCAAAAAAACGGCGTCTGTGCTGTAGCGGGCAAAGTAGGTCTGAAAATTACCTTCGTGTGCGTCCTGGTGAAGGCCATCTAAGAGAGCATCAAGTTTTTCTTGGGCCCAACCACCGTGTGAAAACATCAACAAGATTATGAGTATTATTTTTTTCATCTTTTTAATATAAAGCAATCGAAGCGAGTTATATCCACTGATCGCTTGGTGCCGTTATTTCGCTTTCAATGTTTCCCGTGTTTACTACCCCCCTGGGTTCAATCAACATTATCTTTGCTTCTTTCTTAGCAAAAGGTCGGTGCTTTTTACCCTTGGGGACAACTATCATTTCTCCTTCATTAATTTCAATAGGGTTTTATGTTCAAACTCAATGCCAATTTTTCCTTCAATAACAATAAAAACCTCATCAGTATCCTCATGCTGATGCCATATAAAATCGTTTTTTATCTTGACTAACTTAAATTGATAATCGTTCATCTCTGCAATAATTTTCGGAGACCATTGCTCATGGAATTTATCAAATTTTGATTTAAGGTTAATTTTAGTCGTCATTAAACAGTGTTTTATTTTTCTAAAAGAGGGGGTTTCTTCCCCATTTATTTTCATCTTCTTTTGCTGGAAGCATGCACCATACAAGAACAACAAAAATACCAACAATGGTTAAATATGATAGTTGCCACCAACCCGAGTATCCCCTATCTTGCATTCGTCTTGAGGTAACTGAAATAGATGGAACTGCTAAAACTATTTCTAAAATTATACTTAATACACCCCTATTATAATTTTCAATATCAACAATGCCTGTTGCGATCTCAAAAAGAACAACAATACCTCCAAGCAAGAAGCTCGCTAAAACGAAATACCAAAACTCACTTCTAGATGCTCTCCCGTGAAAGTTTTTCCAGTTCGTTAAAACAGAAATGAATGCTTCTTTCATATTCATAGTTCTATTCCTTTTAAATCACTGTTCGAAACTACTCCACCGTAACGGAGTGTTTTGGAACAGTAAATAATAACTTCAAACTAGCCTGCTATTTTTTTAAATAGTCCCCTGTCATCTCAAGAACACGTTGGCGAGACATGATTCTTGTTAGATTATATAAAAAGGGGTTTCTACCGCCGCAAAGAACGTATTGCTTGTTTTTCTCAAAAGCCTCTAAACATTCAATGGCAACTTCTAGAGAGGTTTGCATAGCACCGCCAGCCGCTGAGCCCTCTCGTTCTTGATACCTTTTAGTAAGTTTTTCCGATTTTTCTGTAGCAATGCTTGCAAATTCTGACTCCGTACCTCCGGGGAAAAGAGCCATTACTTTTATTCCCTTTTTCTTGATACTCGTAACGAATTGCCTCTGAAAACATTAAAACATATGCTTTTGAAGACGAATAAACGCTTGCGTAAGGAATTGGCAAAAGAGATGCCATCGATCCAACATTAATAATACCTCCGCCACCTTGAGCCACCATATCCGGAATGTATAAATGGCAAAGATCAGTAAGGGTAGTTACATTAAGCTGCAACATTTTTGAATAGTCATCTCTTTCATGGCTTGTCAGCTCTCCCCAACGTCCGTAACCAGCATTATTGATAAGAATATCAATGTTTAAACCTGCGGATTTGATTTGA
This sequence comes from Woeseia sp., assembly GCA_019653755.1. Lineage (GTDB taxonomy): Bacteria > Pseudomonadota > Gammaproteobacteria > Steroidobacterales > UBA11654 > CACPJA01. The sequence goes on along the minus strand of BPCL01000006.1, from coordinate 4,505 downwards.
TCATATAATTTTTTACCGGATTCAGGCAGGGATAAATCTTCAACAAATATGTGTGCCTTTCCTCCAGTATTTTCAATTTTTTGAGCCAATGCTTCTAGTCTGTCTTTCCTTCTTGCAGTGACTATTACTTCTGATCCTCTTTTGGCTAATTCTTCAGATAAAGCATATCCTATGCCTGCAGAAGCCCCAGTAATTAATACTTTTTTCCCGTCATATATCGACATTTGTCTCTCCATTAAAATGCTTGCTGTTTAATTTACTGTTTTGAATTACTCCACAGTAACTGAGTGGTTAGGGTTGTCGAAGTAAAAAATTTTTTTCATTTTTACTTTATCAAATACATAAAAACAAAAATAACCACCATGGAGATGAAGAGGTAAATTATTTTATTTTTATTCATGGTTTACTTCGACAATCGATACTATTCAACCGTAACGGACTTAGCTAAGTTTCTTGGTTGGTCAAGATCGTGCCTCGAAGGCAGGCGACCTCATAGGCGAGCAATTGAAGCGGGATTGTATAAACAATTGGTGCGTTATAAGCCCCACACTCTGGCATTTTTATAAATCTACCTCTTTTGATTTCTATTTTAGATTTGGCATTGCCAAACACGTATAGAGTTCCGCCTCTAGCCTTTACCTCTTCAAGGTTAGATAGTAATTTCTCTACCAGGCTTCCTCTGGCGCCAAAGCTACAACTGGAATTTTATCGTCCACCAAAGCTAATGGTCCGTGCTTAAGTTCTCCGGGGGGGTATGCCTCTGCATGAATATAAGATATTTCCTTAAGTTTTAGGGCCCCCTCTTGAGCTATAGAGAAAAACATTCCTCGGCCTAAGTAGAGGGCTTGTCTTTTTTAGCAATGTTTTCGGTGATTTGATCTATGTCTGCTTTAAGGCCAAAAGCTTCCTGTAATAACGAAGGTGTGTTTCTCAGGTCTTGGGTTGCTTCGGCTCTTTTTTCTTTGTTTATGTTCTGGCTTTTCGCTATTGAGATAGCGAGCATTAGCAAAGCTGCTAGTTGGGTAGTAAACGCTTTTGTAGATGCTACACCTATTTCGGGGCCTGCATTGGTAAACATTTTCCAGTCTGAATCTCTTGCCATTGTGCTTGTTGGAACATTACAAATCGAAACAGCTCCTAAATAGTCTTTTGACTTTGCATATTCTAATGCGGCAAGCGTGTCTGCTGTTTCTCCGGATTGGGAAATAGAAACAAACAAAGTGTTTTCTTCTACCAAGGGGTTTCTGTATCTATATTCGCTAGCAAAATCTATATAGCAGGGTGTTTCGCAGATGTCCTCAAACCATTTTCTTGCTGTTTTAGCAGCATGCAGGCTAGTGCCACAAGCTACAAACTGTATTCTTTTTATATCTTTAAAGGCATCGCTTGAACCAAGGCCAAAAATATTGTCTAGAACATCGTTCTCGCCCAGTCTGCCGTTTATTGTATTGCCTATTGACTCGGGTTGTTCGTATATCTCTTTTTCCATAAAGTGTTTGTAGCCGCCTCTAGTTGTTGCTGTGGCCGTTGCCGCTATCAGGGTTTCTTTTCTTTGGACCGCTTTGGAGGTCTCATCAAATATCCTAATTTTTTCTTTGCTAATCTCGGCAAAATCCCCGTCTTCCAAAAGGTAAAATCCTTCGGTGATGTTCGCTATAGCTAAGGGGTCAGATGCAACGAAATTCTCCTCTATACCCCTTCCAATCAAAAGAGGGCTTTTTTGTCTTGCGGCGAAAACTTTACCTTTTTTATCCTTGTCAATTACAGCAATAGAATAGGCGCCTTTAAGCTCTTTGGTGGCTTCGATGAGGGCTTGTGTGATCTTTCCTGATTTTTGTTTATAGAAATGAATCAGGTGTGCTATTAGTTCAGAATCTGTTTGTGAAGCTATCTGGTAGCCTTCATTTTTTAACCTGGTTCTTATGGGCTCATGGTTTTCGATAATGCCGTTATGAACAATATAAATTTCATCGTTTGATCCGTGAGGGTGCGCGTTATCCTCTGAGGGTTTGCCGTGTGTTGCCCATCTTGTGTGTGCTATGCCTGTTTTTGCTTTGGGCTTGTGCTCAACCATCATCTCTTCAAGGTTTGAGACTTTGCCCAAAGCCCTTAACCTAAAGATTTGTTCTTTCTGGTGTAGCGCTATTCCTGCTGAGTCATATCCGCGGTACTCCATTGATTGTAAGCCTTTTATCAGGATCTTGCCGACGCTCCTGGAAGAGGTTGCACCAATAATTCCACACACTACTTTTTATCCTTGTTTTTGGTGGCCTTTGCCAACCCTAAAAGGTTTTTTGTTTAGCCCTTTCAAGGGTAAGCTTTCCTTTGGGTGCAGATTTGGATATTGTTGACCCCGCTCCGATGGTTGCGCCGTCTTCTATTAAAACTGGTGCGACCAGCTCTACACCAGACCCAATAAAAACATTATCGCCTATTTGGGTATTATGTTTGTTAGCGCCATCATAATTGCAAGTGATTGTCCCTGCACCTATATTGCTGTCTGTGCCTACTGTTGTGTCCCCCACGTAGGCAAATGCGGTACTTTTGACCTTTCTCCTATGGTTGATTTTTTTATTTCAACAAAATTGCCTACTCTAGATTCATTTTTGAGGTCTGACCCAGGCCTTAATCTTGCATATGGTCCTATAATGCAGTCTTTCCTATTTTGCTGTTATCTATCGTGCTTATGCCTTAATCTGGGTGTTTTCTCCAATATAGCTGTTGGATATTGAAGTAAACGGTCTTACCGTGACGCCGTTGGATAATTCCACATCTCCTTCAAACACAGTGTTTACATCAATATAAACGCCCCTCCCCACATTTGAGAGCCCCTCTAATTCAATTCTTGTTGGATCACAGATTGTAACCCTTGTTCCATAAGAGCGTTTGTTAGTTCTGCTCTTTTTAACCCTTTCGGCCTCTGCTAAGTCTTTTTTATCGTTCACTCCAAACACCTCCTGCTGCTTGTAATAATTGTGTCCACTTAACCCCCTTTGTTGTGGGCCATTTCTATGGGTTCAGTTAGATAATACTTTTCCTTTTTTGTTTGACGCATCTAAGCCGAAAGAAGCTCCTAAAGGGTGTTCTCTTGAAAACGCGATGATCCCTGAGTTGATTTCATTAATTTTTTTTTCTTCATTTTGCATTCAGTCTCCTCAAAATCGCCATTACTTTGTTTTGCTCTCTCTTTTTATGCGCCCTAGGGGGGGGTTTTTTCAAGCTTTGTTGTTAAAACCAAAATGTCTGCATTCTCAATCCCTTCTTTAGGGCTTTAAGTGTTTTTGCCTTTACCAGCGGCACATCTCCAAGCAAGCCCAAAAATTATTCCCTTTATCTAGGTTTGGGGTTCCCGCTTTAAGAGCGTCCCCGGGTTTCCCAGGGTTGTTCTTGAGCTAAAAACTTGGTTTTACTGAAATTAGTTGCTGGTTTTTTATTAAACCCTTTTATGGTTTGGAGAATGAACAACGATTGTTTGGTCGGGTTTAATTTTCTCCCTCTGAAGAACGTGAGATAACATAGGTTTTTCCCGCCAAGGTTTTTAAGGCCTTAGGGTTTTTTGAGGACATTCTGGTCCTTGTCCTGCCGCCAAAAAACTATTTAAAAGCTCATAATTCTAATTTTATAAAAAAAAAGGGCTAGTTTACATAGAATTTATGGTTTTTTACTAGTTTTAAGGGGGTTTTAAAAAACGGTTACTTTTTTCCCTTTAGTTTTTTGACGGCGCTATATCTAGCTGCAGCCTCTACAAGTTGGGCCTTTTGCTTGTTCTAAATCTTCTTTTTTTCTGCGCCTTTTAGGGCCTTTTCTGCTTGGTTCTTCGCCTCAAGTGCCGCCTCTTCATCTAGCTCATCAGAATGTGTTGCCGAGTCTGCAAGTATAGTGACCATATGGGGCTGTACTTCTAAGATGCCGCCTGTTACATAGATATAATCTTTATCTTCGCCTTCTTTGTGGAAATTCAATCTCTCCTGGTCTAAGCGTCGTAAGCAGGGGGTTGCTTGGGGGCAATTCCCAAGTCGCCGTCTTTTTCCCGGAGCAACAACCATGGTTGCCTCTCCAGAGAAAATGGGTGTTTCTGCACTAACAATTTCTAGCTTAATTGGCTCATAAGTTACATTTCTTTGGCTTTTTCAACCGCCTCTTCAATGGTTCCTACCATATAAAACGCCTGCTCGGGGAGGTCGTCGTAATCGCCAGCAACAATTCCTTGAAAAGCCTTGATAGAGTCTCTCAATGAGACGTATTGTCCGGGCGAGCCTGTGAAAACTTCTGCGACAAAAAATGGTTGGGACAAAAATCTCTGGATCTTTCTTGCCCTTTGAACAGTAAGCTTGTCTTCTTCGGATAGCTCATCCATACCAAGGATCGCAATAATGTCTTGAAGCTCTTTTATCTTTGTAACACCTGCTGAACTGACCTTGCAGTATCATAATGTTTTTGGCCAACGACCCCCGGGTCAAGCTGTCGACTGTTTGAATCTAATGGGTCTACAGCAGGATAAATAC
>BPCL01000005.1 GCA_019653755.1 Woeseia sp. | reverse complement strand
GATGGCGGAGGGGTTTTGATGATCAAGGTAACTTGAACAGAGACGGATTGATGCCAGCGAAAGAGGATCATGGGGATGATATACCTTTTAATCATGATGAGGTTTATTTTAAAGGTGTTGAAGTTAGATTGCAGCAAGAAAAACCCCATGGGCAAGGGTTCAAATTGGGATGAGGATACAAGTTCAGGAGATTATCCAAATAATTATCACTTTTATCTACCAAGAATGTGCAATCATTGCACAAAGCCAGCATGCCTAGAAGCCTGCCCAGTAGAGCTATATATAAAAGAGAAGAAGATGGGGTAGTTCTTATTGACGAGGATAAATGCCAAGGCATTAGAGAATGCAACAAAGCCTGCCCTACGATAAGATTTATTTTAATTATTTTACTGGCAAATCTCAGAAATGTATTTTTTGCTTTCCTCGCCTAGAAGAAGGTGTTGCACCTGCTTGTGCGAGAAAATGTCCTGGAAGATTAAGATTCGTAGGTTTCCTTGAAGATGAAAATGGCCCGATTCATGAATTAGTTTATCAATGGAAGGTAGCTCTGCCATTGCATCCTGAGTATGGAACTGAACCAAATGTTTTTTATGTTCCACCAATGCTGCCACCTAATTTTGATGAAGACGGAGAGTTTTCCGAAGACCCAAGAGTCCCAACTGAATATCTGAGAAGCTTATTCGGTGAAGAAGTTGATGAGGCATTGATCACATTGCAATATGAGATGGAGAAGAAACAAGAAGGCAAAGAATCACGACTTATGGATATTCTTATTGCCAAAGAATGGAAGTCTCTATTTAATATACCCGACGTTAAAATCTATTAATTTAAACACAAACTAATTAGGTCTTTTGCAATGGAACTATCAAAAGCACGTATTTTTTTGATTATGTCTTCCTGGTGTTGTCATCAGTTATGGCCAGCCTAGACTCTAGTTTCACCCCTTTTGCTATACCGGACATGATCGATAAACTCGATTCCAGCACCAGTGAAATAGTTTGGGTTGCTCTAGGTTACTTAATTGCAGCTAGTGGCCCAATGCTTTTAGCAGCAAAAATGGCTGATGGCTTAGGTCATGCAAGATTTTTCCAGCTTGGCACATTAATATACGGAATAGCTATGATTGCCTGCTCATGGGCACCAGATGCTAATACCTTAATTACACTTAGATTTATTCAAGGGTTTGGTATGGCTCTTTTTTTACCCACTACCTTTGCAATTGCAACTGCAATGTATGGGCCTAAGAAGCGAGGGGCTGCGCTCGGCATTCTTCAAGCTGCTAACGCTGTAGGTTTTGTAATGGGACCAGTCTTTGCTGGTTGGCTGCTTGATGCTTATGACTGGACCGCAATTTTTTGGTCAAGAATTCCTTTTGCGATATTGGCAATCTTGCTTGCTTTTCTGCTTTGGGTTTTAAGAAACCTTTTCGTTTTTCTGAGCCTCAAAAATCATATGATTATTTGGGGGCTGCTTTTCTAACGTTTTCATTGTATGGAATCTTATATGGCTGTAATAAATTACCTGTCGAAGATAATCATCTGGATCCTTTTGTTTGGATTATATTTATTTCTGGATTCGTATTATTTTACTTATTCATCAGACAAGAAAAAAAGCACAAGGATCCTCTAATTGATTTAACGCTGTTTTCTAAAAGCAATGATTTTACTAAAGCATCTATCGCCTTTGCTTCTGTCTTTGCTAGTTTTCCAGTCTATTTGTTTATTTTGCCAATAATTATGATTAATGGTCTTGAGATGAAAGCATGGGATGCAGGACTAGCTCTAGGTTTAGCTGCTGTAGCGACACTCTTAATTAGCCCTATTGCAGGCAATCTATCTGATCGAGCCGGCCCCGAAAAACTATGTATGAGCGGTGCTTTGATGACGGGGATAGGTTACATGCTATTGTTCTTGGTAAATGCTGATTCTACGGTCTTATCTGTTTTGCCAGCTATGGCTATGATAGGAGCTGGTACAGGATTATTCTTCTCACCTAATAATAATTTGATGTTAGCAAGTGCACCTCCAGAAAGAGCTGGAATGGTCTCTGGTTTATTTGGTGTTTTAAGACAATCTGGCTATGCTCTTGGTTTCGCAGTAACAGCCAGTTTATTCACTGCAGTACAAAATTGGTTTGATCTTGGATGGGCTTATTCTTCTATCAGTCCTCTCTCTGAGAAATCAGCAAACAGCATTACTGAGATTTATCACCAAGGAAGCCAATGGTCACCAGAGATGCTGGTATTTATCCTGCATATTGGTGTTTTATTGTGCTCTAGCATTTTGATTATTACTTTGGGTTTAACTCGATTCCTAAGCTTAGGTTGAATGTATCAAGACAACTTTCAGTGGGTTTGGTAGCAGTAGTTATTTCAATCTTATCAATGAGTTCATACAGCCTAAAAGCTCCAGGCATGATGAATATTTCAAAGGCAGAAACAGTAGTTTCTATAGCTAAACCTGTTGCCGCTTTTGGCATGGTATCCAGAAGTTATGATTTTATTGAGCCTGTAAATGCAACTATCGATGAATCAGCTGATCTTAATAGTCAAGCTTATATGAGTCGTTGCGGGTTTTGTCATGGTGCCAATCTTGAAGGAATAGATGGATTAGGAGTCACTCTCATTGATTCAGCATTTCTCCAAAATATGGGTTTGGAAGAGACAATTGAATTTTTAAAAGTAGGTCGAATGATCAATTCAGAGGAGTCAATCTCCGGTGGGGTAATGCCTGGTTTTGCATGGTTACCCGAAGAGGAATTAGAGGAAATAGCGGGCTACATTAAATCTATAAGCACACCATAAATGAGTTTGATGGAGAACAATAAGACTGTAAAAAACTCTATGGCCGGGTGGTATGCAGTTTTTATGTTATTGCTTGCTTATGTGCTTTCTTTCGTTGATAGAATCATTATGAGTCTTTTGGTTACTCCAATTAAGGAGGACCTAGGAACTACCGATGCTCAAATGGGCTTATTGATGGGCTTTGCCTTTGCGCTTTTTTACACTGTTATTGGTATACCGATAGCACGTCTCTCTGATGTGAAAAGCAGAACAATGATTGTTGCGGTAGGTATTTTCTTATGGAGCTTAATGACAGCAGCTTGCGGTTTGGCTAGAAGTTTCTTTCAGCTTTTTCTTGCACGAGTAGGAGTTGGTGTGGGTGAGGCTGCTTTATCACCTGCAGCTTATTCAATGATTTCAGATTACTTCACTGAAGATAAACTAGGAAGGGCAATTGCGGTTTATCAATCAGGAGGTTTATTTGGCGGTGGTCTCGCGTTCATCATTGGCGGCGCTGTTGTTAGTATGATTATTAGCTCGGATGCTACTTCTTTGCCCTTTGTTGGGATTCTAAAGCCTTGGCAGATTGCTTTTCTTATTGTTGGTCTTCCAGGCATCCTCATGGCTTTTTTAATGCTGACTGTAAAAGAGCCAACACGGACTGGTATTAGTGAATCTCTGGATAAGAGGGTCTCAATAGTTGATGCGCTAGTATATATGAGGGGGAATTGGCAAGTATATACGGCAATCTTTTTTGGTTTTGCATTATTAGCAACTCCAATTACATCTGTTTTAACTTGGATACCAACCTATCTTCAACGCATTCATGGAATGAGTATTGCCGATAGCGGTATGAGTCTAGGATTAATGTTATTTTTTCTCTCAAGTACCGGTGTTATTTTTGGTGGTTGGTTAGTGGATTATATGAAACGGCGCGATTATTTAGACAGTTACTTTAGGGTTGGTTTAATTGTTTGTATAGCATCAGTTCCCTTAATTCTTTTTGCTACCTCTCTTGCTGACTTGCAAACAACAATTTTTGTTCTTTGTCCCTTTATCTTTATTGTAAGTATGCCTTTAGCTGTTGGCCCTATTGTCTTGCAAGTTATTACCCCGAATCAACTCAGAGCTCAAGTTGCTGCAGTCTATATGCTATTTTTAAATCTATTAACGGCGTTATTAGGTCCCACTGGAATTGGTTTAGTGACAGACTATTTCTTTAAAAATGATCTAGCAATTGGTCAATCTATTACTTTGATAAACTTGATTTCGACTCCTTTAGCTTTCATTTTTCTCTACTTTGGTTTAATCCACTTTAACAAACGTTTAACAAACTCATAATTATTGATTAATATAATAGGTTCCCTCTACTAAAATTTATGAGGGCTTATTGAATTAAAAAAGGGGAGTTCAGAATGTCAGATAAATCAACTGAAGATAATTATGCTGGTGTTTGGGATACCGGCTTAGGCTTTGGAGAAAAGTCAGCAGTAATAGTCATCGATCTACTACAAGGTTATACCACTGAAGGTTCAGCATTATACGCACCAGGTGTTGTTGACTGTGTAGCACAAATGCCTGATTTTCTAGATTTAGCTCGATCTAAGGGTGTACCAATTATTCACACTAGAGTCTTATACACAGAACCGAATCTTGAGGATGGAGGTGTCTGGATTAGAAAAGCACCTGTGCTTAAAGATCTCGTCTTAGGAAATCCATACGCAGAGTTTTGTGAAGGAGTTGAGCCTCAAGATGGCGAGGTAGTGATTGTTAAACAATACGCGAGTGCTTTTTTTGGAACCTCGCTTGTGGCCACATTAAATGGAATGGGTGTGGATACATTAATTATTACTGGTTGCACAACGTCAGGATGCATAAGAGCTACTGCTGTTGATACAGTTCAACATGGGTTTAGACCTATTTGTGTAAGAGAATGTATCGGCGATCGTGCTGAAGGACCACATGAAGCAAACTTATTTGATATCAACGCTAAATACGGTGATGTCATCAGTAAAGAAATGGCTATGGGCTATTTGAATAGTCTTTAGACTTTAATTATTAACTAGAGGAAAAAATAATGAGTGAATTAACACAAAGTAAACATTACGATTTTGTACCGATCATTGATCGAGAACCGTTTAAATTACCAGACGGAGCGAGAGTTGCTGTTATGCCTTATATCAATATAGAGCATTTTCCTGCAGCTATTCGCGGCACAGCATTGATACCTGGTACAGCTGATCTTTCTCCGGATCCATTAAACTATGGTTGGAGAGACTATGGAAATAGAGTTGGTCTATGGAGAATGATGGAAGTAATGGACAAATTAGGCATGAGAGGTACTGTTTGTCTAAACTCTGAAATCATCAGAGAATATCCAAGGATCATAGAGGAATCCGTTGCCAGAGATTGGGCCTTCATTGGTCATGGCATCAATAATGCTCCCGCTAACTTTCTAGCTAACTTCCCTGATGGAGAAGGCGGCCACATTGCTTTAGACGAGGACAAAGAAAGAGAAATTATTAGTAGTGTTTGTAATGAGATGGAAGAAGCATTAGGTAAGAAAACAAAAGGATGGCTTTCCCCATTTTTGACACATACAGATAACACACCAAGAATTCTCGAAGAGAATGGTGTTGAATATCTATGCGACTATACTGCCGATGATCATCCTTTCAGGTTTAACACACCAAAGAATAATTTAATTGCTGTTCCTTACACAGTTGAATTGAATGATATTCCTGCTTTTCTAGGACACTCTGGAGTAGGAGTCTCTTCTGAGGCTTTTGGTGATATGATCGTTGATCAGTTTGATGTTCTCTATGAGGAGGGTGCGACCAATGCACGATGCATGCCAATTTGTCTGCATACATTCCATGTAGGTCAACCAAACAAGTTTAAGCATCTCAAGCGAGCCTTCGAATACATTGCTAGTCACGATGATGTTTTATTGACCACTGGTGATGACATTAACGATTGGTATAGAGAGCAATATATGTAAACTCTGAGTCCTTTATAAGGGCAACTTAGATATAATACTGGGTAGGGAAACCTACCCAGTTTTTTTATGAAACAATTCAAATTATTAATTTTTTTACTCACTCTGCTCAGTAACAATATGTTGTTAGCCAAGACCTAGAACCACCTGTTCTTGATGAAATTGGACCAAGTGTCATCCGTTTGCCGACACTGATTAATAACACTGATCTTAATCTCAATGTACCCAAAGGTTTTAAAGCTGAAATCTTAGTGGACGGCTTAGATTCTCCTCGTTGGATATTGGTATTGCCGAACGGAGACTTGCTGGTAAGCCAGTCGAGAACTGAATCTCTTCCTGGTATGCCAAAGGAGACGGTGGAACTATTGGAGACAATGAATATCTTTGGAAAGTCACCCAATAATATTCTTTACATTGATCTTCAAAATAAGACTCCAAAGATCGAAATTATTTTAGAGGGATTAAATCAACCGTTTGGAATGATTTATTTTAACGAAGAACTGTTTGTAGCAAACACTGATTCAGTAATTAAATACGGATTTAAGGGTTATAAGATTCAAGATCAGGGTAAAAAAATACTATCCCTGCCTTCTGGGCCACCAAATAATCATTGGACCAGAAATATAATCTTGTCAGACGATAAGAAGAAAATTCTAGTTGCTGTTGGTTCAGGTACCAATGTGAATGAAGAGGGAACTGATGATTTATCAAGGGCTGCTATTTGGGAAATAGAACTGAATGGTGATGGACAAAGATTATTTGCTACAGGACTTCGTAATCCGGTAGGTCTGGCATATGAGCCTACAACTAAAAGATTATGGACAACTGTTAATGAACGAGATGGCTTAGGTGAGACTGTTCCACCTGACTATCTGACAGAGGTTATTGACGGAGCTTTTTACGGTTGGCCTTACACGTACTTCGGGACATATCCAGACCCAACTCAAATGCGATTAAATCCTGAAGAAACCGAAAAAGCTCTTACTAACTCTAGAGTACCGAATCTTGCCATTGATGCTCACTCTGTGCCGTTGGGCTTGTTATTTCATAGTGGAATCAACATTGATGATAGATATAAAAACGGAGCCTTTGTGGCCAGGCGGGGAGGTGTATCAAGATCAGAATTAACAGGATATGATTTGCTTTTTATCCCCTTTGAAAATGGTTATCCAACAGGAGTTATTGAGGCTTTTATGACTGGTTTTATAGCTGATCAGAGCAAAGCAGAAATTTACGGTCGTCCAGTTGGTTTAGCTGAGATGAATGATGGATCAATCTTATTAAGCGATGACGTCGCAGGTCGGATATGGAGGATCAGCAAAAGTGACTAATCTAAAGGCTAACCCTTATTGTCTAAACGTGATATTTTAAAGCAATGATTAATTTCAAAAGAAACTCAATCTACCTTCTCTTTTATAGCTTTTTGATTAGCGGTCTTTTTTCCCTTCCTGCTTCTGCTTCGGAAAGTGATTGGCCTCAATACGCTGGTGATGAAGGCGGTTCTAGGTATTCTCATTTGGATCAAATTAATCGAGAGAACATTAAGAATTTAGAAGTGGCATGGACATATAAAACAGGTCATTTAGATCGAGTTCCAGAACAGTTCTCTTTTTTAAAAAGATTAGTAGGCTTTCAAGTTACTCCGATAATATTGCCCGAGGAAGCAGGGGGTTTTTTAGTTTTTTGCACTCCCTTTAATGAGATTATCGCTCTAGATGGAGCAACGGGTAAAAAAGTTTGGTCCTATGACCCAAAAATTGATTTGCGACCGTTTGCAGGACGATTTAATTGCCGAGGATTGGCTCAATGGAAGAATCCTGATAAAGAGCTGAATGAATTGTGTGCTCATAGCCTATTTCTTGCTGCTAATGATAAACGACTAATTGCTGTTGATGCCATCAGTGGCAATCCTTGTTCAGAATTTGGTTCCCAGGGTGTCGTTGATGTCTTGCCTTATATCAAGCAAATTGAACCAACCAACCAGATTCAAGCAATGCAACTTAAATCACCTCCTGCAGTTGTGAATGGAGTGGTGATTATTGGAGGTACAGGAAATAAATTTAAAGATGCAAGCTCAGTCAATGGTGCTGTTCGAGGTTTTGATGCAGTGACAGGAGAATTTCTATGGTCCTTCGACACATTGATCAGAGACCCAGAGTCCAGTGAGTCGCTTCCTTATACGGTTGGTGGCGCCAACGTTTGGACAACTATGTCTGTAGATAGCCAACGAGATTTGGTATTTATTCCTACAGCAAGTGCTTCTCCAAATTTTTACGGTGGGCTAAGACCGGGGGATAATCGTTATGCCAATTCAGTCTTAGCATTGCGTGCACAAACTGGAGAGTTGGTATGGCATTATCAAACTATTCACCATGATATTTGGGATTGGGATTTACCAACACATCCTTTATTGGTAGATGTAACCACTGAGAGTGGTAAACGTCCTATCGTTATTGCGCTAGGAAAAACTGGCATGGTTTATACTTTTCATAGGGACAGCGGTGACCCCTATTTTGATATCGAAGAAAGAGAAGTTCCGACCGATGGGATTTTAGGCGATCAATTATCACCGACTCAACCTTTTCCAGTAAAACCGCCACCCCTTGTCAGACAGGGAATAACACCTGATGATGCATGGGGGGTTACCCCTTATGAACGAGAAGCTTGCAGAGAGATGATTGCTTCAGCAAGGTACGGAGGGATGTTCACACCCATGTCAACTAAAGGCTCCATTATGTATCCACAGGTTGGTGGAGGAGCAAATTGGGGAGGAGGTGCGTTTGACCCAGAGCGTAATATATTGATTGTCCCTGTGGCTCAGGTGCCCTTTTATGTGAAATTGATACCTGAAGAGAATGTTGACAAGGATTTAGCTAAAACTCCAATGGCAGGAAATCCTATGGGTCCACCAGGACTGATAAAAGGCACTAAATATGGTCTTCAACAAAAACCTCTTTTATCGCCACTCTACACCCCTTGCACAGAACCTCCTTGGTCAATGTTGGTTGCCGTTGACATGGTAGAAGGGGAAATATTATGGAAAAAGCCATTCGGTAAGATTGATAAACTGAGTCCTTTGCCTATTGGGTTTGAGTGGGGAACCCCCTTTGCAGGAGGAGCTATCACAACCGCAGGCGGTCTTATTTTTATAGGGGCGACAGCAGACGAACGTTTCCGTGCTTTTGATATAGAGACCGGCGAAAAATTATTAGAAATGAAAGCACCCACTGCTGCCATGGCCACGCCCATGACTTATATGGCCAATGGAAGACAATATGTGGTTATAGCGACTGGAGGCCATATGTGGAACTACCCAAATGGTATCAGCGATGAGTTAATTGCTTATGCTTTGCCAGAGAATCTAATCGAGTAGATTTTCAGAATCTCTTTTTGCATCAGGGTCTAGAAACGTTAACCCATTAGCCTTAATCTTTTCATTAGAAACATTTTTGGGTCCTGGACTGAGATTAAGCCATTGAACATGCTCGTAACCATTTTCATCACAAACCTGAGCAAAGAATTCTGATTTTGAAGATGAGACCTCATTAAAGAGATTAAATAACCCTGAGAACTTCTTCTCTATAGCAAGATCGATTGCTTGAACTACATCGTCTCGATGGATAATCATAGCATCCGATGAGCCATCAAATGGGATAGGCTGTCCTGCCATCATCTTAAGTTGATTTTTCCATTCCCGACCAGGTCCATGGATAGTACCCGTTCTAAAAATACAGACTGGCATATCTTCATTCGCTATATCCGACAATAAATTTTCGGTCTCAATATAGACTTCTTGAAAAGGATTTAGAGGATTGGCAGTTACTTCTTCATCAATACTTGCTTCACCATGAGCATCTCCATAAGCATTTAGTGAGCTAGTAAAAATGATTTGCTTAACTTTTGCGCCCGAATTTATAGCTTCGACAACACTTTCCGCCGTTCCAACATAGGCATCTCTATAAAGATCTGCATCCATGACTGTCTTGCCGTCTTTTTCTACCATACCTCCTGCCACGGTTAAAACTAAAATATCTTGGTCCTCCAGTAGTGCAGCCATTTTTTCTCTATCACTGCCAACCATGACCATAACTTGATCGGAAACCGCCTCCAGTTCTTCGACTCTAGATTCCTTTGTGGTTGTGACCGTTATTGTATGTCCTAGTTTTTTAAAATGCTTGGCGGCAGCCAAGCCTGTATAAGCGGCACCTACGATTGCTATTTTCATTTCAAGGCCTCAATAAAAAGATTGGGCAACATGGAGTCATCCCACTCGCGAGAATTATCTCCAGTTCTTAGAATTACTAAAGATTTTGACGGCACCATATAAAGTCTTTGTTTGCCTAATCCATCCATATAAAAAACATCCTCAGTTTTGTAAGGTTCACTGTGTATATTTGAGAAAGCCTCTAATCTTGAGTCGTAAGGTCTGTATTGAGTGTATTCATTACCTAACCAGATCTGCATTCCATAATTAATATTGGCTTTCGAGGGAACAATCATTTCATCAACCCAGCCTTCTGGAAGTATCTGTTTACCATTAAAAACCCCTTTGTTTAATAACATTTCACCGACACGAACCATGTCTCTGATGGAGGCCCACATGCAGCAATCGGCATGCACCATACCTCCCTCTTGGTCTACAAAGAAGAAGGCATCTCTTGCTCCAAGCGGTTGCCAGATTTTTTCTGAAAAATATTCACCATACCGTTGACCTGTTGCTCGTTGAATAATGATTCCTAGCATTTGACTGTTTGGATTAACGTGTGAAAAAACGGTTCCAGCCGGAGCATCAACACCAACCATCAAATTTGCAGATGTAATGTCTGTCCCCATGATTCTTTGTATTCTTTGGGAACTTGGGGAGAAGTTGTAATCTTCTTTAAGTCCTCCCGCCATATTGAGAAGATCTCGAATGGTAATATTTTCTTTTTCAGTGCCTTTCCATTCGTTTATAAAATCACTGGCAGGAATATCCACAGATCCAATAAAACCATCTTTGATGGCATGACCCATAAGGAGCGCATTCATCGTTTTTGTAAGGGAGTGAAGGCCAAACAGAGAATCCCCTTCGGTGTTGTCCCAATAGTCCTCATAGATAATATTGCCTTTATGTTGGACAATTAAACTCTTACTTTTATGTTCTTCGGCGTATCTACTTGCAGTTTCAAAGACTTCGATCGGGATCCCACTCTCATCAGTGTTGATCGTGGCCAATCGCTCACTAAAATTTCCTGGAGTTAATTCTAGTGGTTTATACCATGAGAACCTTGGACTCAATGGATTGCCTAGTATTGATGTTGTCCAGCGTTCCCAGAATAATCCATAGGCTCCCATAGTCGCAGGAACGTAAGTAGTTGCTATCACCAATGCTAGAGCAATTGATGTCCATTTAAGTGTCTTTTTTATAAAACGTTTTATCATAATATCCCCTTACTAATTATATTCGGTAACTTGGCATCATCCCAGTCCATTTTTATAGCTCCCGTTCTCACAATAACAAGCTCCCGAGAAGGAATGATATAGACCCTTTGACCACCAAAACCATCAAAATAAATTACATCCTCATCTATATAGGGTTCACTGTGAAAACCAGTTGCTGTGCTTTTATTATTATAGATTCTTCGTTCTTGATGTTCCATTCCTAGCCAAGTTAAATAGCCATAATTTGGATTTAATTCCGAGGATGATATCATTTGCTCGATCCAAGATTCTGAGACAATTCGTTTTTGATTTAATATCCCTTTATTAAGAATCAATACCCCAACTCTTAGCCAGTCTTTTGCTATAGCATCTAGGCAGCAAAACATTCTTGGCATTTTATTTTGATCAGAATCCAAAATGACATAAGAATCCTTTTCTGCCAGATGTTGCCAAAAATTTTCTGATAAATAACTCGAGTACCTTTGACCGGTTGCTCTTTGCAATAGAAGCCCTAGATTTTGAGGATTAATGCCATTGTATGCAAACTCAGTATCAGGATCTTTTTCATACATTTGATTGAGTGTAATTTTCATCACGTCATCACCCACAGCCATTTCATTCCATTCGCCTAAAGGATGAAAAGAGAATTCAGGATAATCAATACCGCTTGATTGCTGAAGCATTTGACGAATAGTAATCTGGTTTCTTTTATCATCCGACCATTCAGTCAAGAAGTCCGATGCTGGTTGGTCAATGCTTTCTATGTGGCCCTGTTCTATTGCTATGCCTATTAATATTGCTAAAACTGATTTGTGCATAGAAGCTGTGCTGGTAATAGATTCTTTTGAATATTCAGGGAAGTAATGTTCTAGTTGAATTTCGTTCTTATGAAAGATCAATAATGCATGAGAATCGGTTTCTTCTGCAAATTTGATCGCTGACTCAATTGATTCTTCGGAGATTGTTTTAGATGTTGCTTGTATCAGTCGATATTCATTCTTGGCAAGAACCAATTCTGGGATACCTGGACTATTGCCCATGATTACTCCACCGAGTCTTGATACAACAACAGGATTCTGAAGATACAAGTAGGTTACATAGGTTGCTAATGAAGCTATAAGCAACAAAATTAATGAAGATATAATTTTAAAAAGAGTTCTCATAAATAGGATGATAATAACCTAATACATTTTAGTATCGATTAACATGTTTTTTAAGGGAAAGGCAGTAACTCAGAAATAGTTACTATTGAGCAGCTAGCCAATCATCATCACTCTCTTCAGTTATATTTTCAAAGAGAGGGGATGACAGATATCTCTCTCCTGTATCGGGTAGCATGACACAGAAAGTGCTATTTTTTGGTGCGACTTCTGCAATTTGTAAAGCACCCTGCATAGTTGCTCCTGCCGAAATACCACAGAATATACCTTCTTTTTTTGCTAAATCTTTGGCGGTCTCTATGGATGCTTCGTCATCGACAGTAACAATTTCATCGATTACTCCTTTTTCAAGAATTGCAGGGATAAAGTCAGGAGTCCATCCTTGTATTTTATGGGGCTGCCATTCATCTTTAGATAACAAAGGGGCTAATTCTGGTTCAACGCCAACTATTTTTATGTCTGGTCTCTCTGTTTTTAGAACTTCACCCACTCCGGTGATAGTTCCACCTGTGCCCCATCCGCTAACAAAATAATCTAGTTTGTTATTCTTAAAGTCATTGATAATCTCTACCGCTGTCGTTTTACGATGATAATCTGGATTTGCTGGATTCTGAAATTGATCAGCCAGGAACCATCCGTGCTTTTCTGCTAATTCTTTAGCTCTATTAACCATTCCTGTTCCTCTTTCTTCAGCCGGGGTTAGGATGACTTTTGCACCCAAAGCTTTCATAATTTTTCTTCGTTCAATAGAAAAGGTTTCCACCATAGTAGCCACAAATGGATAGCCTCTAGCTGCACAGACCATAGCTAAGGCAATACCTGTGTTACCTGAGGTTGCCTCCACAACAGTTTGTCCTGGGGTTAATTTTCCAGATTCTTCAGCATCACTAATAATCGCAATGGCCAATCGGTCTTTGACAGAAGCTAAAGGGTTGAATGCTTCACATTTGACAAAGATATTTTGATCTTTGGGACCCATCTTGTTGATTCTGACAACTGGTGTTTTACCAATTGTCTCTATAATGTCGTTATAAATCATAATGTGCTTAAGTCATTTTAGAGCAATGTTACAAAGGTATATTTGATGATATCTTAATCCCTTTCTGTTAAATCCCTTAGATTATTTAGATCTATATAAATAATTATTTATTTGGTTTTCCTGAATCCCTTTATTGGATAATACCACCATCAAAATGAACGGGATCACAAAAAAATCGGTAACCATCGAGCCACCATTTATTTTCAAGAATGGGGCTGTTTTTAATGATCCTATTACTATTGCCTATGAGACACTGGGAACTCTAAATGATAAGAAAAATAATGCCATTCTCGTTACAACTGGTTTATCACCTTCGGCTCATATTGCATCGTCTATAGAGATAGCAGCCCTGGTTGGTGGGAGAGTATTGTAGGCAAAGATAAAGCCATTGATACAAGTAAGTATTTCGTTATCTGTGTTAATTCCTTAGGTAGCTGCTTCGGCTCATCTGGGCCTTCAAGTAAGGATCCTGAATCAGGAAAAAGATATCGACTGAGTTTTCCTGAAATAAGCATTGAAGATATTGCTTCCTCAATAAAGCCAGTAATTGATGGTCTTGGTATAGAGGCGCTCAAGGCAATTGTAGGTCCTTCTATGGGAGGCATGACTGCATTAAGTTTGATCAAGCAATTTCCCGGCATTACACATGAACTCGTCTTAATTTCAGCGGCATCATCATCACGACCTTTTTCTATTGCTCTGAGATCTTTGCAACGGTCAATGATTACTTCAGATCCTCAGTGGAAAGAAGGCAATTATAACCAAGATGATCTCCCGCTTGAGGGGATGAAGCACGCTCGGTTTTTAGGAATGATTACTTATCGATCTCCAACCGAATGGAATAAACGGTTTGGGAGAAAACTGATTCAAAATATTGCTGAAAGGGCAGATTTATTTGGCAATAGATTCCAAATTCAAGACTATTTGAAACGAAGATCAGATGACTTTATCAGTGATTTTGACCCCAATTCATATTTGTATTTATCAAATGCTATCGATGCTTTTGATTTTGCTGAAGGTTACGATGACATTGAAGAGACGGTTGCAAATCTTGATCTAAATCGAGTTTTAATTATAGGCGTTGAGGAGGATTATATTTTCCCATTTCAGTGTCAGGAAGACCTTTATAATGCCTTTTCGGCTCAGAAATATAGCGTAGATCTATTAAAGCTTCCCTCGATCAATGGCCATGATTCTTTTCTCGTTGATAATGAGAACTTTGGTAGCGCATTGGCTAAATTCTTCAAATAACCTTATTTTGATAAATATGTCATAATAAGTTTTATGAGAAAAACATTTTTAATCCCTACAATCCTTTGTCTTATTGTTGCTTCTGCTAGTTATTCTCAAACAGCTGAAGAAACTGATGCAGAACCGGGCTATTGGACCAATCTATTTTCTGCAACGATTAGGTACACCGTACAAATACCTGAAGCGTTCGATGTGGACACCTACTTTGATCGAGGCGGTGAATTAAAATCAGATCTGGATTATACGGGATCATGGTGGGTTGAGGGCGATGAAGGCACACAGATGTTTTGCTATTTAATGACTTCAAGCATAAGAGAACCCTCGCAACTCAGCGAATGTTTCCCGTTAGTCTTGATGAATAATCCTAGAATAGGCGCTAAATGGCCTGGCTTTTTCAAGGAAGGGATTATGTATGAAGCAATTGTTGTTGAAGGCAGACCTTAGTCAAAAATAATTAAATCTTAAGAAAAATTATATATAACTTATTGTTATAATAATTCCTTTATAACTTAATATTTTGTTATGACACTTACCCAGTTTAAATACCTACTCTCTATTGTTGATAATAAGCTTAATATTACTAAGGCGGCAGAATCTTCAAACACTAGCCAACCCGGAATAAGCAAGCAAATAAAACTGCTTGAAGATGAATTGGGCGCTTTTATTTTTGCACGTAAAGGTAAAAAGATCACTGCGCTAACTTCTTTTGGTGAAGAGGTTCTATGGTACGCAAAGAAGATTTTGCAGGATGTAGATAATATAAAATTATTAAGCGATCAGATATCAGATATAGATGAAGGAGTTCTTACCTTAGCCACTACTAGTGCACAAGCTAGATATATTCTCCCTGAAGTCATACAGGTCTTCAAAGAGGACTTTCCTAAGGTTAAGTTAGAATTAAAATTAGGATCCTCTGAGCAAATCAGAGAAATGGTTATAGCAAATGAAGTAGATTTAGCTATAGCAACTGATCTTGAGGGAGTAAGCACTGATCTCGTTCTTCTTCCAGCCTATCATTGGTTCAATGCAATTATCGCTCCTTTAGATCATCCAATAAAAAAGGATCTAAAGAAACTTACCATTCGTCGTCTAGCCAAAGAGCCTCTTGTAACTTATGCATTTAGTGTTGGTCCAGACACCAGTTTTACTGAGACTTTTAACAAAAAAAATCTTAGTCCCAATATTGTTTTTGCTGCCCGTGATGCAGATATCATCAAAAACCTATGTGAAAATGGGTATGGGAATAGGAGTGATTTCAGGTATGGCTTACGAGTGCGATGATCATGAAGACTTCATAGCTGTGAGTGGTGAAAATATTTTTCCTAAATGCACCACTTATTTTGGCTTTAGAAGAGGCATGATTCTGAGTAGATATGCAATGAGCTTTATCAATTTATTTGCAGAACACTTAAATCCAAAGCTTATAATGAAGGCCGCTGAAACCAAGACACAAGATGAAGTCAATCCGTTGTTTAGTAAGATTGAGCTTCCTGTGAAAGGTGGATGCGACCAAATTAAACTATAAGTAATTAAACGGTATTGTGAAAAATAAGAACATATATACTGCAGTCCTATGCATGCTTTTTGCTGTTTTTTTGATGTCTGTCTTGGACGTCATTGCAAAAATCTTACTCTATAAGTTTTCAGTTGCCCAAATGACATTTCTCAGGGGAGGATTCTCGTTAATAATACTAGGAGCTATTGGTGCCATTAGGTATGGCATTAAGAGTTTTGATACCCAGATACCTGGGTGGCACTTGTTAAGAACAGTGCTAATGATGATTTCATCATTCACCTTTTTCGCAGCTCTTGCACTTCTGCCTTTAGTAAATATTTTTGTGATCGTTTTTGTTGCACCCATTGTTGTTGCAGCTCTATCTGGACCCTTGTTGGGAGAAAAAGTAGGTGTGTGGAGATGGTCAGCAGTTTTAATAGGATTTTCAGGCGTTTTAATTATCCTTGAGCCCAGCACAGAGTTTAGTTTAGCAGGAACTATTTATGGTCTGATTGGGGTTGTTACATATGCGTTAAATACTCTGACCACAAGAAAATTATCGGGTCGAGAGTCAGCCTTAAATCTGAGCTTCTACATCTTTTTTGGTCCCACAATACTAGGAGCTGCAATTAGTATTTTTGATTGGATTACTCCCACCATGTGGGATTGGTTTTTATTTTTTCTTACAGGGTTAGTTGGTGGTTTTGCATTTCTATTTTTTAATCTCGCTTTAAAAAAAGCAGAGGCATCATTTCTTGCAAGCTTCGAATACACAGGCCTTCTTTGGGCTTCCTTAGCAGGGTATTTCATCTTTAATGAAGTCGTGGATTCAAAAATATGGTTAGGAGCGTCAATTATAATTTTTGGCGGGATTATTATTCTTTATAGAGAGTCAAAAGTGAATAAATCAATCGAGAATTAAATTCGTTAAAAGGATATAATTTGGTAATCAATTTCAATCAAATAATATTTTTCAGAGTTAATACATGAATCAAAAAAATAAAGGGAAAGCACTAAAAGTCAGCACTCAGTCAAATTGAAAAACAATTTGGAAAAGGCTCTTTAATGAAGTTAGGTGAGGATAATTTAGACCATTCAATTGAGTCTATATCAACTGGCTCGATTGGCCTTGATGCAGCTCTAGGTATTGGCGGTCTTCCTCAAGGACGAGTTGTTGAAGTTTATGGTCCCGAATCATCTGGAAAAACAACCTTAACATTGCAAGTTGTAGCTAAAGTGCCAAAAAGCTGGCGGTACTGCCGCGTTCATCGATGCAGAGCATGCACTTGATCCTATTTATGCAGAGAAAATTGGTGTTAATCCCAAAGTGATTTTTATGTCTCTCAGCCCGATCCCTGGCGAGCAAGCACTAGAGATTACTGATATGTTGGTCGCCTCGGGTGCGGTGGATCTTATTGTTATCGACTCTGTAGCTGCGTTAACCCCAAGGGCTGAAATTGAAGGCGATATGGGGGATACCCATGTTGGCTTTTCAGGCCAGACTAATGTCACAAGCTTTAAGGAAGTTGACGGCAAATATCAAAAAAAGCAACACCATGGTTATCTTTTTTCAATCAGATCCGAATGAAAATCGGTGTAATGTTTGGCAGCCCTGAAACCACAACTGGCGGTAATGCTCTGAAATTTTATTCTTCCGTAAGGCTAGATATAAGGCGAATTGGGGCTATTAAGAAAGGCGATGAAATTGTGGGCAATCAAACACGTGTAAAAGTAGTTAAAAATAAAGTATCACCACCCTTTAGAATAGCTGAATTTGAGATTTTATATGGTCATGGTATTTCTACTGAAGGTGAAATCATTGATTTAGGGGTTGAGAATAATCTTATTGAAAAGTCTGGCTCATGGTACAGCTATGACGGAGACAGAATTGGCCAAGGCAAAGAGAATGTTAGAGGATATTTAATTGAAAACCCTAAGATTAAAGAAGAGATTAAGCAAAAAATTCTCGATATCATGATTCCTTCTGTATCCAAGAAAAAAAATTCCTCTAATGGAAAATAAATAGCTCATAATCTTAAAAGTTTTGAGCGAATCACCATCTGAAAACAAGATTATTAGAAAAAAAGCCATGGATTACCTATCCAGAAGGGAGCATTCTCGCTATGAGCTGTATAAAAAAATATCTACTCATAATTTTGATAAAGACCTGATTAACCAGGAATTGGATCTCTTAATTAGAGATGGCTTATTAAGCGATGAAAGGTTTGTTGAAGCTTTTATTCATTCCAGAAAGAAAAATGGTAAAGGACCATTAAAGATATCAGCTGAATTGCAGCAGAGAGGCGCAGACGAGTCATTGATAAACAAGTATATTGAAGAGATAGAAAATTCAGAATGGCTGGATTCTGCGAAGCAGGTGGTAGAGAAAAAGTTGGGGAATAATCAACAACTTGATTATGATAATCAATTAAAGATGATGAAGTTTCTTAACAACAGAGGTTTTACGATCGATCAAGTAAAATTAACAATAAAGAAACTGAAAAAGGATGAAGAGGTTGGATAACAATGAAAACGAATGAGATCAGAGAATTATTTATTCGTTATTTTGAGGATAATGGCCATCAAGCTGTTGAGAGTTCCCCATTGGTTCCAGGAAATGATCCTACTCTCTTATTTACCAATGCGGGTATGGTTCAATTTAAAGATGTTTTCCTTGGTAATGATGACCGGGCCTATTCTAGAGCAGTTTCCTCTCAACGTTGCTTAAGAGCTGGAGGTAAGCACAACGACCTTGAAAATGTTGGTTATACAACTCGGCATCATACTTTCTTTGAAATGCTTGGTAATTTCAGTTTTGGCGACTACTTCAAGGAGGAAGCCATTCATCTAGCATGGAATTTTATTACTGAAGAATTGAAACTTGATAAAGATCGATTATGGGTAACTATCTTTGAAGACGATGATGAAGCAGCATCAATCTGGTTAGATCAAATTGGTATTCAATCAGATCGCCTTGTTCGTATGGGTAAGGAGTCCAATTTCTGGTCGATGGGAGATACTGGACCGTGCGGTCCTTGTAGCGAGATATTCTATGATCATGGTTCTGATATTCACGGTGGACCTCCAGGATCTAAGGATGAGGATGGTGATCGGTTCGTTGAAATCTGGAATTTAGTGTTCATGCAATTCGACAGACAGGATGATGGGACGATGAACCCACTACCGAAGCCTTCAGTGGATACAGGAATGGGCTTGGAGCGTATTGCTGCTGTTATGCAAAATGTCCATAGCAACTATGATATTGATTTATTTCAAAATCTTTTATCAGCTATTAAGAACATCTCTAATCAAGGCGATGACAGCCACTACAGAGTGATTGCTGATCATATTCGCTCAACTGCTTTCCTAATTGCAGATGGTGTCACACCTGGAAATGAAGGTCGAGGTTATGTGCTTAGAAGAATTATTAGACGAGCACTCAGACATGGCTATGAATTAGAAATTCAAACACCGTTTTTCTTTTCGTTAATTTTTCCCTTTTAAATTTAAAAGGAAATGGGATCTGTTTATCCAGAACTAGATAATAAGTCAGATTACATACAACGTATTATTCAAATGGAGGAAGAACGTTTTGCATCAACTCTCTCTCAAGGGATGCGCCTTCTCGAGAAAGAGATAGCTTCTTTATCATCAGATAAGCTTTCAGGTGACTTTATCTTTAAGCTTTATGACACCTATGGCTTTTTCCCGTCGATATGACCAAGGATATAGCAAGAAATCATAATCTCGATGTTGATATGGATGGATTTAATAAAGGCTATGGAAAACCAGAAATCGATGGCAAGAAAGGCCAGTCAATTTTCACAAGTAGAAAATATAGAGCTTAATCATGAACTTAGATCATTGTTCCTCGGCTATAAAGATCTAGATGCTGAAACCAAAGTTATTGGTTTATTTTCTAATGACAATACAAAGACAATAGAATCAGGAGAAGTTGGTCAGGTCGTACTAGAGCAAACTCCATTTTATGCCGAAAGTGGAGGCCAAGTTGGCGATACGGGTAGTATTGAATCTAAAAACGGACTCTTCGAAGTACTAGATACACAAATTTCAGGAGATGCGTTCATTCATATTGGAACCGTAACAAGGGGTTCAATCTCTATGGGAGACAAGGTCAATGCTACGATTAATCCGATTAAAAGAAAATCAATCACAAAAAATCATACGGGCACACATATGCTACATGCTGCCTTGATGAATGTCTTAGGTGATCATGTGCAGCAACGTGGATCTTTGGTTGATGATGAAAAAATTCGGTTTGATTTCTCTCATTTTCAAGCTGTCTCGAAAGATGAAATACGACAGATTGAAGTTCAAGTTAATGAAAAAATAGAAGAGAATATCGAAGTTGAAACAAGTATCATGAATCATGATGAGGCGATGGATTCTGGAGCCATGGCTTTGTTTGGAGAAAAGTATGGAGAGAAAGTACGTGTTCTTGATGTTGGAGATTATTCAAAAGAATTGTGCGGTGGTACACACGTTAAAAACACCAGTGATATTGGTCTTTTCAAAATTACTACAGAATCTAGTATCTCGTCCGGCACCAGAAGAATTGAGGCAATTACAGGGGATAAGGCTTTGAAATGGGCTGAGGAAACCGAATTTCTTGTTGAAACATTAACTGAGATGCTGCAAACACGTCGTAAATGATGTTGAGGGTAAGGTTAAAGCATTAATTGAAGGTAATAAGAAGCTTCAAAATGAAATTAAAGATCTGAAATCAAAATTAGCAAGCGCTCCATCTCAAGACACATCGGTTCAGCCGGAAATGATTAATGATATTGCTTTAATTATTAAACATCTTGAGGATGATACTGAAGCAGACGTTATGAGAGCAGCAATCGATCAGTATAAGAATTCACATCAATCAGCAGTTATTATCCTGTCAAGTAATAGCAGCAAGGGAAAAATAAGAGTATCAATTGGTGTTAGCGAGGTACTAACTGAAAGGATTTCTGCAGAGGAGATAGCAAAAAACATGTCAGATCTACTGGACGGTAAAGGAGGAGGTCGTGCTAATTTTGCCAATGCTGGTGGGTCCAAGCCAGAGAACATAGATAAAGCAATCAAGGTTGCAAAAGAGCTGATTAAAAATAGTTAACTTGAATAAGAATAAGATATTTTCAGTGATTGGATCTATTCTTTTATTTTTCGTGCCAACTCAACACAATCACCTGCATCCTAGCTATTATTTTATTGCAGAAGGTTTAGCAATCATCGCTGTAATGATTCTAATTAGTTTCGCAATCTGGTTAATGATGATGATTTTTAAAAAATTAATGGCATTAATAGCAGCTATCACTTTGCACGAGTTAAAGACTGAATTTCTTACAATATACGCCTTGTCTTCGTGTCTGATGGCAATAGTTCAGTATGTAATTAATTAATGATTAAATATCGTATGACTAAGACGAAGTAAGTTGAAAGAATCACTTCTATGTAGCTAATATCACTACGTTTATCTAGCTTATTTTTTAAATAATATTTCATGTATTTTTCCTCACGCGTATAGCTTTCGGGGTAACTATCCATGTGGATTCTAAAGGTTGTAATTATTATTTATGTTAAGTATTTATTAATTATTTATAGTTTTAAATCATGTAAATCTGATAGGATTTATTTAGGGTTTAAAGACAACATTTATTTATGACTACGATTAAATATATGGTTGTTATTTGTTCGCTTTTCTTCTTATTTGATCTTCTGCTCAAAACCTCCGCTAATGTCACTTCATTTCAGATTTTTATTTTTGGTTGTGCTGCCGGATTTATTGGTTATTTATTGGCTGACTTGTTGACCGGTACGATACATTGGTTTTGTGATACATTCTTTTTTTGAAAAGACACCAATAATTGGATCATTTATTATTTTTTCCTTCCGAGAACATCACACGCACCCATATTTGATTACAGAAGATAAATTCATTGAGCAAGACACGACAAGTTTCTTTCTATTATTACCAGCATTAGTTGGTGCCGTTTATTCAACTAAAATTTATAGTCAGGATCTGGCTTTATTTCTTTTACATAGTTGCCTGATAGGATTGTCTATTGGTGCCTTTTCAACTAATTTATTCCATAAATGGGCTCATATGGATAATCCACCCAGAATAGTTCAAAAGTTTCAGAATATGGGTCTGATATTAAATCGTGAAAGGCATAAGATCCACCATGCTAATCATGATAGAAGTTTCTGTGTTACCTCTGGATTGCTTAATCCATTATTGGATAAGATTAACTTTTTTCCATTAATAGAAAAATGTATTCGATTATTTTCATATGTTAGAACCTAGAAGACTGAAAATTGGCGAAGGGGTGATAAGTGGATACCTGTCAGTATTTCTTTCATTGGTTTCGTTAGGTGCAGTAATCTGTTTTTTTTTTCCGGAGTATTTTACTACTGAAGAGTTCAGAGACAGATATCCAATCGAGCTAATTCGATGGATACTATTTTTCTGTTTGGTGTTTTTTTTTTTATTTGCATTCAGTAGTCTCTTACTCGGCAAGAAAGCAAAATATGCATTTATAGGCATGACAATTTCGATATTAGCAATCCTTTTAGGTGGCAGCGGAATTGAAATTAAGGAATATGAGCAAAGCATATACTCAGTAAGTTTAGACTGGATGTTATTAGAAATTCTTGTCTTATCATTAATATTTGTTCCGATTGAATTATTTTTCCCTAAACGTACCAACCAAATAAATTTCATTCTGAATGGAAAACTGACTTAGTTTATTTGTTCAAAGCTCAATTATTGGTTCAATACACCGCAGCAGCGGTTAAAATGCCAGCAGAACTCTTCTTTAGTGATATTGGCATGCAGCAAGTTCAAGGGATAGTTTCAGATATGCCTTTTTTCCTCCAACTCTTTATGGCAATGTTTGCAGCAGATTTGTTTCAGTACAGTATTCATAGACTCTTCCATGGAAACAAATTCCTATGGCGTTTTCATGCTATTCATCACTCTATTAAACAAGTTGACTGGATAGCAGGTTCTAGATTGCACTTAGTGGATATTTTTATTACAAGATCAATATCATATATACCACTTTATGTCCTGGGATTTTCTACAGAGGTTTTTTATGTGTACTTAGTAATCGTGTCAATACAAGCAGTAACCGTCCATGCTAATACTCGTATCGAATTCGGTTTTTTAAAGTATTTCCTGGTCACACCGCAATACCATCATTGGCATCATAGTAAAGATGCTAAAACTCATAATAAAAACTTTGCAGTTCACTTTACATTTATAGACAGGTTATTCGGTACATACTATCTTCCTGAAGACGAATGGCCTGAAGAGATGGGACTAGAAGACGAAAAATTTCCGAAAGGGTATTTCAATCAAACGATTTATCCATTCTTGAAAGATCCAAAAGTATCCAGCCCTAGAAACCCAAGTACAAGATAAATATCTTTAGAGTTGATAATATATAAATCTATATATATTATATATACAAAATAATTGTATATAATATGAATATAGAAAAAACAAAGGCATATAAACACAGAGAATCTAGATTTAATGCTCTTTTCCCAAAACGAATTGAAAAATCTATTGCGACTATTCATTCAATTAAGAAGTTATCTAATAAAACAAATTATGTATACGATTCTAAACAAATCTATGAAGGCTTAACTCTAATTATTAATGAGCTCAATTACTGTATTCAATGCATTTGGCCTTGATAATAAACAGGATGTTACTGATCAAAATATATATTCAGAGATCAATGATATTAAAAGAGACTTAACTGAACTGAAAATTAAGATGCAACATAATGAATGGAGATAATCTGAATTAAATTCTTAAATTTCTTTTAATATTTTCTAGTTCTAATAAGACTAACTCATTTCTTTTATTAAATTCATTCTCAAGACTTTTAATTTCATTCTTTAGTTGATCATTAATTTCATCATTAATTCCAGGAGTTGAGCTTTCTTTTGGTATATCAAACTTGGCAATAATTACTTTTAACTCTGAGATGAGCTTTGAAATCATTTTAAGGACTTCATCCTCTTCAAATATATAATTCGATTTTTCTGATAGCTTTCCAATTGAACGAATACTCCAGATAGCCTTTTCAAGTCTTTTTGGGTAAAGTCTTTTGAATCTTTCTCGTCGTAATTCATATATATATTAATAATACATATATATATGAAAAATGTATATATAATTACTTAATATTGTCTTTAACCAATAATGGTAGATAAGTAAGAAAGAATGCAAATATTGCAGTAGGTACTAGTGCAAATATATGCCACGGAGCATCAGGAAATAAGTTCATTATGGTGTCACCGGTTGGTTTATATAATAGGAACCAAAAATTTGCTCCATCTCCCAATACTATATTTATGATATAGATAACTATGGTTAATACTATTGTGATACCTGTGACATAAATGAAATCTTTAAAATAAGGACGTTCGTTTAACACAAAAAATCCTGTTGATACCCCAAGAAGTATTAACCCATGGCCGTAGAAAAAATTTACATATTCTGGATCTGGGAAACTGTAAGCTAATCCTGGAGTAATTAATGCCATAGAAGCAGGAATAATTCCCCAGAAGAATGCACAATGAAAAAATCTAGGACCGTAACCTAAGAGATACAAACCAATTGAAACTTTAGAAAAATCACACATGTGGAGTGGCAAAGATTCCCACCAAGCAAATTGATAGCCATAAAATATTTGCAAGAATGCATGTGTAATCAATAAAACTCCTAGAGAAACTCTTGCATACTGTGTTTTCTCATCTCCAAGAGATTTAATGTATAAAGTTAATAATACAATAAGACCATAAGTTAATATGAGACTTAGAATATGAGTCTGGCCGAATAGCACGAAAGGGTTCATGTCCATATTCTACATTAGTTAATTTAAATAATTACTTTTGTCAATTTACCTAGATTTGATAGTCTTTAAACATGGAAAAAGTTTTTAAGGAATCTGATGGTATTATCTATAATGGCGGAGCGATACTCTATGCTATAGGTGCCTATTTTATAGGTTTTATAGGCCTATTTAACCAGAATATATTTGTAAATATTTTATCTTCGATTCTTTTAGCACATGCAATGATTATTGCTGCTTATCTTGTCCATGAATCTGGGCATAACTTAGTTTTTAAGAAAATTAGATTTAATACTTATCTTGGCGAATTATTTAGCTGGTTCTGTGGCTCCTCATATGGAACATTTAAGGATATGCAATTCAAGCATTTTAGACACCATGTTGATGTGGATGATGTGGTTTGGTTTGACTACGAAGGTTTTTTTGAAAAAAACCCTATGATTTTTAAACTAACAAAAATTTTGGAATGGTTTTATATCCCAGCCCATGAATTTATTATGCATTTTATTACCATGTTTACCTTTATTTTATTATTCCTGAAAGAAGGGATCAACGAGTCAGAAACATAACTATGATTCTCATAAGGTGGTCCTTATTTATAACTCTATCAATCTATTTCCCTCGTGTAGCTATCTTTTATGTCTTTTCATATATTGTTTCTGTTAACAGTTCTACGATTTATGGATTCAATACAACACGATTACCCTTATAATTTGACACTATTTAGCAATGAAAAGCCTGCAAGACAAGGAAACTATGAGTGGGAACAAGAGCACACATACAGTAATCCACACTCTTATAACATTGAAGTAATCAATTGGCTGACATTAAATTTTGGTTACCATAATGCACATCATGATGACATGACAGTTCCTTGGTATCGACTTCCACAAAGACATCGAGAGCTCTTTGGAGACAATCCTGAAACAATAGTTCCTCTTTTAGCTCAAATTAAGATTTTTCATAAAAACCGCGTCAGTAGAATATACGGTAATCATGATGAAGATTCTCCTGAAGGAAGAGATTATCTTGTTGCAGCACGTAAAGCCGAGGTATCTGGTGGTAACGCAGCATCATTTTTAACTTCTTTCTGATTGTTTACGTCAGATGCTTTGATGCTAGTTCTCTTAATTCTGTAGAGATCTTTAACAGATTTACGTGTCTGTAAATCAAAGAGCACACAAATACATTGAAGCGTCGCAGCAACTTCATTCTTTCCAAGATTCTTCATCTCATAATGGATTGTGATGGATTTGTTCCCGATTTTTGTTAGCTTTGAATCAATTTCAAGTACATCACCAACCGAGACTTCCGCCTTATAATCAATCACATGCTGAACGTCTGCCCAAGCAATTTTATTCTCCGCATCACTAGCCCCGATCCATCCAAAGACCGTGTACAACATATGATAAGCAGCATCATCAAACATGGCTATATAATGACGCGTAGTCATATGACCTAAAACATCACACATCCATGGATGTGCAACATTTTTTTGCACTAAAACCATAAGAATTCTCCAATAAGTTTAATCATTTATTTAGGCTTTTTTGAGGCCAAGGGTTTCTCTCGCTTCTGATGGAGTCTGAATTGAACATCCCATGAGCTCAACAATATTGCATGCCCTTTCTACCAATTGACCATTCGATGCAAAAACACCCTTTTCCAAATAAAGGTTATCCTCGAGACCTACTCGAATATTTCCACCTAATAGTACCGCTTGAGCCACCATAGGCATTTCCATGGCACTTGTCCCAAACCCTGCCCAATTACAACCTTCTGGCAGTGCATCAACCATGGTTTTAAAGGACGCGGTGTTTGCTTCTGCAGCCCAGCGGATTCCAAGACAGACCTGAAACAGTGGTGGGTCATCCAGTAATCCTTGAGCCATAAGATATTTAGTAAAGGATATGTGTCCAAGTTCAAACACTTCAAGTTCTGGCTTCACACCTATTTCTTGAAGCCTTCTAGCACCTTGTTCCAGCATGTTTGGTGTTGATATGTAAACATAATCTCCTTCGGCATAATTGAATGAACCACAATCAAGAGAGCAAATTTCTGGCAAGAGCTCTTCAACATGTTTTATTCGCTCCATTATTCCAACACAGTCTGTGTTGTCGCTAAAATTCATTGGTTCCTCATCAGGACCTAAGAAAAGATCACCACCCATACCTGTGGTGAGATTAATGATGACGTCCACATTGCTCTCACGAATTCGACTGACCACTTCACGATACAGTTCTACACGTCTGCTTGGTTTGCCACTATCAGGTTCTCGTACATGAATATGGGCAATGGCGGCACCAGCTTTAGCTGCCTCTATCGCTGCGTTCGCAATTTCTTTTGGTGTGACCGGAATAGCAGGGTGTTTATCAACAGAATCACCTGAACCAGTTACGGCACAGGTAACAATAACATTACGGTTCATTCGCTATTCTCTCCAGAAAAAAGAGTTAATAAATTCTTCATACTTTTACTTTAACATATCTGTTAAGACTGGCTCCTGTTGTGTTATACAATGAATGCCTCCACCTCCAATTGCAATATCTGAGATTTGTACTTGAACTATAGTGCGATCTGGGTAAATCCTTTCATAAGTCTCGATAGCTAGATGATCTCTTTCATGATTATATCCTGGTACAATTACTGCTCCATTAGCTAGATATGAATTGATGTATGATCTACATTCATCAAACTCTAGACTTGAATAATCTCCTTCATAAATAAAATCAATTTCTAGCACCCTACCTTTTGCATCTTTAACATTTTTCAAGGCATTTAAATTTTCCATACAGACGTTATAGTGTGGGTCACTTTTATCAGAATTGATTTCTACAAGCACTCTGCCTGGTTCAATAAATGCTGTTATCCCATCTATATGACCGTCTGTACCAGTTTCATTAATATCACCTGGTATCCAAATTACTTTTTCAGTTCCTAGTGTCTTGCATAACTCATCTTCAACTTCTTTTTTAGTCATATTAGGATTTCTATTTTTATTTAAAAAACAGGATTCAGTTGTTATAACTGTTCCTTCCCCATCAACCGTGATTCCTCCACCCTCAGCAATCATGCTGGATTTGAAATCTTTTACTCCAAGTAAACTAAGTATTCTGCTACCCATTAGAGCATCTTGATCATAAGGCTTAAACTTATTACCCCAAGCATTAAACTCCCAAGTAGATCCAGCCAATGAACCTGAGTCGTTTAGTAAGAAGTTTGGCCCAGAATCTCTTGTCCAAGAATCGTCAATATCCATTGCAATTGTTTCAACTTTTTCAGATAGATATGTCTTCGCATCGTCAAGCATTGATGGCAGCACTAAAAGTTTAAGGTTCTCAAAACCCTGCTATTGTATTTGCAACATTGGCGTAAGCTTTTTTTGTTGCTTCTATGTCGGGCCATAAATTAACTCGAGCTGGCCATGCCATCCAACATCCAGCATGATCATGCCATTCCCCCTGGCATGTAATATCCTAAATCTCTTGGGGCTTTATTTTTTAAAGCTATGCATTAGTTGATTTTCTAATCTTTATTGAAATAATAATCAATATAATAGCAAATACATAAATTAACATTGAGACTTGTAAAAGCCCATTATAATTGCCATTTTGACCTATAAGGTTAGCACCTAAAGCTGCTCCAGCTGCGCCGCCAAGGGTTGCCAATGCATTCCCTGCAGCTAACGCACTTCCCTTTTTATCTATGCTAGCAAGATGGCTTTGTATATAAGGCAGAACTATTGACCAGCCAAAACCAATTAAACACATTCTTAGAGGGATACGTTAGAGTAGTTTTTGTAAAGATTAAGAGGCCCATACCTATAAGACAGCAGAAGATTCCAAATAGTAGTGGAGGCAGTAAACCAAATTTCCTTCCCAAGACCATGCACACCATTGACCCAGGTATACCAAGGAGTGAAGCAACAAGCATGATATTGCTGAGTGATTGATCTTCAATAGAGATGTTTGCCCCAATACGTTCTATATAGGTGAATTGTGCTACTCCAGACATTTCATGAATGCCGAAACCAACTACTGCTAGAAAAGCTACTCCGGTGAATAGCAACTTTAGTTCAGATATAGAATCTCGATTTGGTGAGGGCTCTGGTTTTAAATCAGGGAAACTTCTTATCATTAGTAACGCAATAAAGTTCAAGCTTGCTAAAAATAAATATAAGCCTTGAGCACCAAGAAAATCCGCATAGAGTATTAAATAGTATAGTCCTATACCACTTAGAGAATATTGCATTAGGACAAATAGACCATAGCCTCTTTCATAGTTTTTAAGTGACGCAATTGATGTGTATACCGCGATATTTGCTATTGTCGTTATAACACCCATGATGAACCTGATAATAAGAAAATAGAAATTAGGGGCTACAATATATGAGCAATATATATCTAGAATTACTGCTATTGAAAGTGATACATAGGCTAGTTTCTTTAAATTTATACGATGAATAAAGCCTGAAATAACCAGTAATACAATGGCTGAACCGAATGATCCATATGCCATAACCCAACCAGCATATTCTTCGCTAAAACTTCCATGGTCTACCAAAATACCAACCATTGCTGGCCCAAATAAAATTCCAGGCATTGTTAGACAGCCAACTATTGAAAAAATGAAGAATCTTGAAAAGTTCTCAAATTGCATAGTTAGAGTATAATCTATAATCCAAGATAAGGAGAGGTGGCTGAGTGGCTGAAAGCGCTCCCCTGCTAAGGGAGTATACGTTAATAGCGTATCGAGGGTTCGAATCCCTCTCTCTCCGCCAGAACTACACGTAAACGTTGATTTATACAATGAAGATAATCTTTCTAACTTTTATTATTTTTCTTTTCCCCAATCTTGTTTTAAGCGAACAAAAGAGTCAGATTGAAATATATATAGCTCAAGAGATTGTGACCCTAGAACATAATTATCCTATTGCTACTGCTGTTGCAGTTGAAGATGGAAGAATTAAGGCTGTAGGAGAAGCAGATGAAATTGTAAAGCAATTTCCAAAGGCACAAATTAACCAAGCTTACTCTGATGATATTTTGGTCCCTGGGTTGATTGAACATCATGTACACCCAAACCTCGCAGCTATAACAATGCTCTCAGAGGTTATAGCCATTGAGGATTGGGAGTTACCTGGTAATAGCTCAAAAGGGGTTAGAGACAGGAAGTCTTATCTTGATCGATTGGCGTTTGCAGCTCAAAATTCTGCCGATCTATCTCAGCCATTAGTTACTTGGGGATTTCATCATTATTTTCATGGTGAGTTAACAAGACAAGATCTTGATCAGATTTCAACCACTCGACCCATTCTAGTGATCCATCGATCATTTCACGAATTTATTTTAAATTCCTCTGCCCTTGATTTTTTTGGTATCACAAAAGAACTAGTCGATTCATTTGATGATGAGGCAAAAGAATACGCAAGTTTTGAAGAGGGGCACTTTTCTGAACAAGGTTTGGTGTCTGTTCTCCCCTACATCATGTCCTATCTGTCAACTCCTGAGCGATTAATTAAAGGTTTGCAAATTACTGAAAACTATCTTCATCAAAACGGCATTACCCTTATTGGTAATCCAGGTGCTTATTCTGTCAGAGCTGTTCAGGATGCAAAAAATCTCGTCTTTGGCGATAAAGATACCCCATTTAGATCCATTTATATTCCAAGTGGACTTTTTATTTCAGAGACATATGAAGTTGATGAGTTAGTTGAAAGATCAAAAGAGTACCTTTCGTGGGGTCAAGGCAAGGTTGAATTCTTACCCCAGCACATCAAGCTATTTACAGACGGTGCAATGTACTCTCAAAACATGGTCATGAGAGACGGTTATCTGGATGGGCATCAAGGCGCATGGTTAATGCAGGAAAAGATTTATCGCGAAGCATTCCAAGAATTTTGGGATGCTGGTTACCAGATTCATGTTCATGTGAATGGAGATGCAGGGCTTGATCGTCTTTTGGATGTCTTGGAAGAGAATATGGAACGCAATCCAAGAGATGATCATCGAACCGTGATTGTGCATTTTGGGTATTCAAGTTTTGATCAGGTTGAGAGAATAAAAAACCTGGGTGCTGTAGTGAGCGCTAATCCTTATTATGTAACGGCGTTATCAGATTTATACAGCCGCAAGGGGGTAGGGGCAGAAAGGTCTCGTGATATGGTCAGATTAGGAGATCTCAAACGAGCTGGTGTGCTCATGTCGCTTCACTCCGATATGCCTATGGCTCCAGGTTCACCCTTATTGTTAATGCATGCCGCTGTTAACCGGATTAATTTTGCCAATGAAGTTGCTGGGCCCAATCAACGAATAAGCGCTTTGGAGGCCCTTAGAGCGGTGACTATTAATGCGGCTTATATCATGGGCATGGAAGATGATTATGGGACTATTAGCAAAGGAAAGTATGCAAATTTCACAGTTCTCAAAGAAAACCCTCTGACCGTGGATCAAAAAAGAATAAAGGAGATAGGGGTCAAAGCAACAATTGTTGAGGGTAGGGTTTACCCCATTGATTCTTTTTAGGTGCCACAGAAAGTTTGATGCACTTTTTCCTCTTCCTTTGGCGGAAGATGGAATTCTGGTTCAATATCTTGAGGAGTGAACGGCTGTTCTAGAATTTTTGAAAGTTTTAACATGTAGGAAAAATCTTGGTCAATGACTCCCGATTGAATGGCTCGTTCCACCAAATGGTTTCTCGGAATATAGAGTGGGTTTATGGAGTTCATTGAATCAACAGTTTCAGACCTATCTTTTCCCTGTTTGCTTAAAAGTTTTTCCCAATCTTTTATCCAATCTGAAATTGAATCCTCTTTATCAAAAAAGGATATAAATCCTTTGGCTTCTCCTTGAGCAACTTCACTGAGCGATCTAAAAGTTAGGGTGTAATCTGTTTTGTTCTCATGCATCAATTTTAGCAAGGCTCTCAAATGCTCTAAGCTTTCCTCATCCGGCTTCTCTAGACCAATTTTTTGAGTCATTTTCATTGAGATCTCGTCATTCACATTCTTAGAAAAAATCTCGAGTACTTTGTTGATTTCAGCTTTTGATTTCTCCTCATTCTTATCCACTAATGGTATTAAGCAACCAGATAAGCAAGCCAGATTCCAATGGGCTATTTGTGCCTGATTTGCAAAAGCATATCGCCCATGATGATCGATCGAGCTATAGACTGTTTGAGGATCATATTCATCCATAAACGCACAAGGACCGTAATCAATAGTTTCAACAGCGATAGACGTATTGTCAGTATTCATCACCCCATGTATAAATCCTATTCCCATCCATTTTGCGATCAGCTGAGATTGCTTTTCAGCTATTGTTTGAAGCATTTTGAGATACGGATTTTTAGATTCTAGTGCTTGTGGATATAGCCTTTCCAAGACGTAATCTGCGAGAATTTTTAGGTTTTTTAAATCTTTTCTAGCCATAAAGTATTCAAAAGTCCCTACTCGAACATGACTTTTCGCCACTCGAGTTAGGATACCTCCTGGTAATCTAGTTTCCCTAAACACATCTTCCCCAGTAGTTACCGCTGCCAAAGCTCTGGTTGTTGGAACATTTAACGAATGCATTGCTTCACTCAGAATATATTCTCTAATCACAGGACCTAGAGCCGACTTTCCATCTCCTTGTCTTGAGAACTTTGTCTTACCTGAGCCTTTCAGCTGTATGTCAAAGCGCCCCTGTTCTTGGTTAATGATTTCGCCAATTAATACAGCTCTTCCATCACCCAGCTGAGGCACAAAATTACCAAATTGATGACCGGCATAGGCTAAAGCTATAGGCTCAGATCCATCAGGGCAAAAGGTTGCCTGAAAAAACCTTAGAAAGGGTCTCTTTTGATCCTGTATTTTCTATTCCTAGTTTATTACCCAGATCATGATTAAATACAATTAGCTTCGGATCCTTTACCGATTCAGGATTGATTTTCTCGAAAAAGTTTTTAGGAAGCCGTGAATAGCTATTATCAAAATTAACGTCAATGTTGGTTGATGGCATTATGTTTTATGTCAGCTGTTTGTTAATGATTTACTATTTTATAACCTAATTATGGATAGCTTCTAAGCTTGTCGTCAATATTTATAGTAAACTACCATCATTAAATGATCTGATAGAGATCGCATGCAAGCCATAAAAGACAAACTAAGTTTTTTTCAATTGCCTCGAGAGGATCGCGGCTCAATACTCAAAGCTTTCTTCTTTTTTTATTTTGTTCTTTGCTCATGGTATTCAATTAGACCAGTCAGGAACGAAATGGCAGTGCAGGCTGGATTAGAGAATCTCCCTGGGCTGCTCTCCATTGTTCTGCTCATAATGCTGATTGCTAACCCAATTTATTCATGGATGGTTTCTAATATTGATCGAAATAGGGTAGTTATCTATACCTACCTTTTCTTTATAGCTAATCTCATTTGCTTTTTTCTTGGATGGGTAAGCTTTGATAATGAAGTTAGAGTCTTTATTGCCAAGGCGTTCTATATTTGGTGTAACGTCTTTTCTTTTTTTGTTGTGTCTATTTTCTGGGTTTCAATGATCAATCACTTTACCAGCGAACAAGGAAAGATGTATTTTGGGATTATCAGTGCCGGCGGTTCATTAGGTGCTTTTAGCGGTTCCTCTATTGCTCGGTATTTCTCTACGGAGGTGTGTGGCACATCTTCGATGTCTGATTGGGGACCTTTCTCACTCATTCTAATATCGATTCTGGGTTTAACTATAGCGCTTTTACTCAGTACAAATTTTAAATCTAGACTTGCCGATGAAGAGATCGAACCAGAGGAGGTCACCTCAACTAAAGGTATTGGCTCTATGTTAATACCTATTAAAGGCTCGATGCTTGGCAATTTAAGTTTATACATGGTTTTATGGACAGCCTTGATGACTTTCGGATGGATGATAGCCTTAAGCATCGTTCAGGATTGGTCAACTGACCCTTGTGAGCGAACAGGTTTTTTTGCAAGAATAGAGCAAATTGTGACACCTCTAACATTATTTTTTCAGTTCTTCCTAACTTCACTCATTTTTAGAAAAGTTGGCATTGGACTAATTCTGGTTAGTTACGGTTTAATCTTATTCTTAGCCCTAATCTTTTATGAAGCCTACCCAGAAATAATGACGGTCTTATTTGTGGTATGCGTTCTAAGAACATTTGAGTATGCCTTGTGTAAACCTGCTAGAGAGACCATGTTTACATACCTTAAAACTCAGCAGCGATATAAGTCCACTGTGTTCATGGACACCTTCTTAGCCAGGGCTGGTGAAGTTTTGGGAAGCTGGTTTGCAGCTTCAGGTGTAGTCCTATTAGGCTTATCCTCACTGGCCGCAACATACGCAGCCCTGCCTTTTGCTGCGTTATTATCCTACACAGGCTTTAGGGCTTATAAATCCTCAAAAAGGTAAAAAAAAACAGAGCCGAAGCTCTGTCTTAGTCGAGTCCTTGGGGTGTCTGAAGCGAGATTTCTTCTTCAGCTCCTTGCCCGACATCTCTTTTCGGACTTGGTGGGAATCGGTTCTTCTTTGTTGTTAACTTATTCTCCCCGATTCGCTTTCACCCTTGAGGTCTCTTTCTCTTTTCCACTCTTCCTTCTGATTCTTAAGTTACTTCCAGATCGGTCTCTAAGAGATGGTTAAGATATTACTTTCAACTAAACTTTTTTCAAGATTTTTTAGCGTAAAAAAATAAACTTTTTTTCAAAAAATTATTTTTGTCCTATAAGAATAATTTTTTTAGTTTAAGAGATATTTGTAAGTTAATGAAAAATAATAAGTTAGAAAAAATACGTAATAAAAATATGTCCTATAAGTATTTTTATAAAAATGATATCAATTTAATTTGTTGCACTATTATTTGCGCAAACCTACTTTATCGATAGATTAATAAATCGTAATATTTTCTAAAAAACTACGCATTTATAGATTATTAAACTTTATTATCACCTCAATTGATCATATAGAATAAGATTAGGTAAAAAGGATAAAACAACAATGGATCTTAATGCGGATTTAGGGGAATTTACCACTACAGGTGAACTTGATCTTGAATTAAAACTTCTCGAAATAGTTACCTCTTGTAATATTGCCTGCGGCGGTCATATTGGAG
This sequence comes from Woeseia sp., assembly GCA_019653755.1. GTDB lineage: Bacteria > Pseudomonadota > Gammaproteobacteria > Steroidobacterales > UBA11654 > CACPJA01. The sequence continues at coordinate 70,110 of BPCL01000005.1, read as the reverse complement.
ATGAAGCAAGTATCTCGAAGATTATTGCTGCTGCTAAAGAGCAGGGTGTAGCTGTGGGTCCACATCCCTCCTACCCTGATATTGAAGGCTTTGGAAGAAGATCAATAGACATATCAAAGCATGATCTTAGGGATTCTTTATCCTCACAAATTAAAGAGTTCTTAGATGTTGCTAAGAGCCACGATACGTCTGCTCGACATATAAAATTACACGGTCAACTTTATAACGATGTTTCACGGAGTAGAGAATTAAGTGAAGTTTTTATTTCAGCGATCAAAGATAATGATTTATCTTTAAACGTCGTTGGACCTTTTGGTTCTATCACTGAAGAAGTCTGCAGTAAATACGAACTGCCTTTTATATCCGAGGCTTTTGTTGATCGCCGATACAACGAAAATCTATCTTTGGTTAGCAGGAGCAAAGACCATGCCTTAATCAACTCTATCGATAAAAGGCTTTCTCAAGCAAAATTGATTGTATTAGATCAGTCCATTTTAATCGATGGCAAAAAATTCAATATGCATGCACAAACATTATGTATTCATGGCGATAGTCCAAATGCCTTGGAATCAGCTCAATTACTTAAAGCTGCACTTGAGTCAGAGGGAGTAAAATTTAAATACTATGGTTAGCCAATTTCCAATTGTAATTGAAGAAATTAGTGAGGATCTTCTCCAGGTTAAATTAAAAGAAAACAAAATTGATTACCCTTATTTTTTCTGGCAACTCTCACAACATATTCTCAAATCACAAAATAATCTTGAAGTTGTTCCAGGTGAAGATTCTTTAGTCATACAATTTAACCCAGTATTGCAAGATAGAGAGGAGATCAAAGAAGAAATATACAAGTTGACTGAGTCAATAGATGCTCCAGTTAAGAACAAGCTTGAGCGATCTATAACTGTTCCGGTTTGCTATGACGACGAGTTTGCTCTTGATATGAAAAACATTCTAAACCATACAGGATTGTCAAGACGCGAAGTTATTGGTGAGCATTGTCATAGAAAATATGAAGTAAAAATGATTGGGTTTACCCCAGGATTTGTTTACCTAGGGGAACTGTCTGAGAAAATAAAGCTACCCAGATTAACTAACCCTAGGCCATTCGTACCAAAAGGCTCCATAGGGATAGCCAATAACAGGACTGGTATTTATCCAATTCAAGGGCCTGCAGGATGGTCCATTATTGGCAGAACACCAATAAATTTGTTTGACACAAAGAGAAATGATCCGTTTTTAATTTTGCCAAGGATGGAGTTAATTTTTGAACAGATCACAAAATCAGAATTCAATGCAATGTTAAGGGATTGATATGAAGGATATTGAATTTATTTCCTCTGGTGTTTTGACCACGATCCAAGATCTTGGAAGAAGGAGATGGAGAAACATGGGTGTTCCATTATCAGGTGCTGCAGATCCAGAGTCATCTGCTTTAGCTAATGCTTTAATGGGAAAGAACATTAATTCCCCTGTGTTAGAGTCAACATTTGTTGGCCCTAAATTTAAACTTCATACTTCTCAGAACATCGTTCTTGTTGGTGCGATCATGGAGCTTAAAATTGATGGTATATCGGTCCCTCATAAAACAGTTATTACAGCTGATTCTGGAAGCATTGTTGAGATTGGTAGAGCCACCCATGGGTGTCGCTCTTATCTGGCTTTTACAGACAATATCATTGGCGCTGATTTTCTAGGCAGTGTTTCAACGTACCTTCCATCTAAACTTGGTGGCTTAAAAGGCAGGATGATTCAGAAGGGTGATTTTATTAGCCTGGAAAAGAATGATTATAAGGAGGATTATCAAGAAGCAATTGAAACAAGTCAGCAAGCAAATTACAGTCATTCTTGGTTAATCAGGGTTACTGAAGGCCCTGAATATGATCTACTTTCGACCTCGTCAAAAGATGAAATTGAAAATAACCAATATCTCGTAGACAAAGACTCCGACAGAATGGGTGTAAGGCTCAATGGCTCACCTCTTAAAATTGATGAACACGGTGACATGATTAGTTCACCAATGTTTCCAGGTACGATTCAATGTCCTGCTAATGGTCAACCGATTATGCTTGGACCTGATGCTCAAACTCTAGGTGGTTATCCTAGGATTTTGCAGGTGGCTAAAATTGACCGTGCATTGATTGGACAACTAAGACCTGGAGATCAATTGCGCTTCAAGAAAATTAGCCTACAAGAAGCTGGAGAACTATGGAGAGATAAGGCGATAAGTTTTCCAATTATTTCTCATATATAATAGATAAAAGTGCGCCTGTAGCTCAGCTGGATAGAGTACCTGGCTTCGAACCAGGTGGTCGGGGGTTCGAATCCCTCCGGGCGCGCCATATTAAATTAGGAGATTAACATGAGTAATGCACACCCTTGGTTGGATCAAATACCTTGGACAACTAAACCACTTCCACGAGACATGTTGGAACATAGAATTCAACGAGCCTTAACATTAACCAATCTCGGCATGTTGGGAACTTTGGGTCTAAAGGGACCAATCGTTAGCCCATTGGAGTTTTATGCTGACAAATTTACCATTTATATTTTACCTCAGCCAGGTAGCCCAAAACTAAAGGCTATGCAGCGTAATCCTAGGGTTTCTTTTGCAGTTGCAAACCCGATGGCAGGCTGGGTGGTTGCTCAGGGTGCTCAATTATTTGGAAACGCCGAGATATTAGATCCAGGAACGCCTGATTGGGAATACGGCATGACCATTTTCAGATGGCAGGCATCAGCAGCTGAAATTAATACTGGATTTGAACAGCCGCCACAATATCAGCTGATGCGATTGGATCCAGAGCGGATCGTCTACACTGAACATTTTTTAAGGAAAGACGGTTACGGACCAAGACAAATTTGGCGACGAGATGAAAAATCTGAACAGGCTTCTGATGGTTTCACCGAAGCAAAACATACCTGATTAATTGGTATCTTCATTCACTTTTATAAACTGAAAATAGATACCTAGAATAATTGCCACCAGCCCTCCGTAATAGAACGGATAAGTTGGATCGACGTTATATAAGAAGGCACCAATTGGTGGTCCAAAAATCATTCCAACAACAGGCGCTCCTGCTAAAAATCCAGCAACTTCACCTTGTTCTGAAGGTTTGACGCTTAGGGTAGCTGCTGAATTCAATCCTGGTGTAATCATACTGAAGGCAATGCCAATCCCACCAAAAGCAAGATAGAATTGTGTCAAATTAGTTACAAAACTGATTGATGTTAAAACAGCACCAAAAATTAGAAAGCACATTCTTAGAAGCGTTTCAGGTTTTAGTTTAATAACTTGCAACACCACTGCTTGCATAAAAGTTGTCATCAGTGCCATAGAGAGCAATGAGATACTGGTTGCCTTGATTATTTCACTCTGACCTACCACGCCTAGTTTATCTTCAATAAAGAAGGCTGCAATTACTTGTGTACCGGTAAAGACCAGGAACGCTATCATCCATCCAAGAAGATAGGGTGAGATTCTGTTGTCATAGAATTTTAGTGTGCCATGAGCTTCTTGAACTGGTTCTATATTAGTTTGCTTTAGATATTTGATTGCAAGAAGACCTCCGCCCACGGCTATGAATGCACCAAAATACATTGGAAATAGCGGGTGAATGAAGGCTAAACCACCACCAATGACGGGTCCTATCATTGTTCCAATTCCAGAGGCCATACCAATTAGAGCCATCCCCTGTGCTCGATCTGAAGCCTCGGTGGTATCTGACATATAGGCGACAGCAGAAGGCTGAATTCCACCAATTAAGGCACCATAAATTAGTCTAATGATAAACAGTAAGATAAAAAGATAGATTGGCTCTAAAAGCTTCCAGATTCCAATCTGGATACCAAAGGCAAAGAGTGAATAGGCTAGAGCATATGAGAATAGACCAATAATGAACACTCTTTTTCTTCCTATGATTTGGCTTCTTTTACCCCAGTAGTATGAAGAGAATACGAGAGCAACATTAGAGATAGCGATCAGTATCCCAAATTGAGTAGTCGAAAGGCCAATGCTTCTAGATAATGGTGCAAAAATAATATATAACAGTGAAAATCCAGTACCGTATATTACCAGACCTAAAATGAGTACAATTTTATCAACACCAAACTTTGGTTCAGCGTTCATTTTTTCTGTCGAGCCTTCATAGCTTGTAATTGCTCTTCACTGGCAGGCTTTTGGTATTTCGTTTTCCATTCACTATAATCCATCCCATAGATCAGTTTTCTAGCAGTTTCTTCATTGATTGATTCCCCTAAAGCAGAGGCTTCTTCAACGTACCATTTGCTTAAACAGTTTCTGCAAAACCCAGCTAGGTTCATCAGATCTATATTCTGTATTTCAGGTTCATTTTTTAGATGATTTATTAGCCTGTTAAATATAGCTGATTCAATTTCAGTTTGTTTGCTCATAACACTCGAATGATTTTGGGTGATATCTAAACATAATATCCATTAGAATAGTAATATATTCTTCCTAAATTATGTGACTTTGATTATGGACGATTCATTACGCCCTTTGTCGGGTATAAAAGTGATAGAAATGACTCACATGGTCATGGGACCTGCTGTAGGCTCTATACTGGGTGATTTAGGCGCTGATGTTATAAAGATAGAGCCGGTAACAGGGGATAAAACAAGAAAATTAAAAAAATCAGGGTCAGGTTATTTTCTTACTTTTAATCGAAACAAGAGAAGCATTGCTTTAGATATTAAGAGCCCCGAGGGTCGGGAAGTAGTTTTAAGTTTGTTATCAACTGCCGATATTTTTATTGAAAATTTTAGGCCCGGAGCTATGGATAAACTCGGATTTGGCCATAAAGAACTAGAGGCAATTAATCCCCGACTAATTTATTGTTCAGCTAAAGGCTTTCTCAATGGACCTTATCAGCACCGAACAGCATTAGATGAAGTAGCTCAAATGATGGGAGGGCTTGCTTATATGACTGGACCACCAGGTCAACCCTTAAGAGCTGGCTCATCAGTGATAGATATTATGGGAGGTATGTTTGGCGTTATAGCAATTTTAGCGGCCCTACAAGAAAGGCAAAAAACTGAAAAAGGTCAGAAAGTAACTAGTTCACTTTATGAGAATGTTGTTTATCTTATGGGACAGCATATGGCTCAAACAGCAACCACTGGTGAAGCTCCACCACCAATGTCAGTCAGGGTGTCAGCTTGGGCTGTTTACGATATATTTGAGGCAAAAAATCAAGAGCAAATATTTATTGGCGTTGTTAGTGACAGCCAATGGAAAAGTTTTTGTCAGTCCTTTGGTTTAGTCGATTTCATTGAAGATAAAGATATGGATATTAATAGCGGTAGAGTGGAAAAAAGAGACATCATCATTCCCAAGCTGCAGGAACTCTTTAAAACTTTTACAAAGAAGGAGTTAATGGAGAAACTGGATCAAACCGGATTGCCATTTGCACCAATCAACAAACCCGAAGATCTTTTTGATGACCCTCATTTGAATGAATCAGGAGGGCTTCTGAAGATTGATATCCCAGATGGCGGCTCAACGAAATTGCCTGCCATGCCAATTGAAATGAACGAACGACGTTTTGATGTGCACCAACAAGTCCCAAAAGTTGGTGAACATTCGAAAGAAATTCTAGAAGAGCTTGGGTTTAGTGATGAGGTAATACAGTCACTTTTTGAAAAATCTATTGTGTCTTAATCTGCATCCGATTCAGATAAATATTCTCTATAGTGTTTCACTCCCTTAAACCCTGCGTAGGCTCCTATTATCCCAACTACTAAGGAGACTGTAGATATAGAGTAGGTGATTAATGCTTCGTCTTGGAAGACAAAATCAGTCAATAAGGCAACACTGGTTGGACCAAGAGTATAGCCGGTCATACTAATTACAAAAAAGTAAATAGCAACCACTTGACCTCTTAGTTGGTTTGGAGTGATATTCACTATTGCTAAGGGAGCTAGGGCTGTCTGACCAGCTGCCATCAGGCACTGAGGAACAAACATCAAAGTCGCTGTTTGATAGGACGGCATTAATGGCACCAGAGTCGCTGCAATAGTTAGTACAATCATGGTGTAACCAAATAGTTTAAGATGAGCTCCTTTGTCGCATTTATTTAAGAGGTAATCACCCAGCCAACCTGTCGAAATTGCACCTATCGGGCCAGCAATCAAAAATGCAGAACCCAGCCATATAGAAATAACATCAATGCCAATATTATAGGTTCTCATATACATTGCAGGCATCCATGAAAGGAACGCATAGCCAATAAGTACTGAACAAGCCATTGAGAGGAATAACCATCCGTAAGCTTGTTTTCTTTGAAGCAGGAAGTTTAGGGTCTCTTTGATCGAAACTTCTTCAGTTTCTTCTCCAAGCTCAGTCTTAATTTTAATTTTTTCTTTTCTCTTAGGTTCTCTGACTGTAACCATTAGAGCAGCGACAATTAGTCCTGGAAGACCCACATATAAAAACAGAGCTTGCCAAGCAAAAATTTCACCAAAAAAGGGCAGTACCAATGGTGGTGAGTTGGCCACATAAGCAACAATCTGACCGCCCACAATTAGTGCTATTCCAGATCCCACTGAGACACCCATGTTGAAGAATCCTATAGCCTTTCCTCTTTTTTCTTTTGGAAAGTAATCGCTGATCATTGATAAGCTGCTTGGGCTTAAAGTAGCTTCACCAACGCCAACTCCAACCCTAGCTAGAAAGAGTTGAGTATAATTTTTAGCTAGCCCACAGGCGGCTGTCATTAAACACCAAAAAGTAATTCCAACACCGATAATAGCTCGCCTGCTTTTTTTATCTGCTAAGCGGCCTATTGGGATCCCCATGGTGGTATAAAAAAGGGCAAAAGCAAAGCCCAGTAAAAGGCTGACTTGTGTATCACTAAGATCCAGGTCAGCTTTGACATCTTGGACTACTAGAGACAATAATTGTCGATCAAGAAATGAAACGACATAAGCTATGGTTAGGATAACCACAGCATACCAGGCTCTAGAGTTAGAGGGATATGCATCTTGTTGTTTTAAATCTGTGTCCAAATCAATTACCTATTTTGCACCCAACTGAAATCAGGATCTTTATGTTGATCTAGCGTTGAGTAGATTTTACCAATAGTTTCATCATCATCGATAGCTTTCATAACCATGCTTGCTAAGTCCTGTCTTGTCATGGTACCCAGAATGCACTCTTCAGTTAATATTCCATTTCCTGTTGCTGGGTCATTGGTTAATTGTCCCGGTCTTATTATGGTGTATTTGAGATTACTAGATCTAAGAACATTTTCTGCTTTTGTTTTTTCTTCTGCCACTGGCCCCAAAAAAGGTTTTAGCATTTCGGGTAGCTGCGGTTTGCTTTCTCCTGCCCCTATAGAGGTTACAAATATGAAACGAGAAAAGCCAAGTTCTTTGCAGGCATCAATAATATTTTTATTTGCTGGAAAATCTGATCGAATTGCTAATTCAGCATTCTGGCCTCCAACTAAGCTGACCACAATTGATTGATTATCTATTGTTGATAACACCTCACTTACTTGTTTCTTATCTAAGGCGTCAGCAAGCATAATTTTTGCTTGTATTGATTCTAGCTCTGAATTGTTTTTGTTGGATCTAGCTATTGCATAAAGGGCATAATCTTTTTCACGAATCTGGCTACACAGAGCCATACCAGTTCTGCCTGTCGATCCAAATAAAACGACCGATTTCAATTTAATCCTGCCCTGCTTAATCTTCTAGAGGGGGCGCAGGCGTTTGTTCTCTTGAATAGTACTCAAGGCTTGAGATACTTGGACCATAATCTTCTGTAGGAGCTGAGAGCATTCCAGGATATCTTTCTTCTGAGAAATCTCTGACATGTTGAGGAATAATATCAATACTATCTGATTTAATCATTGTGCTCATGTACAGACAATGTCCTGGTGTTTGACCCATCAACATCCATGGAAGCCAAGGTGTAATTCTGTTCCAAGTCCCAGTAAAAGGCACCGAGGTAAGTTCAGGATTTTCTAAATCCTTAGCCGATACAAAATATCTCATCATTTCTGAGACTTGCGCCATGGGTCCTGATGATTCTCTAACCCATTTATCTGGTTGTAGTGCATTGGGGTAATACAGATGCATATCAGTGTTTAGAGTAATAATGTCTCCAGCACGTTTCCAAGGGAAGATTAAAGGAATCTTTCTGGGTTCACCTTTTTCTCCTCCTCCAAAGTCTTCTGGTGCCAAAATCAGCCATTCAGAGATGGTGTAATTAAAGGGATCATTAGCGACATGAACGACTTTAACTACTTCATCTGTCCAAGGATTGGTCCACTCATCTATCATTTGTCCTGTTCTAGAATCGGTGTAAAAAATAACTTCTTTATTAAGTCGCCTTATACTTCCGTCTTCAGCTGCTGGCATTAATCTGGTGCACAAGAAGGTCTCAAAACCACAGAGTTCTTTAACAGCTTCTCCTGGCCTAACTCCTAAAATTTGCCCAGTGGTGTAGCAAATAGATTCTTTCTCAGAGTCCATATCGGCCTGAATTCTTGCCCAGGCGTCTCTATTCCAAGTGTTGGATTGAAAATTAATTTCAGTCTCAAATTTTATCCCCATTTTAATCTCCCTTATTTAGATTCTCGAATTAAATAGTTAATTATAAGTTCCCTGGTTTTTGCGTCTTTTATTCCTTCAACACGCATCCTGTTTCCAGGAACAAAGTTCTCTGGATCTGATATGAAAGCATCGATTGTTTCTGGTGTCCAGACTAATCCGTTTTCACGCATGTTGATCAGAACATCTGAATATGTGAAATTCTCAGAAACCGCTGCAGGACGACCTAAAATTTTATAAAGACTTGGTGCCATCCTATCTCTGTCATCTTTCCTTACAGCATGACAGAATCGACATTTACCTCCCTCCCAACCATCAAAAGCTTGTTTTTCTAATAATTGTTCTGCTTCTGTCGATTCATAATCATAGAGTTCATAATAGTTTGGAAGGTCTAATTCCTCGACAATGGCTTCAATTTGTTCTTGTTCAAGATTAACTCGTTTTGCGATTGGATAAGCCCCGAAGATTAGATACGGAAGATATGCTGAGACTGCCAATAGGATAATGATCAGTAACCAGTGCCTTCCTCTTGCATTTATAAAATAGTTTCTCATCTTAGTTAGGCAAAAATATTGATGCTGAATACTCTGTAACGAACCAAATGATAAATTCTAAACAAAATAATGAACAGAATAAGGGCGATGTAAAAAAAACCAAAAACGCTATGCAGATAACCTGATGTCGTCCAAAGCAAATGATTAACAGTATCTGCTCCTGGGAGAAAAAGAATCAACCCATCAGACCAGGCGGCTAATATCCCAGAAATACCTTGAGCAATAAAAGTCACATAGAGCATAAATTGGAGGATATGCATTTGTGTGTATTCATGGTCAGGCAATAGTCTTTGTGTGTTTTGAGGAGGAGAGTAAACCCATAGATAGACTCTAAAAAAACTGAAGACAAACAACAATGTGCCCACCACAAGATGAAAGTTAGTCAGAACTTTTCGCTCCAAAGACTCTGTGGGGACTCTTGGGGTGAAAGACATATTTATAAAAATAACCATAAAAACAATAAACACTAACCAGCTGGTAATTGACGAGAGTCTTGTTGCAATCTGATTATCCATAGCCATATCCAAATCTTTATTTTTGATTTATAAAGGCTTTAAAATAATTCGCAATCGATTTTGTATCAAGGTCCAATTCTAAATTTTTACCTTCTACGACTTCTAAAATAGATTTTTGATTAATTGTTGAGGCTCTTTCAAAGAATGGAAACATAACATCATCGGGGGCACACATTATCAAGCTGGCGCAAGTTATTTGTTCATAAAGCTCTATGTCAGAGTGTTGCCAAATGGCTTCGTGAATTTGTTTTGCAGAATGATGCGCTCTAAGAGCATCGATTGTTTCACGATGCCGAAGATCTAGATCTGTCTTTGCCCCTAGTATTTCTCCAGTAAGATGCCAGACTTGCTGCAGATGAGAACCATCATCTTTTGGACTCCAATCAGAGCTAATATTCTTCTTCATTTCTTGTTTTTCTTCACGCGTAGCCAGAAACGCTCCCACCATTGTCAAGGATTTAGTGCTTTGAGGTTGATCATAGGCGATCTGTAAAGCCATTGAGGCTCCTGTGTGATGTCCAAAAAGGTGATATTCCTTTAATCCAATATCGTTCATAACCTCAGTTAACCAACAGCAATATTCACCAATAGAAGGATTGTGGTTAGGATCAAAACTCTGACCAAAACCTGGTGTATCTATTGCAAACATATTCATGCCTTTGAGTTCATGCATGATGGGTTCATACATCAGAGAGGAACTGGGTGTTTGGTGAAAGAAAACGACTGGTATGCCGTCACCCTCCATATATCTATAATGACATTGTCCCCCTGAAGTTTCAGAGTATTTTTTCTTTATGGGATTAGCTTGAGCCATAGTAATCCCCTGGCGATTTTATCCTTACATATACAGCACCAAAGAAGATTAACGCGTGGGTAGAGCATATCAGTAGGAACGGCCCCTTAGGACCGAATGCATCAAATAATATTCCTCCGACTGAAGTGGCAACAAGTATGCCGCATGCACCAAAGAATGCACTCACACCAATAACGCTACCTCTTTCTCTTATGGGAGCTTCTTGACCGATTAAACTTCCTGTGGCGATCACCGTGCCGATAGCACTGGCAGAGATTAATATAAAAATCGGCAGATAAGAATAATTTAGAGGCGTGTCTACAAAAATTATTGATCCATAGGCTATTGCGCCAAGTCCCATGGCAATCACCATGGCTGTCACCCTGTTAATTCGATCAATCATTGATCCAAAAATAAAGGCCCAAACAATACTTAGAAGGTTGGTAACCACAATCACAGGCACAACTTGTTTGAACGCTTCGCCAGTGGTAATTCCAAGGTCAACCGCACTGGTTGCAGCCCAAAGGGAAATAAAGATACCGTTCACAGAGACATCAGCACGAGCTAAGAGTGTGGCTGCAAAAGCCAAAGAGATTCTGAGGTTTTTCATGGATCTTATTGCCGTGGCAACAAGATGTTTAAAGGTTGGTTTTTCATCCAGAGTTTCTGGTGTTCCTCCTTTCAGGCCAATTGCAAAGATAATCCCAGATAAAAATGCTACAGCTGCAACAAACAACATGGTGTATCGTCCAGCTGTAATAGGGTCATAACCAAGGTTTGTTAAAACAGTGGGTAGTCGACCCAAAAAAGCTGCAAATATGGCTACACCTAGGGCATTTAGAACAGAATGCAAACTGACAAATTTACCCCTTGATTTTTCGGTTGGGTAATCATTTACAATAATGGCAAGCACTGAGGATAGTGCTGCCGCACCTATTGCAAAAACTGATCTAAAAATAAACAGTTCATTGATATTTGAGGCATAGGGAAATAAAGCGAAACCTATAGCAACAACCATGGTTCCAAAAACCATAACTGGCCTGCGACCAATACGGTCAGATAATACTCCGAAGAAGGAGACAGAAAGAATAGCAATAATTTCCTGCATAAAAGCAAGGCTTCCACTAATGGTTCCTTGCTCTGATCTTGGTATTTCCAAAACCACACTGAGGATGTAGGGTTGGATGAAATTTAATCCTGCAAGAATCCCTATACAAATGATGCAGGCGTATAAATAAGTGACGGCATTAAATCTAGAAATACCTTCAGCTAATTTTATTGGCCCAATTTTTGCTGTCATTGAGATTCCTTTGATAAGAATAAGACTAATGTGTAAGTCTGACTAAAAAAATTATGGATAACAAGTAACTAAATGTAACCTTTTATAATCTTACAAGATGCATTTTGTAACAGTCAAACCCCAGGTTTCAGGATTATTTTCCAGAGAAAGATAGGTAGCATTTTTAAGATTCTTTCCAATTTCAACATAGGTATTTTTTAGAGGATGCGATTCTCGAGACAAGATAAGAATTGGATAATCAATCTCAAGTAGGCAATTTTTAGTCGGATAGGTCAATTGGTCTTTAATAGTTTGTTGCCAATAACCCTCAGATCTAATTAATTCTGTGACCTCGATATCTAATTGTTTTTCCTCTAAATCAGGTGTTCCTTCAATGATTCCAGAGATAGTTCTGTTGTACCAAGGCCAAAATAGTCTAGAGTCTCTGACCATATGCCAATAGCTTTGAAGATGTCCTCCTGACCAATCAGGCTTTATTAGTGGTATTCCGTTATCAATATAATCACTCACTTCCTGATCGCCTAAAATCCAAGGCTCAATAAGAATAATTTTTTTCATGTCAACAGCGATATTCTTTGCTGCATCAAGCGCTGAGGCGCAACTTGTCTGAAAAGCCATTATCATTAGTTCATTAAAGCTTTCATGTTCTATAATTTGCGAAATTATATCTGTGTGCGTTTTAACACAATTCGTTTCTATTAATTTTTTATCTGATTCCCCATGCCCCGGCAGATCAATTGAACAAATATCAATTTTTTTATCAATTGATTCAGTTAGAAATTTAATTGTTTTCGAGGAGCCACCCGCAGAGTGAAGACAAAACAATGGGTTATTGTTTGTATCAAAATTCTTTTCAATTTTTATATCCCCCTGTGTTGAATGAAAAATTGATTTTGTAAATTTACCATTATTAATTATTGGTGACTGCAATGAAGGGCTAGCTTCAGCGGGATGTTTTAAAAGGATTCCTTTAGATTTTTCTAAAGCTTCTTCATGTGTGTTTGAAGTTTCAATTGATACCGAATCAGAAGGTGTTAGTTCTTCCAAGCACTTACTCAAGGGGTCTGATACACCAGCAGTAATTAATGCAGGTACAGTCAACTCTGGGACAAATTTTTCAAGTCTATATTCAAAGGCAGCTCCATAGGCTTGTCGGTATTTATCTCCAGCACGCATAATCTCAATCGAATTCTCATGCAATATTTCTGGAGATGAAATATCAAATCTCATTCTGGCTGCTTCTTTTCTTTCATGCCAAGGAAAGAAGATCAGCTGTTCCCTCATTCTTGACCATACCCAAAGGATAGATGACTTCCATCCCATTGGGGTGTATATGGCGGTAAATAGTGTTGCCTTATATTCTCTAGTTCACTATCGGTCAAAACCAAAAACCCCATTACAAGCAATCGCTTTCACTCGATCAGGATAATGATGACCCATTGCAATAGAGATAATTGCCCCAGTATGAAAACCATATAGTCCGAATTCTTTAATGTTTAAGGTGTCAGCAAGTTCAATGTTTGCCTGGGCAATTTTTTCTATTGTTACTTTATCTGTTTCAAGAACATCTGAGTCACCGTATCCAGGTGTGTCGGGTGCGATAATTGTAAAGTCCTTACTCCATTCTTCAATCTGTGGCCTATATTCATCAGCCGATTTGGGAGATTGATGGAGAAGAAATATTATAGGTCCTGAACCAGCAATTAGGAATCTTACTTGCCTGTTTCCCCAATGACTTTTTATAGTGCAATATTCAGTTTTTATTTGATTCATGGGTAATTCGTTTGACAGGTATTAAGTTTTTTTAAAGTGCTTTTTATTTTTTTTGGGCTTTATGAAGTTATAATGTGCTCTCAATTTTAACAACTTAAAAAAATTATGGCTAATAGGTTAAAAGACAAGGTTGCTCTTATAACAGGAGGCGCTTCAGGTTTTGGAAAAAAAACTGCAGAAGTTTTTAATGCTGAAGGTGCGGTGGTTTATATTTCAGATATCAATGAAGAGGGCGGAAAAAAAGTTGCAGAAGAACTTGGCGTGAATTTTGTCAGTCATGACGTCACCAAAACAGAAGATTGGGAAAAAGTTATTGATCATATTAAGGTCAATGAAAGCAAACTCAACATATTGGTTAACAATGCCGGAATTGGTTTCATGGCTGATGTAGAGGCCACGACGATCGAGGAGTGGGATTTGGTTCATAAGGTTGATTTAGACTCTGTCTTCTACGGCTGTAAATACGCAATTCCTCTTATGAGAGATTCAGGAAACGGATCTATTGTTAATGTTTCATCAATATCTGGAATAGTTGCAGGACATAATTTTGCTGCTTATAACAGTGCTAAAGCAGGAGTAAGGCATCTTTCAAAATCAGTTGCCCTACACTGTGCTAGAACAACTAAGTTGGTTCGATGCAATAGTATCCACCCTGTTTTTGCTAAAACTGAAATGATGAAATCATTCTTTGCAGACCCAAGCGATGAATTAATAGGTAAAATAGAACGACAGATCCCTGCAAGAAGTCTTGCAGATGTTGGCGATGTAGCTAATGCAATATTGTTTCTTGCTTCAGATGAATCAAAATTAATAACTGGAAGTGAGCTAGTTATTGATGGCGGTTTATCAGCTCAGTAAATCTCTTATTATTTTCCGTTAACCAATGGAATGGGGTCAAGCACCCAGTTTTTTTCTGTCTTTCTGTCTGGGCTGGGAATGGCAAACGCGGTTTCATGTTGTTCTTCCTTGAATTTTTTCACATCAATTTTGTAGCCTTTATTTTTAAACCCCTCCAAAGTTTTCCTGTAATTACCGATAATTAAATCAGCTGGAACCATGATCTCCTTAGTTTTAACAGGAGGTGTAACCACAGGCCTAAGGTCTGTCATTACCGCAATGTCTTCATTGGCGATAACCATATTTCGTTCCATCACCATATCGTCCATTTTTTCATCCATAATCCAATTTCGCATATTTACGAAGAAAATCCTGGTCTTAAATTGATTCACAGGTTGCTCAAAGAAATATTGATGAAACCAATTGATATCTTTTTTTGTGTGGATTTGAGTGATTAATGTATTGGGCCCATGATAGCCACCAAAGACAGTTAATTCTCCCGATTCTTCTCGTGCAGTGTCACCGTAAACATCTTTATCCAGTGGGGGCGCATCAAAGACTTGTGCAAAGTCTGCTCCCCATTCATGATCAGTAATTTGCGTGGGATTAACTTTGTAATCATTTTTTGTGCCTTCAAAGCCATGAGTAGGATGAATAAATTCATTGTGAGCAGGATCCAACCCGTTTTCTATAGAGCGTTCATAATTATAGTTGATATCAATAATAACGGTTTTATTTGCTCGCCATCCTTCGGCTTCAAATTCTTCTATTTCATAAAGAGGTGATCGTTCATCTTCAGAATCGTCACCTAAAAAAGCAAAGACAATGCCGTACCTTTCTTCAACAGGGTAACTATCAACTTTGGCTCTAGCTGGGATTTTACTGCCTGGGCCTAACGATGGAATCTGTGTGCATTTACCAGAACCCCTTGAAGCGCCAACCATGATAAGGGCAGGCAATTGTATCATCTTCACTGTGACATAGACCTCCAGCCAATGAACCTCCACGGTGACAGCAAACATCACTTAAGCAGTGCGCTTCCCCTTTGCTGTCTCTAAAAGCCACAAAATCAAGACCAAGAATTGTCGCCTTAAAGGGTTTATCTTTAAGTTCTTTGCTTAAACAGACTGGGTACCAGAAATTAATATACATATTAAATAGCTTTTAATTTTCGACTAACTGAAAATTTTATGACGATATTAATCTTTTTTTAAGATGTTAAATCGTAACTAAATGTAACTGAGATAAAATAATTTTCTTCAAAATTATGTTTTATCAAAGGGATAGAGTCAAGAACCCAGCCCTTACTCCTCCTTCTTGCGGGACTAGGGATAGCATAGGCATGTGTTTTTTGATTTTTCCTTACCTCTTCACTATTAATTCTCCAGCCTTTGTTTTCCCAGTCATCCAGGAGATCTCGATAGCGTTTTATTGGCTTATCCATAGTGACAAAGAATTCATTTTTAGTTGTTTCAGGGGTTAGTGGTGGATGCAGACCTGATAAGACATCTCTATCCTGAAAGGCAACGACCTGATTTCTTTCCATGACTGTTTCATCGTGCTCGGGATCAGGTTAAAAAGTTTCTTGTATTAATCAAATAGAGGTTAGTGCGGTCTTCATCTATGGGTGTTTCGTACATATATTGATGAATAAAAACTTGTGCAGTAGGGTGGATATGTGTCCATAGCATTGAGATACCATGGTGGCCTGTGCCAGCCTCCATCACAGCATTTTTATCTCGACCTGATGCTTCTCGCATCTTTTTTTCCTTCAAAGGAGGAGCGTACATCTTACTCCAAAACCCTGTCCCCCATTTTGTTGACTTCATATCTATCGGTGGTGACTTGTATTCCTCGTCTTCACCAGAAAATCCATGCGTAGGATGAACAAATTCATTATGAGCACCATCGATACCGTTTTCTATTGATCGCTTATAATCAATATCAAATTGAAAATACTGCATTGTCGTTCGCCACCCTCTTGTTCGTACTCACCAACTTTCATGATTGGACATCGTTCTTTTTCTGGGACATCACCTAAGAAGCAGAAGACCAGTCCATAGACCTCTTTTGTGGGATACGAATCAATTTTAGCTCTGGAAGGAATTTTTGCATTCTTGCCCAGAGATGGAATTTGTTGACATTTCCCAGCCCCATTAAACTGCCAACCATGATAAGGACACTGCACACAGTCTTTAACAATTTTACCGCCAGATAGTGAACCGCCTCGATGAATGCAAACATCACTAAGGCAGTGAACTTTACCTTTGGAATCCCTAAAAAGGACAAAGTTCTGCCCCAGCATCATTTTTTTAACTGGTTTATCAGTTATGTTTTTGCTTTCATCAGCCACATACCAAAAATTGATAAACATTATATTCCTCTAGAGTAATCACGGCTAAACTATAACATCTCCTGGGTGATAATTAAAAAGACCCAGCTCTTCTTCATTTTTATGTTCTTCTTTTGTGTATTTTTCAGGATCTATTCCTGTGAATCTGGCCCCAGCACGTTTTGAATGTTCTGTAACAAAATGAGCTCGCTCAACTCTAGCTGACTCGTATCTAGATACAATCTCATCTGAGCTATCTGAATCCTCTATTATTCTTCCTAAAACCACACCATCCTCAATCGCAAGACTAGCTCCTTGTCCCATGAAAGGCTCCAAGGGGTGGGCGGCATCACCTAGAAGAGTTATATTTTTAGTTGACCATTTAGACACAGGTTCTCGAGCAAAAATACCCCACTTAAAAAGATCTTTAGCTGGCGTTGCAGCAATAATATTTTTTACCTGTTGGTTATAGTCAGAGAAAATATCCATGACGATATCAACTTTTGAAGGGATAGCCCATCCTTCTTCTGCCCATTCATCAGTTGCTAGAAAGGCCACATAATTATAAAGCTCACCATTGCGAACTAGATATCTAGCAAAGACTCGACCAGGCGCTATAAAGGCAGAAGACCCACATTCATCAAAATCGTCCTCACCAAGGAGTTCAACTGGGACCAGACCTCTCCAGGCCACATAACCGGCAAATTGTGGATCGTCATCTCCTAGAATTATTTTTCTAACTACTGACCTATTGCCATCAGCTCCAATGACAAAATCAACCTCATGGGTTTCGTTATTACTGAAAACTAATTCAACACTATTATTTTTTTCGTTAAGATCAATGAGTTCATGATCAGTGTAAATTGTATTGGAATTGTGCAATTTTAATTCGTCAATCAGCACATTATGCACATCTGCTCGATGAGCCTGAAACTGATAGGCTCCGTATTTCTCTAGCATCTTCTCACCACGTTCTAGCGGCACTATCATTTCACCTGTTTCAAAGTGCCTAACCCCCTGTTGTCTATGAGCCATGCCCACTTCTTTCATTTGTTTTTCAAGGCCAAGATACATCAGACCTTTAGTTGCGTTAGGCGTAATTGTAAGTCCTGCGCCGACTTCACTTAGTTCTGGGGCTTGCTCAAAAATACTGACTTTTACTCCCTTCTTAGCAAGGGTTACAGCTGCAGTCATTCCCCCAATTCCTGCCCCAATAATAGCTATATGTTTATTGCTCAATTCTTGTACCTCTAATGATTTGAATGTAGATAATATTACGATATAGATTTCTGGATCTCCATCGTTACAAAAAGTTACGTTCAATGCTAATAAAATATCGACTTTATTATTGTTTTTAATCCTTTATAAGTCATAATGGCTGAAAATTTCACTATATAATTTGGGGAATAGATGGCTGAGATTATGTATATATTTCCAGGTCAGGGATCACAATACAAAGGTATTGGCAAGGATTTGTACTCTGAATTTGATATAGCTAGAGATCTTTATGATCAGGCCAATGAGATTTTAGGTTATGATATTGTCAAATTGTCATTCAACGATGAAGATCACAAGATCAGCCTAACAGAATTTACTCAACCGGTATTATTAACCCACCAAATAGCTTGCTTGGCTGTGTTTAATCAATTAACTGAGAATCATTTAAAGCCGAAGTTAATGGCTGGACATAGCTTAGGTGAATACGCTGCTTTGGTTACCTCAGGATGCATCAGTTTTGAGGATGGATTAAAGCTTGTGAGTCGACGCGGTCAATTGATGGGAGCACACGGTGAGGGATCCATGTTGGCTCTGCCATTTAATTATGAAGAAAGTGCATCTCTAGCAGAAGAATATGATTGCCAAGTGGCCACGATTAATTTGGAGCAGCAAACGGTTGTGGGCGGCACAGATTCCAACATAGCCTCTCTCCAAGAGGGCATTTCTAAACTTTATCCAAAGAAGAGAACCGTTAAGCTAGATACTGAAGGCGCCTTTCATACAGATTTGATGATGGTTGCAGCTGAAGAGTTTAAGAAAACACTATCAGTAACTAATTTTTCACAATGAAAACACCAGTGTTATCCAATTATTCAACCAAAGTTCACAAGGAGTCTGGAAGCGAAACAGCTGATCTTTTATTTCATCAGTTATATAAGACTGTGGATTGGTTAGGTTGTATGAGAACTTCAGTTAATTCTGCCATTGACACCATTGTTGAGTTTGGAGGCGGGATAGGTGGAGGAGAAGAGGCTAATGACAAAAGACCAAATTTAGAAGCAATAACTAAGAAAAACTTTAGAGGTTTTAAGCGTGAAATGAGTTATTATGCTGCCATCAATTCATCCACAATCAATGAAACTGCGAATAGTTTAGGTAATGCATAAATTTATCACAATCATAATTATTTTAAGCGGGCTCTCAACATCTGTTATGGCTGAAATAACAGTCGATGGGGTATTGGATGAGCCAGAATGGCAGGAAGCACAAACAATAGAAGAATTTTTTGTTGTTAGTCCGTTCAGTTTAGAGGCTGCACCTTTGAAAACTAAGGCACTTGTTTATTCGAACGAAGAGGGTCTGTATGTCGGTTTTATCAATGCTCAAGACATCGACACTAGAGATCGAAGAACCCATAGAAGAGATGATCTAATGGGTGATTTTGATAGAAATACAATTGCCATTGACTTTGATAACAAAGGTAACACGGGCTATTTACTCGGAGTCTCACTCAGTGATGCCTTGGTTGATTTTACTATCACCAATGAAAACAGCATGGACGGCGATTGGAATGGTGAATGGTTTGCCAAGACTTCAGAGTCCGAAGAGAATTGGTATTCTGAGTTCTTTGTTCCTTGGACCATGGTTCCAATGAACGAGCAAAAAGGAGAAAAAAGAACCATCAGGCTATTAACAGGGAGGCAAGCACGATATATAAATCAATGGTTTGGGTCTGCAAAAGTTAGTTCAACTAGACAGAAATTTCTTTCACGATTACCGAAGATAGAAGTGTTTAAGTCCAATCCAACCCGTTTAGATTTTTTACCATATATGGTTGCAAACAATGATTTTATTGAAGATGACTCCTCTTATGATGTAGGGGCTGAAATTTTTTATAACAATGGTCGCGGTGGAGAATTAAGCGCGACGATTAACCCTGATTTTGGACAAGTTGAGAGCGATAATGTGGTGATCAATTTTTCTCCAAGAGAAACATTTTATTCTGATAAGCGACCTTTCTTTACTCAAAGCCAATCTTTATTCGATGTTAGCGAGGATTGGTATCCAGGTTTTGAACTTTATTCAATCTTTCATACAAGGCGAATTGGCGATAGCCCTAATTATGATTGTTCTAAATACTCAGCACTTGAGGGAGGGAGCGATGAACTTGAATCGCAGTGCGAAGCTAGTCGCAAGAGTGTCAATGATATAGATACTGCAATTAAATACACCCAACTCGGTGAAACCACAGACATAGGTGTTTTCGCTGCTTTTGAGAAAGACGAGGACTTTAGTAAAGGCGAAGACTTTTTTGCTTTTAGGGCACTTAGAAAAATTGGAGATGATCAAAAGCTTGGCTATATGGCTACTCATAATCAAAACGATGTTTTAGATAGATCAGCTACAGTTAGCGCAGTTGATTATCAGTACGTTCCAAAAAGTGGGATAAAAGTTGAGCACCTGTCTATGGTGTCTAATGTCAGTGGTGAAGACAGTGGTTTTGGCTCAAGAACCATGGCCTCTTACAGGCCATCTAAAGAACTCAAATTTGGTGCTGAATATTATTATTTTGATAAGGACATTAATATCAATGATATGGGATATATGTGGAGGAACGATCTTGCTTCCTGGGGCACATCCTTCAACTATCTAAGAACTGACTTTCCAGAAGATTCAAATGTAAATTTTCGAACCTACAATCTTGATTATTGGGATGAGAATAACTCTGATAACGATAATTTGAACGAATTTTATACCCTCTTTTTTAGGCAAGGCTTCAAGAGCACTTCATCCATTAGCCTCAATGTCTTTGCAAGAGGGGAAGGGAGAGATGATCAGATTCCTAGGGGCAGTATTGTCGCACCTTTCATCAGAATTGGTTCGGGCTCAAATTTTGAGTTCGGTTACAGCAGTCCTCGATACAATAATGGAAAATGGGGCTATAGTTTTGGACTCCAATCAGAAATAGATGACTACTTTGCTTTCAAAGATCATCACAAAAAGATTAATGTTGGTTTAAATTTTAACCCTCAAGATAACCTCAGATTTTGGATGTTTTTCAGACATCACTCAAGAACCAATTGGTTAAATCGATTATCTGATAATCATTACGGGACTTTTAAGCAACGGCGAACCAGTGTCAATTTAGGTAGCCGATGGTACCCGACCAGTAATCAAGAAATACAAATAAAACTGGAAGCTACTGCCTTTAGGAATCAGCAAGGTAAAGGTTGGTTTGCTGATAGTAACGGGTTCTTAGTTAGTGAAGAGGAGGCCGTAAATAGTATTAACTTAGGCAAGCTAGCTTTCCAAATGCGTTACCGATATGAAATTGACGCTCTCTCAAATTTCTATCTCGTCTACACACGCGGCGGTGGCTACTTTTTTGACGATGAGGCGGACACTTCTAAAATATATAGAACCACTTGGCAGGAACCAGAGGGCAATGTTTTCTCAGCCAAACTTAGATATCGTTTCTAGAATTAGTCTTTTTGTTCAAGCTCAATCAATGTTCCTGTAAAGTCTTTGGGGTGCATGAAAATTACAGGTTTATCGTGAGCACCAATGGACGGTTCGCCAGTCCCTACAATAGTAGCACCTAGCTCAATCATTCTGTCTCTTGCATCATAGATATCGTCAACCTCGTAACACAAATGATGCATACCACCTTTGGGATGTTTTTCTATAAATGCAGAAATGGGCGATTGTTCACCTAAGGGTTCAATGAGTTCTATTTTGGTGTTAGGGAGATCCACAAAAACAGTGGTCACCCCATGTTCAGGAAGAGGAACTGGTTCAGAAACTTTTGCACCTAAAGTATCTCGATAAATCTTACTAGCTTCCTCAAGGTCTGGTACAGCAATCGCAATATGGTTTAGTCGTCCAATCATTTTTGTTTTCTCTATTCTTTTATTTTTTCACCTAGCTTATCAAGCAGTTCTTCGTCACTTTCAATGGCAGATAGTATAAGATTTTTCTTCTTATTTTTTAACCAGATCTTACGTTGTTCTAGTCGATTTTTTTCAAGTTGCCCTGTTTTTACCAAGTGATCTTTTAAGTTGTTTACCTTATCCCAAATTTGGTCAATACCATTCTTTTCTAATGCAGAACATGGAAAAACAGGAACAGACCAGCCTTGAATTCGTGGTTTGAGAAGCTTAAGTGCATTTTTGTAATCCAATACTGTGCTTCTTGATGTGGCTTCCAAGTTACCATCGGCTTTATTCACAACCAGGATATCAGCCAACTCAATAATTCCACGTTTAATACCTTGAAGTTCGTCACCACCACCCGGACTAAGGAGGACGAGGAAGACATCAGTCATCTCGAACACTTCAGTTTCAGCTTGTCCGACACCGACAGTTTCTATCAAATAACAGAGTACCCTGCTGCTTCAAGAACTCACAGATTCTCTAGTGGAACGATGCACACCACCAAGATTCCCTCCTGAAGGAGACGGCCTAATAAAAGTGTTTTCATTGCGTGATAAAGATTCCATTCTTGTTTTATCCCCAAGAATTGACCCGCCACTGATGCTTGAACTTGGGTCAATAGCAAGGATAGCTAATCGCTCATCACTTTCTAGAACCGAATGCCCAATGGCTTCAATGAAGGTTGATTTTCCAACTCCAGGGGACCCGAAATACCAATTCTTATACTCTGTGTTTGTTGAGATTCTAAAAGGGTTAATAGATGGTTAGTTGAATCTTGATCTTCACGTTTTGTCGATTCAACGAGAGTAATGGCAGTCGCAATGGCTTTTCGATCTCCTGAAAAAATCAATTTGCATAATTCTTCAATGTCTAATGTGTTCAAATTAATCCTCAAACTCCAGAATTTTCTGATCCACTGCTAGGTTAGCGCCTTCTGAGGCTAATATCGATTTAATTTTAACGTCTTTAGTTGCTCTAAGGCTATTTTCCATTTTCATAGCTTCAACGATAGCTAATTCTTCCCCCGCTTTTATAGATTGACCCTCATCAACACAAACCTTCATTAGGAGTCCAGGCATTGGCGATATCAAGAACTGCGATAGGTCTAAGGGCACTTTTTCTGGCATTAATTCATTCAGCTTTGCCGTTCTTTGTCTGGTAACCAGGGCGTTGAATATTTTACCCCTGTAGATCAATTGGTAACCTGGAGAGCTATACATAATCTGCATATGAATTCATCATCATTAATTTCGCATCTCACTCTTGGGTCATTGGGAAGGGCATTAAGATTCACATCAAACTCCCTAGACCCAATCACAGCTATTAATGATGATTTTGATTCTTTAATAAGCACCTCTATTTGTTCACCATGGATCGAAATTGTCCAGTGATTGGGAAGATCTTGATAGGAGATCATACGTTTCAGTCGGGATGTATGATAAGCAGTTAGGAGAGCCGCTACTAACTCTCTTTCTTCAGAGGTTGCTTGCTCCCCTTTAAATCCATCTTGATATTGTTCCTCTATAAAGTTCGTGGTTGTATATCCAGATTGAAAGGTTTCATTTTGCATGATTGAGCTTAAAAAATTGAGATTATGAGAGACGCCTGTGATTACATACTGATCGATGGCACCTAACATCTTTTCAATGGCTTCGTTACGATTCCTTCCATAGGTAATGAGCTTTGCAATCATGGGATCATAGAACATTGAAACTTCGCTGCCTTCTCTAATCCCGGTATCAATCCTAACCTCCTTTGAAGATTCTGGCGTTAAGTATTTTGTCAGCCGGCCAATTGAGGGCATAAAGTCTCTGTAGGGGTCCTCAGCATATATCCTTGATTCTATAGCCCAGCCTTTAGAGATGATCTTATCTTGTTCTAGATCTAGTTCTTCGCCGGCAGCAATTCTAATCATTTTTTCAACCAGATCGACCCCAGTGACCAATTCTGTTACAGGATGTTCTACCTGAAGACGAGTGTTCATTTCAAGAAAGTAGAATTGCTGATCTTTATCGACAATGAACTCAACTGTACCCGCAGATTTATAATTAACTGCTTTGGCTAATGCCACGGCCTGTTCGCCCATCTTTTTTCTGGTTTCATCACTAATGAACGGCGATGGCGACTCTTCGATGACCTTTTGATGTCGTCTTTGGATCGAGCACTCTCTTTCCCCAAGATATACAGTATTACCAACCTCATCAGCTAACACCTGTATCTCGACATGATGAGGTTCAGTTATAAATTTTTCGGCAAAAATTCGATCGTCTCCAAAGCTGGCTTGACTTTCATTTTTTGCTCGTTCAAATCCGTCTTTGCATTCACTATCAGAATAAACTACCCGCATGCCTTTACCGCCACCACCGGCGCTTGCCTTGAGCATCACTGGATAACCAATATCATTTGCTACCTGAACAGCTTGATCAGCATCAGCTATAGCTTCTGTGAAACCAGGGATGACATTTACCCCAGCCTTTTCTGCTATCTTTTTAGATTCAATTTTGTCACCCATACTGACAATCGCCCTTTTTCCGGGACCAATAAAAACAATTTTTTCTTTTTCAAGAGCCTTTGCAAACTCTTCATTCTCAGATAAGAATCCATAGCCTGGGTGAATGGCTTCGGCTTTGGATTCGATACAAGCTTGAATAATTTTTTCAATAACCAGATAACTCTCTGAAGATGCTGTTCCACCAATACATATCGACTCATCAGCTAGGTCTGCATGCATAGAATTCTCATCGGCATCAGAATAAACAGCGACCGATTTTATTCCCATTTCTTTGCAAGTCCTAATCACTCGACAAGCAATTTCTCCACGATTGGCAATGAGGATTTTTTTAAACATGAATTAGAGCGGAATATTGTCGTGCTTACGCCAGGGATTATCTTGTTCTTTATCTTTAAGCATTTCGAATGAGCGACACAACTTTTCTCTTGATTGATGAGGTAAAACAATATCGTCAATGAAACCACGACTGGCAGCTATGAAAGGATTAGCAAATTTATCCCTATATTCTTCAGTTCGTTTCTCAATTTTTTCTTCATCGCCAATATCGGCTCTAAAGATAATTTCAACAGCACCTTTCGGCCCCATCACTGCAATCTCAGCTGAAGGCCACGCAAAATTAACATCACCTCTAATGTGTTTTGAACTCATGACATCATAGGCTCCACCATAGGCTTTCCTGGTAATCAAAGTTACCTTGGGCACAGTTGCTTCAGCGTAGGCAAATAAGAGTTTAGCGCCGTGCTTAATAATCCCCCCGTATTCTTGTGAAGTCCCTGGCATAAATCCTGGGACATCAACAAGGGTGAGTAGGGGAATATTAAATGCATCACAAAAACGCACAAAACGTGCCCCTTTAATGGATGAGTCAATATCTAAGCAGCCGGCTAAAACCATAGGTTGATTGCCAACAACACCAATGGTGGATCCATCTAATCGAATAAAGCCAATAACAATGTTTTGTGCATAATTGGGTTGGATTTCAAAGAATTCTCCTTCATCAGCAACCTTATGGATTACTTCCTTGATGTCATATGGCTTTGCTGGATCTTGAGGCACTAAGGTGTCTAAGGATTTTTCTTGGCGATCCACTGGGTCTTGCGATGCAATTAGCGGAGGTCTTTCCCTATTACTTTGAGGAAGATAACTCATAAATTCTCGAGTCATCAATAAAGCTTCAGTGTCATTTTCGAAGGTAAGATCTGCGACCCCAGATTTTTTACTGTGCGTCGAAGCGCCACCCAATTCTTCAGCTGATACTTCTTCATGGGTTACTGTTTTAACAACATCAGGCCCAGTTACAAACATATAAGAGCTATCCTCAACCATAAATATAAAGTCTGTCATTGCAGGAGAATAGACCGCACCGCCAGCACAAGGACCCATGACCAATGATACTTGTGGAACAACCCCAGAGGCTAAAACGTTTCGTTTAAAGACCTCTGCATAGCCCCCTAAGGAAACCACACCTTCTTGTATTCTTGCTCCTCCAGAGTCATTGAGTCCAATCAGAGGCGCTCCATTCTGAACGGCATGGTCCATAACTTTGCATATCTTTTCAGCGTGAGATTCTGATAATGAGCCACCAAACACAGTGAAATCTTGACTGAAGACATAAACCAACCGACCATTAATTTTTCCGTAGCCTGTGACCACACCATCGCCAGGAATTTTTTGTTCCTCCATTCCAAAATCCACCGCACGATGTTCTACAAACATGTCCAATTCTTCAAAGGTCCCTTCATCAATTAATATCTCAATACGCTCCCTAGCTGTGAGCTTGCCCTTAGCGTGTTGTTTTTCTATTCGATTTTCTCCGCCACCCAATTTAGCGGCTTGTTTTCTTTTCTCTAATTCTTCTATATTTTTCTTCATTACTTTATTGAATTAGATCTAGAACCTTTAGCGCCGCTTTTGAGATATTAGTACCTGGGCCAAAAACGGCACCCACACCCATAGATTCCAATTCAGGTATATCATTGTCTGGAATAATACCTCCACAAACGACTAAGATATTGTCAGCATTTTCTTGTTTTAGGCAGTCTATAAGCATTGGCACCAAGGTTTTATGTGCGGCTGCTTGTGTTGAGACACCGAGGATATGAACATCATTTTCTATTGCTTGTTTAGCAGCTTCTTCAGGGGTTTGAAACAAGGGACCAATATCGACATCGAAACCCAGATCAGCAAAGGCGGTTGCAATAACTTTTGCTCCCCGGTCATGACCGTCTTGCCCGAGTTTGGCAACAAGAATCCTTGGCCTTCGCCCATTGGTCTTTAAAAACTGTTCTACTTTTTTCTCGACATCCATAAATTCATCTTCACCTTCATATTCTTTGCGATACACTCCGCTGATGGATTGGGAGACAGCTTGATGCCTTCCGAAAACATTCTCCATTGCCTCTGAGATTTCACCCACTGTGGCTCTAGCTTTGGCTGCATCTATAGCTGCTTCAAGAAGATTACCACCATTTTTTGCAACTGATTCAATGTTTTCTAGAGTTTTTTGACAAACGCTGTCGTCTCTTGATTCCTTGATTGATTCGAGCTTGGTAATTTGTTGATTTCTGACATCCTCATTATCAATTGATCGGATATCAACATCTTGTTCCTTTGATGAAAAGTAATCATTCACACCAACAACAATTTCCTCTTTTTTCTCAATCCTTGCCTGTCTTATAGCAGCTGATTCTTCAATTCTGAGTTTTGGAACACCAGCTTGTACCGCTTTTGTCATGCCCCCTAGCTCCTCAACTTCTTCAATGAGTTTTCTTGCTTCATTGATGATTGAGCCAGTGAGTGATTCGATATAATACGAGCCAGCTAATGGGTCCACGACCTTGGTCAATCCACTTTCCTCTCTTAACACCAATTGAGTACTACGTGCAATTTCAGCAGAGAAGGGTGTCGGTAAGGCTAGGGCTTCATCGAATGAATTTGTGTGCAAAGACTGGGTCCCACCAAGCACAGCTGCCATCGCCTCGATAGTCGTTCTAATGATATTATTGTAGGGGTCTTGACTGGTTAGACTTACTCCCGATGTTTGACAATGAGTCCGAAGCATCTGGGATCTTGGGTCTTTTGGTTTAAATTCTTGTTCGATTAATTCAGACCATAGGAATCTGGCAGCTCTTAATTTCGCAATTTCCATGAAGAAATTCATACCAATACCGAAGAAGAATGATAATCGAGGTGCAAATGAGTCTACATCGAGACCTTGATTTTTGGCTGCTCTGACATATTCAAGTCCGTCAGCTATGGTGTAAGCTAGCTCTTGAGTACAAGTTGCTCCAGCTTCAAGCATGTGATATCCAGAGATCGATACTGAATTAAATTGCGGCAGATGAGTTGAGCAGTAAGCGATGATGTCAGCAACGATCCTCATCGAGTGGTCTGGAGGATAGATGTAGGTGTTTCTAACCATGAATTCTTTCAAAATGTCATTTTGGAGGGTTCCTTTTAAATCATTTTTATCCACCCCTTGCTCTTCTGCAGCGACGATGAACATCGCCATTATTGGTATGACAGCACCGTTCATTGTCATTGAAACTGACATTTGATCTAAAGGAATTTGATCAAACAAGATCTTCATGTCTTCAATGCTGTCAATGGCAACCCCAGCTTTTCCAACGTCACCTGGAACTCTAGGGTGATCGGAGTCGTAACCCCTATGAGTCGCTAAATCAAAAGCCACAGATAACCCAGTCTGTCCTGCGGCTAAGTTATCTCGGTAGAATCTGTT
The DNA here is from genome assembly GCA_019653755.1 of Woeseia sp. Classification (GTDB taxonomy): domain Bacteria; phylum Pseudomonadota; class Gammaproteobacteria; order Steroidobacterales; family UBA11654; genus CACPJA01. The sequence goes on along the minus strand of BPCL01000005.1, from coordinate 42,031 downwards.
TGATTCTTCGGCAGTCGAGAAACCCGAATACTGTCTAATTGTCCAAGGTCTCTTGGAATACATGGTGGCCTTTGGGCCTCTGAGAAACGGTAAGAATCCAGGTAAATTATCAAGGTGTTCTAGCTCAAGAAGATCTTGTGATGTATATAAAGGCTTAACTTGGATGCCTTCAAGGGTATCCCAGTTAAGAGAATCAATGCTCTCACCTCTTAACTCTTCTTCTGCTTTTTTCTGCCATTTTTTGTCTACTTTGCTCATCTCAACGCTTATTGATACTCGCTTTTGAACTTAAGTCTTCTATTGTATAGCTGTGGATTTACCAATCATAGAAAAGAAAAGAAATAATTTAATATTTATTTATTTAAGTTCTTATTTTGAAATAAAAATACTTCATCTTATAATGGTTTATTAATCAATTTAAGGCATCGATGCATCATGAAACTAGGAATGGGATTAGGTTATTCTCCAGCAAAGTTAACAATACCAATGGACGATATTTTAGCCGCAGAGAAGGCTGGTTTTGACTCAGTATGGGCTGCTGAATCCTACGGGTCGGATGCAGTTTCAGTTGCCGCTTATGTTTTGGCTTCAACGTCTAAAATAAAAGCAGGTACAGCTATTATGCAAATGCAAGCAAGAACACCCACCATGGTTGCTATGACAGCTATGTCTTTGAATGCCTTATCAGGTAATAGGTTCCTCTTAGGTATTGGGCCTTCTGGACCTCAAGTAGTTGAAGGTTGGTATGGCCAAGCTTATGGAAAGCCTTTGACCAGAACAAAGGAATATATTTCAGTTATTAAACAAGTTATCGCTAGAGAAGGGCCTCTTGAGCATGATGGAGAACTCTATCAATTCCCTTATAGAGGGGAGGGTTCATCAGGTCTAGGAAAAGCCTCTTAAAAGTATTTTACACAGCACTAGTGAGGTTAAAATTTATACTGCATCAATTACCCCAGCTGGTTTAAGGTGTGCGGGCGAAGTATCAGATGGAGTTTTCCCAATATGGATGAATCCAGATAAATTTGAAATTATTGGTCAGCATGTTGAAGAAGGGTTTGCAAAGGCAGATGGCGAAAAAAGTTATGATAATTTTGATGTGGCTCCTTTTGTTCCCGTGGCTATGGGAGACAAGGATTTTTGTACCATGGCAATGAAGCCAATGTTTGCTCTCTATATTGGTGGAATGGGAGCAAAATCGAAAAACTTTTACAATGATTACGCCAGACGTCTCGGTTACGAAGAGGCAGCTGAAACAATACAAGATTTATACTTGGACGGAAAAAAAGAAGAAGCAGCTTTGGCGGTTCCAGATTCATTGGTTGATGAGTGTGCTTTGATAGGACCTCCTGAAAGAATTAAGGAAAGACTTCAGGCCTGGAAAGAATTAGATAAAACTGGAAGAATTGGCACTTTGGTTTTAGGTAATGTCAATGCGAAGTCAATAGAAGTAATAGCAAATGAGGTTTTATAGTAGAGGATAGATGAACTATATAAGTTATTTTAGATTTTTAATCGTGGCTCCTATTCTGATGGTAATAGTGGCCGTGATACTTGATTTTGCATATCCGTTTCCTGAGTCTGTTAATGGGTATTATGGCCAATTAGCTGTCGATGGATTTAGCGGATTGTATAATGCTCAACTTCTTATCGCTGTTTTAGCCTTTAGTGCTGATTTTATGATGTTCTTCTTTGTGAGGCATTCAAGGGAGATTTGGATACTTCTCATCAGTCTTTTTTATATTCTCGCCTCATTAATGCCAGAGCTGACAATTATGTCGCCCTTATCAATCGTCATGGTGCAAGTCGCATCATTGATGGCAGGCCTTAAAATTTCTTTGGCTTATCTCTCACCACCCATCAGAGACTTATTCTAGAATTGTTTAAGAAAGGGGGCATAAAGCCCCCTTTCCATTATTTATCCCAATAGCTTCTTTTTCGAAGTTAGAGATATCTTTTTAGGTCTGCGATGTTCGGGATAAATCGCTCCATTCCGATATAGAGCATCCCATTCGACAAAGCAGCCCCTTTGATTTCCATGTCGTCGGATAAGACAAATTTCCTTATAAAGCTTCTAGATGCTAATCCTTGATGGACTAGACCTTCAGAGGCATCTTCAGGTCGATTTCCTGAGATCGTAAGGCTTTCTCCTTCGACTTCAACGTCAATATCCTCTTCATCAAATCCAGCAACAGCTAGTTCAATGGTGTATTTTTCATCAGAAACTTTCCTGATGTTATACGGTGGATAGTTAACGCTTTGTGATTTTGAATTAGCCATAATTGATAATGCATCAAAGGTTCTATCAAAACCAACCGCGAAAGGAGAGATGTCTCTCCATACTGTGTCAAATATAGTATTAACCATAATTTTACTCCTTTATTAAGCAAGTTAATTAAATGTAGACCCATCATTGGCATCTACAACCTAGATATATGATCGGAATTTAAATTTTCAAGAGATTAGGCAGGCTGAAAATAAAATTTTCTCCAAAGCTTTAGCCCAAAGATAAGCGATAACAACCAGAAGACAAATTCAACATAATTCGGATTGCTGTTGTATCCAAAGAAACCTTTAAGGAAAACACCAATATTACCTTTATCGTGAAAGAGATGAGTGTACTTTCCTTTCCCGTTTAGATTGTATGAATACATAGAAGCATTATCCGAAGAGCTTAATTCTGATTTGGGTTTCCCTAAGATATCCCAAACCCTTTTGATTTCGCTTTTTTCTTCTAGACCAACCCAATTTAAGTGATTGCCTTTAACTAAAAATTCTTCAATCTCGTGTGTCCCATAAGCAACCATTCCAGAGGCGAATATTGCTAGTAAAAGGGTAGTTGCTTGGAAAAATTTTTTAAGATTAATTCTTCTGCCTTGAATAACAATTAAATAGCCGATTAAGATTGCGATAACCATTCCAGAAATGAAGCCTACATATGAGAAAGATCCTAGAATTGAGAAGCTACCCATTAAGAATATAACGGTTTCAAAGCCCTCTCTAAGAATGGCAAAGAATACCACCAGAAAAACTCCCCAACCCGAAGCTGTCATTGCTTGTCTAGTTTCACTTTCTAATTCACTTTTATCACTGACATGTTTTGATAGCCAAAAGATTACATACCAAAGCAATCCTGCAGTTATAAACATAAAGATTCCTTCGAAAAGAGCAGTATACGAAGCATTGCCTATTGATTGTTTGATATTATTTAGAGCTATTGCAACGATGATGCTAGCAATTAAGGCGGCAGCTACACCAAGCCACAATTGTTTTATTTCATTCTTAAGGTTGTTTTTTTCCAGAAGCGTAAAAATGATACCGACTATCAAACAAGCCTCAAGACTTTCTCGGAAGACTATAATGAATTCATTCATATTTTTTATTCCTATTTGATAAAAAGGAAGGCAAGAAAAACAGTGGGTTGAGGGTTAAGGATGTTAATCTTGCTTTCCTTATCTTATTGGTAATGATAATCATTCCCAATAAAAAATAATACCTTTCTTTTGATATAAATCAAAAGTGAGTAGCAGGATATTTTGTTGTGAGAGTCTTTTTGAGGGTTAGTGCTCAATATCCTGCTACCGCTAGGGGGTTAAAATCTATATCTTACTCCTAGACTGTATGATCTTGGTCTTTGTGTTCTTATCCCATTTTTCGGTGCTCTGGCAACGATGTCTTCAGAGTCAAAGAGGTTAAGAACCATAAAGTAAAGATCTGTTTTTTCATTAATTTCTCTTTTTACAGATAGATCCAACATACTGTTTGAATCAATGTTTGTGTTTGCAGAGCAAGCTGCGACAGAACATGTTGAGCCATAATAAAGACCCCTTAGATCTGCTTCCCAACCGTTTTGGAAGTCGGCACCAAGCACAACTGCAATCTGTGTTTCAGGTACATTAGGTATATTCATACCTCTATCAACAGCACCCCAGAAACTACTATCAAAGGTAGAGTCAAATTCTGCATCAGTATGTGTGTAAACCAATTTGGCAGTCATCAGACTTCCTGCAGCTGATTCCCAGCCTGTAGCATAAGAGGCTTCTAATCCGGATATAGTTGATTCTCCAGCATTAAAGGTATCACCAATTTCACAGCCTTCTATTACACCAGAAGATGAAGCTCTACATTCACCAAACATATTTGCATAGTCTGTGTTGAAGTATATAACTTCAAAAGATGTATTCTCATCTGCATAACGAGCACCTATTTCTAGGTTATCAGCAGATTCAGGATCAGCTCCTCCTGATGTCGGTGTAAATCCTTCATGATACCCGCCTATCATAGAGTAACCATTACCCATATCATAGGTGAAACCTATACCGAAAACAGTCTCGCTATCGTCAGATTTTATTTTAGGGTAGCCACTATCAGTTTTAACTGCTGTTCTAGCACTATCTACAAATCTTTCTTCAACTATTTTCCAATCTTCATTACGGATTCCAAGAGTTAACACTAAGTCACCCATGTCTATTTCATCACTAATAAAGAACGCACTAGCCTCTGCAGTTGTAACTCTATTATTGCTTCCATATCCAGGATCCATAGCGTCGCTTACAAGTGCACTAAGAGTGCCAGATTGCCAGTTGGTAAATTCGTACCATTGAAATCTATCTTCATCATCTTCAGTATCTCGATAGCCAACAGTTACCTTATGATTACCTAGATCAAAGCTTCCTTTGAGCACAAGACCTTCAGAGGTATATACTCTGTTGTTGTGCTTTAGCTTAATTTTTTCAGCAACGGTATTGGTTCCTCTAAGAATTGATATTGCTAAAGCGTCTCCAGCATTAGCATAATCAATAACATTATTGATGCCTTTTGAAGCGCCTCCATAGTAAACCTTATCGGTTTTAAACCAATCTCTTGCAAAATCATTTTGATAGTAGGTTGCTTCAAACTCTGAATTCCCTGTTCTAACATTGTAGCTAAGTACAATCTGATCATGCTCATTATTCATTTGGTCATAATCTGTAAAACCATAACGTAATCTTGGATTTGATCGATAATCAGCTTCTGCTAGACCCACATAAGTTTGGTCTGATTCTTCATCTGAGTCTTGATATTTAAAATCAAACTGGTGATAGACATCGGCATCAGTATCGCTGTTGTATCTCATCTTCAGTAATAGATCGCCTTTATCAAAACCAGAATCACCTCCAGTGTGCTCTATATCATCAAAGCCATCTGTACTGTGTTCAAGACCTTCAATCATCCATCCAAAGTTCTCTGATGAACTGCCATAGTGAAAGTGTGCTTTCATATTCCCATCAGATCCTGTTTCAAGGTTGACCATGCCTGACGTTCCATCAGGGATAGGCGTGCTGATCATATTGATCGCTCCACCATAGTATAGGGACCAGTTTCAATTGCTGATGCTCCTTTTACTACTTCAACAGAATTAATTCTTGAAAATGTAGGGAAATAATAAGCGGATGATGAAGCGTATGGAGCAGGGGCTATCAATACACCATCTTCCATTAGCGTAACTTTTCCAGAACGATCTGGGTAGGTACCTCTAATACTTATATTCGGCCTTAAGCCATAACCTTCTTCTGGCCTAACATTAATACCTGGGACAGTAGCTAGAGCTTTATGAACATCTAATGTTTCAAAATTTTCTAACTCTTCAGCAGAAACTACAGTTGCTGAACCAGGTACATTTTTATCACCAATAATAGTTATATTATCAATAACTTTATTTTCATCACTCTCATGACCGTCTGCATAAACATTAGTTAGATTCATGCTTAAAGTCATAATAGCAAGTAAAGTTAAATACTTTTTATTACTCATTTTTTAAATACCTTTTTATTAATTTTAAAATTCATAATTAATGATAATGATTATCATTAAACTTTGATAATGATAATCATTATCATATTAAAATCAACAAAAAAAACATCTATTTTTAATCTTTTTATTTGATTGTTATTTCAATAAATCTGCTTTCAAGTAAGATACGAAATATAGGTTTAAGAAACAGGTAATAAAAGGAGAGAAGATGCACTTTGAGGGATTAGCAATGGGATTAATCGTCTTTCTCATTATTGGTGTTTTTCACCCTATGGTTATCAAGGCTGAATACTATATTGGCAAAAAAATCTGGCCCTTATTCTTTGTCATCGGTTGGGGTTTTATTATCTGGTCACTGTTTACAGAAGAAATATTCTTTTCTATCTTTCTTGGCGTTTTTGGTTTTTCATCACTCTGGAGCATCGGAGAGTTAATCGAGCAAGAAAAAAGAGTTGAAAAGGGATGGTTTCCGAAAAATCCCAACAAGAAAGATTAGTAAATCGGGTGAGCGCTATCTAGGAAAAATTGCATTTGATCGAGTGCTTCAGAATCCACTTTATTTATAGTTTTTTCATTACTGATGTCATTATAAAGGGTGTCTCTCAAAACCGGTTTCCTGCCCAAACCTTTTATGAATGTTTCCATTTTAAGAGGTTCAAATTCTTGACCATGAATACTGCCTGCTGCTTTTGATATGGATTCATTCATTAATGTGCCTCCCATATCATTGACGCCTGCATGAAGACAGCTCTCGGCGCCACTGGATCCCAATTTAACCCAGCTCGATTGTATATTTTGAATATAAGGATGCAGTGCAAGCCTAGCCACGGCATGCATTAAAAGAACCTCTCTGAATGTGGGCCCTGGTCGGGCATTCCCTCTTTTATACATGGGTGATTCCATGCTGACAAAGGGGAGGGGAATAAATTCTGTAATTCCACCCGTTTCTTTTTGTAGTTCTCTGAGTTTAATCAAATGTGTAGACCAATGTTCTATATGTTCTTGATGACCGAACATTATTGTCGATGTTGTTTTAATGCCAACACGATGTGCTGTCTTTATAACTTCTAACCATTGATTTGAATTAAGCTTGTCTGGGCAGATATTTTTTCTTACATCATCGTCCAAGATTTCTGCTGCCGTTCCTGGCATTGTCTTGAGACCGCTCTCTTTAAGCATGATCAGAAAATTTTCGATTGAGATTCCCAGAGAGGTTGCTCCATGAGTAATTTCTAGTGGGGAGAAGGCATGAATATGCATGTCTGGTACTTTGGTCGTAATGGCGTTGCATATATTTAAATAGGTTTCACCATCAAAATGAGGGTGAATACCACCCTGCATGCAAACTTCAGTTGCTCCTCGATTCCATGCTTCTAGTGCTCGATTACCTATTTCTTCGAAAGAGAGTAGGTAGGGTTTGCCTCTTAGGTTTTCTTTTGTTTTACCCTTGGAAAAGGCACAGAAATGACAGGTGTATTTACAGATGTTCGTGTAGTTAATATTTCTTGTGACCACATAACTTACCTGTTCTGCATTTATGATTTTCCTCAATTCATTGGCCTTATTTAAGATCAGATGAAAGTCATTGCCTCTGGCTTTAAACAACGAAGTGATTTCACTATGACTTAAGTCTTTTTGTGTAAAGGATTTACTGATTATATTTGAGATTTCAACTGAGCCACTGGGTTCATGATCTGTCCAAATGGGTGTTTACCGGTTTTAGGTACCTTGAGAGATTCACCACAACGCCATTTATTATGTCGGCCATAACCCTCAGAGTCAGATAGTTCCAAAAGGTGCGGTCTGAGGTTGCTGTCCACCCACTTAGGATCTTTTTGATATTCAGGATAAACAGCAAGGCGCTCTTGTAACTCAAAGCCTTTATTATTCGTTGAGAGCTTCAGTAATTCTAAATCAGGCCAAGGTGATTCTGGATTAACATGATCATCAGTAACAGGAGAAACTCCGCCCCAGTCATTGATGCCCGAATCAATGATCTCAGACAAAAGACCCTTATTAAGATTTGGCGGGCATTGAATATTCATTGTTGGGCCAAAGATAATGCGAGCCATAGAAAGTGTCCATAAGAGCTCTTCAGGTTCTGGTGCCTTTACATTCTTCATTTTAGTGTCGGGTTTGGGTATAAAGTTTTGGATAATAATTTCCTGAATATGCTCATATTTTTCATGCAGTTGTTTGATCGCCAAAAGACTTTCCAGTCGCTCTTCTCTGGTTTCACCAATACCTATTAATATGCCGGTGGTGACGGGAACATTTAATTCACCAAGGTTTTGTATTGTTTGCAATCTTAACTCGGGATCTTTGTCCGGTGAGCCATAATGCGGCCCTCCTTTTTGACACAGTCTTTTTGAAGCAGACTCAAGCATAATCCCCATAGACAATGAGACCTCTTTCAGACGCTTGATCTCATCCATACTCATTGTTCCAGGGTTGAGATGAGGCAAAAGACCGGTCTCATCTAGAACCATTTTTGCCATGGCATGCAAATAATCTAGTGTGGTGTCATAGCCTAGATATTTAAGATCTTCTCTGGCAGCTTTGTATCTTAACTCAGGTTTTTCACCCAGCGTAAATAAGGCTTCTTTGCAGTAGTGTTTTTCTCCAGTTTTGGCAATCTTTAAAACTTGGTCAGGTCTTAAGAAAGGACTGGATAATTTTTCTCGGAACCTTGGCAAAAGTACAGTAATGACAAACATCACGGCACAACATGGTTAAGGGTATGAATACTTTTTTTGAATAGGTGATGAGGAATTTTTCTTGATCACGAAGACCGCTAGCTTCTTCCATTAAATCGATCAATGGTGTCGATATTCCAATCTCGTTATAACGACTTAGTTCATTCTTCATGAGTTATTTATACCCTTTTAATTGTCGTGACACCATGACTATTTCCTGTTAATTAATCCAGCTTATTTAATAAAGATTTATTTGTGGCAATAAGATGATTCCAGTCATCAATATCATCGAGGTCAAAACTTAATCCATGAATATTAAGAGCTTGGGTTTCTACTCCAAATTTTTTTGCTTCTGCTAGATGTTTTTCTAGACTGTTCTCTCCAAATTGGAAGGGAAAGAGCGCGGCATATCTAGAATCAATGCATTGGTCCCCCCGTCTTTATTTGCAATAACAAGCGTGAGCCCATTTCTGTGCTGATTAATTAGATCCAAGACATCGTCCTTTAATGCTAGCGGGAGGTCAATTGATAGATAGAGCATTTTTTTCGCACCTTGTTCCCATAACCAATCAGCGGTTTGATTAATGTTCTCTTTTAGGCTCAATCTATCTTGGTTTGCTTTTAAAATAATTTTTTTATCATCAAAAGATTGTGCCCATTCAGTTTCATTTGTGAGTAAAACTATTTTTTCTATCTCTGGGATTCCCAAAAGATGATCAATTATTTGCTGAGTGAGAAGTTTAGTTAGTTTATTCTTTGGTTGGCATTTAATACTTCAGAGAGCCTAGTCATGGTCTTTTTGAAACTATTAATCGGAATGATAGCCCACATATTTTATTAACTAGCTTAACTCGTTTAAAAATTCGATAGCTTCTTCTGCCAATCTAGTTTTATCGTCGTTGTTATTCATGAGAATATTTGAGACTTTAACTTTAATACCAGAGGACTCTATCGCTTGGACGTACTCCTCATCAGTATTATCTATGATTAAGCCGTCGATAAGATCCTCATAGTGATTTGCTATAGTCATAACATTAACTTCAAGTCCCATCTCTTCCATAATTTTAGCTGTTGGACCCTTGACGCTATCACCACCAATTATTGGTGAGACGGCAACTCTAGGTTTGTTAGATTGCATAATAGTTTGTTTGATTTTATCTATTGACAGAATCGGGTCTACACTTAAATAAGGGTTTGAAGGTGCTATCAAAAAACCAGACAGTTCAGGATCATTGATTGCCTCGAGAACCTCTTTTGTGGTTTCAGGGTGTTTGCTTTCAAATGAGATTTCTCGAACTTTAGGATTAGTTGATTCTTTGACAAAGTATTCTTGGAAGGGCATCGAGCCCTCATCAGTGTCTACAACTGTTTGGATGATATGATCACTCATTGGCAAGATTACAGTTTTTAATTTAAATCGTTCAGCAATATCTTGGGTTATCGATGTTAAGGTTTCTCCGTTCCTCAATGCTTTCGATCGATGCAGATGCAGAGCCAAATCTTTATCGCCTAATTTAAACCAATTGTCTGCGCCAAGTTCACCTAGGACATTATGGGTCTTCCAGTCTCATCCTCTCTTCCCCAGCCTGTTTCTTTATTATTTACTTCGGCTAAGGTGTAGATCAAGGTGTCGATATCTGGTGAGATATAAAAGCCGAGATACAAGAAATCATCACCGGTGTTAGCAATAACCCGAAGCTGCCCAGGTTGTAGTATTTGGTCTAAGCCATAACATAATTTGGCGCCACCAATGCCACCACTTATCGCTATAAGATTATTTTCACTCATGCTCACCGGAATAAGTCTTCTTCCTTGGCCTTATCAAATCATTGACGTTATCAGAATCTGAGGGCATATCAATGCCTCTGACAATGGCAACTGGTTTTCCCTCATTGCTTTCCCCCATAATCAAGGCTGCTGACGAGGCTATTTGGTCTGCGAAACCAATAACGGTAGTTTGTAATTCTCGCCCAAACAAATCTTTGCTTTTTCCTCTCAGGTCAATAATAGTTTTTACACCTGATGAACCAATTGCATGACCAGTTGTTCCAAGCCTCCATGCTCTACCCATACTGTCAGTAATAATCACGCCCACTTCAACATCTAGGGAGGATTCTATAGCACGTCTGATTTGATCCGCTGATTTACTTGGATTCTCAGGCAATAATAAAACGTGTCCATCTCCATTTTCTATGTTTGATTGGTCAATTCCTGCATTTGCAAGAACATGACCAAGTCGATGCTCCACGATGATTATTCCATCCTGAATTCTTATAATCTCATTGGACTCTTGAATGATCAGTTCAACCAGCCGAGCATCTTTTGAGGTTTGTTTAGCTATTTTCTCTGCTTGTTCGCTCGCAACGATTGTCTCTAGATCAATCAATCGTCCTTCAGATTTAGAAATAATTTTTTGAGCTATGACTACGATGTCATTTTTTTGAATCGCAAGATTATCTTCTTTGGAATTCTCGAGAATGATTTTAGCTATATCATCGTGCTCTTTAATTGAGGGCACGTTATTGAGTGCAAACACTTCAAGCTTATTATTAGCCGATCTTGAGTTCATAAACTATATCTTGAATTCAGTTGGAGGTTATATTGATTCCTGATGATTTTAGTTTGTGTTTTTTATTAATCACAATCAGGACTGAGGTTAATGCCTCAGCTGCTGCTGAATTTTCCAATGAGCCTGCATACCAAGATTTTAATCCCAAATCATCGAGTAAAGAAATGACAGTCTCAACAGATTCTTCATTATTGCCAGTAACCAAAACCTCAGCTTTAATTTCTTCTTTTGAGCCAACCAAATGTGAGCCAATATTTTGAAGCGCAGATACAACCTCGGTCTCAGATCCAAGAATGGCTTGAGATTCAAGTGCAGCAGAGCCTATGCTTGGGAGTTTTACTTTAGTTACCTCTTTTTGTAATGGAACTGTTGTATCAATTAGAATTTTTCCTGCCAGATCTTCTTTGATAAGTGTAAGAGTGTCTTTTTGGCTAAAATAAGGGACAGTTAAAACCGAGATATCAGACTGACTCGCCGCAGTCTTTAAATCAGAGCCAGTGACCTTATCAGAATCTAATTCTTGATTAATTTCTCTGGCTATTCTTTCTGCCTTTTCTGGGTCTCTCGAGCCGATGACAATTCTGTAGCCAGTATTAGCCCATTTTTTCGTCAAAGCCGAGCCCAATGCACCTGTTCCACCTAAGATCGCAATACTTTTTATTTCACTACTCATGATCTTGTTCCTTAGGAACCACTCGGACTGCTCCATCAGAGGCTGATGTTGCCATTAATGCATAGGCTTGCAACGCTTCACTTACAACTCTTTGTCTAACTTTAGGTTTCCAGGCTTTTGAGCCTCTACCTTGCATTGCCAGTCTTCGTTGTTCAATTTCTTCAGGTAATAAATCAACATCAATGCTTCTCTTAGGAATATCGATATTGATCAGGTCACCATCTTCTACTAACGCTAAATTGCCTCCAGAAGCAGCTTCGGGAGATATATGGCCAATCGATAATCCTGATGTTCCTCCGGAAAATCGACCATCAGTGATCAAGGCACATTTTTTACCAAGACCTTTAGATTTGAGGTAACTCGTGGGGTAGAGCATTTCCTGCATTCCAGGACCACCCTTGGGTCCCTCGTATCGAATTAGCACAACATCCCCAGCTTTAACCTCATTGTTGAGAATTGCATCCACCGCTTCATCTTGCCCTTCAAATATTTTTGCAGGCCCACTAAACACCAAATTATTTTGATCAACACCAGCGGTTTTAACAATACAACCTTCTTCAGCAATATTACCCCTAAGCACAGCAAGACCCCCATCAAGACTATAGGCGTTATCTAAATCTCTGACGCATCCTGTTTCGCGATTAGTGTCCAATTCGTCGTACCGTTTGTTTTGTGAAAACGGTTCAGTTGTAGGAATCATCCCAGGCGCTGCCGAATAAAATTCTTCAATTTCTTTGCTTGGTTTACGGTTAATGTCCCATTTGTCAATCGCCTCTTTTAGACTGGGTGCATGCACTGTTTTTGCCTCTGAATTTAAGAGTTTTGACTTTTCCAATTCACCTAGAATTGCCATAACTCCACCAGCTCTGTGAACATCTTCCAAGTGATATTGGCTGCTTGGTGCTACTTTACATAAATTGGGAACGCGTCTAGATAATCGATCAATATCGTTAATGTTGAAGTCGATGCCACCTTCTTTAGCAGCAGCTAAAATATGAAGTACTGTATTGGTGGATCCTCCCATTGCGATATCAAGTGTCATGCATTTTCAAAGGATTCCTTATTGGCAATATTTCTAGGGAGAACATCTTCATTGTCATCCTCATAATAGGACTTTGTCATTTCTACAATTAATTTCCCAGCTTTTAAAAACAAACCTTTTCTATCAATATGAGTGGCTAAAACACTCCCGTTCCCTGGAAGACCTAGACCCAGTGCTTCAACCAAGCAATTCATAGAATTGGCTGTAAACATTCCTGAACATGAGCCACAGGTTGGGCAAGCGGATCGCTCAACACTTGCAACATCCTCATCTGAAATCGAATCATCCGCTGCAAGGACCATAGCATCAACTAAATCCAGTGTTGTTTCTTTTCCTTGAACTATGCTTTTTCCAGCCTCCATCGGCCCCCCAGAAACAAAAATAGTTGGGACATTTAATCGCATAGATGCCATCAGCATTCCAGGAGTAATCTTGTCACAATTGGATAGACAGACCAGTGCATCTGCACAGTGAGCATTGACCATGTATTCAACCGCATCAGCAATAAGCTCTCTGGAGGGAAGACTATAGAGCATACCCGAATGACCCATTGCAATACCGTCATCTACAGCAATAGTACTGAACTCTTTAGCTACCCCACCCGATTTTTCGATCTCTCTGGCAACCATTTGTCCGAGATCTTTTAAGTGAACATGACCGGGTACAAATTGTGTGAATGAATTAGCAATAGCGATGATAGGCTTGCCGAAGTCATCTTCCTTCATGCCAGTTGCACGCCAGAGTGCTCGAGCGCCAGCCATGTTTCTGCCGTGTGTTGATGTTTTTGATCTGTAGTCAGGCATAGTAATTTTTCAGTATGTTAATTCCATTGCAGATATTATCTCATTTCTGAATAACAATTATAATTCTCATGGTACAGTAGTCTCAGTAAATTTTAGTTAACTTGGTATTATTTAATTGAGCTAATCACAAACAATGAGTGATCCAAAAAAAACGGCTGAGGTTATTTCCATGAGTGATTCGATTGATAAAAAATTCGAAGAGGAATGGAAAATTGAAATCAACGAGTGGATTGAATCCCTTGAGGCAGTCAAAGAGAGTTATGGGAACAAAGAGGTTAAAGAGCTCTTAAGATCTTTGCAGAACTTTGCTTTGAGCCAAGGAATAACACTCACTGAAGCAACGCTAAACACACCCTACAGAAACACCATACCACTCTCAGAGCAGCCCAGTTATCCGGGTAACCAGGAATTGGAAGATAAAATTGAAAATATTATCCGTTGGAACGCTATGGCTATGGTTTTGCAGGCCTATGATACAGGCGAAGGTCTTGGGGGCCATATTGCTACGTATGCTTCTGCCGCAACAATGACAGAAGTCGCTTTAAATCACTTTATCAAATCCAGAACGGAGGACTACCAAGGCGATATGATGAATATCCAAGCCCATGCTTCACCTGGTATTTACTCCAGAGCTTTTTTAGAAGGACGCCTGACAAAAGATGAGATAGGTAACTTCAGGAGAGAGCTTCAGGATGCAGGAGGACTTCCTTCATATCCGCATCCTAGACGTCGACCTGAATTATGGCCTAGTCCTTCTGCTTCTATGGGGCTTAATGGGGTGAATTCAATTTATTATGCTCGTTTTGCAAAGTATCTAGAAAACAGAGGCTTGCTGAAAAAATCACCAGGTAAAATATGGGCCTTTCTAGGCGATGGTGAGATGGATGAACCCGAGACAATAGGCACAATTAATATTGCCTCAAGAGAACAACTGGATAATGTTATTTTTGTGGTGAATTGTAATCTTCAGCGTTTAGATGGGCCTGTTAGAGGCAATGGAAAGATTATCCAAGAACTTGAAGCTGTGTTTAGGGGATCAGGCTGGAATGTCATCAAAGTCATTTGGGGCTCTGAATGGGATCCTTTATTCTCAATTGACACAGAAGATGTTATGCAGCGACGAATGGACGAAGTAGTTGATGGAGAATATCAAAATTATTCTGTTTCTTCAGGCGCTGACCAGAGGGCACATTGGGTTCAGGACAATAAAGAACTTGAGTCTATTATGTCGAATTTGAGTGATGAGGAGTTAAAAGATATAAAACGAGGCGGTTTTGATCGCAAGAAACTCTATGCAGCTTTTGAAAAGGCTATTAATTCGAAGGGTAAGCCAACTGTTGTTTTGATTAAAACATTGAAAGGTTATGGTTTAGGTGAGGGTTCAGAAGGTCGAAATATTGCTCATCAAAAGAAGACAATGTCTGATGAAGAGAGAATAGAAATTGGCGATAGATTAGGCATTCCTTTATCTGATGAAGAGAAAAAAGCAGCAGCATTTTATGTTCCCGATCCAAAATCTGAGGAAATGCAATATCTTCATGATCAACGAAAGCAACTTGGAGGTTATCAACCCATTAGATTCGATTCATGCAAATCAATTAAGCCTCCTGATATAGAGTTGTTTGAAGATTTTACAAACGGTATAGATCGATCTATATCAACCACCTTGGTTCTTGTAAGAATGATCTCAAAAATGCTGAGAGAAGACGAGATAGGCCAGTATATCGTTCCTATTGTCCCTGATGAGGCTAGGACTTCGGGATGGATGGCTTGTTTTCCCAAGCAGGAATTTATTCTCATGATGGGCAAAATTACCAACCTGTTGATGCGGGCACAATTTCACCCTATAAAGAAGCTAAAGACGGGCAGATTTTACAGGAAGGAATTTGTGAAGCTGGTGCGATGGCTTCGTTTATGGCTGCAGGAACGGCTTACTCACACTATGAGCTACCAATGATTCCTTTTTATATATTTTATTCTATTTTCGGTTTTCAAAGAGTTGGTGACATGATTTGGGCTTGTGGAGATGCAATGACCAGAGGATTTTTAATAGGCGGGACATCAGGTCGAACAACTCTAAACGGAGAAGGGGTTCAACATCAAGATGGGCATTCTCATGTTTTAGCCTCTGTAGTCCCCAATCTTATGACTTATGACCCTGCATTTGGCTATGAATTAGCAGTTATTATCCAAGAAGGAATTCGAAGGATGTACCAAGAACAAGAAGACGTTTTTTACTACATAACTGTCTACAATGAGAATTACACTCATCCACCAATAAAGGACGTGAACAAAGAAAATATCCTAAACGGGATGTATTGTTTCAAGAAAGCATCTAAGGATTTGGTAAAGAATTTCAAAGGTGATCCAATTCACTTATTAGGAAGCGGCAGCATCATGCAACAAGTCATTCAAGCACAAGAAGAATTAGAAAAAGAAGGGATTCCTACGAATATATGGAGTGTAACGAGCTACAATTTATTGCACAAAGATTACCGAGAATCGATTGAAGAGGGCAGGGAGTCTTATCTAGAAACGATACTAAAAAATGAAAAGGGCCATTTTATTTCTGTTAGTGACTGGATAACGCTTTTACCCGATAGTCTTGCTCATTTATTTCCTGGAACTTTTTCTGCTCTTGGTACTGATGGCTTTGGATTGAGCGAAACGAGAGAAGCCTTAAGAGATCTTTTTGGGGTGTAAGTGCAAAGTCTATCGAAAAGTAAAGTAAAAGAGATTTTAGGTTAACTGGTTAATTTAACGAGTGCTTTTATGTGATCTGGCCCTGTCATACAGCATCCTCCAATTACATAAGCCCCCTCATCGAACCAAATCTTTGCTTGTTTTGCATACTCATCAGGCGTGAGTTTTACGGAGTTATGATAGTGATTGATATCTGGGTCAACATTTTTACCTAAGTCTTCGATTAAATGAGATTCTTTTAATGCATGTGAGTTGGCATAAGCGCCAAATGCATTGGCCTTTTTCATTGTTTCAAGATGATCTGTTACTAAGTTTGTAGCAGTACAATTTAACAGTTGGCATGCAGCTCCAATCTTATTACCAACCATGATTGCATCTTCTAAAGATTCTCCGCTTATTAGTGTTGATCCATCTACTCCTCTTGTTGTCCAACTTAACCAAACCTCATCAAATTCCTTTAATGCGATCTCGCATGCTATTTTGCCTTCTCTAATTGAACTCATGGTTTCACAAATGATGATGTCTACTTGTCCGGTCATGATTTCCAATAAATCTTTATAGAAATCAATGATTTGATCATTTTCTGGTGTAAGGTCTGGTCTGAAGCTTGTCTCAATGGGAGGAAAAGAACCTGCAATCAATACATCATTACGCTCTGATCTGGCATCTTTCGCAAGATCTATAGCTTTCTGGATAAGAGTTGTGAAATCAGATTCTAAGTTTTCTCTTTTCAGAATATTTGGTGTGACATAGTAGTTATTTGTAATGATGACATTCGAGCCAGCTTCAATGTTTGCTTTGTGAATATCTTTTACTGATTCTGGGTTATGAATTAGAGCGTCAGCCGACCATATTGATTTCTTCCAGTCAGGAACATTGACTCCTCTTTCTTGGAGTTCTGTTCCCATTCCAGTGTCTAAAATATATTTCATCTTTAGAATTCAGATTTATCTCTTTGGTAGAAGTAGATATAGAGAATTGGAGCATCCCTGCTGTATTAAAAATTGCTAGAACAATAAACCAGGCTAATTGTCTGTTCCTAGCAGCTTTCCAGAGTGCAACAAGTTTCCAACAGGCCGACCAAATTATCAGTGGTATAACCCAATAATAGAGCAATGGAGGTTCAAGCATCATTTTTGTTACTACTATCCGTTTTTGGTAAATATCTTTCTTATAATTCTATAACACTTTTCTATAAGTGTAGGTGAGTAATACTTTCTATCATCTTCGATTATATCGTTATAGTTCCTGTTGTATTTATGTTTGATCCAGGCATTTAGGTCAGTTGATTTCAAAAAACGAAAGACGAACCTTTTTATTTGTCCTTTGGAATTATCAATGGAGATTGCAGTGCCAAAATCTATTAAAAATGGCTGATTGTCGTTGTTGACAAGAATATTATCCTTTCTTTTAAGATCGCCATGGGCTATGCCTTTATTATGGATATTTAATATTAGATCTAATAATTCTTGAAAGAATGACTGATTACCTGCTAATTCGTATTGTTTGTCACGATAGGATTGTCCCTCAATGTATTCTAGAATAAGATCACCTCTCCAAGTCATTCCAAAACAATTCGGAATCCCATGATGTCTTTAAGTTTGTTGTATATTTCTAATTCTCGATTGAGAGCTTTTTTGATTAAAGTATCTTAAGAAGACGTTTGATTTATTTGCTCGTTTAATGAGATAGTTTTTACCACCAAGATTAAGTTTAAAGAGAATGCCTTGGTTGCCCTCATAGGATTTGACTAGAGCTTTATCATCTCTAAGAGCTTTTTCAACAGATTCAATGAAACTCGGCTCTATTGATTCATTTTCTTGATTAGCCACGATTACAATAACAATTAACCAGGCAATTACATAAATCACAATGACTGGTTCGTAGTTTGTTACTAAACTTTTTTTCAAAGACCAGCTTCTTAGATCTAATTGAGAAAAAATTTTTCCATTAAAAGTGCCTTTAAGATCCATTTTAGGCATTAGCGCTGGTGTCACAGATGCCCATTCATCCCAAGTTTCTGGAAAAAGTAATTTTAGTTTTCTGTCCTCATATTCAATTGCAGTCGGGTAATAAAACACAAAAAAATAAATGCAGTTATAAAAGACCAAAAGAAACCATTAATTAGACACAAACCTATTAGAATCATTATATTTCCAGTGTAGAGAGGATGTCTCATAAAAGCATAAGGCCCTGTTGTGGAAAGTTCTTTATTTTTTAACACGAATCCTGATGCGTACATTCGGTTAGCTAGGCCCAGAAGAATGAGGCTTATAGCAAAATGAGATGCATAAGGAAAAATTAAATCTGGAGATGTTTCAAAGCAAAAAACACTTACTAGTATTATGCCTATGCTTTGCCTAGAGAATTCATGATATCTAAGTTCTCTAATCAGATGAGCGAACCCAGATAGTTTAGGAAGGTCCTTGGTTCGATGAGACATTAATCTATTTATTTCTGTTTTCGTTAACTTTTTTAACGAAAGCTTCATCGATTACTGTGACGCCTTCTTGTTTTGCTTCTTTAATGATGCCTTTTAGGACTGTTTTAACAAAAACCTTTGGCACTCCAGTTAGTTGTTTACAGGCATTTTCTGTAAAGTTGATTTCTGGATCGATTCTATTTCCTATATACATTACAGCGTCATGAGCAGCACCTTTCCCTTCTGGGGTTGGTAACCAAAATGGTTTCTTATGTTTGGCGAACCAGAACTGATTAGCATTTCTAAAACCAAAGCTAATAGGCATATTTGGAATCTTCATGTCATCGCCTAAATCCAGGTTATTTCTCCATCGTTCTCTTAGGTAGATGTTATTAAGTTTAAGAAGAAGATACTCTGTATGCTCAGTTCCCTTGTAGTAAAAATCATCAGGATTATCATTTAATTCACATTCAAAAACTTGAAACGCATCTTTAATAACTTTTGGTCTGTCTGGATCATCACGGAAAGCTTCTGTTGGAGTTTCTTCAAGTTCATAAGGACAGTCTTCCATTTTTTCCACCGGTTCTTGGCCAGGGTAACCTAGGTCGACGATGTTCTTTACTTTACTTCTATCGTATTCAACCCAATTCATTGCGCACTTTTTGACTCTTTTTAAGTTAGTCGAGGTATTTGATCCTCTTCTTGAAATCACAATTACTTCTCTGCGTTCAATAACGCCAAAAGGGAAAGAAAGTTGATAAGGTCCAATACTTGTTACTCCGTCCTCGCTTACAGAGGTTATTAGAGCGAAAGAGCTTAGAAAATATGAACTGGATTGATACCAGTTATTATGCATTGGGCTTTCAACCCACTTCTCATTTTTCTTACCCCAAAATTTCATGTCAAAATTCTAACCGTTTTATCTTTAAAGTAATAATGCTAATTTATATTTCTTATAAAAAAAATACTAAATTAAAGTGGGTTTTGGATTAAAAATATTTTTCTTTTGCTTTTTTAGCACAGCGGTTCTTGCAACACCAACAACTGATCAGCTGGATAATGCCGATTATCTCAACGGTAAAAATGCATTTCAGCAGCGATGCAGTGCTTGTCATACTTTAGCTGCAGATAGCGCAAACATTATAGGCCCAAATCTTTGGCAAATATTTGGTAGAGGCGTAGGAGAAGATCCTGATTATAATTACTCATCTTCAATGGGTTCATCTGATTCGATTTGGGACAAGGAATTAATTTATAGATTTCTACAAGGTCCTCAGAAACTTTTTCCTGGGAGCACCATGATGATTCCCGAGCCTGTTCCTGAAGAATTTTTAATCGATATGATTGCTTTTATGATGATAGAAACGGGTGCTCCAAATAAACCCAATATAGAAAGATCATTTATTGCAGAAACAATTGATAAAAGTCTCCCTGTTTCTGAGCGCTTCCCAAGTTTTTGGAATCATCTGATGACCAACACTACTCACTATCGGTTAGTTGATAGTGACAATCAGATTGAATTTGACGCTTACTTCAATACTAATGGGTCAGTTTCTACAAGCCTTAAGGGGGTTAGTGGGTTTTGGCATATAACAGAAAGAGACATGTTTTGTTACGCCATCCATCGATTGCCTTTTTCAACTTCAGAGTTTGTTGAATGTTTTCCTATAGCAGCAATGGCAATACCCCGTTTTGCTAAAGAGCTTTGGCGATCTAAACCAAAAGAAGACCTGATGCTTTACGGCGGCATTTTGCCTGGAAGACCAATAGAATAAAACAGGCTATAATTCAAATATGATAGATTTCAAAGAACTTAGTGACTCTTTAGTTGGAAAGGTAAGAGGTAATCCGGTTGCCATTAGCTTATTCAAAGAAGAAATACCTAAACCTTATGAACAAAAGAAAGTGGTTCCATGTTCTATTGTTAGACATGCCATGGATAAAGGTGAGATAGTTTCATTTGATAGACATCATCACGATTGCACCACAGGGGTCTACACCGCAGGAGTTCATGAGGGAACTGACGAGATAAGGAACGGACAATACCTTGCACAAAATATACCTGCCTATACAGATGTGGGGGCTGAGAAAATTAAAACTGGAGAGTATGTTTTACCCCAAAATACTGTTGTTGGGATTGGTGCCGCACCGCTTTCTGATGTCCCTGATGATATATTTGTAGATTGGATAGTCGTAGTTTGCACACCCCATTGGGCTAACTTTATTGGAGGTGCAAGGACTGTATTGGATGGCACCCCGCCAAGAGGAGCTGCTGGCTCTTCTTTTTGCAGTGATCTTTTTGCAACACCTTGGCATGACGGCAACGTTGTCATTACTCCTGGTGATCTGGGAGGCAGAATGAATAATCGATTAAAACCTGAGGAAATGTTTGTGGTTGTTCCAAATGAGTATTTGGAAAGTTTGTTAAATATTATGACTTCAACCCCTGACGCAAGAGCTGTATTAGAAGCCACTAAGCCAGAAGAATCTGAATACTGGGACAAAAGAAAACGAGCTAAAAAAGCAAAAGAAAGAAAGTTAAAAGAAGATGCTCCAAAAAATGAATTTGAGTCGAAACTAAGCATGATTTGGGATCAGGAATCAAAAGATATGATTGCATCAACCCCACCAGGCATTATAGAAATGGCTATTAATAACGTAAAAGGATTTTGCAAGGGAAAATGGAATTGAAGAGATAACAAAATCTGTAGTCTTGGAACAGATGAAAAGTGTTGGCATGGATCCAAGCATGCTCAGCTAAATTAATGCAAGATAAGACAGTCTTAATTACTGGCACAGCCAGCGGAAGGGGGTAGAATTGCAGCCAAAGCACTCGCAGATAAAGGGGCTAGACTGATTCTCGTTGATTTTGATACTGAAAAAGGTATTAGCTCAAAAGATGAGATTATTAGATCTTCTGGAAATAAAGATATTGAATATTTTGATTGTGATGTTTCTTCTTTTAGGGCGTTAAGAGAATTATCAAGACAAATCCATAATCATTATTCTCAATTAGATGTCTTAATTAATAATGCTGGAATTACTGAGTCAATTAGAAGGCAAAGTGAGGATGGTTTTGAAATGACTATGGCTACGAATTTTCTTGGACCCTTCCTCTTGACCCATCTTCTTTTGGATCTACTCAAGAAACCTGACAATTCTAGGATAATAAATATTTCTTCAGATGGTCATAGAATGGCAAAGGAATTTGATTTTGATGATATTAATTTTGAAACTGGTTGGGAAAAAGTTAATCATTCCATGGGATTTCAAGCCTATGCAAGATCAAAACTATGCCTTAATCTTTTTAGCTTTATATTGTCTGAAAAACTAGAACAAACAAACATAGACGTTTTTGCAGTGTCGCCGGTTATTTTATTAACACAAATATTCATCGGCATATGCGAGGTATGCATGGCGTTATTGTAAATTTAATAAAACCTTTTCTACAGTCCGCTGAAAAAGGGGCTTTAAATCATATTGTAATGACTTCTGATCTACAATATATTGGCAAATCCGGTTTCTATTGGGAGCATGGCAAAAGAAAAGAAGCATCGCCACTTTCATATGATAATAATCTAAAAGAATCCGTATGGGATTATGCTTCTAAAGTAACTGATATTAACGACATAGGAGTTATCTAATGGGAATTGCTTTATTTATAATTATCATGATTTTCCTACCCTTAATCATTGGAACCTTGGTTATGGGCTGGCAAAAAAAGATAAAAATAAGGCATAAGGGATCAGGCTTAAACGGGACTTGTTTTGTTGGCTACTCTTGGACCTATTTCTTTTTTGGCTTTTTTGTTCCTATTTTCAGAGGGGAGATCTCTATTGGCGTCTTTCACTTAATTTTTTCATTAGTAACTTTCGGAATTTTCCAACTAATTATGCCTTTTCTATATAACAGGCAATATTCTGCAAGGTTGTTAACAAGTGATTGGGTTCTTGATGACATAGAAGAGAATAATCTATTGGCCAGAGATAAGATTGGCATATCAAAGAATTGATCTAATTTAGTATTATTTTGACAGTAAGATTCTTATATCTTCTTCAAGCATTTCAAGTGAACTTATCGGGCTGAGCGAAGCTCCAAGCTGAGCCTCTGTATTAATTACAAAAATTGAAGCTGTGTGATTAAAATCATACCCATCTTCTTTGTTTATCCTTTGAAAAAATACACTAAGATTTGCAGATAGCTTAACAATTTCACTAATGTTTCCTGTTAGACCAATCATCGTGGAATCGAAAAAATTCATGTACTCATCAAGTCGATCTGTCGTGTCTCTTTCTGGATCAAGCGTAA
Source organism: Woeseia sp. (assembly GCA_019653755.1). Classification (GTDB taxonomy): domain Bacteria; phylum Pseudomonadota; class Gammaproteobacteria; order Steroidobacterales; family UBA11654; genus CACPJA01. Next base: position 19,022 of record BPCL01000005.1, on the reverse strand, counting down.
TAAAAACAATCTCGAGAGTTGCCTCTGGTATATCCTGACTTATTTTCTTTTTCATCTGGCTAAGTTTATAAATGGTGCTTGGGCAAACATCTGGACAGTTCGTATAACCAAAGAAAAGAAGGGTAAATTGATTTTTAAAATCATTTTTTGTAAACAGTTGATTCTTCTGATCTCTCAACTCAAAGTCAATAATTTCTAAGGGTTGTTTTAATGCTTTTCCACTTTGAAGTATGGGTTGTTTCTCATTTAATATCGGACCTTTTTGTATGATTAAGACCATGAATACCAAAGCAATCACAGCAAATATTAAGAACAATTTATTTTTCGTTTCTATAATTCTTGACTCCTAACATCAGCTTCAATTCTTACAACTTCAGCATTATTTTCATTTTCAAAAAACATGAGTATCTCAACTTTAGAATTCTTTTTAGGTACTTTGTTAGGATTAATTAACATTAAATGCAACCCACCTGGCTCTAAGGTTATTGATTCTTTTCCATCAATAGAGATATTCTCTAGTTTTCTCATTTGTGCAATATTATTGCCAATAAAGCTCATGTGTACTTCTGCTTTCTCAAAACCATTGGCGATGATCTTTGAGGAACTCATTGTTTTTGGGCCTTGATTATCGATAAACATATAAGCTGCCATAGCTTTAGATCCCGCTGGCGCAGCTCTGACCCATGCATTTTTTACAACAATTTCACTTATTGCTGAATGGGGTATAAAAAATAGTAGCCCTAATAAGAGCAGTGGTTTTCTAATCATTAGACACGAGGTCCGCATATAACTGCCACTGGGTTATATTCTGGAAAATATATAGATGAAATTAATGCCCAGGCATTAAATAGTAATAGTATTACAAACGGGATCAGTGCGAGTCCTGCAAAAATATAGAGATATTTTTTATCTTGGTTCATCTATGGGTCGAATTTTATAGTAATCATAGAAGATATCAATTGAATCTAGACGGTCTAAAATCTTTCAATAATAAATTTGTTGATCCACTAAGAATTTCTTCTGATACAAGCTTCCCAACGATTGCTGCAAGACTTACCCCACTGTGCATAACTGCCACATATATATCTGATAATCCTTCAGGCCTTCCTATTATGGGTCTTCCATCTCTTGGAAGCGGACGCCAGCCGATGGAGACTCTTTCAACTTTAAGATCTTCAACTTTTTTCATAAACGTTTTTGCTGTATCAAAAATTCGATTGGTGTGATCTTGAGCAAAAATCTCGGATGGAAATTCTTTTGGCTTATCGCTCAATCTATCTAAGTGAGAACTGGGAGCTCCTGTTTGCTCACCAAAGATTATTCTCCCGTCTGTTTGTTGGTGAATATGCACTCCTGGACCTACTATTATCCTGTTTAATATATTTTCTGTAGGTTTTGATGTAACTATGATTCCTGGTGTTGATGGTTTCATCATATCGATTGATAATAATCGTCCGCTATCAATACCTGTTGCAAATATTGCTTGATGTGCTTCTAATTCCCCAATTGTGGTTTCCACAGATGACAATCTTCCATTTGTGTATTTGAGTCCTTGAAACTGACAGGGGTAGAGCACAGAACCCCCATTAAATTCAATATTTTCTATCATCAAGTTGATAGCATGCATAGTATCTATTGCTCCATCAGCTCTGGAGAAGACAATATTTTTATTTTTGAAATCAATACCAGGTTCTAGAGTTTTTGCTTCTCTTTCATTGATCACATCAACAGCTGAGTATCTTGGATATTTTTTTAAATTATTGACCTCATTCATAAGGTTGGTTTTGCTCTTCATCTGAATCGAACCATTCAAGAGAACCGCCCCACTTTATTTTTAAATTTATTTCTTTCTCTAAACTTTTGTAAGCATCTATACCGAGCTGCGACAGAAAATTATAGGGATAAGGTTTTTTAGGGTAGGTGGCATTAATCCAAGAAAAAGTGCTTCCACTAGCAGCGGACCCAGGAAATTTTTGATCAATAAGAGTAACTTGCGCCCCCATTTTTGATAATTCATAGGCTATGGAGGTTCCTATAATGCCGGCCCCAATTACAATTATTTTTTCACGCTTATTGACAGCTGCTAATGCATGATTCGAGGAAATCATCAGAAGTGAAAGCAATTTTGAAAAAGTGCGTCTATCCATAGCTAGCATTATTAATAACGAAGGCCAGAAACAAGATTCCTGATGAGGCTGCCAATGTTGTTAAGCCATGATAGAACTGATTACCAGTGTCCAGAAGCCGGTTAAAGAAAATAATAGTTAGAGCAACGGTGATTATTTGCATAAAAATAACCCAATCATTAAAAATTATGAAAGCAACTATAGTGTTAACAGTGCCTATTAGACTGGTGGGCAAGAAAACCAGCTGTTTCCTGTAATATAAAATTGGTCCTGCAAGCACACAAATTACTGCAAAAGCTTTAACTATGTTGCTTTGACCTATGAGCGCAATAAGAATAAGAGCTTGACCAAGTAAGATGAAAAAAGTAAACAATCCATCCATCAGGCTATAGCCATTTCCGCTCGCGCTTTCAGTTGTGACAAGCCAACGGTCAACATGGTTTTGTATAATTTCGAATAAACTACCTAATACCAAGACCACAGCGGCAAGAAACAAAAGATCTACATTGAAGGTCTTTTCTTCTAATAACAATCTATTGTTATTTGCTGCTGGGATAAGAATTAAAGGCACGAGTAGTGCATAAAGATGGATAGGAAATACCCATACAGCCATTCTCCAAGGTATATCGATAATTTTTTCAGAGTTGCTCAGAATCGTTCTCAGTTATATTTTTTTAATAATACAATAATCAAGCTCTATTAAGCTAATCTGAGATTTGTTATGTTTGTAAATAATGAAATACTATTTAGCTAATGAAAAAATACCTACTACTCTTTCTTCTTCTGGCTCAATCAAATTTTTTGATCGCGAGCCAGCCCAATTCAGACGTTATGGCTTCTAATATTGCCATAGTTATTCATGGAGGCGCAGGTTGGAGCAGAAATCAGACTGAAGAAAAACTAAAGTCCATTGAAGATGGATTAAAGAGAGCTTTGGATGAGGGTTTCGCAATTCTTGAATCGGGCGGAACTAGTCTAGATGCTGTGGAGGCTGCGGTAGTTATATTAGAGGATGATGTCACTTTTAATGCTGGCAAAGGTTCTGTTTATACAGCTGAAGAAAAGCAAGAAATGGATGCTTCTATAATGACAGGGGAACTTCAGAACGCGGTGCCGTGGCTTCTGTTTCAACAATAAAAAACCCTATTAAACTTGCTCGATATGTTATGGAAAAGACAGAGCATGTATTAATTGTCGGCCAAGGAGCTGAAAAAGTAGCTATCAAAGGCGGTTTAGAGGTTGTTGATCCAAGTTATTTTTACTCTAAAGAAAAATTAGACAGGGTAAGAAGACAAAAAACAAAGGATGAATTGAGCACGGTGGGCGCAGTTGCTATTGATAAGGAGGGGAATATTTCTGCCGCAACATCGACTGGCGGAAGATCCAACAAGCTGCCTGGAAGAGTAGGAGATTCGCCAATAATAGGTGCGGGAACTTGGGCACAGAATAATCTTTGTGGAGTTTCAGGCACAGGTCACGGTGAATATTTTATGAGATTTAATGTGGCTCGAGAGATTTGTGTAAGGATGGATTATTTAGGATTAACTGCAGATCAAGCCTCTAATCAGGTAATTGATGAGCTTAGTGGAATGGGAATTGAAGGTGGAGTAATTGTTATAGATAAAGAAGGCAATGCATCAATGATTTTTAACACTGATGGGATGGCAAGAGCTTACAAGAATTCCAAAGGAGATGAAATTGTCACAATTTATTAAGTTTTATATATAAGCTAAGAGTTAAGAATATATTTTTAGGGAGAAAATCAATGAGGAATTTATTGTTATTAATTTTAGTAAGCTTTTCTATGAATGTCTTTGCAGGAGGTCATGAGGAGGCTAAACCTGCGGAGAATACTTTTATGTTGCTTTCTACTTATGAAATTGCTGCTGGGCAAAATCCAGCAGAACTTGAAAAGGAATTAGTGCAACTAACTCTAGATCAAGAAGAGGATGGCTACAACGATTGTGGTTTATATAGACATTGGTATGGCGGAGAGCGCGCTTTTTATGCGTATTGTTTTTTTGCAGACTTTGATCAACTGGACGCAATCCATAAAAGAGCAGAAGCAAATGAAGATCGTATGGGTATAACTCAGAATTATTCATCACACACAGACCATATACTCCTTAGGCAGAAGGTAGGCATGACAAAAGCACCAACCAATCTTCTCTGGATGGAATGGGCATTTGGGCCATATTTAACTAATGCTGAAAGGCAGGATAGGGCAGAAAAACTCTATGATGCTTTCAACAGAGCTTTTGGTGGTTGTAATCTTTATAATCATGCTTGGGGTCCAACTATGGGTCATTATATCAATTGTGGTTTTGAGGACTTCTCTGACTTCGGAAAAAAACATGAGGCAATTAATGCAATCATAGGGGAAGAACTCGGGACAGCAGACCTAGACATCAGAACTCACTCAGATGATTTGCTAATTCTGATACAGGACTAAAGAATCTAATTATTTAAAATAGCCAGAGTATTTTTTACTTTGGCTATTTACCTTTTTTAGTAAGTGCCTTATTTAAAATTAATGCCTCTTCATCATAGTATTACCGAAGGGGAGTATTCATATGCGTCTAGTCAAAAACACAGTTTTATTATCTCTTGGTTTATACCTATTATTTCTCGCAATATTTTTTGCTAGAAATACTTACATTCCTGCTAGTGGTTATGCACCAGCGGTACTTTTAGATCATCAAGGTGACCCAATATCCTTAAGAAAAAAGGAGAAGCCAATAGTTATATTATCTGGCTGGGGTACCCCAGAAGGTTTTAATAAGGCCTATGATGATTACCTATTTTGGAGAACTTCAGGAGGAGAAAGAATAACTTCTCCAAATCAGGCATGCACTGAATGGCATGTAGGCTCTTATCCTTTCCAAGTTGAAATTTCTCGATTGCCTTTTGCAGTAGGGAGAAAAGTAGAGGGTATGGAGAGGCTCTGGGACAGCGTTGGAGCTTATAGGATTAGTGAGGACAAACAAAGTTATGTGCCCGTAGTTAATAATCGTGCTGGAGATTTTCCTTATGCGGGAGGAGATGCGCCAACACTCTATAAAAAAGATCTAGACGGAATAGAAATAATTGCTATGAAAGATTATGCTCCTGCTTCAGCATCTTCTGACACAGGAGGATTTCCTCTAACACGTTACACGCCAGACCCTCGAAATGGTGAAGATTATTTGGAAGGTATTTTTCTAATAAAAAAACCCAATGGGATTAATGATTTCTACGAGATAGATAAAGCTTATAAAGCGAGGGTTGCAGGAATGATGGGGTGGGATCTAGATGAACCTGTTTTCTATCCAGATTATGATGCAGTCGAGGGAGTTCAAGACCCTTTTATATCGGATTGGATAGGGGAATATTTTTCTGAGGATATCAAGGTTACAGAAGGTTTTTACTCTAATGTCCCAAGAATGACAAAGCATCTCAAAGATACCATGCCTCGTGCTGCAAGAAATGGTTATAGAAACATCGTGCTAGCTAAGCCGATAACTGATCACAATGTTTATGCAAACAATTTCTGGGACCTTCATCTCTCGTTGCAATCTTTATGTAGGGCTCGTTTTGATGTTAAAGATTTTAATATCAATCAAGTGAGAATGTATGGAAGAACTCCAGAATACAACTATATGATGCATCAGAATTTAGAACGTCACCTGGATCATATAGAACCAGGAAGTGAGGTCTCAGTTATATACACCACATTTGGTTTACCTTGGCCTGGAGCTAACCCTGTGGGTCCGATGTCAAATGCAGCACCATTTATAAATGAAGTGTTTCATGAGAATGCCTATTTAAACTTCCTAAGTTTTAAAAGATATATTGAGCAGAATGAAAATGACCATAAGATTAGTTTCCTTAAAACAGGAGGTTATGGAACCGAAGATGCTAGAACAAATAATTTATACTCCTATGCTTTATTCAGTGGTACTCAACTAGGCTACAAAGAAGATCCCCTTCGTTTTACAAATCTTCGAGGAGCAATTGAGGATGCGATACTTAACCAAGGTAAAAAAGAGGTGATTATTCAATTATCCCATTGGGGCTATACTTACTGGGTGCTGATCATCAACATGAGAGAGGCTCTCAATATACCTCTGAACTCCATAGAAGAGATACATAATGGTGAATTAAGAATGACCTGGTGTGAGAAGCACAATGCGCCTGGAGACTATGAACAAGTTCCAGCTATTGAGCACCAATGTCCTGAGGGTTTTACTAGACTCCAGTTAACAGAGGCTTTTGAAGATTATTCTAAGGAAATGGCTATCAATTATGTAAACAGAATTCGAGGTGGAATAGAGCGACTTAAGATTTATCCCGAGCTAGACATCAGCATTGCAGCTGAAGGTGAGGTTACTAAAATTGAAGGTGGAATCGTAGAGGTAAAAGACGGCTCTTTGGCTGGAGCGAAACTCGTTATCAGTGCCGATCCAAACCCTGACAGACCAGAATCCTATAGTTGGTATAATCGGTGGAGACCATCAACAGACAAACAACCAAATACTGGACCGGATGCTGTCAGGGCAATAAATGAATATGATCAAAATTCAGATTTCTTAGACAGTGCTAAAGACGATTTTATGGCTGTAATTGGCACTCAAGAAAAGGCCACACCCTCAGTGCAGATGCCGATACATTCAAATGCAATTTCTAAAACTGTATTCTTTGGCCCGTATCGAACAACTCTGAATGTTCCTGCAGAGATAACTATTCCTTATGACAAGGAAAGAATGACAAATCCAGAGAGTATTACACCCATTGTTTATAATGAGTTGACCAAAGAATTTGAAGAGCATCCCAAGGTTAGAAATAGCTATAAAAATAAAATTGATCAAGAGAAAGGTACTTATACTTTTGAGAGCCAGGTGTTGGGCCAATTTGCATTGGCTGAAATAAATAATTAGATCATTGTGAGTAAGATTACAACAGGGAGTTGTCTGTGTGAGTCGGTAAGCTTTGAGGTTTCTGGGTCTATATCTAAGGTTTATTTCTGTCATTGTAAACAATGCAGGAGATGGGGCGGACACTTTGCTGCCGCTGCTGGAATCAAAAAATCTCAACTCAGTTTTTCGAAATCAGAGAGCCTAAAATGGTTCTCTTCATCTGAGGTGGCTCAAAGAGGATTTTGTGAAGATTGTGGGTCTAGTCTCTTTTGGAAAGAAGAAGGGTCATCTAGAATTTTTATTTGGGTAGGAACAATATCAGATTTAGCAGACTTAGAACCAGCGGCTCATATGTATACTAAAGATGCTGGCAATTATTACTCTATCCCAAACGATTGTGAACATTTTGAGCATGACGCCCCTTAAGACTAGCTTTATAAGAAGTCCTAATAGGTTTTTCCAAGATGTTTTTCATTCCTTATTTTTGCTAACTTAATCTGTTTCTGCCTTTCGGCAAATCTTTCCTTTCTTTCTTCTGAGTGTGTTGCATAACAATGTGGACAACTGATTCCTTCGCTATATTTTTTGCTTTTCATATCATCATCATCAATAGGCATCCTACAGGCGTGACACATCGAATAATTGCCTTCAACAAGGCCATGTTGAATAGAAACACGTTCATCAAAGACAAAGCACTCACCCTCCCACAGACTCTCATCAGATGATATATTTTCTAGGTACTTAAGAATCCCGCCTTCAAGTTGATAGACTTGTTCAATACCCTCACCTAGAAGGTAAGATGATGCTTTTTCACATCTTATCCCACCCGTGCAAAACATTGCTACTTTGGTTTTCCCTTCTTTTTTCATTAAGGCTTTCAGATTATTTTTGGACCATTTAGGAAATTCTCTAAAGGATTTTGTTTTGGGGTCTAGCGAACCTTTAAATGTTCCAATAGCACACTCATATTGGTTCCTTGTATCAATAACTAATGTTTTTGGGTTACTTATCAATGCATTCCAGTCACTCGCCTTAACAGTCTTACCCTTAAGGTTTGCTGGTCTGATATTCTCCATACCCATTGAAACGATCTCTTTTTTGAATCTGACCTTCATCCTTTTGAAGATTTCACCTTCTGCTTTGGAGAATTTAGGTTCAATATCTAAGAGAAGCGGGTCATCCTTGAGTCCTTGTATAACAGCTAAAACTGATTCCTCAGATCCGGCTATGGTTCCATTGATGCCTTCATTTGCTAGTAGAATCGTGCCTACGATATTATTTTTTAGGCATAGTTTCTCGATGTCTGATTTCTTTTTTTTAAGATTGTTCCAATCAACAAATTTATAGAATGCAGCAATTAATTTATTCTCTTCCATTTCTCCAGTTCTAAAAAGTGCGTTTGAAGCTAAATTCTGAGAGTTTAATTAATGCCTCCTTGTACTGATTATTTGGTAATTCTTTTAAGGCATTGATAGCTTTTTTTGTTGTCTCTTCTGCTTTACTAGCAGCTAAAGCCAGTGAGCCAGTTGATTCTATAATTTCAATTACTTTATTGCTGTTAGATCTATCTTTTTGGCTAATAGCATTTCTTATAAGGATTTGTTCATCAGGATTTGCCCGTTTTAACGCATAAATTAAAGGGAGGGTTGGCTTACCTTCTGATAAATCATCGCCAATATCTTTGCCCATTATCTCAAATGAAGAATTATAATCTAATACATCATCTATTAATTGATAGGCAGTACCCAATTCTCTTCCAAAATCATTCAGACTATTTTCAATTCTATTGGATTGACCAGATAAAACGGCTCCAATTTTTGCAGCCGACTCAAACAGTTTTGCAGTTTTTCTATAAATGACCTCCATATATTGTTCTTCACTAGTATCTGGATTACCGCAATTGATGAGTTGCATCACTTCTCCTTCTGCAATCCTATTTGTGGCTTCTGACATAATCTCCATAATTCTCATATTGCCTATTTCAACCATAATCTGAAAAGCCCTTGAGTATAAAAAATCACCAACAAGAATTGTTTCTTCATTGCCAAAGTTTTTATGTGCTGTAATTGATCCTCTCCTGGTATCAGAGTTATCGACCACATCATCATGGAGTAGGGTAGCGGTATGAATAAACTCTATCATCGCTGCTGCTTTGATTGCTTCTCTATTGTTATCAATGCCACAAGCCTTTGAGGATAGAAGCACAAGTAAAGGTCTTAGCCTTTTCCCACCGCTATTAATGATATAGCTAGAAATACTATTGATAAGACCAATATCACTGCTTAATTGATCCTCAATCTCTTGATCCATAAGCATCCAGTCGTCTTTGACGAGACCTCTTATCTCTTCTATTAAAGATTTAGTTTCATTTACTTTGTCAACGCTTTGTATCATTTATCTATACTTTTTTATTAATGACGACAATATAGCAAACCTTTATAATTATTGAATTAAAAAGCTTTAATCTATAGAATTGCCAGATTCTTTAAGTGAAGCAAAGGTAAGAAACTATGTATGCCGTATTTAAATCAGGCGGAAAACAATACCGAGTCAGTAAAGGTGAGAAGTTAAAACTCGAGAAACTAGAGACTGATGTAGGTAAGAAAGTTGTTTTTGACCAGGTTCTCTCTGTTGGTGAGGGCAAGGATATTAATATTGGCACTCCCTATTTGGCGGATACTATTGTTGAAGCTAAAGTGTTAGATGAGGGGAAAGATAAGAAGATTGAAGTCGTTAAATTCAAGAGAAGAAAGAATTATAAACGTAACTTTGGTCACAGACAGCATTATTCCTTGATTGAAGTGACAAACATTACTGTTAAGAAAAAGAAAGCAGCGCCAAAGAAAACGGCAGTAAAGAAAACAACTAAAAAATCAGAAAAAGAATAAAATTTTAAAGGGTAAATATAATGGCACATAAGAAGGCAGGCGGAAGTTCAAGAAACGGAAGAGATTCTGAGTCCAAAAGACTCGGTGTAAAAAAATTTGGCGGTCAGCATGTAAAAGCGGGGAACATCATAGTCCGTCAGAGGGGCACTAAATTTCATCCAGGAAAGAACGTAGGAATAGGTAGGGATCATACTTTATTTGCTAAAGTAGATGGTGAGTTAAAGTTTGAAAGAAAGGGTCCAAAGATGAAGCAATACGCAACTGTTCTTCCTGCTTCTTAATAATTGTCGAGCTATTTTTTAGACTAAACCCCGTTTTATTACGGGGTTTTTTATTTTAGGTTAGAGTAATGAAGTTTGTAGATGAAGCAATCATTTCAGTAAAAGCCGGTGACGGCGGTAACGGAGTAGTTAGCTTTCGTAGAGAGAAATATATTCCCAGAGGCGGCCCTGATGGCGGCGATGGCGGCGATGGCGGCGACGTCATAATGCAGGCAACTGCCAATCTTAATACATTGATTGACTTTAGGGTTAACAATCAATTTAAAGCTGAATTCGGTCAAGCAGGTAGATCAAAAAACAGAAGTGGCCAGAGTGGAGGAGATCTAATTATTTTTGTACCTTGTGGCACTAAAGTGAGAATATTGAGACGGGTGAAGTTATTGGCGATCTTTCAAATGATGGTGATCAATGTCTTGTTGCGAAAGCTGGTTATGGCGGGAAGGGCAATACACGATTCAAAACTAGTCGTAACAGAGCACCAAGAAAGTCAACTTCTGGGACAAATGGCGAGCAGAGAAAGCTTCATTTAGAGCTTAATTTGTTAGCTGATGTTGGATTATTAGGGTACCCAAATGCAGGAAAATCAACTTTCATTAGGTCTGTTTCATCGGCAAAGCCAAAAGTAGCTGATTACCCCTTTACAACACTTAATCCTAATCTTGGTATGGTTAGGGTTGATTATGACAACAGTTTTGTAATTGCTGATATACCAGGAATTATTGAGGGCGCTTCAGATGGAATGGGTTTAGGTTTAGAGTTTCTTAAGCATCTCAGCAGAACTAGCATCCTTTTGCATATTGTGGATCTTTTTGATCCAACTGAAGTTGATGAGATAACTCTAAGCATCAATGCTTTAGTTTCAGAATTAAAGAAATTTGAAGAAAGTTTATACGAGAAAGAGAGATGGTTAATTTTTAACAAAATTGATCTTCTAGAGGAGCCCCAATTAAAAATAGATGAAATACTTAGTGATTTAGATTGGAACGGACCAGTCTTCTCAATCAGTGCTGAAACCTCAGTAGGAACAGAGAAGTTAAAGAATGAATTAATGCGAAGATTAAATGAACTTAATCTTTCTGAAAATAATTAACTAATAGATTTTATACCTTTAATCAATTTCCTTTTTTGGTTCGATGCTTTGTTTTTATGGATGATTCCTTTTCTTGCTAAAGAATCAATTAAAGGCTGGGCTTTTCTATAAAGCTCATTTGCCTGCCCAGGATTTTTTTCCTCGGTGGCTTTAATAACTTTCTTTACAGCCGTTCGCATTCTATTTTTGAGAGACATATTTCTCTCTCTATGCTTAAGGCTTTGCCTAACTCTCTTTTTTGCTGAACTGGTGTTCGCCATCTTTTTTACCTATCCTTTACTTATATAATGAAAAAGGGGTGTATTCTTTTATTTTTATCTGTCTTTGTCAATACTATTTCTTTCAAAATAATTATATGTATTGAGCAAATAGGCCCTTTTTTTAATTTTAGATTAATAATGAGTTTATGAATAAAGAAAGTAAACAGCTTTTCAGATCAACAAGTGTAGTTGGTTTAATGACTTTCCTTTCTAGAGTTATGGGATTGATAAGGGATATCTGTTTTGCTCGTTTATTTGGCGCTTTTCCAATTATGGACGCCTTTTTTGTTGCTTTTAAAATACCTAATTCATTTAGACGTTTTTTTGCTGAAGGCGCATTTTCGAGAGCATTTATTCCTGTTCTTAGTGATTATGAAGAAAATAGATCAGAACTAGAAACCAAAGAGTTGATTGATAAAACATCTGGGACTCTAGGTGGGATTTTATTGCTGGTGACTTTATTTGGAATTTTATTGGCGCCTCTTTGATTATTATTTTTGCCCCAGGGTTCTTTGATGAACAAAATGAAAATACTAATCGATACCAGCTGTCAGTTGAGATGTTACGTTTCACATTCCCTTACTTAATGTTTATATCCTTAACCGCATTTGCTGGGGCTATCCTAAATACTAGAAAGCATTTTTGGGCGACTGCATTTAATCCAGTTATCTTAAATTTAGTTTTAATTATCGCTGCTAGTATGATTGCTCCAAATTCTAATAATCCTGGAAGAGTTTTGGCAATTGCTGTTTTCCTAGCTGGTCTAATTCAATTAACTTTTCTAATGCCTTTTTTAAAATCGTTTAAGAGACTTCCAAAGCCAAAATGGGCTTGGAATGATCAAGGTGTTAAGCGGATCATAAAATTGATGATTCCTTCGATGATAGGAAGTTCTGCTTCCCAGTTTAATCTTTTATTCAACACCCTTATTGCTTCTTTTCTTAGTGCTGGAAGTATCAGTTGGATCTATTATTCTGATCGATTGCTTGAATTTCCCGTTGGTGTTTTTGGTGTTGCTTTGTCAACTGTTGTGCTTCCAACTTTGTCTAGGGAACGTGCAAATCAGGATATTTCAACTTTTAAATCAACATTAGATTGGGGTATAAAGATTGCCTTGATCATTTCTGTCCCATCTGCAGTTGGCTTGTTTATTCTTTCTGGCCCTTTGATTGCGACAATCTTTCTTGGGGGTAATTTTACAAATTATGACTTAGATATGACTCAATACAGCTTGATGGCTTATTCATTTGGATTAATAGGTCTTTGTTTGGTTTTAGTTCTGTCTCCAGCTTTTTATTCCAGAGAGGATGCCAAGACACCTTTAAGATTTGGTTTAATTGCTATGTCATGCAATGCTGTTTGTTCACTCTTATTTGTTTTATCTCTAGTCTGGTTAGGAGTTAATTATCCACATATAGGTCTTGCTTTAGCTTTCTCGATAGCAAGTATAATAAATGCTTCATTACTAGCCAGAGAATTAATTAATCAGAATTTAGTCTTGTTAGATAAAAGTTTTCTCTATCTAATCTCCAGAGTAATTATTGCAACACTAGCTATGTCAGCATTTCTATTAGGATTCAATCAAGAAAATAGCATCTGGATCTCCAGCGGGATAACCGAAAGAATCTTCTCGCTTTTATTTCTTATTGGAGTTTCCGTCATAATTTATTTTGGAGTTCTATTTTTATTAGGCTTTAGATTCAAAGAGATACGTATTAAAAATGAAATTAAATAACTATAATGTTCAAAAAATTTTTCTTGTGAAATGAAAGACTATAAAGAAACATTAAATTTGCCCGACACCAGTTTCCCAATGAAGGCAAATTTGCCAAATAAAGAGCCTGAAATTCTTAAATTCTGGGAGGACATAGGTCTTTATAAAAAAATTAGAAAACAACAGAAGGATAAAAAACCTTTTATTCTTCTTGATGGGCCACCTTATGCCAACGGCAAGATACACATTGGTCATGCTCTTAATAAGATTCTTAAAGATATTATTATTAAATCAAAAACGCTCTCAGATTTTAATGCCCCATATATTCCTGGGTGGGATTGCCATGGCCTGCCAATTGAACATCAAGTTGAAAAAAAGAAAGGTAAGGTAGGAGCAAAAATAGAGGCGAAAGAATTTAGAGAATATTGCAAATCTTATGCCATTAAGCAAGTTGAGGAGCAGAGAGAAGATTTTATCCGGCTAGGTGTCTTGGGCGAGTGGGGTAAGCCCTATTTAACTCTAGATAAAGATTATGAATCTGAACAAATTAATGCTTTTGCTAAAATTGTAAAAAATAACCATGTTATTTATGGGCATAAACCAGTGCATTGGTGTCTGGACTGCAAGTCAGCACTCGCAGAAGCAGAGGTAGAATATCAAGATAAAGATTCTTTATCAGTCGATGTTTCATTTAGAGTTATTGATAATGAGGAATTTATTAATCGTTCAGGATTAGAAAATCTCAAATCAGAAAGTGAAATTATAATTCCTATTTGGACAACAACTCCATGGACGCTCCCCTCAAATGAGGCGGTTGTTCTTGGAGGGGATATTGACTATTCAATATTTGAGACAAATTTAAACAATGAAAGAACCATTTGCCTTTTGGCTACAGAATTATTAGAGACTAACTTGAAAAAATGGGGAGTTGAGTTAATAGGTAAGCCTCATAAGATAGATGCATCCGTTTTGGAAGGATTAATGTTAGAGCATCCTATATATAAAAAACAGGTTCCTATTCTAATTGGCGATTATGTAACAACTGAGAATGGAACTGGAGCTGTTCACACTGCACCTGCTCATGGACAAGATGACTTTGTGATTGGGAAGGAGAATAATCTAGATTTAGAGTGCTACGTTAATTCTTACGGAGTTTTCCATGAGAAAAAAGAACTTTTCTCAGGTCAGCATATTTTTAAATCAGAGCCTATGATTTTAGAAAAAATGGATGAAAGGAAAAATCTCATTCATCAAGAAAGATTTGTTCATAGTTATCCTCATTGTTGGAGGCATAAGTCGCCTTTGATCTTCAGAACTACCCGGCAATGGTTTGTCAGTATGGACAATGAAGGTTTTCGTGAAAATTGCTTAAAGGCTATAGGCGAAGTTAAATGGTTTCCTGAATGGGGCCAAGAGAGAATATTAGGAATGGTTTCAACTAGGCCAGATTGGTGCATTTCAAGACAAAGATACTGGGGTGTTCCTATTCCCTTATTTATTAGAAAAGAAGATCAAACACTTCACCCGAAAACAAATGAGATTATGGAATCAATAGCGGATGATGTTAAAAATCATGGAATTGAAAAGTGGTTTGAATCTTCTGTTAAAGATTATCTAGGTAAAGATTACAAAGAGTATGAGAAATCTAGTGACACAATGGATGTATGGATGGACTCTGGTTTAGCACATCATGCTGTGAGTGAGAATCACAAGGAGATAAGTTTTCCCGCTGATCTGTATTTAGAAGGTTCTGACCAACATCGAGGTTGGTTTCAGAGCTCCTTATTAACTTCGGTAGCAATGAATGGCTGTGCCCCATATAAGCAGGTATTAACCCATGGTTTCTTTGTTGACGAGCATGGGAAAAAGATGTCCAAATCACTAGGAAATGCTATTGCTCCGCAGAATATAATTAATTCGAAGGGTGCAGATATCTTAAGGTTGTGGGTTGCTTCTACAGATTACACCAGTGAAATGAGGATCTCTGATGAAATCCTTAAACGAAATAGTGACACTTACAGACGAATCAGGAATACCGCTAGGTTTTTACTCAGTAATCTTGGTGATTTTAATCCAGATGAAGACATGATCAAATACGATGAGATGCTGCTATTGGATCAATGGATTATTGATCGATTGGGTAATGTAAATGTACAAATTAAAAATGACTATGAACGATATTCATTTCATAGAGTTTCACAAACGCTGCATAATTTTTGTGTTAATGACATGGGGGGATTTTATCTAGATGTCATTAAAGACAGGCTCTATACTATGCCAGAAGACTCCATAGGCAGGAGATCTGCACAAACTGTCTTGATGCATATTGCCGAGTCTTTGGTTTGTTGGATTGCTCCTATACTCTCATTTACCTCAGAAGAAATATGGCAGCTTCTCCCAGGACCAAGAGAATCATCTGTTTTTTTATCAAATTGGTATCAGTTTTCTAGTTCTGATAGCGACAAAGAATGGCAAATAGTTGAGGGTCTAAACGAGACAGTTGCAAAGAGTCTCGAAGTTGCTAGAGATAAAGAAGTTATTGGATCTTCTCTAGACGCTGACATAACTTTGTATGTTGACGAAAAGTTAATGAGTTTCCTCAAACCGGTATCTGAGGAATTACGATTTCTGTTTATAACTTCTAATGTTTCTATCGCACCGCTTAATGAAGCTAAAAAGGATGCTTTGCATGGTGATAACTGTGCTATCTCAGTGAAAAAGTCTGAATTTAATAAATGCAATCGATGCTGGCATCGTCAAGAAAGTGTAGGTGATTCAAAAGAAAATCCTGAACTATGCTCTAGATGCGAAAATAACATTTCAAATCAATCAGAACAAAGACTATTTTTCTAAAAATGAATCAATTACGTTGGTTTCTTCTCATCTTAATTGTTGTAATGCTAGATCAATTTACTAAGGGTTGGGTTGTAGAAAATCTTTATCTTTATGAACGTATAAAGATCCTGCCTTTCTTTGATATCACCTTATTGCATAATACCGGTGCAGCTTTTAGTTTTTTTGCATTTGAATCTGGGAATCAACGATTGCCATTAATACTTATCTCATTTTTCGTGAGCGTGTTTCTGATTGTGTTTTTAATCAAGGATGCCGAGAGCTCAAATTTTAGCCAGAATATTTCTATAGCCCTTATAGCTGGCGGTGCCATAGGTAACTTGATTGATAGGATCATTGAGGGCTATGTTGTTGACTTTTTTCTTTTTTATTATCAGAGTTTTTATTTCCCTGCATTTAATGTTGCAGATTCTTCTATAACAGTGGGCATGGTGATCTTCTTATTAGATAATTTCATGATAAAAAACAGATAGATAGCTAAAGATGAATCTAAAAAATACGACAATATATTTGGAAATTAATCTTATTCTCATTAGAATGTTTGACTATGGATAATGTAATTGAGCTAAAGAGCAAGGTTGAGAAAAAACTCAAGTTCTATGGTCTCAGACCTACAAAGGCTAGACTAAGAATCGGAATGATGTTTCTTGATAAGCCGAAGCATTTATCTGCCGATCAGGTACACGAGAAATTAATTGAAAAGGGACATAGTATTTCTAAAGCAACTGTCTATAACACTCTGAATGCTTTTGCAGAAAGAGGATTACTGAATCAGGTTGCAATTGATCCAGTAAAAACTTACTACGATTCATCGACAAATGCTCACCATCACTTTTTTAATATAGATACAGGTCAGCTTTTTGATATACCGTCAGAGCAATTAAATATTGAGTCTATTCCACAACTTCCTCAAGACACAAAGATTCAAGATCTTGAGATCGTAATAAAAGTTAAAAATAAATAATTAATAATTTAGGAGTTTAAATATGGCCCGCCATAGAGCTTTACAAATGTTTGGACGTTCAGGTAACCCTGCCTTTAGAAGCAAAGCATTTACTCAAAGATCTTCAGATTTTTCCACATCAGAAGTTATGACACTATCTGGAACCGTAAATAAAACTGGTTTTTATCTTTTACTTTGTTTTATGACAGCTGCATGGACCTGGAATCAGTTATACTCAGGTGCCGATGTTGGGATATATTTATGGGGAGGTCTTGGAGGAGGCTTGATTGCTGCATTAGTTACAATCTTTAAACCCACTCTAGCACCCTATTCAGCTCCAATATATGCTCTTCTTGAAGGCTTTATGATTGGTGGTATTTCAGCAATTTTTGAATCAATGTACCCGGGTATTGTAATCCAAGCAGTTGGCCTCACCTTTGGAACGCTTGCTACCCTTCTTATGGCATATAAAACTGGCTTGATCAAGCCCACTGAGAATTTTAGATTAATGCTTTTTCCCGCCACTGGCGGAATAGCATTACTTTACTTGGTAAATTTTATAATGATGTTTTTTGGGTCTAGTTTTGGGTTTTTATTCATTCCAATGGCTTATTTGGTATTTTGTTTAGCTTGGGTGTTGTTGCTATTGCAGCTTTAAACCTTGTTTTAGATTTTGATTTTATAGAAGAAGCCTCTGAGCATGGGCACCAAAATACTTGGAAGCTTACGGTGCTTTCTCATTGCTCGTGACCCTAATATGGCTTTATTTAGAGATACTGAGATTGCTCGCCAAACTTCAGTCTAGGAATTAATGGATTTCAACACATTTTTTTTTCGGTCTTATGATCATAGGATCATTAGCCGTTTTTTTTTATTTTGGAAAATATCGAGCTTCTTCTAAACAAAGAAATAGAACTGAAAAAATAGATTGGACAGTCTCATTGTGGTCGAAGTTGAGATAAAAAAAAAAGAAAGACTAACTTTATAAATTGTGAGTGATATTAAGAATGTTATAGCAGTCGCCTCCGGTAAAGGAGGGGTAGGGAAGTCAACGTTAGTGTTAATCTGGCGCTTTCACTCAAAGAACAAGGCTATCAAGTCGGTTTTTTAGATGCAGACATTTATGGGCCAAGCGTGCCACTAATGCTAAAGACCGAAGGCAAAAGACCAACAACACCAGACAATAAAACATTTAATCCAATTCTAGCCTCTGGCATTGAGTTGATGTCGATTGGGTACATAGTCTTAAAAGATGAAGCGACCATTTGGAGAGGACCTATGATGTCCAAAGCAATCGAGCAATTTTATTCAATACTAATTGGTCTGATTAGATTACTTAATTATCGATTTGCCACCAGGGACAGGTGATGCTCAATTAACACTTTCTAAAAAAGCTAACTTGAGTGCTGGATCTTAGTTAGTACCCCTCAACAAGTTGCACTTCTCGATGTAAAGAAATCTCTAGAAGCTTTTCAGAAGCTTTCAATCCCAGTTTTGGGCTTGATTGAGAATATGAGTTATTTTATTTGTGAGAAATGCGGAGATAAGCATGAGATCTTCGGTAAAAATAAAGTCCAAGATTTCTTTAAAAGAAAACAGTATTTCATTGATTGGCAGGATACCAATTCATCCCTCCATTGCTTTTGGAGATTCTGATGAAACTTTATCCAATGATATTTTTGATGAAATAGCTAAAAAATAGATCTCAAATAAGAAAAAAATTTAAAACCCTTAAAAAAAATTAATTTTATATTAATTTTGCTTTTTTGAGCAATAAAATATTCTCTCTTAGGTCTTCCATTTCATTAAAATATAATTTTTTGGGCTGGCTTGCAGTTTATTCTTGGGCAAAGAGGACTCTTTTGGCAGATAATTTTAGCGGATTATCTAGGAATCCCTGATCCAAAGAATTCTTAATATATTTCCAATTTTTTTTATCGATGATTTAATGCCGTTACTAATTTCTGCCTCT
>BPCL01000004.1 GCA_019653755.1 Woeseia sp. | reverse complement strand
GGGGGGTTTTTTATTATGGAAACGCTCTCAGTTGTCCTTCAGGTTGGTCCTAAAGATGCGTGGTAAAAGATTATTTAATATGGCACCAATCCACATCATTTTGAATTAAAAGGTTGGGCTGAACCAAGGTGATTGTCCGTTTCTGGATCATACGTGTTTTTGGTTTTGATTGGTTTATCGAGTTTTAAAATAGATAAGGCTTAATAAAGGAAAGGTTTTGGCTTCAAATAAACGACAAAACTCACTTCTCAAGGCTTGAAACCTATTTGTAATAGCCACATTTTTTTTTTGGGTTGGGGGATTAGTGATGTTGGCTTCTGCTCAATGCCGATAGCAGTTAAGAACCTGGAGACCCTTACGGTTATGTCTACAAACAGCTTACCTCCATTGCCTTAGGGCTTTCAGCGGTTTATTGCTTCCTTATTCCTACCCAAATTTGGGAAAAGTTTGGAATTCTATTCCCCATATTAGCAATTGACTGCTCACAATAGTTTTATTCCTGATATAGGCGTTACAGCAAACGGGGCCACACGCTGGATTAAGATTGGACCTTTGCCAAATATACAAGTTTTTGATCCAGCTCGACTTCTATTTTGATTTATATTTCGGGTTATTGTTACCGACAACAAGAACCCTTTAAACCAGGATTTTATGAGTTTTGTAAAACCAATGATTTTTATTTTTCCGGCTTGTCTTTTGCTCCTTGGCCAACCAGATTTTGGTTCAACGGTGATATTCTTTCAGTTACCGCGGTTTGTTTTTTATAGCGGTTTAAAAATTTAGATATTTTTAGACTTATAATTATCCTAGGTCTTGCCTTTGCCTTTCTATATATATTGAACCCTATCGGATGATCGCCTGCAGGTTTTTTTGACCCTGGAAAGAGCCTCGGTGTTGGTTACCAATTAACCAATTCACTCATTGCATGGGGAGTGGGGAATATTTGGGTTGGATTAGGCGAAAGTATTCAGAAATTATTTTATTTCCAGAAGCTCACACGGATTTCATTTTTGCCATCATTGCAGAAGAGCTAGGGTTAATGGGAACATTTGACCCTTTCGTTTTATGGACTTCTTATTTCTCGAATCTTTGTATTGGTTTTAAAGCGATTCGATCTGAACTGATGTTTCAAGGTTATTTATGTATTTCAATAGGAATATGGTTTCCTTCAAGTGATTATTAATCTTGGAGTTAATATGGGTCTTTTGCCAACCAAGGGACTGACCTCCTTTTAAATTTGTTTTGGAGTAGCAGTATCGCATTACCTTATACACTAGCATAGTTTTGAGAATAGGTTTTGGGAAAAACCTCAACCCAAGAAGAATTAAGAATAATGCTAAGGAAAAAAAATATAAAATTATTATTGCGCTGGGGTACTGGCGGTCATATTTTCCCAGCTATAGCACTAGCAAAAAAATTTAGAGTAGATGGTCATAAGGTTATTCTTGCTGGAACTGGCAATGAATTGGAAAAGAAAATATTTTCAGAGCATGATTCGAAAAGAATACTTTGAATCAAGACTTAAAGGTTCTTCCACTATAAAGAAATTCTTTCTAAGTTTGAGAAAGAATAAGGAAATTAAATCTTATTTAGAAAAAAAAAATCCTGATTTAATTATAGGAATGGGAGGTTATGCTTCTTCTGAGTTTTGTCTAGCCGCACAAAAGAAAACTTGCGTTATCATTCATGAACAAAAATTTTATAGCTGGTCGCACCAATCGGTTTCTTATTATTAATAGGAGCGCAATGCTGCTATCGAAGGATTCCAGACTCTTTTCATCCTTTATCAAATTCTTGATGAGCTACCCTGACGACTTGGTCTATCTTGGTAATCCAGTAAGAGATGAGATTCTTAATATTCAAAAAACATTGAGGTCTTTTCCAGATAAATTAAAAAAACCAAGAATTTTTATAATGGGCGGAAGTCAGGGTGCTAGATCAATTAACATGGCTGCTCCTGAAGCTATCAATTTACTAAGTCAGGATCTTCCTATGGAAGTAATACATGACACTGGAGAAAATGATTTTGACGTTGTAAATGAGAAATACATAGATTTTGGGATAGATGCTGAAGTCGCATCATTTAATACTAATATAGAAAAAGCTTATGAATGGGCAGACTTATTAATTGGCAGAGCTGGCGCAATGACAGTTTCTGAGACAAGTGCTATAGGCCTACCTTCCATTCTTATACCCTTTCCATATGCCTTAGATAATCATCAATTGTTTAACGCTCAATTTTTAGAAAAAAAAGGTGGAGCACTAATTATTAAAGATAAAGATCTTAATCCGAAGGTCCTTGCAACTAGAATTCACAGTATTTTCAAAGAACCAGGAAAGTTAGAGGGGATGTCTGATGCTGCCTTTGATAAGAAATTTGTTGATGCAACAGTTAACATTGTCAATTTCTGTTATAAAACTATTGAAAAACATCAGTTTCGTAACGATTATCCAAATTAAACATCATGAAATTAATTAATTTTCTTCGCAATGAGTCTTTATCTAGACACACTTCATGGAAGGTGGGAGGCCCTGCAGATGTTTTCTTTATACCTGATAATCGTCAAGATTTGTCTCAGTTCTTAAGTCAAAACAAGGGTAACTCAGTCACCTGGTTGGGCAATGGAACTAACGTCCTTGTTAGGGATGGCGGCATTAGGGGTGTTGTTATTTCAACAAAAAAATCTATAAATAAGATAACTATGGCGGCAGAGAATTCTTGTCGAGCAGAAGTGGGAGCTTCATGTATGGATTTGGCGTTATTTGCTGAAAAGAATGAAATGGGACCAGCAGCATTCTTTTCAGGGATTCCTGGCTCAATTGGTGGAGCTCTTACCATGAATGCAGGGTCCTTTGGTCATGAAACTTGGGAATTCGTAGAATCTGTTGAGGTTATTGACGAAGTTGGAATTATCCATCACTTGGACCCCAAGGAATTCAAATTCTCGTACAGATCGGTCGAATTTCCTTTTCCTCTATGGTTCGTCTCTTGTTTAATGAAATTTCCAGAATCTGAAACTACCACCAAATCTGAATTGAAAGCTATGAGAGACCAAAGAATTAAAACACAACCTCTCACTGAGGATACTTGCGGGTCAGTTTTTAAGAATCCTAAACCGGATCATGCAGGAGATCTGATTGAGAGAGCTGGACTCAAGGGTTATAAAATTGGTGGTTGCTCCATATCGACAAAACATGCAAATTTTATTGTCAATGAAGGCGGGGCCACATCAGCAGATATAGAGGAGCTTATTAAGCATGTTCAAAACATCGTCAAAGCTAAGTTTGATGTAGACTTAGAGACTGAAGTTAGAATCATAGGCGAGTAAAATCATGTCAACAGCAGAGAGTGAATTCGGGAAGGTTGCGGTTCTATATGGTGGCATTTCACCAGAGCGAGACATATCTCTAATTTCTGGTGAAGCAGTCTATAAGGCACTAAAGCAAAAAGGCGTTGATGCCTACCTGATCGATGCTAAGGAGCCTTTTCTCAAACGCTTATCAGAAGAACAATTCGATAATGTATGGGTGGCTCTTCATGGAGCAGACGGAGAGGACGGTAAAATTCAAAGTTTATTGGAACTATCAGATATACCTTACACAGGTAGTCGGACACTGTCTTGTTCATTGACGATGAATAAGCTGTTTACCAAAAGGATCCTAATTGCCAACAATTATCAGACACCAGATTTCTTATTGTTAGATGAAGCTAAATCTTACTCAGAGATTTCAGAGTCCTTAGGATCTCCTTTTATTATTAAGCCTTGCTCTCAGGGATCCAGTTTAGGGGTTTATATTATTGATGAAGAGTCTGCTTACAAGGAGAAATACAAAGAGCTTCAGCAATTAAATGATTGGATCATTGCTGAGGAATATTTTGACGGCGCAGAGTACACTGCTGCTTATTTAAATAACCAAGTAATGCCTTTGGTAAAAATTGATGCAAGTAATGAAGAATTTTATAACTATGAAGCTAAGTATTTTAGCGACGAGACTCAGTATATTTGTCCAAGCGAATTAGATAAAGGTGTTGAGGAGAGCATCAAAAGGGAGTGCTTGTCTATTTTTGAACTTTTCGATGTAAGAGGTTGGGGCAGACTGGATTTTTTTATCAATGATGATAATCAACCTGTAATACTTGAAATTAATACAGTACCAGGTATGACAAGTCATAGCTTGGTTCCCATGGCCGCTAAAGAAGAAGGAATAGATTTTAATTCTCTCTGTTTAGAGATTCTCAAAAATACAAGCGAATAAAGCCATATTGTTTAAATCAAATAAAAAAAATAAGAAAAAAAGTTTCACTTTCTTTAAAAATTTCAACCAAGGAAAGAAAAGAAGTCTTTTCAAACCCTTTCTTCTAATCTTTTTCATTTTATTCGTGTTTGGCTTTATCTATGTTTCTATTAATCAGCCTATAACATCAATAAATATTGAGGGAGATCTCAAAAGGATTTCCAAGAAGGGTATAGAAACTGTTGTCTTAGAGCTTAAAAATCAAGGTTTTTTAACAGTCAATCAGCTAAATATAAGGGTAAATTAGAAGCTATCGATTGGGTTAAATCTGTAAAAATAAATAAACAATGGCCCAATACTATTAATCTTATTCTTATAGAAGATGATGTTATTGGTCTATGGAATGAAAGACTTCTGCTGAATTCATCTGGTGAGTTATATGCTTTAGACCAACGAGTTGTTCCTGATGAGTTAATCCAATTTTTTGGACCAGAAGATCGAGAGAATGAGGTCTACACTAGATACAAGTTATATAATGATGAATTAGTAACAAGAGGTATTTTGATTGAAGAGATAGAGCTAGATTTGAGGGGTTCATGGGTAATAACCGTTCGTCCATCAATTAAAATTAAGCTTGGAGAAGAGAATACAGAAGAACGTTTTGAGAGATTTTTAACTGTTTGGGACCAATCTCTATTAGAAAATTTTGAATTAATTTCTTATATTGATCTTAGATATTCAGAAGGATTTGTGATTAAAAGGAAGAATCAGTAATAAATAATGGCTAGAACTAACTCTAATGAAATTATTGCAGCTGTTGATATAGGCACTTCAAAAATTGTTGTCCTAATAGCTGAGATTAATCATGAATCTGACCTAAAGATAATTGGAACAGGAACATATAAATCTAGCGGATTAAAGAAAGGGGTAGTTGTAAATATTGAATCTACGGTTGATTCGATTGCTCAAGCTATAGAGCAGGCGGAAAAGTTTGCAGATTGTGAAATCAATACAGTATTCGCTGGAATCGCTGGAAGCCATGTGAGGAGCTATGATGGACATGGGTTTGTAAGAATTAACAGTGGTGAGGTTGACTATAGTGATGTGGAAGGAGCTATAGATGCTTCAAAGGCCATGAAAATCCCGTCTGAGGAAAGGATTCTTCATGTCTTGCCAAAGGATTATATTATTGATGGCCAAGAAGGTATCAGGGACCCAATTGGTATGTCTGGAATCAGGCTTGAGGCAGATGTTCATATTGTTACTATCTCAAGAAGTGCTGAAGAGAATATTATTAAATCTCTGGAAAGGTGTGATTTAGAGGTTCAAGAGATTGTTTTAGAGCCTTTGGCTTCAAGCATGTCCGTTTTGTCAAAAGATGAAAAGGATCTTGGGGCCTGCTTAATTGATATTGGCGGCGGAACAACAGATATTGCTATTTTCAAGGATGGACAAATATTAACGACGAAGGTTATTCCAATAGGAGGAGATCACGTCACCAAGGATATTGCTCATGAGCTAAAAACCCCCATTGAAAGTGCTGAAGCATTGAAGATAGAACATGCTTGTACTTTATCTCATCTGAATGGAACTGGGGAATCAATAGAAGTACCTAGTGTTGGCGATAGAGCTCCTAGAAATACTGACATAAAGATTCTCTCTGCAGTTGTTGAACAAAGATACAGGGAATTGTTTGAAGTTGTTCTAGAAGAGATAGGTAAGATGAACACTGATAATCTCAGAGCTGGCATTGTTTTAACAGGGGGAACTTCTCAGTTGGCCGGTGCTGTTGAGCTTGCAGAAGAAGTTTTTTCCTCAGACGTCAGACTTGGTTATCCCAAACCAATGAGCGGTGCTTTTGAAACAATTAATAGCCCAGAAAATGCGACTGGTGCAGGCTTACTTTTATACGCGCTTAAGAAGTTTCAATCTAACCCAGAAGAATTGATAAAACAGAAATCCTCTGGATCTTTAATCGAGAAAACCAGAGATTGGTTTAAGACAAATCTATAAATCTATAAAAAACAAAGAGTTGAGTAATATTCTCTATCTATGATAGTCTTTACCTGATTTATGGGCATGATACAAAGAGGTATTAATATAATGCTGCATCAAAGGACATTGGATAAGCCTATTTCTGCTGCAGGTGTAGGTTTGCATACAGGACAGAGGGTTGAGATGACTCTTAGGCCTGCTTCTGAGGATATTGGTATCCGTTTTAGGAGATTAGATATTGATCCTGTGCAGGAGATTCAAGCCAATGCTCACAATGTCACAGACACAAAGCTAGGAACAACAATAACTCAGAATGATGCCTCAATCATGACCGTTGAACATCTATTGGCTGCTTTTTCTGGATTGGGAATTGATAATGCTTATGTGGATATTCATGGCCCAGAGGTACCTATTATGGACGGTAGTGCAGCATCTTTTATCCTTCTGGTTGAATTAGCAGGTATCAAGGAGCAGAAAGCACCCAAGAAATTTCTTAGAATTAAAAAAAATGTAAGAGTCGAGGACGACGGTAAGTTTGCTGAGTTTAAACCTTATAACGGTTACCGGCTTAGTTTCCAAATAGAGTTTGAACACCCTATGATTCAAAATAAATTAACCGAGTTTACTTTTGATTTTTCAACTCTCAATTTTCTGGATCAAATCTCAAGAGCAAGAACGTTTGGCTTTTTAAAGGAAATTGAGACTCTAAGAGCAAATAATTTAGCGCTTGGAGGCAGTTTAGATAATGCAATTGTTCTTGATGACTATCGGATATTAAACCAGGATGGCTTAAGGTTTGATGATGAATTAGTTAGGCATAAGATTTTAGATGCTATTGGTGACTTATATCTAATGGGCCACATCTTAGTTGGTGAGTTTAACGGTTTCAAATCAGGGCATGAGTTAAACAATAAACTGATCAGAAAGCTCTATGCTGATGAAACTGCTTGGGAAGAAGTTCAGGAGTCAGAAATTACTGATATTCCTATCTCATATTGGACCGCTGCTTTAGGCAAAGCTTAGCTCAGGGCTCGACAATAAACTTTATCTTTTTTGGATTAATCTCAATATCCTTGCATAGTTTTCTTATTTGAATTTCTTCAAATCTTATTCTTGATGAAATCTCAGCATTTTCAGATCCTATAATTAAGACATTGTTCTTGTTTATATATGCACTTTTTATAGACGACCCAAAGTTGGGTAAGTTTTTTTGTAAATGCTTTAAGAGAGCCGTTTTCTCTTCTACTGATTGAGTCATTTTACCTAAATTACTCAAACCGTTTTTTATTATGTCCGAAATGTGTTTCATTCTGTTGTTATTTCATAGTTTATGAATGATATTATTCTTGTCCTTAAGGTTATAATATCAATTCATTTAAGCTAGCAGATAGTTACTTATGTGTTGAATAAAATATAGAGGCAGTTTTGAAAGGTTTTTTTACAAAGATTTTTGGCAGCAGCAATCAGAGATTATTAAATCAATATTCAACGATTGTAGACAAGGTTAATGCATTGGAAGATGAGTTATCTGAGCTTAGTGATCATGATTTGAAGGCAAAGACAGACAAGCTTAGATCCTTATATGAAGAGTCAGAGAGCTTTGATGATATTTTACCTGAAGCCTTTGCTGTTGTAAGAGAGGCCTCAAAAAGAACATTAGGACTTAGACACTATGATGTCCAGCTTATTGGCGGCATTACGCTCCATGAAGGCAAAATTTCAGAAATGAAAACTGGAGAGGGCAAAACACTGGTGTCAACCCTGCCTGCTTATCTGAATGCACTGTCTGGTAAAAGTGTTCACATCATAACTGTAAATGAGTATTTAGCTCAGAGAGATGCTGATTGGATGAGGCCTATATATGAGTTTCTTGGTTTAACTGTAGGATGCATTAAATCTAATCAGAATCCTCCTGAGAGAAAGACAGCTTATGAGGCTGATATTACTTATGGCACCAACAATGAATTTGGTTTTGATTATTTGAGAGACAATTTATCTTATGAGGAAGGGATGCAATCTCAAGGGGATCTTTCATTCGCTATCGTTGATGAAGTTGACTCTATTCTTATTGATGAAGCAAGAACCCCTTTAATTATCTCTGGTCAAGCAGATCAGAGCACTGAACTCTATCAGAAGATGAATTCTATAGTTCATAAACTAAAATCTGGATCTAGCGAATCAGAAACTGGAGATTATACGATTGATGAAAAGGTCAAACAGATCTATCTCACAGAAGAAGGCCATTCCAATGTTGAAAACATACTCCATGGCATGAATATGCTTCAACAGGGAGATAGTTTGTACGATCCAAAAAATATAAAGTTTATGCATCATATCAACGCCGCTATTAGAGCCCATAAATTATTCAATAAAGATGTGGACTATATTGTTAAAGACGGTGAAGTGGTTATTGTTGATGAATTTACAGGCAGAACAATGGCAGGAAGAAGATGGTCTGATGGCCTACATCAGGCTGTTGAAGCAAAAGAGAATCTTAATATCAAGGAAGAGAATCAGACGATAGCTTCAATTACATTCCAAAATTATTTTAGACTTTATGACAAGCTCTCAGGAATGACAGGTACAGCAGATACAGAGGCATTTGAGTTTCAGCAAATTTATGGTCTTGAAGTTGTGGTCATACCTACACACGAAAAAATGATTAGGGATGATCATGCTGATTTAGTGTATTTAAATCGAGATGGTAAATTTAAAAATATTATTGAAGACATAAAGCAGAGGCAAGAAAAGGATCAGCCCATCTTGGTTGGGACAGCTTCAATTGAGAATTCTGAATACATATCCCAGTTGCTAAGCAAGGAAGGCATAAAGCACCAAGTTTTGAACGCGAAGCAACATAAAAAGGAATCAATGATTATTGCTCAAGCGGGTAAACCAGGCTCTGTGACTATAGCCACTAATATGGCTGGGAGGGGAACTGATATAGTTTTAGGTGGCAATATTGATGCAGAAATAAAGCTTTCAAAAGAGAATTTAGACGAAGAAAAGATTTCACAAATGAAACTGGATTGGCAAAAAATACACGATGATGTTATTGAAGCTGGTGGGCTTCATATTATTGGAACGGAAAGACATGAATCGAGACGAATCGATAACCAGCTTAGAGGTAGATCAGGCAGGCAAGGTGATCCGGGTTCAAGTCGATTTTACCTATCTCTAGACGATGATTTATTGAGAATCTTTGGTGATCCAGAAAAAACGCAAAGCATGTTGTCGAGAGTGGGCATGGAGGAAGGAGAGGCTATTGAAAGTAATTTGTTAACACGACAAATTGAACGAGCTCAGAGGAAGGTTGAATCTCATAACTTTGACATTAGAAAGAACCTCCTTGAATACGATGATGTGGCTAATGATCAACGATCAGTTATTTATCAATTAAGAAGCGATATCTTATCGGAAGATAGCATCAATGATATGATCGTAGGCATAAGTGAAGAATCTATACAAGAACTAACCTCACAGTATATTGAACCAGATTCCATGGAAGAAAGTTGGGATTTAGGCGGGCTAGAGCAATCCATTTACAATGATTTTTTAATTTCCCTAGACCTAGAGTCAATAATCAATCAGGACGACTCAATTAATTCAGAAAATATTTGGAAGATTATTTTTGAAGAATATACCAGGAATTACAGCACAAAAGAAAATTCAATTGGCGAAAGACCAATGAGAGAAATAGAGAAGGCAGTCATGCTACAGCAACTTGATATGCAATGGCGAGAACATCTTGCAGCAATGGATCATTTGAGACAAGGCATACATTTGAGAGGCTATGCACAGAAAAATCCAAAGCAAGAGTATAAACGAGAATCTTTTGAGATGTTTTCATTTATGATGGACCAACTTAAATTCAATGTTATCAGCATTCTTTCAAGGGCTAGATTTAGGGGAGAAGAGGATGCTGAGGCGGTAAACGAACAAGCTCCTGATGTTGAAAACGTTGAACTTAAGCACAAGAATATTTCAACATTTGGATCGGATCAATCTTCATCTAATAAAGCTAGGCAGACGGCCATGCCATTTGTGAGAGATCAGAAAAAGATTGGAAGAAATGAACCTTGTCCTTGCGGCTCTGGAAAGAAGTATAAAAAATGTCATGGTTCTATTGAGCAGTAGCAATAAAAATAATCTCACACAAGTAGTTGTTGGCGTTTTAAAGAATTCAAGTAATGAGGTTCTTTTGAGCACAAGAACACACAAAACTGATTTTCCTGATTACCTCGAATTTCCTGGCGGTAAAAAAGAACTTGATGAAACACCTAGGATAGCCCTAAAAAGAGAGCTTAAAGAAGAGTTAGGTATTTCCATCAAAGACATTTCCCCCATGGGAAGCTATATATATGAATATGATGCTTTTGGCGTTGAGCTTCACCCATTTTTAATCAAAAGTTATAAGGGGGATCCTATTGCCAATGAAAAAGAGCAAATTGTATGGGTTGATATTCAAGATCTTAACAAAGTAAAGATTATTCCTGGAAGCAAATCAATTGTAGAAACATTAACTAATATTTTTAGCATAGAGAGATCTTGAATTCGACGTTATCTTCAAATTGTACGTATTCACCATCTCTATTTTGGTTAAAAAATCTCACCGCAATCAAATGTCTTCCGCCACTAATCTCGGGGTAAACATTAGTGTCGTTAGTTATTATTCTAACTAATGAGATTTGAGTTCGTCTTTCTATTTGATGATTATATTGGCCTCCCACTGCAACTGTAGCAATAGGTTCATTGCTCTCTCTTATGATCCACATTAATTTGTCTATTCCTTCACAAATAGGCCTCATAACATCAATCCAGCTATTAATCTGGACAACTACATTTTTTTTATGCGATTCAAGAAAAAATTTATACTTTGGCATATCAAACTCTGCCTTACCTCCAGGAAGTGTATGCCGATGAAGAAGTGATGCTATGAATTCATCTTCTCTTAATTTCAAAAGATAATCAGTTCCAATGTCCACGACTTGATCTTTTATTGAATCTAGATCTTCTAAGACATCATTAACCATATTGTTATCTGCATCAGGTGCCGACTGGAAACGCTGCATTTGCATTATGTACCTGTCGAGATCTGCTAAGACCTCACGTCTTACATCTGTTCTAGATAGAATCGAATAGATCTCTAATAGGGTATGGATGACCGTTCTCGTTTGCCAATTATCATCTAAATTGGAAGAAAAATATTTTAGTCTAGAATAAAGAAATTCAATTCGCATGAACGTCCTCAATCTCTCATTCAAAGGTAATTCGTATATTCCTTGTTCCATACTAGATAATTATTTACTTTCTTGGTGGGGTAATCTTTATATCTACTTATGATTAAGATTTCTATAAAAATCATCCAATTCTTTTACTTTTAATGTTAATTCTTCAATGGAAGTTTCATTATTATTTATAATCCTGTCATCTGATAATTCTCTTTTAGACTCTATGGAGGCCTGGCTTTCGATGATTTTGATAGCTTCCTCTCGAGATGATTGGTCTCTTTGGCTTAATCTTTCTATTTGTGTTTCGACATTGCAGTCTATTAAAAGAACTCTATCCATCATCGCATTCATTCCTGTTTCTATCATAAGTGGCACAGAGATAATCAGATAATCAGATTGTGAAGCTTTAATTTTTTCATTAATGCTTAATAATACTTTAGGATGAATAATCCCCTCTAACATCTTCTTTTTACTATCGTCATTGAAAACTATTGAACGAAGTTTTTTTCTATCAAGCTCTCCATCATTACCAATAATTTCATCTTCAAAAGCTTCAATAATTTCTTCAAATGCAGCTCCACCTTTTTTGCTTAATTCATGAGAGATTACATCGGCATCGATGATTTCTACTGATAAGTCTTTGAAAAGATTGCAGACTGTAGTTTTCCCAGAAGCAATCCCTCCTGTTAGTCCAATTTTAAAAGTCTCATTCATAAAATTAATAAAAAGGTTTAATTACCTACTAGTTTAGATGAAAATAGCCTTTTGTTATAACTCAGTGATTATTTTTTAGTTTTTCGATAAATGAATTTACACGAATACCAATCAAAGCAATTGTTCTCAGATGTTGGAATACCTGTTCTAGAAGGAGGTGTAGCCTCAACTCCTGATCAAGCAAGGAAAATTGCCGAAGATCTGAAGGTCGACACATGGGTAATAAAAGCACAGGTTCATGCCGGAGGAAGAGGCAAAGCTGGCGGAGTTAAAATTACAAAAAGTATTGATGAGGTTGAGAGTATCGCTAGTTCAATGCTCGGTTCTAACTTGGTTACAAAGCAAACCGATGATAAAGGTTTGCCTGTAGATGTTGTTTATATTGAATCAGGGACATCTATTGCATCTGAATATTATTTGAGTTTACTCATCGATAGGGCACAGGAGTCTTGGACATTTATCGGATCCTCTGAAGGAGGAATGGATATCGAAACTGTCGCTGATGTGTCTCCTGAAAAGATTATTAGATACACTATTGACCCTAAACATGGATTAAAAGAGACTGAATTATCCTCTATGGCGGATAGCCTTGGCCTAAAAAATAGTGCCGTTACTGAATTTATAGACATTCAACTAAATTATTTTCATTAGCTGTGTCTAAAGACTCAGATTTAATCGAGATCAATCCACTCATATTGGATGAGAAAAATCATCTTATTGCTCTAGATTCTAAGATGTCTATTGATAGTAATGCTTTATTTAGACAAGAAGATTTAAGTCTTATGAAAGATCCTAACCAAGAAGACAAGCTCGAAGTTAAAGCTTCGGAAAACGACTTAAGTTATGTTTCTTTGGATGGCGAAATTGCATGTATGGTTAATGGCGCAGGATTAGCCATGGCTACAATGGATGTCATTAAATTACATGGTGGCGAACCCGCTAATTTTTTAGATGTGGGTGGCGGCGCTACACCAGATAGAGTTAAATCTGCCTTTGATATTATTATGGAGAACCCGAAAGTCAAAGGGATCTTGGTCAATATCTTCGGTGGGATTGTAAGGTGTGATGTGATTGCAGAGGGTATTATTGCTGCAGTTGGTAAGTCGATATCAATGTTCCTATTGTGGTTAGATTGGAGGGAACTAATGTTGATCTCGGTAAGGAATTATTGAGTAAATCAGACTTGAAGGTCATACCCGCAGACGACTTAACAGATGCTGCTTTAAAGATTGTCAATGCAGTAAAGGATAGCTAATGAGTGTTTTAGTCAATTCATCTTCAAAGATCATCTGCCAAGGAATCACAGGATCACAAGGAACATTTCATTCCCAACAATGTATTGATTATGGCTCCAATATAGTTGGCGGGGTTACCCCAGGAAGAGGAGGGCAAGAACACTTGGGTGTTCCAGTATTTAATTCAGTGAGTGAGGCTAGTGAAAGTCTTGAATTTGATGTGAGTATGATTTTTGTTCCTCCAAAATTTGCAGCTGAAGCCATTATTGCCGCTATCGAGGCTGAAATTGGACTCGTTGTTTGCATTACCGAAGGGATTCCTGTTGCTGACATGATCAAGGTCAAGGCGCGTCTAAAAGATTCATCTTCAATTCTTCTAGGGCCCAACTGTCCGGGCATAATTACACCAGATGAAGCCAAGATAGGCATCATGCCGGGTTTTATTCATCAAAAAGGATCCATTGGTATTATCTCAAGATCTGGAACTCTTACCTATGAAGCGGTTGATCAAACCACTAAACATGGATTGGGTCAAAGCACCTGTATTGGTATTGGCGGAGATCCTATCAAGGGCATTAATTTTATTGATTGTTTAAAGCTCTTTGAAGCTGATCCAGATACTCAAGGGATCGTCTTAGTAGGAGAAATAGGCGGTTCTGATGAAGAGAAAGCAGCAGAATTTATTAAAAATAACGTCACTAAGCCGGTTGTTGCATACATCGCTGGAGTGTCAGCTCCCCCAGGAAAAAGAATGGGACATGCTGGAGCAATTGTTACCGGAAAAGAAGGTACTGCTGCAAGTAAATATGAAGCATTGCAAGAGGCGGGTGTTTATACTGTTGAATCGCCTGCGTTAATAGGTGAGAAAATGAAATCCGTGCTGGTTGGCTAATCAATTACCAGAATTTATACCAAGGTTCACTTTCTTCTAGGACGATTGTTTGATTTGGATCTTTAGTTTGATTAGCTAGGAAAATACTTTCTGCTTGTTCAGCTAGATCATCCATTCCAAGGCTATTGTATGCTTTGGCAATAATTTCCAAGGATTCTATAGTTGCAGGAGCACCGCTGTATTGTTCCAGAGCGTATTTAGCTCGGTTAATTGCTGCAATATATGCACCTCTTTCCAAGTAGTGTTGTGCTACATGATTTTCATATCTTGCCAATCTGTTCCTTAAAAAAATCATTCTCTGTGTAGCGTCATCAATATAAATACTTTCAGGGTACCTCCTTAATAATTGTGAGAAAACTGAGAAAGCTTCTTCAGTTTTTGAAGGTGGTCGTTCAGTCAAATCCACGTCAAATATTTCGTGATACCACTGATGTTGTCCTTCAAACAATGAGATTCCTCTCATGTATAAGGCATAATCAACTCTTGGGTGGGTTGGATTTTCTTTTTCAAATTGTTTGGCTTCATCAATCGCCTCTTCAAAAGAAGAACTCCGATAATGAGTGTAGATAAGATCTAGCTGAGCTTGCTTTGCTTCATTGCTAAAAGGAAACGATGTTGTCAGCACTTCAAGATAATTGACAGCATTTCTAAAGTTGCCATTATCCATTGCATACTTGGCCCTTTCATAAATAACTTCTGAAGATGATCTCATGTCAGTGGCTTCATCTTTGCTGCATGAAACAATGAAAGTTGCCAGTATAAGAAGGATATATTCTGTATATTTTTCAAAATTTAAGTTCTCTTTTCTTTTTTAGACGTTCTAAGTATGGAATTATAGCCTAAAATAAGTGAAATCAAATCAAGCATAATAGATTAGATGAATGAAGATGCAATAGAATTTTTAGTTACCTCTGATGAACATAATCAGAGAATCGATAAGGTGGTTAGTTCAAAACTATCTGAATACTCTCGTGTCATAATTCAGGATTGGATTGAATCAGGGAATATTCTTCTTGAAAATCAGATAGTTAAACCTAGTACTAAAGTCCAAGATGGGCAACAGATTAAAGTGGTGCCTGTCTTAAAAGAGCGTAGTGAGATTGAGCCTCAAAAAATCAACCTTGATATTATTTATGAAGATAATGATTTAATTATTGTTAATAAGCCTCAAGGTCTAGTTGTTCATCCTGGGCATGGTAATTATGATTCAACACTTCAACATGGCCTATTGTTTCATGATGAAGAACTAAGATTTCTTCCTAGGGCAGGATTAATCCATCGCTTAGATAAAGACACAAGCGGGTTACTGATGGTGGCAAAAAATAGTAATGCCTACAATTCTTTGAATAGCGCTATGCAATCAAGATTAATTAAACGAGAATACCGCGCTATTTGTGTTGGTGAAATGACGAGCGGGGGAACTGTTAATGAGCATTTATCAAGGGACCCTAATAATCGGATTAAATTTAGAGTTTCAGAGGATGGCAAAAATGCAGTGACACATTATAGAGTTCTCAAAAAACTATCTGGCTACACATTTGTTGGGGTTCAATTAGAGACTGGTCGAACACATCAGATTAGAGTGCATATGTCACACATTCGTTATCCAATTTTAGGCGACCCTCTTTATGGAACAAGATTGACCATCCCCAAAGCGGCAAAGGAGAGTTTGATGAAACAGCTTCGATCTATAAAGAGGCAAGCTCTACATGCTTTCAAGCTTGATTTTATTCATCCAGTTTCCGGTGATCAAATGTCTTTTTCTAGTGATCTCCCAGAGGATATGGAGCTTACTATCAAAGAGTTATCAGGCAATACCTTGGATAAAAAAACGATTAATAATTTAGCTTTTCCAGATATTAAAGTTTAGAGTTTTTCTTCACTCTGTCGTAATATACTCGATTTTATTTATGTAATTAATGAGAATTATGCCTTATGCCAATTTATGAATATCAATGCGATGATTGCAACCATGTTCTTGATGCTCTTCAAAAGGTTAATGATAAGCCATTGGTTGATTGTCCTGAGTGCGGTAAAAACTCTCTGAGGCGCCTGATTTCTGCACCTAATTTCAGATTAAAAGGAGAAGGGTGGTACGAGACAGATTTTAAAAAAGAGAATCGTAAAAATGTAGCTGATCAAAAAGATGAAAAACCTGAAAAGGAAAGAAAGTTCAAAAAGTGATAACGATTCTGGAAAAACAAAGAAGAAGGATAAAATTAAAGATAAAGCAGCCAAAGATGCTGAGTAATGTAATAATTGGAATGATATGAAGAAATTACGAACAATAATCGTAGCCGGTCTATTGGTTTGGATCCCTTTAGGCATAACAATCTTTGCGGTAAAACTATTAATTGATTTACTAGGTCAGACTTATTTACTGATTCCAGTAGGTCTTAGACCGGAAAATCTTTTGGGTTTTTCAATACCTGGGTTTGGGATTATCCTAGCGATCATAATTCTATTGGGAACGGGTTTGATTGCAGCCAATTATCTGGGTAAGACATTGGTTGAAGCTTGGGAAAAACTTCTAGACAAAATTCCTTTAATAAGAAGTATCTACAACCCACTTAAGAAGTTTGC
Source organism: Woeseia sp. (assembly GCA_019653755.1). Taxonomy (GTDB): domain Bacteria; phylum Pseudomonadota; class Gammaproteobacteria; order Steroidobacterales; family UBA11654; genus CACPJA01. The sequence goes on along the minus strand of BPCL01000004.1, from coordinate 118,790 downwards.
AGAGATTGTGTTATCTGATCAGACACAATCATTCTCAAAAGTATTGTTGATTGAGTACCCTAGAAAAGGCGTCTATAGCTTATGTTTTCAGACCTCTAAGGAGGTGGGCGAAATTAAAGGCAAGATTGGAGATGATGTCGTCTGCGTCTATATTCCAACAACCCCTAACCCAACTTCGGGATATATCATTATGGTGTCCAAAGATGAGGTCATTGAACTTGAAATGAGTGTGGAAGATGCAATAAAAATGATCATCTCCTTGGGTGTTGTTGTGCCAGCAATCGGCGGCAAAGAATAGAGGAATCTATAAATAGAATGACAGAAGAAAAAAATTTTAGAAGTCATTACTGCGAAGATCTTAGTACCAATAATCTTGGAGAAACCGTTACTGTTTCTGGTTGGGTGCATCGACGCAGAGATCATGGAGGAGTGATTTTTATTGATTTAAGAGATACCTCGGGATTGCTGCAATTAGTTTTTGACCCGGCAAACAAGGAACTCTTTATTGAAGCAGAAAACATAAGGTCAGAATATGTATTGTCTGTGACCGGGAGCATAAGAAATAGACCAGAAGGAACCATTAACCCAGACATGGCAACTGGAGAAGTTGAATTATTAGCAGAAACAGGCACAGTTCTCAATGCATCTCTGACCCCTCCGTTCCACCATGATGAATCAGCAAATGAAGATACCCGATTGAGATACAGGTATCTTGATCTTAGGCGTGAGAATATGTCTGATAACCTCAAACTCAGACATCGGATCATTAAATCGTTAAGAAATTTTCTTGATGATCGATCATTTCTAGAAATAGAAACACCAATATTGACCAAAGCTACACCAGAAGGTGCTAGGGATTATCTGGTTCCCAGTCGGACCCAACAAGGAGATTTTTTTGCATTACCTCAATCGCCACAACTTTTTAAACAACTGTTAATGATGTCTGGCTTTGATAAATATTATCAAATTGCTCGTTGCTTTAGGGATGAGGATTTAAGGGCTGATCGACAACCAGAGTTTACACAACTCGATGTTGAGATGGCTTTTGTTAATCAGGATCAGGTAAAACGGATTATGGAAGATATGATCCAAAACCTATTCAAAGAGGTGCTTGATTTCAAGCTTGAGAAAGAGTTCCCTCAGATTAGCTATGAGGAATGCATGAAGCGATTTGGCAGTGATAGGCCTCATTTGGGTATCGATATGGAGCTTATTGATGTTGGTGATTTAATGAAGGATGTCGAATTTAAAGTCTTTTCTCAACCGGCCAACGACGAAGACTCAAGAGTAGCATGCCTTGTTTTGAAAAATAAGCCTGATATTTCTAGAAAACAAATAGATGATTACACTGAATTTGTATCCAATTACGGCGCTAAGGGATTAGCTTATATTAGAGTCAATGCTATAAAAGAAGGCGTTAAAGGAATGCAATCACCAATACTCAAATTTCTAGACGAAGATTGCATTAGTTCACTCACCGATCGCCTAAGTATAGAGGACGGAGATACTGTTTTCTTTGGCGCTGATAAAGCAGAAACAGTTAATGCATCATTGGGTGCTTTGAGAGAGAAATTAGCAACAGATTTTGATTTAATTGAATCCGGTTGGCACCCGCTTTGGGTTACAGACTTTCCAATGTTTCACTGGGAACCTAAAGAAAAAAGGTGGGTATCTGAGCACCATCCTTTTACTTCGCCACTTAACGATGACCCTCAGGATCTAATTGCTAATCCGAAAAGTGCAATTTCTCTAGGCTATGACATGGTCCTGAATGGAAATGAAATTGGCGGAGGTTCAATCAGAATTCATTCACAGGAGATGCAATCTGCAGTTTTTAAAACCTTGGGTATTAGCCCTGAAGAGGCAAGTGAGAAGTTTGGATTCTTCCTTGAAGCATTAAAATACGGGTGCCCACCGCATGGTGGAATAGCCTTTGGAATTGATCGGATAGTTATGCTGATGACTGAATCTACTAGCATTAGAGATGTTATCGCTTTCCCTAAAACACAAACTGCCAGCTGTTTGCTCACCGATGCTCCAAGTCAAGCTGGAAAAGGTCAGCTTAAAGAATTAGGTATTAGCATCAAATCAAAAAAATAAGCTTGAGAAATTAAAAATATTTTCATTCAAATTTTCTTTTATATCATTGATAATACCCATCAATTTTTTAGGAAATGATAAGAAAATAAATGCCAAATAGTTCCTTCGCTAAAACCATTAATCTGATTTATATAGCTGCAAAAGTTCGTCTAGGCTTTTTGATTATGGCTTGTACATTGGCTGGGATTGCTGTTTCGCCTTCTTCCTCTTTATCATCACTGCAAATTCTAGCTTTAGCGATTTGCGTGTTGGTCGCATCATCAACATCAGGAGCATTTAATCAATGGTTTGAACGAGATATAGATTCCTTAATGGATAGGACAAAAGAAAGACCTTTTGTCACGAAAGAACTCGAACCCTCTAATGCATGGAATATTTGGCTGACTCTGATTAGTTTGGTCGCACTTTATCTCACCTACTTGATTGCAAATATTGAAGCTAGTTTGTATCTCTTTGCGGGGATATTTACCTACGGAATTGTTTATACAGTTTGGTTAAAACGTAAAACATGGATGAATATTGTTATTGGCGGTTTAGCCGGAAGTTTTGCTGTACTTGTGGGTTCAGCAGCTACTGGGAATACCTTTTCCCCTCCAGCTTTAATCTTAGCAGTCGTTCTCTTTCTATGGACGCCTCCTCACTTTTGGGCACTTTCAATTTGCTTTAAAGATGATTACCAAAAAGCCTCAATTCCAATGTTGCCAGTTGTATCAACAATCTCTGTTACCAGTCATGCAATTTTTTGGCACACATTACTCCTTGTGCTTCTTTCTTTTACTCTGGTTTTCTATTCTATGCATTGGGTTTATTTGCTCTTTGCTGCCTCAGGTGGGCTTTATTTTCTCTATACTAGCTTTCAGCTTCTAAGACAGCAAAATAGCCTTTGGGCCAAGAAGACTTTTTTTGCTTCAATCATACATTTGGGTTTACTTTTATTAGGTGCCATGTTTGATGCTATGATATTTGCCTAAAGAGCAAATATTTTATAGCCATGAAAAAAATAATCTATACCATCGTTTTAAGCACTGTTATATATACCTCAGGGTATTATGTCTGGGTTGCATCCTCTCCAATTCTCTTTAAAGATGATAGCTTTCTTCGAGGCGTTGCTGACGAAGGTGTCAATAGCACAGGCCCTAGTTTTGTGGATTACGATAATGATGGCGATATTGATATATACGTGTCAACCGAGTATCACGGAACAAATCAAGGCAATCGTCTCTTTGAGAATAACGGCAATGGCAAATTTAAGGATGTCGCTGTCGAAAGAGGTGTAGATAATAAAACCGGACTCGGTAGAGGAGCCTCATGGGGGGATTATGATAATGATGGTGACATGGATATGGTCGTCTCCAATATGCCTCCATCAGATAGATCCATTCATATCCCTACTACTTTATATAAGAATTTATTGATTGAGACAGGCGAAGCAAATTTTGAAGATGTGTCTCGAGAAGCAAACCTATTTAGGAAAGCCTACCCAAAAGATCAAGAAATTGGCGGCATAGGAAACACAGGGGCAGGAGTTGCTTGGGCAGATTACGATAATGATGGCGATCTTGATCTTTACTGGAAGTGCGCGGAATATGATATAGATAACGCACTCTTTAGGAACAACGGTGACGGGACATTTACTGACGTCACAGAAGAGTCCGGTACAGCAATACTCGAAATGGTCACTGAAGGCAACTCACAGGGTTCTCCAAATTGGACTGATGTCAATCAAGATGGCCTTATTGATCTTCTGGTGACCAATGAGGGCGATCGAAAAATTATGCTCCTGAATCAGGGTGACGGGACTTTTGAGAATATCACACCGTCATTTAGAACGCCTTCAGCAACAGCCTTTTTAAACCCGGGTAATGCCAACGGAGCTTGTATAGGAGATATCGATAATGATGGGGATATGGACGTCTTTCTACCCACTGCCGATCAATCAAACCGTTTATACATTAGTCAATTGTCAGATACCGGTGAGCTCAGCTATAAAGACATTTCATTAACTTCAGGAATTAGCCATAAGTCAGGTGCTCGTGGCTGTGCAATGGGAGACTTTGATAACGATGGACTCCTGGATATATATGTAAATAACGGCGGTTTTCAGGACACTCTAATCAATGATGTGATTGAAACTTTGCCAATTTTTGTGCAGTTCTACATTGCCATTGAGCCTGATGTCAATAAACTCTTCAGAAATAATGGAGATTTAACTTTTTCAGATCTTACTTGGCGCGCAAGAGCTAGTGGATATGGCATTGGAAGTGGAGTTGGTGCAGCCGATATTGATGATGACGGTTTTTTAGATTTATTCTTTACCAACAGAACCTTTTATTCTGCCGGTAAACAAATTACTTCTACGGACCGTAATTATTTACTTAGAAACAAAGGCAATGATAGTAATTGGATAAAATTAGAATTAGAGGGAACTGAGAGTAATCGAGACGCTTATGGGGCAAGAGTGAAAATGGTCGCAGGTTCCTTAACTCAGTATCGTGAACACACCAGTGCTCACGGCTATAACTCAGCCAATGACCTGAGATTGCATTTTGGTCTTGCAGATAACACGATTGTTGATTCAATAGAAGTTCTGTGGCCCTCTGGGAAAATCAGTGAGTATAGCGATATAGGGATCAATCAACTGTTAACCCTAAAAGAATGAGCAAACAAGTACATTCTAAAAAAAACAAGATTTTATCCATAGACAGACGAGAGACTCTTAAAACCTTTGCTGCGGCTTCAATCACTACCCTTATACCCACTCAGCTAAGATCTTCAAGCTCTTCAGATGTAATTATCATCGGTGCAGGACTGTCTGGTTTGTATGCCGCTACGATACTTCAGGATGAGGGATACAGGGTAAGGGTATTAGAAGCTGACAACAGGGTTGGTGGTAGAGTGCTTTCTGAGACTGGGATTCCAGGTAATCCTGAAACTGGAGGAACTGCATTCGGTTCTGGTTATGCTCGAATTATAGATATTTCTAATCGTTTTAATATTCAGCTTAATGATTTAAGCCCAGTTCTGCCTTATTTCAGACAGCAACAACTTGCAATTAATGGAGAGTTTATTTCTTTGAAAGATTGGCCTGATCATCCATCAAACAATTTGCCAAAAGAGATGAGAATGATTCCGCCTAATGCTTTCTTCCAACAATTCTTAGGGAAAATGAACCCCTTAAAATCTCCCGATGGTTGGATGCAAGAGGAAAATTTTAAATACGATATTTCTGTTCATGATTGGCTAGAGTCACAAGGGCTTAATCAGAAAGCGATTGATTTGGTATACAACATGAACATCAGTCATGGTTATAACGCCAAAGATGTTTCAATTTTAATGTTGATGTTTGTTAATTCATTCTTCAATTCTCAAATGAGTCTAGGTTTCAGAACGAGTTTAGTGGCCGAAGGAGGCAATATGATGATTCCTGAAGCCATGGCAAATAATCTTAATCAAGAAGTCTTATTTAATAAGAGGGTCGATGCGATCAAAACATCTTCAAATAAAGCTGAAGTTATTTGTGCAGATGGATCAATTTTCAAAGCAGATCATGTCATATGTTCAGTGCCCTTTTCCGTTCTAAGAACAATTAACATCGCTCCTGCTATCGAAGGATTGCAGGCCGAAGCTATAGAAGAACTTAATTCCCAAAAAATTAATATGCTGCATCTTCTTCCAAAATCTCCTTTTTGGGAAAGCGATGAGATGAGTCCGAATATGTTTACTGACGGTTTATCAGGACTGGTAATTGCTAACCGCAATGTTGCTAATCCAGAGCAAGTGCATAGCCTTACAGTTTGGTTGCGAGGCCCTATAGCTGAACAACTTGATTTGATGGATCGGCAAGATGCCATATCGACTGTTATTCAATCCATAGAGCAGCTGAGACCTAGTTCAAAGGATCAATTAGAACCTCTTGCTTACCACTCCTGGTATCAGAGTCCTTACTCCAAGGGAGATTGGGCTTATTGGCAACCGGGTCAAATTTCAAAATTTGGTCAGCATGTGGGCAATCGTCATGGACAAATCCATTTTTGCGGTGAGCACACCGCTGTTGCAAATCGAGGAATGGAAGGTGCTATGGAGTCTTCAGAAAGGGTTGCCTTCGAGGTTATGGGTTTGGCCTAATCTTTCTACCAATCAATCGTTCGTCCATCCTCATAGTCAAGAAATAAACCATTTTGCTCCATAGTCAGATTCTCTATTACTACCATCATTTTAGTCACACTTTCATCTATTTCTATTGCCCCCATAAGAGATGTGCCAGGGGTGGTATTAACCATACCAGGAGATAATGATATAACGATTATATTCTTCTTTTTTGTTTCGAAAGATAAACTATAAATCATACTATTTAGCGCTGCTTTACTCATGGCATAGCTATACATCATTGGAACCTTGAGCCTTTCTCCAAAGGAGCTAGCCTTGCTGGAAAGAGCTATAATTTTTCCATTATCTGATTGTTCAACATTACTCATAAATGCTTGGATTACCTTCATTGTTCCAAGAGCGTTGATCTCAAAACTCTCTCTGGCTATATCTTCCTCAACAGCTGACAATCTTCTAAATGCAGACAAGTACCTAGGTGTTAATCCAGCATTATTGAGCAAGATATCTATAGTTTGGTTTTGATACTTAGAAGCCAAATTACTTATATCTTGATTATTGGTGATATCAAGAAGCTCTATATTTACATTATTATTTTTTGCTGCAAATTTATTCAATTCTTTGGCATCATCCGGGCGTCTAGTTGTAGCGATAACATTCCAATTCCTTTTTGAGAATTCTTTCACGAATTCAAGTCCAATATTTCTATTAGATCCTGTGATTAATACTGTTGGCTGTTCATTATCAAATTCATCTCCATGAGAATTGAAAGTAAAACCAATGAGTATCAAGAATAAAGCAATACCATAATTTTTTTTATTCTGGTTTTGCATGATGTCCTATTGGAGGAAAACTTTCAGGATCACAACCTTCTGGTGCTGAGAGTTTAATATCCTGATAAAGTAATTGTTCATTTTTAATACTTTCCTCACTGACTCCTGCTATTTTTTCCCAATCTTGAGAGGTGAATACCTTCTTTTCGAGATCATAAGTAGAATGACGATTAGATGCGAGTAAGTTCAGGAATACATCAAGGAATTCATGTGCTTCATTTTTGAAGGGATCAATTCCATAAAGCCCAGACTTAACTAATTCATTTTTGGCCTCACCAAGTTTTTCTATAGATGACTCCATGGCTTTGAGACCTTTGTGCAAGCTTTTAAGCTTATCTTGATAGTCTGTATTGTCATTTTTGATATGGGGAAGAAGTAAATCATGCAAAATATAATCTTGAGCAATGAGTCGATTCAATGCAAATTCGAGATAATTCGAGCAGACAACAAAAAAGTTTACTAACCCAGGATCTGTGTTTTCAAATTCTAGGGACTTAGTGAAAGCTCTTCTGACTTGAGAAAGATGAGTCCTCTCAGTTGAGACATGTATTTCGAAATTACTTAAGGTTGAATTATTCATATGTTAATTATAACTCGCAAACATACATTTGCTTGTCATCAATTGAACCCATGAATAATTTGTCAGCCCAGATTGCTCCAACACTCGTGGTCGACATATCATAACCATCACTCATAAAGAGCTCCTTGCTCAAATGATTTCCTTGATCATCAAAATCTATCTTTACCACTTGTGAAGGGGACGGTTTATATTCATTATTCTGGAGCGCAATAAAATGCTGTATTAGTGCTAATACTTTTGGAATATTTGCTATCACCAAGCTACCGTCTTCCGAAACATTAATGTTATCTGGCGATCCTGACAACTTTACAGTCTTTATTTTTTTTAAAGATCCGTCCATCAGATCGCGTTTCAAAATTGCCATCCTTTTTGCGTTAGTTTCTGAAGCATATACAGTTTGTTGATCCAGTGACAAGTTAATGCCAGACACTGAAGATAGGTTTTTCATGGCAATGCTTGCTGATTCTCCGTCATAGAACACCACCGTTGACATAGGTCTACCCATTTGCTCTTGGATTTTATCTGCGGCGCTTATGCCACCCTTGTCATTCCCGACATAAAATTTTTCTTTTTCAACAAGAAGCACATCGTTTGGGCTTTGAAATAAAGGATCAGAGACGCTTCTCACAAAATCAAACAACCCATTGCTAGTTTCGATAAATAGGTCTATCACCTCCGGTTCATCGCCCCTGTTTTTTGGATGATTGATTACTGCTAGATGTCTTTTGCCTGCTTTATCTATATGTAAACTTAGGCCGTGTGGTCTCAGATGTTCGGGTTGCTCTGTTAGTGCAGAGACCAGTTCATAGGGTTTTTTATTCAAATCAATCTTTCCTATAAACCCCTGAGTATTCTTTCCTTTGATTAAAGCTTCCCTATCTTGAATGGAAAGATAAGCAATGCCTCTAGCATAATCTATTTCAATATCCTCAGCACTTCCGCTCATCGCAAAACTTTCACAAACCTCAGGAGTGTTGTTGGTGATTGTTTTAAAAGTGTCCATTCTTTGTAACATCCATAGACTGAATAGAAGAATGAAAAGAACAATCCAGCCAATTATTTTTAATATTTTCTTTATCATAGATGAGTCTTTATTGTTATGCTTTGTTCACATATTTATTTTATCAAGTGATTATGAATCAACCAATGGAATCGTCAAAGAACAATATTGAAGAAATGGGGATAAAATTTGGCCCCATAACTCTATGCCGGATATAGAAAAGCGGCATCTTTTCACATTATTTTTTGGTGCATTCTTTGGTATCGCCAGCATGGCATTAGTAAATGTCTTTGGCCCACTGGTGTTTAATATTCTTGAGATTCCTCAAAATGAGACAGGGGCTCTAGCAGGAAAGTTGACTGCTATGCAAGAGATAGTCGTGGTCTGTGTGATCGGGCTGTTTGGTGCATTATCAGATAAAGTGGGAAGAAGGATTGTTTATTCCATGGGTTTTGTTCTTCTTGGTATAGGCTACTTTCTTTATCCGCTTGCAGGAGACAGCACTGAACTCATCATATTCCGTATCTTTATTGCTCTAGGTTGTGCTTGCAATACAGTTATGTTGCCCACCACTGCGAATGATTATGTACATGAGAGCACAAGAGGGAAACTCATCGCAACCACATCAATTATGAACGGATTAGGCTTAGTGCTCATCATAGGTAGCTTTAGAAGGCTCCCAGAATATTTTGTTAATCAAGGCTATGATAGTGCGCTCTCTGGTCAATACACAATATGGTGTGCCGCAGTAATGGTTTTAATTGTTTCGACAGTACTTTTCACCAATTTGAAGAAAGGTGCGCCTGCTCAGGTGACTAAGAAAGGGTCTTATTTTTCAACATTGGGAATTGCATTTAAGGAAGCTAAAAACCCAAGAGTCGCACTTGCATATACTGCTGGAGTGGTATCGAGAGGTGATTTATCTGTGGTTAGTACCTTTTTCTCACTATGGCTATTCAATGAAGCTATCTCTATGGATATGTCTCGAGCAGAAGCATTTAAACTATCAACGGGGTTTTATGTGATGGTTCAAGCTTTTGCAATACCCGGAGCAGTTTTGATCAATTTCTTCATAGATAAAGTCGATCGAGTCATGGCTTTAGCTATTTCGATGGCTATTGCTGCATGCGGGTACCTCTATTTAGGTTTTATTGATGATATTTTCAGTACCCAAATGTATTTTGGTGCAGCGCTTTTAGGCTTGGGAGAAATTTTTGCCAACATTTCAGCAATATCCTTGATAGGTAGTGCAGCACCGGCAAAAGGTCGGGGTGCTGTCATTGGTGGTTTTAGTTTCTTTGGTGCAATTGGTATTCTTTTAGTTGCCGTTATTGGCGGGTGGTTATTTGATAACGTCGGTCCAACCGCACCCTTCACAATGGTGGGATTTGCTAATCTTGCACTTTTAATCTTATCGCTAGTATTGTTATTCTCTGAGCGTGGAAAAAATAGTATGAATTCATAGAGGTTTACATAATGGAACGAAGACAATTCTTTAAGAACATTGGAAATTTAGGCGCACTTAGCGCAAGTGCTGCAACATTAGGGTTGCTTTCTGAAAAGGCACACGCAGATCAAGCCGCAGCTTATGGGGGAGCTAGAGGAGAGGCTCTTAATGGTCCTTATTTGGATTTATCTAAAGGCCCAGATAATAAAATTGCCTATTCTAGGATGAACGGTGATTTGGATCAGTCAAAACAGAAATACGGATGGTTCAAAGGTTACATCATGGCTTTGAGGCCAAACAAACCGATTATTGATTGTGTTGGTATTGAGGGATTTGGTGTTTCTAGATTAGAACAACAAGCCGATGGCTCTTATGCAAAAATATTAAGAGAGGTTGGCCTCTACACTGACCTCAGAAGCGGTGAAGTCTTGGAAGAATGGAAGAATCCAATGACAAATGAGACAGTCGATGTTGTTCATATTGCTAATGATCCGTTTAATTATGTGATTGAAGATTATTTCCCTGCGCCACCAAAATTTGGCGGACTCAATGAGGAAGAACCGCCTAGAATACCGTTTATTCTTCCTTGGCAACAGCGCGGTAACCGGATAGATATGGAGATTCATATCAATCTGTTTTATCCGAATGCGCTTGATCCTAAGAAGTGGGTAAGAGAATCAAGCGGTCCAATGGTGACAGTTTCTGAAATGTTTGCGTTCCATGTTGATGCCAAGCAGATGCAGGACCCAAGTTATACCACTCTACCGTTTAATGGTACTTGGGGGAGAATTACTCCTTTCTTGCCCTGGATGCTGATGGGACAAGAGCCAGGTCAGATGCTATATTCTGCTTTTATGGGCTCAGGAGAGGATTTGGAGGAAGTCCATAGCAGGCAAGTATTGGATTATGTTGAGAAGCATTATCCAAAGTATTTTACAGCTCCGGAAACTTATGATCCAAAAACACCTAGTCTTTCAAGTTTAGAGCTTTACTCGATAGAACAAAAACCAGTAAAGTAAATAGAAATGGTGCCAGAGCTTACTAAATTAAAACCAAAAAAAAGGTTAACCCCAAGTGACCGAGAGCAGGAAATAATTGATGAGGCTGTCCAGTTCTTTGCTGAATTTGGTTTCAATGGAAGAACCAGAGATCTTGCAAAAAGAATTGGCATAACTCAACCTCTTTTATATCGATATTTTCCAACCAAGGATGACCTAATTGAAAGGGTATTTAAGGAGGTTTACCTTAACTGGATTAAACCTGAATGGTCATCAAATCTTAAAGACCGCTCTGTTTCGTTGGAACAAAGACTAGTTGATTATTATATTTCTTACGCAAAGATTGTTCATCAGTATGAATGGATAAGGATTTACATGTATTCAGGGCTGATGGGCAATTCTATGAACAGGAGATACATTAGAATTGTCGAGGATGAATTTCTTAAGCCAATATGTGAAGAGATAAGACATGAATGTGGTCAACCAAGTATAAAAAAGCACCCAATAACCCCTCTCGAATTAGAAAGAGTTTGGGTGTTGCATGGCGGCTTATTTTATTACGCAATCAGAAAAAATATTTATCACAGCAAGGTATTAAATGATTTCAAGACAATTGTTTTGACTTCTGTAAAGATAATTCTTGAAGGCTCTAAAAAATTTAAGATTGAGGATCTTGAGTCTTAGTCAAAACAACACCCTAGATGGAAAAAACTGATACAAAAAAAATCGGTCTTATCGGCTTAGGAATTATTGGATCATCGATATTAAGAAATATTCATGATTCAGAATTTAGCCCAATAGGTTTTGATATTGATCAAAAAATAATAGATACATTAAATCATGAGGGTTTAAACACTTCTTCATCTTTAAAAGAAATCATAGATCAATCATCAATTATTATTACCTCTTTGCCAAATAACAAAGCTCTTGATGAAACTATTGATTTGATCATTCAACAAGACAATCGAAAAGTAGAGCTTCTCATCGAAACCAGCACCCTTAGTCTTGAATGCAAAATAAAGAACCAAGAAAGATTGAATGCAATTAATGTCGACATCCTCGATTGCCCAATAAGTGGAACTGGCAGGCAGGCTGAGAATAAGGATATTGTTATGTATGCCAGTGGCTTAAAGGAATCCTATGAAATGGCATTACCCGTTCTTGAGACATTCTCAAGAGAGTCCTTTTTTTTGGGGGATTTTGGAAACGCAACAAAGGTTAAGCTTATCGCTAATTTATTGGTTTCTATTCACAATGTTGCTTCTGCCGAGGCGATAAGGTTAGGTGAAAAAAGTGGTCTGGATTTAAATGAACTCTATAAGGTAATTTCGTCAGGTGCGGCTACTTCAAAAATTTTTGAATTAAGGGCGCCGATGATGATTGCCAAGGATTATTCTCCAGCATCAATGAAAATGAATGTTTGGAAGAAAGATATGGAGCTTATAAGGGATATGCTTGATAACCATGAGATTGATTCACCTCTTTTTAAGATGACAGAACAACTTTACAAAAAAGCAGAAGAGCTAGATCTGAATGAATTAGATACCGCTTCTGTCATGGAAGTATTAAGAGCTTCTGATCAGGAAAAAAGTCAGTAAAGATGCCTGATTCTATTGAGTTTTTTAGTTCAGGATCAGGGCGACCTCTAATTATGATTCATCCTTTAGGCCTAGATCATCGTACTTGGGATTATTGTTTAGGTGAGCTTTCAAAATATAGAACCGTTATGACCTATGATCTGCCTGGTCATGGTTTAAGTCCTCACTCAGAACAGAACTATAGTATTGAAGATTTATCACATTCTTTGAAAGTTTCATTGACTGATCTTGGAATAGTGGATGCCGATTTTTTGGGGCTTTCTATTGGCGGGATGATTCTTCAGGATTTTGCAGCTAAGAACCCTGACATTATTAATAAATTAATCCTGGTTAGCACCACAAATAAATATTCACAAGAATGGCAAGCCAACTGGACTCAGAGAGCAGCAAAAGCAAGAGAGGGAGGCCTTCAAGATATGATTGATCAGTTTCTAGATGCTTTCTTCACAAAGGATTATCTGGAAGCAAATAATCAAGTAATTGATTACTGTAGAGCCACAATATCTAAGATGAATGGTGAATCTTACGCAAAAGCTTGTGAAGCTCTATCTGCATGTAATTTAGAAGATTCCACGTCTTTGATTAAATCAGAAACACTAATTCTTTGCGGTGACCAAGACAATATATTATTTAGGGACGCGGCTTATTGGTTTGAAAGAAACATACAAAACTCAAAAGTCAAATGGTTAACTGATGCAAAACACCTATCAGTGTTGGAACAGCAAGAAAAATTTTTGAATGAAGTGATTAGCTTCCTAAAGGCTAGTTAGGGTCACTTATTGAGTCTTGGCATTACCTCATTCGCCATTAGCTCCATAGACCTTTTTGAAAGCTCAGGATTAACCCAATCATGGGCAGCGTAAACAAGTGTTCCAAATTCTCCTGTAATATCTTTAAATGCTTCAATTTGCTCCACTACACTTTCACTGGTGCCACAGATCACCATAGAATCAAGGACATAATCTAGCGTTACATCAGAATCAGGCATGTCTCTATCGTGCTTGAAAAGGTCTGGTCTTCCATTGCCGATCAATTTCTTCATTATTTGCTTAAAGTAGAAATTATAAGGACCATCCTCACCTTTCCCATATTCTTGAGCAGTCTTTTCATCATCAGCTACAAAAATACTCTTTGCCACTCTCCAATTTTTAGGGTCTGCCTCATAACCCCCTTGTTCACAACCTTTTTGGTACATAGGCCAATGTGAAGCTACCCAATTTGGTTGTAAAAAGTTCGCTGAAATTGGTTCCCAGCCTCTTTCAGCTGCAGACACAATGCCTTTTGAGAAAGGGGCTACTACAGTAACCACTATTGGAGGGTGAGGATCTTGGAATGGGGACACAATAATGCCTTGACCAGTTTCCTCAACAAAGTTTTTTTCAGTTGTAATGTTCCAATATTTACCTTCGAGATTATAGGGAGCTGGTTTAGACCAAATGTCTAGAATATGATTTATAGACTCAACGAACATTTCTGTTCTATCATTTTCTAAATTTTCAAATATCTCTGCATCGGAGAGAAGCCCTCCAGGGCTTATTCCGAATAGAAAGCGACCCTCTAGCATATTATCAATCATAGCAACTTGAGCTGCGATCGTTGCGGGGTGAGCATTAGGTAGATTGACAGTACCGCTCCCAAGTTTGATTTGGTTTGTTGAGTCTATTAGGCTGGCTATGAATATTAGGCATGATGTTATTGGTTCGGCACGATCAGTTATATGTTCGCCTATAAAAGCTTCTGAAAAACCTAATGTATCAGCATAAATAATGGCCTCTCTATCCTCCTCGAGCACTTCGTGATAATCACGAGAAGGTGGATGCAACGGCATTGTGAACATTGATAATTTCATAAAAAGGTTACTTGAAGCTATAATTATTGATCAGTTGATAAATAGTATATTATCTAAGAAAATATAACAATTAACTATGCATATAAATGCCATGCTATCTTTGGGGGGTGGGGTGGAGATAATGATCGTACAATGAAAAAGGATGACAATACGCCAATTGCAATCTGGCCTGGCTTAGAAGAAGGGGTTCCTAAGCCTGTAATGCCATACTCGCCAGCAGTTAAAGTCGGTGATTGGGTTTTTATTGCAGGTCAGCTTGCTAGTGATTTTAAAACCGGTGTACCAAAAAATCTAATACCAGAGGATAAAGACCCTTCCACAGGGTTAGGTATGCAATCAGAGTTTGTGTTAGGGAATATGGCTCAAACTGTTCAAGCCGCTGGTTTGAATATGTCTGAAGACAGTGTAAGAATCTGGGAATGGTTTGTTTCAGATAGACCCAATCTAGAAAATGATCCAGAAGGTCTTTTTTCGCATGACATAGACATACATACCTATGAAAAATTATTAGAGAAAGCTTTCTCTATAGGGCCGACTAGGTCAACTATAGGTATAAAAGAATTGATGTGGGTTGGCACAAAAGTAGAGCTGGAAGTCATGTGCTATAAGACTAATGATGAGGTTAGTCATTATAGCCTCAACCCTAATTCACTTGGGTCTGATGCTTTAAAGAAAGGAGAGTGGGTTTTCGTTTCAAACCAGACACCTACCGATAAGGACGGTTATATTGCAGATACATTTGAAGAGCAATTGGAGCTAGTGATCAGCAAGTCTTCAGAATTGCTTGAGCAAGCTGGATCCTCACTTGAGAATTCAGTGAAGGCAGAAGTTTTTATTGTTGATCCCAATGATTTTAAGTTGATGGATGAAATATGGAAAAAACATTTTCCTAACCCTCCAGCACGTTTTGTTTTACCTAGGTCAGGCATGAATCATAGCAAAGCAAAAGTCGAAGTTTCCTTAATGGCATTAACTAACGACGCACAGTTAAAGAAAAAATCTATTGAAACATCTGATGCTCCCGAGCCATTTGGTCATGAACCTCAGGCTATCCAAGTAGGGCAACTCTTATTTTACAGTACTCAGATGGCATTTGATTCATCAGGGAATATTGCTGAGGGCATGACAAGAAATTCAGCAGCCCCATGGTATGGACGACCTGCTCAATCTCAAATGAGATATATGATGACTAATATCAATGCTATCGCAGAATCAGCAGGGTCTTCAGTTGAAAATATTGTTAGAAGAGCTTGCTTTCATAATGATCTGCAGTGGTTTGCTGAATCAATCGAGGAATGGGCACGATATTTTCCATCGGATAAACCAGCTTCAACTACAATTGGGTTGAATGATTCGATGGTTTTAGAAGGTGCAAATACTCTTTTGGACCTTATTGCATACATACCACGTGAAGATTGAATGAGAAAAGACATTGGTTTTATTGGTTTAGGTAAGATGGGTTCTGTAATGGCGCCTCTTTTTATAGAAGCGGGCCATAAACTGACTGTTTACAATCGCAGCGTAGAGAAAACAGAACCTTTGAGAAGGATGGACGCATTGGTGGCAGAAACTCCTTCAGAGGTTTCAAAAAATTCTGATCTTATTTTTACCATGTTGAGTGATGATAATGCAGTAGAGTCAATATTTTTATCCGATAAGGGTCTGCTGAGTGGCGATGTAACAGATCGCTTATTTATTGATATGAGCACTATCATGCCTAAGACGACATCAAGCATTGCCAACGAAATCAAAAAGAAATCAGGAGCTTTCATTGATGCTCCTGTATCAGGAACAGTTGCTCCTGCTGCAAAAGGAGAATTACTAATCTTTTGTGGAGGCAATACCCAAGATATTACCAAAGCAAAACCCTACCTTAATATTCTTGGACGAAGGGTGATTCATGCAGGTAAGACTGGATCGGGATCGTTATTGAAACTGGTTGTCAATCTTCCATTGGCAATATACTGGCAAGCGCTAGCTGAATCAGTGCTCCTTGGAAAGTCAGGCGGTCTAAGTGATGAGATGATGTTAGATGCGATTGCTGATAGCTCAGCTGCACTTGCTGTACTAAAAATGAAAATACCGATTATGATGGGTGAAGATATGCCTGTAGCTTTTGACATGAAAAGCATGGTCAAAGATCTTTCTGTGATTTTGAACACTGCAAAAGAGATGGGGATTAATATACCGACAACACAATCCTCTTTTGAGGTCTATTCCGAGGCGATCAAGCAAGAGAGATTTATGCATGAAGATGCTGTAAAGATAATTGATTATATGAAAGGAAAATAGGTGAAGGAGTTTTCTGAAATTAAAGATAGCATGCATATTGATTGGGATGTTCCGATCAAGATGGATGATGGGTTGGAGCTGCGAGCAGATATTTTTAGGCCAATTAAGGAGGGAGTATATCCTGTTTTGATCACTTATGGACCATATGCGAAAGGCCTTCCATTCCAACAAGGATATCCTAGCGCTTGGGACAGGATGGCTGAAAAACATCCAGATGTAACAAGAGGCTCATCAAATAAATATCAGAACTGGGAAGTGGTAGATCCAGAAAAATGGGTTCCGGATGGATATGTTTGTGTTCGTGTGGACTCTAGAGGTTGCGGTGCATCTCCCGGTTATATTGATCACTTTTCCATGCGAGAAACAATGGATTTTAAAGAGTGCATCGAATGGGCTGGAGTGCAATTATGGAGCAATGGAAATGTTGGAATTAATGGCGTTTCTTACTTTGGTATCAATCAATGGCAAGTTGCTTCACAACAGCCATCACATTTAAAGGCAATGTGCATATGGGAGGGTGCCAGCGATTGGTATAGGGATATGACACACCATGGAGGAATTCTAAGTACTTTCTGGGCCAATTGGTTTGATATGCAAGTTAAAACAGTACAGCATGGCCTTGGAAAAAATGGAATGATCAATCAGTTTAACGGAAGACCTATATGTGGCAATGATGAGTTAAGTGAAGAGCAACTCGAGGTTAACCGTTGTTCATTTGGTGATGAAATTAGGGCACACCCCTTAAACAATCAATACCACGAAGAGCGATCAGCGGTCTGGGATAAGATTACAGTCCCCTTTCTTTCGGCTGGTAATTGGGGCGGCCAAGGACTTCATCTTAGGGGTAATACGGAAGGATTTATAAGGGCTGCATCAGAGCAAAAATGGCTTGAGATTCATGGTTTGGAACACTGGACCGAATTCTACACAGATTATGGTGTAAACCTTCAAAAGCGATTTTTTGATCACTTTCTAAAAGGCATAAAGAATGATTGGTTAGATCAACCAAAAGTTCAATTACAGGTCAGGCATATTGATGGCTTCAAGAAACGTCATGAGACTGAATGGCCGATTGAGAGAACCACATGGACCAAAATGTACATGAATGACGCATATGAAATGAGTGGAGAAATTAAAAATACAGATTCTTCATCAATCACCTTTGACGCAATGGGAGATGGTATAGATTTTAAGTCGAGACCTTTTGATGAGGAGACAGAGATCACAGGCCCTATGGCCTTGAAATTGTTTGTTTCATCCTCAACGGAAGATGCTGATTTGTTCGTTGTGTTAAGACTCTTTAGTGATCAAGATAATGAAGTGGTTTTTCAAGGAGCAGTTGACCCTTATACACCAATTGCTCAAGGATGGTTGAGGGCATCTCATCGGAAATTAGACCAGCAACTATCAAGACCATGGCGTCCTTATCATTCACACACCGAGAAAGCAGTACTCAACCCAGGTGAGATTGTTGAGATGGATATCGAAATCTGGCCAACGTCAATAGTTATTCCAAAGGGGTATTACCTTATGCTTTCAATCCAAGGCAAAGATTACGAATGCCCAGACGCTCAACCACAAAAGCTTTCTAATTTTAAGAATCAATTAAAGGGATGTGGACCATTCCTGCATAATGATCCAATCGACAGAGATGCTAGATTTAATGGCCAGACCTCGCTTCATTTTGGAGAGAGTAGAGCGCCATACCTACTTCTGCCAATTATTCCAAAACAATGAAACATCAGAATAAAATTAGAATCGGTTTGATTCATGCACTTGAGGAATCTGAGGAGCCAATCAGACAATCATTTCAAAAATTATGGCCAAATGTCATTTTGAATGAGTACTCTGACTTCCAATTATCCATCGATAGAGCAAATGGACTAGATGAATCTAGAATAAGATCGCGAATAATTGATTTAGGTCAACTAGCTGTTAATGATCACGTTGATGCAATTCTTTACACTTGTAGCGCCTTTGGAGATGCGATAGATGCTGCAAAAATTAAATTCAATTTACCTATTCTCAGGCCCAATGAATCAGCTTTTAGGATGGCTATCAATGCTGAATCTGATACAAATATATTGGTAACATTTGAACCATCTTTAGAATTATTGGTTAATGAATTTCAGGCCATGAGCGAAGGCTTGGATATAAACATCAAGGGTCATTTAATCAAAAATGCCCTTGAACTTCTGAAAGAAGATCAAGTGCAAGCACATAATCAGAAAATCATCGATGCTGTTATGATGATTCCAAGCGATGAAACAGTAATCCTTGGTCAATTTTCAATGGCAAGAGCTGTTGAGCAAATAAATAAAGACATATCAGACCATTTGGTCCTCAATACTCCAGATGCGGCTGTGACTGAATTAAAAGAGTTATTTGTAAGCTAATTACTGAACCCAGGTAAAGCGACTTCGTTTTCTTAGATATTGCCTAGCACCAGTTTCATCTAAAAGAGTTTCCTGCAATTCATCTGAGTTTTTAACAACCTGTGCATGATCAATCGTTTGATGCTCTCCGTCTTTGACCACTATTTCGCCATCAATCATCACAGCTTTAATTGCACTTTGATTTGGGCCATTGCCATAAACTAAATTAGCAATCATGGCACCCATCGGTGTTAGGTGACTTTCAGAGGATCTATCTATTAGGAGAATATCAGCCTTTTTACCCACTTCCAGAGAGCCAACACTGTCTTCCATCATTAGTGCTTTAGCCCCATCGATTGTGGCCAATTCTAGGGCTTGTTCTGCATTTCCATAGAGTATTTCATCTCCTGTCCATTTTGTCTGAGTATCGGACATCATCGTACGATGCTGATCTCCCATTCTCTGTGCTGTGAGAAAACTCCTCATTGCCGTCCAAAGATCATGCCCATATGCAACAACTGGGCCATCAAGACCGAGTCCACAAGTGACATTGGATTCAAGGAATTTTTTTGCATCAAAATTAACCAAACCCAGAACTTGCTCCATATCAGGAACGAGCGCAACTGACGCACCACATTTTGATATTAATTCTGCTTCGCCTGGCCTTAAATTTTGGGAGTGAGCTGAAATGAGGTTAGGCCCTAAGATTCCAACATGATCGAGCCATTCAAAAGAGCCTCCTTCCCAACCTCTTCTGGATGCTAGATACTTATGATCCATTACTGCTGGAGCATGGATATCAAATTGGCGATTATTATCATCTGTCCATTTCCAGAGTTCAACCAGTTGATCAGGCTCGCAGTAAGTAATACCAATGGTTGACGCTGTGACTGATATTTTATCGTTTTCCCATGTTGATTTTACACGCTCAGTTTCAGCGATTCCTTCATCTAACTCCTCTCTGAATCCTTCTGGAACAGCTTCTTTATCATTAATGGTAAGACGAGCCATCCTGCAACGGATTCCTGAATCATCAACTGCTTTTAAGACGCCATCAATAGACTTTTTATGCAAATGAGTAAAATGGTCATCCGCTGTCGTTGTGACCCCTCTTAACAAAAGATCCATAATGGGAGGCATTGAAGCAATATAAGATCTTTCTTCATCACAGGCACCTGTCATTGGATAGTAGAATCCAAAAAACCTTTCCTCGTATGTTGTTCCATCTGCCATTCCTCTCATACAGCCCTGAATCAGATGTGTATGGACATTGACCAGCCCGGGAAGGACCATGTAGTCTTTTCCACCGAGGATATTATCCGAGTCATAGTCACATTCATTGATGGGACCGACAGCTTTGATCAATCCCTTCTCTATAGCAACAAAGCCATCTAAATAGACATGTCTTTTAGGATCCATGGAAATGACTATTCCCTTTATCAAGGTGTCACAAGTCTTTTTCTCACTCATATTCTTCCTCTTCTTTTAATGTTTTTTGGTCTATGTTGTAGATCATAATAAAAAAGCAGCTGACCATTAGTGCAATCACGGGAAAACCGCCTGCAGCAAAGTAGACCATCTTGATCACAGTATCACTTTGGCTCGTTAAGAGTGCATCATATCCAACCATTCCAAGCATAATTCCTAAAATTGAAGGCCCTATAGCAAATGATAATTTCTCGACAGTTGTATAGACACCTGCCAGTATTCCTTCTCTGTTTTGTCCAGTTGTCTTTTTGTCATATTGCATGGTGTCAGGCAGCATTGATTGCCCAACCAATAAAAGTCCTCCTGCCCCAAAACCAAGGAAGCATCCCCTCAAGATAATACCAAGATCACTTTCTCCTGAGCTTGCAAGTATCCATGACAATGCACCTAAACCCCAAGACAGAGAGGCAAGATAATAACCATTTTTCTTACCTATACTGTTCACAATCTTTACCCATAATGGTTGTGAAATAAACATCACAGATCCTTGTATGAGGAAATAGAAACCAAGATAGTTATATGAAAGATCCATGATTCTCGTAAAGAGATACGGTAGCGAGCCAAGAAAAACTGCGAAACCAGTGAGCTGAGTAATTTTAATTCCTAACAGGATTGCGAAAGGCTTAACCCTAAAAGCGGTTTTAAACTGTTTAAAAAAAGATCCCTCATCTTTCCTTTCTGCAGTAGTTTTTACAAACGGAGCATCCTTTGTCATCCAAAAGCATGCAAAGCCAGCCATTACCATAATCAAAGCGAGAGACATAGACATACCAGTGTGACCTGTCGCTCCACTCCCAAAATAGACGACTAATGCTGGCCCAAGCGCCGAACCTCCTAACTGACCTGCTGCGACTGCCATTACTCTATAGGACATTAGATCTGTCCTGGCATCATAGTCATCCGTTATCTCAGAGGGCATTGCCAGATATGGAACATTAAAAATTGTGTAACCTGTGGCGTTAAGAATGAGAGCAAAAAGAGTTATCAAAATAATATTTTCAGATTCAGAGAATAACGCCAGATTAAATAAGAATAGAAATGATAGAGCGCAGAGCAAAGTCCCTATAAAAACATATGGTCTTCTTTTGCCCCATCTTGTATTGGTTCTATCGGTAATTCTTCCCATAACCGGGTCAGTTAAAGCATCATAAATCTTTGATAATCCAATCAGCAGACCTGCTGTAGCAGCCTGCATATTTACATAGTCTGTCAAATAAACCAGTAAAAGCAGTCCATTTGCTTGAAACATTAGCGAAACGGTTAATGTTCCAATTCCCCAGCCAAATTTTGTTTTAAATGGAAGCATAAACCTTAATTATTTAAGTAAGTCTCTTGCTATCATGCTTCTAAGTGCTTCAGAGGTCCCCTCATAAATTCTCATTGGCCTGACATCTCGATAGCACCTTTCTAAAATGGATTCATCAGACAGACCTGCGGCACCATGAATTTGCATTGCTCGATCGACAACTTTCGCAACCATTTCAGTCGCAGATAGCTTTGCCATAGCAGTTTCTGTATAAACTTTTTCACCTTCCTGGGCTCTTAGAGCTGTGTCATAGACTAGAAGTCTGCAACTATGCAGTTCTAGAGCTGAATCCGCAATCATCCATTGAATGGCTTGACGAGATGATAGTGGCTTACCAAAAGTATGTCTTATTTTTGCATATTCTTTTGCCATTTCAAGACATCGATCAGCAATGCCCAATGCTCTTGCTGCAATCTGTATTCTTCCTGAAAAAAGATAGTCAGTTCCCGATGACCAAGCTTGTCCTTGTTTCCCTAAGAGTTGCTTCTCATCAACTATGCAATTATCAAAAAATAATTCATAAGTATTTTGTCCATGAATCATTTTTTGTTCTCTGCCAACTTTGAAACCAGGAGCATCTGAATCAACTATGACCCATTGGAGACCGTCATGTCTCTCCGTTCCTTTCAATCGGGTTAAGACCAATATAAAACGAGCAGTTTTAGCTTTAAATATCCAGCATTTATTGCCATTTATAACCCAGCCATCGTCTGTTTTTTCAATCGTTGTTTGAATCCCAGCCAAATCTCCCCCAGCACCCGGTTCACTAAAAGCGCTGGCCCCATGAAATTCGCCTTTAACTGAAGGAACTAGGTATCTCTCTTTTTGCTCTTCTGTCCCTAATTCATAAAGCATCGAGGCAAATGTAGCTGAGAAAACACTGCAACCGGCTGTGGAACGATGCACTTGTTCTGTGACTATACAATTATCGAGAGTCCCTAGACCAGCTCCTCCAGCATCTTCAGGGGTTTCTCTGGCAGTCAATCCCATCTCATGAACTTTAGCTGTTAATTCCAAAAACACATCTTCAGGCAGCTCATATGAATTGGGTCGCTCAGGAAATTTTCGCTCAAGAGGGATTAACTCGTTGTCGACAAATCTTTTAACTGTGTCTTGAAGAATCAAGGTTTCTTCTGGAAGTTTATAAAGCATTGTTATTTATCTCTTATTTTTCGATTTGGTTATTATTAAAGAAAATCACCTATACAATCTACCCATTTTTCTGGCTCATCTCTAATGAAAAATACAGAGCCTCCTTCTAATTCTCTGTATGTGAAATCATCTCTTAGTGATTGAACTCTGGGAATAATATAGTGTAAAGGATCACCTGTATTGCTAATAATTAAGCAGGGCTGTCTTAATTCTAATAAAGTCTTTTCGAGGTTGTAGGCAAACGCTGCATGATGACAAAACCATTCATTTTCTCCTGCTAGAAATACATGCAACAGAGACATTTGGCATGATTCTAGCGTTGCTCTACCGCCGACTCTGCTTTGAATCCAATTCCAATAATTTACCAAATGGGAGCCATCTTTTTTTGGCGATAAATCAACTTTTAAGTTACTCATGCGTTCTTTGCGTTCTTCCTTTGTGTAAAGAGGGATTCCATGAAGTATGATTTTGTCTACTCGGCTGGGATGAGACTTAGCAAACTCAGAGGCAATCGAAGCACCCGTATGATGACCGATAACTGTAATTCTATCTACATCTTGATCATCAAGAACTTCAGGTAAAACAGAAGCATATTCTTCAATGGTTAAGGGTTCATTTCGGCTTGTCTGACATTCCATAACCTAGTGTATCTGGGGCAATTACCCTAAATCCAAGTTTATTAAAATAATCAAATGTATAGAGGAATTGAAGAGACGATTGAGGCGTCATGTGTAAAAGCAAAAGGGGGTTACCCTCACCGTTTGTTAAATAATGAACTTGACCTAGGTCAGTATTTACATAGTGTTTTCTCAATAGAACGCCTTGCTTTGCCTTAAAATTTTATAGGATCAATTTTTGGAAATCCCCATGGCGTTTTCCATGGAGCCCGAAGATATGTGTCGTTTTCGTATTTCTCGAACATATTGAGGAATTCCACTTGTGGATGATTTCTCAATTCTTCAATATTGGAAAACTCAACAGCCCAGACCTCATATCGATAAAATATTTCCAGCACTTCCTCTGATGTCATTTTTGTAAGATACTTATCCCAAAGAGGCCTTGCTTGGCTAGCTTTTGTTCCGACACCAAATGAATTCCACCAATTTTTAACTAAATCTTCGTCTTTCATGAATTCTTCATACATCCCAAATTCAGTAATCATTTCAAAAAATTTATCCTCTGTCAGTGCAGGGGAGGGCGTTGCGAAGATTGAACGATCTTTTGTTCTTTGGCCATAATTAGAGCCATCGGTCTCATTTTTGCAAAAATTGCCTTCCCAACTGTCTGGGTCACTAAAACCTGACCATTGAAGAGTTTTTATGGCCATCATTGTTCCAAGCATGCTGGATTTTATTTGCTGCCCTTTACCGGTTTGAATTCGAGAATATAGTGCTGAAAGTATTGCAATAAAACTCATGGCTGCTGTGCATGTAGAGACCACGTCTGCACCCACTCGAACTGGTTCCTCACCGACATCACCCATAGTTCTCAAATAACCAGACATAGCTTGAATTGTAAGATCACTTCCCGGTCTATTTTTCATTGGTCCGCAATGCCCAAATGCTGAGAGAGAATAATGAATAAGTGATGGCTTATTGCTCTTCAATGTGTCATAAGCATAATTGTTGATTCAGGACTTTCGCTAGTCCACTCTTCAATTAGAATATCGGCATCTTCTAGAAGTGATTCAAATTTTGATTGTCCTTCATCGGTTTGGAGGTCAATTTGAGTGATTGTTTTATTTCTATTAAATGATTGGTATAAAGCGCTGATTCCTTTGTCTGTTTGGGGGCTTAATTTTTTCGACCAGTCTCCCTCAATGGGTTCTACTTTTATAATTTCAGCACCGGCCTCAGCCAGCATAAATGAGAGATATGGTCCCGTGTATCCCTGTGTGGTATCCACAACCTTGATGCCTTTTAAAGGGTATACAGGGGAATCGGATTGTTCTTTTACGCCATCTTTTGCCTTATTTGCAAATCCTTTATTCATCGCTCTTTCTGTGTCTCCTCCTGGCACAGGAATTGAGGTATCGATTTTAGGCGGTGTTTCGCTAAACTCCCATGGCAAACCGCCCACAAAAAAATGGACCAGTGTGATCACCATCAACTTCCACTAAGAAGTTATTCTCTATAATTTGCTGATGGAATTGCAAATCATCAAAGCATAAGTCAAAACTATTTGGAACCTTTGCTTTATTCAGTCTTAGTGACCACCATCGAGAGGGTTTTTGCAGAAAGTGATCTTTGAGAATCTCATCCAGTTCATCGCGATTATCTATTCGATCAGTATTTTTAGAAAATCTTGAGTCCTCGGTTAATTCGTTCAAGCCAGTCGCTTCACAAAAACCAGACCATTGATCCTCATTCTCGCAAGAAACAGCAATATATTTTTTATCTTCGCATAAGTAACATCGATTAGGGGCAGAAGTCGAAGAAGCACTTCCAAGGGGTTCTCCTTGAGCGTTTGCTAATAATACCTCTGAGACTTTATTGTTCATATTGGCTAAGGCATTAGCTAAGTGAGAAGTTTTTACCCAACAGGCATGCCCAAAGCGCTCTCTTTCAATGAGTCCTAACATAATTAAACCACAGAAAAAAATTGCCCCTGTAGGATCTAAATGTGTAAATCTAATTAATTGTCCATCGTCTCCTACATATCCAGTTAGACCGCTCATTCCACTAAATGCTTGTAGATGCGGTTCTAGGGCCGCTAAATTTTTCATTGGTCCATCATCTCCATAGCCAGAGCTTGATGCAAAAACTAAATTTGGATTTGATTTGTGCAAGAGGTCATAACCAAGTCCAATCCTATCTGCGACTCCTGGCCTGAAGTTTTCAATTAGAATATCTGCTTGATTTGCCAAATTCAGCATCGCATTCATTCCTTCCTCTTCTTTGGTGTTGAGACCAGCTGATTTTTGATTGAGGTTTGTAGAGCTATAGGCCGTTGAGAGTTTATTTTGATGTGGGTAGAGGACTCTGAGGAATTCGCCTTTTGGAGGCTCCACTTTAAAAACTTCTGCACCTAAATATCCAAGCAAAGTTGCTGCCCAAGGCCCGACTATAGAAGTCCCTATGCTTAATACTTTTAATCCATTAAGTGGTCCCTTAAGTTCTTTCATTTTTTTCTCCAAAGTAGCTAGGGATAATATAGCAACTATTTATCAAACGATAAATAGTGGACTAACTAAATTCCACAATTAATTTTGCTGCAGCTGATCCTGCTAGTCTTCCAAAAGTGGTGGCAGTCAGAAGGCCGTTTCCAGCCATATAACCCCAGTCAGCAGGACCAGATATGCCTCTTGCCGATCCTCCTCCTGCAAAAAGATTTGGCAGGGTATTGCCTTTTTTATCCATGACTCTTGCATTTTCATTCACGACTAAGCCGCCCTGGGTATGAAAAAGTGCGCCAGTCACCTTGACGGCATAGTAGGGTGCCGATAGTTTTGGTTTGCCTGTGAAATCTCTTCCAAAATCATCTTGTCTCTTTCCTTCTACCATCTCTTCAACTTCTTTAATGATTTCCCTCAGCGAGGATTCATCTATGTTCGTCAACATACTCAATTCTTTGATTGTGTCTGCATTTACGATTGCATTTGCCTCAATAGCATTGTGATAATCTTCAAATTCCATCATCAGATTATGAAGGCGTTGATCAAAGATATTCCATGCGATTTTGTCTGGTTGACTGACCATTTCCCTACAGCTTGTTCAGAATAGCCTTTTGATTCGTCAGAAAATCTTTGTCCATTTTTATTCACTTGAAAAGCACCTTCCATAATCATTGGCCACAAGATTGGAACACCTCTTCCTGCAGCTAAACCACCATGACCTTGGTAAGCTGATATATCAGCAAGCCCCGCGCCTAAGGATTTTCCCCAGATGATCGCATCGCCTTTGTTACCAGGGTGGCCAAAAAACTCAGCGTCTTTGATTTGTGGCATATATTCTTCAATCATTTCTGGATTTCCAGCAAAGCCACAACATGCAAGAATTAGTGCATCACAACCAACCTCTTCTATTTCACCGTCATTTCTTAAAATTTTTACCCCAAGAATCCTTTTAGTCGAATCACTGAAACAGATCAGTTACCAATGCGTTTGTTAATATATCAATTTCTGATTTTTCAGCTGCTCTGCATAATGCGCCCATCAGCTCACTTCCTGTTCTATTGGGTGTTCCATGCATCCTCTTCAAGGAATGACCAGGATATAGGAAACTGTCAACCAAACTTAAAGGGATCTGATATTCATCAATTAACCATTCAATAGTTTTTGAAGATTCTCTTGCCAAGCAAGTCGCAATGTTTGGGTCAGTTTCACCTTTTGTTTTTTTCATTATGTCATTTGCGAATATTTCAGGAGAATCAGTTATTCCTGCTTCTCTTTGTAATCTAGTATTTGCTCCAGGTATCAATCCAGTAGACATAGCTGTGGTGCCTAAGGGGGTTGGATCTCTCTTTAATAACTAGAACGTCAGTGTTATTTTCTTTGACAGCTAGAGCTGCACATAAACCGCAACCACCAGCACCAATTACAATGACAGGAATTGAATATTCAAATTGTTTGTGATCATCAAAAATTATACTCAAGGCTTTCTCCTAGGTCCTTGAAAATGAATATAAACCATTCTTGTCTATAGACTTGCTAAGTTTGGATTCAGCAACTAAATAATTGAGGTGCGACATGGTCTCACCAACTGCCAGCACAATATTATGTTTATTAATTTTACTCTCAAAGAGGACTGAGAAGAGCTTTAACAACAGTTTTTGGCTCATCAATGTTTTCATAGATTTTATTAAGTTTGTCGTGATGGTTTTTGAGTATGGTTTCAATTCTTGCATGAGCACCTTTGTAAGGGTATCCGTGTGAGGGTAATACCAGGACATCTTCTGGAATCTGTTTGTTTTATATTTTTCAAGCTATCTAGCCACTCTTTTAAAGGGTTCCCATCAGGATAGACAGGGTTTACGCTAACATTTGGAGTAATTCTTGGGAGTAGCACATCTCCACAAATAAAAATATTTTTTTCTTCGGAAAATAAACAGGCGTGTGATGGAGAATGGCCTTGAGCAATAATTACCTTCCAAGGACCATCGCTGAGTTTGACTGTTTGTTGATCGTCAAGTCCTTGGAAACTGTTACCAAGCTTGGTGATTAATGATTGTCTGTATTTGGCCCTCTCAATAAAGTGAAGTTGCGCTTCTTCGTCATAACCGCATTTTTTATAATAATCTAAATATATTCTTTGTTGATCGTTGCTCATTCCTTTGTTTATTTTTACTGTTTCCAAAAATTCTTTTTCTGTGAAATGCGGCTCAATATTCCACTTACTTGCCAGCCAGCCAGCCAATCCTGAGTGATCAAGATGCATATGGGTTATGAGTATTTCCTCCACAGGTTTTTTCTTAAGTGATTCTGTGAATATATTGTTCCAAATTGCCTTTGATTCTTTAGTTGCCATACCGCTGTCAACAATGGTCCAACCTTCATTGCCTTCCAATAACCAGAGGTTTATATGATTTAGAGCAATAGGGAGAGGCATTCTAAGCCAAAATACATTAGTTTCGACTTCTATTGTTCCCCCATCAGGAGGTCTTTTGGAAAATGGATAATCCAGTTTTGAAATTTGTTTCATATTTGTTGTGTCTTTTTATGTTAATTGTATTTCACGATGAAGTCAGTTTTCCTTTGCAAACTGTTTAAAAAAAATTAGTGAATCAGGATTTGATAGTGCTTCAATGTTCTTAATTTTTTTGCCTTCAATAGCTGACTTGACCGATAACTCTGAGATTTTACCGCTTATTGTTTTAGGGATATCATCAACTTGAATAATATTTGTTGGAACGTGTTTAGGGCTAGCGTAGATTTTGAGTCTATGTTTAATTTGTTCTATTAATTCTTCAGTAAGCTTTTTGTCTTTATCTAATTTCAAAAATAACGTCACTGTTGATTCAGAATTGTCATTTGTTTCAACCACCACTGCTTCAAGTATTTCAGAAAACTTTTCAGTTTGGCGATAAATTTCTGCAGTGCCAATTCTTATACCCTTAGAATTTAAAGTTGCATCGGATCGACCATAAATTATTACACCACCATTATCAGTTATTGTTGCAAAGTCACCGTGAGCCCAAATGTTTTCATAGCTACTGAAATAGCTCTGCTTGTATTTTCTTTTTCCTGGATCATTAAAGAACCCAATAGGCATTGAAGGGAAGGGTTGGGTGCAAACAAGCTCACCTTTTTCTTCTCTTTGGGCTTCTTTTCCATTGTCTGTAAAGACTCTTACATCCATGCCTAAACCAATAGATTGTATCTCTCCCTTAAACACCGGGGTCATTGGGTTACCTAGGACAAAACAGGAAATGATGTCTGTCCCCCCAGAAATCGACGATATCTGGACTCCATCTTTTATTGATTTTTGAATGTATTGAAAATGATCTGCCAGCAATGGTGAACCTGTAGAGAGAACGGTTTTCAATGATTGGAGTTTGTGTTTTTTTGCAGGCACAACATTGTTCTTCATCAGTGTACTGATATAACCAGGGCTGATACCAAAGTGTGTAATGTTCTCCTCTTCTGCAATCTCCCACAAGGATTCATGTTTTGGGTAAAAAGGGGATCCTTCATAAAGAATAATAGTTGCCTTGCTCGCCAAGGCACTTGCAAGCCAATTCCACATCATCCAACCGCAGGTAGTGAAAAAGAATAACCGTTCTTTGGGCTTTAAATTTAAGTGCAGCTGATGTTCTTTCATATGCTGGATTAAGGTGCCACCTGCACTGTGGAGAATACATTTTGGTTTACCGGTGGTGCCAGATGAATACATTATGTATAGGGGATGATCAAAAGGAAATGAATCAAATACAAGCTTATCTCCACAATCTAAGTAATCATTAAATAAAACAGAATTTTTTATACTTTGATGCTCAAGAGTTTCATTAGAGTTTTGAACAATAAAGATTTTAGTTAGGCTTTCTAACTTGCTTGAAATAGAGGCTATCTTTTGAATTAAATTAAATGTTTTTCCACCGTAGTTGTATTGATCAATAGCAATTAATACTTTTGGTTTAACTTGTCCTACCCTATCTAAAATGGCATCAGTGCCAAAGTCTGGTGAACATGATGTCCAAATAGCACCTAATGAGCTGGTTGCAATCATGGCAATAATTGCTTCAGGAGAATTGGTTATAATTCCTGCAACAACATCTCCTTTACCTACCCCTTGATCAATCAGAGCATGAGCAAACGAGCTAACTTTTTCATTAAGTTCTCTATATGAAAGCTCTTTTCTTCTACCTGTTTCATCCCTATAGATGATTGCCGTGGAGGCATCTTTTTTAGGGAGTAGATGCTCAGCAAAATTAAGCTCTGCATCAACAAACCATTTTGCATTAATCATTCTTTGATCAGAACTTAAAACTTTAGATGGAGGTACAGCAAAATTAATACTTGCAAAATCGGCAAAAGATGACCAAAAATTTACAGGGCAGTCAATAGACCACTGATGCAATTGAGAATAATTGTTGATTCCTAGATTATGATTTATTTCAAGAAAATCAATATAGTCTCCCAATAGACTGCTATTGCTTTCATCTGGAAGCCACATTGGTTTTTTTGAGTGTTTCATTTCTGAATAAAGTATCTATTAATCATTTGATAAGTAAAAGATTTATAATATACTCTTTATTTATCAACTGATAAATAAGGAAAATATAATAATGAACTATTCACTTGAGTTTTTCCCACCAAAGGATCAAGAAAGTTTCAAAGACTTTATTGATCAAGCGCGCCTTTTATCAATCTTTTCTCCTGAATATATGAGCATCACACACACCGCTGATACAGTTGATAATAATCAAACGATGGAGACAGTTAAAATCCTAAAAAAAAATTTATCGTTGAAATAAAGCCGCATATGACCTGCATAAATTACTCCAAGAGCGAGATTATGGAAATGACTCAAGATTATTTGTCTTTAGGTGTGGATTCTATAGTTGCATTAAGGGGCAACACAAAACAAAGCGTTAGCAATAGAGAACCTTATTATGATAATTCTCTAGATTTTATTAAAGCAATCAATGCTAGCTTTGACATCAGAGTCTCAATATCAGGTTATCCAGAAGCTCATCCTGAGAGCAGGGGAGTTATTGCAGATTTTATCCATCTTAAAGAGAAATCTGATGCCGGTGTTGATGAGATAATTACTCAATGGTGTTTTTCCAATGATCTAATTCTTCGCTACAGAGATTTGTGTTACGCAAGAGATATAAAGATTCCAATTTCTCCTGGCATACTACCAATTAGTGATATTAAAAAGGTTAAGTATTTTGCAAAGCTTTGTGGTTCTACGATTCCTGTGGAAATAGAGAAAGCATTTCTAAATATTGAAGGGAATGATGATGCAGCTGAAGATTTGGGGGTGCAGTTTGCCATACAGCAAATAGATGATCTGCTTAATGAAGGGATTGATAATTTTCATCTTTACACCCTTAATAGAGGCGATATGACAAGAAAGATCATAGAGCATTTTGAGGCGCCAAACAGAATTAAAACAGTAAGTTCAGAAATGAAGGCATCTTAGACATTTGTTTTGTTCTTTAATAATATTAATGCAAAAATAAAGGATTATTTTATGACAAAGCCACAGCCTTCAATAAACAAAGTTCCTAGAAAGGATTTACCTCAGCATATGCAGAGCGGATGGGATCAAGCTAAAGAACTTACTGGCGATGCGACATTTATAGAAGTTTCTGGGAATAATCCAGAAGTATATGATTGGTATTTTAAAGATTTCTATAAGAAGTTATTTTATTCTGACAGGCTGGAAACTAGCCTAGTTGAACTCGTTCGCCTTAGATTGGCAAATGTCCATGGTTGCGCATTCTGCAACAAAGGAGATACAGCGCATGCACTTCAATCAGGGATTAGCCAAGAGCAAGTGGATTCTCTGGGCGACTATCTTTTCGGTCCATTTAGCACTCGTGAAAAGGCAGCATTGAGATTGGCAGATGAAATGGTGCTTAATAATAATCATGGAAATTTGAACTCAGAATTATATAAGGAATTAAAAAAAGATTTCACAGACGGAGAGATTTATGAGCTTGGAATGATTATGGCTGTGCTTGTTGGCGTTGCAAAGTTTACTTTTGTTTTTGATTTAGTTGAAAAAGAGGATTATTGTCCATTTTAGGAATTTATTATGGATAGAAGAGATCTAATAACAGCTCAATTTAGCATAGATAGCCTTGACCTTAGCGACCCTGTCCAGAGTTCTCATGCTTACGCAAAATTAGTGGGCTCAGCCGGCAATGCAATGGTTCACTATAGTATAGAGGGAACAATTTTTGCTCTCTTGACTGATGGCGTTAAACCGTTTATTAGGTTCCAAGCTTTATTAAAAGGTATTTGGAGCAGAAAAGAACAGGGCACGCATCAATATCGTTTATATGAAACTGGCTTTTTCCATAATCTTGACTCTAACGAACCAATTAGGGTATTTGATAACCCTATTACTAATGAGAGCAATGTGCTTACTGATATTAAGGGAGGACCTTACGATAGACTTATTGGGCCCAGAAATTTTGATTGGGTTATTTCAGGCGATGATATTTGGATTCAAGAACCGATCTCTCTTAGCGGCTATTTTGGTCCTGAAGAGTCAGAAAATCAAATTGAGCAAACTGCCTTTTCTGATTCTATATTTAGAGGAAAGTTATCAGAATTAGCCGATGAATCAACAATGGCTCCATCTATGATGACATACAACTATGTGAGTCCGTGGTACCCGTTCTTTGGTATTAATGATGATGAGACTAAGATTTACTGGCAAGCAGTCGGAAATAAAATCCAATCGTGGAACGATTTACCTCAATCAATGCAAGAATATTTAGTTTCGAGACAAAAAGATTACTTTAGCTCTAGTAATCCTTGGACGAAAAAAACAAGTACATTAAGTCACTATAGGGAATTCCAAAAAAGGAATAGTAAATGAGTAAGAAAAATCATATGAGTAGGAGAGATATGATGGCCGGTATGGGTGCCTTGGTAGCTTCACCTAGGTTAATATCTAGCCAAGATATAACTTTTAAAAATTATAAAATTGATTTAAATGACCCTGTTCAAAATGCTTTAGCCTACACCAAATTAATCGGTACAACAGCCAGAAGCATGGTTCATATTTATTACAAAGGGACTATATTTGGGATGACCCCAGAAGAGGGTGTTAAACCAATGATTGGACATACAGGCGTTTTGAAGGGTGTATGGAAACCGTGGGTCGATAATAGCTTTTATTATACTCTGTATGATGTTGGGTATTTTATGGATCTGAAAACAGGATTACCGTCTGAAGAATTTACCAATCCGTTTACGGGAGAGATTAATCGACCAGTAAAAATTATTGGCGGTCCATTTGATAGAGTCATTAAGCCAGAGATTAGACCTTTCAAGGTTAGAGGCGATGAACTGTGGTTAGATGAACCCGCTTATCTAAATTTTGTCAATAAACTTGATCCTAAAATATGGAAAAAAGCGTCCACAGCTGAAAAACTCAGCTTTCTTTATGTGGAGACATACCATGGAAAAATCTCAGATTTAGCCAACCCTGATCTGGCAAGCGCACCAATGACAATCACATCAACTCATAATACCAGTTGGTATCCTTTTTTTCTTATGGGCAAAAGGCCCGGAAGACACTACTGGCAATCTGTTGGCAAGAAAATTGACAATCTTGAGAACGATGTTCCCGTTGAACTAATTGAATTTATTGAAAAAGAGAGCCCAGGTTATTTTGAATCAGAAAAGCCTTGGATCAAAAGAAAGGGAACTTTTCAAGCGTATAAGGATGAAAGAGTACCAATAGAAGATTAGCTTTGGATGGGTTCTTGATAATAAAAATTATTCCAAGCTTTGCATATCTGCAACCAGTAGGCTTTTATGATGTAGTTGGAACTTTGATACTAGACTGAGGGCTTTATATTTGCATTTAGTCTAAATAAATTAGTTGGATCATACTTATTCTTGATTTCTACTAAACGCTCATAATTGCCTAAAAAATTTAAATTCACTTCTTCTTGGGTTTCCATGAATTCGTCATTAATATAGAAACCATCAGTGTAAGGAGCTACTTTTTTCCAATATCTCCTTGACCAGCTGATATGTGGATCAATATCAACCCCTTGCTTCCAAAATGAACCTGTGACTAGATTATGCTCCGCATAGCGATGCGGAAAGGCTGTAGCATCAGTTGGAATTGTATTAATTTTTCCTCCATTATGTTGGAAGAAAGCCATACTTCCCCTCTCTGGATGAGGCTCTAAATTATCAACAATTGCATCAATAAGCCCAGAGGTTACATTAATGGTAAACCCACCTTTAAGATACTGAGATCTTCCTCTGGGGTCATCATCGTCTCCACTCTTTTGAATTTCAACATAATCTACTGCTGCAATTTCATCCTTCAGAATCTTTCCGGCTTTTCTCAGGGGTTCTAGGGCTTTTTCAGCTTTGTTGTGAGGTCCTGAGTAACAGACATCAAAATAAACTGTGTTATCAAAACCCATTGGAGGAGCAAAAACAACCGGATCGAGATACATATCCCATGGGGCTTCTAAGGTGTGTTCGCCGTGAAATTTTAGAAGCTGCTTAACATCTGCAAAATCAAAAGTAATCCTGCCCCCAATGACTTCCCTATTCATTGGATATAATTGAAACTCAAACATAGTAACAACTCCAAAGTTGCCACCACCACCTCTGACAGCCCAATACAGATCTGAGTTTTCATTTTCATCTGCATATCGAAGTTGTCCATCAGCCGTGACTATTTCAATGCTTTTTATATTATCAAGGGTGAGTCCGTATTTTCTTCCGAGTCTTCCAAAGCCGCCACCGGTTGCTAGGCCACCAACGCCTGTGTGCGATACTGTTCCAGCAGTTGTTCCTAAACCGTAAGGAACAGTAGCTTCATCAAGCTCACTGAGCCATGAACCACCCGTAATAAAAATTCTTTTATTGTTAATGTCTAACCGAGAACCTCTGAAGGGAGACAAATCAATCATAATACCGAGATCACAAGTGCCTTTTCCTGAAACGCTATGACCTCCACATTTTACAGCCGTTAAAAGACTGTATTCTCTAGCAAAATTAACAGCTTTTTGGATGTCAGTTTCATCAATACATTGTGCTATCAGTGCTGGTTTTTTATCAATGATGCTATTTCTAACAAGCCTAGCTATGTTATATCCATTATCATCGGGTAGCAGAAGCGTACCTTTAAGGCTTTTTTTCAAGTCGGCAATATCCGTTTTTTTGATCATGATATTTTTACCCTCACCAGTGATTGCCAATAATTCACTTGGAATAATAGAGTCTGCAGAATAGCCTTCCCACGCTGGGAATAAGGGTAGAGTTAAAGCTAAGCTTGAGCTTGTTATAAAATCTCTTCTCTTCATATTTTCAACCTTATTTAGAGGATAATAACACTCAAATATAATTTATCAAATGATAAATAAGAGAACGACTAATTATCTTTCTCTATAAAGGATCTCTCTCCTTTTAAATACCATTTTAGTTAGCCATTGAACCTAAAGAGTCATCAACTGCATTTAATGTAAGATTCAAGCAATTATTATTTAAAATGCAGTTTACACTCAATAAAGCCAAATCTTTTCTAGTAACTTTACCTACAATATTTACATTATCACTTAGAAATGCTTGATTAGTAGCTGGTGTATCATCATAGATGATAATACCTGTTTTAATAATTGTATAATCCAAGCCACTATAAATTAGGGATTGTTCCGCTTCACCCTTGGCTATTAATATATCTCTCCACATATTATCTTTTGGGTTAGGCCCTGCGCCAACAGAACCGATTAAGATAAAATGTTTAGTGCCATTTATTTTAGACCACTTACTAAGATTAGCTTGCCCGATTGCATGTGGGTTCTTGCTTTTACCAACTTTAGAAACGGCATTTATAACCACATCAAAAGAATTGTCTGAGAACACTTCTTTAATCTCTTCTTCTGACAAAATATCACCTTTTAGGTATCTAATATTTAGGTCTTTTAATCGAGATCTATTTTTATCAGATCTACTCAAGACAGAAATATTTTTATATCCCTGTTTATGTAAGATTTTAACAATCTCTGAGCCCACACGACCGGTGCCTCCAATAACCAAGATTGTTTCATCATAATCTGCTAAGACATTAGGGGTGATTAGGAAAAGAGCAAAACAAACCTTTACGAAAAATCTTTCTAAGTATTTATATACTAAAAGCCTACCTAAATATTTCATAAAGTTAATCTGTTGATATTATGTTCTAGCTTTACTAAAGAATATAATAAAAAAAGCCACATGCATATTGCTAATTAATCAAATGATAAATAAGATATAAGTCATCAAGGAATCATTAAGGGAAAAATATGAGAGCAACAATTCTTAAGGTCACCATCCTTCTATCTGTTTTTACACTAAATCTTCATGCTCATTCTTCTGATAATAATGAGCAAGATAGTTTATCTCATGCTCTAGAAGGGTTAGGAGGAGCTGATGTGATTCGACAATTAGAGGGCTATAAAATTGAGAGTGAGCGAGATGAATACATCATGGGGCAGAGCCCAGAACCAGGCAAAGGTATGTTTAGAATCTCTGCGCCTATTTTTAGAGCGTCTCACGATCTTAAGCAAGGATTTGTGAGAATTGGCCTGATAAATTTAGTTGCAGCAAGAGAAGGCGGCTATTTTGAAAATGAAATTAAAACACTTCTACTTGGTCAAGAGGGTTACGTAAGTGAAAATGACATCATGGGTATAGTCAAGGAAAGAGATAAGCCCCTTTCCTCTGATAAATCAGCAGCAGCTATGAGAACTGAAAGATTGCTAAATCCTCATATATTGATAAAGGAGGCATTGCAAGATTCAAGTTTGGTATTAGATCTAAAATTAACAGCAAATTTGAATAAGGGCTGGAGATACAAAGAAGATGAAGTCTTACCTGTAACCATAGATAGGGTTAGACAAACTGGGAAAAGGACTCTTATTGCCTCCAAAGAATGGGAGCGACAAGCAAGCAAAAAAACTTTTTATCCATTAATGATTAATAAAATTCTCGATGATCCTGACTGGTTTAATAGGTGGCAAAAAAACACCGATATTGATGAGTCAGATTATATTCAGTTGACTATAAAAAATGAGGTGTACCCGATAACTTTTTTTATTAATCCGCAAACATCAAAGATAGATAAACTCAAAACCATGGAATGGGATGTAATTTATGGAGATATAACACTCGAAGTTACATATGACGATTGGCAGATTTATAGCGGTGTTTTTTTTCCAAGGACAGTCAGGATGTCACAAGGTGGCGCACCTCGATTAGAGATTACCAGAAAGACAATCGAAGTTAACCCTGACTACTCACTAGATCATTTTTCACCCCCAGATAGTGTGGCCTATGTTCATGATGAGAATTCAGCACAACGTGGTAGAACTCTCAGTCAAACATTGAGAATGTTTACTCTCTCTGGTGCTAGTCGTCCTAAGCTTGATGCTTTGAAACTAGACGATGGAGTTTATTTATTATCAGCTAAACCACTGGATGGCATATATACCATGGTTGTTGAGCAAAGCGATGGGCTGGTGGTGGTTGAGCCTGGAATGAACGATTTAAAAGGTGAAGAGGTGATCAAATGGGCGATGAATAAATTTCCTGATAAGCCTATAACGCATTTAATTGCTACTCATTTTCATAATGATCATGGGGGAGGAATTCGCCCATACATAGCTGCAGGAGCCGCCTTGGTTGTGCATGAATCAGCCAAGGAATTTTACAGCATGCAAATCAATCGACCAAAATCATCAGTTGTTATTGACGCTCTCGATCGTAAATTTAAAAAAGGAAGCGAGCAAATCATCCAAGTAAACCCAGATCAAGGCTATACAATAGAAGACACTTTGCAACCAATGACTATTTATCCAATTCTGAACGGGCATACGGAGGATATGGTCATTGCTGTAATTGATAACAAAAAGATGCTTTATGCTGGTGATTTGTATGTAAGTGGTATCGCACGTGATAAAAGATCAGGTACCAAGAGAGGACCAGATGTTTTACCTTATCATTCAGCTACATCCTTGAACGATGCAATCATTAAATTCGCTATACCAATTGAGTCTTTAGTTGGATCTCATGATAAGGAACCAGTAAGCTATAAGGACCTTATTGACTATATAACTGATTAGGAAGATGAAACTCTTAAATGGCCACTTTGATTCAATTCAAGGCAAATTAATTCTTATATCTTTCTTAATCTATTTTTTCACTATAGATCTACAAGCTACAGATTAATTCATGAAGGGAAAAATATTCAGGACTGTGAAGATTGTCCTGTAATGGTGGTAATAAAGCCAGGTAGCTTTTTGATGGGATCATCATCCGATGTCGAAGGATCAAGAGAAGATGAGAGACCCGTACACAAAGTTAGCATAGATTATTCTTTTGCAGCCGGTCAGTTTGAGGTTAAAAGAGTCGAGTTTCAGAAATTTATTGAGATCACAGGCTATGATATGTCAGGCGGTTGTTATGGCGCAACAGAGCAAGGCATACAGCTTTCAAAAACTTCAGATTGGTTTAATCCAGGTTACCCAGTTTCAGATCATCATCCTGTAGTCTGTGTCAGTTGGAATGACGCACAGGCTTACGTAGCATGGCTATCGCAACATACCGGATTCACTTATCGACTTTTTTCTGAATCAGAATGGGAGTACATTGCTCGTGCAGGAACAAACACTATTCGTTATTGGGGAGATCAAGAAGAAGGGTGTGATTTTGCAAACGGAGCTGATCTAGATATCACACCTGAGGCTTTTTTAGAGGAAATGCAAGCTAGGCAAACTAAGATTGTATTGCCGGAAAATTGGAAGGTTGCAAACTGTCATGATGGTTTTGCTACATCAGCCCCAGTGGGTACTTTTAAACCCAACGCCTTTGGTATTTTTGATATTTTAGGTAATGTTGCTGAGTGGGTGCAAGATTGCTGGCACGATTCCTATACAAATGCACCATCAGATGGTTCTTCAAGATTAAACGGAGACTGTAATAGACCCATTTTAAGGGGTGCATCCTATTACGATATGCCGATATATCTTAGGTCATCAAACCATTATGGTTTTCAGTCAGATCAATCAAATAATAAGGATACTCGCTACATAAATTTTGGTTTTAGAGTGATGAGAGAGGTAGAAAAACATTGATTAAATCAAAAGTATTTTTACTGATTATTTTCATACTTATCCCCTTTAATAACTTGCATGCCGACAATGCAAAAAAACCAGAATCAATAGCTTTATGTCAGACTTGTCATGGATCTCAGCTTCAAGGAAATAAAGATTTAAATGCGCCTTCTATAGCTGGATTAAGTCAGTGGTATTCTTATCGACAACTTAAAAATTATAAAGATGGCATTAGAGGCATTGATCCCGAGGATGTCTTTGGGCAAACGATGCGATTAAGTATCATCAATATGAGCAACAGCGAACTTGAGGCACTTGCAACATACATTTCGAATATGACTGCTAAAAAACAAGCGGTGACTATCAAGGGAAATATAGGAACAGGTAAATTTGTCTTTGATCACTGTATGTCGTGTCATGGAGAATTTGGAGAAGGTGATAAAACCATTGGTGCACCTAGGCTAACTGGGCAAAGTGATTGGTATCTATATCAACAGCTTATTAATTTTCAAAAGGGAATAAGAGGCGATCATCCAGAAGACCTCTATGGAAAGCAAATGAGGGATACAGCGCTAATGTTCAGTGACCAAATGTACAAAGATGTTGTTAACTACATCGCGACAACAGGTCTAACTGCTGATAAAAAGTAGTTAAATAATTTCCTTAAATTTTTTCATCAATCCCATCTAAAAGCTCTGGGAACTCGCTTTTTAGGCATTCAATGTTCATTTTCGAAAATGATTTATCATGCTGACTTTCTGTGGCATTCCTAGTCGCATCAATAATTACCCGATTGCCTTCCCCTTTCTTAATGGAGCTAGGATCACCGCTTAATGCAGGTGCATTCTCAATCATTTTTGTGGATCTTTGAGGCTGCCATCTTGATCCGAGGGCATGAAGCACTTCATTTAAGTTATGAATATCGACATCTTTATCAAAAAGAACAGTTATTTTGGCGATTTTCAATGATGTTGAAATATATTTTCCAATTTCGAATGCTTTTTTAGCTTTAGGTTTTTTCTAGATTGATAAAACAGAAACCTGGAAATTCT
Organism: Woeseia sp.; assembly: GCA_019653755.1. Classification (GTDB taxonomy): domain Bacteria; phylum Pseudomonadota; class Gammaproteobacteria; order Steroidobacterales; family UBA11654; genus CACPJA01. The sequence continues at coordinate 78,377 of BPCL01000004.1, read as the reverse complement.
AATGGATAGTAAAGCCCAATGAAATCTTCGAAATGTGTGCGATACTTATTGTTTAAACTCGCTTCAATTGGAGCAGTTAGACAGCCCCGGGTGATACCAGTGAACTGATTCGGGATAATTGGATTATTTCTATGTGTTATTGATGTGACATTCATAAAGAAGTTTTCCTCTTTTTTCCCACCTATATAACCGTACATTTCTCCAAACGGACCCTCTGTTTCCATTTTGTCTAGTGGAATCTCACCTTCTATTATAAGTTCGGCATGAGCAGGAACATAGATATTGCTGGTTTCACATTTAATAATCTCTATTGGTTCGCCAATAAGCCCACCTGCTATTTCTAATTCATCTTCACCAAATTTTGCTACTTTTGAACCACTCATTGAAAAAGTGATTGGATCAGTTCCTACTGCAATTGCAACTTGAGCAGTTTTTTCACCTTGTCTCTTTAATTCATCAAGGAATCTCCATCCATCTTGATTCACCTGAGGATTAATCCCAATTTTTGTCGGATTCTTTATTTGGCAACGATATGTACCGACATTTCTTCCTAATTTAGGATGCTCTAGAATAACGCTGCCTGTATTGATGTAACATCCATTATCCGCTGGGTTGGTTTGAAGAAAGGGAAATTTAAAAAGATCTATATCCTTTCCTTGCAAAATATTTTCTTTACAAGGTGCATTTTTTGCATCAATGATTACGGGTTTAATGGTGGGCCATTTTCCATCTTTACCTATGTGTTGTTCAATTTTTTTTACCGCTAATTTATAGTTCTTCCCTGAGTTACCAGTTGGCTCGATTCCAAGAGCTATTGCTTCGATATCCCATTTACCAAATAAATTACCAACCGATGAGTTTTTGAATATTTTATTTTTAGAATGAATTTTATCAAAAAATAAAACCGGGGCTTTTTGGTTATTAAATTTTTCAATTAGTCGATACATCAAGCCTGTAGCTTCGTATCTATCTTGATTAATCGTGTCAATATGGAGCACATGTTCAAAATATTCTAACGCATCAAGATATTCTCTCAATGATCTATAAGGGCCAAGATATTTAGTCTCCATAAAAATTAAATAGGTATTTTACTTGATATATTACTCATTTTTTATCAAGGTTTTAGCTCACCTAAGAATGCCATAAGGATTACTAAAATCCATATGAGTAAGGCGGCTTTATTTAACATGGATTGATCGTTTTTAATTAATTGCTCACCTTCAAATTTAGTTTCCAGATTTTGAGCTAGCTTGATCGAAAATCGCATCCTTCCAACTATAGATCTTATCCAGATCCCATTTATGAGGATTAACCCAAAAATTATGACTTTCCATGCGAGCCAGTTGCTTTGAATAATTTGATTTGTGATAAGACAGAAAACTCCCAAGGAAATTAAAACAAAAGAGAGCAGATACCTAATAAATAAATCGAGCTTTCTTAAGAGTTCTCCTGTTTCTGTATCTTTTTTAAGATGGACCATCCAAATCAGACCTAGCCAAAAGAAGCTAAACATCCATATGATTGTTAGGCTAGCCCCATCAATTTCTGAACCAAAGGTTGTCCCTAAGGTAAATCCAATAGGTAACAATAGAACCAAGCTAGTTCTAGCAGACATATCCACAAGAAAACGCATAGATCTGACTCTGAGTCTTTCCTCAATACTGAGTTCATCTTTGGTAATGTAGTTACCTATATAATAAACAGCGATATCTCCCCCAATGGCATAGACAAAAAGAACCACATGAAAAAACGCCATTAGGTCATGGAAATTAATGTTCATCACTATAGTTTAGCTGAAATTACTAATTCAAATGCTGGGTTTAATGTTGCCATTGAGTCTGAAAAGATTTTTTGGATCGTATTTATTTTTTATTTCCACCAGTCGCCCATAATTCTGACCATAGCTGGTAGCAACAAAGTCTTGGTCTTCATCCATTAATTCATTGATGTATATTCGTTCTGCACAATACGGTGTGAGATTTTTCCAGTAGTCTCTTCCCCATTGAGTGTATTCCTCATTTTTTTCTCTATCGCTCCAGTGGCCACCCACTTCAATATCCCATTTAGCATTTCTTCCTACCCATGCTGTCTCATTTTCAGCAACTTCGGCAATCGCTCCTCCAAAACGTACCACACGCATGGTATCAAATCGACCTTCTACACCCATCCATCCGTCCATCAAATTTTCTGTCAATTTAGGATCATATTCATCTATATGTCTTCCTTTCACATAATAGTTTCTATAATGAGCGTTTCTCTTATCAGCAACTTGTTGATGCTCGATAAAATCTTTTTTTGACACATCATCTGATAGAGGTTTTCCAAAATTTCTTATTGTTTTTAAAGCTTTGTCTGCTTTATTTTCATCTCCTAGAAATAGAGTTCCTAGAAAAAAGTAGCCTTCACCTTGAGTAACATTCCACATTCCTGCATTGAGCATAATGTCAGATGAAAGATCCTCTGAGTAATCGTAGTAGAAATCCCAGATTTCTTTAGCATACTTAAGGTCATAAAGGTTCACTCCCACAATAACCTTTCCATTGGGAAGCGGGCGAAGATTGTATTCAAAGGAGGTGACTATACCGAAATTACCTCCGCCACCCCTAATTCCCCAAAAAAGATCCGGATTTTCATCTTTACTTGCTTTCCTCATGACACCGTCAGCAGTGATGATGTCAACGCTTATCAGATTATCAATTGTAAGCCCATACATTCTCATCAATGATCCTATGCCTCCACCTAGGGTTAAACCAGCAACTCCAGTGTGAGAAACAACACCGGCAGGAACAACATATCCATGAGGCAGTGTTTTTGAGTCCATGTCGTATAAGGTACACCCTGGCTCAACAGTAACTATTTTTCTTTGAAGATCTACGCTGGTTTTTCTCATCCGCGAAAGATCAATAATAATGCCTCCATCACAAGTTGATTTTCCTGAAATGCTATGTCCGCCAGCTCGGACAGCAGTTATTAGATTCTGCTCTCTTGAAAAATTAATCGCTTTTTGGATATCTGAGCTAGATTCACAAAAGACTATAAGAGCAGGGCGCTTATCCCAAACTCCATTCCAAACCAATCTAGCCATGTCATAATCATAATGTTCTTTTGTGATCACGCTTCCTTGGAAGCTAGACATGAATTCAAGAATATCAGTTTTTTTGAGCACGATTTCATTGCCCTCCAATGATAGAGCTTGAATATCATGTATTGACGCGCGACTAATTGGGATATGAGAGGCCACAGATAGTAGCCCTGCATGCTTAATAAAATCTCGTCTTTTCATGGTGAGTTAGACTCCAGAATTGATATTGTAACTTGATTTATCTTAGGCTTTTTTGTACCAAAAATTAAAGATTTTTCTTAGGAATGAAAGTCTATACTTTTTTCCTTATTAATCAAATGATAAATAAACTTTGCCTTTGTTTAATAATTATTTTATATTTTATTGATCAAGTGATAAATGAAATCTACTCAAAACGAGTATTTTAATCGAGATAACTTGATTAACAGATTATTTTTTAGGGGGAATAAATATGAAATTAATCTACAAAATGGCTGCTTTCTCTGTTGCTATTTCAATAATGCTATTTTCTGCAAATAACATTACCCATGCTCAAGAGGGCATGCTAGCAATAGAAGAGATAACAGTAACAGCCAGAAAAAAGGAAGAATCATTAGCTGATGCGCCTTACACTATTACAGCGCTAACATCACAACAAATAGAAATGAGAGGAATCAATCAACTCTCAGATGTTGTCGGCTACACACCTGGTTTTTTCTATTCAGATAACAATGTTGGGAAAAACAGTCGGACTCATAAAAGACTTATTTTTAGAGGCATGAACCCAAGGACTGATATACCAACGAGACAGGCTTCCACCATGTTTATTGACGGTGCAGCAACTGTAGGTGCTGAATTTGGAGGTATTGAAAATGTTGAACGTATTGAAGTATTAAAAGGTCCTCAAGGAGCTCATTTTGGACGAGCAACTTATACCGGTGCCATTAATATTGTCACCAAAGATCCAGGCGATGAATTTTCAGGGTCTATTAATTTTGAAGCTGGTAAATACGGCACACAAAGAGCCGGCATAGTTTTAGAAGGACCATTGGGTGATAGTTTAGGCTATCGTTTGACAACCAGTACCTATGATACTGACGGTATGTATGATAACGCTAACGTAGAAGGGCAAAAACTAGGCGCACAATCAACTGATGACTTTGCCTTAACAGTTGTGTTTGAGCCTTCTGATCGTATAAAAGTTAAAGCTCGCTATCATTCATGGGAAGATAGTGATGGTCCTGATGCAGGTACTGCTTATGATTATAGAAGTGGTCGCCATAATTGTAGCCCAGGTGGAACGGTAGAAAGATGGGGTGCAGCACATATGGTTCCTTGGGATTTCGGTGCAGATAATGTGCCAGTTACAACAGTTTGTGGCAAGGTACCGGTACCAACTGCATCTGAAATTGCTCAAGACACTGGATCCGCTAGAGCGCTAAAATTGTTAGGAATGAGAATTGATGAACACCTTTTCCCTATTGCTAATGGGATAAGAGATGTTCCAGATTTTATGGTCCCAGATCACTTTGGAATGGAGAGGGAAGCTGAAGAATTAAGTATTGCCATTGATATTAATTTTGATAACGGCATGAATTTAAATATTATTACAGCTGACCATGAGAATGCTTATAGCAGTCATAACGATTTAGATCGAAGAGTAACTGAAGGACTCTATCTGCAAGGAATGGGCGGAGGAATGTTTGGATCTTGGGGTGCTAATCACCCAGCAGATGCCTCTGATCTAAGAATGAATTCAATGCAAGATAGCTCAATAGAATTCAGATTGAGTTCATCTCAGGATCAAAAATTCCGATGGATGATTGGTTACAGTGATGTTGATATGGATTGGTTCACACAAAATATTGGCTCTATGATTGTTTATTATCCGAATGATGGGCTTGATAACTCTACTTTGACAACCCCTGTCTGCTACAACCCATATTATTTATTCGGTGGTACCTTGGCCGGTAGTAATGTCTGTGGAAATTACGGAGATGTAACTTCCAATAATAATGACTTCAAATGGGACACAGTGAATACGTCTTCGTATTACGCTTCCATTGAAGCTGATATTTCAGATAACTTAACACTCAGCCTTGATGTACGGAAACAAGATGATGATGTAACTTCAGGTGGTCTAGGCCCCTACACTGGAACTCCTAAAGTTGTAGGTTCGCCAGTCAATGTTCAGCAAGCTAACTTCAAATCTACGCTCCCTAGAGTAATCCTAGATTATAAGCCTAATGATAGACAAACTATTTATTTCAGTTATTCAGAAGGAACTTTACCGGGTTTGTTTAATCCTGCACTAGCATCACTCTCAGAGAGTCAACTGGCAGAAGTTAAAGCACAAACAGGTGGAGCAGGAGTTAAGATTGATGAGGAAACTTCTGAAAATATTGAATTTGGAATTAAAAGCAGCATCATGGATGGTCGAGGCTTTATAGCATTAGCTTTCTATCAAACTGACCTTGATAATGTTCACACTCCATTATTCTCAGTGGGATACACTGGCGATGATGGCTTGCCTGCAGTACTAAGTGGTAACACCACTTCTCAAGGCGGAAAAGCCGAGCTTTCAGGCATAGAGCTTGATGGTACTATTCTGCTTAATGATTTTTGGTCACTGGATTTTACTTTTGCTAAGAATGACAGTGAAATTAAATCAGGTTTCCAAAGTGCAGATACCTTTGATTTGATGGGAGATAGAAACGCTGTTATTGGTAATGAGTTTTCTCGATACCCTAAAAACAGTGGAAGTTTGTCTGCAAATTATTCGAAAGAGGTTAATGCTGAAATGACAAGGTTCACAAGAGTAGATTATCTCTATACAGGAAAAATGTATGCATCCAATGCCATGCTTGCTCATACTGGTTCTGGACAAAAATTCAATTTAAGGACCGGTATTGAAACAGGTAATTTCAGGGTAGAAGCGTATTGCACGAACTGCCTCGATGACGATCAGCCTAAAGGACTGCAACAGATGTATGACTTATCTGGAATCACGGGTGGTTTTGGTGATGGCGCTACTACTGCAGCCGGACCTAGAATACTCTCAGTTTCTTTAGCTGACAAACGAGTTGTAGGGGTTAGGGCTACTTATAAGTTCTGAACCTTATGACCCCCATAGGAAAAGGGGCAGGCCTCCAAAAGACTGCCCCTTTTTTTATTTTCCAACAGCAAAGATACCGAGAACTTGAGTATCAAACGAAACGGAACCTTTGTCTAAATTAACCCTTATATTTTGTCCTCCAGGGACTTTGAAAACTGGCTCATATTCGCCAGATAAGTCATTAAAAATATAAGCTTGTATTTTATTAGGATCAGTTACTTTATCTGTATCGATTGGGATAGTGATTGTTGCTGGTGAGTTAAATAATGTCCTATAAGGCCCAATATAAACTGATTCTGAAATAGCATTACTCAATTTTGGCATTTCTTGATCTGGTTTGCTTTTACTTTGAGTACCGATCATTGCATTGAAATCAAACCACGCACTAATTAAATGATCATCATAATTTCCAAATTCATTAAAAGGCCTTACGGCATTTTCACCGATATTGGGATCTCTTGAGTTCTGATGCCTATAGCTAGTTTTATAGCTATAAGATTCAGGCTCTCCCGGATGAGCATCCTTTCTTACAAAAAGCTTAGTTCCTTTGAGTTTTCCTTCTGTTACCTCAATAGCTCCACCCTGAAGATAAGAGACAGGACCACGAGCTAAAATTTCAATACCCAAATCAGGAAGCACACCAAATTGCTCAATACCACCTCTGATTCGATGCGCATAACCAATATTAAATTCTTCTCTAACTTCATCAAATGTTTCCATTAATGTGATCTTTGTATAACCTTCTGGGCAGTCCAGACCACGATCAAGTAATTGCGTTAATGACCCATCAGAGTTGTACATCTCACACCAAGAAATATCAAAAATTCCTGCGTTCATTTCTTCTATGGTGTTGAGCGGTAGATTATTAAGTTCTCTGATTTTCAGTGAAGTGTCTTGGCCGTTGTAATACCAATGGGAAGGAACAATGATAATATTTTTTCGCTCTTCAACCCTGATCGCTTGCTCGAGTTGATCTCGGATGGTTTCGAAACGGAGTTCATCATCTGGGTGTCCGAAAATAGGGCTGGGGAATCTTGAATATCCATATAGGCTATTGGTTCGACTGTCATTTCCTCCAAATCCATCCAGTCGATTGAAGTTGATGTTCCAGCGTCCGCCATTCTCTTGGCTATAATACGCCTCGACATATCGCTTAAAGCTAAGATAATTATTAAAGGCATTTTCATGATAAACCTCTTTAATCCATGGGTGGGGTGCGCCGAGAGGTCCTTCAGGGTTTCTTCCAGGCCAGGGTAAGCCGTAAGTTGCATAAATGAGAGAAATCTCTTCATCATCTGAGAACTCTTCCAGGTAGCGCTCCATATTATGGATCAGCATTAAGTTATATTCTGGAGTTCTGCCAACCTGTCGGATTTGCTTGAGATCCACGCGGTTTGATAATCCAGAATTACAGAGTTTGTAAGCAACCTTATTTCTAGTCATGAAATGGTTTGCATAGAAATTATGATCAGTTGTTTCCCGGGTCAGTAGCATGTGCTCAAAACCTCCCCATCTTGCCATTGCCCAAGCTACATCATCATGTCTTGCGGAATAACCTGAGTTTTTTTCATACATTCCAAACCTAATCTTGACGTCATTACCAAAGTATTCTTTCATGAAGCCAGTGAGATAGAGTTCCATAAAATCAGTCATTGGGTGCATTCCGGTGGATTCTGTTTCGGCCCCTAAGAGTTTGTTAATTCTTCGGTAGAACGCCACATCTTGTTCCCGCACATCTTGAATTCCATTTGGCGCAAGGATTTTGAAATAATTGGGCAGTGGATCAACCCCGTTTCTTGGGTCAACCGTTAAGATATTCCTTCTTCCGTAGCCGTCACCTGAACCGGTCAGCTTTATTTTCTCAAACTTGTCTGCGGTTTCTTTGGTGAGTGTGACTGACTCATCTAAAACATTAATATAGAGATTGGCATCGGCATCAAAACGATACATTCCATAATTATCATAATAATCTTCAAAGCCATCTGTTAAAAAAGAACTGACATGCGGGTAGCTTCCCATTGAAGAACGATACGGGTAATCACCTACGAAATTTTCTGTACATACTTGATTCGCGCTAGCTGCTTGTATACCAATACGGCTTCTTTGAGCAATGCCTTGATAATAGCTGTCTGAGAAGCCTTCAGGTTGTCCCCAATCGGTTACTATTACTGCCACCTTGTCAGTATTAATGACCCTAAAGGTAAATAATGTTATGAGCCATATACCGGCAAATAAAAGTAGAATTCTTACTGTCTTTATCATTTTAATTTCCTAAATTGTGATTATAAATTATGTGGTGTTTTTTGGAACCATTCCTTCATGATGATGAATAATTTTCCATTCTATTCCATCTCTTGAAAAGATATCAGTGATTCTTACTCGTCCAGAAATCGCATTGGGTTCTTGGTATGAGAAATCCAGATAGTACAAAGCAATGGCTGAATTTTCTCTGATGCTAATGAGTGGTTTTTCTATATTGATTGATAAGGCCCCTCGAGAATCTTTCTGATCTTGGTCTCTTTTATGGAATTCCTTTAATTGACTTTTACCTTTGATCAAATCAGGCGTAAAAACATCCCAAACAGTTGCATCATCATGAAGAAACCCTTCAATTGCATTTGTCTCTCCAGCCTTAAAGGCATTGAAGATAGAATAAATAATGCGCTCAATTTTTTTATTATCTGTCATCTATTCTTTACTCATCAAAGATAAGAAGTTTATAATCTTTGATAGTTTTTTTCGACACTTCATATCATAGGGGAATTACATGAGTCAGTCATACGTGAGTTTAAACTTTTTACCCAAAGGTAAATTTAGAATTGATTTGGTTGAGGGGGTTACTAAAACTAATTTTTTCTCACTCTGTTATGGCGCACTAACTACCATCGGTTTATTAACTTTTATCTCTTACGCGACCACTTATGTGCTTATCGAGAATCTCGAGTATCAACGTGAATCAATAGGGACAATTGTAGGCGATCTTCAGGTTGTTGCAGAAATAGCATTATTAATGGTGTTTCTTCCAGTCGGACTGATAGCCGACAAGATAGGTAGGCGACAAGTCTATTCTTTTGGTATGGCTGCAATGGGGCTGTCTTATTTTCTTTACCCCCTAGCAACTGGGATTGGCGAATTAACTGTCTATAGAGTCATTTATGCCATTGGTATGGGTGCGGCCACAGGAATGCTGGGAACCGTAAACGCAGACTACCCTCAGGATCGAACGCGAGGCAAGATGCTAGCTGTCACAGGCATACTCAATGCCACGGGAGTGATTCTTGTTTCTTTGGTTTTTGCTCGTTTGCCAGAAAACTTTGCACAGATGGGCTACGACCAAATTACAGCTGGAAAATATGCAATGTGGGTAGTTGCAGGCATGTGTCTAACCACGGCCATTGTTGTCGCCTTTGGCTTGCAAAAAGGCACCCCTACAGAAGAACAGAAAAAGATCCCTTATTTGACACAGGTAAAATCTGGCTTCGAGGAGAGCAGAAATCCGAGGATATTATTAGCCTATGCTGCTGCTTTTGTAGCAAGAAGTGATTTGGTTATTCTTGGGACTTTCTTAGTCCTTTGGGGAGTTGCGGCTGGGACTGATATGGGCATGACAACTTCTGAAGCCACAAAGGCGGCGAGACTAATATTTGTCACAGCCTCCACATCTGCTCTTATCGCTTCTCCAATCATCGGTTATCTAATTGATAAAGTTGATCGCATCATTGCTGTAAGTGTTTGCATGGCTTTAGCAGCAGCAGGTTATCTGTCAATGTTCTTTGTTGGTAATGTGCTTGACCCAACTTATAGACCGCTCTTTATGCTGCTTGGTGTTGGCCAACAATGCGCTTTTTTTGCAGCAACCACACTATTGGGTCAGGAAGCACCCCCAATGAAACGGGGAGCTATCGTTGCAGTATTTAATCTCGCTGGAGCCCTTGGAATTTTAATTTCAACGGGGATTGGAGGTCGAATCTTTGATGCTATTGATCCTTCTGCGCCGTTTATATTTATTGGTGTTTGTAATGTCGTTGTTGCCTTGTTTGCTATCTATGTTAACAAGGTAGCCCCTACACCAAAACAAACGAGTGAAGCTTAGTCAGCAGCAGGATAGAACCAATCGGGTCCGACACATTTGTCTGTTAATTCAATAGAGTAATTTTTCTTTGAATTTGGAAAATCTTCGTTTACATCCGCGCCTGCTACATCGTTCCTAGATGACACTGTACAGTTGATTCCATCTCCATCGTTATCTAGCCAAGCATAAACCACTAATCCAGTATTGCCTTCAGGCGAATATAGAAAGCTATGCTCAAAATTAGGTGACTGAGTTGTAAATGATTCTATTTCATATAATGGGTGTTGTTGAAACCCAATCCCAGACTGGGCATGAAACATAGATACGTGAAAAGTTTTTCCTTCAAAGTTCTCACTGGTAACAATGGTGCCAGTGATTGACATTTCTTCTCCGGTACTTTCGGGTTCTGAGCAAGCAGTAATCAAACTAATCGTTGAGAACGCAATTACCCAATGGATGGTTTTTTTAATATTTCTTTTCATAGACAAGCATTGTAATAAATAAAGATAAAGGTGGGTAAAAAATGTTTATAATTTAATTATGTCATGGACTTATAGGAAGAGAAATTTTTTGTTTGTATTTGCACTGCTGTGTCTTTCTGCTATTCAATCTTGCTCTGTTTTAGACGATGAATTTTCTTTTTCTGAGCCTCAATATGACATTAAAACAGCTGAATTTTCTCTAGAGTTCAAAAAATTAAATAAACAATTACCTGTCAGAGTCTCTTATCCTGTTGCTGATACTAGGTTTCCTGTTATTGTTTTTTCCCATGGCAATGGATCCAAGGGAGACATGTACAAAGGTTTCACTGATTATTGGGCGAGTCATGGCTATGTCGTTATCCAGCCGACTCATGTTGATTCAACCTCACTGGGCTTTGTTACAAAACGCGATAATATGAGAGAAATGTATCAGCAAATGCTATTTGTGACAGATAGCCGCAGACAAGACATGAGTTTTATTGTTGATTCTCTAGATTCCATAGAGGAGCTGGTTCCAGATCTAGAGAATAAGCTTGATACCACTAAACTGGTAGCAGCCGGGCATTCAATGGGGGCAGCAACGGCTATGATTGTTGCTGGGATGACTCTGGTGAACCCTATGGATGGCTATGAAGAAACTTCCAATGAGACTCGATTTAAAGTTCTGTTGATGATTAGTGATCCAAGCACGATGGCGTTAATGCCTGAAGATCCTTGGAAAGGGGTAAAAGTACCCACATTAATTTCAACAGGGACTAAGGATTTTAGTGATGTCGGTTCTGGTCGCATTAACGCACCCTTCAAGTATGAGGTCCCCAAATCAATGACCCGATCTTTTGCACCCCATCACTATGTTTTAATCGATGGTGCTGATCATTATTTAGGGGGACTTATTTGTAGAACTGATGTGCCTGGCCCGCCTCAATATGAAGAACTTGAGATTGCAGCCTCTGCTAGCATCACATTTTTAAATGCTTACGTAAAAAATGATATTAGTGCATGGCGAAGCATAAGGTTTGGTGATTTATCTGAGGCAACAGATGGCAAGGCTTCTATTGCTCTTAAGTGATTAGAAGATCTTCGGTAATAATCTGTACTTAACCCTTTTCAAATAATCTTCATAACCCTCTAATTCATTGGCTAATGTCTGTTCTTCAATGATCATTCTGGGAATGAAGGCACACATTAAAAGCAAAGTACCTAGCGTTGCCATAAAAAGACTGCCTAACCAAAGAGCCATTCCCGAGATGAAAAACATGAACCCCGTATACATTGGGTGCCTGATAAAGCTATAAAGTCCTGTATCAACCAAAACCTGATCTCTTTCATCTTGAATATTAACCACTGATTGGGCAAATTCATTTTGAATCATCGTGAATAATATAATGACATAACCAAGAGTGAAGATAGCTAAGCCAAGTAAATGACTGCCTTCTTTTGGTGCTTCAAAAATATTCAGATAGAAGACATCAACAGCAATCATATTTAGTGCCAGAGCTATGCCAATAATAATTATTGCGGTGGCTATTTTGTCGTTTTTCGGTTGCTTCTTAAAATCAGATTCTAATCTTGCTTCCATGCTCTCTGGATAATAGGCGCATATCCAGAACGAGGTAATAAGATTTAAGAGGAAATAAAACACCAGCCAAATGAAAGCATCGGGCCAATACCAATTAGGGGCTGGTAATAATAGAAACAGTCCAAACAAGCTTACCTGAAAAATAATGCCTAGAAATGTTTTCAGATAGAGCATTGCTATTCTGTAATATCGGCGTCAATTAAAACCGCAATGAATAAAGCAGGCTCTGAACCATTATTAATCCATGCATGATTGGTACCTCTTTGCACAACGACATCGAAAGGCTTCAATTGAACCTCATCATCGTCCAAGAGTAGGGTCACATCACCTTCTAAGAGAATGATGTAATCAATGGTTTTTGTTTTATGCATTGTCGGGTGTCTAGTGGTGTCAACTCTTTCATGCTCCGCACCAATGCTCTTTTAAATGCTTGGGCTGCAAGTTCCTCTAGAACATCTCTAGGAACACCCTCAGGTGTGGGATTAATTTTGAAGTATCTGAATTTTGATCCGCCCGGAGAGGGAGAAAGGATTATCTCTGTATCGGTCCTGTCTATGGCATCTAGACTATCTATGGGGTTTCCATCTGTGTTCCATATTTCAAATAAGCCTCCAACATCTTCACCAACTGATCTTAGTGGCGGCCCATCAATCTTAATGACTGATTTGCCCTCGTTATTATGTCCGGTAATTATTCTTCGCATTTCTTTCTCCTTTTGGCGCGCCCGGAGAGATTCGAACTCCCGACCTTGTGGTTCGTAGCCACACGCTCTATCCAGCTGAGCTACGGGCGCACACTAATAATTATAATTAAAAGTTGTCTTTACGCTTTCTTATTTCTGCAAAAGTCTCAAGATCAGAGGACTGTGACATACCTAAATGAGCTTTGATATTGCTATCGTTTGCCCTTAAAAACGGATTGGTGTCTTTTTCTATGCTTAGAGTTGTTGGCACCGTTGGCTGGTTATTATTTCTTAGATTCTCCACATCTATTTTTCGTTTCAATAAAGCTTCATTATCAGGGTCTACTGTAAGGGCAAATTCAGCGTTAGCTTGAGTGTATTCATGAGCGCAAAATAACTGGGTCTTCTCAGGCCACTCTTTAATGATGTTAAGTGAGGACCACATCTGTTCTGGGGTTCCTTCAAAGAGCCTTCCGCAGCCCATAGCAAATAAAGTATCCCCAACAAAGGCTAGGCTTTGTTCTTCAAAATGATAAACCATATGTCCTAGAGTATGACCTGGGGTATGGAAGGCCTTTACTTTATGTTCGCCAAACTGAAATTCTTCTTCGTGAGCAATGGTTTGGTCAATTCCTGGGATTCTCGATTGATCTGCTTCTGGACCAATAATATGGCAGTCGGTGATATTTTTTAATTCTAGATTGCCCCCGGCATGATCGTAATGATGGTGAGTATTAATAATATGGGTTAAGGACCAATTTTTTTCCTCCAAAGCATTCTGAATAGCAGTTACCTCTGGTGTATCAATGGTGGCTGTTATTTTATGAATTGGATCGTGGATTAAGAAGCCATAGTTATCACTTAAGCATGGAAACATATGGGTTTCTAATGAGGCAGCTTGGGTCATACAGATACTTCTACTCTTTAAGTCTAGGCATTAATTCAACTAAATTACACGGTTTAGTCCGAGAATCTAATTGTTCCTTGATTAGAAAGTCCCAGCCATCTTTACATGCGCCTGGTGATCCGGGAAGGCAAAAAATAAATGTTCCATTAGCAACTCCAGCAAGTGCTCGGGATTGTAGAGTGGAAGTTTTAATATTCTGGTATGAAAGACTTCTGAACATTTCACCGAAACCATCGATAATTTTATCAAGAAGAGGTTCAACTGCTTCGGGTGTTCCGTCGTGGCCGGTTATTCCAGTTCCACCAGTGGTGATAATAGCCTGGACAGAATCATTAACTATCCAATCAGAAAGAATAGATCTGATTTGATATCGATCATCCTTGCAAAGCTTTCGATCCTCTAGAAGGTGTCCAAAACTTTCGATCTCTTTAACCAAGAGATCACCTGAATCATCATTCTCCATGGTTCTTCGATCAGAAATCGTTAATATTGCGATTGCTACCGGAATAAATTCTGCTGATTTTTTATCTGTATCACTCATTGCTAACTCTATATGATGAATCAAATGATCACTAGATTACAAGCTGAAACACACCTAAAATATGGTGTATGATATAGCGATATTTTCACGGAGTTAGTTTATGTCAAATCAATTGCCTAATCTTGATGCCTATTGGATGCCATTTACTGGCAATCGATATTTCAAAAAAAACCCACGATTGTTTAAAAAAGCTAGCGGTATGTTCTATACCACTCATGAAGATGAGCAGTTATTAGATGCAGTGTCAGGTCTATGGTGTTGTAATGCCGGTCATTGCCACCCTAGAATTGTTGAAGCGGTTCAAAAACAGGCAGAAACACTCGACTACGCGACAGCTTTCCAACTTGGCCATCCAAAAATTTTTGAAATGGCAAATAAATTGGTCAGTATCGCGCCTGAAGGGATAACCCATGCTTTTTTCACTAATTCTGGCTCCGAGGCTGTTGATACAGCTTTGAAAATTGCTTTGGCTTACCATAGGTCAAGAGGGGAAGGTCACCGAACTCGATTAATTGGCAGGGAGAAGGGTTACCATGGTGTCGGCTTTGGAGGGATTTCAGTTGGCGGAATGTCGCCCAATCGAAAAATGTTTGGGTCAATGTTGCCCGGTGTGGATCACCTCAAGCATACCCATAATCTTGAACACAATGCTTATTCTATTGGTCAACCTAAATGGGGGTCTCATCTTGCAGATGAATTGTCAGAAATTTTAGCCTTACATGATCCTTCAACAGTAGCTGCGGTGATTATGGAGCCGATAGCTGGATCAGCAGGCGTTTTAATTCCTCCAGTCGGTTATCTGGATCGCATAAGAGAGATTTGTAATGAGCACGGTATCTTATTGATTCTCGACGAGGTGATTACAGGCTTTGGCAGAACCGGCAAGAGTTTTGGTGCTGAATCATTTAATGTTTCACCAGATATTATGACCATCGCTAAAGGCATGACCAGTGGGATGGTCCCAATGGGAGGTGTCTTGGTTAAGCAGGAAATCTACGATACATTTATGACAGGCCCTGAAGACAGCATTGAATTTTTTCACGGTTATACCTATTCAGGTCACCCGCTTGCAGCTGCTGCTGGAGTTGCTGCATTGGAGGTTTATCAAGAGGAGGGCCTGTTTCAACGAGCAAGCGAGTTAGCACCAATTCTGGAATCAGAATTACAAACTATTAAAGGCTCTCAATACGTCATTGACATTAGAAATTTTGGCATGTTAGGTGCAATTGAATTAGAGCCGATCGAAGGCAAACCCACAGCAAGAGCTCTTAGTGTCTTTAGGGAATGTTACTCGAGAGGAGTTCTGGTCAGAACAACAGGAGACACGGTAGCCTTATGCCCACCATTAATAGCATCTGAGGAACAGGTAAAAACCGCGGTACAGACGCTTAAAGAATCAATAGCTGCCATTGACTAAATAAGCCCGAATTATGGAACAGAAAATTATCGATCACTGGATTAATGGCTCTTTTAAGTCATCGAGTTCTGATCGCTTCGGCGATGTTTTCAATCCTGCTACTGGAGAAGTTATTTCAAAGTTACCGATGGGCAATAAGAAGGACCTAGAGGAGGCGGTTATTGCAGCTGAAGGTGCTTATGCTTCTTGGTCAAAAACCTCAATAACCAAACGAGCGCAGGTTATGTTCAAATACAAAGAACTTCTTGAGAGCCATAGAGAAGAACTAACTGAATTGATTACTCTTGAGCATGGCAAAGTGCTGATTGATGCAGCTGGCTCGCTTCAAAGAGGTATAGAGGTGGTTGATTTTGCCTGCGGTATCCCACACCTTTTGAAGGGAGAGTATAGTGAGCAGGTCGGTACAGGTGTTGATTGTTATTCCATCCGCCAACCCATTGGCATTTGTTCTGGCGTAACCCCGTTTAATTTTCCAGCAATGGTGCCGATGTGGATGTTTCCAATCGCGATTGTTTGTGGCAACAGCTTTATTCTCAAGCCATCTGAAAAGGACCCATCTTGTTCAATGAAATTGGCTGAGTTGATGCAACAAGCAGGATTGCCAGATGGGGTTTTGAATGTGGTGCATGGCGATAAAGAAATAGTCGATGCAATCCTAGAGCATCCCTCGATCAAGACATTTAGTTTTGTTGG
Organism: Woeseia sp.; assembly: GCA_019653755.1. Taxonomy (GTDB): domain Bacteria; phylum Pseudomonadota; class Gammaproteobacteria; order Steroidobacterales; family UBA11654; genus CACPJA01. Next base: position 61,828 of record BPCL01000004.1, on the reverse strand, counting down.
GTCAACACCGGTTGCTCAATATGTTCATAGCAAGGCTTCAGACAATGGCAAAAGGGTTCAAGCTCTGGGTGGTGCAAAAAATCATGCCATCGTTTTAGCTGATGCGGACATTGAGCAAACGGCTAATTCTATTATTGGAGCTGCATACGGGTCCGCTGGTGAGAGATGCATGGCCATTTCAGTTGTTGTTGCTATTGACAGTGTTGCAGATTCCCTAAAAGATAAATTGTTAGACAAGGCAAAAGAATTAAAGATTGGCCCAGGGCAAAACTCTGAGAATGACATGGGGCCATTAATAACAGCTGAGCATAAAGCAAAAGTCATGGATTATATCCAACAGGGACAAGATTCAGGCGCAGATCTTCTGCTTGATGGCAGACAACATCCGGTCACTTCCCAAGATAAAGGGTTCTTTCTGGGTCCAACATTATTTGATCATGTAAAAAGTGACATGAGTATTTATCTTGATGAGATATTTGGGCCGGTGCTGGTGATGCTAAGAGTCAAAGATTTTTCAGAAGCTATGGAACTGGCCAATCAACATCAATTTGGCAATGGAGTTGCCTTATTTACTTCCAAAGGTTCTGCAGCTAGAGAGTTTGTGAACTCTGTGCAAGTTGGCATGGTTGGGATTAATGTAGCGATTCCAGTGCCTTTATCGTTCTATTCTTTTGGAGGTTGGAAAGATTCAATCTATGGAGCATCTAATATCTATGGTATGGACGGTGTTCGCTTTTACACAAGAACTAAAACAGTGACCACTCGCTGGCCTGATATCGATGAAGATCAGGATATAAATTTGGCGATGCCAACGGTTGATTAGGAGAAATTAATGCTAATAGGTGTGCCCAAGGAGATAAAGCCAGATGAATACAGAATTGGTTTAACCCCAGAAAGCGTCCTTGCATTAACTGAAGCAGGTCATGAGGTCATGATTCTCACAGAAGCGGGCCATGGCATTGGTAAGACCGATGAAGAATATATAAATTCGGGCGCAGTTATTGCGGAAACCAGAGAAGAGATATTTGATCGTGCGGAGATGATAATTAAAGTTAAGGAGCCTCAATTGGATGAATGCGCCTTACTTAAAGAAGATCAAATACTCTTTACTTATTTGCATTTAGCACCTGACCCAGAACAAATAAAGGCACTTATTGCATCGGGCTCAAAAGCGATTGCCTATGAATCGGTAAAAGCGAACGATGGGTCCTACCCACTGCTTACTCCCATGAGTGAAGTGGCTGGCAGGATGGCGGTGCAGGCCGGTGCAAGTTGTCTTGAAAAAGCGAAAGGTGGAAGGGGCCTTTTGATGGGTGGGGTAACAGGCGTGGAGCCTGCCAAAGTTGTGGTTATTGGCGGAGGTGTGGTTGGAATAAATGCCATAGAGATAGCTATAGGCATGCAGGCCAATGTTACTGTTCTAGATAAATCAGCAAGAAGACTAGATTATTTAGAATCAGTTTTTGGTGATCGATTAAATGCTGTTCTAGCTAACGATCAAAATAACAGAGCTTTTATTGAGGCAGCCGATCTGGTTATTGGAGCTGTTCTTATTCCAGGCGCCTCAGCACCAAAAATCATATCAAGAAAAATGATTAAATCCATGAAGCCAGGTTCAGTTATTGTCGATGTGGCGATCGATCAAGGCGGGTGCTGTGAAACCAGTCGGCCAACTACTCACTCCGAGCCTACTTATCTAGAAGAAGATGTTATCCATTATTGTGTTGCCAATATGCCTGGAGCAGTTCCATTGACATCTGCATACGCACTCAACGAAGTTACGCTCCCCTACATATTAAAGCTTGCCAATAATGGGTTTAAAGATGCCCTTAGAGACGATCCCGGTTTTTGTGAGGGATTAAGTGTTTGCAATGGACATCTAACTATAGCCGCTGTTGCAGAAGAGCATGGCTATGAATACATTTCACCTATGGAATTGATTAATCAAGGCTAGCTAGACAATGAAGAGAGTTTCACATTTACCACCCATTAGAGATCAATTGGGAAGAGCAATTAAAGATCTTAGAATCTCAGTTATGGATCGATGCAATTTCAGATGCGTCTATTGCATGCCAGAGGATAAGTTTCACCCAGGGTTTAAATTCTTACCTTCAAAAGAACGGCTTAGTTTTGATGAGATGTTTCGTTTAGTAAAAATATTCACCAAACTTGGTGTTAGCAAAATAAGAATCACAGGAGGTGAACCGCTTCTTAGAGTGAACCTCACTGATTTTATTGGTGACTTATCGACACTTGACAGAGTTGATGATATTGCACTAACCACAAATGGCGTTTTATTAAAAAAATACGCTCATGAGCTAAAAGCCTCTGGACTCAATAGAATAACAATAAGTTTAGACTCTATAGATCCCGATGAGTTTAGACTGATGACCGGTAATAGAGGTGATATTAAAAGGGTTCTTGATGGGATTAGTGAAGCACAAGTTGCTGGTTTTGAGAAAATTAAAATCAATGCTGTGATCAAGAGAGGAGTTAATAATAAGAACATTCTTAACATGGTGGATTACTTTAAAGATCAACCAGTCATCCTTCGGTTTATAGAATACATGGACGTTGGCAATATCAATCAATGGCAGCAAAAAGAAACTGTTCCAAGTTCTGAGATAATTGAATTAATTTCAAATAAATGGCCGATAAGCCCAATGAAAGAAAATTATGAAGGTGAAGTGGCTTCAAGGTATATCTTTGATGATTTAGGAACTGAGATTGGTTTTATTTCCTCTGTGACTAATCCATTTTGTGGTGGCTGCACAAGGGCCCGATTATCCTCAGATGGTAAATTATATAACTGTTTGTTTGCTTCTACTGGCGCCGATATAAAATCTTGGATCAGATCTGGCATGGACGATTATGAGATTGAGGACAGGTTAGTCTCTATTTGGCGAAAAAGAGACAATCGCTATAGCGAACTGAGATACCTTAAGCAAAATGATGCAGATGAAGAGAAGGTAGAAATGTATTACATCGGCGGGTAAATTATTGAATTTAAATTAAGGGATGCATCATGAACGAACAGGAAAAACTGAGATTATTAGACGCCAATAGACCTCCTAGCCTTGATTCAATGAACTTTAGGAGCGTGAAGCTTGATTCATCAAAAGAGATCGCAATCCTTGAGTTTGAAGCTGTCCCGGAATTCTGCCATTCAGAAGCACAAATTGTCCAAGGTGGTTTTGTCACAGGAATGATGGATGCTTCCATGGCACTTTTATTAATTGGTTTACTGGATTTCAAATTCAATCCAGTATCTCTAGACATCAACGTAAGCTTTTTAGAGCCAGCCCATCCGGGCATGCTTTACGCTGAGTCAAAAGTTCTACGTCTAGGCAAAAGTATCGCCTACATGTCTAGCACATTAACCCAAGAAGGAACGATCGTTGCATCTGCAACATCAACCGTAAAACTTATCCCGATAACAAAAAAGCCGCTCTAATATCTTTTCTCTGCCCTAGATTAGGAACCTTTTGCTAGAACTGGACTTTCTGTGGTTTGTCCCCTTGTAATGAGCAAGGCACCAATCCCGATGACTAAGAGCGACAGAAAGGGCTCAAAAGGCCAAAAAGGCAGCCAAAGCTCAAGTTCGGCGGACCATGCTGAAGCAGGTGAATAAGGAGGTAATGAGATCTTGCCAATAGAGTCCAGATGCTGAGACCAGCAGACCAAATATTATAAATAAACCACCGAGCATCTTAGATTCAATGGGTGTTTTGTAGTTGGGGTCAATTCTCTTGCTTAGTTCATATCGCTGTTTCCCCCAGGCAACTATTCTCAAGGCAAACGCTACAAAACCAACCCAGTAAAACACGTAGTCAATCAGAACAGGGTTCTCGTAGTAGTAGAGGTTCCACCAATAGACACTGAACGGATAGGCCCACAAGAAATAAATGCCGCTGGTGTGCAATAATTTCCATTGCTTAGGAGTCAATAATTTACTGCCAAAATTAAACGATGTTAAGACCATGGCAGGAAGGAAGATATAGCCAATGCTTCCTTCGATTTCATCACGAAAGTAGTAAACATCAGAATAGTAATATTCATGAAAGAAATAGGACATTATGAATATAAACAAAGCCTGCCAAGCCATGGCCACAGCAAAGCATAATCCAATGTATTTTCGATTTCGCATCAACCATCTAGAGAACGGTCCCGGAAAAAGGATTTGAACAGAGGAGGTTGCTATCACTAGATAGACAAAGGGAACTGCCCAACGAACTGAAAACTGAATCATTTCTGAAATTCCAGCCCCAGTTGAGGTATCAACTGCCAATAAGTTGATAATCATGAATATTGATATTGGACCAGAGATCAGCCAGAACAAGTTCCATTTATTGAGAGCTTTATTTTTTAACAACGATTTAGGCTTAATCACCATATTTCCATCGTATACGATGCCTATATTTCATGGTAGTATTTTTTTATGCTCGATACCCTTAAAATAAAGGCGATTACAGCGATTAAGATCCTGATTGCATTTGCCCCATTATTGATCTCTATTTATATATTATTCTGGCTTGAATCGACTGGAACATGGACCAGTGAAACCCCGCATCGTGGAAAGTTATCGGTATTAACATTGATGATTGGTATGGGTTTATCTTTTCTTATTCAATCGTATTTTATGAAATCCAAAGAGAATTGAGCTACTAGTTAACTGTCGTGCCTGATAAACAGGTTGCTTTCCATTTCTCTTCTAATGGTGGTTTCTGGACCGTGCCCAGTGATTACATTAGTCGCTTCATCCAAGGAATAAATTTTATTTTGTATCGAATCCTTCAGCATTTTGAAATCACCACCTGGTAGATCAGTTCTACCCACAGAGCCTTGAAATAGTGTATCCCCAGCAACCAGAAGTTTTGCTGAGTCGAAATGGAAACTGACAGATCCTGGAGTATGACCAGGGGTAAGAAGACAAACTCCTGAACAGTGTTCTAGATCCTGTTGGTCTTCAATATTGAAATCTGGTGGAGGGGTTGGCTTGAAATCAATATTAAAATAGTTGCACTGCATTTCTAAGCTGTCCCAAAGAAATCGATCAGCTTCATTAAGGAAAATAGGTGCACCAGTTTTCTCTTTGATTTCAGCTGAAGCTAAGAAATGATCAAAATGAGCGTGGGTGTGATAAATAGCTTCAATGGATAAATTCATCTCATTCACCGTTTGCATAATCATCTCTGGATCGCCACCCGGATCAATGATGTAACCTTTTCCTGTTTCGGTATTACCAACGACAGTACAGTTGCATTGCAATGGGCCAACCGGGAAAGCTTTGTAGTTAATATTCATCTGTTATTAGAGTTTCTAAAATAAATCACAACATTAGCAAAACTTAGGCAATTATACTATGATGACAGCAAGGTAAGGGGTGGCTGAAACGCCTGAGATTCTTAAGGAAACCCTTAGAACCTGATCCATATAATTATGGCGGAGGAATACCATGACCAATCTATCATTTCGACTCTTTTCAGTCCTATTAATTTATACAGCATCACTCTTTGCAGCCCCTGTAATTGCAGACAGTATTGAGGAAATTATAGTTAAAGCCAACTACCGGGAAACTCTACTTGAAGAAAATGACGGTAGTCTGTTGCTGCTTGAGGAAAAACAATTACAAGATCAACCAATGAAACATTTTGAAGAACTGACGTTTCTTGTGCCTAATCTTAATATGGCAGTTAGTGATGGCAGGCCACGATACTTTCAAATAAGAGGCATTGGAGAACGATCAGGGTATGAAGGCACACCGAATAGCTCTGTGGGATTCATAATTGATGATATTGATTTCTCCGGTCAAGGTGGGGTTGCTAGTAGTTTTGACATGGAACAAGTCGAGGTACATCGCGGACCTCAGGGCTCTAGAATGGGTGCGAATGCTCTAGCTGGCATGATCTACATGCGATCTAAAGAACCGTCTGACTCCTTCGAAGGATTATCTGAATTAACCCTGGGAAGCGATGGTATACGAAATATTGGCTTAGCTTTTGGCGGTCCTTTTGAGGGTAACACAGCCATTAAATACAGAGTGTCATTGCGACAAGATGAGACCGACGGCTTTAGAAAAAATCTATACCTTAATCGTGATGACACCACAGGCAAAGAAGAACTTACAGGACGTTTAAAGCTAAATTGGCAATTAAGTGAAATAACAGATTTGAGTTTTCTTTTACTCAACTCTGATTTTGATGCCTCATCGGATACTTGGAACATCGATGGCAGTTTGAACACACTATCTGATAAGCCAGGATTAGATTCTCAAGACACCAGAGCTTATGGCTTAAAGATCAATCATCAAGCCACAAATGCTATTGTTCAAAGCTTAACCAGTGCCACTAATTCCGATGTTACAGTCAGTTACGATGCTGATTGGGGTAATCCTGACTCCAACAGTCCTTATACTTATGATTTCTTTTCTGAAACACAGCGTTCAAGGCGATCTTTTAATCAGGAATTCAGAGTCTTATCTGAGCCTCTAGATAAGACATTAGACGATGATTTTGCCTGGGTGATTGGAGCTTATTATCTAAAACTGAATGAGCGCAATGATATTAGAGATCTCGGCACTTATATCGACCCATTTAGTCCCTGGCCTCCCTATTTTAAGGATGTGTCTGCGACCAGAGATTATGCGTCAGAGAATAAAGCTATTTTTGGGAGTTTTGACTATTCGCTCTCCCCATCCATGAGACTGAGTTTTGGCTTGCGATGGGAGGACTGGGAGGCCGATTATTCAGACACATTTGGTGAGTCTTTCTCACCGAGTGATCAGATGTTTGGCGGCAAGGTATCTCTAATCAATCAATGGGATCAGAGCACTAATATTTATGCAAGTATTGGCAGGGGTTTTAAATCAGGAGGGTTCAATTTAGGCACGGGTTTATCGATTGAGTCATTCAATGACACCCTTGTTTATGAGCCGGAATACTTATGGAATTATGAGATTGGAGTCAATCATCAATTCTCAGAGTCAAACACTGGGATCGATATGGTCATTTTTTACTCTGACCGAAAAGATCAACAGGTTATGGCTTCAACCCAAGTAGATCCTGGCGATCCCAACACCTTTACTTTTTTGACACAGAACGCTGCCAGCGGAAAGAATTATGGTCTTGAGATGACTGTAAAATCAAATCCGAGCGATCAACTGAGTATGTACGCATCCGTTGGCCTGTTAAGAACAAAAGTTACTGAGCACGGGTCTAACATTACCTTGGAAGGCAGAGACCAAGCTCATGCACCCAGAACCTCTTATGCAGCGGGCATGAAATGGTTTGTCACTGATGACATCTATTTAAGTATGGGTATTAACGGCAAGAGTAGCTTTTATTACTCTGATTCTCATAATAATAAATCATCCGCATACACGCTCGGAAATATAGTTCTCGGTTATCAACGAGATCAATGGAAATACGAATTTTGGGTCAGGAATATTTTTGATGAATATTTTTCACTCCGTGGATTCTATTTTGGGAATGTTCCTCCTGATTTCCCCGCCACCTTGTTTGAGCGTCAGGGAGATCCTAGACACATGGGCCTAATTGTCAGATACGAGTTTTGATACATAGAGAGTTATTTAAAGAGAATATACAGCTATAATAAGCCCCCATAGCATGTATCAATCAGTCGAAAATATTTCCATTGAGAGACGGTTTGTAAATTTGAGCTCTCGACAAGTCCATTATCGAGTTTCTGGCTCGGGACCGATACTGGTTCTTTTGCATCAAAGTCCTACTTCTTCTGCTGAGATGGCCTCAGTGATTGAGCAATTTAGTGATGAATTTACCGTTATTGCTCCAGACACACCCGGGTTTGGGTTATCTGATTTTGTAGATGATATTAAACCAGACATAACTGAATACGCCGAAGCTTTGAAAGAATTCCTAGATGCATTGGCAATAGATAAAGCTTGTTTTTATGGCTTTCATACGGGAGCAATTATAGCCACGGAGTTGGCTCGCTTATACCCGGATCTATGCAATGTGGTGGTTGTCAATGGTTTGGTGGTTCTTGAACCTGAAGAGGAAGAGGAGATATTAGCTCATTACACTAAATGGTTTTCGCCAACCCCTGAAGGGGGGCAAATGCCTTGGATTTGGTCAAGGATAAGAGATCAGCTGATTTTCTTTCCTTGGTTTAAAAAAGAAGCAAGCAGCAGGATGGCACTCGATCTTCCCCCGCCAGAATTTTTACAGCCTTATGTATTAGATTTAGTTCGTTCAAATGCAGAGTCTCAAACAGCTTATAAAGCTGCTTTTTTATACCCGTCTAGAGATCGAATCAAGCAGTTGAAAATTCCGACCTATCTGATTAATTATGAGGGAGATCCTATAGCTGACCACCCTAAACGACTTGATAATCTTCCAGAAAATGTTGTGATTGAGCTTCTGCCTGACCCCATTGCTGTGGAACAAAGATCAAGAGATATATTCAAAGAACACTCTGCAAACAATGGGGAGATCAAAATTTCATCTTCAGTGGATTTAAAATCAGGAAAGCAAGGGTTTGTTCCCACAACCTATGGTCCTCTTTATTATTGCTCGGAGGGCGAGGACAAGGACAATATAGTTTTGGTTCTGCACGATCTTGGTGAGTCGTCTAAAAGTTCTCGCAGATACTCTGAAGGGATCAAGAATGCTTCATTGAAGTTAATGATCGACCTTCCTGGTCATGGAGAGACAGGGCCTAGTCATTTAAGCAATTATTCCCCGCAGTCGATTGCTAGGATGATACGGGAAGCCTTGAAAAACCTGAAGGTAGAGCGAATTAGTGTACTGGCTGTTGGTGGCAGCTTGCCGATAGCTTTGCGACTTGCAGAGAGCAGAGAATTAAGTGTTGATCGCTTGGCGGCATTGGACCCATGGTTTTTGAATGATCAAGAGAAGGAAGAATTTAAAGAGTCTTATATTCCCGATATTACCCCAACATCCTATGGCGAACATCTTCTCAAAGCATGGTATTTTGCACGTGATAGTGAACTATATTTTCCGTGGTATAAGTCACAAGTTTCAAGTGCATTGGGGAGACTGCCAGATATTGAAGCTGAGTCAGTTCACAACAAAGCTATTGAATTATTAAAAGGTGGAGATCGATTGCAGCTAGTGACAAATGATTTGTTAGGATATGATTTTGAGGAAGATTTAATTAATCTTTCAATGGATTTGACTGTTCTGACATGGCAAGGCAATTTAAGAGATGTTTTTGCTAGTAGAATGGCAAAGATAAACAATAGAATTATTTTTAAGCCCCTGCCTGAAAACAGGAACGAGTGGACAATAGAGATCTAGGAGTAGAGATGTCTGATATCGAGAAAAACTTGGTTAAAGTGCTAAAGGCAGCTGTTGGAAAAGATCATGTCTTAACCGATCAAGAATCGCTGGCTTTTTATTCGATGGATGTCTACAGGTCAATTGAAACTCCAATTGCTGTTATTAAACCGGGCTCAGTAGAAGAGCTTCAAGAGGCTGTGAGGGTTACAACCGGTTTAGATGTTGCGGTTATTACTCGTGGAGGAGGGGCATCTTATACAGACGCTTACCTACCGGCTACCGCTCAATCACTTATCATCGATACCTCTCGACTCAATAAGATTATCGAGATCAACGAAGAGGATATGTTTATCACCGTTGAACCAGGAGTTACTTGGGCAGAAATGGCTGCAGCGCTTGCCGAGAGAAATTTGAGGACGCCTTTTTGGGGGCCGTTCTCAGGGTTAAAAGCCACCGTCGGCGGCTCGACATCGCAAAATAGTGTCAGCATGGGAACCAGTAGATACGGGGGTTCACCAGAGTCAGTCCTGTGTTATGACGTTGTTTTGGCAAGCGGTGAAATTCTTAAAACTGGCTCTTCTTCAATGGAAAAAAGCACTCCATTCTTTAGGCATTATGGCCCTGATTTAACCGGTTTATTTTCTGGTGATGCTGGGTCATTGGGCATCAAGGCGAGCATTACTCTTCGCCTAATTAAATTGCCCAGTCACAGTCTTACCTGTTCTTACGGTTTTAAAAGTTATGATGCCATGAGTCAGGCAATGGCGGCTGCTGCAAGAGAAGAATCAGTATCAAGTAATTGGGGACTGGATCCTAAATTACAACAGGGTCAACTTGGGAGCACTTCAATTGCTGACGCTTTTAAAGCGGCTTTTGCTGTTTTAAGAACGCACGCAATCCTCTCGAAGCGATTCTTCAGCTCTTCAAAATGGCCATAGCCGGCAAGAGATTCTTAACCGGTTATGATTATTCAGCTCACTTTGTCGTTGAAGGCCATTCCATGAGCGAAGTCAAAAGTAAACTGGCACAAACCAGAAAAGCCGTTTCTTCTTTTGGCACCGAGATAGCCAATACGATTCCAACGGTTTTAGGGGCTATGCCCTTTATGCCACTCTATCCAATCTTAGGACCTCAAGGTGAACGTTGGGTGCCTATGCACGGACTTTTATCGTTCTCAAAGATGCAGGAGATGCACAATCGACTGATGGATCTCTACGAGGAGAAGAAAGATGCAATGGAAGAGTGCTCAGTTTATGCAGGTGCTATGTATATGACCTATTCAACACACAGCTTTCTCTACGAAGTAGCTCTATATTGGCAAGATGAGCGGACGGTTTATCACAAACTCTACTTGGATCAAGAGTATCTTGATATGCTTCCCACTTACCCAGAAAATAAAGAAGGAAGAGCCCTGGTTGCCGAGCTTCGAGCGTCAATACAAGACATATATTCAGACCTAGGGGCTGTTCATTTTCAAGTTGGGAAGAGCTATCCATACCAAAAAGGCAGACAGCCATTGGCCTCTGATGCATTGAAATCAATAAAACAATCCTTGGACCCAAAGAATTTAATGAACCCAGGAGCACTAGGTATTGAATAGGCACTATAAATTTTTAATACCCTTGATGGCGACAATCTTTTTGTCAGCTTGTGCTCAATACTCGGATCAATTACAAACCAACAACCCTGAGGACAAGCAACGACCAAGGGTAGGGGTGCTTTATGTCTCACACGGTGGGTTTGAGACCTATGGAGAGCAACAGGTTTGGGATTCCACAGTCCAAATATTTTCCTACGATAAAAATAGCCCGGTCTATCAGCGTATTTTATGGAATCCTGATTATTGGCCACAACTCTTGGTTTTTGGAAACGCACCAAAAGAGACGGGTAAATATTCTTTTGAGTATGAGCGGATCGGAGGTGTTGATCCGTACCCAAAATCTAAGGCTGAACTGACCGAGCATTTGGTTGAAATCATGACCGATTATGAAGATCAATACGAAATTGATTTTATTGTCGATAAGATGTCTTGGTTGAGCCCTGATATTAAAGAGTTGGCTAATCCGAGAATGTTGTATTACCCCGGAACTGAAGACGGTTCAATACTTGCTTTTTGTGGGAAAGGGGATTGGTCTTGGTTATTTTGCGATCCTAATCGTTACGATATTGATGGGCCCATCGAAAGGCTCCTAAAGGTGGGGGTTGAGCGATTCATTATGGTGGATCTAACGACTGCCGGAGCTCGTTTCTCAAAATCCTTTGACGTTTATACTGCGGCAGAAACGTCATTGATGAGCACAACAAAACCACCGGGGATAACGTGGTTATTGAATGGGTCAATGATCCTGACAATCTGATGGTGAAATCATACCCACAAGACCCTTCTGGGTGGACGCGGTCTAAAGGTAAGCCTGAGCTTAATCCTATAGTAGAATTTTCCGATTACCCCAATCCTGTTATAGAGGATATGAGGTTGGCTAAATTCCAAGCCGATGGCATTGCAGCTCAATTTAACAAAGATATTTCAATTAAGGACACCGCTGTGCTTATGGTGAATCACGGTATTTTATCGGGCAATGAAGTGTTTGATCCAAAAATTAATGACACGCTTACCCTTAACAAGAATATTAAAAAGGCATTGTTAGAAAATTACCCAGAGTTAAGTGAAGAAAACATTCTCGGAGGCTGGTTTGGCGACATGGTCATCAATGAAAGAGTTAGACCGGCTCCTCCAGCTTTCACACAAATGGAAAGAACACGTGAAATGAGGGGTGAGAACCTAGGTTACAATATCCTTCATGATACTGACGGAGATAGGCCTTCAGCTGAATGGGGTTATCGATATTGGGAAGCGCTTGATCAACTCAGAAAAAATAACGTTAAACATATTGTCGTGGCATTTCCTCAGATCATGGAAAATTCTGTTCTTAATCTCGTAGAAGTTCCCAATCAGATTGGAAAGGAAATCGGTTATAAGAATTGGCTTTATTTCAATTCTTTGGATTTTGACACTTATCCAGAATATGGACACCCCTTCGCAGATTATTGGGGAATATGGGTCTCTCAATCTTGTGCCAGCACTGTTAATGCAAATCAAACCGAGGAGTGTTGCTTCGAAATGGGAGGGTGCAGCACCTCTCAGGCCTACCCTCCAACTAGGCAAGCAAAGCTTGATCAGAGACGAGATGATCTAGATCCCTCTCTAGCTTATGACGTTTCTGAATTTGGACATTTGGGCTATCAAGCTGAACTTGGTTCTGCTGATCCAAATCAGCCAGTGCAAGATCAATATAAAGGGACATGGTCAATGTGGCAGGTCACAGAAGATCATTACGCTGTGGCTGAGTTCCTTGCAGACAAGGTTACCGACCATATAGAATCAACGAATGTTAATTAGGAAATATAAGGAGATACGATGTCGATGAAGTTATTAAGAAGAGAGTTTTTAATGGGTCTCGGTTTAGCTACTGTTCTTGCTTCTGATAAAACTGAGAGCATGGTTAGTGGAACGGTGCCTTCTTCAGCACCCGATTTGACTTTGCCAGTGAATAATTTATTGAACCTCATGCGAATGCAATCGACTCTAGGTAATGAAGACCAGGTCCCTTGGCACTACAATGGGACGCTGTATTTTCAAAAAGGATCTGAGCAACCCATTCCCATGGTCAAAATCGAAGGGATGGAGAGTTACAAGGTTATTCCACAAGATGATGGGTCGTATGAAATCCTTGGGAATATGCTGACGTTTTTTAGAGATGTTGATAGTGGAGAAATGATACGGGATTACAGAAATCCTTATACAGGCAAAGTAAATAAAGTGTCACCAAATATCAGACGAGCTAGTTTGGGAAGAGGTCTTAATATTTCAACTATGGGTTCGAGACCAACATCCTTTATTGATCAAATGCCTGATAAACCTTTAATCCTAGATTGGACTTTTGGTCCCAAGACGGTTTGGCTGCATAATCAGACTTCATACCCTCCAGGATTAAGTCCACCGAGAGTACAGAGAATGACCATGTTTGCTCCTTTGGATGAATTTCTTGACCCAAATAACCTTTCATTATCTACGATGTTTACAGCCACTGTGTTAATGCCTTGGTTGCCATGGATGGACATGGATGATGTTGAAGGCCATACGCTTTGGCATGCATCAGGCGTTAAGTTAGATTCAATCGACCAATTGCCAGAGGAGTACTCTAAAAGAATGATGGCAGAGCACCCAGAGTTATCCGGATTTAACTTAGAAGAAGATACCGGTCCAGTTATTTATGAGTGACGATTGACATACTTATGATCCGCTCGAAGAATCTAAGTTTACTTATTGTTTCTTTTCTATTGATTTCTTGTAGCGATCAACAGAGCCCCGATAATGAAAAAGTAGAATCTGTTCCACCTAGTAGTATTGCTAATCTAGAAACGATAATGACAGTTGGCGATATACAGAGAGGCAGCAAACTCTATATCCAATGCAGAGCGTGCCATTCTTTGAAAGAAAATGAGCCTCACAAGATTGGACCTAATTTATTTAAGTTAATTGGTTCAAAAGCTGGTATCCGAGATGGATACAACTACTCAGATGCTTTATCGGGGAGTGAAATTGTTTGGACTGTAGAGAATCTTGATCTTTGGTTAGAGAAGCCTTATGAAATATTACCTGGAAATAAGATGGTATTTTCAGGAATGAGGAAACAGGAAGACCGGAATGATCTAATAGCATTTCTCTATGATCAAACTTCTGAGAAATAATTTCCGATTCTGCTTGTGTCTAGATTAAAAATAATTACAATCGCAGCTAACAATGAGGAAAAAACATGAATTCTGATACTTTTCTTGGAATGCTTGCAGATTCACCGTTTTCTGGATTACAAGAACATATGTCACTTGGCAATCAAGCCACAGCTGAACTAGAGAATTTTTTAAAGGCTATTTCCCAATCAGATTGGAACACTGCAGCAGAATGCAGAGAAAAGATAGTCAAACTAGAGAATCAAGCGGACGACATAAAGAATACTATTAGAAATAATCTACCAAAATCGCTCTTTATGAGTGTCTCTAGACAGGATTTACTGGATTTGGTGTTCACCATGGATGGCATTCCTAATGCAGCAAAAGATATCTCAGGAGTCATGATTGGAAGAAAAATGGAACTTCCTAAAGAGGTTACTGAGGACTTTATGAGTTGCTCTAAGGCTGCAATAAAAGCAGCTAATCAAGCATCTGATGCCATTAGAAAAGTCGATGAAATGCAAAAAAGAGGCTTTGGGTCTCACGATGCATCAGTATTAAGCGAGCTTGTAATTGAATTAGAGCAAATTGAGAAAGAAAACGATGAATTAGAAATAGCCTTGAGAAATAAATTTTTTGAACATGAGAAACAATATGATCCTGTAGAGGTCATGTTTTTCTACGATGTGATCAATAAGATTGGTTCTCTTGCAGACATTTCCCAGACTGTAGGCCACCTTCTAGTTCGCTTAGTATCAAAATGATTAAAGGAAAAGGATTATGGAAGTAATCGCTGAATACGGCTTTATCTTATTGGTTGTCGGTTGTGTTTGCGGTTTCTTTATGGCCTGGGGTATCGGGGCAAACGATGTTGCAAATGCAATGGGTACTTCTGTAGGCGCAAGAGCATTAACATTAGCTCAAGCTATATTAGTTGCATGTATCTTTGAATTTGCAGGAGCCTATCTAGCAGGTGGTGAGGTTACATCTACTATACGAAAAGGGATAATTGATACAGCTGCAATTACTGATACGCCTCAACTCTTAGTTTATGGAATGATTGCTGCTTTGTTAGCTGCAGGAATTTGGTTATTGATTGCTTCATATTTCGGTTGGCCTGTTTCAACAACACATTCTATTGTTGGAGCCATAGTAGGATTTGCTGCTGTAGGAATAGGAGTTGATGTTGTTCAATGGGGTAAGGTTGCCTCAATTGTTGCCAGCTGGGTAGTCTCGCCAGTGATGGCTGGAACGATTTCTTTTCTATTATTTACTAGTGTTAAGAAATTAATTCTACAAACATCAGATCCTTTCATGAGCGCAAAAAGATATGTTCCCTTCTACATGTTTTTAGCAGGCTTTGTAGTCGCTATGGTAACTTTCTTAAAAGGACTAAAACATGTTGGGTTAACCTTTACGGGCACTGAAGCTATTGCCTGGTCTCTTGTGTTCGCTCTGATCATTGCTTTAGTAGGAACCCTTGCATTGCAGAGAATAGATAATACGACTCAAGAAAAAAATGGTGCCATGTTTGATGGGGTAGAGCGAGTCTTCGCCGTTTTAATGGTGTTTACAGCTTGTGCAATGGCTTTTGCTCATGGGTCGAATGATGTGGCTAACGCCATAGGCCCTCTAGCAGCAATTGTCTCAGTGGTAAATAGCGGTGGCGAGATAGCCTCTAAATCAATTCTACCGGCCTGGGTTTTATTGATTGGAGCTACAGGTATTGTGATTGGGCTAGCCATGTTGGGTTATAGAGTCATGATGACTATAGGTAGGTCCATTACAGAGTTAACTCCTAGCAGAGGTTTTGCAGCTGAGCTTGCCGCTGCAGGAACAGTTGTGATTGCTTCAGGAACAGGTTTGCCGATTTCAACAACGCATACTCTGGTTGGTGCAGTACTGGGCGTTGGTCTAGCAAGAGGCATTGGTGCAATTAATCTTGGGGTTGTTGGAAAAATTATTTTATCTTGGATTGTCACACTGCCCATCGGTGCTGGATTATCCATCCTCTTTTTCTTTGCTCTAAAAGGTTTCTTTGGGTAGAGGAAAGTAATGATTTATAAAATAGGATCAAACCTATTCTTTGTGTCCATCATATGTTTCTTTATTTTTCCCCAATCGCTATCAGCTTCAGAGGTGACAACATCTTATGACTTTAGATTTCGATATGAATACACTGACGATAGCAGTAAACCCTCCAAACGAAGAAGAAATAGAATCCGCTCTCGCTTAGGATTTCAGTATTCAGATAACGAACGATTAAAAATTAAAATTAGGCTAGCCACAGCTGAGGAGAACACAACATCTGCCAACCAAACTCTAGGCACTGGCTTTACTTTAAGCGATATTGGAGTGGATCAGGCTTACATTGATTATTTGTTAACAGCTACTTCGTCCGTGTCTCTGGGTAAAATCGCCAATCCTTTTTTTAAACCTAATAAGAGTCAGCTTCTCTTCGATGGAGACTACAATCCTGAGGGAATTGTCATTGGCCATAAAAAGGATGGTTTTTTTGGAAATATAGGGCTAATTAAGTTTGACGAAGGAGGTCCTAAGGCAGTAAACATTATAGGTCTTCAGGCCGGATTAAATAAAAAAGTATCTGCAGATACAAGTTATAAGATTGCTATAGCTCAATACAATTTTGATGATATTAAGGGAAGGCCGGCATCTGACATCACATGGAACGGCAAATTATTTGGCAATCCTGTCGATGCAAATAATTACTACCTCAATAACTACAATGTTACTAACCTCTCTGCTGAGATGAAGACAACAATAGGTTCTGATTTACTTCCAATTACCTATTTTGTTGATTTTGCAAAAAACTCCAAAGCAGACGAAAATGATACAGCCTTCCTCATTGGAGCTAAGCTCACATTAAATGATCGATGGAAAGCAACCTATTTTTATAAAGACGCTGAAGCAAATGCTGTCTTTGCTGCTCTTGTAGACTCAGACTTTGGTGGAGGTGGAGTTGGCCATAAAGGTCACCAACTCAATCTTAGCTATAATTTTTCAAAAAAACTTAGTGTTGAGCTAACGTGGTTTGACAACCAGAAGAAAATGAATATTGATTACAAAAAAATGTTTATTGACTTCAAATACAAGCTTTAAAGCTCAATCAATTAGTGCCCCATCCACCTTTGCTATAACCTTTGGGAAGCCCTGAATCTATTGTAAAACCATAGAGTTCTTCGTTGGGCAGAAATGTTTTAACAGTTTTATTGACTTCGATAAGAGCCTCGATATTAATGCCCGTTTTTAGGCCCATGGAATCCAACATAAAAACTAAATCTTCAGTAACTATATTTCCACTGGCACCCGGTGCAAAAGGACAACCCCCAATACCACCAAGTGATGAATCCAGAGTGGTGATTCCCTCATCGATGGAGGCCAAAGCATTAGCTAAGCCCAAGCCTCTGGTGTTATGCAAATGCATACTGGTTAGATTGTGATCACCCACCTCACTTTTAAGCAACCCAATCAGTCTTTTAATTTGTATTGGATTGGCGTAACCGGTTGTATCAGATAAGCCGACTTCATCACAGCCTAATTCCATCATTTGTGCACCTAGGGACACAACAACCTTTTCTGAAACTTTACCCTCTAAGGTGCAACCAAAAGCAGTAGACAAATTGCCTTCAAACTCGGGTCTTTTGTCCTCATCAAGAGATTTGATGTATTCGGCTATTTTTTTTATCTCAGCTAGAACCTCTTCATGACTCTTATTCAAATTGGCTTTGCTGTGGGTTTCACTGACCGATAAAGGAAGACACATTTTGTCCACCCCGGCATCGATTGCATTTTTTGCGCCCTTAAAATTAGGCACTAAGGCTGCAACAGTAAGGTTTGGTAGGCTTTTTGCGTATTGCACAATTTCTGCCGTGTCTGCCATCTGTGGCAATAAATCTGGGCGTACGAACGAACCCACCTCAATCTCTCTAACCCCAGCCTCAGATTCAGCTTTTATCCACTTTTTCTTGTCATCAGTCGACATAATAGAATCTATGCTTTGGAGACCGTCTCTAGGTCCAACTTCACTTACTAATATATCTATTTCAGCCACATCATCCTCTTCTTATCTTAACGGTGCTTTTTATTATAAACATTTTCTCTCAGCTAGATTATCAATGCCGAGCGCTTCTTCCATAATGAAGAATATATCTGTGTTATCCATCACTCCACCTATATTTTCTGCCCCAGGCCCAAAGGCGAATACGGGAATCATTGTTCCTGTGTGAGTTCCTAGTCCAACTGCTGTGTTCCATGAAATTTTCATTTTGTTTCTAGGCTGAGGGTTTCTTTCCCAAGTATCTGTTTCTATAAGAAGCCCGCCTGTTTCATGATCTGAGAGGACTATTACGAGCGTATCTTGATTTGATTCTGCAAACTTTAGAGCTCTGTCCACAACCCGACTGAATTCATCCATCTCTTTGTACACACCGTCAAAATTATTCTCGTGGCCCTCCCAATCTATTTGTGAGCCTTCTGCCATTATGAAAAAACCAGTGCAATTATTTGAAATCATCTTGTTAGATTGCTCCAATGAAAAATCAAGCATTTCTAGTAGATCGGGTTCACTTTCTTCACGGATAAACCCCTCTTTCGAGAATAATCCAAAAATTCTTTTTGACGGGTCTAATTGAAAATTAATTAAGTCAGATCTAGATCCTAGGTAGGCTTCTTCCTCTTTTATCAGAGCGAGAATATCCAAGTCATCTTCTCGTTGGCCGCCTAGATCTTCAGGGATAAAAAAATCTCTTCCTCCACCGAGCGAAATAAAATTATTGGATCTAAATAACTGTTCAGCTATTTGATCTGTGTTGTCTCTTGACTCGTTGTGAACCACAAATGCAGCTGGTGTTGCATGGGTAATTTCAGATGTTGCAATTAGACTTGTCACGTATCCTTTCTCATGCAACATTTCCGTTATATTTTTTACCACCTGTTTATCCTTATTAACTCCCAAATATCCGTTAACAGTTTTAATGCCTGAGCTAAAAGCAGTAGCAGAGGCAGCCGAATCAGTAATTAATGTGTTGATGGCATGAGTTTTAATCAAGCCTGTGTGGGGAAATTTATCAAAGGCCGAAGTATAATTCGGGCCTCCCTTGGCAATTCTGTAGGCAGTGATTTGATTAATTCCCATGCCGTCACCAATTAAAAGAATGATATTTTTAGCTTTCCTGTCTACTGCTTTTAATTCTTTCTTTGTAACGTTCTGGTCAAAATTAATCTCAATTTCTTGGGTGTCTTTTTTGGGAACTACGATGATAAATGGTGCAATTTGTATCAAAGCAACGATCGTTAAGACAGAGGTAATCAGAATAATGGATAGGTATTTTAAAAATGACCTCATTTAGAGTCTAAGGCATCTAACTTTTTTTGCAGGAGTTCATCTCTAGGTTGCCCATAATTAAAATCTATGATCGATCCTTCCCATGCTCCATACATTGGATTCGAGAACATGTACCAAGATGTGCCCCAATATTTTGAGTATTTCTTGATGGCTTCAACTCTGTCTTTGGGAGAGAGCAGATTTTCATTGTTGTCCACAAAGTCGCCAAAATTATCTCCAAACATCATCACTATACGATAATCTTTTGCGATCAATTCTCTTCTTGATGTTTTGTTAGATCCCCAACCGTTTTCCCCCCGAGATAGGATATTCTCTTCTGAAGAAGTGCTGAAACCAAGGGCTATATAATTATTGATTGTTGCTTTTTCTATCTCAAGATCTCGGTTGGTCACAAAAAATATTTCCACACCTTTTGATTGTGCGTATTTCATGAATTCAAGTGCACCAGGCATAAATTCTGCCTTTTCTTCTTTTGCCCAATCAAACCAGCCATCTGGGTAAGCAGTTCCCTTCTCAATGATTCTCGCTTGATACGCACTGTTGTCTAATACTGTCTGATCGACATCAAGGATAATTGCTGGTGGTTTGTCACTGAAATTTTCTAACTGTTCAAGCGCTGCCGTATGATTTTTATCGGACAATAATGCATCTAAATTATTTTGAGCTGCTCGATAAATGGTGCTTGAATTGGCATAAAACTCTGCCGAAGATTGAACGTATAGAGTAGCCATAATTAATTCATGATCTTTTTCACTTGCATCAAGGCTCAAGGGAATGAATAACAAAATTAAGAAGAGATTTTTCATAGCGACATCATAAACCATTTGATTTCAAAAACATCTATTTTGGGATTGCTTTTTTAGAGCCACGGGTTCTTTGCCTTATGGGATGTCTCGAAGTCGTTTACTAAAGATATTTTATCTAGGGTTTGCTCAATTTCATCCAAGCCATTTATTAAGGATTCTCGATCTTTTGTCCCTATAGGAAAATCTTCTATGGTTTCCGTACCAAAACTAATGATTCTGCTAGCAAGATCAACAGATAATTGGTTTTTTAAGGGGTCAATAGATACAAAGCTCTCTAATAGATCTATTTTATTTTCATCTAAAGTGATGGGTAGCAGGCCATTCTTTATACAATTGTTATAAAAAATACTCCCAAAACTTGGGGCTATGATAACTTTTATACCCCACTCACTTAGAGCCCAAACAGCATGTTCTCTGGATGATCCGCAACCAAAGTTTCTTCCTGAAAGAAGAATAGTGGCTTTATTGAATGGAGATTGATTGAGAATGAAATCTTTATTTTCTTTTCTTGATTCTACCGATTCGTATCTCCAATCTGAGAATAAACCATCGGCGAGTCCTTGTTTAGAGACAGACTTCATTTCTCGGCTTGGAATAATCGCATCCGTATCGATATTCATTCTAATCAAAGGTGCCGCAATTCCAGAGAATGTCTCAAAAGGTTTCATGATTCTATTCCTGTACTTGCCTTAGATATTTTTCCATTAATTGCTGAGGCAGCCACTGTCTCTGGTGAAGCAAGATGGGTTCTTGTGGCTTTACCTTGTCTATTCTCAAAATTTCTATTTGTGGTTGAAATAACTCGTTCGTTATGACCGAAGCTCTCACCCCCTGCAAAGAAACACATCGAACACCCTGATTCTCTCCATTCAAATCCTGCTGAGATAAATATTTTGTCCAACCCTTCTTCTTCGGCCTGTTTTTTGACTTGAGATGAACCTGGGACACATATTGCTTTAACCCCCTTGGCTACTTTCTTATTCTTAAGCACTTGAGCTGCAGCCCTTAAATCGCTGATCCGGCTATTTGTGCATGACCCAATAAAAGCTGCATCGATAGTTTTACCCTTGATGGCTTCACCTTCACTCAGATCCATATATTCTAGAGCTCTGTTCATCGATTTTCTTTCGCCGTGTTCATTGAGCTGCTCTGAGAAAGGGATAATTTCATCAATTGGTACGGCTTGGTGTGGGCTAGTACCCCATGTCACATAAGGGGTAAGATTAGAACAATTAAGGTTTATTATTTTGTCAAACTTTGCCTCTGTGTCCGACTTAAGCTCCCCCCATTCCTTGACTGCCGTTAAAAAATCATCGCCCTTGGGTGCAAACTTCTTGTTTTCTAGATAAGAGAATGTCTTCTCATCTGGAGCTATTAAGCTGGTTACAGCTCCAAACTCTACAGCCATATTGCACAATGTAAGCCTTGATTCTATTTCAAGATCAGTAATTGTTGATCCGGTAAATTCGACTGCATGACCCTTAGCACCATTGGAGCCAAATTCCGATATCAAATGCAGAACAATATCTTTCGAGGTAACGCCACTAGGTAATTTACCATCGATATTGATTTGCATGAGTTGTGGCTTTTTCTTAATTAGAGTATTTGTTGCCAGAGCATGCTCACATTCTGTGGACCCAACCCCCCAAGCTAAGGTTCCTAATGCACCTAAACTGCATGTGTGCGAGTCAGGACAAATATAGGTCATTCCAGGCAGGGCAATGCCTTGTTCAGGCGAGACCACATGAACAATCCCTTGATCCGGGTTGTCAAGATCAAAGAAATTAATCCCCGATTGCTTGGCAGATTTTCTTAGCGATTTTATAAAATCAGAACCACTTGGCATAAGCGTCTCGTCATCCCTTCCTGGAAAGGTATCGACAATGTGATCAATCGTTGCAAACACTTGCAAGGGATTACGAATAGCTAGGTTCCTTTCTTCTAAAGATTTGAGAGCAATACTCCCAGTCCTCTCGTGAAGGAAGATTCTATCGATGTACAATAGTTCATTCCCATCACCTAAGTTGCAAATGGAATGCTGATTCCAAACCTTTTCAAATAGTGTTAGACCCATGATCTCTCGAATACAAATGTAGAGCCATTATAAGAAAAATTCTAAACAACTTCATTTATTGCTTTACTATGATTCTTTTGATCAGGCTTTGAGCACCAAAGAGATGTATCAAAGTTTGAAAAATTTATAATAAAATAAAGACATGTTGGAAGGGATTCGAATAATTGAAATTGAAGGCTTGGGACCAGGTCCATTCGCTTCAATGATGCTGGCCGATTTAGGTGCTGATGTTATTGTTGTTCACCGTCATTCTCAACCCATGCCGGGTATGCCCGAAAGAAATATCATTGATAGAGGTAAACGTTCAATCATTCTGAATCTAAAAGAAGAAGATGATTTAACAAATCTAAAAAAATTACTGCAAACTTCTGATGGATTAATCGAAGGTTTTAGGCCTGGCGTAATGGAGAGATTAGGCATTGGTCCAGAAGTGGTTTTAAAAGAAAATCCAAGTTTGGTTTACGGCCGGATGACGGGCTGGGGTCAAGATGGGCCTAAATCGAAACAGGCAGGACATGACTTAAATTATATAGGGTTATCTGGTGCTCTTTGGTACGCGTCTCCAGCAGGCCAAGCGCCATTTACCCCACCAACATTGGTTGGAGACATAGGTGGAGGCTCTCTGTATTTAGTTGCAGGGATGTTGGCTGGCTTACTAAACGCACAAAAAACTGGGAAAGGCACTGTCGTAGATGCTGCAATTGTTGATGGCTCAGCTCACATGATGAATTTATTGATGTCCACCCAAGTTGCTGGCCTATTAAGTCCAACTCGAGGCGAAAGTTTTCTCGATGGACCTCCTTGGAGCCGCTGTTATTCAACGGCAGATAATAAGTGGGTTTCTGTGCAATGTCTCGAGCCAAAATTCTATGAGGAATTTGTAAAAACAATGGGACTCTCTGAAAACACAGATTTTGCATCACAAATGGACCAATCGACTTGGCCTAAAATGAAAAAGGAACTTACCAAATGCTTTTCCAAGCAACCTTTAGACCATTGGCAGGATCTTTTTGAGGGTTCCGATGCTTGTGTTGAACCTGTTTTTACTCCAGAGGAATCCAAACATCACCCCCACATTAATGAGCGTGATATTTGGGTGGAAGTTGACGACCAATTGCAAGCTAGTCCAGCGCCTAGATTTGATAATTCAATCAAGGAGATTAAAAAAAGTCCTAGACGCGGTGAACATACTCAAGAAATATTAGACAGTATTTTGTAATATTCTGTTAAAGGTATAGACATGTTAAATCACATTGATAAAAAAAATAGGCCAACAATGGTAGACATTGCATCTAAAGAGGCTAGCCAAAGGAAAGCAACGGCTAGTGCAAAGGTTATATTTAGTCAGGAAATAAAAGAAAGATTTAAAGACGGGGATCTACAAACAAAAAAAGGTCCAGTAATAGATACAGCGATCATCGCTGGGACTATGGCGGTTAAGAAAACACACGATCTCATTCCCTTTTGTCATCCGCTTAATATTAATGCATGCAATATTTCAATTGAACCTGATGAGAATCAAGATTTAATTATCAATTGTAGTGTCTCTGTTGAACAAAAAACAGGTGTTGAAATGGAAGCCTTAACCGGCGCAAGTGTAGCAGCTTTAACTATCTATGATATGTGCAAATCTTTGAGCCACGAGATTGAGATTACTGAGATATCTCTTGTGAGCAAATCAGGCGGCAAAAGAGATATCGGTTAGTTCTATTAATAAAAATTGTCATGAACTTACTTAATGGTTTGATCTTAACTGGTGGTCACAGCAGGAGAATGGGGCGAGATAAGGCACTGATTAAATTTGAAGGCCTTACTCTCCTAGATAGATCCGCAAATCTTATATCTCTTTTTACAAAGCAGTTACATGTCTCGGTAAGGCCAGATCAAATAGATGAGCCAAATAGAGCTAAATACCCTCTAATTGTCGACCAAGAGAATGATAACGGACCCATAGCAGGAATTTTATCAGCAGGAGATTTTGAGCGAGAGAACGCATGGCTGGTTATAGCCTGTGATATGCCCTATCTAGATAAAGAATCAATTGAGCAGCTCGTTCTCCATAGAAACTTTAATAAAATGGCAACCGTGTTCGAATCACCAGATGGCTCAGGTGTTGAGCCCTTATGCGCTATCTATGAACCGGTCTTCTTTGAGGAGGTCCGGTCTAATCCTCAATTAATCCATAATAGCAGCCCAAGAGAGACTCTTGCTGCGATGGATCTTGAGATTATAAAAGCATTGAATCCAAGAGCATTGTATAGTGCGAATTCTTCCTCTGATGAGCTTGGATAATCTTAATCAATCCTTGCATAATGATCTGCATTTAGATAGTTTCTCGATTATATTTAACCTATTGAGTAAGAAATATGAGTAAAGAAGATAAGACT
The DNA here is from genome assembly GCA_019653755.1 of Woeseia sp. GTDB lineage: Bacteria > Pseudomonadota > Gammaproteobacteria > Steroidobacterales > UBA11654 > CACPJA01. The sequence goes on along the minus strand of BPCL01000004.1, from coordinate 37,187 downwards.
CCGTCACAACAGGAAGCAGAAGCTGCCGTTAGAACTCTAATAGAGTGGGCTGGTGATGATCCAGATCGAGAGGGCATGCTCGACACTCCTAAACGAGTGGCAAAGGCCTACCAAGATTGGTTCAGTGGCTATGACGAGGACCCTAATGATTACCTCCATAGAACTTTTCAAGAAGTGGAGGATTATGACGAAATGGTCACTCTTAGAGGAATAGATTTTGAATCACACTGCGAACATCATATTGCTCTAATAACCGGTAAAGCTTATGTGGCCTATCTACCGACTAATAGAGTAGTCGGAATTAGTAAGCTTGCTCGAGTGGTTGATGTTTATGCTAGGCGTTTTCAGGTTCAGGAGAAAATGACAGCTCAAATTGCAAACTCTATTGAAGAGGTTCTACAGCCCAAGGGGGTCGGCGTGGTGATCGTGGCAAGGCACGCTTGTATGACCACAAGAGGAGTTCATAAAAGTAATGTTGACATGGTCACAAGCACCATGACCGGGAGTTTTAGGACCAGTGATGCGACACGTTCTGAGTTCCTGAATACTATTGGCAATCTCTCTGTTGATCGTTAATGACTCACACCATCTCATCATTTGAAGATTTAAAGGCTCTGGAAGGTCAAGAAATCGGTGTTTCAGATTGGTATGACATAAATCAAGAACAGATTAATCAATTTGCTGATGCTACTCATGATCATCAGTGGATTCATGTCGATGAGGAGAGAGCAACAGCAGAAATGCCTGGTGCAAAAACAATAGCGCACGGATACTTGACCCTTGCAATGATTCCAGCAATGACTGCTTCTTTTATCGAATTTACCAATCTAGAGCGGGCAATTAATTATGGGGTAAACAAGGTGCGATTTATGAACATGGTGCAAGTGGATAGTCGAATCAGGGCACGAGCAATTGTGGCTAGAGTCAGGCAACGATCTGGAGCAATTCAGGTTATGGGTCAAACAACGGTTGAGATCGAAGGTGAAGAAAAACCGGCCTGTATTGCTGAAACAGTTTCTTTCTATTATCTGAAATAATCATGACTAAAGAAAATACCCTTGATACAACCATAGAGCGGTTAGTTGAGCTCATGGATCTTGAGGTCATTGAGGAAAATATTTTTCGAGGAGAGAGTCAGGATATAGGGAGCCCCCAGGTGTTTGGTGGGCAAGTCCTCGGGCAGGCATTGATGGCAGCTTCTAGAACAGTTGAAGGTCGTCTTGTGCATTCATTGCACGCATATTTTCTTCGACGTGGTGATTTTGAAGCACCTATTGTCTATGAAGTAGACCGTGCACGAGACGGCGGCAGCTTTTCCAATAGAAGAATCATTGCTGTGCAGCATGGCGAGCAAATATTTAACATGACAGCATCATTCCAAAAGCCTGAAGATGGGTTAGAGCATCAATCAAAAATGCCAGAAGTAAAACCTCCAAACGAATTGGAAGATTTAGTTGATCTTATTAAACCAGAGTGGGTAGAACAGCTTCCTGGTCGGATAAAAAGAATGCTTACTCGAAGAAGACCTTTCGAGGTTAGACCGGTTGAAATACCACAATTTTTGACCAATCAAACCGGAGAACCGATTAAACACAGTTGGATCAGAGCAAATGGAAAGGTGCCTGATCATGAGGGTCTGCATCAAGCATTACTGGCTTATGTTTCTGATTATGATTTATTGACAACAGCTATTTTGCCCCATGGGACAAATCTAATGCAAAATAGATTTCAAATGGCCAGCCTTGATCATGCCATGTGGTTTCATAAACCCATGATGATCGACCAATGGATGCTTTTTGCATATGAAAGCACACGATCTTCTGGATCAAGAGGCTTTGCTAGAGCAGAGATTTTTTCACAAGACGGCACTCTGATAGCCTCTACATCTCAAGAGGGCTTAATGAGAGTTAGACGGCAGTCAACGAAGACATAAATCGTTTACCATTCTGAACATAACTCTCAGCCGACATTTTAATCATTAATATTTCTTGCTGTGTTAGCTCTCTAATTAGCTTAGCGGGAGACCCCATAATCAATGAATTCTCAGGGAACTCTTTTCCTTCCGTGATTAAAGAGTTAGCCCCAACAATTGAGTTTTCTCTTATTTTTGCATGATTCAGTATGGTGCTATTTATTCCAATTAAACTGTTATTAGAGATCGTGCATCCATGCAACATAACCTTATGACCTACCGTTACACCTTGACCGATGTTAAGTGGTGCCCCAGGGTCAGTGTGAAGAACTGAACCATCTTGAACATTACTTTTTTTTCCAATAAGGATAGGATCATTGTCCCCTCTAATGACCACATTGAACCAAACGCTTGCATCTTCTTCTAGTATTACATTCCCGATTACTGTCGCGTTTGGAGCAATAAAGTTGGTCTCATTAAAAACAGGTTTTGACTTGTCAATTTGGTAGATCATTATTTTTTTATGCTGCCTTGCTTAGCAACCATTTCAGTAGCTTTTTTTATTGTTTCTTCATCCCCGAGAAATGATTTTGAGGTGGGGTTAAGATTTTCATTAAATTCATAGAGCAATGGTATTCCTGTTGGGATATTTAGGTTCACAATCTCTTCATCGCTAATGTTATCAATTATTTTTACCAGAGATCTAAGACTGTTCCCATGGGCTACAACAAGGACATCCTTATTCCCTAACAGATCGGGCAATATTTTATCCTGCCAGTAGGGCTTTACTCTTGTGAGAGTGTCTTTAAGACTTTCAGAGCCTGGCAGTTCATCAATCCCATCATATTTTGAATCAAACCTGGGGTGTGAAGTGTCATCTTCTGCCATCATTGGGGGAGGGATATCATAACTTCTTCTCCAGATCTTTACCTGATCTTCCCCGTATTCTTTAGCGACTTCAGATTTGTATAATCCTTGTAGCGCCCCATAATGCCTTTCATTCAATTCCCAGGACTTAATTACAGGTATCCAAGTTAAATCCATTTCCTCAAGAATTATGGAGAGAGTTTTTGTGGCTCGTTTTAGGAGAGACGTATAGGCAATATCAAACGTTAAGTTAGCCTCTTGTATTTGACTCCCAGCTTCTAGAGCTTCTTCTTCCCCTTTTGTTGTGAGATCAACATCAACCCAGCCCGTGAATCTGTTCTCAAGATTCCATTGACTTTGTCCATGCCTGCAGAGAACAAGCTTTCCAGCCATTAGGCGCTCCTATGTAAAAACTTTTTAGGATTATAGATTATATGTCTTTGGATGTAATTAATCTTTCTTCTAACTTATATTATAAAATATACTTAAATTCCTTAAGAGGCGCTTGCATGAAAAAAATAACAATTATCTTAGTGATCTCATTCTTTTCACTTATAACATTTGCTCAAGACAAGCATTTTGAAAGAAATCAATTACCGCAGCTAAGTCAAGAGATACTTGATTCAAGTGATTTTAAATACGAGAAAATACTAATCTCTGCTGAATCCATTATTCCTGTCCAAACACAACGGGTGAGAGCTTTTAAATTAAGAGCTAAACAAAAAGAACAACTGCTAAGTGGTTCATATAGTCCATTAGTTATTGACAGGGACAACTACCTCATAGATGGGCATCACAGGCTTGATGGGATTAAGGAACTGAAGATAAAAAAAGTAAAAGCATTAAAAGTGAATGCGAGCATAGAGGAAATTATTGAAGCATTTAGCAAGTATCGAGATTTCACACCTACCTATGAACCCGATAAACAGGAAACGCTTTATCTCATTCCTGATAGTAATTAATAAATAAGCTGGTTTATTTATTGGTCAATCTAAAAAACTCGCTGACTAGCCTTAATCGTTAACAAAAATTGTTACAATAATACTAATGAGTAGGGAGTCTATGGATTTTGATGTGGTTATTGTTGGCGCTGGCCCAGCAGGATTGAGCGCATCCATTCGTTTGATGCAATTATCAAATGAGAACAATTTAGACTTAAGTGTCTGCTTGCTTGAAAAAGGCTCAGAAATAGGCGCTCATATTATCTCTGGAGCTGTTATTGAAACCCGATCACTCGATGAATTGCTTCCCGACTGGGATGAAGGCAATAATTTTTTACAAACACCTGTTACTGACGACAAGATGTTGTTTCTTACTGGGGAAACGTCAAGCATCTCCGTCCCCAAATTCTTAATGCCAAGAACCATGATGAATCATGGGAACAGGATTATTAGTTTAGGCTCGATGTGTCAGTATCTTGGAAGAGTAGCTGAGGATCTTGGTGTCAATGTATTCCCTGGTTTTCCTGCGGTTGATGTGATTGAAGAGGAGGGAAGAATATGCGGAGTTATCACAGGTGACATGGGACTAGATAAAGACGGACAACCAAAAGATAGTTTTGAAAGAGGTTATGAGCTTCGAGCGAAACAAACGATATTTTCTGAAGGCTGTCGGGGTAATCTTGGCAAACAACTCATTGAAAAGTTTTCATTGGCTAAGGACTCTGATCCCCAACATTATGGAATTGGTTTCAAGGAGGTATGGAATATAGACCCTGAAAAACATTCAGAAGGTTTAGTGATGCACACAGCAGGTTTTCCACTAGATAATACAACCGAAGGAGGAGGGTTTATTTACCACGCTCCTAACAATCAGATTTTTATCGGCTTAATAGTCTCGTTGGACTACATCAATCCGTATTTAAGCCCTTTTGAAGAGTTTCAACGATGGAAAACACATTCAGCAGTTAAAAGCCTTTTAGAAAATGGAGAACGAATTTCTTATGGTGCTAGAGCTCTAAACAAAGGAGGTGTCCAGTCTATTCCAAAATTAACCTTTCCAGGCGGCATGATGATCGGATGTGATGCAGGGTTTATGAATGGGGCAAAAATTAAGGGCACTCATACCGCAATGAAGTCAGGATTAATTGCTGCTGAAAGCATTGTAAAATCATTTACCGAATCTAGTGAGAAAGAAGAGCTTGATGAATTTGAGGTAGAGTTAAAAAAATCATGGGTCTTTAAGGAGCTTCATGGGGCAAGAAATTTCTCACCCTTTCAGAAAAAATTTGGACTGCTCTTGGGATCTGTATTTATATGGATAGATCAGAATATATTTTTTGGAAAATTACCGTTTACTTTATCGGCATCGACACCAGATCACTCTAAACTTTTAAACACCGATCAAGCCGAGATAAAAGAATACCCAAAACCTGACAATACCCTTACTTTTGATCGCACCACGTCTATTTATTTATCCGGAGTCAATCATGAGGAAGATCAGCCTTGTCATTTACACTTGGATGACCCTAGCATTCCTATTGATAAGAACTTACCCGAGTTCGGTGAGCCAGCACGACTCTATTGTCCAGCAGGTGTATATGAAGTAGTGGAGTCAGAGGAGGGCAAGCCTTATTTCCAAATTAATGCTCAAAATTGCATTCACTGTAAGACCTGCGATATCAAGGACCCCGCTCAAAACATTCAGTGGCGATGTCCCGAAGGTACCGGAGGCCCAAATTACACGGACATGTAGGCAGAAATTATGCTTCAGAGAATAATACCAAATCAGGCTGATAATAATTACAAGGGCTCCCCGATTGCTTTTTATGGAATGATTCCTTTCTTCTTGTTGATGATTTTTTCAACTTACATGCATTTTTTACAGCCTGAATTTGCTGCTCATCAGATAGCCACTATTGTCGTTTTTGAAGGAGAGCCTGATCCCAACCGAATTATTTACATGCTCTTTTCACTATGGGGTGCTCAACAAGTTGCTTTTTGCTTCATTAATGCTGTGGTTTTATATAAATATCGGAATCTTATACCGATGATGTATATTCTTTGGATTTTCATTTGGGCTGTTCGGCCATTGGTCATAAACCCGCTGTTTGGTATGGCGCCGGAACATACTTCAGGGGTGACTCCAGGCAAAGTCGCTGTTCCATATATGATTCTCTATTTACTGATTATGTTAGCGCTGTCATTAAGACAGGCTGAGGACAAACCACTTTAATTTCAGTGACCTATCTGATAACTTGCCTTGATATTCAAAGTAGCTAGGATTTGTATTTAATTTAATGATGATTCTTCGAGCAAAGTATTTATCGGTAAGCCTTTTAATAGGCGTATCTATCCTATTGGCATATTCTGGCGTTTTAAAATCTCAGACCGATGAAGAGATAGTTCTTCCCGATCCAGTTGAAATTCTTGGCGATAGTCTCTACGTGCAGAATGACAGCACCATGGATTCAAAGGATTCTCAGGCAAGAATCACAGATTTGTCAGTCGAAACCCAAGAATTATTGGGAGAATATCGAGTCGTTCTTCAGCAAATTGACAGATTAATTGCCTACAATGATTATGTTGAGAGATTGATAGAGGATCAGGAAAATCAAATTATTGAGATCAATCAACAGCTTGTAGAATTTGCACTAATAGAGCGCGGAATAGTCCCCTTGATGCTCGAGAGCATAGACACTTTAGATCGTTTTATCGATTTGGATATTCCATTCTTGCTTGAAGAGAGAAAAGAGCGTGTGGCACGCCTGAGAGTGATCATGGACGAGTCCGACATAACTGTTTCTGAGAAATTCAGACAGATTATGGATGCCTATCAGATTGAGACGAGTTTCGGGTCTGATATCGAAGCCTACACTGGGTTTTTGGATATCGATGGCGAAACCAGACAAGTTGATTTTCTAAGGATTGGCAGGACATCCTTGACTTACCAAACACCCGATCAGAATGAAACCGGGTTTTGGAATAAGGAAACGAACCAATGGGAGGATCTTCCTAGAAAATACACCGACTATGTTAAAGAAGGGCTGAGAATTGCAAAGAAACAAATTACACCTGATCTCATTCAGTTACCGATAGAAGCTCCGGGAGCCGTGCGATGACTCTTAAGAAGCTCAAAATCCTAGGGTTATCAATTTTTTTATTGGTATTTACTCTGCAAGTTTCTTCTCAAGAAGACTCTCAGACAGAAGAGGAAACCGGGGATCCTGTTTTATTAGAGAAACTTAAGGACATCCAGACCATGGAAATGCTCCTTGAGATTACTAAGTCCGATAGCATTAGGACTGGCGCTGTTAATGATCAAAGGGAAGAAGAATTTTTGAGCGCTAGAAACCGTCAACGAGAATTATTGGAAGAGGCAAAACGCAGACTGCAGCTGGAAGAAGAGCGAAGTGTGCGTTTACAAAAAGAATTTGAGGATAACGAGAAGATTCTTGAAGAGATAGGTGAGACTTTAAGAATAAGAATAGGAAATTTTGGTGAACTTTTTGGTGTGGTCAGACAGGTTGCAGGGGAAGCAATAGCAACGGTTAAAAATTCTCTTGTATCAGTTCAATATCCAGGTAGGGAAGGGTCATTAGCTGAGTTAGCTGAAACCAGAAATCTGCCGAGCATTGATCAGATGAAAGGATTAATCGTTACCATGCTCGAGGAAATGACAAAATCTGGAAATGTTGAACGTTTTAACAGCAAAGTCATTCTTCCAGGCGGGTCAATCACAGATGCAGAGATAGTGAGAGTAGGGGTCTTTAATGCAATCACTGAGAACTTCTTCCTGAAATTTATACCTGAAACACAATCACTTCAGGTTTTGGCTAGACAACCAGCGAGACGCTTTAGATCCCTAGCTGAAGATCTCTATGATCTTGATGAAGGTTATACAGCAATGGCTGTAGATCCCAGCAGAGGGCAAATCTTAGGCCTCCTTATCCAAGCTCCAGGTCTTGGGGAGAGAATCAACCAAGGTGGATTTGTGGGTTATGTAATCATCTTCATTGGATTGCTTGGTTTAGCTTTGTCGGGATGGCGATTAAAACTACTAAAAGATGAGGGCGATGCGATTAATCGACAATTAGCCTCTGATGTAATTTCTGATGACAATTCCTTGGGAAGGATTTTATCTGTTTACGATCAGAATCAGAGCATAGAACCAGAATCCCTCGAACTAAAAATTGATGAAGCCATTCTAAGAGAAGTACCAAAGCTGGAAAAATATCACAGCATCATCAAAGTCTTTGCTGCTGTTGCTCCGTTATTGGGATTATTAGGAACGGTGGTGGGTATGATTGTTACTTTTCAGGCACTGACTCTATTTGGAACAGGGGATCCTAAATTAATGGCTGGTGGTATTTCACAAGCTTTGGTTACTACTATGCTTGGCCTTATTGTAGCCATACCTTTGGTTTTTCTCCACAGTGTCTTGACCAGTTGGAGCGGTTCTTTAATTGAAATCATAGAGGAACAAAGTGCCGGGCTTATTGCTAGAAACGCAGGAAAAAAATAGTGTTGTTTTATGTCATTTCTGAGAAATTTATCACGTTGGTTTGAGCAACAATCTAGAAGCAGGGAAACCACTGTAATTGTTGCTGTATCTTCAGTAATTGTCGCCATTATCCTGTTTATCGTTTTACCGGAAATAAGAGAGTTCTTTGAAGCTGGCGGGCCAGTTCTCTGGGGTATTCTTATGGTTACAATCATTATGTGGACGCTAATTATTGAGCGATTTTGGTTTTTCCAATATCTATTACCTCAGAAGCGACTTGAGATTATTGATGAGTGGGGTTCAATCAATAATAAAGGGGATTGGTTTTCCATGAGAATGAGAGATCAAATGATCTCTGAAGTTTCAACTGAGACCAAACGCTTTTTATTGACCATAGAAACAATGATGCAGATTCTTCCTCTTTTGGGACTCCTGGGAACCGTTGTGGGCATGATTAAGGTTTTTGATGTGATGACATTTTTTGGCACTGGTAATGCAAGACTTATGGCAAGCGGTGTTTCACAGGCTACAATTCCAACAATGGCAGGTTTAGTGGCAGCTATCTCAGGTCTCTATATTGCTAACCTTTTAAAACGAAAAGCTGACGATGAAATTTCACGTATCGCTGATCAGCTAATAATCGATTGATGTGTGATGAGAAGAAAGTTTAAAAAAAATCGAGAAGAAAGTGAGATCAATATCACGCCTATGCTTGATATTGTCTTCATCATGCTAATCTTCTTTATTGTCACCACATCATTTGTCAAAGAAATCTCTATCGATGTGAATCGACCCACAAAATCTCCAATTAAAGAGCAAAAGAAATCAGAAGTTATCTCAGTAAGAATCTCAGCAGAGGGGCAAATCTTTGTTCAAGATCGACTAATAACCCTGGATGCCGTGAGAGCGAATATCGAATCTAATCTTGCATTAAAACCACAGGCCACAGTGGTTGTGGTTTCTGATCGAGAAGCAGATGCTGGATTCTTGGTTAAGGTGATTGACCAGTCAAGATTAGCCGGCGCGAGGAATGTATCACTAGCGGCTCAAAAATAATTTTATGATTAGAAAGAGAAGAAGAGAAGAAGAAGACAGCGAAATTAATATTACGCCGATGATGGATATCGTCTTCATCATGTTAATCTTCTTTATTGTCACCACATCTTTCATAAAAGAGACTGGCATTGACCCCAATCGACCAGAAGCTGAAACTGCCATGAGAGCTGAACAGGGCAATATACTCATAGCTATCTCTCCCAGCGATCAAATTTGGATGAATAAGAATCAGATTCAATTGGAGTCAGTGAGAATATTAATGGAAGCCGCTCATGCTGAAAACCCTGAAAGCAGCGTAGTAATTGTTGCCGATGAATTAGCATCGACAGGATTGGTTATAGATATTATGGATCAGATTCGCCTTGGCGGTATTTCCAAAGTTTCCCTATCTGCGAAAGAAAAATAAAAGAATGGAATCATTAACAATTAATTTGAAGCCAGAGTTTAGATACCTCACTGCTTTGTTGATAGGGGTAATCATTACTTTATGTTTGTTTTTTCTAATGCAGGCATTAATTGATTCTGGAGACCAAAGATTTCGTTCTTCATCCGAAGGACAAATGATGGAATTTATTCGTATCAAGGATGACGAAAGTTTAAGCTTTAAGGACAGAAGAAAGCCCATAAAGCCTAAGCCACCTAAAGAGCCTCCGCCACCTCCTAAATTAATAGTCAACAAGCAGGTAAAACCAACCTTGAATAAAGTTAAGATAGAAATTCCTGATATAGATTTACCCACCATTGCTGGGGGAGGCCCCTTTTTAGGGAACTGGCAAGGAAACCCTCTTGCTGAAGGAGATGTATTACCTATAGTAAGAATAGATCCACAATGGCCTAGAGAAGCATTAGTTGAAGGTATAGAAGGTTATGTAGTTGTTGAGGTTACTATAGCGACAGATGGTTCTGTTAGAGGTGTGGTTGTGGTGGAATCAGTTCCTAAGAGACTTTTTGATCGGAACGTGATCAGGGCTGTTCTCAAATGGAAATTTAAGCCAAGAATTGTCAACGGAGTGCCTGTTGAAAGAAAAGCCATGCAGACACTAGAATTTAAATTAGATTAGCTTATGACGAAATTCATTAACTTCAGAAAATTGTTGATTGTATTGCCATTGTTATTAGGTGTCTATGCAGAGTATTCAATTTCCGAGTCATTGCCACAATATCATCCTCTGCGAGAGGATCGTGTGGCAATTGAACGACCGAATTCGGCAAGGCAGATGACCAATAATGTCAATAAGAAATTTGAAGGGATTGCCGATCGCTTTGGAGATAATGATTTTGAAGGAGCAATGGAAAATTTACAGAAAATGCTGAGTTGGAATTTGACAAAATACGAAGAAGCCGTGGTGTATCAATTTATGGGATTCATCTATGTTAATCAGAACAAAATAGATGACGCAATTGAGGTATTCAGTAAATGTGTTGAATACAATGTCTTAGGTAACACACAACATCAAGGAACCTTGTTCAATATCGCTAGTCTTTATGGTTCCAAAGAGCAATGGGACCTTGCTATTGCTTCTTTGATGGAATTTTTTAAATATGAAAAGGACCCAGCTGCAGAGTCCTATATCATGACAGGCATCGCTTATTTCCAACAAGGGAAACCTTTGGAAGCGTTACCCTATATCACTATGGCTAATCTCAAATCTTTAGAGCCAAAACAGAGCTGGCTTGAGTTAGAGCTTGCCATCTTATTTCTTAATAAACGTTATGACGATGCGATTAATATTGTTAAGCAGCTTGCAACATATTGGCCAGAAAAAGAAAAATACTGGGAAACAATGGCTGGCGCATACATGGAAATGCAAAAGGATGCAGATGCATTAGCTGCTCTAAATTTGGGATATAAAAACAACTCTATTGAGAAAAAAGAGACGCTTGAGAGTTTAGCAAGATTAAGTCTATATCTAGAGATTCCCTATCAAGCAGCTGTGATTATGCAAGAAAATATGGATGCTGGTTTAATCGAGAGGAATGAGGACAACCTAAGACTGCTTTTAGGCGCATGGACTTCAGCGAGAGAGTTCAAGGAAGCCATAGAAGTAATAGATGTACTTGCCCCTATGATAGAAGATGGATCATTGTTCATTCAGAAGGCAATGTTGCTTAATGAAATGAGCGATTGGGATGGAATTAAAGAAGCTACAGAAATGGCGTTGCTTGATCCTAATCTTGAGAATCCTGGGGACGTTTTTATTCTCAGAGGAATGGCTCATACAGAACTTGAAGAATATGAACAAGCCATTGAATCTTTCACTGAAGCTATAGAAGTTGGTACTGAGAGCAATAAAAGAAACGCAGAATCTTGGATAGAATACGTCTCCGACAGACGAGGTTAGATTAAGAGAAAGATCTGTGGTTGAGATCAGGTTCGTTTAGATCTCCAAGAATCATTTTCCTGGACTCATCAGATAATTCCTGCGGATTTGTGAATTCATTGGAGGTATTGAGCGGCGGATGAATCTTTATGTGTAGACTCACTTTTTTTGGTAACCAGCTCTCAGATCTAAGTAACTCTCTGCTTCCATTAATGGTTACTGGGATCACTGGACTTTTATTTCTAATTGCTGTGATAAATGCTCCCTTTTTAAATTTTAAGAGTCCTTTTTCTTTTAGAAATGTTGCTTCAGGAAAGAACACAATAGAATCTTGAGCTTTATTGCTTTTCATAATTTTGTTTAAGTCATCCGCTCCTTTCTTAGGGTTTACTCTATCTACAAGATGTGTCCCTAACTTTCCAAGAACATAATTGGCAAAGGGGATATGCTTTAATTCTTTTTTGGCAACATAGCCAAATTTAGGAGGTAATGCAGCTGCCAAAATCATAGGGTCAGTATAACTGGCATGGTTTGCGACCAAAATCGAAGGCCCGTTAACAAGGTGCTCACTGCCTTCCACATTAAGTTCTATGCCCATTAGTTTTAGCATTGCAGATGCAGATCTCTTCCCCAATGTCCTAGTGGATTCGGCTGTACGGGTAAAGGGAAAGCAACATACCATGATTAAGAGAATAACTGTGAAGACCAGCCACGCCCAAGAACCAAATAAATACATAGAAACACTTTTCATGGATTTTTTATATTGTGTATATTAAAAACAACATAATACACAAAACTAGGCAATGAAAAAAACCCATGACGAATAATTCTGATACCGATCAAATTATCGATGCTTTCATAGACTCAATATGGCTGGAGCAGGGCCTTTCTAAATCCACCTTGAGCGCCTATCGTTCTGATATTAATGTTTTAGGCAAATGGGCTTCAAAAAAACGTCTCAAGATCGAGGATATTTCTCGTGCCGATCTATTGGATTTTATAGCAGATAAAGCCCATTCTGGGATCAGTGCAAGAACCTCAGCGAGAATGCTATCTTCATTCCGGCGATTCTATGGCTATCTTTTTCAAGAGGAAATAATATCGACTAATCCCACTGAAAAAATTTCTATGCCAAAAATAGGTAAGAGTCTTCCGAAGTTATTGACAGAGGAAGAAGTCCTTCAATTGATTAAGGCACCCAACTCAAAAAAACCTCTGGGTTTTAGAGACAGAACAATGTTAGAAATTCTTTATGCTACCGGCTTAAGGGTGTCTGAACTGGTAAGTCTCAAACAAGCAGATGTAAACCTGAATCAAGGCTATGTAAGGGTGATGGGAAAGGGGAACAAAGAGCGATTAGTGCCTATGGGCACTATAGCAAAACGAAGGTTGAAGAATTTTCTGGATGGACCAATTATAGAGATCTTAGGAGAAAGACAATCAGAATTCTTGTTTCCAACGAAGACATCTGAACACATTTCAAGACAGGCTTTTTGGCAAATTATTAAGAAATATTCTAAAAAAGTTGGCATCAAATCAGATTTATCTCCACACAGTCTGAGACACGCTTTTGCGACTCATTTGATTAATCACGGTGCAGACTTAAGGGTAGTGCAAATGCTTTTAGGTCATAGTGATTTGTCCACTACCCAAATTTACACCCACATTGCTCAACATCGTTTAAAAGATATTCATCAAAAACATCACCCAAGGGGATGAGATTTTTATAAACTAGACCAATGATTCGTTACTTAACAATGATTGCTTGTGTGACTTGCGTGTTTGGAACTATGAGCCTTAACTCTGAGGAAGATGATCCTGGAACAACTAGAGTAGAGGCAATTCTTTCTCAACTCTCAGAATTTTTCCCAAATGATACGCCTATCAACCTGCAGCAATCACCTATCGATAATCTTTACACGGTCAAGATTGGATCCCAGGTTTTTTATGTTAGTGACGATGGAAAATACTTAATTAACGGGGATTTGTACGACACTGCTTCCAGTGAGAATTTAACAGAGTTAGAACGAGAAAATGTTCGCATTGATTATTTGAACTCAATCAGTCAGGCATCAATGATAACTTTTGCCCCACCTGACTATCAGCACACAATTACAATTTTCACAGATATTGATTGTGGCTATTGTCGAAAGTTTCATGAAGAAATTGAAGAGGTCTTGGATGAGGGAATCAGAGTGCAGTATGTCTTTTTCCCAAGAAGCGGACCTGAAACAGATAGCTGGTATAAGGCGCAAAAGGTCTGGTGCAGTGATAATCGACAGAAAGCAATTACTAAAGCCAAGCGAGGCGAAGAGTTATCAAATAAAGTCTGTGCCGATGATCCTGTGCAAGACCACTATAATTTGGGGTTAATGTTTAATGTCCAAGGCACGCCGACGATGTTAACCGATAAAGGAGAAATGATAGTTGGTTATATGCCTGCAGCTACTCTCCGAGCTCGATTAGATAGCCAATAATACTAGGGCCTATCGCTCAAGATATTTTAATTTATTCTTTACTTCTCTCCACTCATCAGCATCTTCAGGTGGTTCAGGCGCTTCAGAAATTACTGGCCAAATTTCACTGAGTTCTATATTAAGCTCCAAAAAGCCTTCTTGACCTTCAGGAATCTCATCATCTGCAAAAATTGCATCAACCGGGCATTCAGGTTCACATAGAGCACAGTCAATGCATTCATCGGGGTTGATGACTAACATATTGGGACCTTCATGAAAGCAGTCCACGGGACACACTTCGACGCAATCTCCTAATTTACACTTTATACAATTTTCACCAACTAAAAATGTCATAAGTTTTCCGTTTTATTGAATCGTTTTATATATCGGTTCAAAATCATCAGGTGGTTTCTCAATCATTCCTCTAAGAGCAATTTTCCCTGTCTCAAATGCCATATTATCCCAAGGAATATCATTTAAAGGAAACATTTTGACATCCAGAGATTCAACCCCAGCAGAGAACTCTAATTTTTCTAGAGTTGCTCTAAAGAAGATATGCACTTGATTCGCATGAATAACATCGATCATTGCTAACATCGGCCCAAGTGAAGGCGTGAACATTGCCTCTTCTTCAGATTCTCTGATAGCTCCTTGCTCAAGACTTTCTCCGTTCTCGAGGAAACCTGCAGGAAGCGTCCAATAATTTCTTCTTGGTTCTATCGCTCTTAAGCACAAGAGAACTTCATTTTTGAAAATTGGCACAGTTCCTACGACAATTTTTGGGTTTTCATAGTGGATGAATCCACAGTCACTGCAAACAAATCTTACCTTCGTATCATTCTCAGGAATAATCGATTCGTTAGTTTTTCCACATTGATTGCAATATTTCATAAGCCCATCTTTATTATGCCGGGAGAGAGACTCGAACTCTCACGGGTTTAACCCCACCGGATTTTGAATCCGGCGCGTCTACCAATTCCGCCATCCCGGCTAAATCCTTATGGCAGAATACCTCTTGTTTATAGGACAGTCCACAGGTCATAATGTTTTCATGGAAATCAAAGACTTCCAATTCTCAGTGCCTAAGCACCTCATCGCTCAAAATCCCCTAGAGGAAAGAGATGCGTCCAGGTTGCTCCACGTTCAGGACGCTAAACTTAAAGACCATCAATTTACTGATCTTAAACACTTATTAAGAGAGAACGATTTACTTATTCTTAACAACACACGAGTGGTTAAAGCCAGATTATTTGGCAAAAAAAGATCTGGTGGAAGTGTGGAGGTTTTATTTGAAAGGAGGGTTGATGAATCGACTTTCATCGGCCAGATTAAATTTAGTGGCAAACTCAGGCCTGGTTCAGAACTTATCGTCGGTAACAATGAAATTCTAGAGGTATTAGAAAGGCAGAGTCATTTTTTCTTATTAAGGTCAGACAAGCCAATCATGGAAATTTTGAATAACTCAGGTTCTGTTCCACTCCCACCCTATATAAAAAGAGAGTCTCTGCTTGCGGATGAAAAACGATATCAGACAATATTCGCATCAGAATCAGGCGCAGTTGCAGCTCCTACTGCAGGTTTGCATTTCACTGATTCATTATTAGAGGAGATCAGTTCCAATGGGATTGAGATAGGCTACCTGACTTTGCACGTCGGCGCAGGAACCTTCATGCCACTAAGAGAGGAGCAACTGGAAACTAAGAAATTACACAAAGAGCAATTTATAATCGATCGGATTTTGTGTGAGAAGATCGATAAGGCAAGATCTAATCAAGGGAGGGTTATTGCAGTGGGCACAACTGTGGTGAGAGCTTTAGAGAGTATTGCAAAGCAGGGCCAGATTGAAGCATTTCAAGGTGAAACAGACATATTTATTACCCCTGGTTTTGAATTTAAAGTTATCGATGCTATGGTCACCAACTTCCATCTTCCAGAATCTTCATTAATTATGCTGGTTTCGGCTTTCGCTGGAGCACAAACCATTCTAAAATCATATCAGCACGCAATTAACAGTGGTTATCGCTTCTACAGTTATGGCGATGCCATGTTTTTAGAGAAACAACGACAATGAAATTTAAATTAGACCATCAAGATAAAGCTGCTCGGGCTTGCACCATTGAGTTTGATCGTGGCGTTATAAAAACTCCAGTATTTATGCCTGTTGGAACTTACGGTTCAGTAAAAACAATGGCTCCTTATGAGTTAGTCGATATGGGTGCTGAGATAATTCTCTCCAACACTTACCATCTCATGATAAGACCTGGCGAAGAAATTATTCAAGCACACAAAGGCTTACACAACTTTATGGCTTGGGATAAACCAATCTTGACCGATTCTGGTGGTTATCAGATTTGGAGTTTGTCAAAAAAAAGGACGATCACTGACGAGTACGTAGAATTTGATTCACCTGTCAACGGCGACATGATCAGACTGACACCAGAAATCGCTATGCGTATTCAGAGGACTCTAGGAAGCAATATTCAAATGGTTCTCGATGAATGCACTCATTACCCAGCAAGCAAAGACGAGGCGATGCTCTCAATGAAGAGATCTGAGCAATGGGCTTTGAGAAGTTTTGAATCATATGAAGACTTAAAACAGGGCTCTGATAGCGCAATTTTTGGGATTATCCAAGGTGGAATGTATGGAGACTTAAGACTCGAAAATCTTGATTATCTGTCCTCTATTGACTTTGATGGATTAGCCATTGGCGGCTTATCAGTGGGTGAAACAATAAATGAAAGAATGGAGGTTCTAGAGCTCTTAATGCCAGCAATGCCTAAAAGCATGCCTAGATACTTAATGGGATTAGGAACACCGCTAGATATTATTAGTGCCGTTGATGTAGGGGTTGATATGTTTGATTGTGTTATACCAACCAGACATGCAAGAAACGGTCAAATTTATACTCACAGAGGAGTTTTAAGAATTAAAAACGCTCAAAACAAAGAAGACCTAAGACCCATAGATGAAGATTGTAACTGTTATAGCTGTAATAATTTCTCACGCTCATATATAAGACACTTGTTTAATTGCAATGAGATACTGGGCAGTCGATTGGCAACAATACATAACATAAGTTTTTATTTAGGGTTAATGGCTAATATCCGCGAGGCAATCACTACGAATTCATTCGATAAATTTAAGAAAAGTTTTACAGAGAAGTATCAGCAATAATTGTTTCTGTGTCATAATTGCACATCTATTTTTTCTCAAGGGAGCAAAATGAGTATATTTTTTGAAAATGCTTGGGCACAAGATGGCGGAATAGGGGGAGACCCTATTATGTCGTTTATACCCTTAATTATTATTTTTGTTGTTTTTTATTTTTTGCTTATTAGGCCGCAGTCTAAAAAGCAAAAAGAACATCAAGAGATGATCACTTCTTTAGAGGTTGGAAATGAAGTTGTAACTGCTGGAGGAATTTTAGGCAAGATTAAAGAAATCAATGACCAGTATGTTCAGTTACAAATATCAGACGATACGGTTATCAAGGTGCAGAGACATACAATTGGCTCCTTGTTGCCAAAAGGTACAATAAAAAAAGGTTAAATTTCGATGAATCAGTACCCCTTTTGGAAAAATGCTATGGTCATAATTGTGATCCTTCTAGGGACACTATTTGCACTACCTAATTTCTACGGTGAAGATCCAGCCTTAATAATCTCCAAGGAGAGTGGCCTGGTTTTTAATGAAACTGAGTTAAAGGATGTTGAAGATTTCCTCTTGAGCAGAGAATCAAATTTTACTTCCGTTACTAATAAAAATGGGGATTTGCTCATCCGTTTCGCTAATGTTGAAGGGCAAATAGACGCTAGTGATCGTCTCAGATCCTATTTAGGTAGATTTTCCACAGTGGCTTTGACCTTCGCGCCGAGAATGCCGGGCTGGATTCAGCAGCTAGATTTAAATCAAATGAGTCTAGGTCTTGATCTTAGAGGAGGGGTTTATTTTAAATTTGAAGTTGATCTTGATGCTGCAATTCAGCAGAGGCTTGATCAGTACATCACTGACATCAATAAATCACTTATTGATCAGAGAATACGAAGAAGTATAAGAAAAGAAGGCAATAGCCTGAGAGTCGAGTTGGTTAACCCTGAGGATTACAATCAGGCAAGACGATCTGTTAGGGAGATTGATAACTTACTTGAGGTAACAAACGCTTCTTCTGGCTCACAAACCGTGATGGTGGTGAGCATGACAGACGAACAGCTTAAGCAAAGACGAGATTTTGCTATCCAACAAAATATTCTGACGATGAGAAATAGAGTCAATGAATTAGGTGTGGCTGAACCAATTGTTCAGCGACAAGGCCTTGACCGCATTGTGGTCCAGCTACCAGGGGTTCAAGATCCAACCCAAGCTGAAAGAATATTAGGGGCAACAGCAACATTAGAGTTTCGTTTAGTTTGTGAGAACGAGAATGCTTTTGAAGCTGAAGAGAAAGGACGAGCACCAATTGGCTGTGATCTTTTTAAGGATCGTTCAGGTAACCCTGTGCTTTTAAAGAAGAAGGCAATTGTTACAGGTAATCAATTGATTGATGCATCACAATCTTTTTCCCAAGGAAGGCCAGCTGTTTCAATCCGCTTAGACAGCAAAGGTTCTAAATCGATGCTGGAAACCACTAAAAAGAACTTAAATAAACCGATGGCTGTTCTATTTGTTCAGCAACGTCAAGAAACCATAGAAGAGGATGGCGATTTTTTTAATCGGTCTGTTCTCGATAAAGAAGTTATTAACATAGCTACCATCAGAGGTGTTTTTAGTAGTCAGTTTGAAATTACAGGATTAACTGTCTTTGAAGCTAAAGACCTGGCAATTTTACTGAGAGCAGGAGCTTTAGCGGCACCTATTTTTAAAATTGAAGAAAAGACTGTGGGTCCGAGTTTAGGTCAAGATAATATCGACAAAGGCTTCGCAGCTATTGTCGCCGGACTGATAGCCATTATTATTTTTATGATTCTTTACTATAAGGGTTTTGGTTTAATTGCAAACATTGGCTTAGTGGTTAATTTGACGCTTATTGTGGCTCTGCTCTCACTTTTACAGGCGTCTCTGACACTCCCGGGTATCGCTGGAATTGTGCTTACTGTCGGGATGGCTGTTGATGCAAATGTTCTTATCTTTGAGCGAATTAGAGAAGAGCTAAGAAACGGTAATTCACCTCAAGCTAGCATTGCTGCAGGATATCAAAAAGCCTTTGGCACCATTGCCGATGCCAATATAACAACACTGATTGCTGCCTTAGTGCTTTTTACCTTTGGTACAGGTCCCATTAAAGGTTTTGCAGTAACACTTTCCTTAGGGATACTCACTTCATTGTTCACAGCTATTATTGCTTCTAGAGCTGTTGTGAATTTTTTCTATGGAAATAAAACCATTGAGAAGTTGAGGATTTAAGATGTTTAAAACCACCATCAAATTTCTCTCTATTCGTCGCATAACCACGATCTTATCAATTGTATTAATGATCTTGTCAGGGCTATCTCTTGTCACAAGAGGCTTGAACCCAGGGATAGATTTTACAGGGGGATTCCAGATAGAGGTTAGCTTTCAGGAAGCACCTGAAATCCAGCAGGTTAGACTTGATCTTTCTAGATCTGGCTTTGATGATGCCATCGTGCAAAACTCAGGTTCAGCCACCGATCTCATGATTAGGACTGCTCCTAGAGAAGGCGTGGATTCAAGAAAAGTAGGAAATCAGATTATTGAAGCTGTTAGTCAATCATCAAATAATGTCGAACTATTAAGTTCTGAGTATGTCAGTGCGCAGGTTGGGGAAGAGCTTACTGAGCAAGGTGGTTTAGCCATGATCTTCGCGTTAATCATGATCATGATTTATATTGTTTTTCGATTCCAATGGAAATTTTCAATCGGTGCGGTGCTCGCCTTGATTCATGATGTTCTTATAACCTTAGGTATTTTTTCGTTCTTTCAGATTACTTTTGATCTAGCTGTTCTTGCCGCCATATTGGCTGTGGTTGGTTATTCTCTTAATGACACCATTGTTATATTCGATCGAATTAGAGAAAATTTCCGATCTATGAGAAGAACGGAAACCCTTGAGGTTCTCAATGCTTCAATCACTCAAACCATCAGCCGAACTATCATCACCAGTTCAACGACCTTGATGGTTTTATTGGCTCTATATTTCATGGGCGGACAATCGCTATCAGGTTTCTCTGTGGCATTGATTATTGGTGTATTAATAGGAACTTATTCCTCTATCTTTGTTGCCTCAACCAGCGTCTTTTATTTAGATATTTCTACCACCGATCTTTTGCCCTCTAAACGAGAAGAAGTTGACGATGGAATGCCCTAGGGCTGAGTTAATTTAGAATAGCTTTTTCAAACGGTCGTCGTATTTAGAGACAATTTCACACATCGGATCGAAGAGATGAGGGTTTCCGCATAACAAGCTTCCACTTTCTACCGCATCTTCACCAGGTATCATGCTTTTAACTAAACCACCTGCCTCTTGGATTAAAAGAACCCCAGCTGCAACGTCCCAAGGTTTAAGCCCAAATTCCCAGAACCCATCATATCGACCTGAGGCAACGTAAGCTAAATCCAAAGCCGCAGATCCTGGACGCCTGATTGCGCCGACAATTTTTGTAAAATCTATGAAAATGTCTAGATAAACCTCCATCCAATCAAATTGATCCCGATACGGGAATCCTGTTCCAAGCAATGCTCCCTGAAGCTTGCGCTGTTTACTTACTCTGATCTTTCTTCCATCAAGTAGAGCACCCATACCTCTAATAGCAGTGAATAATTCTTGTCTGGAAGGGTCGTAGATGACAGCAACCTCGAGTCTTCCCTTGATCTTTAATGCAATTGAAACGCAATAAACCGGAAAGGAATGAATATAATTTGTCGTGCCATCAATGGGATCTATAATCCATAAATAGTCTGACTCATCACCTGTAAGGCCTTGTTCTTCAGCTAATATGGTGTGGTCAGGGTATCGGCTATGAATGATTTCAATGATGGCTTTTTCTGCCTCTTCATCCACAAAGGTCGCAAACTCATTGTAGGCCTTGGTTTTTATATCGCTTTGATTAATTCGTGCAAAATTAATTTGAGCAATATCACCAGCCTTTCTCGCGGCTTCTACGGCAGTGTTTAAAAAAGCTTGCATGCTAAAATCTCTATCATGAATAAATAACTCAATGGAATATGTGTAGAATAACAAAACTTTTTAATCAAATGTTTTACTTTATTGGTAATTGTTAAAGTTTGTTTTGAATCAAAAAATACAATTTGTTCTTGTAAGACCGTCTCACCCTGGAAATATAGGAGCGGTTGCTAGGGCTATTGCAACGATGGGTTTTGATCAACTAGCCTTGGTTGACCCGAGTGAACATCCTCACCCAGAATCAAGGGCTAGATCTTCAGCTGCACTTGATATTTTGCTGAACGCAAGCGTTCATAATGATTTAGAAGATGCCATTGGTGATTCTGGCTATGTCATTGGAACGACAGCGAGAAATAGAAGGATCAGTGTTCCCGTCTCCCCGATAAGAGACTTTGTTGATGAGATTGTCAGCATATCTGATAAGCAAAAGATCTCAATTGTATTTGGGCCTGAGACCTCAGGATTAAGCAATGAAGAAATCGACAGATGTAATCACTTAGTTTATATACCTACTGGTGAAAAATATTCTTCTCTCAATCTAGCCATGGCGGTTCAGGTGGTGGCTTACGAGATCAAAATGTCTCTGTCGCCGGACGACAAGATAATTGTCGAAAGAAATTTAGCTTCTGGCCAAGAAATGGAATTATTTTATGAACATCTAAAAGAAGTGTTGCTTGAGACCGGTTTTCTTAACCCTAGAAACCCAAAACAACTAATGCGAAGATTGAGAGCATTATTTAATAGAGCTGAACTTGATGAGAATGAAGTAAATATTATGCGAGGCATACTAACCTCTTATCAAAAGCCAAAAGAATAAAATGTCGATAAAGAAAATATATCTTGATTATGCCTCTACCACACCTATTGCAGAGGAGGTTAAAACAGACATAAAGTCAGTTTTAGACAATGATCTTTTTGGCAATCCTTCTTCTTTAGATCACGAGTATGGAAGCTTAGTTAA
This sequence comes from Woeseia sp., assembly GCA_019653755.1. GTDB lineage: Bacteria > Pseudomonadota > Gammaproteobacteria > Steroidobacterales > UBA11654 > CACPJA01. Next base: position 15,031 of record BPCL01000004.1, on the reverse strand, counting down.
TGAATTGATTGAATCCTCAAGAACGGATGTTGCTAAATTAATTAATGCTGATGGAGATGAAATTATTTGGACCTCTGGAGCAACGGAGGCGAATAATCTGGCACTTATGGGTTTTGCTGAGTTTAAAATGAAAGATCGACCTTTGAGAATCGCGTCATCATTTATTGAACATAAATCAGTTATTGAGCCTCTTATGGAGCTCAAACAAAAAGGACATAGCGTTGAATTTATTGCTCCAAATCATGATGGTTACATCGATCCCGATGTGATCTCGAGGACACTAGATAATGGGGTTGATTTGCTTAGCTGTATGCATATCAACAACGAAGTAGGTAGTACTAATGATATTGCTTTAATAGGCTCTCTATGCAGAGATAAAGGCACTGTTTTCCATGTGGATGCTGCGCAGAGTAACGGAAAATTATCACTTGATGTTAGAGAAAACAACATTGATCTTATGTCTTTATCAGCACATAAAGTATACGGGCCAAAAGGTGTTGGTGCTTTATTTGTTAATCATGAAACGGTGGGGCGGCTCAAGCCATTGATATTTGGGGGCGGCCAGGAAAGAGGCATGCGACCAGGGACATTAGCAACCCATCAAATAGTCGGAATGGCCTCTGCCTTTCGTTTAGCCAAATCTTCTATGCAAAAAGATCACATACACTTGTCTAAATGCAGAGAATTATTTCTAGAATCTATTAAAGATATAGAAGGGCTAAAGATCAATGGTGATCCCAAGAACGCCTACCCAGGTATTATCAGTCTATGTTTTCCAGATTTAAACGCAGACAGCTTAATATTTGCCATGGATGACTTAGCTGTTTCTAAAGGTTCTGCTTGCGCCACCGATAGCGATGAACCTTCACATGTGCTTAAATCTATGGGCCTTTCCCAAGCAGAAATTAACGGCACCATACGCATTAGTTTTGGTCGAAAAACCTTACACCAAGATATAGAAAGAGCATCGTCTTCTGTAAGAGCCGCATCAGAGCACTTAAGATTGGTCAGTGGAGAAACCCTATGAGCCAAGCTGAATTCTAAGGGAGGCATTTCTTAACAGAGATAAGGTGCTACAGAGTAATGATGACTTAAAGAGTTATTTAGTAGGGCATTCAAAAAATCAGACTGGGATGAATGTTAAGATATTTATCAAATTGGAAACAGACTCAATTCATGATGCTAGATACCAAGTTTCTGGTTGTCCTCACTTGATTGGACTGACATCATTATTGATAAAAAAAATCATAGGAAATGACACTACTATTCTCCAAGAGTTCGATTATTTATCATTGGCAGAGGCAGTTGACTTACCTAAAAATAAGAAAGATCGACTTTTTTTGTTGGAAGATGCAGTAAAAGATTGTATAAAACACATTGAAAAAGGTTAAAACATGGATTTATCAGTAACAGACAAAGCAATTAAGAGATTCAGAGATAATCTCTCTGGTCAGCCAGATGCTATTGGGTTAAGAATCAGCATAAAATCAACCGGGTGTAATGGATACTCATACCTCTTGGATTATGCTGGTGAAGTAAATGATCAGGACAAGCTGATCAAAATATCTGACATCTCTATTTTTGTTGATCCTGACAGTATGAGCTTAATCCAGGGCACGGAGATCGACTTCATCGATGAAGGGCTAAACCAGGTGTTTAAATTCAAGAATCCAAATGCAACTGGTGAATGCGGTTGCGGCGAAAGTTTTAGTGTTTAACTAAAGAGGATTTCAACATGGAAAGAACACTTTCAATTATCAAACCAGATGGCGTTGAAAAAAATGTCATTGGAGAAATTTATAAACGTTTCGAAGATTCAGGATTAACTATAATTGAGGCAAAAATGTTGCACTTAACTCGTGAACAAGCTGAAGGATTTTATGCCGTGCATAAAGAGAGACCTTTTTTTAATGATTTAGTTGATTATATGATCTCAGGACCAGTTATGGTTCAAGTTCTAGAAGGTGAAAATGCCATAGAGAGAAATCGAGAATTAATGGGCGCCACTAATCCTGCCGAAGCTGATGAAGGCACCATCAGAAAAGACTTTGCTACCAGCATAGAGAAAAATACAGTTCATGGCTCCGATGGGCCTGACACCGCTAAAGAAGAGATCAGTTTCTTTTTTGGTTAATCACAGTTGAGTCAAATTCAAAATAATCTTCTAGGGCTCCCTCAAAGTGAGTTGCAAGAGTTCTTTCAAGGTATCGAGGAGAAGAACTATAGAGCAAAACAACTGATGCAGTGGATCTATGCTAAGGGCGTCTATGATTTTAATTTAATGACCAATTTTAATTTTAACCTGAGAGAGTATCTCAATGAGAATTGTACTTTGGGGTTTGATAATTCAAATAGAACTGATTTCTCTAAAGATGGAACCGTAAAATGGTTAATTGAAAAACAAGATCAACAAATCATCGAAACCGTTTTTATTCCCGAAGAATCAAGAGGAACATTATGCATTTCAAGTCAAATCGGATGTTTAATCGACTGCCCCTTCTGTGCTACTGGTCATCAAGGGTTTAATCGAAATTTAAAGGCACATGAAATCATTGGGCAAATCCTTGTTGCTAAAGAAAGCCTGGGCTCTGAAAAGAGAATTACAAATGTGGTTTTTATGGGTATGGGAGAACCTCTAGCAAACTATCCAGAGGTAATAAAGTCGATAAAAATCCTCAATGATCCACAGGGATTCAATATTTCAAGACGACGAATTACTGTAAGCACATCTGGTCTAGTTCCACAATTGCATAAATTAGGTGACGAAGTGGGCGTTGCACTCGCAATATCATTGCATGCTCCGAGTAATAAACTACGTGATGAATTGGTTCCTATTAACCGAAAGCACCCTATTGAAGAGTTGCTTGATGCGTGCTGGCTATACGCAAGAAAACAAAATTTAAAAACAGTGACTTTTGAATACACCATGCTTAAAGGAGTTAACGACTCAAAGGAAAATGCAAGAAAGCTTGCTAGATTGCTTAGGGGCAAACCTGCAAAAATTAATTTAATTCCTTTTAACACTTTTCCCGGGGTAAAGTTTGAATCAACAGAAGCCAAAAAAATCAATGAATTCAGGAATATCTTATTGGAATCTGGAATAATGACTATTACAAGGAGAACACGAGGTGAAGATATTCAAGCAGCCTGTGGGCAACTGTCTGGGAGTGTCAGAAATTTAGCAAAGAAGACACTAAGGGAAAAGCTCAAAAAACAAATGCATTAAATAAAGTTATTATTGTATAACCATATAGATAAATAAGAGGAGTGAAGTATGTCTGACAATTCAAATTCAAATATCCCAGAGCACATGGTCGCATTGAAGATAATTTCCATTGCTTGTGTGGTCTTGTTCCTGGTAACCCTGGTTGGAATGTATTTCTCTCACAATTAAGGATTTGAGCGACCAGATAAAATCGATTAGAGGGATGCCGACCCTTTTGCCTGAAGAGTTGGTTAAATGGCAGTTTGTCGAGTCTCAAGTTAAGCAAGTGATGAACGCTTATGCGTTTAGAGAGATTCGGACACCAATTGTTGAGCGAACAGAATTATTCCAAAGAACCATCGGTGAGAGCACTGATGTTGTTTCTAAAGAAATGTATTCATTTAAAGATCGGAAAGATCAATCCTTAACTCTTAGACCGGAGGCAACAGCAGGGGTTGTTAGAGCAGGGATTGAGCATGGATTATTTTATAATCAAACCCAAAAACTATGGTCTATGGGCCCAATGTACAGATATGAGAGACCGCAAAAAGGTCGTTATAGGCAGTTTCATCAAATCAATATGGAGGCATTTGGGTATCAAGGACCTGAAATTGATTTAGAAATCATTCTTATGACAGCAAGAATATGGAAAGCCTTGGGTATTAATTCGATTCAGCTTGAAATTAATTCACTAGGTACCCCAGCATCAAGACAGGTTTACCGAGAAGCTTTGGTCGATTATTTTACTGATCACAAACGCTCACTCGATGAAGATTCAATGACTCGTTTAAAAACAAATCCAATGAGAATACTGGATAGTAAGAACCCTGACATGAAGACTTTAATTTTAAATGCTCCAAAAATTACAGATTATCTCGACGATGAATCCAAGCAACATTTCTCAATCCTGCTCAAAGCTCTGGAATCACATAGTATCGATTATAAATTAAATCCAAATCTGGTCAGAGGCCTTGATTATTACACCAAAACAGTCTTTGAGTGGACTTCGGATCAATTAGGCTCACAAGCTACTGTTTGCGGCGGTGGACGCTATGACGGCTTGGTTGAACAGCTTGGCGGCAAAGACATTTGTGGTATTGGTTGTGCTATTGGTATGGAAAGATTAACTGAATTGGTTGAACTCTCTGTAGAAAAAGCAGAAAATAGCCAGCCAAAAATTTACATTGTAGCAGTTGGTGAGGGTGCAGAGATACACGCCAGCATAATGGCAGAGACCATTAGAGATGAGAATCAGAATTACACTGTTGAGGTAAATATGGACGGAGGAAATTTTAAGCAGCAGTTTAGGAGGGCAGATAAATCTGGAGCTGAGTTGGCAATTATAGTTGGTGAGCAAGAAATAGAGCAGGGCACTGTTAGTCTTAAGCCTCTTAAAAGCGACGGCGAACAGAAAACTGTCAAACAAGAAGAGCTGATCGGGCAACTCGATGAATTCTTTGGCTAAAAAAGGAACGCAATAAATGGACGATAATTTAACAGATCAACAACAAGCAGAGATTGTTAAGAAGTGGCTCAAGGACAATGGCATGAGCATTCTTCTTTCAATTGCTCTTGGTATTTCAGGCTATTTTGGTTTGCAGTTCTACCAAAAAGATAAACTTCGAGGTTATGAAAATGCCTCGAGGCTTTATGCTGAAATTGAATTTGCTCTCAAGCAGCAACGAATATCACAAGCACAAAATCTTCTTCAAGAAATGGACAATAATTTTTCTGACAGTCCTTACCAATATCAAAGCCATCTTGCCTTAGCAAAACTTCATATGGATACACTAGATTATGATAACGCCATTATCCAGCTCGAGTTTGTTATGGATAATGCTTCTGATGAATCTTTTAAACACATTGCAGATTGAGAATAGCTAGAATTATGGTTGAACAGAATCAATTAGATCAGGCCTTACTCCTGCTAGGTTCGGTCAGTATGATACCGGATGCCTATGCCCCTTACTATCAATCAGTTAAGGGTGATATTTATACCTCTCAAGGTCTATTAGATAAGGCTAAATCAGCCTATTCAATGGCACTTGAGTCATTGGAGCCTGGTAACTTTGACTTTGATTTTATTAAGATGAAATCTGATCAAATTCAAGTAAATCCCTCAGACAACTCGTGAACACAGAAGTAAAACAACTATCAATCATTACAATTCCTAATCAATGCATGAAGGGACTGTCGTTACTGCTCATGCTATCTCTTATTCAGGGATGCTCCTTATTTGGTGGAGATGATGAGGATGAGTCTTTATTACCTGCTGAGTTGATTGATTTTATAGAAACAGTTGAAGTTGATAGAGATTGGAAAACCTCTGTCGGTAAAAGTCATGAAGGATTAGGGGTTGGGTTGCTTCCAGCGTCTGATGGAGAAGTGGTCTACGCAGCAAGTTTTAACGGTAATGTTGTGGCTCTAAATTTGAGCAATGGAAGAAAAGTTTGGGACAGAAGCTTTGATCTATCTTTTACTGCAGGACCGACTTACAAAGATGGAATTCTAATTTTGGGAACCAATAATGGAGAGTTGATCAATATAGATTCAATGACCGGTAATCTTTTATGGGAAGCCTCAGTGAGCAGTGAGATTCTAGCTCCGGCAGCTATTAGAAACAATCAAGTCTTTGTCCGTTCTGTAGACGGAAACTTATCCGCTTATGCAGCTGAGGACGGTTCATTGCTGTGGATTGCAAACCATAAAGTTCCTCGATTAAGTTTACGCGGCACCTCGAGTCCTGCAACATTTGCAAATGCGGTGATAAGCGGTTTTGATGACGGAAAAGTGACCGCTTATGATTTAATCGATGGTGCCCTTTTGTGGGAAACGATGTTGACTCCTCCAGGGGGGCGAACAGAAATCGAGAAGGTCATAGATATTGATGCACCTATCGTGGTGGTTGGCAATGAACTCTATGCTGGAAGTTATCAAGGAGCTCTAGCAGCATTAGCGCTCGAATCTGGAGATATTATTTGGCTAACTGAGGCGTCTATCTATTCGGGCATGGCCGTTAGTGATGATGCTGTTTTTGTCTCTCAAGCTGATGGCACGGTTATGGCGCTATCTCGATTTACTGGCCGAGAGATCTGGAAAAAAGAGAACCTGCTAAATCGATATCCCACAGCGCCTGCAATTGTTGGGAACTCCATAGTCATAGGAGATCTAGAGGGTTATCTGCATTGGTTAAACAAAGAATCAGGTGAGACCCAGCAAAGAATTAGTATCGGTTCGGATAAAATCTCTTCAACTCCGATAGTTGTTGATGATACGGTTCTTGTTCAAACCGATGGCGGCGATTTGGTTGCAGTTAAAACTTTCTCTTCAAGTTGATAGTATGAGGAGGTCAAATCATGTTACCAGTAGTCGCAATTGTTGGAAGACCTAACGTCGGAAAATCCTCCCTCTTTAATCAACTCACCAAAACAGAAGATGCATTGGTTGCTGATTTTCATGGCTTAACAAGAGACCGGATCTACGGTCATATTGTTAAAGATGAAAATGAAATTATTCTTATAGATACCGGTGGTTTAGAGCATGACCATGGCGATCTATCTCAGGTAATCAATCAACAAACTGACCAAGCTATTGAGGAATCAGACTTGTTATTGTTTGTCGTTGATGGACGTGAAGGCTTAACCAATAGTGATCAAGAGATAGCCCAACGTTTAAGAAAAAAGAACAAAAATATGGTTTTGGTCATCAATAAGACTGAAGGGATGGACGATCAAGGCTTAGCTTCTGATTTTTATGCCTTAGGCTTTAAAGACACTCTAAGTGTTTCAGCACTGCGAGGCGATCATTGCCAGAGTTTAGTTGATCTAATCTCAGAAAGTCTCACCCTGGATCAAGCAATCTCAGAGATTGAGGAACTACCTGAAGATCTTATTTCTGTTGCTCTAATCGGTAGACCAAATGTTGGTAAATCGACATACATAAACTCCCTGATCAAAGAGGATCGATTATTGACAGAAGACCAACCCGGGACCACCAGAGACAGTATTTTCATTAACTACCAATTTGGCAAAAAAGATCTTGTACTGATTGATACCGCAGGCATTCGACGAAAAAAGAAAGTGGAAGAAACCATAGAAAAATTTAGCATTGTTAAAGCATTGCAAGCACTGGATTTATCGGATGCAGTTATTGTTATGATCGATGGCAGCGAGGGTATTACTGATCAGGATCTATCCTTGATTGGTTTGATACTTAATTCTGGACGTGCTTTAACCATTGCTATTAATAAACGCGACTTACTGAATGAAGAAGATCTAGAAAACCTTGACCGACAAATAAAAAGGAAACTAAAGTTTGTATCCTATGCTGATATAGAATTTATTTCAGCAAAAGATGGTAAAGGGATTAAGGAATCACTTAAATTGGCAATGAATGCAGCTGACAATGCTATGCAATCAGTCGCAACATCTGAGCTATCTAAGTTGATTGATGGACTAATGGAAACAGACCCACCGCCTTATGTTCAAGGTCGAAGAATTAAGCTCAAGTATGCACATCAAGGTGGGGTGCAACCACCGACCTTTATCATTTATGGTAATCAGACAAAAAAATTGAGAGACAATTATAAGAGATTTATTGAAGGTCAAATAAGGACCAGATTTTCTTTGTTGGGAACACCAATAAAGTTATTTTTTAAAGACAGTAAGAACCCTTATTCTGAGAGGAAGAACAAGTTGAGCTCTAGGCAATGGAAAAAGAGACGACGAATTATTCGCTTGAGAAAGAAACGTTCCTAGTCTTTTATCTTTTTGATGCGAGTAACACTTGATTCAAATAACCCGTCCTTGATGCGTGTGGATAAGATTGAACCCTTCTTCAGTGAGTCAATTGACCTGATATTTTTACCAGTGTCTTTGTCAGTGATATAGGCATAACCCCTAGAAAGAGAAGTTAACGGTGAACTGCCTTCAAGCTTTGCTAGGACAATTGAGAATCGCTTTTCTTTAACCTTTAAGAGATTTTCCGTGAGTGACAGCAAGTTATTTTGTTTTAATCGCAAGTCTTGTTGCATGGTATCAATAGAAAATTTTGGGTTAACAAGGGACAGCGAGTTGTGATCGTCATTGAGTCTTAAACGAAGGTTATCCGCATAGGTTTTAGGCGTGGCTTTTATTCTTTCAAGAATAAAATCCAATCGCTGTTGATGTTGTTGTAATTTGCTTCTTGGGTGATTGTCTTCAAGTTTTAGATGACTCTTAGTTAAGGCATGACGGAGGTTTGTTAGGGCAATGCTGAAGCTTTGTGTGATCTGCTTGGATAAGCTCGAGAGTGTTTTTTGTATTTCTGATTTATCGGGCAGTACTATTTCTGCTGCAGCTGTGGGAGTTGGCGCTCTAACATCGGCTATCATATCAGCAATGGTGACATCGGTTTCATGACCAATACCCGTAACAATCGGTATTTTTGAGTTGAAAATTGATCGCGAAACCCTTCTTCATCATTGAAACACCATAAATCCTCCAGTGAGCCTCCACCTCTAGCTAATATAATCACAGAACATTGACTGTCCTGATTGGCTGATGCTATAGCCTGACAAATTTGATAACTTGCTTCTTTGCCTTGCACCATGGTTGGGTAAACCAATAATTCAACCAGGCTAAATCGTCGTTTAATAGTGTTGAAGATATCTTGAATAGCCGCCCCTTTTGGTGATGAAATAATCCCGACCTTATTTGGAATATAAGGCAGTGATTGTTTGTGAACTGGATCAAACAATCCTTCCGATTGGAGTTTATTTTTTAACAGTTCAAATTTTTGACGAAGTAAACCCTCACCAGCTTGCTCGGCATACTCAATCACCAATTGGTATTCCCCACGGGCTTGATAAAGCCCGACTTTAGCTTTAGCTAGGATATGTTGTCCGTCTTCCATAGCAAAACCAATCGATTGATTTTGTATTCTAAACATTGCGCATCGGACACTAGAGTCTGAGTCTTTGAGTGAGAAATAGGCATGCCCAGCCGCTGATTTCATGTAGTTTGAGATCTCACCCTCAATCCAAACAATTCCAAAATTAGAACTAAGCAGACCCGAGACTTCATCGTTGAGTTCTGAAACGGTGTAGATGTGTTCTTGTGAAATATCAGAGTCCATATAGCTTTTTAATTATACAAGAAGCCAAAGCTCTCGGTTTACAAATTGAGCCATGAGTGTAAAATGCCTTTGACAAATCCATAGTGATAAATGGAGATGTCAATGACAACAGAGAAACTGGCCTTAACATTTGATGATGTTCTTCTTCGTCCGAACTACTCGGATGTACCCTTTCCCCGCGAAACAAACCTCTCCACCAGACTCACAAAAAATATTTCAATCAATATTCCATTACTCTCAGCTGCTATGGATACTGTGACTGAATACCAGCTTGCAACTGCTATCGCACAAGAGGGCGGCATTGGTATCATTCACAAGAATTTCAGCATCGAAGACCAGGCGGCTCAAGTTAATAGAGTCAAGAAATTTGAGAGCGGGATCATCGCAGATCCGATAACTGTCAGACCTGACATTACCATTAGAGAAGTGCTGGCAATAACCAAGAGAAACAATATTTCAGGTGTTCCGGTTGTTGATGAGAGCGGAACTGTCGGCATAGTCACCAATCGCGATCTCCGATTTGAAACCAATTTGGATGGTCTTGTTAGCAGTGTTATGACACCCAAGGAAAAACTGGTCACTGTTAAGGAGGGAGAGGATGAGGAAGAAGTTCTCAGATTACTTCATCACCACAGAATAGAAAAGGTGCTTGTGGTTGATGACGATTTTCAATTGAAGGGCATGGTTACCGCCAAAGATTTCCAGAAAGCCACCGACTTCCCATTAGCCTCTAAGGACAGTAACGGGGCATTGTTGGTTGGTGCAGCAGTTGGGGTCGCTGAGAGCACAGAGGAACGTGTGGCTGCATTACAGGCCGCAGGTGTTGATGTGATAGTGGTGGATACTGCACACGCTCACACTGAAAGTGCGATCGGCCAATTAAAAGCCATTAAGTCTAGCTACCCAGACTTAGAGGTGATTGCTGGGAATATCGCCACTGGAGAAGCGGCAACTGCATTGGCTGAAGCAGGCGCAGATGCAGTTAAGGTTGGTATTGGACCTGGATCAATTTGCACCACAAGGGTGGTTGCTGGAGCTGGCATGCCTCAGGTCACCGCAATCACAGAAGTGACAGAAGCGTTAAAGAAATCAGATGTTTGTGTTATCTCTGATGGAGGTATCCGATATTCAGGGGATATTGCCAAAGCGATTGCAGCAGGTGCTAACAGCATTATGCTGGGTAGCTTGTTTGCTGGAACAGAAGAATCACCAGGCGAGATTGAGCTTTACCAAGGCAGAAGTTTCAAGTCCTATCGAGGAATGGGCTCAATAGGGGCCATGGCAAGTCAACACGGTTCCAAGGATAGATATTTCCAAAGCGAGGTTGAAGAACCTGAAAAGCTAGTCCCAGAAGGCATTGAGGGCAGAGTCCCTTATAAAGGTAAATTGACTAAGATTATCGAGCAGTTGGTCGGTGGTTTGAGGCAATCCATGGGCTATACTGGCTGCAGTAATATAGATGACCTACAGAATAAGACTGAATTTGTAAGAATCACTGACTCTGGTAAGCGGGAAGGACACGTCCACGATGTCAACATCACCAAAGAAGCACCAAACTATTCTGTTGACTGACCCCAGTGATGCAAGACAGTATTCTCATACTCGATTTTGGTTCTCAATACACTCAACTCATCGCCCGCAGGGTCAGAGAAGCTGGCGTCTATAGTGAGATCTATGCTGGCGACCTAAATCATCAACAAATCAAAGACTTTAACCCCTCGGGAATCATTTTCTCTGGAGGACCTGAGTCAGCCTTTATAGAGAATGCCCCTAAGCCAGCTGCTGAAATTTTTGAAATGGGGGTACCGATACTAGGGATTTGTTATGGCATGCAGGTAATGGCAGAACAATTGGGCGGAAAGGTTCAATCTTCAACGCATCGAGAATTCGGTTATGCCGAAGTGAACATTGAGACATCCAATAAACTCTTTAATGGGATTGATATAGAGAACAATTGCTTGGAGGTGTGGATGAGTCATGGGGATCGGGTCGAGGACTTACCAGTAGGATTTAATACTTGTGGTACCAGTGATAACTCTCCAACAGCAGCAATGGCTAATGATGAGTCGCTTTTCTATGGTCTACAGTTCCATCCTGAGGTTACCCACACCAATAAAGGTCAGATGATTATAGAGAATTTTGTTCACGGTATTTGTCAATGTGGCAATGATTGGACGCCAGGTAATATCATTGAGAAAGATATAAATAATATTCGTGAAGACGTTGGCGATGATCATGTTCTCCTTGGCTTATCAGGCGGGGTTGATTCATCTGTTGTTGCAGCCTTGCTAGATAAAGCTATTGGCGATCAATTAACTTGTATTTTTGTGGATAACGGGCTTCTAAGACTTAATGAAGGGGATCAAGTCATGGAGGTGTTTTCAAACCATATGAATTTGAATGTCATCCGTGTAGATGCTGAAGAAATTTTCCTAGAAAAATTAAAAGGAGTTGAAGACCCGGAGGAGAAGCGAAAAATCATTGGCAATACCTTTATTGAAGTTTTCGAAGAGCAGGCCAGTAAACTGGATAATGTTAAATGGTTGGCTCAGGGGACAATTTATCCTGATGTAATTGAGTCTGCAGGCGCAAAGACTGGTAAAGCTCATGTGATTAAGTCGCATCATAATGTGGCTGGACTACCTGAGAACATGTCCTTAAAACTTATTGAGCCTCTTAGAGATCTTTTTAAAGATGAAGTCAGAGTTATCGGTAAGGAGCTAGGCCTACCTTCAGAGCTTGTGGATCGTCATCCCTTCCCAGGACCAGGATTGGGAGTAAGGATTTTAGGAGAGGTGAAAAAAGAATATGCAGATCTTCTTAGATCAGCTGATGCAATTTTTATTGAAGAACTTATTGCTAACGATCTTTATCACAAGGTCAGTCAGGCATTTTCAGTTTTTCTCCCAGTCAGATCAGTGGGCGTTATGGGCGATGGAGAAAATATGATTATGTTATTGCTTTAAGAGCAGTTGAGCCCAGTGATTTTATGACGCAAATTGGGCTAAATTGCCTTATGAATTTTTAGATAATGTATCTACAAGGATTATTAATGAGGTAGAAGGAATATCTAGGGTTACCTATGACATATCCAGCAAACCTCCAGCAACTATTGAGTGGGAGTGACCAAAGAAAGATATAATGAATAACTTATGAAAGAAAATTCAAAAATATTAATTAAAGAAAGCTGTGACAAGGGAGTATTACGTCTTCTCATGAATAATTTAGATCAAAAAAATGCTTTATCTGAAAATATGATGAACATTCTTATCGATGAGATTAAACTGCATCTTCTGATCCCTCCATAAAAGTTATGTTTTAGCAGCAAATGGAAATGTATTTTGTTCTGGGCATGACTTGAAAGAAATAACAGCTGCTAGAGAGAACGAAGATAGCGGTGAGGACTACTTTAAAAACCTTTTTAATTCTTGCTCTTCATTAATGGAATTAATAGTTAATATACCTCAACCGGTTATTGCTGAAGTTGATGGAGTTGCTACAGCTGCAGGTTGTCAATTAGTTGCAAGTTGTGATCTTGCAATTGCCTCCCATGAATCTAAGTTTGCAACACCAGGGGTGAATATTGGTCTTTTTTGCTCAACCCCAATGGTTGCTCTTTCTAGAAATGTTAACAAGAAAAATGCCATGGAAATGCTTCTTACTGGCGATTTTATTAATGCTGAAAAGGCAAAAGAAATAGGGCTAATAAATAATACGGCCCCCAAAAGGGAAAAGCTAACTATTGAAGTGAGCAAGTTAGCAGAAAAGATTGCTAGCAAGTCCTCTATGACAGTATCAATTGGAAAAAAAGCTTTTTATGCTCAAGCTGAAATGGATTTATCTAAAGCTTATAAATACACATCTAAGACTATGAGAAAGAATTTACTAAAATATGATGCAAAAGAAGGCATTAATGCATTCATAGAAAAAAGATCACCTGAATGGAAAGATGAGTGATTTGACTGAAGAGGAGATGATAAATAATGAATAGACGACAATTTTTATATGGGACAACTGCAGTTGCAATGCCCGTGCTCGTGGCTTGTGATAATGATGATGAACCCATAGTAAGCATTGATAAAAGCTATCCGGTGGGACCTTTTGATGCGACATCAACCGCTGAGGAGGTAACACTCGGGTTGGACTTAACAGGAAAGACTGTAATAGTCACAGGTTGTAATTCAGGATTAGGACTTGAAACCATGAGGGTTTTAGCGCTCAGAGGAGCTCATGTTATTGGTACAGGTAGGAATCTTGAGAAAGCCAGCAAAGCTTGTTCCAGTGTGCCTGGTAAAACTACCCCTGTAGCCCTTGAGCTATCTAGCTTAGATTCCATTGTAGAATGTGCAGATACAGTTACTAAACTAGGTTATCCCATTGATATTCTCATGTGCAATGCAGGTATAAATACATTTGGTGAATTGGAATTAGTGAATGGTGTCGAGAGGACATTTGCAGTAAATCATCTCGGCCACTTTATATTGGTAAACAGGTTAATGCCCATGCTGAAAAAGGCTCAGGAGAGTCGTATTGTTCATGTTGGTAGTATGTCTGCTTATGTTCAGGCACCTGCAGTGGGAATAGACTTTGACAACCTTCGAGGTGAAGGTGTATTCGATTCACAGGAAGCTTATGGCCGATCCAAGTTGGCGAACGCCTTATTTTCCCTTGAACTTGCCACGCGATTGGAGGGTTCTAGCGTGACTTCAAATGTTATTCATCCGGGTTTGGTCAAAACCAATATTGCTCGCACCGCCCCTATAGCTCTGCGCAAAGCTTTTGACTGGTTTGGCCACCTTATTGCAAAAACTGTCGAAGAGGGGGCTGCCACTCAAGGGTTTTTGTGGCTACTAATCCCGCACTCAAGGGAGTTAGCGGCGCCTATTTTGAGGACTGTAATGCGGTTACCGTCGGTGGTGATAACTACATATTCGATAAGCCAATGGCTGAGCAACTATGGTCGACTAGTGAGCAGATGGCCCAAGGATATCTCATTGAGTGGGAGTGACTCACATATTAAATATATTAAAATTACCCACTGAGTGGTGGAGGATTTTGTCCCTGTTTGGGCTATCTGTATTTTTTGTTTATTTTGGATTGATCATTTCTCAATCCTGACTTTTATTTATCTATTATGCCTCCTGCTTTTCCTTTGCATGCAGAGGCAGTTTATATCAGCGGCTTTTTTGAAATATTAGGTGGTATCTGTGTGTTAATTCCCCTTTCCCTTTAAAACAATTAGCTGGATGGGGATTGGTCGCTCTACTAATTTCTGTTTATCCGGCTAATATTTATATGGCAATCACACCCGAGGCTTTTCCTGAATATCAATTGGATTACTATATTTTAGACTCCCATTACAATTTCTATTTATTTATTGGGCTTACTCAATAACCAGATCTGTGTATATAAAAAAATAGGAGAGAATTATGAGTGACCCATTTAATCTAAAGAAACACATTAGAACTGTAGTGATTTTCCAATTGATGGGATAAAGTTCAGGGATATCACAAGTTTAAAGAAACCCCAGACGCATTTGTAAAGACCTGTAAGGAGCTTGCCAGACTTACCGAAGGTTTGATGCAAGCATCATTGCCAGCATTGAGAGCAGGGGATTCATCTTTGCTGGATCTATAGCTCACGACCTGTCACTGCCGTTTGTTCTTGCTCGAAAGCCGGAAAACTTCCTAATGAGACTTATAAGAAGAGTTT
>BPCL01000003.1 GCA_019653755.1 Woeseia sp. | reverse complement strand
GAGGCTTAGTTGGCATTAAAAAAAGTAAAGTCAATAAAATTTGGCTAGATTTAAGACTAGATTTAAAACTTTAATTGATAGTTTGGTAAACATAGTTTTCTCCTTTTAAATAAGAAAAATTATCAACTTATCCACAGGATATATACATTAAGGCGTATATCTTCTCTATAGATACGTATTTATACATCGTATCTTATTGATTTATTTATGATATATGGATTTTTTGGAAATCTGTCTAGATCAGATAGGCATTTAATCTTTTTTTTAATATAAACTATATATGTATAAAAAACAAGCACTTATAAGGTTTATCTAATGTTATTATTTTTCTCTTTATATATCAATAACTTAGAAGCTATATTTACTCAATGGGTTACTTCAGCATCAAAGACTCGGCCCAGTTTTAAAGCCAATGCGGTCCAAATCATGGCCACACCACCCCCAATTGCTGCAACACCCCAAGCCCAACACCTAGTACTTGTGTCAAACCTGTAAACCCCCACCCCCAGAAAATATCCCCGGCTCGATAGACCACCACATCGATAACACTCTTGGCTTTAAACGTGATTCCGATCCACCAAGGTGAATAACATTTCACGTGCTGGTTTTGTAATTGCATACTCCCCGCTCGTCTAATAATTTGTAGTCCGACGACGACCCAAAGAATGGTGAGAGTGCAAGAACAAACATCCCAACAATAATTATTGCTGGAACCAACGAAAGGGTTACCGATAACCCGAAACGTTTTGCCAGACGACTGGTGCCAAACATTCCCGTAAAGACGCAAGGATATTTGTCGCCAGATCGTTTCCTGCCCAGATTTGAGTTCGGTGTCTTGATCGATATCGGTAAGAATGTTCTTAATCGCAAAATAGAAAAAGGTGCTCATTCCTGAATAGAGAACAATGAACATGCCAAAGCCAAAGAGAATGTTTTTGGACAAGGTGTTCTTAAAAAAATTTAAGAAACCGTCTAAGAAATTACCCGACATCGGGGTTTCTTGTATTCCGCCGATGCGGTGTTCTCTAAATCTGTCTCTTTAATTTTACTGAGATAGATTGCAATGATCATTGGAATTAAGAGCATCACTGCGGAGACCAAAACGAGAGTGTCGGACCCTACTTGACCGGCAAATAAAAGAGAGATGGGTTTGGGCCAAAGATGGCTCCAAGGCTGCTGCCTGAAGCAATAAAGCCAAAGAGTCGTTTGGCTTGCTGTTTTGAATAGGTGTCGGCCATAAAACCCCCAGAAGACCGAAATTTCAATAAACTAAAGACACTCACCCAAACGTAAAAGACTTGGTTAATTCTGTCCATCTCTGGGAAAGCATTGATGAGTGCAAATAACAATATGAAAGTAGCCGCAAAAAAGCCGTAAACACCCGGGGGGAAGGTATTTGAACTTAATCTTTGAACAAATGTACCCGTAGAAGGAGACCACGAAAAAACTAATAAAGAAGGTGAACGTCCAAATGGTGCTAAGCTCAGCATCGCTCCAGTCGCTTGACATGCCGTCTCTAACCGATCGGATGATGTAGTAGGAGGCAAAAGCATGAAAAGACAAAGGCAAATGAGAGTAATACGGCTCGGATTTCATTGGCTTCAATTTTTGCCGCCTTATTAATAATGTTTTTAAGAAAGTTCATAAATTATCCTTTTAATAAATCAAGTATGGGCAGTGTTCCATTTTTAACAAATTCAAGAAAGGCTCCACCACCGGTTGAAATATAGCTGATTGAATCAGTGATTTGATATTTTTCCACAACTGCCACTGTATCGCCACCCCCAACAATTTTAAACCCAGGGTTGGATTCTATGGCTGCGGATAGAAAGCGAGTGCCCTCGCTGAATTGTTCAAACTCAAATACGCCGACGGGACCGTTCCAAATAATGGTTCGACATTGATCGATAACGTCTTTATAGATCATTGCTGTTTCAGGACCTATATCGAGAATCAAGTCATCCCCTGCCACTTGATCAATGGCTTTAATTTCAGCCTCAGCATCGCTTGAGAATTCCTTGGCAGTTATAACATCAACGGGCAAAGGCACATTGATTCCTTTGAGATCTAGAATTTGCCTAGCCGGCTCGACCATATCAGATTCGCTTAACGATTGTCCGACCTCAAAACCCGATGCCATCAGGAAGGTATTGGCTATACCGCCACCGACAATGATGTGATCGCAGATTTTTGACAACGATTCGATAACCCCTAGTTTTGATGAAACCTTTGCCCCACCAATCACTGCCACCAGAGGCTTATCAGGATTAACCAAGGGGTTGTGATAAAACTTCGACTTCTCTGTTTAATAACGGACCGATACAAGCCTGACTTGAGGCCTTAGGCTGCCCCGTAGGTGCTTGCATGTTTTCGATGTGAGGCGCCAAAGGCGTCCATCACAAAAACATCGCAGAGCGAAGCAATCTTATTTGCTAGCGAATCATCATTGGATTTCTCGCCTTTAAAATATCTGGTGTTCTCACAGAGAGTAATTTCGTTCTCCGGGATACCGTCAAGCCAATCGGTGCAAAAATTTACCGATCTACCCATCAGATCTCCTAAGTGTTTTGCCACTGGCTCTAAGCTGAATAAACCCGTCAAGCGCATCAGGATCGGGTCGCCCTAGGTGAGAGAGTAAAATTACTCTTGCGCCTTTACCCAAAGCCATCTCTATGGTGGGTATGGCTGCCCTGATTCTTGCATCACTGGTAATAACCCCGTCTTTCATTGGACTTTTAAAGATCCAAGCGGATCATCGTCCGCAATCCCTGCAGATCTAGATCCTGCATCAGAGGGATTTGCATGGTCATGGGTCAGGTCCTAATCGGCATTCATTAATGCCAACGTGGTGTCCAACATTCTGTTGGAAAAACCCCACTCGTTGTCGTACCAAGAGCAAACTTTTACTAGAGTGCCTTCCTGAACCTTAGTCATGGTGGCATCGTAAGTGGAGGATGCCGGGTTGTGATTGAAATCGATAGAAACCAATGGACCGTCATTGTAATCAAGCACGCCTTTTAACTCCCCTGAGGAGGCCGCCTTTACCACGTCATTAATTTCTTCCACCGTGGTTGATTTTGAAGCGATGAAGCTTAAATCAACTAAGGAGACATTAATGGTAGGGACCCTGACTGAAAATCCATCCAGCTTGCCTTGTAATTCAGGCAGCACCAGTCCCACTGCTGAAGCAGCGCCGGTCTTTGTGGGAATCATAGACTGAGTTGCTGATCTAGCTCGCCTCAGATCCTTGTGAAACACATCGGTGAGCACTTGGTCGTTGGTGTAGGCATGGATCGTTGTCATTATCCCGCTCTCAAGGCCTATTGCTTCATGGATGGGCTTAACCAACGGTGCCAAACAGTTTGTGGTGCAAGACGCGTTCGAGATGATCTGATCATCTTTTGTCAAAATGCCATGGTTCACCCCATAGACAATTGTGGCGTCAACTTCTGAGCCTGCAGGTGCAGAAATAACCACTTTTTTAGCGCCTGCTTTGATGTGCTTTCCAGCCAGTTCTTTGGTTCTAAAAAAGCCGGTGCACTCAAGAACCACATCCACACCCAAGTCAGCCCAGGGTAATTTCTCAGGATCTCGTTCAGCAAACACTTTGATCTCCTTGCCGTCAATTGCTAAAGCATCGCCTTTGACTTCCACATCAAATGGAAAAATGCCGTGGGCAGTGTCGTATTTTGTTAAATAAGCATTACTGTCTGCATCGCCTAGATCATTCAGCGCAACAATCTCAAGTTCGCTAGTCCGACCACTCTCGAACAAAGCTTTAAGAACATTTCTGCCTATTCTTCCGTACCCATTAATTGCAACTTTAACTGTCATTCAATTCTCCTCTTCGTCATCGTTTAATCATCTCAGTTAGTTTCTGGAAAACATTGTCATCTGAAAACCCGTAATATTCAAATAACTCTGGTGCCGGTGCGGATTTACCAAATGATTCCATACCGATCACAACGCCCTTCGCGCCAGTGTAGCCCTTCCATGCCGAGGCCATCGAAGCCTCGATAACCATCACTTTTTCAAATCCTGAAGGGATGACGCTCTCTTTGTATTGATCCGATTGCTCTTCATAGATCTCCAAACAAGGCATCGAGACTACTCTTATACCCATTCCCTCTTGCGTGGCTTTCTCTGCAGCGTTTATTGCGTATTGAACCTCTGAGCCTGTGGCAATGATCAATGCATCGAGATCACCTTGCTCTTGATGCAAAACATAACCGCCTTTCTCTATCAAATCGATCGTTTCAGTGGATCGATGTTGTTGGGGAAAGTGATTGTCTGGTCAGAATGAGAGCTGAGGGTGTTTGTCTTTTTTGTATGGACGTCTTCCAGGCAATAGCCGTCTCCATGGTATCGCAAGGTCGCCATACGTTAACCCCGGGGATTAATCTAAGGCTGGGTACGTGCTCAATTGCCTGATGCGTAGGGCCGTCCTCCCCTAAACCAATAGAATCATGAGTTAAGACATGAATAACGCCCAATTCCATCATTGATGCCATACGGATTGCGTTGCGAGAGTAATCGGTAAAGGTCAGAAAGGTTCCGCCATAAGGAATTAAGCCACCGTGAAGCACCATGCCGTTCATCATCGCAGCCATACCAAATTCTCTTACCCCATAGAAAATATAATCGCCGTTTGCATCCAATGGCGTGATGGCTTTGGAGTTTTTATGGAAGGTGCAATTCGATCCTGTTAAGTCAGCTGAGCCGCCTAACAACTCTGGGAAATCATCCGTTAGAGCATTCAAGGCAATTAGTGAGGATTTTCTGGTAGCCACGGTATCGGCTTCTTTTTGCAAATCTTTAATTAAATCTTCTAAACCTGAAAACCTATTGTCCTCAATCTGATTACTGAATCTGCTTTATCAGTTCCTTTGCCAGGTCTGGATGAGCATCCTTTGGTATTTTTCAAAGATTAGTTGCCAAGCCTTTTCAGACTCCTCGCCTTTGTCTTTCGCATCCCAGGCTTGTTTAATGTCTTCAGGTATTTCAAAAGGTTGGTGTTCCCATCCAAGTTCCTTGCGCACTAGATCTATCTCTTCATCGCCCAACGGGGCGCCATGAGTATCGGCTGTTCCACCTTTATTGGGTGAGCCAAATCCAATAACAGTCTTGCAAGCCAGAATAGATGGCTTACTCGTTTCTGCCTGAGCAATACTTATTGCGTTCGTGATTGCCTCGGGATCATGTCCATCAATATCATTGATAACATGCCAACCGTAAGCATCGAATCGTTTGGCCACATCTTCGGCAAACCATGCATCGACTTCACCGTCTATAGAAATCCCGTTATCGTCATAGAAGCAGATTAATTTGCCTAAATTCAGTGTCCCTGCCAGAGAACAAGCTTCATGAGAGATCCCTTCCATGAGACACCCATCACCTGTAAAGACATAGGTGTAATGATCAATAAGATCAATGTTATCTCGGTTGTATTTAGCAGCCAGAATTTTTTCTGATAATGCCATCCCCACGGCGTTGGCAATGCCTTGACCCAATGGACCGGTGGTGGTTTCAATACCGATGTCCAAATCGTATTCAGGATGTCCAGCGGTGTGTGAATTAAATTGTCTAAAGGCTTTAAGATCATCAATGCTTAAATCATAACCTGAGAGATGCAACAGTGAATAAAGGAGCATCGAACCGTGGCCGTTTGATAACACAAATCGATCTCGATTTAACCAAGCTGGATTATTGGGGTTGTGACTAAGGAAGTCGTTCCAAAGGACTTCAGCCATATCCGCCATGCCCATTGGCATACCAGGATGACCTGAATTAGCTCTTTGAACCGCATCTGCAGAGAGCATCCTAATGGCGTTGGCTAATGTTTTCTTTTCGATAACTGTGTCCTAATTCAAGACAAAATTAAAATGATCTAAATAATTATTGATCATCATTTTCTCGCAGACTGCAAACACTCGCAAGGTATTTAACCTAAAAATGTACTTAAATGATCAATTTATAGCTATAATTCTTCATCTAAAATTTTTGGAGGATAAATGAGCAATACTTCCTATCTCATGACATCGGAGTCAGTTGGCGAAGGGCATCCAGACAAAATGGCTGATCAAATCTCTGATGCCATATTAGATGCAATTATAGAACAAGATAAAAATTGTCGTGTTGCTGTAGAAACTCTAGTGAAAACGGGTCTTGTCGTTCTCGCTGGAGAAATTACAACATCTGCAGAAGTTGATTATGAGGCTATTGCAAGACGGACAATCGAAAGAATTGGTTACAATCATGCTGACTTAGGTTTTGATCACCTCTCATGCAAGGTGATGTCTGCGATCAGCAAACAATCCCCTGACATTGCCATGGGTGTCGATCGTGAAGATAAAAAGAAACAGGGTGCCGGTGACCAAGGCTTGATGTTTGGGTACGCCACCAATGAAACCAAAGAGCTCATGCCGGCCACAATTCAAATCTCTCATGATCTAGTGAGACAACATTCTAAAGTGAGAAATGAAGGCGGCATAAGCTGGTTAAGGCCTGATGCCAAGAGTCAAGTGACTATCCAATTTGAAAATGGACAACCTGATTTTATCGATACTGTGGTGCTATCAACTCAACACGATGACGATATTGACATGGAAGTGATTCACAAAGAGGTTCTAGAACACATTATCACTCCTATACTTCCTGGAGAACTTGTTACTGATCAAACCAGGTATCTCATAAATCCTACTGGTAGTTTTGTGATAGGAGGACCTGTGGGTGATTGCGGCCTGACTGGAAGGAAAATTATAGTTGATACCTACGGTGGAATGGCCAGACATGGCGGAGGAGCCTTCTCGGGTAAAGATCCCTCTAAAGTCGATCGATCAGCAGCTTATGCAGCGAGATATGTTGCAAAAAATATTGTTGCAGCGGGTCTTGCGGATCGGTGTGAGATTCAAGTTTCATATGCAATAGGTGTCGCTGAACCCACCTCAGTTAGATTTAAAACCTTTGGCACAGAAAAAGTCGGGCAAGATGAGATCATTCAACTGGTTGAAGATAACTTCGATCTAACGCCCTATGGAATAATGGGTATGCTTGATTTGCTCCAGCCAATTTATGAAAAGAGCGCTGCCTATGGACACTTTGGAAGAGAAGATGATGGGTTTCCTTGGGAAAAAACAGACAAAGCTGAGGATTTAAAAGCACAATCTAGTTTATAATTATAAACGAAAGTTGCATTGAACTTACTAAACAGGTGACAAAAATGGCTGAAACGGCAAAAACAACAGAAATTAAATCTGGGGAAGATTTTAAAATAGCAGATATAAGTCTCTCTGAGTGGGGAGAGAAAGAAATTGCAATTGCAGAGACTGAAATGCCTGGTCTAATGAGCCTCAGGGAAGAATTTGGCAGTTCAAAGCCCCTCAAAGGAGCAAGAATTGCTGGTTGTCTGCATATGACTATACAAACTGCTGTTCTTATAGAAACTCTAATTGAGCTGGGCGCAGAGATCAGATGGTCATCTTGCAATATATTTTCAACTCAAGACCATGCAGCGGCGGCATTGGCCAATAAAGGTATTCCTATTTTTGCCTGGAAAGGTGAGACAGAAGAAGAAGCCTGGTGGTGCATTGAACAAACCATTCATGGCCCAAATGGCTGGACACCCAATATGATCCTGGATGATGGCGGCGATCTTACTAAGCTAATGCATGAAAAATATCCGGAAATGATGAAAGATGTTAAAGGGCTTTCAGAGGAAACCACAACCGGTGTCAAAAGACTATACGATATGGTTAAGGATGGCTCACTCTTATGTCCTGCTTTCAATGTAAATGATTCTGTCACAAAATCTAAATTTGATAATCTCTACGGTTGCAGGGAATCATTGGTCGATGGCATCAAGAGAGCAACTGACGTTATGATCGCTGGTAAAGTAGCCGTTGTGGCTGGATATGGTGATGTTGGCAAAGGGTCAGCTCAAAGCCTAAGTGCTTTAGGAGCAATTGTTCTCGTGACAGAAATTGATCCAATCTGTGCATTACAAGCTGCTATGGAAGGTTACCAAGTGGTGACGATGGATGAAGCATGCTCAGAGGCTGATATTTTTGTAACAGCCACTGGTAATTATCATGTAATTAATAAAGAACATCTGGAAAAGATGAAAGACCAAGCGATTGTATGCAATATCGGCCATTTTGATAATGAAATTGATGTGGCATCGATGAACGACTATGAATGGATCAATATAAAGCCTGAAGTGGATCATATTGTGTTTCCTGATGGAAAACGATTAATTCTCTTAGCTGAAGGAAGACTGGTCAATCTTGGTTGTGCAACTGGTCATCCTAGTTTTGTCATGTCCAATTCATTTACTAATCAAACTCTGGCACAAATTGAACTTTGGAATAATTCAGAAAAATATGAGCACGAGTTACGTTCTTCCAAAAACCTTAGATGAAAAAGTTGCTAGACTTCATTTGGAAAAAATCGGTGTTAAATTAACCAAACTCACCAAAGAGCAATCTGAATATCTTGGTATTTCCGAAGAAGGTCCTTATAAGCCAGAGATCTATAGATACTAATCAAGTATTATTGTTGAGAGTTCTCTCTAATCATTCTGATCAATGGCTCAAGATAGTTTAGCCTAATAATTGGGTCATCAATCTCAAGACATTTTTGTTTATCTTCCAATTTGAGAGGTAAAATCTCAGCAAATCTAAAGCTAACCCATGAGGCGCTTTCAAATTTTTTCTCATCATCGTTATACAAATTAATATCGTCCAAAATTCCCTTTTAATAAACTAACGAGATTAGAAAAATTTTCTGTGGGTTTGAAATCACCCTCTCTTTCAATGATTTCAACATCACCTATATTAAGACCATCCTCTTGCTTGTTCATCCCCAGTAATTTAAATTTATTTGTGCCAATAGTTGTAATTCCCAATAAGCCGTCGTTACCCTGCTCCCAATCGATTATTTTGGCCATTGTGCCTATGTTGTAGGTCTCAAACATCTTTGGATCATTTGATTCACGGCTTAGGATCACTCCAAATTCTAAAGAGTCTTTCATGCACTTGCTCACCATATCTATGTATCGTGGCTCAAATATTCTTAGGGGTAGTTTAGAATCTGGAAATAGCATGGTCCGAAGTGGAAAAATTGGACAATTCTCGTCGTTGCTCATTATTTTTTATTCGCCAATAATACTCATAAGGACTTCTCTGATTGGTACAGAAGTTCTGTTTGTCATAATAAGGATAATATCTCCTGGCTTTAACTGATCACTAAAGGTGATCCATTATCTCCTCATGATTCTCGATGATAATAGTGTTATTTTTGTTCGCGTATTCTTTTTCTATATCCCACTCAATATCCTTATTATTAATAATGAATGAAAGATCAGCCTGATCGAAGGAATCAACTAACTCCTCTCTTAACGTTCCCTTTTTCATCGTATTCGATGCTAACTCAGTAATGGTATATAAGGACCCATCTCCTTGATATTTATCTTTGAGTGAATCAATTGAAGCAATGATAGAGGTTGGGTGATGAGCAAAGTCATCAAATATTTTTATGCCTGAATGCTCTCCTAAGAATTCTAATCGTCTCTTCACGCCCGGAAATCTATCAATGCTTTTTAAGATATCCTTGTTCTCAAGACCCACAGTCGATAGAGCAGCCGTTGCGCCTAATATATTCATCATATTATGCTGACCTATAATTTGTGGTCTGATTTGACCTATTTGTTCGTTACCTCTAGAAAAAGTAACCCCATCATCAGTTATTACGTCCATCGACCAATCATGTTTATTCGATTTTCCAAAAGTTACTTTTTCTGACCAAAAACCCTTTACTGAATAGCTGTTTAATATTGTTGTCGTCACCATTAGCTACTACAGTGGTATCAGATGGGATGAGTCTTAGTAACTGATGAAATTGCCAGTATATCTCGCTCATATCTGAAAAGATGTCGACGTGGTCAAACTCGATATTATTGATGACTAAAAAATTGGGATTGTAATGAATAAATTTTGACCTTTTGTCAAAAAATGCAGTGTCGTACTCATCGGCCTCTATCACAAAATAAGGGTCTGAACCTCTAGTGGCAGATGTTGAAAAACCTATAGGAACACCCCCAATAAGGTAACCTGGATCATAACCCAGGTCCTGAAGTATAAAAGCGATTAAACTTGCTGTCGTGGTTTTCCCATGAGTGCCGGATACCGCAATCACTGTTCGATCTTTCAAGATATTATTGCCTAACCATTCCGGTCCAGAAGTATAAGGAATATCACTATTAAGAATTGCTTCTACCAGCGGCATACCTCTTGTCATTACATTACCGATAACAATCAAATCAGGGTTCAAATCTAATTGTTTGAGATCATAATTGGGTATCACCTCAATACCCAGATCGCTTAACTGATCGCTTATGGGAGGATAGGAATACAGGTCAGAGCCAGTTACTTGAAAACCAGACTCCTTGGCTATAGCAGCCAAGCTCCCCATGAATGTGCCGCTAATGCCTAAAATGTGGATATGCATTATCTATATTCCTGCAATTGAAGTTTGGAGCACAAAATTCACCATGAGGTAGAACAAGGTAATAAGAACGGAATAACTTGGATTAGAGATTAACCTAGAAAAAATATGGGCCATAATAATTATTGACCACAAGGCAACCAATAGAGTTGCAAGAGTAAACCAAAATGGGAATTGCGCTTCAATCAACAGATCGCCCTCTCCGAGGTATCTAGAAAACTGAAGAATCAATGGGCTGTAGAAAATATTAAGAATTCCTCCAGTTCCGAAGGGGTGCGATTAAGGATCGCCTAAAGAGTACCTGAGTTCCATATAATTCAACTAAAGCTTTAACCCAAAATATTAAAAGAAAAGCATCCACCAAAAAAGATCTTGCAAATAATTCCACTGATCCAGATACTTTTATTCCTGAAAAAACTTGTGTTGCAAAGAAAAATACGAATATTAAGCCAAGAAAAAAATTAGAATCAGGGAGACTTTCTTGCCCTGATTTTTTGATCATAATATTCCAAAAGGCTGTTAATAATTTAATCATAGAGAACCAATTCTATTATAATTCGGACCAGAAGATACTAATTCATGATAGAAAAAAATAAAGCCACAGAGTTTATTGATACACAAAATTCATTAAATGAATTTGTTAAGAAACTTGATGGTAAAGCAGTAATAGGAATTGATACCGAATTTGAAAGGATAAGAACCTATTACCCTAAGTTGTGTCTTATTCAAGTTGCATCAAGTGATTCTATGGCTTGTATTGATTGCCTTGCAAATCTTGACTTATCAAATTTTTGGGAACTTATATATAGAGAAGATATAGAGAAGTTTATTCACTCGGGGAGTCAAGATTTAGAGATTTTCTATCTTGAGAATAAATCTCTGCCTCAAAATATTTTTGACACTCAAATTGCGGCTTCACTCCTTGGTTACCCAATGCAAATTGGCATCAAAAATCTTCTTATGGATGAGCTTGGAATCAACATTGAAAAATCAGAAACAAGGAGCGACTGGAGTAAACGCCCACTGCATCCAAATCAATTGCAATATGCAATAGAAGATGTTGCTCATTTGTTGGAATTGGGAAAATCTCTAAAGAAGAAGCTGAAGGTCAAGGGAAGACTTGAATGGTGTAAGGAAGATTGCAATAAAATGTTGACCACAAAAACTGGATTGATGGACCAAGAAAACGCTTGGAAAAAGATCAAGGGTATAAAAAAACTAAATTCTAAATTTCAAAACATTGCTATAGAACTCTCAAACTGGAGAGAGAATCAATCGGCTATAAAAAATATACCTAGGAAATGGTTAATCGATGATATAGAGATAATCAATGTTTCTAAGATGGATCCACAATCTCTTAATAAAATAAAATTAGAGCCTCTGATGAATAAGCACATGAAGGAATCTGATATAGAAAATATGATAGACACGTTAAGAAACATTAATAACTTTACAAAAAAAAGAGACAGGAATAATAAAATCAAAATGATTCCAAACTACAAATTAATTATTGAGAAAATTAATACATTTATTATTAAGCATGCAAAGCGGCTAGGTATAACGCAAGAGGCTCTGGCGACTAAAAAAGATATTCTATTGCTTGTTCAAGGAAGAGAAAGTCGACTTAATGTTGGTTGGAGGAAATCGCAGTTGAATAAAGGGATTAAAAAGATCTTAAAGCAAGATAAGTGATCAATTAATCTTGGAAAGGAGTCTCTTATAAACCGCTTCTATAGAACCCTCGCCATTGACAACCTGCAAAATACCCGACTCTCTATAAAACTCAATCATCGGTTCAGTTTGCTCACCATAAACTTCGATTCGTTTTGAAATAGACTCAATATTGTCATCATCTCTCTGAATCAACTCTCCTCCTGAGGCAATGCAATCATCTATCTCCTTCTTGGGGGAAAAATATATATTTAGAGTTTTACCTGTAATTGAACAGGTTCTTCTCCCAGATAGTCTTTTAATCAGAATCTCAGCATCAACATCAATAAGAACAGTGTGTTCTAGAGGTCGATCAATTGATTCTAAGACCAAATTGAGTGATTTTGCTTGATTAATGTTTCTTGGGTAACCATCGAGCAGAAAGCCTCTTTGATCATCTATTTGCTCTAGAGATTTCTGAATAAGATCTAAGACTATTTCATCAGAAACTAGGTCACCTCGAGCCATAATCTCCTCAACCTTTTTCCCTATTTCTGTCTTTTCTGCAATAGCCTTCCTTAATAACACTCCCGTAGAAATCTGTGGACAGCCATAATCCCTCATCAAATTTTCTGCCTGTGTTCCTTTTCCAGAGCCAGGTGCGCCTAATAGGATTATTTTCATGACAATTTTATGCTTAAATTTAGGTTGCTAATAAAGATTTATAGTATTAAAAACTTCTATCAATAGATATCATATGTAAATTCAAAATTTTTGGAAGAAGAATGACATTAAAAAATGCTTTTTATGCTCAATCAGGCGGGGTAACAGCGGTTATCAATGCAAGTGCGGCTGGGGTGATAGAAACTGCGAGAAAATACCCAAAAAAAATAGGCAAAGTTTTTGCTGGGAAAAACGGAATCCTTGGAGCTCTTGAAGAAAATCTGATTGATACCAGCCTTGAGACTGATAAACAAATTTCACTCTTGAAATATACACCTGGCGGTGCTTTTGGCTCAGCGCGATATAAACTAAAAGGCCTTAAAGAAAATCAGAGAGAATACAAAAGACTGATTGAGGTTTTCAAGGCACATAACATTGGTTATTTTTTCTATAATGGTGGCGGTGATTCCATGGATACAGCTCACAAAGTCTCAGAAATGGGTGAGGCAATGGATTTTCCAATTGCATCGATCGGAATACCTAAAACGGTAGATAACGATCTACCTATCACAGACACCTGCCCAGGGTTTGGCTCTGTGGCTAAATATATTTCAGTTTCTACACATGAAGCTAGTCTTGATGTTTTATCAATGGCTGAAACATCAACCAAAGTCTTCATACTAGAGGTTATGGGACGTCATGCTGGATGGATTGCTGCTGCTTCAGGGTTGATAGCAAACCAAAGGAATGAACCCCCGCATATCATCCTCTTTCCTGAAATCCCATTTGAAAAAAAGAACTTTTATCGAACAGGTTGAGCGATCCGTAAAAAATAATGGCTACTGTGTCATTGTTGCCAGTGAAGGTGCCCGATACAAGAACGGTAAATTTTTGGCTGATGCAGGAACCAAAGACTCTTTTGGTCATAAACAGCTTGGAGGCGTTGCTCCTGTTATTGCCACCATGGTGAAAGAATCTCTAGGTTATAAGTATCATTACGCTATTGCAGACTATCTTCAGCGTTCAGCCAGACACTTGGCTTCACAAACTGATCTTAAGCAAGCTTATTCGGTGGGAGAGTCTGCAGTTAAGATGGCCATTAAAGGCGAAAAATCAAAAATGGTAACGATTGATAGACTTTCAGATAAGCCTTATAAATGGAAGATAGGCTCTGCCCCACTAGCAAAAGTTGCCAATAATGAAAAAATGATGCCAAGAAAATTTATAACCAGAAATGGGTATGGCATAACCAGCGCCTGTAAAACTTATATGCTACCCCTCATTAAAGGTGAGGCATACCCCGATCTATAAAAACGGTCTTCCTACCTTTGCCAAACTAAAAAATAAACTAGTAGAAAAGAGGCTAAAAACAAAATTTATGGTATGATCCTCAAAATTTTTTACCACTTTTATAAATAAAAAAAAAAACTTTTTAATTTTAGGAGTACACAATGATTGAAACTATAGCATTATGGGCAGCATTAACCGCTTCGGTGACAGCAATAGTTGTTGGAATTATCTTCTCTTTAGGAATTCTAAAAAGAATCCGATGGCAATGAACGCATGCAAGAAATAGCTGGCGCTATTCAAGAAGGTGCCACTGCTTATCTTAATCGACAATATTTAACTATAGGTATCGTGGGAGCAGTCATTTTTATACTTCTAGGTATAGCAATAGATTGGTTAAGCGCTATTGGATTTCTTATTGGTGCTGTGTTTTCAGGCCTCGCTGGCTATATTGGGATGAATATTTCTGTTAGAGCTAATGTGAGAACTGCACAAGCAGCCTATAACGGAATGAGTTCAGCCTTATCGGTAGCTTTTAGAGGTGGCGCAGTAACAGGACTTTTAGTGGTTGGCCTAGGTTTACTCGGGATTAGTGGTTATTACTTAATGCTGAGATCTGGGCTCAATGTATCGCAAGATGACAGTCTTCATGCATTAATCGGCTTGGCTTTTGGGGGCTTTCCCCCATTTCAATCTTTGCTCGTTTGGGCGGAGGAATTTTCACAAAAGGAGCAGATGTCGGTGCGGATTTAGTAGGTAAGATTGAAGCAGGTATTCCTGAAGATGACCCAAGAAATCCAGCTGTAATTGCCGATAATGTTGGGGATAACGTGGGCGATTGTGCTGGAATGGCAGGGTGATCTTTTTGAAACATTTTGCAGTGACTATTATTGCGACGATGCTTCTAGGGGGCTTATTGTTTGTTGGAACTGATAATTATGATAATGCGATCCTATACCCTCTTCTTTTAGGAGCAGTTTCAATAGTGGCATCAGTAATTGGAATGCTTTTTGTAAAGTCTAAAGAAGGTGGAAGTGTCATGGGAGCACTTTATAAAGGTGTCATAGTTTCAGGAATCATCGCTGCAATTGCCTTTTATCCGGTCACTAATTATATGAATATGTCAATTTCCTTATGGTATGCATCGCTAATTGGACTGGCTTTGACTGCTTTTATGGTTGTTGTAACTGAGTACTACACATCAACCGAGTACAGCCCAGTTCAAAGAATTGCAGAAGCTTCTGAAACAGGTCATGCCACAAATATAATCGCTGGGCTTGGTGTGTCTATGAAAGCAACCACCCTACCAGTTATAGCAGTTTGTCTGAGTATCTGGGGTGCTTATATGTTTGCTGGCCTTTATGGTATAGCAATAGCTGCTACATCAATGCTCTCTTTAACAGGAATGATTGTGGCTCTGGATGCGTTTGGACCAATCACTGATAATGCTGGAGGGATTGCTGAAATGGCAGAATTGCCTTCAGAAATTAGAGCTATTACAGACCCATTAGATGCGGTTGGAAACACAACTAAAGCGGTAACCAAAGGATATGCGATTGGTTCAGCCGGATTAGCCGCGTTGGTTCTTTTTGCTGATTTCACAAGTAACCTTGCAGCTGAAGGAAAGCTGGTTGAGTTTAGATTGGATGACCCAGCTGTGATAATCGGATTATTTATAGGCGGTATGGTGCCCTATTTATTTGGAGCTATGGCTATGGAAGCTGTTGGCAGGGCGGCGGGATCAGTTGTTGATGAGGTGAGACGACAGTTTAAAGAGATCCCTGGAATCATGGAAGGCACAAGCAAGCCTGACTACTCTAGAGCTGTTGACTTGCTCACGAAATCAGCAATCAAAGAAATGATTATTCCTTCAATGTTGCCTGTTGTGGTTCCTATTGCGCTTGCTCTAATCATGAACATCATGATGCCTGAAGACGGGGGCATTAGAGCTCTTGGAGGCTTGTTGATTGGAACAATTGTCACTGGTATTTTTGTAGCAATCTCTATGACTGCTGGTGGCGGTGCTTGGGACAATGCAAAAAAATATATCGAAGATGGGAATGTTGGAGGTAAAGGAACAGAAGCACATAATGCCTCTATAACAGGAGATACTGTTGGTGATCCATATAAAGACACAGCAGGACCGGCTATTAATCCATTAATTAAGATAATTAATATTGTTGCCTTGTTAATGATTGCAATTTTATAAGTTCATCATTAATTCACAGTGTAGGCTATTTTGACGGTTACAATTCGTTACACGAATAGCTTGTTAGGTTATATCAGCGAGAGTATTCTTTGCAGACTTAATCTAAAATATAACTTATAGCGAAAGTAGGTGTATGAATAATTTTTTAAAAGTATTGCTCTTCTCCTTTATTCTTATTGATAATGGGAACGCTGCCTCTCTTTTGGATGTCTATGAACAGGCCTTAGTTAACGACCCAAGAATAAAAGAAGCATTTGCCAATAAAGAAGCAATTATAGAGGCCAAACCACAAGCTAGGAGCTTTATTCTTCCTCAACTCTCTGGCTCTGCAAGCTTCTCAGACAATGATTCAGACGGACAAAGTACTTTCCAACAAAAAATTATCAATCCGATCAATGGAGAAGAAGTTGTAATAACCAATAACACCGATTTCTTGCAAGAATCAGAAACATTGCAATGGGACGTGACACTTAGGCAGGCAATTTTTGATTACGGTTCTTGGATGAATCTTAGAAAAGCCAATAAAACAGTTGCTCAAGCTGAAATTGATTATCTTGCAGCAGAGCAAGATTTAATCATTCGAGTAGCAAATGCTTACTTTAATGTGCTTGCTGCAGAAGACACATTAGAAGCCGAGCAAGCAGCAAGACAAGCAATTGAAAAGCAACTTGATCAAGCTCAAAAGAGATTCGATGTTGGACTCATAGCTATAACAGATGTACAAGAAGCTCAAGCAGCTTACGATCAATCTATTGCCAATGAAATCACCTCAAAAAGAAATCTAGCCACAGCTAAAGAGTCATTAAGAGCAATCACGGATAGTTATCCTGGTCAATTGAACAAACCGGATAATAACTTACCTCTGATTATGCCAATCCACAAAGTGAATCAGACTGGGTTGAAACCTCATTGGAGCAAAACTTAAGTTATCTATCAGCTCAAGTTGGGGTAGAGATTGCTAAGAGTGAAATCAAAGTTCAACGATCTGGGCATTTACCCACAATCGGTATCCAAGCTTCTAAAAGAGATATTGACACTGATAGTTTTAGATCAGATAGTGGAAGTGAATTCACTCCTGCTGATAATGAAAACATTAATGAGGGTGTAGGAGTACAACTTAACCTTCCTTTATACAGTGGTGGACAAGTAACCTCAAGGGTCAGACAAGCTGTAGCAAGACACAGAGCAAGCAAGGAAAAACTTGAAAGAGTTGCACGAGAAACCACTAGAATAGCTAGAGATTCATATCTTGGAGTAATCTCTGGGATAGCTACAGTAAAAGCATTGCAACAATCAGTAAAATCATCTGCAACTGCTCTTCAGGCAACAGAAGCTGGCTATGAGGTTGGGACAAGAACAACGGTCGATGTTTTGGATGCAAGAAGAAGGCTTTACTCATCACAAAAGAATCTTGCCATTAGCAAATACGATTATCTTAAAAATATACTTCAACTCAAGCAAGCAGCTGGAACTCTCACTCAAAGTGATCTAGAACAAATCAATAACTGGCTCAAATAAAGGGCTTAATCAATTTCATTATATTTTCAATAGACCCTTTGTTGTCATGCATAACTTTGTCAGCAGCAGAAACCATTTGATCTTTTTTAGAATTATCAGAAAAAAGCTCATTGAGCTTTAATTGACAACTTTCCCGAGCATCTTTGACCACTAAAAGACCTCCTACCTCAATTAACTCAGTGGAGATTTCTTTTACATTTTGAAGGGATGGCCCAGTAATAACTGGTGTTCCAAAACTTGCAGGCTCTAGCAGATTATGGCCTCCAACAGAAAATAAACTACCGCCTACAAATGCTATATCTGAAGCAGAATAGAAAAAAGGTAAATCGCCTAAGGTATCAATAAGTAAAACGTTAGTATTTTCTTCAATATTCTTAAAATCAGACCATTTAATGCAAGCATGCCCTGAATCAATAATCTTCTTATGAACTGAATTAAATCTCTCAGGCTTTCTTGGTGCAATGATTAAAAGGCTATCAGGAAAATCTTTCATTAATTTCTTATGTGCCTTAAGGATAACTTGTTCTTCACCAGGGTGTGTGCTCCCAGCTATCCAAACCGGTCTATTGTTAAAGTTTTTGTCTCTAAAGGTTTTTGCTTTATCAAGAATCTCATCAGGAGGAGAGATATCAAACTTGAGATTTCCAGTAACAAAAGTCCTGTCTTTGTGAGCGCCTAGCTCAAGAAATTTGTTAGCATCAGCTTGAGTCTGTGCACCAACCACTATCCCCTGTGAGATTGTATCTTTGAATAGATTGAAAAGAATTTTATAAAGACTCTGTGAGCGATCAGAGATGCAAGCACTTGCCAGTACAAGAGGTACTTTTCTTTGCCCACATTCTTGAAAAATATTTGGCCAAATCTCAGTTTCTATAATGATTGCTATTTTTGGATTAGCCCAGTTGAAAAATCGTTTCACTGAACCCTTCAAATCATAGGGAAGATACACATTGATCACTTCATCATTAAAAGTATCAGAGATGAGTTGAGAACCAGTTGGAGTAGTACATGTGAATAAGACTTCCTTGGAAGGATTCTCTTTTAGCAGCTCTCTAACTAAGGGTGTTGCTGCTTTTACCTCACCAAAAGAGACTGCATGTATCCAAATAACCTCCCCTTTTAGGCTTTGCTTATAAAAACCAAACCGTTCACTCACTCTACTTATGTAGTTTGCATCTTCTAACGCTCTCACAAGGATATGAATTATTAGCAAGGGTGAGATTAGATAGATAAAGAGATTATAAGTTAACCTCATTATTTTTATCTTATTCATGGAATCATATTATATGGGACTAGACCATAAACCAAAGAACTCTTAATTATAAAAACTAGTCTGAACGACCGTAATCGACTTTTTTATAATTAACCTTAATTTCCTTGAAACCTTCAGCAAATTCGTCAACAATCTCGCCTTTAATACCGTTCCTAAGCTGGTTAAGCTCTCTAACCCTAATTGCTAAACGACCCACTTCGTCTAAAGGCATATCCGCACCCTTTCTAATATCGCCTTCTGTCTCCCATATTTTCCCATTAATTTCATACATACGATCGACAAAAGTTTGTGCAATATTGGTGTCTGGTAATTCTTTCTTATATGCTGCTAGTTCTTCGCTAACATCCTCATCGGTTCGTTCAGATTTTAATAGTGTTATTGTGTAACGATCAATGATTTCTGAAAGTGGCATTTTCATGGTAGCTATCTATCCGCACTTAGAATAGCCACAATTGAGACAGGTCTCACAATTATCCATTAAAACCACAGCGACAGTGTTGCATTGACCACAAAGTGTTGAACCATGAGGAAACTCTTGGTTAACAAAAGCATCGGTTTGTTTATCTTGGTTTTCAAACTCCTGTCTTTTCTTCTCAATTAACTCTTTTTGATGCTCATCGAGAACTTCTGGAGAGATAATACCAATGGATTTGAAATGTCGTTCTATGACATAGCCCAATTCAGCAATAATGGACGGCATAAAACGGCCCTCTCCTGCAAAATAACCACCTTTTGGGTCAAACACAGCTTTAAGTTCTTCAACCAAGAATGCCACATCTCCGCCTTTTCTAAAGACCGAAGACAAGACTCTGGTCAAAGCCACAATCCATTGATAATGATCTAGGTTCTTTGAATTAATGAAAATTTCATAGGGTCTGTATTTTTCATACTCAGTGCCTTGGTTAAGGACAATGTCATTAATAGTGATGTACATTGCATGATCTGAAACAGGTGGTTTTATTTTATAGGTGGTTCCTCTGAGCATTTCAGGCCGTTCTAGCCTCTCATGCATTCTCACAACATTAGCTTCATCTTCCTGCTGATGTTCTATTTGATTAGCTTCAGCTTGTGCTTCTTGTTGTTGTTCTTTAGTCGCAACTTTATAACCAACAATTTTCTTTTCAATTTTAATCGCCATGACCAAGTTACTCAGAATTTACCGTAGTATCCTTCTTTAAGAGCATCAAATAAATTTGCAGCTGTGTGAGTTTCACCGTCGTATTGAATTTCTTCATTACCTGCTACTTCTATTTCTTCACCATCATCAAGAACAAAGGTATACATGGTGTTCTCTAAATCTTTCTCTTTGACCAACACTCCTTGGAAAGCCTCAGGATTAAAACGAAATGTCGTGCAGCCCTTTAACCCTTTTTCATGGGCGTATAAATAGATATCTTTAAACTCTTCAAACTCAAACTCTGTTGGAACATTTGCAGTTTTTGAGATGGATGAATCAATCCATTTTTGTGATGCGCCTTGAACATCGACGTGTTGTCTGGGCAATATATCTTCGGCAGTTATAAAATAATCAGGCAGTGCATTTTCAGTTCCTGCTTCTGCCTCTATGTCTGCATTGGGATTGATTTTGTCGATATAGGAAAGAAGTTCAAACGAATATACATCGACCTTTTCTTTTGTTTTTTTCTGTTCTCTTATGACATTTCTAAAGTAGTGGTGTGCAAAGCTTGGCTCTATACCATTGCTAACATTATTACCAATGGACAATGAGATTGTGCCTGTAGGCGCAATGGACGTGTGGTGTGTAAATCTAGCCCCAATTTCTGCAAGCTTTTCTGATAACTCCGGATCTTCAGTGCCGATTTGCTGCATATATCGACTATATTTTGCATGCAATACACTGCCTTTAACTGAATCTCCAATCTTATAACCATCGTCTAGCATCTCGGGTCTTTTTTTCAGCATCTCCTTAGTAACTGTGAAGTCTTCAGTCAATATTGGAGCGGGTCCTTTTTCTTTTGAGAGTGCCAAAGATTCTCTCCAACCGGTTAGCGCCATCTCTTTGCTGACCTTCTCTGTGAACTCTAGAGACTCATCTGAGCCGTACTTCATTCTTAGCATAGTCATTGCAGAACCTAAGCCTAGAAAGCCCATACCATGTCGTCTTTTTCGCAAGATTTCATTGCGTTGCTGCTCTATAGGTAACCCATTAATCTCAACAACGTTGTCTAGCATTCTTGTAAAAATACTGACTACTTCATTAAAAGTTTCCCAATCAAAATAAGCTTCATCAGTAAAAGGTTTTTGGACAAAACGAGTCAGATTTACTGAGCCAAGTAAACAAGATCCATACTCAGGTAACGGTTGTTCTCCACAAGGATTAGTCGCTCTAATATTTTCTTCAAACCAATTGTTGTTCATCTCGTTAACTTTATCTATGAGGATAAAGCCTGGTTCAGCATAATCATAAGTTGAAGCCATAATCAGATCCCATAACTTTCTTGCTTTGATAACTTTATAAACCTTACAGGCAACCTGTCCTTCATCATTGGTTACATACCCATCTGTATTAACCCAATCCTTCCATACGATTTGGCTTGAATCTCCAAATCAATATCTTTAGATTCAGGTAAGCTAGGATCTAATGGAAAAACCAAAGGCCAATCAGAATCTTCTCGAACCGCTTTTATAAATTCTTCAGTGATAAGCAATGAGAGATTAAATTGCCTCAATCTACCGTCCTCTCTCTTTACCCTGATAAACTCTTCAACATCTGGATGACTAACATCAAAAGTTCCCATTTGTGCGCCTCGCCTTCCGCCTGCAGAAGAAACGGTAAAACAGGTTTTATCGTAAATATCCATGAAAGATAAAGGTCCTGATGTATAGGCGCCAGCGCCAGTAACATAAGCTCCTTTGGGTCTTAGAGTTGAAAATTCATAACCAATTCCGCAGCCAGCCTTTAAGGTTAAACCTGCCTCAGTTACTTTATCTAAGATTCCTGTCATTGAATCTTGAATAAGGCCCGAGACAGTGCAGTTAATCGTTGAAGTCGCAGGCTTATAATCTTCTGCTCCAGCATTTGACATAATTCTTCCTGCTGGAATAGCTCCTGATCTTAATGCCCAAAGAAATTTTTCCGTCCATTCTTCTTGTTTATTGTCTTCTTCTACTCCTGCCAAAGCCGATGCGACTCTTTGAAAATTTGTGTCAATATCAGTATCAATAGGTTTGCCAGAGAAATCTTTTAATCGATATTTTTTATCCCAAATATCAACAGATGCAGCTTGATGCTCAATATCAAAAGTTTTTAGTTTTTTAGCTGAAAACGCTGAAGACACTTATTTTTTCCCCTATATATTATTTCTTAAAGCAAGGTAAACCATCTAATTACACAAAATTTCGTAATTTTAAGACACAAGATATTGTGTTTAGACAAATATAAATTATTGCCTATTTTCGAATTATGTCAAGGAATTTTTAAAATGCTCTATATTTAGTATTTTATCATATTTTTCATATATTTATGCTATTTAATGCAAAAAATATTATGTGTTTTTTTGAAAATATTTTATTTTTTTTAAATTTTTAAGACACAATATGTTGTGTTCAGGATATTAACCGATAATTAAGGCTTTATTCACAATTTATCAACAAAAATTTTATCTAAGGGCCTTGATGTGTAAAATTTTAAAAAAGAATTAAATATGAATATCATTATTTGAGATATTGATTAAAGCTTTTTTACGGTATTATTGCTCAAGTTTTTTTTCAGACAATTTAGGTATTTATAAATGATGCATAAGAATTTAAAGTTTTTTTTAGCCGGCTTGATAATTGCGAGTTCAACTCTTCTCGCAGAGGAAATGGAAATTAATGAGAAAACTACTCTATCTCAATTTTCTTCCTTAGCCGATTTAGTTGAAATAACATCTCCATCTGTAGTCAGAATTGCTATTAAAGGAACAGTAAGATCACAACCTAATCCTTTCTTTGATGATCCATTCTTTGAACGTTTTTTTGGGCAACCGCAAATGCCTAGAGAAAGAGAATTTGGAGGTGGGGGCTCAGGAGTAATCGTTGATGTTGATCGTGGTTATATTATTACCAACCATCATGTTGTCGAAAGAGCAGATGAAATAAAAGTGTTCACTAAAGACGGAGACGAATATTTAGCAGAAATAGTAGGTTCCGATAAGGGCACAGACCTTGCAGTATTAAAAATTGAAGCCACCGAAGATATGGTTGCTATTGACTTGGGAGATTCTAGTAGTCTTAGGGTCGGTGATTTTGCGCTTGCCATTGGCGCTCCTTTTGGTTTAAGTCAAACAGTAACATCAGGCATTATAAGCGCCTTGGGTAGACCTCAAATGACTTCGGATGGTTTTGGAGAAATGATTCAAACAGATGCAGCAATTAACCCAGGTAATTCAGGCGGTGCGCTCATCGATATGGATGGCAATCTGGTCGGTATACCAAGCTCAATCTTTACTCGTGGTGGTGGCAATATTGGCATCGGTTTTGCTATTCCAGTTAATACAGTTAAGAACATTATGCTCCAACTGATTGAGTACGGTTCAGTCAAAAGAGGGCTTCTGGGTGTAATGATTAGTGATATTAACCAAGAGATTGCAGAACAGTTAGGACTAGAAATCAGCAAAGGCGCACTTATTCAAGAAGTTTCTCCTGATTCAGCGGCAGAAGATGCAGGTCTTGAAGCAGGTGATGTCATTATTCAAGTTAATGATTCTGATATAGAAAATGCAACAGATCTTAGGAATGCGATTGGCTTAAAACGTAGCGGTGAGAAAGTTGAAATTAAAATTGTTAGAAACAATAAGGAACTAAAAAAATCAGCAAAACTTGGTGAGCTCGTCGCTCAAGAAACTGTTCAAGCAGATGAGCTTAATACTCTATTAGCTGGTGCAGAATTATCGGATTATTTACCTGATGGTTATATGCAATCTCAGGGTGTAATTATACTTTCCGTAGAGCCGAATAGTAATGCCGATAGAGCCAGATTAAAACAGGGTGATATCATCTGGGCAGTGGGAAATATGGAGATTTCAGATTTGGATGAATTTAAATCATTCACCGAGGACAAGGATATACTAATTCTTAGAGTTAAACGAAACGGTCGTCAACTCATTATTCAGATGAGAAAATAAAACTTTTTGAGTGAAATTCAATGCAAACTTATCTAGTCGGAGGAGCCATTAGGGACCGATTGCTTGGTCTGCCAGCCCCTTATGAAAAAGACTGGGTGGTTGTTAATGGAACTCCAGATCAGCTTAAATCCAAGGGCTATAAGAAAGTAGGAAAATCTTTTCCAGTTTTTATAGATCCAGAAACTGGAGAAGAATATGCTTTAGCTAGAAGAGAGAGAAAAACCTCTAGTGGTTATCACGGGTTTGAATTTGATGCTGGGCCAGATATTTCACTAGAAGAGGACCTGAGTCGAAGAGACCTTACAATCAATCCCTATAGCTGAGGATGAAGATGGTAATTTAATTGATCCGTATGGGGGTCGGGATGACTTAAATAATAGAGTCTTAAGACATGTTTCAGAAGCTTTTAGAGAAGATCCTTTGAGAGTTTTAAGAATCGCAAGATTTAAGGCTAAACTTAGTCAATTCGATTTTATAATTGCAGACGAGACCATCAATTTAGTTCAAAAGTCTAGTTGGCAGTGGAGAGTTGTCATCATTGGTCCCAGAAAGAACTTGGCTAGAAACTGAAAAGGTTTTTAAAGCTGACAATTTTAACGAGTATTTTATAACTTTAATCAATCTCAATGCTTTCAATCAAATCTACCCTGATCTTAAGGATTTAGATTCTGAATTTTTCTCTAGCCATCTAATCCTTGAATCGGCAAAACAAGATTATTCTCCAGGGAAATAAGGTTTGCATCAATATTTTACTCGCTTCTAAAAAGAGGAGAGAAGGATATTAAAAACAGAATTGAAGCCATGCAAGAGAATATGAGATTTGCCAACAGTTATAAGAGGCTTCCCATCATGCTGAATAACAGTTTAGCCCTGATTGAAGAAGATACTTCAAAATTCACTGCTGATCATCAACTTAGAATTATAGAATCGATAGATGCTATTAGAAATCCTGAAAATCTTGATCAAATATCACAATTGATAATGTTAGATCATAGTAGTGATTTCACTCAAAAATTAGCTGTCCTCCAAAAATCTCTGGATCACGCTAAGAATATTAAAATAAACAATCTGGATGAAAGTAAATTGGCAGGTAATGAGATTGCAAAACATATTAGGGAATTGAGGTTAAAAGCAATTGAGTCTAATCAATAGTTAAATAGGTCTTCCCAAACTATTATCTACAGTAATGTTCTCCACAAGAGGGAAGGAGTGAATCACTTCCCAAGCCTCGATATCATCTTCAATGCGAGCAATACTCAATTTACTCAACAGTATTTCCTTTGGAAGAGCAGGAAGCTTATTAATCACTAGCTGTTTTATGGATTCATCTTCTAAACCATAAAACAAACTTATGTGAGGAAAAAATTCTCCGTTACTATTTAACAAAACTTTATCTAAATTTTTTTTCAGTCCGGTCAAAGATTTTGATTTCTCTATTTCAATATATAATGACTGAAAAAATGTATCTTTCATTCCATATGACTGTGTTTCCATTAATATTTTTTTTTGCTTTAGACTCAATCTTTGAATATCTTCTAGAATCTCGGAATCAATATTGAAAAATCCAGATAAGGTCAAGTGTGCTTTAAATAAAGGTCCGCCAAGACTTAAATTAACCTTTTCTTGGATTTGTCTTATAGCTAAAGTGGAACCTTTATCAAATTCTCCCCAAATTGAATATCGATTATTATTTTTTTCACTCATTAGATTTTAATTTTATGGTTTGCTAGATAATTAAAATAATGATCAGACCAAGTAACACTCTATAAATCACAAAAGGAAGCATCCCTATCCTAGAAACTAATTCTAAAAACCATTGAATCGTTAAAAAAGCCACAAAAGAAGATATCGCTATACCTAAGATAAAATTCATATAGTTAATATTAATTTGATCATTAGTAAATAGTTCATAGGATTGAAGAACACTAGCGGCAATAATAACTGGTATAGCCAGAAGAAAAGAGAATCGTGATGCCTCAACCCGAGATAAACCAAGAAATAATCCGGCTGCTATAGTAATTCCTGATCTTGAGGTGCCAGGTATGAGTGCGAGAATCTGAAAGAGACCTATTATTAAACCTAATTTTAAAGACAAATTAACAACTTGACTCCTTTGCTGCTGATTTGTGTCAGCGAGATAAAGAATAATCCCAAAGAAAATACTTGCCAAAGCAATAACCATGCTTGTTCTGAGATTCTCAGTAACGAAGTCGTTAAATAAGCCCCCAACTAAGATAATTGGAAGAGTTGATATAACAATGATTCCTAATTGAGAATTAATTGCATTATCCATGCTAGTGAAATGCTTTGTTTTCAACATGTCAGATATTTCAGCTCTAAAATAATACAAAACTGCCAATAGAGTTCCTAGGTGAAGCGCCACATCAAAAGCAATTCCTTGATCAGACCAGTCTAATAGGTCACTAACAAGTATTAGATGGGCTGAGCTAGATATGGGTAGAAATTCAGTTAACCCCTGAATGATTGCTAATATGATAGTTTGAATGATGTCCATTATCCTAGGGTTAAAGAGTATGACGCAAATCCCTAATGCCATCAAAAGAATCTAGACTAATATTCTTGAATAACATCATACACTTGAAGGTCTGACCCATTTGACTCGGCATTAATAATTGCTTTATTTCTTGGGTCAATTGTATCCTGAGACTGTGATCTTCTATTTTATCGAGCTCTCCCAAGATATTTCCGTTAATCAAAAAATCAGACTGCGAAGTGAACAACCCGACCTCTAAATGCTCCTCTAATGCTTTTTCAGCCAACAATGTAAATTCAACTGATGCAGATATATCCTGGACCCCAAGATTTAAGAATGGGTTTTCATGAGCTGTATTCCTGTAGTGACAAATCATAGATCCATTCTTCCTATCTTCAGCATAATATTCTTGTCTTGAATATCCATAGTCAATAAATAAGATAGCGCCTGATTTAAGCATTGAACTGACTCCCTTGAGCCATTTACCAAAATTAAGCCTAATTTCTGAGGTGTAATTTTGCTCAAAATCTCTATTCAGAGCTTTTTCTATTAACCTCACCTCTTCCGCCAATGTTTTATCAGCATCTCGAATTGACTCAGTGAGTTGATCTTTTTTTATAGTCACGCCTATTTCATGAACTTTATTGTCAATGACTTTGAATCGCTTAAATGGAAGGGCATCAATAACCTCGTTGCCGATAACAATACCCTCAACAGGTGCTTCTAGAATTGAGTCAAGCCAAATAACTTTCTCGAACGCATCATCAGGTAATAGGGAAAGTTCTTGTTTCTGACGCTCTCTAAAATCTGCACTAACTTCAAGAATATAATATTTATCAAAGTCCGTTTTACTGTTAATTAAGTTAGTAATAATATCGTACGCTAGCCTCCCACTGCCTGCTCCAATCTCAATAATTGAAGGAGATTCAAAGTTATTTAAAAAGGCTTTGACTTGATTGGAAACTGTTTTACCAAATAATCTAGAAATCTCAGGAGAGGTAGTAAAATCAGCTGATGCACCTAACTTCTTTGCTCCAGCAGAATAATAGCCAAGTCCAGGCTGATACATCACAAAGTCAAAGAAATCCTCAAAGCTGATCCATCCTTCATTTGCTTTTATTTCCTCAACTAAGTTTTCCTGCACCAGTGCTGAATGACTCTGGGAGTGATCTTCATTATTCTTTCTATTGTTTGATGTCATTTTTCTATCTTTTGTTGGTTAATAATTATCCCTCAAGTTAGTTTTCAATTAAAATAATCAAATGAATAAAGATAACAAAAGATGGGTTCTAATTACCGGTGGAGCCAAAAGGATAGGAGCAATGATTGCTCGTACCTTACATCTGGAAGGAATGAATCTTATCATTCATTACAACACTTCCAGTGACGATGCGAATAATCTATGCGCTGAACTGAATTCATCAAGAAGTGATTCGGCAATTGCCATTGGCGCCAATCTTACCGACCAAAGCGAAGTTGAAAGTTTAATTCCAGAGATTATTAAACAAACTGGTCAAATTGATGCATTAATTAATAATGCTTCTACGTTTTATCCCACGCCTATTGAAGATATAACTCACGATGATTGGGATAACCTTATGGGAACTAACTTAAAAGCCCCTCTTTTTTTATGCAAATATGCGAC
Organism: Woeseia sp.; assembly: GCA_019653755.1. Taxonomy (GTDB): domain Bacteria; phylum Pseudomonadota; class Gammaproteobacteria; order Steroidobacterales; family UBA11654; genus CACPJA01. Next base: position 109,346 of record BPCL01000003.1, on the reverse strand, counting down.
TCCATATCTAAAAAAATCAAAAGGCTTGTATAGTCAATATGGTAGATATTCATGCTACCAAGCCACTAAAAAACCACCCAATTTATGGTCCTGCAAAATCAGGCTTAGTTATGCTAACAAGATCACTAGCTAGAGACTTAGCACCTGATATCAGAGTAAATGGTATAGCGCCTGGAATGATTCTGTGGCCTGAAAACGAACCTTCTGATGAAATAAAACAAAAAGTGATAGATCAAATCCCATTGAAACGTTCAGGGGAACCTGAGGATATAGCAAATACAGTTCTATTTCTTATTACACAAGCGAACTATATTACCGGTCAAATTATTTCCGTGGATGGAGGCCGAGGTATCAATTGATTATTTTCAACTGATAGAAGTCTCTAATTCTATAAATATCTCTTTGTAGGGCCTATTTTCGATAGGATGCTTACCTTCGGGAAATATTTCTACTAAAGGCTCAAGAACAAAACCATACTTCAAGATCTCATCTCTGGGTAAATTCAGACTGGCATCAATTAAATCACCATACAATAAAAGATCAATATCTAAAGTTCTTGAGTTAAATTGTCCTGTGCCAGTCTCTCTACCAGTTTGTCTTTCAATGTAGTGAAGATAATCGATTACTGTTTCTGGAGAATCGCTCGTGGATGTTTTTATTACAAGATTAAGGAAATCATCTCCTTTAAAACCAACTGCTTTAGTTTTATAAATAGATGAAGTTAATAGTTTGCCGTACTTTATTTGTAGTTGTTCTTTAGCAAGATTGATGTTCTTTTCGGGTTCAATATTGCTTCCCAGGCTCAAAAATATATCGAATATTGGGTCCTTTGGGTTCATCCTCTAGAACGCTCAATCATCAAGCTTACATTCTTTGAATCCCTTATTGCGTATGGTTTTGAAATGGTTAGCTTGACCCAAGAGACCTCAAACTCATTAAGGATAATTTGTGCAACTTTATCCGCAAGAGTCTCAATCAAGTCAAACTGGTTTTCTAGAGGGGTATTGTTTTACTCGTTTAGAAATGGCCTTATAGTCTAGGGCATCTTTAATTGAATCTGATTTTGAGGCCTTGCTGATATCAGTGGACATTTCAATGTCAAAGACCACCTTTTGAGGGTTTCTTTTCTCCCAGTCCCAAATTCCTATAACAGTGTTAACAGTTAATTCTGTAAGTTTGATTTTATCCATAAGCATTTTTTCCTTCATAGATCTTATCAATGGACCACCTTGGATTAACAGTTATTTGATAATTCTTATTAACAATGCCTTGTTGAAATCGGTAAAGACCTGTCAGAGCAATCATGGCTGCATTGTCAGTGCAAAACTCGAGACTGGGATATATTACCTCAACACCTTTTTTACTAAACACATCTACCATTTTTGTTCTTAGTTTTTTATTAGCGCCAACGCCACCTGCGATAACAACAGAATTAATTTCATATTTTGTTACCGCCAGTTCTGTCTTCCCGACTAGGCTGTCCACTATAGCTTCCTGATAAGCATAAGATAAGTCGGCTCTGCATTGATCGTCCAATGCATCATCCTCCCTCAACTGTTTAACACGATACATAAGCGAAGTTTTGAGTCCGCTGAAGCTGAAATCCAGACTCCCTTTATCCTTTGATAAGGGTCTTGGAAAATCAAAAATATCAGGTTCACCCATTTCAGCGAGCTTGGCAATTTCAGGCCCGCCTGGATAATTTAGCCCTAATAACTTTGCTGCCTTGTCAAAGGCTTCGCCAGCTGCATCATCTAGAGTCTGTCCCACTAATTCATATTCTCCTTTGGATTTCACTAAAACAAGTAAGGTGTGTCCACCAGAAACCAATAGAGCAATAAACGGCATTTTTGCGGACTCTTGTTCTAAGAGGGGCGCTAACAAATGTGCCTCCATATGATGGATGGGAACAGAGGGAATTCCTAGGGAAAATGCCAATCCATTAGCCATAACTGAACCAACTAACAATGCTCCTGATAAGCCAGGACCAGCTGTATAAGCTATTGCATCAATATCCTCTAGTGATTTCTCAGTTTCCTTTAGTAAATGATCGATCATAGGCAATAATTTTCTAATATGATCCCGGGAAGCCAACTCGGGAACTACGCCGCCGTATTTTTTATGCAAATCAATTTGGCTAAAAACCTGATGACCAATTAAGCCTTTTTCAGAATCATAGATAGCGGTTGCCGTCTCATCGCAACTTGATTCTATACCTAGGATTAAAAGTGATTTCATTTTCTTTGCTTTTTTTAGGCTTAAACTGTATATTTCACGGTCTATTTATGGATTAAGTATATATTTATTTAACTCAACTAAAAGGATATGTTTTGCCATTAGTTAAAGTAAAGGACAATGAATATTTTGATTACGCACTAAGACGCTTTAAACGCTCATGTGAGAAGGCCGGTATCATTAATGAATATAGAAAAAGAGAATTCTATGAGAAACCCACTCAAGAGAAAAAACGTAAAAAAGCTGCTGCGGTCAAAAGAGAGAAAAAACGAGTGTCTAGAGAACATAATCGTTCAAGAAGACTCTACTAAATCAACTTGAGCTTTCAAGAACAAATCAAAGCCCAAATAAAACAATCCCTCAAAGATGGTGATCGACTCAGGTTGAGCACATTAAGGATGTTGATGGCTGCGATACAACAAAAAGAAATTGATACAAGAACCAATCTATCGGATTTAGAGTGCTTATCAATTGTTGAAAAACAGGTTCAACTTAGACTTGAAGCAGCAGAACAATACCAGCAAGGTGAAAGAAAGGAATTGTTTGATAAAGAAATGGCCGAAGCTGAGATTTTAAGGACTTATTTACCTGAAAAATTAGACGCAGAGGAAGTGAGAAAAATTATCTCAGAAATTATCAATGAAACTGGAGCGGAATCTCTCAAAGACATGGGAGCAGTGATGGGAAAACTTAAACAGCAGGCGGATGGTAAGATTGATATGAAACTTGCCAGTGATATTGTTAGAGAATCCCTATCTAAATAATTCTTCGCACGCAGATAAGTTCTTTTACTTTTCTCAGTTTTCTGAATAGACTAAATTATCAACCCCAAAGTATAGAATTATAATAAATTTCAGTTTATGTCCGAAAGAATTCCTCAAGATTTTATTGATGACCTCATAGAGAGAGCCGATATTGGTGAGGTTATAGGAAGAAGGGTTGAGATAAAGAAAGCCGGTAAAGAATTTAAAGCCTGCTGCCCCTTTCACAATGAAAAAACACCATCATTTACAGTAAGCCCAGAGAAGGGGTTTTATCATTGTTTTGGTTGTGGCGCTCATGGGACAGCTTTGGGTTTTTTAATGGACTACGAACGACTTACTTTTGTTGAAGCTATAGAAGAAGTTGCCAAGATGCTTGGCGTCAACGTACCTAAGAGAAAAGAAGATATAGCTAAGTCTAAAGAAAGGAGTAGCTTAAAGGGTTTATTGCAAAATATATCAAGTTACTATGAACAAAACCTCAAAGACTCTAATAAAGCCATCAAATATTTAAAGAGTCGAGGTATTGATGGAAAAACTGCTAAACATTATGCCCTAGGTTTCTCCAAAGATTCTTGGGATGACATCACCAATAAGTTTGGAGCTACACAAGAAGATAAAAAGAAGCTTTTAGCATGTGGATTATTGATTGAAAAAGATGATGGTGGATTTTACGATCGATTCAGGAACCGGCTCATGTTCCCTATAAAAAATAATAAAGGAGAAATTGTTGGTTTTGGTGGACGAATAATTGATGATGAGGAACCAAAATACCTAAACTCTCCTGAAACATCCTTATTCAAAAAGGGAGAGCTACTCTATGGTTTGTATGAATCAAAAAAATCCATTGCTGATCAAAGAAAGGCCATCATTGTTGAAGGTTACACCGATGTAATAGGTTTATATCAAAACAAGATAGGCAACTCATTAGCCACTTTAGGGACGGCAACGACGGAAATCCATATCAACAAAATATTCAGAATTTCAGATCAGATAATATTCTGCTTTGACGGCGATAATGCAGGAAAGAAGGCTGCTAAAAAAGCGATGGAACTCTGTCTCCCTCTAGTTAGAAAAAATAAAGAGGCACGATTCCTAATACTTGAAGATGATGATCCGGATGATTTCATCAGAAGAAAGGGGTTTAAAGCTTTTGAGAAGCTTATAAAAGAGGCTCAATCAATGGATGAGTTTCTGATTAACCTATGCAATCAAGAGTCTGATATTAGCTCTATTAAAGGCAAAGCTAACGCTGCTGAAAATGCTATGACCCTAGCTAACAAAATCAGAGATGGAATATATAAAGACCTTTTAATAAAAAGGATAGCCCAGGAATATGATCTACCTGAAGAAAAACTAATGAAGTATCATGCCAGTAATAAAAAAAATACATCCAATAAAAGCTTTTCAGGTTCTACATCTAAAAAAGTGAGTTCTCAAACAAAAAGGCCGAGTCTCATCAAGCAGGCAATTCAAATTTTGTTACACAAACCTGAGCTTGCAAGAACCATTATTGATATTAGCAATCAATTTAATTTCATAGATGAAAAAGGCATTGATATCTTTAGAGAGATTGCTCGCTTGGTAAATGAAAAAGATAAAGTTAAGTTAGCAACGATCATTGAGCATTTTCCTGATCCTAAACTTCAGGGATATCTGAGTAAGCTAGCAACAGAGCAGAACCTTATTAATGATAATGAGTTGGCAAGTGAATTTGATGATATTATCAAGAGGCTAAATATACAGGATCAGAGAAAGGAGTTAACAAGTCTTATTTCAAAGGCTAAAAAAGGAAGTCTAAACGACAATGATCAGAACAGATTAAAAGAACTATCTAAAAAATAAAATAACCATAAAGAACAAATAGATATATAATAGTCGACCAATTTTTAATCAAAAATATATAAGTGAAAAATAAGAAAGACAATTTAAAGGAAGATGAATCTCTTAAACAATCAATAGATGTTGAGGAACTCATTGATGTCGAAGAAATTGAATCAGTTCTTGGTGAAGACAAAGAAGAAACTATTGAATCTTCTGAGAAAGAAAAAACTCCATTCCAAATTCTTCTTGAAAAAGGCAAATCTGAAGGCTTTATCACATACGCTGAATTGAACGAGAATTTACCTGAAGGCATTATTGAAGCTGACAGATTGGAAGAAATAGTCGAAATGATCAGTGATCTAGGCATAGTTGTTCAAGAGCATGCTCCTAAATCAGAAGAAATTGCATCCAATCAAACTAATCAAGAAGATGCTATAAACCCCATTGAAAATGAAATTGGTAAGACCACTGACCCAGTAAGAATGTACATGAGGGAAATGGGAACAATTGAGTTGCTGGATCGTGAAGGCGAGATTGTAATAGCCAAAAAAATTGAGGATGGAAACAAGAAAATACAGGCAACATTGTCAGCATTTATTCCTGTTCTTGAATTTATACATGAAAGATATAAAACCGTTCTTGAGGACATTGAAGCACAAGAAGAGAAAGACCAAAGCAAAATTCTAGAAATTTTCTCAGATTATGCTTATCTCAACGACGACATAATAGAAATCAACTCAGATAATCAAGCTGAAGAAGAAGCCATTGATGTTTCAGCAATTAATAAAGAAATAAAAAAAGTGATTAGGCAAACAAACAGATTAATCAAACTTATTGATGAGGATGCCAAAATTGAAACTATAGAGAAACAAAGAGCCAATATTGAAGATACCATTATGAGTGTAAAGATTTCTCCAAAACTTTTTGACATACTTCAAAAAATCATCATTGCTTATATGGACGAGGTTAAAAGACTAGAAGGAGAAATCAGAGAAATAGTAGTAGAAACTGCTGGTGTACCTATGGATGAATTTAGAAAAACATTTATAGGAAATGAAACAAAACTAACATGGATTGATAAATACATCAGAGCTAAAAGAAAGTACTCATCAATTCTTAATAGAAATAAATCAAAAATCATAGCGAACCAAAAGAAGTTGGCTAAATTAGAAAGATCCTCCCATATTGACATACAGGGAATCAAAGAAATCAACCGTCGACTAAATATGGGTAGAATTCGTGCTGATCGAGCGAAAAAAGAAATGGTTGAAGCCAACCTAAGATTAGTTATCTCAATCGCCAAAAAGTACACAAACAGAGGATTGCAATTTTTGGATCTCATCCAAGAAGGCAATATCGGATTAATGAAAGCGGTGGATAAATTTGAATACAGAAGAGGTTATAAATTCTCAACCTATGCCACTTGGTGGATCAGGCAGGCAATTACTAGGTCTATAGCGGATCAGGCGAGAACCATAAGAATTCCGGTGCATATGATCGAAACCATTAATAAGTTAAATCGAATTCAACGACAAATGATTCAAGAAAAGGGCAGAGAACCTAGTGTAGGGGAAAGTTGTCAGAAAAAATGGAAATGCCAATCTCTAGAATCAGAAAGGTTCTTAAGATATCTAGAGAGCCAATATCTATGGAAACACCGATTGGTGATGATGATGATTCATATTTAGGGGATTTCATTGAAGACACCACGATAGACCAACCAGATGGTGCCGCAACTAAAACAGGCTTAAAAGAAAGTACAGTAAGTATTCTAGAAAGCCTTACCCCAAGAGAAGCTAAGGTATTAAGGATGCGTTTTGGAATTCATATGAACACTGATCACACTCTAGAAGAGGTTGGAAAACAATTTGATGTAACTAGAGAAAGAATCAAAGGGAAATTGAAGCTAAAGCTTTAAGGAAATTAAGACATCCTTCACGAAGTGAGAAGCTAAAAAGCTTTATGAATGAAAGCTAGAAGCCGCGTCTCCTAAAACTAATTTTAATGCTAAAATAGAATCTTTGGGCCTGTAGCTCAGTTGGTTAGAGCAGTGGACTCATAATCCATTGGTCGGAGGTTCGAGTCCTCCCGGGCCCACCACTTTTCAGCTTTTTACTGCACTAGGCTAGCTATTTCATTAATAACTATTGATAAACCTACAAGACTGGAATACCAAGCATATACAGTAACTAGCTCAACATTCTTACCCATTTGTTTTGTAATGAATAAGTGGATAAGCACAGAGACTAGATAACTAGCCCCTATAATTCCTAGTGACTGAATAATAATACTATTGGCATTTAAGTTATCAGGTGACAAATATAATAGAACACCACAAATGAGTACAAATGTTCCACCGAATGCATTGATTTTATCTAAACGCATTAGAAGAGACTAAACAAATGATCGAGGCTCTCTCGAAAATATTTCTTCAATCATAGGTATAAAATAATCTAGAGATTTTTCTTTATAATTTGGGTCAAATGATTTTTGATCCCATTTTGAACAAAAATCTATGCAGTCCTGATAGTAAGGATGATCTTTATATTGATCCCTTAAATTTTTATCCTGATCATAATGATGCATCCAGTAGTATCCTTGAAACAATCCAGGTAATCTTCTGTTCTCAGTATTTGATCTTTTCAAAGTGATTTATCCTTTTAACCGCTCATTGTGAGGATCATAAATAGGATCTTTCAATACCGTTGCTCTACAACGGTCACCCAGAAGATCTATATAGAGTTCTGTTCCAGGTAAAGAGTTATCAGGCTTCACGTAACCAAAGCCAAGACTTTTTTTAACAAAATGACCATAATCTCCTGAGGTGGTAATGCCGATGCATTTGTCAGCGATATAAATAGGTTCTCCACCATTTATATCAGAGTCATTGGCTTCAATTTCAAAATAAACTAGTTGGAAAAGGCGTTCTTCTTGTTGTTGGCGAATTGTTGCTTCTTTTCCAATAAAATTGTCTTTGTCTAATTTAATAAAACGTTCCATATCAGAATCAATCATGGTTACCTCATTGGTTAACTCACCACCCCAATGACGATATGCTTTTTCCATTCTTAAGCTGTCCACGGCATAAAGACCAAAATCAGCAATACCCAATTCTTCTCCGGCTTGCCATAGAGCATCGTATATCGCTTCCAAATGCTCAATGGGTGGATGTATTTCCCAACCCAATTCGCCCACATAATTGATTCGTAATGCACGAGTTGGCAACCCAGAAATGTTTATTTCTTTTCCTGTTAACCATGGAAATGAAGCATTATCGAGTTTCTCTTCCGTAACTTTTGCCATCACCTCTCGTGCTTTTGGGCCAGCAAGCACAAGTACTCCTCGAGCATCTGTGACATTAACAATTTCGATATTTTCTTTTTCAGTCATGGCCTGAGTAAGATAGTCAAAATCACGAATTTCTGCTATCGCTGCTGAAAGAAGATAGAAATGATTGTCCCCCATTCTGGTAATTGTCATTTCTGCATTAATTCTCCCAGCATTAGATAGAATATGAGCAAGCACAATGCCGCCTTCTTTTGTTGGCATGGTATTGGCAAAGATTCGATTTAAATAAGACTCGGCATCAGGACCGGTAACTTCATATTTAGCAAAACCTGTTAAATCGAGAATGCCGACACGTTCACGGACAGCAAGACATTCATCCCGAATCACATCGAAGACATTATTATGGCGGCGACTATAGTCTTCTTCGCGTCCATCTAACGAAAACCACTTTGGTCTTTCCCAACCAAAGGTTTCGGTGTAGACACAGCCCTTGCTTTTTAGTTTGTTATGCAATGGACTAAGCCTTCGAGACCTACCTGCTGACAATTCTTCACCCGGCATTGGGGTTATATATGTCATTTTATAATCTTGAAAACCAGTTTCATTCATATAGTTTTTATCAGCGTAACTACCGTATCGTCTTGAATCGAAACCTGTCATATTGATTTCTGAATCTCCATATAACATCCATTGAGTTAGGTATTTTCCAATACCAGCACCTTGAGCAATTCCAAATGACGCGCCACAGCAATTCCAAAAGTTCTTCAAACCAGCAACTGGACCAAGGAGAGGACCTCCATCAGGAGTGTGTGCAATAGCGCCACAAACAACTCTCTTAATTCCTGCATCTTCAAAAATAGGTATTCGTTCCATTGCATGTTGAAGCCATGGCATTAACCGATCTAGATCTTCTGAAAAGAGCTCACTGTCTGATTCCCATGGAGGGAGCCCTTCGGGTGTCCAGGCTTCGGTAATGCCTTTTCTTTCATAAATACCGATTAGACCTGATTGTTGCTCTTGTCTGAGATAAGAAGAGGCTCGTGGATCTCTTATTACCTGGATTTCTTCATCACGTTGAGTAAATTCTTCTATTACATCGGTCACAATATAGTGGTGTTGTACGTTGACAATTGGATAATCTCTTCCAACCATTTGGGCTATTCTTCTAGCATAGCAACCCGCCGCATTGACCACGGTTTCTGCAATAATATTTCCTTTTTCTGTAATCACTTGCCATTCTCCAGAGGACATTTGCTTGATATCAAGAACTCGATTGTGTCGCTCAATACTGGCGCCCATATTCTTAGCACCAATGGCCATGGCATTGGTTAAACCTGCTGGATCCGCATGGCCATCATCGAGTGTCCATGCACCCGCAATGACCCCTTCTGTATTGATAAAAGGATTGATCTCTTTGATTTTTTCAGGATCAATGATTTCCATACGAAAACCCACATTGTTAGCAATCCCTTTCATGTAATGAAACCAATCAAGATCATCCTGTGTTAAAGCAAGTCGAATACCGCCCGAGGGATGCCAACTAACATATTGACCAGTAATCTCTTCGAGTCGAGAATACAACCAGTTTCCGTAATTGTGGATTTTTGCCAAGTTATAGTTTCCTACCATACTTGGACATTGACCAGCGGCATGCCAAGTTGAACCTGAGGTTAATTCCCCCTTTTCAATCAATAGGATGTCTTCGCAACCTTCCTCTGCCAGATGGTAAAGCAGTGACACACCCATAATGCCTCCACCTACGATAACAATCCGTGCTTGATTATTCATAATAGTCTCAGTGTTATTTTTCGCTTGTTTTTTCTAGTCATTAAAGCTTCTGGAAATTCTTTAATTGATTATATCAATTTCCCTTCTTCTACCCAGATAAAGATTGGGCAATAGGGCTTCTTTATAATTCCTCATTGTTTTTATCGTCAATCATTACGTCCCATAGATTCTTTGCTAAGGAAAATGGGAAATTCATCACGAATTCTATCATCGACTTCATTACTGACATGTTTAGGAAAATGGGTGGATAGAATATGCTTTTTCTTTTCTATGGCTACATCCAAGGCTTCAGGTTTTCCAGCATCACTCCATTGGCTGGGACTTAGGCGATTATAAAATTCCGGATAGATATACTCAGTTTGCATGACTTTGATGGTTTGATCAGAACTCAGATAATGGCTCTTATTGTTTAGACAGACATCTTTAATTTCATCAAAGCCTAGTGTCTCTTCATTTACTGTTAGACCCTTTACCATTCGCATACATGCACCCAGTAGATCATTATCAAGTAGTAAACTCTCTAAACAGGCGCCCAAGAGACTGGAATACATACCAGCTGATTCATAGACAATATTAGCTCCAGATAAAGCACTGGCTACAACGTTTGAAGCATGTTCTGCGCCTCCCTGAAAATCAGGTAACTTAGCATCTGACATTCCAGCACCAGTGCCCATAGGTAAACCGAAGTGTTGACCTATTTGTGCACAAGCAGCAGATAAAATTCCCTGCTCTGGTGAGCCACCGCTCATTGCACCTGTTCTTAAGTCTGAGACAAAAGGCCACGTGCCTAATATCGCAGGAGCTCCTGGTTTTATGGCATTGACATAAATCAAGCCACCGAGGCATTCCGCCCATGCTTGAGAGACCGTGCCAGCAAGGGTGGGAGGTGCTGTTGCTCCAGCCTGTCCTGCTGAAAGTAACAGTACCGGCATACCACCCTCTACAGCTATTCGTAGGCATTCTAATGCTTCTTCAGCAAACTTCATTGGAGGAACTACAAAACAATTGGATTGGCTGACAAATGGTCTCATCCGCCAAGCTTCTTCTCCACCAGCCATGAGATGTAAGAGTTTGAGTGTTTTCTCAAGATGATGGGCTTCCGTCCAGCTCGAACCAACATGCTTAGTGGTGCCCATGACACAATTATAGGCAGTGTTCAAATCCATGGCATAGTTATCTTTGATATCATTGAGCACACAAGTACGTTGAAACATGTGAATGTGTTCACATGTGTCAGCGATGCGAGCCATATCATATAAATCTTGAGCCACTGAATCACGATAAGTTTTGGTTTCTGCATCTGCAATCATCACTGCGGCGCCGGCAGTAGAAAAATACACACGACTGCCGCTAACATGTAAATCATTAGCAGGATTTTGTGCATATAGGATTAAATCCTTATTACTCATATCAATAGCTTTTTCTACCACTTTTCGTGGAAAACGGAGACGACCATCATCACTCATTTCTGCTCCAAAAGCTGTGCACACCTCAATACAATGAGGAGTAGCTTGATTAAAGCCAATTTCTTCTAGAATACGAAAGCTATTTTCAACAATATCTACAACACCCTGATCATTTAGCGGTTTATATTGACCGCCTGACTCCCCTGGGTGAACAGGCTTTGATTTTTTTGATAATGGCGCTGATCGTATTGCAACTTTAGCTTTATGACCACCTCTTCTTCGAGGCATTATTTAATTCCTCCCTAATTACAACTTGTTGTTAATAATCTCAAATCAGTTTTACGATTTATTTCTATCTAGTCAATTGAATTCTTTTGAGTCCAATTGTAGAAGTGGCTCCCCGCGTAGCTCATAATTGATATAGATGAAAGAATAAAAATAGGTATCTAAAATCTATCATCTGCTTTCATAACCATAATCCTAATAAATTTGCTCTAGTCTGGCAAACTAGCTTTCAGGATTACTCCATTACTTAGTCTTAATCGACCCATTTTATTTATACTATAGAGAATGAATCAGGAAAATTTAGAAAATAATCATATTAATTCAAATATGCGTAAAGTTGCTCTTACAGCTTTAGCGGGAACCAGTATTGAATGGTATGATTTTTTTCTTTATGGGGCAGCAGCAGCCCTTATTTTTCCAGCCGCTTTTTTTGGAGAAGTACCACCTACAACAGCCTTAATTTTATCTTTATTAACATTTGCAGCCGGTTTTATAGCTAGGCCAATTGGTGGAATTATCTTTGGACATTTTGGGGACAAAATAGGCAGAAAGAAAACACTTATTAGCGCTCTAATGTTAATGGGCATCTCTTCCACATTAATAGGCTTATTGCCAACCTATGCATGATTGGTGTTGCAGCACCTATTCTTCTTACCTTATTAAGGTTTGCTCAAGGATTAGCTATAGGCGGTCAGTGGGGCGGAGCAATGCTTTTAGTCACTGAAAGCGCCCCATCAAATCAAAGAGGATATTATGGAGCTTTTGCTCAGGCTGGTGCTCCAATTGGAGTAATACTAGCCAACTTAGCCCTTATTATTACTAGCGCTTTGGTTTCAGAAGAATTCTTTAATACTTGGGGTTGGAGAATCCCTTTTCTAGCTAGTGCTGTTTTAATTATTATCAGTATGTATATTCAATTAAATCTTGAAGATACTAAAGCGTTTAAAGAATTAGCGGTTCACAGAGATGAACAAGATAACAATGTTGAAAATATTATCAAAAAATCACCAATTATTGAGGCAATAAGAAAATACCCTAAAAGGATAATTCTGGCTGCTGGAGCTTTTCTTAATATTCAAGTTACTTTCTATATCTTAATAGCATTCTTGCTAGCGTATGGGGTCGAAAGTGCAAAGATGTCAAGGGATGACATGCTTGCTGCAGTTTTAATCGCTTCAGCAATAATGGTGCCAATGCAGTTTATATTTTCTGCATATTCTGACAAAAAGGGAAGACGAGGTATCTTTATGTTGGGTGCTGTTCTATCGGGTCTATGGGCTTTTGCTGTTTTTCCACTAGTCGATACAGGAAACTTTTGGTTAATAACTTTAGCGGTTTCAGGAGGACTCGTTTTTTTAGCAATGATGTATGGGCCTCAAGCGGCTTTCTTTACAGAACTATTTAGTACTGAAGTTAGATATTCAGGAGCAACCTTAGGATATCAGTTTGGAGCAATTATTGGAGGAGCTTTTGCTCCAACTATAGCTGTTAAATTGTGGACAGAATTAGATATTTTTTGGGTTTCAGTTTATATGGCATTTTCAGCATTGCTAACTTTGCTCTCAGTAATGGCATTAACTGAGACTTTTCAATCTGATTTAAATCAGACCCAATAAGATAATTTCGATTTAGATTTCTATTGGATTTGGAATTTTTTTCTAAGCCCTTTGATACCGCTTGATTGTTGCACTGTTTTTGATTTAAAAAACAATTCATGATTCCTTTCTAAAGAATCGAGATCATATAGATAGTTAACCATGACACCTTTTGATTGATGTAACCCTTTTGAGGATAAATCAGAATTTAAATTTACCCTTTCCAAGGTAGCTCCATTGCCTAAATGAAATCTAGCGACAGGATCATTGGGAAATTCATCTTCTCTATCTGTCTTAAAAGATAAATTAATGCTTGCTTGAGGAGGCTATCTTCATCCAAATCTTTCTCTATAGATTTTTCTTTAAGCCATTTTGTAAAATCGGGAGCTGGTGAAAGTGTTACAAATTTTTCCAGTCCTTCGTTTTTTTGTTTTAACTTATGAGCTACTGCTTTAATTAGAAAATTACCAAATGAAATGCCTGAGAGACCATCCTGACAACTAGAAATAGAATAAAAAACTGCTGTATTAATATCTTTATCGAGCGTGACACTTCTATCAATCTTGATGACCTGATCAATAGTCTTTGGCATATCATCAGTTAATGCGACTTCAACAAAAATAAGTGGCTCATTGGGTATTAGAGGATGAAAAAAGGCGAAGCATCTTCTATCTTCTGGTTCTAATCTGGCCCTGAGATCACTCCATGAATTGATTTCATGAACAGCCTCGTAAGCAATTATCTTTTCTAAAATACTGGCAGGAGTTGACCAATCAATCCTTTTTAAAACTAAAAAGGATGGATTAAACCAATGCTTAAATAAGTTTAAAAGGGCTGCATCAAAGAATGCTAAGTCTGGATTATCTTTTTCAAGAGATCTGATTCTCTCTCTAAGTTTAACCAATTTAAGGGTGCCTTCAGACACTGTGTTCAATCTTCTAAAAAGCTCAACCCATTGGGGTTCAGAGGATCGAGTAATTATCTCTAAGTTTTTTTGGGTTTTATTTTTGGAATATTCGATAGATGCTTTTGATAAAGAATTCGGATCTATGTCATATTTTTCTAAAAGAGTATTAAAGAAATCAATAAATTGCTTATCATCAAGATCTTCTATTAGGTTAGAGAGATGTTCTGCATATACCAATGAAGAAACTTCTCCGCTTTTTGACATGACTGATTCTACAGCCTTATTTATATCTTTATGAAGAACACCAAAATCTTTTGAGCGAAAATATCTTCCCTTAAGCTCTCCGCTCATTATTGATTTAATTAGATTCTTGAAAAAAGTCATGTGTGATTAGGAATGTATTTGCAGGGCTTATATTAGTTTTGAAATTGTCTCAGTACGCCACTTTTCAGATATTTCAATCTGGTTGAAACAAAATATATGGTATCCAGCAAGATTGGTGTCAGCAATATTTTTATACTCAGAAATATCTTTTACTAATTTATCTGGACTATAGACACTAGATTTCATTAACTCTGTAGCAACCTGAGATTTTTTTCGCAAGAAACGCAGGGAGTCCCCGACACCTATTCTAAGAGAAGTTCTCAGAAGACGGCCACGCTCAATGACGCCAGGTAAGCCGACCCAAACAGGAAGATTAACACCTTGCTGATTAATCCGAACCAACCAGTCACCTAATATATTTGCGTCAAAACACATTTGAGTAACGATGTAATTTGCTAAATCTTTTTTCTTTTCAAGTGCTTCCATTAAAATTTTCTCGTTAACATCTGGGTGCCCCTCAGGGTGTGCAGCAATTCCAATATTTTTTATACTATGACCGCATTCATTCAAAGCTTTAAGAAGATCATAGGCATTATTAAACTTGCCTATTGGTTCAGGAAGATCGCCGCCAGGCACAAAAATACTCTCAATATTCAATGCATCGAGTCTTTTGACAATAGTTTCAAGATGTTTTTCCCCGCTTACGCATTTCGCTGCAATATGCGGTATAACCTGAAAGCCTTTTGAAATAAGTTTTTCGCTTAACTCTATGGTTTCATCTACACCTTTTGCCGGTGAGCATGTGATAGCCAAATGCGAGTTTGGCTGAAGAGCCTCGAGCCTATCTTCAATACCTGAAACTGGAATAATTTCCATATAGGCATTTTCCAGATCCTCTCGCATACGATTACGCAGAGCTTCAGAAGGCTTGTTTGTGTTAATAATTTTCTCCTATCAAGCTGATCTTTATACTTGAGGAAAGTATCTAATTTTTTCTCTATGTATACTTTATTCGGAAGGTTTAACGGTACGGTTTCGAAAATACTTCTTAATGATATAAATTAATAATCCCTATCTTCAAATTCAGATTTCCTCTTAGCTATAAATTCAAGTAAAGCTTCATCAATTGCAGGATCCAATTCTGGAGCTTCGTATTCCTTTAACATCTCTTTCCATTTCAAATTGGCACGCTTTGCAGTGTCCAAACTACCTTCTGCTTCCCATTGTTCAAAAGGATTGTTATCGGCGATTTCAGACCGATAAAAAGCAGATTCAAAATTAGCCTGTGTGTGCGCTGCACCTAAAAAGTGGCCACCTGGGCCAACTTCCCTAAACGCATCCATTGCTTGAGCATTTTCAGATAACTCAACACCTTCAAGCATCACAGCGAGCATTCCTGCTTGATCTGCATCCATTATAAACTTCTCATACCCCATCGAAAGACCGCCTTCAAGCCAACCGGCTGTATGTAGCATAAAATTGACTCCCGCTAAGGCAGAAGCTTGCAATTTTATTAGCTGATTCATAAGCAGCCTGTGCATCCGGAATTTTTGATGCGCATAATCCACCACCACTTCGAAATGGCACGCCTAATCGTCTGGCAAGTGCACCGACAATCGTCATTATATGACCAGGCTCTGGAGTGCCAAATGTGGGGGCTCCAGATTGCATAGAAACTGCGCTTGCAAACGACCCAAATATTACCGGAGCTCCTGGTTTAACAGTTGAATATAAGCCATGCCTGCAAGCGCTTCGGCCAGAATTTGTGTAACGGTGCCAGCTATGCTAACTGGTGACATTGCTCCCGCAAGAATAAAGGGTGAGATGATTGTTGCTTGATTATGCTCAGCATAGACAGTGGCAGAACCAAGCATTGTTTCATCAAAGGTTAAAGGTGAATTAGCATTAATTAACTTTTTAAAAGACAGTATTTTCTTCGAGAAAGTTTTCGCCAAAAACTATCTTCGCCATTGAGACAGTATCTTCAGCTCTTTCCGGGTGTGTTACCGATCCCATAAATGGCTTATCGCTGTATTTGATATGGCTGTATATCATGTCAAAGTGACGCTTATTGACAGGTAGATCAACTGGTTCACATATAGTTCCGCCCGAGTGATGAAGATTTGGGCTCATGTAGGCTAATTTTACAAAATTTCTAAAATCTTCAATTGTTCCGTATCGCCGACCTTTACCCTAAATCTCTAACAAATGGTGGGCCATAAGCTGGGACAAGAACTGTTCTTCTCCCCCCAATAATAACATTATTAGCTGGATTCCTTGCATGTTGTATATATTCACTTGGGGCATGCGATTGAATAATTTCCCTGCAAAATCCTCGCGGAAAATGTACGCACTGACCATCAATATCAGCGCCAGCATTTTTAAATAAATCTAACGCTTTTGGAAAATCACGGAACTCAATTCCAATTTCCTCAAGTAGGATATCGGCATTCTGTTCTATTAAAGCTAAACCTTCCTCATTTAAAATCTCAAAATAAGGGATATTGCGCTCAATATATGGACGATATTTTCTTGCGCCTTGCTGTCTGGCTGCTATTTTCTTTCTTCTTCCACCACCTTGTCTTCTGCGTTTCCTTTCTGACATAATTATATCTTGCTCTAGTTAAGAGCGAACCCTCTCATTATTAGGATCATAAATAGATCCCTTGCCAACTATCTGAACGGTCATAGGATAAATCCCATCGCCGTTTTCGTTAAAGTACTCCAGAGACAGTGACTTCCCTGGTATAGCTATGTTTTTAGGCAGGTAACCCATGACCACATGTTTTTTGATGGATGGGCAATAAGACATACTGGTGCTATAAGACCTGCGGCCTTTGCTATCGATAGGCACCTTTACCTGTATCAGGATCAATGATTGGAGAGATCCCAACTGGGTAGCGCGAACCGTTGTTCGATACATTTAGGTTATCCAGCGTCATGGTGCACAGAATGGCACTAGGCTCTTCTTCTCGATGAGCAAGGTGTGCTTCTTTGCCATGAAAGTCTGCTTCTTTGACCTTAGGTCTTTCAACAGCGGATTCACAGGCGTTATATTCGGTCAATAGATCTGCTCCTTGTAGTCGAAAGCTCTTCTCAAGACGTCGACTGTTGGCGTAAGTTTCAATCCCAACTGGCACAACTCCAACCTCAAGAAGAGAATCATAAAGTGCGAGACCCTCTTCACTGTCATTGTTCAAATAGATTTCCCAGCCGCTCTCTCCAACATAGGAAATGCGTGCTGCCCAGACATCGATTGATTTTCCACCAGATAAATTGAGGGTTAAGTATTTTGCTGCAACAAAGGGGAAATTCTCAATGCTGATGTCATTGGGGTCAATGAAATGACCCAAGGCGTCTTTTGCTGTAGGTCCCCATAACCCTAAAGTTGCCATATCGTGCGTGCGAATATTAATGTCTGCCTCTAGACCCATATCATCCCGATAATTACGCAAGGTGACCCAATCACGGTTACCATCAGCACCACCGGTAACGACCCGATAACGATCTTTGCCTAAGCGGGAAATGGTCAGGTCTGCATGAACACCTCCATCGTCGTCCAAGAAATTGGTATAAATGATTCGGTCTTCAGGGGTATCGCCGCCAACCTTCGCCACCGAAAGATGTTCTAACATACGTTCTGCATCTGAACCCTCGATGTCCATGATCGCAAAATGCGATAGATTGATCATTCCAGCTGATTCACTCATGGCTAGATGTTCTGCATTAGCGATCTCGTAAGGCACATGACGTCGATCCCATTCGTTTTCTCTAACTGGGACCTCCTGTATATAATTTTCTAATTTTTCTTGATTGCTCTCATAGGCAAAGGCACGTTCCCATCCGCCGATTTCATTTTCAAAGTAACCACCAAGCTCTTTTTCTCTCGAATAAAAGGGACTGACGAATAGCTCTCTTTGACTAATATAGGGCTCTTTAGGATGAACAGGAGGGGTATAAATGGTCTGTGCATTTTCAAACGATCGTGTTTTGACAAACGCTTTTTCTTTTTGTGCAGGATAGAATCTGGCAATGTCAAAAGATTGCATGTCCATCTGTGTTTTGCCATTGGTCATCCACTCTGCACACAACCTTGCACAACCTGGGCCGTCTTTCACCCATACTGCTTCGCATAACCAAAAGCCCCTGACTTCTGGGCTTTCACCAATCAAAGAACCGCCATCGGCAGTTACGGACAGCAGGCCATTAAAAGAACTTCTTTCATCCCAACCTAATTCATTGAGTATAGGTGTTGTTTCTAAGGCTTTCTCTAAAGGTTCGGCGACTTCCTCAAGATCCAGATGCCTCATTGAGTCAGACATCATGGTCTTATCAGGATTGCCGATGTCCTCAGGATCAACCAATCGGGGTTCTTTATCCTCGTAAAATCCCCATTCAAGCATGCCCCCATGGAGCTTACCCGTATCCCTAACATAAGCTGAATTGCCTTGGTCTCGAAGCAATGGATAAACGAGAAAATCTTCTGTTCCCTGTGCTTCAGGAAGTGGGCCAAAAAATAATAATGGGTGCTCAACTGGCATGAGAGGAACCGAAACGCCAGCCATCTCTCCGACTAATGACCCCCAGATTCCCGATGCAATTACAACTTTTTTAGTCTTGATTGTTCCTTTATCCGTTTTTACTCCAGTAATACGCCCATTCTCAATTTCAAAGCCTACAGCAGGTGTGTCAGTGTAAGTGGTCAGCGTACCTTTCTCTTTAGCGCTTTCTACAGCATAGTTCACTACATCCTGTGATCGCGGTACTACTAGACCTGCATCCGGATCCCACATTGCCCCGCGAATTGATTCTTCTTCTAATAAAGGAAACTTTTCTTTTGCCTCGGACGCTGAAATCAAACTGACGTTAGTTCCAAAGGCTTTACCTGATGCGACCTTTCGCTTGAGTTCTTCCCAGAGCACGTCGTCGTCTTTACGACAAATTTCTAGACCTCCTTTTTTTAGGAAGAAGCCATTGTCTTGATAAAAATTTCGGCTAAAGGCGGTCGTCCAATTGCTTAGTTTGTCGTGAGTTGTATTGTAGACAAAGTCCGAAGCGTGTGCGGTGGATGCAAAATCTGAAGGAATTACAGTAGATTTTTCAAGCCCTACGATGTTTTTTTGACCGAGTTCTGTAAACCAATATGCAAGCATCGATCCGACGATTCCACCTACGCCCACTATGACTATTTCTGCGTCTGTAGGGAATTTAGAGGATTGCTTGGTCATAAGCAGTATAGTTTATCAAATTTCAATATCTTAAAGCCATCAAATTGATTCGATAAACTCTCGATCATTAGGCTTTATAAGGCCTGATCCAAGCCCATCTAATAAAGGTTTTAGATGTTTTGCATATGGCTTCCATCGATCCATCCCAGACTTGTTTATTGGTTTTCTTACCTGTTCTGAGCTTGCTGTCCTAACTGACCTATCAGTTTCATAAAAAGTTATACAAGAGTCCTCAAAAGGTAACTCTAGAAATTCTAGCATTTTTGTAACTTGACCTTCTAAATCATCAATTATGTCCTCATTATTAACTCGCAATATTTTATTTGGGAGAACCTCATCCCAATGATCCATTAAATTAACATAACTCTTATAGTAGCTTCCCGCTTCAGCTAATCCATATGTAAATTCTTGTCCTTGGGCAAACAGCTGTTTAAACATGCTAAAGCAACAATCCAAAGGATATCTTCTTGCATCAATAATTTTTGCATTTGGCATGATCAAGTGAATTAATCCAATATGACGAAAATTATTAGGCATTTTATCAGTAAATCTTGGTGCATCATTTCTATGCATTCTTGTATCATCGATAAACATTTTCCCCATTTCTTTCCTTCTCTCAAATGATAAATCTTCCATGCTTTTAGGGTAATTACCCTCTTTACCGTAAATATCATCGCCTCTAAGGCTTTGTGCCATAGAAAGAATATTTGGAAGCTCAAGAGTTCCATCGATCATTGAATGAGAAGCCAAGATTTGTTCAATTAACGTTGATCCTGACCTTGGTAGACCCAGAATAAATATTGGATCTTTTGTTTCATATCCTCCGTTACCAAGTTTCTCGAAGAATGTTTCATTACATACGTCGATTTGAGCTTGCAACTCCCTATCCATTTTCTCAATAGAATATTTACTTTGCTTATTTTTAATCTTATTGCCACTATCAAGATTTAAAAAAGCTTCATCATATTCGCCTATTGCTTCACACCCCTGAGCTAATGCAAAGTGAAAATAGGCTTTATCTTTTAATGTTAAATCAACTCTTTTGAGCTGCTGCTTCATAATATTTAATTCATTTTTAGTGAAGCCGTATGTTTTTAAGTTAGATAATGAAAAAAAAGCTTCGCCATGATCTTGTTTAACTTTATATGCTGATTGATAGCTTTTAATTGCTAGATCTGTCTTACCTAAAGTTTTTTGTGCGTGGCCTTTGGACGTAAGAACACTAAAATTGAAAGGATTTTTTTCAAGGATATCATCAAATAAATTAATTGCCCCACTGTGATCACCGTTTTGCATAATTTCACTTGCTTTTTGAGCTTGATATGAAAGATTTTCAGGGAATTTGTCACACAATATATTGACTTGTTCCATGGTCTTTGCAAATTTTTGTTTTTTTCGAAGAATCATTGCATATTTCATTCTAAGCTCCCCATCATCGGGGTTAAATTTAACTGCACTCTCAAGTAAAAATTCTGCATCATCAAAGTATCCCAATCGATCAGCAATTTGAGCTAACAATGACATTGCAAATGTATTGGTTGGATTTTTTTTAAGAAATTCTCTACATTTTTCTTCTGCGATGCCTAATTTTCCTTCGTTAAGAATCTGGCTTATGTAAAGCAAAACACTTGGTATAGATTGAAGAGTGTTCATTTGCATAAATGCATGATCAGCAGCAGGTTTATTGTTACCAGTTCTAAAGTAATCATATAAGGCTTTCCAAGAGGACAATAAAGCAGGGTTTAATTCACAGGCCTGTCTATAATGTGCAATTGAATTTTCTTGATTGCCAATATCTCTATTTAGATGGCCTAACTCTTGATAGGCTCTCCCCATGTCAGGAGCTTGAGTTAACAAACTCTGAATATATTTTTTTGCGTCATCATAATTCTTTAAATACCTTGATGAAACTGCAGCTAAATATAGGCTATCAATATGGTTTGGATCTTTTGCAAGATTTGATTCTAATAAGCTAAGCGCATCAACAAATCTAGCGTCTTTTATTGCTTCGGTAGCTCTGGAGATGTCTAATTTATTGTCTGTCATTTATGATGATAATAAAAAAAATAGTCATTTTTCTTATGCAATTAAAAAGGGAGCCTAGACTCCCTTCTTAAATTATAGCTTACTTTTATAAACTAAAAGTTATGCTTATACCTTAAACCAATAGTTGTTGGTCTTATGTAAGACACACGCTGTCTATCAAATACAAAGGTATTGCTAATTTCACCTCTTTCGTCATTGAGGTTGTCAATGTACAACTCAGCAGTCATTGTATCGTTACTCATGCCGACACGAACATCAACAGTGCTATAGCTATCTTGTAGAGCTTTATTTGGCTCCATGATATCTGAATAACTGCTATCAGAATACGTGAGTTGAAGTTGAGCATGTCCAAGGTTTCCATTTGACATTTCCCACTCTTGTCTAAATCTTAGATTAAACTGCATATCAGGGGCAAATGCCATATCACCTCCAACAACTACATCATTGGTAGGTACTAATTTCCTGGTAAGTTCAGTATCTAGTACTGAGAATGCGCCAGCAACTGTCAATCCTTCTCTATTAGAGTAGTAAGTAAAGTCACCCTCCACACCTTTGATATCGCCATCTGCAGCATTATCAGAGAAGAATAAGTTAACAATACTTGGATCAAAGATCGTTGATTGAAGCCCTTCGACATCTACCATAAATACACTTCCGTTAAATCTTAGTTGACCATCTTTAAGAACGGTTTTCCAACCAAACTCAGTGTTTGTGATTTCATCCGACGTAATTTCTGGTGGAACCGTGTATGATCCATCCGGGCTTGTTCTGCCAACGGGTCTGTTTAGAAGACCAGGCCTAAACCCTTCAGACCATGTTAGATAATACATGACATCATCACTTGGATTCCATGAATAGGTTACCTTTCCAATAACACCATCTGTTTTAGCTTTATCTGGATAACCATTTGGATTACCTGGTGCATATTGAGCTGATAAGTTAGATCCAAATTGTTGAGTATCTGGAGAACCAAACCCATTATAGAATGATGAGTTAGCACTACCTTCAAAATCAACTTCAATATCATACCAACGAAGGCCTAGAGTAAGTTCTGATGTTTCACTCGTTGCAACACTTAGTTCACCAAAGAACCCTTTCTGTTCGTCAGTTCTCTTAATATCGTTAAAGAAGATGACTGGTTCACAAAAAGGCCCAGCTGAAAACCACCCAGGAGATGCGTTATTGATTGAGCCTGATACAGAAGTATCTGTGAGAGCATAGTTACAGGCATAATCTATATCGTTACCAACTGAACCTGGGTAAGTAAATTGGTTTAATTCTGTAAGAGTAGTATCACTCATGAAGTAACCGGCTGTAAGCGACATAGTGTCACTGATGTCCGTATTTATGCGAATCTCATGACTTTCAACTTCAGTATTTGTGTATGAGTCAACAAGCAAGTTTGGAGCACCACAAGTCCCAGTAGGAACATTACCTGGAGCATACGTTGTATAAGTTACGTAATAATCACAGATATAATATGGAAGATATTGACCGACAAAAAGATAGTCAGTGTAATCGACCATTTGATTTGTATCCCTATCTGTATATGCCCCAGCATAGATAACTTCTAGTTCGCCGATTGTGCCTTCAAGAGTTAAGCTCATGTTGTCAAATTCATCTTTGATCTCATCTTGGGTGTATCTTTGAATTTGCAGATCCTCTAATGTCGGGTCAGCAAAGAAAACACCATCAGCATCAATTGTTTGCTGTGCATAAACCAATGTAGCATCCCAATTATCGCCAAGCGCAGCTACTAGAGTAGATCTAAAACCTTGATACTCTACATCATTTGCATTTTCTTCTACTAGTGCATCTGCTTTAAGAAGAGTTGCTCCAGATAGATCAGCTCCAGCTTGGAAACCACCTCTTGATGCTGCAACAGGAAGGCCATTTTGTCTCACAGTGCCTGCAGGTCTAAACCGTGCTGATCCACTAGCATCAATTTGACCAGCAACCTGATCGATATAACCGCCTTTTTCATCACTGTAAGCAACAAATCTCCAAGCAGCCGTATCGCTTATCGGGACATTAGTCACAAATTCAATCTTTGTTCCTGTATCGCCGTCTGGCATGAATCTAGTTTCAAGCTCAACATTGCTTTCTGAAACGCCTAGTTCGGGTTTGTTAGTAATCATTCTTACAACACCTGCTTGTGAACTAGCTCCAAAGAGTGTTCCTTGTGGTCCCGAAAGAACCTCAATTCGAGCAATATCTGCTGCATAAACGTCTAAGTTTCTTCCTGGTTGAGCCAATGGTTGCTCATCAAGATAGAAAGATACATTAGGCGCTAGACCAGCAACACCTGCAGTTGTAAGGTTTGGAGTAGTCGATGCAAGACCACGAATGTATATTGTGTTTTGACCAGGACCTGAGCCTCCTGCGGTAACTCCTGGTAATTGCAAGAGATAATCCTCAAAAGTATTTATTCCATTTTGCTCTAGTGACTGCTCTGTTAATGTCGAAACTTGCAAAGGAACATCTTGAAGAGTCTCCTCTTTCTTTCTTGATGTTACAACAATTTCTTCGATGGTTCCTTGAGCACCAACATTAGAAGTAGCAAGAACAGCGCCTGCAACTGCTATCGTAGCAGCTGATTTAGCTCTGTTTTTAATCCTAGCTATATTTTGCTTCTTTTTTATAGCCTTAGATCGTCTTAAGGCCTTATTCTGTTTCCTTGTCATCGTTTATCTCTCCCCACTAGATGAGTTAATATCCAAAATTACTAGCTAAAGTGTAGTATATTTTATCTTAAATTTATAGAACTCATTAAGATTAAGGCTTATAGGTTTAAAAATTAAGCCTTTCAGGGCTAAAAATAGACTATTTTCGTATTACATTATGTTTAAAAGTATAGATTATAAGAGATTCTTCATTTCTTTTTTCCTTATCTCTACTTTTGTGGGGGTTACCCTGGTTAACCTTGATACTGCCAGCAATCTTTTTAATAACACACAATCATTCATAGCTAACAACTTCGGATGGCTAATTGTTTTATGTGCAAATGGTTTTCTAATATTTTGTATATGGATGGCTATTAGTCGTTTTGGAGAGATTAGATTGGGTGGAACTGATGCAAAACCAGAATTTAATTTTATAAATTGGATCGCTATGTTATTTAGTGCCGGATTAGGTATTGGAGTAATATTTTACTCGGTCGCAGAACCTGTTTCACATCTCAGCTCATCAGCACTCTTTGAAGAAGGTGTTTCTTTCAATGAGCGGGCTACATTATCAATGAATCTAACATTTTTACATTGGGGTTTTCATGCTTGGGCTATATATGGTGTCGTAGGATTATGCTTTGCATATTTTGCATTTAATTAGGAAGACCTTTCAGAGTCAGCTCATTCTTTTTAGATATCGGACTGGAAAGCACATGGAGCAGAGTCATAGTTGATGTGTTTGCTATTCTTGCAACCGTCTTTGGTATAGCGACATCATTGGGCCTGGGAGCAAGTCAGATAAGCGCGGGGCTTGAATATCTTGATATTGCAAATAGTTACTGGAAACCAATAGAAGGATTAAGTCCTGAAGCTTCTCCTGGAAAGTTTATAGTCATAACCATCATTACTATTTTAGGCCTTATTAGTGTTGTTTTGGGTCTGAATGCTGGCATAAAAAGACTCTCGCAATTAAATATGATTTTGTGTGGTTGTTTTTTGATAGCTATATTTTTATTTGGACCTACTGGATATATTCTTGATGGATTTGTGAAAATGTTGGATCTTATATCCAAAATTTTATTAGTTTGTCAACTAATGTAAATACCTACAATGACTCTGACTGGCAAAATGCATGGACATTATTCTATTATTGTTGGTGGTTTGCATGGTCACCTTTTGTAGGTCTTTTTATAGCACGAATTTCTTACGGTAGAACCATCAAAGAATTCATCCTTGGGGTTGTGTTCTTACCCTCATTAATTGTTTTCATATGGTTAAGCGTGTTTGGAAATGCTGCTATATATCAAGAATTTATGGCAGCTGGATCACTAGCGAATGCTATCAATGAAAATATTTCAGTATCACTTTTCATTTTTTTAGAAAAGTATCCTGGTTCAACTCTTTTAATGGGTCTGTCTTTAATCAATATTCTTACATTTTTTGTAACGTCCTCTGATTCAGGTGCACTAGTAACCTCTATGATGACTTCTTCAAATCAAACAGATTCCAAGCACAATGATCCTGCAATAATTAATAGGGTAGTTTGGGCTCTAACTCTTGGAATAATAGCTATTATTCTATTGATGGGAGGGGGATTATCAGCATTGCAGACATCTGTTATTGTAACTGGCCTTCCTTTTGCGTTGATTGTTTGTGTTGCTGCAAGAAATCTTTATCAAAAATTAAAGATCGAATCTAATAGAATTTAGCAAGGGTCGCCACATTAATTAAATTATGAAATCAAAATTAAACTTTATATTTATCTGTTTAGTTTTCAGCTCTTCATCATGGTCAATTCCTACTGAATACTCTGCAACCTATAGCGTCAAATTAAAACAGGCAGATGGGTTGTTAACAACAAAACTATCCAAACAAGGGGAACTATATAGCTATGAAATGATCACTCAGGCCACTGGAATCTGGAAAGTTATCAGTAGTGGCACTGTTATAGAAAGAAGCACCTTTAAAATTGAAGACACAATCCTAAAGACTGAAGAGTACCATTTAATTGATAACATTAGGAGAAAACCCAGAGAATCAAAAGCAATATTTTCATGGTCTACAAATAATGTTTCTGGATTTTATAAAGACAGGGAATTTAAAATTGAACTGGATAAAAACACACTCAGTAGAATCATTCTTCAGCTACAAATCATGCACGCTAAAGAAAGACAAATAGAAATGAATAGCTTTAGTGTTTTAGATAAAGACGAACTAAAAAATATAATCATTATCAAAGAGGAGAATATTAAAGAAGCTAATGTTCCTTATGGTAAATATAAAGCCATAAAGATCAGCCATCAAACCAAAGATTCTGAGCGAATAAATTCCTTATGGCTTGCTCCAGAACTAAATTTTATCCCTATAAAATTAACCCAAACTGAAAATGGAAAAACAAACTTTGAAGCAAATTTAACCCAGCTTAATTATTAATCTTGTAAAGTTTTTTTTTGAAGTATATACTGACCGACCGATCGGTTAGTAGGGAAAATATGGAAAGCACTGAAATCATATTAAATAAAGCAGAAAAGCTATTTGCAGACTCAGGTTTTGGCTCAGTCTCAATGACTAATATTGCCAATGCTTGCAATATGAGTAAGGCAAATCTTTATCATCATTTCACATCCAAAGAAGACCTCTACACACAAATTCTCATCAGGGCACAGAAAAACACTCAAAATATTCTAGAAAAAACCAAAGAAATCACTGGGACATATATCGAAAAAATTGAGTTTTTTATTAATGAGCACTTGAATCAAATGCTTAAAGATCCAATGAAATATAAGCTGCTAGCAAGGGAATTTTCTGATCTTGGTCTCTCCTCTCGTGCAATGCCAAGTGTTGGGCTAATGGAACAAAATTTATCACAGATTGTTGATCTGATAGATCAAGCAAAAAAGAGCAAAGAAATCATTGAAACAACTGACAGTAGATTGCTTGCTTATCAATTGCTCTCACCAAACTTAACTTACATCACTCACCAGAACTTGTTTGATTCTGTATTTGAAGGTCTTGGCCCATCTTCAAATGAGGATTTTTCAAAAACACTGACCACTAATCTTCTAAGAGGAGTAAAGCGAAATGACTAGTCTACAAAAGAACATTATTTCGATGATTTTACCATTTGCTCTATGGGCATTTGATGCCAATTCACAGATAGTTGTCAGTTCAACCTTTCCAAGTACCCAAGAAATAAATGAAGAAGAAAACTTAATGGGACTCATTTACAGTAAATCTTCTCCAAGCTTGGCAGTGGAAGTATCTGGACGTGTGGTTAAGATTATTGCTGATGTTGGGGATAAAGGTAAAAGCTGGTGATATTTTGGCCAAGATTGATTCTGAAAAATATAATCTCCAGTTCTCTCAAGCAAAAGCAGAAATTGCAAGACTCAGTGCATTACTTTTTAACAAAGAGCTGGATCTCCAGCGAGCTGAAAAGCTTTTTAAAGATAATCTTGTGTCTGAAGAAATGATGGATAGGACCAAGGCCGATTTTAATGCACTTAAAGAACAAATGAATGCTGCAGATGCTAAAGCTTCGAAATGCGAATAGATTGATCGAAGAAACCAACATAAAGGCACCAATTGAATCCGAGGTCGCGATTAAACATATTGATGCAGGTGATTATGTTCAGCCAGGGATGGTTGTATACGAACTCGTAGACACGAAAAACTTGAAAGTTGATTTGTCTTTCCCTGAATACTTGAGCCCCAAGTTAAAAAAAGGGCTAGAAGTTCGCATCACTTCACCAACCAATCCAGATGAAATTGTTATATCGAAAATCAAGGATATTAAACCAAACATTGATTCTCGTAATAAATCATTGACAACGATTATTGATTTCGAAAACCCAGGTACTTGGTTACCAGGAGCCAGTTCAAGAGCCACCGTTGTTTTCTCTAAATTCGAGAATGCAATTGTCGTTCCACAGATAAGTGTGGTGAGAAGATCCATTGGTGAAGTCATCTATGTTGTCAAAGGAGATAGTGTCAAAGAAACCCTGGTGAAAACTGGACTTCGAAAAGAAGGATATATTCAAATATTAGAAGGCATCGCACTGAATGATGAAATCGTCAAAGATGGTGCTGGCTTTCTTACTGACTCTTCAATCATAGAAATCGTTAACTAATATGAGCTTACCTGAAGTATCCGTTAGACGATTTGTTTTCGCAGTGATGATCAACTTGGTCATTGTTCTTTTCGGCTTGATATCTGTTAATAGAATATCAATAGATCGTTCACCGGATATAGACTTTTCATTGATCTCAGTCACAACGGTCTTGCCAGGCGCCAATCCCGATGTAGTCGACTCCAGTGTGACCAATATTATTGAGGGTGCAGTGAATAGCATTCCTGGAATTGATGATGTTCGATCCAGATCAGCGCCAGGTGTATCTAATGTTTTCATACAGTTTTTACTGGAGAAAGATCTCGATATCGCCTTCAATGAAGTTCAATCAAAAGTTGGACAAATTAATTCTCAATTACCCGATGATACAGAAACGCCAATCATCAGTAAGATTGAAACAGGTGAAATACCAATTATCTGGCTGGCTTTGAGAGGCAACCGAACGCTCCAAGATTTAAGCGTTTATGCAAAAAATGTTGTCAAAAGAAAGTTAGAAACTATAAATGGTGTCGGCAGTGTTGTCATTGGTGGCGAGCAGGAAAGAAATATTAGAGTCAATCTTGATTTTGATCGCATGAGTGCGTTCAGTATCACTGTTCAAGATGTTGTAATGGCATTCAGAAACGAGCATATCAAGCTGCCTGGTGGATTCCTGATTGATAACAGCAAAGAGGATTTATTGAAGCTTGATCTCGAATCACACAATGTTGAAGAAATTGAAAACATCATTGTCACCTATGATCGAAATCGTGCAATAAAGCTAAAAGACATCGCTGAGGTCAAAGACGATGTTAGAGACCTAAGAACCTTGGGTCGATTCAATGGTGACCCATCAATTGGAATTGGTGTAACCAAGATCCGTGGTGAAAATACGGTTGAAATCATCGAGAAGGTAAAAGCCAAGATCAAATCAGATATTGAGCCAACATTGCCAGCTGGTATGACGCTCGATATTGGTACAGATGATAGTAGTTATATCTATGAATTAATCAGTGGGCTTGGGCAAAATATATTCGTTGGATTCATTATTGCATCGCTGATTGTTCTCCTTTTTTTAAGAAGTTATTCAAGTATGGCAATTGTGAGCATAACCATACCGGTCTCACTTTTTGGTGCAATTTTCATAATGTATGCATTTGGGTTCACACTGAATACCATGACCATGCTTGCACTACTCTTGCTGATTGGGATTGTTGTAGACGATGCCATTGTTGTTCTTGAAAATGCTCAAAGAAATCTACATGAGGACACACCTGCAGAACGTATAAGGGCGAGTATCATTGGTGCCAATGAAGTCTTTTTACCCATAGTTTCATCAACACTAGTGCTTGTCGCATTGTTCACAGTTGTATTTTTTATGGAAGGCATTGCAGCAAGATTTTTTAGCTCATTCGGTGTCGTGGTTTCCACTGGAGTCCTCGTTTCAACTTTTGTTGCTTTAACCCTCACGCCCACACTCGCGTCAAAATTTCTTAAAACAAAGAAAGAATCTAATCGAATATTTGATGGCTTCAATCGGAGATTCAATATCATTGAAAACCGTTACAAACAAATGATCGAGTGGTCTTTGAGTGAAAAGAAAAAAGTTTTGTCATACGCAGGTCTTGTTGTTGCCCTATCTTTTGTCGGCTTTACCCAATTGAGCGGCGGATTCTTTCCCGAAGAAGATGAGGGCCAATTTACAATCACTGTGAAAACGCCTGTTGGAACAGGCATTGACTATACAAATAATCGCTTATCAATGGTGGAAGGTCTCTTAGAGGAATATGAAGACATCGAATCTTATTTCACCATCATGGGTTCTGGCATTGAAAGTCAGGCGGTGAACATTGGGGTGATCTATGTCAGGCTGACACCCAGTAATATTCGTGGGTATAAGCAGTATGAACTCATTCCTATACTCAGAGAGAGACTCAATAAGATTCCTGGTATAAAAGCATTTCCTGCGCCAATGTCATTCGCCTCTGGAACCAGGGGTGAAGCCATGCAATTTACTGTTTCAGGGCCAGATCTTAATATCCTGAATGAATCCATTAATACTTTTCTCAGTAAGCTTGCTGAAACACCAGAACTGGGAGATGTAGACTCGAGCATAGAATTGAATCTCCCCCAAGTGAGTCTAGAAATTAACAGAGAGCTTGCCTCAGAAATGGGCTTATCAACAAGACTTATTGCTGAGGCGGCAAATATATTTGCTGGCGGTATCGATGTCGCACGTTTTAATGATGCAGTAGGAGATGGTGAGAGATATAAAATCAGATTAAAGGGTGAATACGATATGTCCATTGATGATTTGGACAAAATATATCTCAGAACGCCATCCAAAGAACTGGTTCGGCTCGATACGGTTGCAAAATTTAAAGAAACAGTTGGCCCATCAGAAATAACCAGACTGGATAGAATGTACAGTGCTTATTTTTACAGTGATCCGACAACGTCTCTTAGTAATGCAATCCAGCTGATTGAGGATGCTGCTGCGGAAACACTTCCTGTGGGTTACGAAGTTGGTTTCTTTGCTAGGGCAAAAGAGTTTAAGAGAACCAGTAATCAAATGCTCTTTGCATTCCTGACAGGCTTAATCTTGGTTTATATGGTCCTTGCTAGTCAATTCAATTCATTCAGACAACCTTTGATTGTGATGATCTCTCAACCACTGGCAGTCATTGGAGGAACACTTGGAATCTGGATAGTTGGTTCGGATCTCAATATATTTTCAATGACTGGGCTGGTCTTACTGACTGGCCTCGTAGCGAAAAATTCTATCTTATTAATCGATCGAACAAATCAAGAAAGACAAAAAGGATTGGAAATTGATGAAGCCTTGCTGAGTGCATGCCCAAGAAGGCTGAGACCTATTTTAATGACTTCGCTAACATTAATACTTGCCATGATGATGCCCGCGTTAGGCATTGGCTCTGGCGTTGAATTAAGTCAACCGCTGGCAATTGCAATTGTAGGCGGTATGATTAGTTCAACTTTTCTTTCATTGGTGATTGTGCCCATCATTTATTCATGGGCGGAGAAAAGAAAACTCAGGAAACGACTTTATAATCTCGAAAGAAGCGCTTCCAGTTCGAATACATGATTCTGGGTCCCATGAGATTGAACTTTAATTGAACCCAAGATTGACCCAAGTTTTCCAGATTTTTCCCATCCCAGATCATTGATTATTCCATAGATCAAGCCGGCACGATATGCATCGCCACAACCAGTGGGATCTGCCTCATTTTCAACTGGAATAGGATCAATCGAAATCACTTGGTCTTCAACATAAATATCTGAACCCTGACCTCCTTTGGTCACGATCATCGCTGAAACTTTTGCTTTGATTTCATTGTGATCAAGTCCTGTGATCTCAGAGAGAAGGTTTGCCTCATACTCATTGAGAATGATCCACTCTGCCTGATCAATAAAATTTAAGATTTCTGACTTATCGAACATTGGAAGCCCTTGTCCAGGGTCATACATGATTGGTATTCCTTTATTGTGCATCTCATTCGCATGCAGAATGGTGCTGTCTTTCCCATCTGGTGAAAGAATAACCATCTCTATGCCTTCAACATCAGGAATCGAATTATTGTGCCCCTCTTCCATTGCTCCTGGGTGAAATGAGGTCAACTGATTGTTTTTTTGATCTGTGGTTATAAAACACTGTGCTGTGTACATATCCTCAATCACCTTGATGCCAGAAATTGAAATATCATTGGACTCCAGCCATGCTCTATAATCTCCAAAATCTTTGCCCACAGTGGCACATATGATGGGTGTCCATGCCTAGCTTCTTCATGTTAAATCCAATATTTCCTGCACACCCACCAAATTCTTTTCTGAGCCTTGGCACATTGAACGCAACACTCAAGATATGAATCTGATCCGGTAGAATAAAATCTCCAAATTCACCATCAAACTCCATCAAATAGTCATAGGCAACTGAGCCACAAACAATTACTGACATAATTTATACCCCTTTTTTAATTCAAAGACATTCGTCTTTCAATATCCTCAATTTCTTTCGGCAAGGCTCCGGACAAAACATCACAGCCACTTTTTGTGACCAAAACATCGTCTTCTATTCTTACCCCTATACCGCGCCAAATTTTATCGACATTCTTATTTTTCTTTGAAATATAGATTCCTGGCTTTTATGGTAAGAACCATACCAGCTTCAAACTTCTTAGATTTTCCCTTGTCACTCATATAAGCCCCTACATCGTGGACATCCATACCTAGCCAGTGACCAATGCCATGCATATAAAAATCCTTGTAAGCCTTCCTCTCGATTAATGATTTAACAGTCCCTTTCAGAAGACCCAGCTTTATCAATCCTTTGGTAATGCTTTCAATAGCTTGATTTTGCAAGTTCTCAAACGTTTGCCCTGGTTTTACTGAATTGATAGCTTCTTTTTGGGCATCTAAAACAATTGAATAAACTGCTTTTTGTTCATCTGTGTAAGAACCTGATACAGGGATAGTACGAGTGATATCTGCTGCATACATCTGATGCTCACAACCAGCATCAGTGAGAAGAAGATCGCCAGCTTTTAATTTATCCTTGTTTTCAATGTAATGTAGGGTACAAGCATTTGCTCCAGAAGCTACGATGCTATGATACGCAGGGACAGCTCCGTATTTCCCAAATTGGTGCTTAATTGCAGCATCAATCTGATATTCAAAAACACCATCATTACATTCATCCATGACTCGATAATGAGCCTCAACACTAATTTTGGCAGACTTCTTCATTAATCGAATCTCTTCTCTAGATTTAATCAACCTCATTTCGTGAATGAGAGGTTCTAGCGAAATAATTTCTGTAGGAACAACGCCACCCCTCCTCTGATTGGCTCTAATCTGATTAAATGCATTAACGACGCTTTTGTCGTAATTTTCATCGTTACCGAGTGTATAGAAAACTTTTTGCCGATTATGGAACATAGTAGATAGGATCGAATCAACATCCTCTATTTTGAAAGCCTCATCCGCTAAATAATTTCTTTTAGCACCAGAAATACCCTCCATATAACCGTCCCAGATTTCCTTTAAGGGATCCTTAGGTCTAACCAAAAGAACAAATTCACCCTCAGGCCTTCCGGGTGCCAGAATCATAAGAGCTTCTGGTTCAGAGAAACCTGTAAAGTAATAAAAATCGGAGTTTGCTCTAAAAGGATAGTCGGTATCCCTGCTTCTCATTTTAATAGAAGATGTAGGTAAAATAGCTATGCTATCCCTACCAATCAATCTGCTTAATTTATTCCGCCTCTTTTTGTACTCATGACTCATTCTTATACCCTCTAAAGTCCTCATATAATAATTGTACGCTTACACTTACATATTCAACTAGCTCCATAAAAGCAATTTCTTCATCTTGCTCATCTGAGATAGAATTAGAATCCAGTGTAGAGATTTGAGCAAAATCTTCAATGATTTCAGCAGCTTCCCCATCTCCAAGTTTTTTGATTTCAATCTCTAATTCGGCGACAGACATTCCGTATCCATCAACAAAACCCTGACACCATGATGCTAGAGCGAGCGCACGATACTCTATAGGCTCTGAGTCACTGGGTAATAATGGTTCAAAATTAAATCCGCCTTTTTTAAAATGATCTTTTGCCTCATTAAGCATTTTTAAAAAGGCATCATTGAACTCCTGAATTTGGATTGAGGTTACAGATCTATCATCAGAACTATCTTCCAATGTTAAGTCTTCAAAGTTATCTATTCCGAAACAGAGTCGGGAGCTAATGAGACCATGAAATTCGGCAGCATTGGTTGTGAGTGATGCTGATATTCTTAATTTTTCTAAATCAGAGTAGTTCAATTGAATTATATCCAGTTTACAAACTATTATACCGATTTGACCGATTGCTCATGACAAATTATAGTGTGTATTGTGTCTAAAGTATCTGAAAAACAAGTCTTAGAATCCGTCGAGTCACTCGAGTCCAGAATAAAAAGCTTAATTGAGGAAAAAGATCGTCTTTACATTCAATATCAATCACTTAAAGAAGATAATAAATCGTTGGAATCACAATTAGATAGCCTTGAGACACAAAAACAAAGAGCCAAAGATAAAGTCGAAGATGTTCTAGAGCGTCTCAATCAAATTGAGACAAGCGCATGAGTGAGCCAGTCACGATTGAAATAATGGGCGAACAATTCACTATCCAATGTTCTCCGGAGCAAAAAGCAAATCTAATTAAAGCTGCCTCACTGGTGCATGAAACAATGAAAAAGATAGATCAACAAGGGACGGCATTTGGTTTGAATAGAATAGCAGTAATGGCTGCTCTAAATATAGCTAATGATGCCATAACAGGCAGCTCTGAAATGGCGACTAAGATTAGAACTGAATATGACTCTGAATTAGATCTCTCTGAAGTTCAAAAAAAGCTCGATAATATCCATAACCAGGTTGAAAATTCACTTAACTCTGATAAAGATTTAAAGCTACAATAGTTAAGAAGATTGCCTGCGATGAACGAAGATCATTAAAGGACTCTCGGCCCTTAATTATTAGTTTAGGGATCAATGTCTGTATTGGTTTTGTGCATTACCAAATAGGGAAGCCTGCGCCACTACGTCAGAACCCACCTTACTGCTCGGCCTGAGAGCAACAAATGAGATACGTCATTGTGGGTATCTTCATCAACCAAAAATGAACAACCTAAGAGCTAGAATCAAAGAAAAAAGAAAGCAACTTTCTGATGAAAGCTTGAATCTTTTAGGGAATGATATTTTAAAGAATGTCCAAGCATCAATTTCATTTGAAGACCGTGAGAGAATAAGCACCTATTTCTCGATGAACAATGAAGTGGATACCTCGGAGCTGAATAATTATCTTTGGGGCATAAATAAACATTTATTTCTTCCTAAAATTAAACAAGATAAATTACTTTTCTAAACGCTATAGCAAAGATCAAAAACTCTCTTTAAATGATTATGGTATTCCTGAACCTGAGCATAATGATAAAAAATTAATCGATGCAGTAGAGTTTGATCTTATGTTTATACCTTTAGTGGCCTTTGACTCAAAGTGCAATCGCATAGGCATGGGTGGCGGCTACTATGACAAAACATTGGCTTTTAAAAAAGAGAGTGAAAAAAAAAGCAAACCCCTACTAATCGGTCTTGCCTATGAGTTTCAAAAAATTGACGCTATAGAAAAAAATGCTTGGGATATTCCAATGGATGCTATTATCACGGAGAATAAAACCTACAAAGCATAAAAGGGGAATTTGAAAAAGATTATGGCGGATACAAATGAAAAACAAGTTGCTGCAATCAAATCTTTGGAATACATAGAAGACGATTGCGTTTTAGGTGTCGGCACCGGATCAACTGTCAATTTCTTAATCTCTGAATTGCATCAAGTTAGGCACAAGATAAAATCTATTGTCTCGAGCTCCAAAGCCAGCACCCAGCTTCTCTCAGATGAAGGCTTTATGGTCGAGGATCTCTCATCAACTGGAAGTCCAGATTTATATATAGATGGAGCTGATGAAATCACCAAAAATTTTCATATGATTAAAGGTGGTGGTGGCGCTCTGACAAGAGAAAAGATTATTGCTCACGCTTCTAAAAAATTTGTTTGCATAGTAGATAATTCAAAGATTGTTGATGTACTCGGTAACTTTCCCTTACCTATTGAAGTTATTCCCATGGCTAAATCCATGGTCTCTAGAGAAATTGCTAAATTGG
Organism: Woeseia sp.; assembly: GCA_019653755.1. GTDB lineage: Bacteria > Pseudomonadota > Gammaproteobacteria > Steroidobacterales > UBA11654 > CACPJA01. The sequence continues at coordinate 73,165 of BPCL01000003.1, read as the reverse complement.
GAGGCCAATCAGAATTAAGACATGGTTTCCAAACAGATAATGGCAATTTAATCCTTGATGTTCATAATCTTAAAATTATTGATCCGCCTTCACTAGAAAAAGAAATTAATAATATACCGGGTGTCGTTACTAATGGAATTTTTGCCTTAAGACCAGCTAATGCAATCATCATTGGCAATGATGAATCAACCGAAGTTATTACGAACACGTGAAAGATACAAAAACGAAACTTTTTGAAACTAATGAGTAGCTCGGTTTTATTATCGGGCCTAAAATTTGGGTCTGTCTTGGCCCAAAATCAAATGCTAAGAAGAACTATCCCCTCGAGTGGTGAGTCTCTACCTATTATTGGCTTAGGAACATCGAGAGTATTTGATGTAGATCCAGAAAATAGACAACAACTGAAGATCAGGAAAGAAATCATTGAAGTTTTACTCAATAATGGAGGCAGCTTAGTTGATACCTCACCAATGTATGGGCAGTCTGAAGACCTCATTGGCGCCATCCTTAATGATTACCCCAGAAGAAATGAATTGTTCTTAGCGACTAAAGTATGGACTAAAGGGAAAACAGAGGGGGAGCAACAAATCTCTGAATCATTCAAAAAAATGAACACAACCAAAATGGAGTTGATTCAAATCCACAATCTGGTTGATTGGAAAACACAGATTAAAACACTCAGACAAATGAAAGAATCTGGGGAAATCAGTTACATAGGAATAACACATTACAAATCCAGTGCTTTTAAAGAAATGGAAGATATCATAAAAAAAGAACCCATTGATTTCGCACAATTCAATTACTCGATAGGTGAGCGAGATGCAGAGGAAAGGCTATTACCAATCTGTCAAGAGTATGGTGTTGCAACAATTATCAATAGGCCATTTATGAGAGGGGAAATTGTTTCGTTCATTTAAAAATCAAACTCTGCCCAATTGGTGCAAAGATTACGATATCAGCAGTTGGGGGCAATTCTTCCTAAAATATATTATTGCAAACCCAGCAGTAACGAATATTATTCCAGCAACGTCTAAATCAAAAAATATGCTCGACAACAGTTTTGCAGGAATAGGGAGAGTGGCTGATCTTAAGATTCAAAAAAGAATGTTAGAGATGCTATAGATTTATCGTTTAGAGAACTGGGTCGCTTTTCTGGCTTTCTTTAAACCTACTTTTTTTCGTTCAACTTTTCGTGCGTCCCGAGTTAAAAAGCCTTTTTCTCTGAGAGCAGAACGTAAATTTTCATCATAACTAAGTAGCGCTCTACTCAAGCCATGCCTGATTGCACCAGCTTGACCGCTTCCGCCTCCACCTTTTACAGTTGCAGTAACGTCAATCTTTCCAATCAATTCTGTGTGTTCTAAGGGTTGTCTAACTATCATTCGTGCTGTCTCTCGATCGAAGAATTGATCGATGGGCTTCTTATTTACAGTAATATTGCCCTTACCCTTCTTAATAAAGACTCTAGCTGTAGATGTTTTTCTTCTACCGGTTCCGTAATGTACTTCTGTTGCCATAATTTAATTATATCTCCAAAGCTTTGGAGCTTGTGCTTCGTGAGTATGATCAGGTCCCGAGAAAACTCTTAATTTTTTTATCATGGCATTGCCTAACTTTGTCTTGGGCAACATCCCTCTAACTGATTTCATAAAGAACAGTTTCTGGACTCTTTTTCATCATTGTTGCTAAATTTGAAGATTTCATATTACCGATATAGCCAGTGTGCTTATAATACATTTTGTCTTCCATCTTTTTCCCGGTAACAGTAATTTTTGAAGCATTAATAACCACAATATAATCCCCCGTATCAACATGAGGAGTATATATTGGCTTATGCTTGCCCCTTAGCCTTGTAGCGATCTCAGTAGACAATCTTCCCAGGGTTTTATCCTTAGCATCAACCAAATACCAATCTCTAACTACATCTTCTGTTTTTGCTGAAATAGTCTTCATTTACCAGCTCTTTAATCGTTATAAAAGGAAGCTAGTCTACTCATCTGAGTCTATTTTTTCAATGAAATCTTCGATTATTAAACTTTAAGCTGCGCTCAAGTTATCTCTCATTGAATCGATGGTTTTCTGATAGTCTTCAGTTCCAAATATTCCTGAACCAGAAACGAAAAAAATCAGCGCCATACTTGGCAATATCTCCAATATTATCAGCCTTCACACCACCATCAATCTCGAGATAAATATCTCGATTGGAATCATCAATCATTTGCCTTGTTAAGGTCAATTTATCGAGGACTTCGGGAATAAAGCTTTGGCCTGCAAACCCTGGAAAAACAGACATCATCGTAATAATGTCTAAAGATTCAAGATGATCCTCAATAAAGGACAGTGGCGTATCTGGATTTATCGCTAAACCACACTTGCAACCCTCCTCTTTAATTAAATTAAGAGTGGTTGATATATCTTCAGTGGCTTCTGGATGAAAACTTATATAAGTTGCTCCAGCTTTTGCAAAATCAGAAATTAATCGATCCACAGGTTCAACCATTAGGTGCACATCAATTGGAGCCTCTATTCCGTAATTCCTTAATGACTCACAAATCACAGGACCGAAGGTTAGATTAGGGACATAATGATTGTCCATCACGTCAAAGTGAACAAAGTCAGCACCGCATTGGATGACGCTCTCAACCTCCTTTACCTAACCTCGCAAAATCAGCTGAAAGTATAGATGGCGCTATTTTGAAATCTCTTTGCATATTTTTGATGAACTTTGCCTATTATCCCTAAGTTTTAGTTTAGTTAAAGAAAAAAATCCTAATTGCTAAATCTCTCTTCTATCAATAAAATAATACGATGAATTCACCCGTACTTCAAAACCTAGAATTGATCGGACAAGGCAAAGTCAGAGATATTTATGCCGTTGATAATGATCATCTTCTTATAGTTACCACTGATCGAATGTCTGCATTTGATGTGGTCCTACCTAATCCGATACCTGGAAAAGGAGAAGTGCTTACAGAGCTCTCAGAGTTCTGGTTTAGCAAGACTGCAGCCATAGTTGACAATCACCTTACCGATGATCTTAATCTAGTTGATCTCCTGGATAGCGCTGATCAACTGGATTATTTTCAAAAGAGAAGCATGATTGTCAAACGCCTAAAACCATTACCGATAGAGGCTGTGGTTAGAGGCTACCTGATTGGATCAGGCTGGAAAGACTATCAAGCTACTGGGGCAGTTTGTGGAATTGAGTTGCAACAAGGTCTTGAAATGGCTTCGCAATTACCAGAACCAATTTATACCCCTGCGACTAAGGCTGAGTTTGGTGAGCATGATGAAAATATTTCCTATGAGGAAACCATTAATTTAATCGGCGAAGAATTAGCCAGCAAAGTTAGAGACACAGCCATAGAAATCTATAACTTTGGAGTAAATCATGCCAAAGAACGAGGCATTATCATTGCAGATACAAAATTTGAGTTCGGACTTGATAATGATGGAAACTTGTTTCTCATAGATGAAGTCTTAACACCGGATTCATCACGCTTCTGGTCAATTGAGGAATATAAGGTTGGCATCAGTCCGCCAAGCTTTGACAAGCAGTATCTTCGGGATTACCTAGAAACTCTCGACTGGGATAAGACCGCACCGGGTCCTGAGCTGCCAGAGGATGTGATCGCAAACACCACAGAGAAATACAGAAGCGCCTACCGAACCATAACTCAAGGCGAGGGCTAGCCTTTAAAATTGATCAACTGTAGTTTGCGTTTATCGGCATCGCTAACACCGTGTGAGAAATTTTTAATCACAATTGCAATATTTATAATTGAACCTGAAGCAGTCTCAGATTCTATAATACTATCAAGTGAAAGAGCATCCTCCGCATTAGACTGATGCTCAATACGCATAATTGCAGACGCCAGTGTTTTCTCATTATCGGTTGATGAATCTTGATCGAGAATCTCTTGGAGTTTAACTTTATCTTCCTCTGAGGGAAAATGCTGCATACTTGCCAGCATTGAAGCCATTGCTCTTACGTTTGCATCATTTCCATGATTACTATGCGACATAGCAGCTGGGCTGATAGTTACTATTATGACCCCTAGAATTAAAAATTTAGTTATCGTTTTATTATTCATTTAATACCTCTCAAAAAATAATTATGTCGTGAGATCAGCTTTAGGAAGAAGAATCATTCTTGTTGGAAAACCTCCAATATCAATATAACGGTTAACTTTCCCTGCCTCTATATCAATCTCAGCTAATCTTCCCTCATGGGTTAAAGAGATATATGTTAGCCCCTTATAAGAAGTAATTTCAGGCAATATAGCTTTACCAACATCTTCATTCCATTGACCATAAAAAGGGTCAGACACCTCAATATCTTTTATAAAATCACCGCTATACCCATCATAAACACTTAGTTCACCTTGCTTGGTAAGGACAAGTAAATATTTACCATCCTCAGTAACGTTTTGCCTAATAGATGGTTTTACTGATAGTTTTTCAAACCGGTAATCCATATTATTTAGATCCAATCGATAAAGTTGAGGAATGATACCTTCGGTGTAACACCATTTGATGTTATTTCTTCCAGGTAAAAACGCAGCGCATGATCGGCCACGATCTGGGTATGGAATCCTATAGACTTCTTCAGCCCTTTCTTTGCCTCGAGTACCAATAACCAACAATCCAGTTCGACATGAGTAAAATATCCTCCCCGTCTTCTTGTCTTTGGTCATTCCATGCAATGAAGGGCAGTTTTCAATCTTTTTGACTTCTCTCCCGGTCCTTCGATTCAGAACTTGGACAAAACCCTTGAACAAATGCCCAATATATAAATTCTTTTCCCCCTCCATGTAATGATAATGATCTGGCGCTGCCAAATCATAAGTTCTTGTTGGAATCTCTGAAAGTCCATCGATAACATCGGTTTGCAGAACAACAATCTTTCCATCGCCTTCAGTAATAACTGTGTCATAACCATTAACTGTGGCCATTTTATTTTTTCTCGGTCCTCCCGGCGTATCAAAAGGGATCGTTCTAATCAAATGAGGCGGTCTAAAACTATTGGTTTTAGAATCAAACCCTGTTGAGAGAATGCTTACTGAATCTTGATCAGTGTCTCTGCCTCTCATCGCATAAATGTATTTTTTGGTGTTGCTTTCTGCCAAAATCATAATGGAAGGTGGAACCGTAACTCGGTTTATAATCTCACCACTCGGAAAATCAACAGTTACGACTGTGCTGTCCATATTATCGGCAATAAAGAGTCTGATATCAGTATCTTTTAACAGTGAGGCACGCGTCACGCCTCCATGGGTCAATCCATAATCGGGTGAAATTACTGCTAATACAGCAAGCAAACTTATTATCCTCTTAGTCATTTATTCTCCTGCAATCATTAAATCGTCTATTAATATCGAACCCGAAAAAATAGAACCTTTCTTTTCCGGATCATTACCTATTGTGTTAATTCGCATGAGCATGTCTTTCAGATTTCCAGCTACTGTTACCTCGCTAACAGGATAAGCAATCTCACCGTTTTCTATCCAGAAACCATTAGCCCCTCTTGAATAATCTCCATTGACGATATTTACCCCATAACCAATTAAACCAGTTACCAGAAAACCAGAGTCTATATTTTTAATCATAGATTCCAAATTCTCATCTGCTGTTGGTTCAACAATTAGATTATGGTGACCTCCCGCATTACCAGTTGTATCTAGACCTAAACGTCTGGCTGAATAACTGGATAACAGATAACCTTTAAGCACGCCATTTTCGACAATACATCTAGGTACGGTCTCAACTCCTTCAGCGTCAAAGTAGCAACTAGAAAAGCCTCTTTTTAAATGAGGTTCTTCACGTATGCTGATAAATTCAGGACAGATCTTTTTATCTTTTGAATCAACTAAGAAAGAGGCATTTCGGTATAAACTTGACCCACTGATGGCGGTCATGAGGTGACTGATTAAACTGCTTGAAACTCTGGGCGAAAATACAACTGGTGCCTTCGTGGTTTTAATCTTTTTGGATCCTAAATGATCAAGCGCTTGTTTTGCAGCCAAACTACCTATTTCTTTATGATCTTGAAGGTCTTTATAATGTCGAGCACTCGTATAGTCATAATCCATCTCCATAAGGCCATTATCTGATGCAATAGCAGTACAACTGATTGAGTGGCCTGTGGATTTCGTTTCACCTGAAAACCCATGCGAGTTTGCGTATAAGCTTTGATTCACGTAACTTCCTACCGTTGCGCCTTCAGAATTGATGACTTTGTCATCATATTCTAGAGCTGAAGCCTCACATTCAATAGCCATAGTTTCAGCCTCTTTAATATCCAGATTCCATGGGAAATAAAGATCAAGATCCTTAGCGCCCGGTGCCATCCTCTCTTTGTCAGCTAGGCCATTACAATCATCTGTAGCTGTCAGGCTAGACAGACTAAATGCCTTATCTATGGTGGCTTTAATTGCTGATTCAGATAAATTATTTGAGCTGGCAGAACCAACCGATTTATCAAGATAGACCGTGATACTAAAACTCTGATCCTTATAATCTTGGACCGTTTCTATAGCACGATTTCTGGCTGTAACTGAAAACCCTTCGCCGTCAGCAAAACTCACACTGGCTTCATTTGCACCAAGCGATTTGGCGTATTTTAATGCCGTCTCTGCTTTATCCTGATGTTGCTCCAATTCTATGATCCTTTAATTTTTTATATGTTTATTCTAACTTACTTAGACACAGTAAATAAGACATTGTAGAATTACGCTATGAGTATTCAAGTAGCTATTGTAATGGGTTCCGCATCTGATTGGGATGTCATGTCTCATTGTTCTAAGATGTTAAAAGATTTTGACATCTCTCATGAGGCTAAAGTTTTGTCTGCTCATAGAACACCCAAAGAATTGGAAGCTTTTATTAGCCAAGCAGAAGCGGATGGCGTTCAAGTTTTTATAGCAGGAGCTGGTCTGGCTGCTGCGCTTCCGGGAGTTGTTGCTGCACAAACAACAATTCCAGTCATTGGTGTACCTTTAATTGCTGGCTCACTCGACGGTATGGATGCCCTGATGGCAATAGTACAAATGCCTCCAGGAATCCCTGTAGGAACAGTAGCAATAGGAAAACCCGGTGCTATTAATGCTGCTCTCTACGCCATAGGGATACTGGCATTGAAGGATGCCTCAATTGCTAAACAATTAAAGGCTTATCGGAAAACACAAGCTGAAAAGGTGCTTTCAGCAAAGCTTGACTAGGCCGTTCCACCTACGGTTAGATTGTCAATTTTCATGGTTGGCTGACCAACATTAACAGGCACTGTCTGACCATCTTTTCCACAGTTGCCAATTCCGGGATCAAGGGCCAGATCATCTGCTATCATGCTTACTTTATTAAGAGCAGATGGGCCGTCTCCGATTAGCATAGCCCCTTTGATGGGACGATCTATTTTGCCATTTTTAATCAAGTAAGCTTCATTGGCTGAAAACACAAACTTACCTGAAGTGATATCAACTTGGCCGCCACCAAAATTCTTTGCATAAATACCCTCATCAACTGATTCTATAATTTCTTCATGCTTATGATTTCCACCTAGCATGAAAGTATTGGTCATACGCGGAATAGTTTGAGTCGAATAAGACTCTCTTCTGCCATTGCCTGTTGATTTTGTATTCATGAGTCTCGCATTTAATTGGTCTTGCATGTAATTGCATAGTTTGCCATCTTCAATCAATACCGTCCTTTCAGTGGGTTCCCCCTCATCATCAACATTGAGTGAACCCCTTGCATCCTTTATGGTGCCGTCATCGATCACTGTACAAATAGAAGAAGCAACTTTTTCACCCATAAGCCCTGAGAATGCAGAGGTTTTTTTTCGGTTAAAGTCTCCTTCGAGTCCATGTCCAATTGCTTCGTGGACAAGCACACCTGGCCAACCTGAGCCAAGAACAACAGTCATTTCTCCAGCTGGTGCCTCAACTGCCTCTAGGTTGATTAGAGCCTGATCAACTGCTTCTGTAACATAAGTTTTAATTTTTGATTGATTAAAAAAAGTGTAGTCAACCCTGCCACCGCCGCCACTGGTGCCTCTTTCTTTTCTATCTTCCTCCTCCACAATGACGCTAAGACTAAGTCTTACCATTGGTCTGATATCAGCGACTATTCGACCTAGATCATTGACGATTAAAATATTCTGAAAGTTGCCTGCTAATGAAGCTATAACTTCTTTTACTCGATGATCTTTGGATCTAGCCAAAGAATCGATATCTTGTAACAATTCAATTTTTGCTTTGTCTTCTAGAGAAGAAATGGGGTTTACACAAGAATAATAGTTCTGAAGACTTGACGGTTCCTCTATCTTAGAGGTTACTGTTTTCCCTGACTTTGCAATTGATGAGGAAGCTCTGGCTGCTTTAAATAATGAATCTTTTTCTAATGATTCTGAGTAGGCCAACCCTGACTGTTCATTAACAATTGATCGAAAACCGACTCCTTGTCGACTTGCATATGATGACTTTTTGACCAGGCCGTCTTCTAATGTCCAAGATTCTTGATGAATATTTTGAAAATATATATCACCCATATCAATGCCTTTGGAGAGCATTTCACTCATCATAAGATCTAAATCTTGTATTGAAATATTATAAGGGTCGAGCAGACTCGTCTTTACTTGTGTGAAGATAGATTCCTGATTATTAATCATTATTTAAAACCTTATGTTTAAGTGATGGAAACGATTGTCGAATAGATCGCAATTCTTCCAAATCAATATCACAGATAACAATACCATCTCCAGTATCAAGTTGATCTATAATTTTACCCCATGCATTTATAATCATGGTATGCCCATAGGTTCGTCTGCTTCCATAGTGCTTTCCCCATTGAGCAGACGCCACGACATACGAGAGATTTTCAATAGCCCTTGATGACAATAAAGTTTCCCAGTGAGCCAAGCCGTTTCCTCTGTGAACGCCGATGGAATTGTTAACACATCAATTCCCATATCAGAATAGCTTCTATAGAGTTCAGGAAATCTGACATCATAACAAATAGATAGCCCAATAGTGCACCATGGAGTTTTTACAGTAACTGGTTGTTTTCCTGGAACAATTGAAAAAGATTCATTGTACTGTTTGCCTTCAATTTCCACGTCAAAAAGATGGATCTTGTCGTAATAATTGACCACCTTTCCTTGATCATCATAAACAATAGAACGAGCAAAACTTCGATCAGTATTTGGGCTTATAATGGGAACTGACCCAGCGATAATCCAAATCTCTAATTCTTTGGCTAACTTTGAGATGGATCTTTGTATGGGTCCGTCTTCAAAATCTTCCATAATCTCCTCAACCAATTGCTTTGGATAGCCCATAAAGGCGAAATTCTCAGGTAATAAGACAATATCTGCACCCTGTTCTTTAGCTTGTTTGATTAATGATTCAGACAGTAACAAGTTATCGTCAACAGAATCGTTTGAATTCATTTGAGCAGCGGCAAATTTCATGTTGGTAATAGTAATAGATTTCTATTTAATTAGTAAGAGATTGCATTTCCTGATCCACATCAGGAAGAAAATTATTGCAGTTTTCGATTAAGCTAAAATCAATCTCATTTTCACTTAATTGTTTGATCTCAGGATTGTCCCAACTTCCATTCACTGAATAATAAGCAACGCCTGCATCTTTGAGGGGTCTTCTTAGAATTTTTGTCAAAAGAAACATTGAAGCAGCCGCAGCTGGTCCAGCAACTATAGCAGCGCCACCAGGTAATAGATCGGAGACTAGTGGTTGCACTATAACCATTTGATTGTATGTACGTTTAGAGATATCAGTTGCTCCAAGAATAATTACATCTGCGGTCGTGGAGCTAATTGAGAGGTTGCATGTGTAAGCAATATTATCTGTAAAAGTAACGTCTGCCTGTAAACGATCAAAGGGAAAGCCTTCCCCAAAAACATCTCTGAAATCTAGAACTAAGCGTTTTGGAAGTTCAGAGAAGCTAAAAAGAGAAAGAACCTTACCCGGGACCCTTTCTTCACTATTAATTTGCCCATCCTTTACATTAATGCTCAAAACACCATTGCCTGAAGTGATATCGCTTTTCCGAGGAATTTCATCCCAAGCATAGCTGGTTTTAAAATTAACATTCCTACTATCAATAATATTTGCTAATCCAATTTTTGTTTGAATTCTCTCTATATCAATAGCTCTAGAGGAAATATTCTTTATTTCTAAGGACGGTCTCTTTCCTCCAGGCTTACGAAAGACAAAGAGTTGTTTAATAGGAATATTATTTAATAAAAACCCATTCTCTTCTTGATGGCTAAAATCTAAATTACTGCCATCGATAACTATCGAACTAACTGCAATTTTTTGATTTATAAGTGTTTTCCATAGATTAACCTCCACGCTGAATTGCTCGATAGAAAGGGGCGAGAGATCCTCTGGCCCTTGCTTTAAAGATATCTGATCAAAGACCAAAGTAGGTCTCAGATTAATGTAATTATCGATTGTATAATTGACCCCAACACCATCAAATTGTATCTCTAGACCTAAAAGGTCTTGCATGCCGATTCTGACTGATTCTCTTTCTTTATTAATAACTCGATTAATTGAAGGTTCGGAAAAATAAACAAAAGCAAGCCATGCGCTTATTAGCAATAACAATAATGTCAGTATTTTTTTCATTAATATCAAATAATATCTATTTTAATGCCTAAATATAGTCAATAAATGTGAATCTATGATGAATTCAGGATCGATGATAGGGCAAATGGTTTAATATGCTCCAGGATCGATATAACTGCTCAGCAAGAATAACTGGCACAAGGCTGTGCGGAAGAGTCATCGATGACAACGAAAGAATTTTGTCAGCTCTATTTAGAACGGATTCTGAAAATCCATCTGGACCGCCAATGCCAAAAATAGGATTAATTGCGTTATCAAGCCAGTCTTGCATCCAGTTTGAGAATTCATTCGTCGAAACTGACCTTCCCCTCTGATCTAGAACTATTAAAGTTTCCCTCTCTGCTATCTTTTCTAAGAAGCTATTGCCCTCTGCTTCTATGATTTGATTGATCGATTGTTTTTTTGTTCTTCTAACAATAGGAATTTTTATATGTTCACTTGTAATTTGTGGGGGCAGCCTTCTAAGATAATCTGAAATTATAGATTCATATTCTGTTTTTTTTGAAGCAATCGAAATAATCTTAATGTTCATAAGTTATTCACTGGTGCTGGTGCCAACACTCCAAAGATCATCTAATTTATAAAATGACCTGACCTCATCAAGCATAACATGGACGATAATAACTCCAAGATCAATCAGAATCCATTGCCCTGATTCGTACCCCTCAATGCCTAATATTTGATGTTTTTCCTCTTTCGCCTTCTCACTTAGTTTATCGACAATTGATCGAGCATGTCGACTAGATGTACCGGTACAAAAGATCATATGATCACTGATAGAGGTTAACTCCGAAACATTAATCTTGTTAATTGCTTTAGCTTTCATATCCTCTAGCACTTCAATTGATATGGTTAATAAATCAGGGTTAATCATTAACTGGATACCTCTGAGGAAAACATGAATAACAATTGTCCGATTTCATCCCACGGATTACCTTTGTTGATCCCTTTTATAACCTTATCTACCTCGCAGGCCTGTTCCAAAATATTGTCCATCTGAGTTGGACTTGTTGACTGCAAAAAAGAGCCGATGATTTTTTGCTTACTGGGCCATATCCTAGCGTTCTTCATTGCCTTATTGATTGGAATGCCGTCGCCAATATCCACCATTAAGTCACTGAGATTCTTGATTTCCCAATTTACAACTCTCATTAATTCAAAGGGTAACATACCCTCTTTTTGCAATCGGTTGTAGATTCTCAAGACACGAGATGGCTTCCTCATAATGGCTGCATCCGTAAGCTGGAAAAGGTCGAAATGAGCGCCATCGGCAACGCAATCATTGATATCTTGCATACTGACATTATTAGTAACTTCCATTAAGCCAAGGCGATCAATAGATTGCATAGCAACAAAAAGATTACCTTCTGTAAGTGCTACAAACATTTCCAGTGCTTCTCGATCGATAGATAACCCTCTATCTCTTAACCTAGATTTAATCCAAGTTGGCATTTGGGATGGATAAATCTTCTTACACTCTATGCTCACTGCCTCTTTGCTTAAACTTTGAACCCATTTTGTGCGTTGAATATCTTTTTCCAATTTTCCACATATAACTATTAATAAATGATCCTCGGAAATATCATCTAAGAGCCTAATTAAAGCGTCTGAGCCTTGTTTACCGGGTCTCGAATTAGGAATATGGATTTCAATTAACTTTTTTTCTGCAAACAGCGATTGGGTTTTCATATCACTAAAAACATGATCCCAATTAAATCGACCGCTTATATTAAATCTGGACTTATCTTCATAACCGTTTTCGTGAGCTGCAACTCTAAGTTTGTCTAGACTCTCTATGATCAATAAATCCTCAGCACCATGAATAAAGTAGACATGACCTAATTCTGCCTTAAGATGTCTGCTTAATTCGCCATTATCAAGTCGCATTAATTAACCTTTATTGAATAAGCTTTGGAGGGATCCAGCATTGGAATTTCATCAATGATGGGGTAGATAAAACTAAAACTGCTATTGAATAGAGCTTTAGATAAATCATTTTTCAAGCATTCTCTTTTGATCATTTGCAAACCCTTATCAGTTGTTTCTTTTTCCTTATTAAAAGCATCTTTAAGCACATACAATTTTAATTCCTCACCAGTGTTTGGACAACGAAGAAGTTGAATAAATTCATCTTTCATTGATCAAAGGTCCTTCGGATAGTGAAAAAAATTAAACTCCTCTGGAACCGGGTCATACCCGTGCTTAAAGAAAGGATTACATCTCAAGATCCTCAATATGGTGAGGTAAGTGCCTTTAACAGAGCCAAAGCGATCAATGCATTCTAAGGCATATTCAGAACAAGTGGGTTGGAATCGACAATTAGGCTTTAGTAAGGGAGAGATATATCTACGATATAAACCTATCAAAAATTTCATAAAGAATTATCCCTCTATTGTCCTGTTAAAGCATTGACGCAGCATCTTTTTTAATCCTCTGAATCATTACATTCAAACCATTATTTCTTGTTGGGCTTAGATGCTCATCCAAACCAATCTTTGAAATGAATTCCGGTTCTGCCGCAAGAATTTCCGATGGTTTTTGATTGTTATATATTCTCATTAATAGCGCGATGAGGCCTGAAACAATTGCAGAATCACTGGTTGCCTTACATCGGAACAAACCATCTTCTAGCGAAGTCACAAACCAAACACTTGATTGACAACCATGAACTTTATTGTCTTCAATCATCTGCTGTTGTGGAAAAACTTCCAACTGTTTCCCTAGATCGATGATGTACTCATATTTTTCCATCCAAGTATCAAAGATCTCAAATTCACCAGATATTGAATGCTGAATTTTCTCAATTGATTCCATTTTTTATAATTTTTTCCAGAGAGGGCCTTCTGGTCCGTCCTCAATAGATACCCCAAGCGATTCAATTTTCTGCCTAATCTCATCAGCCTTTACAAAATCTTTATTCAACCTAGCCTCTTCTCTATCCTTTAACATCTGTTCAACTAATACTTCATCCACATCAGCGCCTGAATCAAACCATTTTTCAGGATCTTCATTCATCAAACCTAATAAATTTGCAGAACCAATAAGCACTGAGGCTATATCCTTAGCTTCTTTATCAGTTTTCGCGTTGTTGATGCTTTTTGCAAGCGCAAAGAGTTCACTCAAAGCCTTTGGTGTATTAATGTCATCCGAAACTGCATTGATCACGTCTTCAGAAGGATCGCCTGGCAATATTTGTCCTAATTTTCTGACTGATCCATATAGTCGATCAAGTTTTTTCTCTGAATCACTAATCAATGCCTCATTCCAATTAATGGGTTTACGATAATGTGTTGTTAAGAATGCTATTCGAATGACCTCGGGTCTAACCTCTTGCAAAAGATCACGAATAAGCAAGAGATTTCCCTCCGATTTGGACATCTTCACATTATCAAAATCGATCATACCGTTATGAACCCAATAGTTTGCTAAGGGTTGACCAGAGTGTGAACAGATACTCTGAGCACACTCATTTTCATGATGAGGGAATAAAAGATCGCTCCCACCGCCATGAATATCCAGAGTTTCGCCCAGGTATTTTTTTGCCATTGCAGAACATTCAAGATGCCATCCAGGTCTTCCAAAGCCCCATGGACTGTCCCAACCAGGAATATCCCCAGAGGATGGCTTCCATAGGACGAAGTCTCTTTGATTTTTTTTGATTTCAGAAGGCTGCACTCGGGCTCCAGAAATCTGATCCTCCTCTGTTCGATTTGAAAGAAAGCCATAATCTGGGAACGTATCTATATTAAAAAAAACATGTCCTTGATTCTCATAGGCATGGCCTTTATCCATTAAGACAGTGATCATCTCGATCATATCCTCAATATGCTCTGTCGCCAATGGTTCTAGATCCGGTTCTTCAACACCCAGTGTTGACATATCCTCTTGATAAATTTTTGTATACCGCTGAGTAATTTCGGAAATTTTGACATCCTCTTTTTGCGCCGCGTCATAAATTTTGTCGTCGAGATCAGTAATATTTCTTACATATGTCAGTTTATATTGTCTTCTTAAGACTCTAGCAAGAACGTCAAAAACAACTGGCCCTCTGGCATTACCAATATGGGGAAAACTATATGCTGTGATCCCACAAACATACATGGTTACCTTATTAGAGTCGATTGGAACAAACGACTCCTTCTGTTTGGTTTTCGAATTATAAAGCCTGATCTTCATTTATGGTTTTTATTGCATTTATGAAAGTTATAATACCTAATGTTTGAATAAGATTCCGAGGTTCATCGTAAATATAAAAAACATGTTTTCTAAAAGAACAAGCATAGAACAGGTTGAAGAAGGATTCGAATTAGCACCTAAATTTGATTCCTCAGGATTAATTCCAGTGGTAACAACTGATATTGATACTGGAGAACTGCTTATGCACGGATACATGAACGAGGAAGCATTGAAAAACACACTGGCAAAAGGTCAAATGCATTACTTCAGTAGAAGCAGACAGGTTTTGTGGCATAAGGGAGCAACCAGTGGATTTTTCCAAAATGTCAAAGAATTATTGATCGATGATGACCAAGATGCATTATGGGCTAAGGTTGAAGTGCTTGGAGGTGCAAGCTGTCATGTGGGGTATCGAAGCTGCTTTTATAGAAAAATAGAACACTCAGATGGCAAAGCTGGTTTATTATTCACAGACACTGATAAAGTGTTTGACCCGGAGGCGGTTTATGGGGAAGAACCAAACCCAACAAAGTTATAAATGAGCATAGTCGATACAATCAGTTATGAACTCTGGGACAAGGATCCAGAAGCCTTTGCTGATCAACTGGGAAAGAATCATAAAAACACTGGATTTTGTGGGATACAAGATCACCCGATACCTGAGCAAATGGTGTCTGATTCAATCGAGATGTTTGAAGAATTCTTTGCCTTATCACAAGACATCAAAATGAAATACTTTATTAAGGATATTGGTGGGGCAAGAGGTTATACACCCTATAGAATTGAAACAGCAAAAGGTGCTAAACATGCAGATCTAAAGGAGTTCTGGCAAACAGGAGGATCTCTCGGATGACCACCCCTACACAAAATATATGTTTGAAAATATAGTTGCTGAAGAAGTGCCTGAATTTAAAAATACAATCACTGAGCTTTTTGATGCTTTTGATAGTTTTGGCCAACAACTCATGCAAGCAACAGCCATTTATTTAGGGCTCGAGAGTGATTACTTTAAATCGCATATTAACGAAGGCAATAGTGTGTTAAGAACCATACATTATCCTCCAGTAGATGAGGATATAGGAGAAAGATCTGGTGCTCATGGTGATATTAACCTCATCACACTCCTTATTGGAGGGAATAAACCTGGCTTGGAAATCTTGGTAGATGACAACTGGCATCCAATAGATACACCTCAAAGTACTGTAGTTTGTAATGTGGGTGACATGTTAGAACGATTCACTAACAATCGTTTGCCCTCAGTGTTACACCGGGTCACAACTCCATCAGACGCTGTTAAAGGTTCATCGCGCTATTCTATCCCTTTCTTTTTACATCCCAATCCTGATTGGTTCATTGAAACACTGCCTTCATGCATAGATGATGAACACCCGGATCTTTACCCAGAAGGGATTATGGCAGATGATTTTCTTCAACAACGACTATATGAAATAAAACTATTGTAAACTTAATAACATCATGGAATATGCACAAACAGTTTTAGGCGGATTCATTCTTATTATTTTGGGTGTTTTGCTCTCATCAAATACGAAGAAGATAAATTTATTCTATCTTGCAAATGCTATTGTTTTGCAATTCTTGCTGGCTATCCTTTTAATTAAAGTTCCTCCGGTCGCCTCCTTTTTTGAATCATTATCCCAAGGTGTTTTGGCTCTAAAATCTGCGACGGACCAAGGAACTGGTTTTGTCTTTGGTTATCTCGCCGATGGTGCTCCAAAGCCCTTTGAGGTGGTAAACCCAGCCAGTGCAAATATATTTATATTTTCAGGATTGATGCTCATTATCGTAGTCTCTGCTCTATCAGCAATTTTCTGGCATTGGCGGGTACTGCCCATCGTTATTAAATTAATCTCAAGTCTTTTCAAAAAACCTCTAAATGTAGGAGGTCCCGTTGGACTAAGTGCAACAGCAAATATTATATTTGGGCAAGTTGAAGCGCCCTTGTTAATCAAACCCTACCTCAAACAAATGTCGAGACATGAATTGCTCACACTAATGACTGTGGGAATGTCCACTATCTCAGGGGGAGTAATGGTGGTCTACACAACCATGCTTAATGACCTCTATGGAACATCATTGATTGGGCACTTTCTGACCGCTTCGATTATCTCTGTTCCAGCAGCAATTATGTACGCTAACATCATGATGCCAAGCAATCAAAAAACTGAAGATCAGAGTCAAATTGAAGAATCCAGTCTTTATAAGAGCACCATGGATGCATTGACCCGAGGAACTCAAGATGGGCTAAATATTACTCTAAACATTGCAGCCCTTTTACTGGTCTTAATAGCACTAGTTACCCTTGTTAATTTTGGCTTAGCAGCACTACCTTTTGTTGGTGGGGAAGCCATCACTTTGGAAAGAATGGCTGGTTGGATCTTCGCTCCCATTGCCTGGTGCATGGGTATTCCTTGGGCAGAAGCTCAGTTAGCTGGGTCCTTATTAGGGGTCAAAACAATTCTCAATGAATTTGTGGCCTACGTTAACTTAGCTGCTATAGATGCCAGTCAACTCTCTGAGAAAAGTCGTCTCATCATGCTTTATGGATTATGCGGATTTGCCAATCTATCTAGTGTTGGCATATTACTTAGCGGTATAGGAACGATGATTCCTGAAAGAAAAGATGATCTTATAGCTGTTAGTGGCAAGGCTCTAATTGGAGCTACATTGGCTTCTTGTTTTACCGGCTTAGTTGTTGGAGTTATCTCTTAGATTGTTCTACTGTTCCTGAATAAAAATGTTTTCTGCATAAGGAAAGGTATTTTTCATTACCGCCAATATCAATTTGTTCACCCTCTCTAAGTATTTCGCCATCGTCATTGACTCTTACAATCATTGTGGCTTTCTTTCCGCAGTGGCATACAGCCCTTAATTCCTTTAATCGGTCTGCCCAAGCCAAGAGGTATTTGCTTCCATCAAATAACTCCCCCTGAAAATCTGTCCTAATCCCATACGCCATAACGGTAATCTTTAATTGGTCGACAATCTGTCCAAGCTCAACAACCTGTTTCTTAGTGAGAAATTGGGCTTCATCGATTAACACACAATTTAAGGTTTGCTTAGCATGATGTGCTTTAACAACTTTGAATAAATTATCTGATTCTGTAAAAGTTTCAGCTTCTGCTCTAAGACCAATTCGAGAAACAATCTCTGAATCCCCATAGCGATCGTCCTTTGAAGAAGTAAAAATCATGGTGTTCATTCCTCGTTCCTTATAGCCATGATTGGCCTGCAAAAGAGCTGTAGACTTGCCTGCGTTCATCGTTGAATATGTAAAATGAAGTGTTGCCATAACTAAATACTACCCAACTTTAATAAAACACCTTTGCTTATTTTTGCAGCAAGAGAGTCATTTAAGTATTCTGCTTCCTTTCTTTTGCCCAATAACTGGTTCTGATCAAAGCTATAATCTTGTGTTTCAATATGTTTTGTATCAGAAATGATCTCTTGATTCCCTTTAAATAAAGACCATACAACTTGGTAGGCTATTTCATATTCCATCGGAGTATTTTTAGCAGAAATGCTTAATATTCTGTCACTAGATATGTCTTCTTTTATAACCAGGACGTAGGATGCCTCATCTCTTTTATCAGAAATCATTACCCCGTTATTCCTCAAAGCATCTTTGATGCTTCTGAAGAACGATGAATAAGGGTCTATTGTCTGGATATAGACCGAGTCAATTTTCTCGTTAAGATTGCCTGTGTTTTGAAGCTCAAACCCACATCCGCTTAAAATCAACAAGCCAATCAAACAGGTTAGTTGTTTTAATGTTTTCATTAAATAACGATATTAACTAACTTTTTTGGAACGATGATAATTTTTTTAACTGTCTGGCCGTCTGTATATTTTTTAATCTTTTCATCCATCATGACCGATTCTTCTAGTGCTTTATCATCAATGGATTGATCCACCGTTATTTTTGATCTTAGTTTTCCATTTACCTGAATGACAATCTCTACATTTTCTTGAACCATCAATTCAGGATCATGCGTTGGCCAACTTTCATCAATAATTGAGGAGTCATAACCAAGATCAAGCCAGAGTCTATTGCAAATATGAGGCACTATGGGTGATAACAGCAAAATAATAGCTTTGATCGCTTCCTTGACGACTTTTTTATCGACATCGTCATTAATTTCAAAAGCATTCAATTCATTCACCAACTCCATAACAGCAGCAATGGCAGTATTAAACGTGTATCTTCGTCCAATATCATCACTAACTTTAGCTATGGTCTGATGGGTTTTTCTCATTAGACCCTTTTGCTTATCTGATAAATTATCCTGTTTATCTAAATCATCAATGCCTGTTATTTGATCTTTTCTCGACTGAACGCTTGACCAGAGTCGCTTGAGAAATCTGAAGGACCCATTAATCGCTTTATCCGACCATTCAAGGGATTGCTCAGGTGGTGCTGTAAACATCATAAATAACCGAACAGTATCGGCACCATAATTTTTGATCATCTCTTCAGGATCAACGGTGTTTCCTAAGGATTTAGACATTTTAGCGCCATCATTTAAGACCATGCCTTGGGTCAGCAAGCTTTTAAAGGGCTCATCTCCTTCAACCAGACCCTCATCTCTAAGTAATCGATGATAGAAACGGGCGTAGAGAAGGTGGAGAATAGCGTGCTCTATGCCGCCGATGTATAAATCAACAGGTAACCAATACTTGGCCCTATCATCGAGCATCTTGTCTTTTGAGTCGCTGGAACAAAATCTTGCGTAATACCAAGACGATTCCATAAAGGTATCAAATGTATCGGTTTCTCTTTTTAGGCCTTCCTCACCTCGGTCATTGACCTCATAGAAAGCTTTCATCGACTTTATGGGTGATTTAACCCCATCAAATTTAACCTCCTCAGGTAAAACTACCGGAAGATTCTGATCTTTTTCAGCAATAATCTCCTGCTGATCGTTAATCAGCATGGGTATTGGAGCACCCCAGTATCTCTGTCTTGATACCAACCAATCTCTAAGTCGATAATTCACCACTTTTCTACCCGATTTCTTTTTAACTAAAGTGTCGCCTATTTTTGTTTTTGCTGATACGGAATCCAGGGAAGTAAAATCCTCTGAGTCTATTAATACCCCCTCCTCAATAAAGGCTACAGAATCAAAATCATGAGACTGATTATCGTTAGGGACAATCACTGGCTTGATCTCCAAGTTATATTTCTTAGCAAACTCAAAATCTCTTTGATCATGAGCTGGAACTGACATTATGGCGCCTGTGCCATAGGTCATTAGAACAAAATTTGCTGTCCACACTGGTATCGGCATATTGTTGATTGGATTAATCACCTCAATTCCTAGTGGAACACCCAGTTTTTCCATCTTCTCTAATGCTTCCTCAGAAACGGATTGTGATTTTGTGCTCTCTATGAATTCCGCTACCCTTGGATCATTTTCAGCTACTGACTGCACCAACGGGTGTTCTGGTGCTAGCGCCATATAGGTGGCGCCAAATAATGTGTCTGGTCTGGTTGTATAGACACTGATAACATCCTTAGTATCAGAGACTGCAAAATCAATTTCTACACCTTCTGATCGGCCAATCCAATTTCGCTGCATTACTTTTACCTGTTCAGGCCAATCCAGATCATCTAACCCCGATAATAATTCTTCACAATAATCTGTGATTTTAAGAAACCATTGTGGAAGTTCTCTGCGTTCAACGACTGCACCAGATCTCCATCCCTTTCCGTCAATAACTTGTTCATTCGCCAATACCGTGTTCTCAACTGGATCCCAATTAACCAGTGCTTTATCTCGATAAGCCAATCCTTTTTCATAAAGACGGGTGAACATCCATTGCTCCCATCGATAATAATCGGGATCACAGGTTGCTAGTTCACGAGTCCAATCGTATCCAAAACCTAGGGTTTTGAGTTGATCCTTCATGTAGCTAATATTTTCTCGAGTCCACTCTGCAGGGGGCATATTATTTTTAATTGCAGCACCCTCAGCCGGTAAACCAAAAGCGTCCCATCCCATAGGCTGCAACACATTTTTCCCAAGCATTCTTTGATATCGACTGATCACATCACCGATGGTGTAATTTCTGACGTGACCCATATGAAGTCGTCCACTTGGGTATGGAAACATGCATAAGCAATAGAATTTTTCTTTTTCAGAATCTTCTGAGACTTCAAAAACCTTATTCTCTTCCCAAAATTTTTGAGCCTCAGCTTCTATTTCCCTTGGGTTGTATTTATTTTCAGGCATTTTTATTTTTTAAACGAAGCATACCTATAAACGAACCCAATGTCATAATCATTATCATTAATATCAAACAAAAAAGGTCTCCAAAATTTGAATAAGGGGTTGAACCTCTCATGGGCACAAAAACATCCTTTAAAACAGAGTACTCAAAAGGCTTTAGTTGTTGTTGCACCTTGCCGTCTGGTTTAACGATAGCGGTAATCCCTGTGTTAGTTGATCTTAGAAGGTATCTCCCAGTCTCTATTGCCCTCATCCTGGACATCTGGAAATGCTGAGCTGAGGCGATTGATCTACCAAACCATGCGTTATTTGTCGCGTTTACCAATACATTAGAAGCTGGTTGAAAATCTATGATTTCTGATCCAAAAATATCTTCGTAACATATTGAAATAGATAGAAATATATCGTCTATTTTAGGCATTGCCTGACTGTTAGAGCCTTTTGCAATATCATTACTGGGTAATCTCATTTCTCTCATCCAAGATCTAATTGAGTCTGGTACTGGAAAATATTCACCGAAAGGAACCAAGTGCCTTTTGTTATATGTAATTTGATCATTACCTAAGCTGATCACTGAATTATAGACTTTACCGTTCTGGTCTCTGGTGTTTATACCAAGCAGAAGAAGATCTATATTTTTTTGTTTTAAAATGATCTCCAATTCCTTTAAATAAGATTCAACATTTGCTGAGATAGCAGGAATTGAGACTTCTGGCCATATAACAATATTAGTGTTCTCTAATTCTGTTAATGTATCCCGATACAGATCTAGGGTTTTTAAAAATTCGCTTCTTAACCATTTCTTTTCTTGGGCAACGCCGCCTTGAACTAGAGCGACACTATATTCCTCCTCCATGCTTTCTGTCCATTCAACTGATCGCAGAAAAAATGAAGCGGATATAATAATGAGCAAACAGCTTACAACTAAGTAAGGTCTTTTCTTGATAATGATTAGTAGTAACAAGCTAGCAATTAAAGCCGTGACATAAGAGATCATAAAAACACCGCCTATCGGTGCCCATCCCACTAAGAGATTATTTATTTGACTGTAACCTAATGTTAACCATGGGAATCCAGTAATCGCATAGGCTCTCAACATTTCTGCTAGAGCCCAAATAGATGGCGATATAAAGCTTAGAACTAGAAAATCAGACTTAAATTCCCTAAAAGCCAGACTGATAAGAAAGCCTGTTATCAGATAATAGATACCCATAATGGCTGCTAGCAAGCATATCAATATAATTGCTAGCCAAGATGGAGCTCCGCTGACAATATGGATACTAATGTAGAGCCAATATAGGCCGCCAACAAAAATAAAGCATCCGAACAGATAGAAAAACCCAGCAGTGTCCTTAGGTTCATTTTGCTTTGCATAATAAAAAAGGAAAGCTAAACATAGGATAGGCAGAAAGCTTAGACCAAAAGGTTCAAATCCCAATAAAAAAAATAAAGCGGTTAACCCAGCTGCTATAATTTTTTTAATCAATTCTTGCTACTTCTACAGTGTCTATACGTCTGGTATTTGATTCTATGATTTTGCACCTTATCGATTTTAAATCGACAATCTCATTCTTTTTTGGAAGTCTCCCAATTGTTTGTGTGAGAAGGCCGCCTAGCGTGTCATAATCCTCATCGAGAAATTCGGTGTCAAAAAATTCATTAAAATCCTCAATTCGGATCAAGGCATCAACAATAAATTTATTTTTCTTTACTTCTTTAATCAACGGGACGTCCTCGATATCGTATTCATCCTCAATATCGCCAACAATTTGCTCTAAGACATCTTCAATTGTTAGCAATCCTGCAGTTCTTCCGTATTCATCCACAACGATTGCTATGTGATTTCGACTCTTCCTAAACTCCCTTAGAAGAGTTTTCAGCCTTTTACTTTCTGGAATAAACGTCGCTGGCCTTAAAAAAGAATCCATCTCAAAGCTGTCTTCCCCGTCTTTAGAAAATTTTAATAAGTCTTTTGCAAGAAGTATGCCGACCACCTCATCCTTATTATCAGCGATTACAGGAAATCTTGAATGACCAGAATCTATAATAGTTCTAAGCAGTTCATCAAAACTGTGTGAAGTCTCGAGAAGAATCATATTAGACCTCGGTATCATGATATCTTTAACCTCAAGTTCAGAAACCTCAATCACTCCTTTGATCATTTTAACCTCATCATTACCGATGAAATTTTTCCATTCGCTCTGATTGAGCATTGAATAAAAAGAGTCAATATCTTGTTTCTTCGATTTGAACAATGATTTTAAGAAATTCATGACTTTAATTAAGCTCTCCTCTTTCATCTAATACAGCTAAAACTTTGTTCTCTAGAAGCTTCATTTTATTTTCTTCCTCATCGCTAAAGTGATCATAACCTAATAGATGAAGAAATCCATGAACAACCATATGAATAAAGTGTGAAGACACACTGATATCTAATGCACTGGCTTCTTTCTCAACCACAGCCAAACAAACCACAATATCGCCCAAAAACGGAGGGGATAGTCCTAATTCTTTTTCCTGCTCAATATCACCTATAAAGGCTAGAACATTTGTCGCATTAGATTTGTTATTGAACTTACTATTAATACTCAAACCCTCATCATGATCAACTAGTCTAAGGGTAACGCCAATAGAATAGTCGTGGCTAATCTCGGATTTCTCATAAGCTATAATAATCGCATTATTGATCAAATCGCTTGAACTAGGGAATACTAGATCATCAGATGCTTGGATGTCCAAAACTATAGAGTTATTTTTTTCTGTCATCTTGAGCGTTTAAATTTCTCATAAGCCTCAACAATCTTTTGCACAATCCGATGTCGAACAATATCTTGGTGATCAAAGTTAATTATTGAAATATTGTCTATCTCAGATAAGACCTCCAGAGCATGCTTAAGGCCAGAAGCTTTCTCAGGTGGTAAATCAATTTGAGTCACGTCACCGTTAACAACAGATTTTGAGCCAAACCCCATCCTAGTTAAAAACATTTTCATTTGTTCTGTGGTGGTGTTTTGCGCCTCATCTAAAATAATGAAGCTTTCATTAAGAGACCTTCCTCTCATGAATGCTAGCGGTGCTAATTCTATTGCTCTTCTCTCTATCAGATTTGTTACTTGATCAAAGCCAAGCATCTCGTATAAAGCGTCATACATTGGTCTTAAGTACGGATCTACTTTTTGTGATAAATCTCCAGGAAGAAATCCTAAGTTTTCTCCTGCCTCAACAGCAGGCCTAACAAGAACAATTCTTTTAACTTCCTCTCTTTGCAATGATTCTATTGCTGCCGCAACAGCCAGATAGGTCTTGCCTGTCCCTGCTGGACCAATTCCAAAGGATAGATCATTATTCCTAATCGATTTATATAATTAAATTGATTTTCTGTACGGGTCTTTATTTCCTTATTGGGCGTATTAATTATAGTTTCTTTAACTGTTGCTCCATTTGATTGATCGTCTGTTTCATTAAGATGTTTTTTAATTATTAAATGAACTTTTTCTTGATCTAAATCTTCATTTTTTGCAGCTGTATGCAAATCCTTGATAACTCGTTCACCAATGACAAGCTGCGCCTCCTCCCCTTGGAGAACAAAAACATTACCTCTAGTCTTTATATCGATATCAAGTTCACTCTCTATTGATCTAATATGCGTATCAAAAACACCCAACAAGTTGGCTAAGGTGGAGTTTTCAAGGGATTCAATTTGGAATTCTTTTGTTCTTTTCAAGCTTATAACTTCAATTAATAATTCTTGCACGGAGAGAATTAGGCAGCGCTTCGGTTATCCTAAGCTCTAGCATTTGCCCAATTAGATCTTCATGTCCATCAAAATTAACCCAACGATTATTCTCTGTTCTTCCAGATAATTGGTTGTTTGTCTTTTTTGACTTTTTCTCGACCAAGACCATCTGATCAGATCCGACCATACTCTTGCTAATGAGTCTGAATTCTCTTTAATCTTAGATTGCAACTGATCCAATCGCTGCAGTTTAGTTTTATAGTCTGTGGTGTCTTCCATTTCAGAGGCTGGGGTGTTTGGTCTCGGACTAAAATAAAACTAAAAGACTGATCAAAGCCTATAGTGTCTATTAAGTCTAAGGTTTCCTTAAAATCAGAATCTGTTTCGCCAGGGAACCCTACGATGAAGTCAGATGAGATACTGATATCAGGTCTCAGTGATCTCAGTTTGTTAATCCGGTCAATATAAAGCTCAACTTTATGTTTCCTTTCCATTAATTGAAGTATTTTATTCGAGCCACTCTGTACAGGTAGGTGAAGATAATTTGCTAATTTTGGATTTTCAAAAGTGTTGATAAGATCGTCGGTAAATTGGAGGGGATGTGAGGTAGTGAAACGTATCCTTTTAACGCCATCTATAAGGCTCACACAATCGATTAGGTCTGCCAATTTCAATTTAGTGCCATATTTATCCTTAGCTCTGTATGCATTTACATTTTGGCCTAATAAATTAATCTCCTTAACGCCTCGAGCTACAAGATCCTTTATTTCATCTAATATACCTTCTGGCTCTCTACTCACTTCCAGACCTCGTGTATATGGAACAACACAAAAACTACAAAACTTGCTACATCCTTCCATAATTGAAACGAAAGCTGAAGGTTTGATATCCGGTGTCTTTGGTAAGACTGAAAATTTCTCTACTTTTGGAAAACTAATATCAACCAAAGATTTTCTAGAGCTAAGAACCTCGTCATACATTTTCGGCAAACGATGTAGAGTTTGTGGCCCAAAAACGATGTCGACATAGGGTGCCCTTTTTATAATCTTTTCGCCTTCTTGGCTGGCAACGCAACCGCCCACTCCAATAACAACATTTGGATTATTTTTTTTATAGTCCTTCCAGCGGCCTAGTTGAGAAAAGACTTTCTCTTGTGGTTTCTCTCTAATTGAACAAGTATTCAATAAAATAAGATCTGCAGAAAAGACATCTTCAGTTCGATCCATATTTCTTTCGGCTCTCATAAGATCAAGCATCTTGGATGAATCGTATTCATTCATCTGACACCCAAAAGATTTAATGAAGATCTTTTTAGACATGAAATTTATGGAGTTTATATATTGTTCTGCTAGAAAGGTATATCGTCATCGAACTCATCGGTTGAAAAATCATTATCTGAACTTGATTGAGAGCTTGATGCATTATCGTTGGACATATCGTTACTCATCCGATCTCCAAGCATCTGCATTTGATTAGCTACTACTTCAGTAGTCCATCGCTCATTACCTTCTTTATCTTCCCATTTTCTAGTTTGAAGTTTACCTTCTACGTAGACTTGTGATCCCTTTTTTAAGTATTGTGCCGCTATCTCTGCTAATCGATTAAAAAAAACAACCCTATGCCACTCTGTCTTTTCTTGCTTCTCCCCAGTTTCTCTGTCATTCCATGATTCTGAAGTAGCTACACTGATATTTGTAACTGCATTTCCACTTGGCATAGCTCTGCTGTCAGGGTCTGCTCCGAGATTGCCAACTATGATAACTTTATTGATACCTCTTGCCATAATCTTTCTTTATTCCTCAAACTAAATGTGAATTTAAACCGAAATTAATTGTATCAAAAAGCATTGGTTTTAGCTCTTAATCAAAAAAAGATTTACAATGGAATGTTTGGGAAATTTTATTACTATGGATGAAATAAAAATAAAGGGCGCTAGGACGCATAATTTAAAGAATCTCAGTCTTGAGCTACCGAGGAATCAATTGATAGTATTGACCGGTCTCTCAGGTTCAGGGAAATCTTCTTTAGCCTTTGACACCATATATGCTGAAGGGCAAAGGCGTTATGTTGAATCATTATCTGCCTATGCAAGACAATTTCTATCGATGATGGAAAAACCTGATGTGGATCTCATAGAGGGGCTCTCTCCAGCTATCTCTATTGAGCAAAAAACCACATCTCATAACCCAAGATCTACTGTTGGTACAGTAACTGAGATTTATGATTATCTTAGGTTGCTCTTTGCAAGAGTTGGCATTCCCAAATGTCCCCAGCACAAAAGAAAATTAGGTATTCAAAATATCAGTGAAATGGTCGATCAATTGATGTCTCTAAAAGAAGGAGAGAAATTACTTCTCCTATCACCTTTGGTCAATGAACGAAAAGGTGAGCATGTAGAATTGATTAAAAATATTAGATCTAGAGGCTTTGTTCGACTTCGGATTAATGGCTCTGTTTATGACATTGATGACATCCCTACAATAGATGCTAAGAAGAATAACACTATTGAAGTCGTTGTAGATAGATTCACAATTAAAC
Source organism: Woeseia sp. (assembly GCA_019653755.1). GTDB lineage: Bacteria > Pseudomonadota > Gammaproteobacteria > Steroidobacterales > UBA11654 > CACPJA01. The sequence continues at coordinate 45,818 of BPCL01000003.1, read as the reverse complement.
CGCAAGTTGAATCGAGGTTATCTGAATCATTTGAAACAGCGCTTAGTCTATCTAATGGAATAGCTAAGGTTATATCAGTGTCAAATAAGGAAGTGAATTACCTATTTTCAGACCGCTATGCTTGCCCTGAATGCGGTTTTTCAATTGCTGAACTTGAGCCAAGAACTTTCTCATTTAATAATCCTGCTGGTGCTTGTTCCAAATGTGATGGTCTTGGCGTAGAACATTATTTCAGTCCTGAACTAGTAATCAAAAATGAAAAATTAAGCATTTCAGAAGGGGCTATAAGAGGATGGGACAAAAGAAATTTTTATTACTTCCATCTCATTAGAAGTTTATCAAGACATTTTAATTTTGATATAGAACTGCCCTACGCCTCCTATAGTCAAAAAATAAAAGATGTTCTGTTGAACGGAAGTGGGGACGAAAAAATTCAATTTTATTACCCAGGCAGAGGGGGTAAACGTATTTCCAGAAAACATCCCTTTGAAGGTGTCATTCCCAATCTAAAAAGACGATACAAAGAAACCGAGTCACAGAGAGTTAAAGATGCTTTATCAAAGTTTATGAACACCAAACCCTGTAGCTTATGCGATGGATCGAGATTAAATGAAACAGCGAGGAATGTGTTGGTTAAAAAATACAACATATCCGATTTGACTCATATGAACATTGACGAGATTCTAGGTTTTTTCAAGAAATTAAAATTAAAAGGAAGCCGGGGAGAGATTGCAAAAACTGTAATCAAAGAAATTGTCGATCGTTTAGAGTTTCTATCAAATGTAGGCTTAAACTATCTAAATCTGGAAAGAAGTGCTGAAACACTCTCTGGAGGAGAATCTCAACGCATAAGACTTGCAAGTCAAATTGGATCAGGTCTTGTAGGGGTTATGTATATTTTAGATGAACCCACTATTGGTCTTCACCAAAGAGATAACAAGAGACTCATAAAAACACTCACAAAATTGAGAGACCTCGGTAACAGTGTCATTGTTGTTGAACACGATGAAGAGTTAATTCGGTCAGCAAATCATATTGTAGATCTAGGGCCAGGAGCAGGCAATGAGGGTGGGGAAATCGTTTGCCAGGGAAGCTTAGATGAAATACTAAAAGAAAATGATTCTTTAACTTCTCAATATTTAAATGGCACTAAAGACATACCAGTTCCCAACAAAAGAATTGGTATGGATAAATCAAAATTAATACGAATACATAATGCCCATCTGAATAATTTAAAATCACTAAATGTTGAGATTCCTCTTAATCTCTTAACCTGCATCACTGGAGTATCAGGTTCAGGTAAATCTACATTGATTAACAGCACCCTTAAACCTCTACTAAGGGCGAAACTGGAAAACAAGGTATCTGATCAATTAGAAAAAACCTCAATAAGTGACTATGAAGAGATAAATAGGATAATCAATATCAGCCAAAGTCCAATTGGGAGAACTCCACGCTCTAATCCTGCGACATACACAGGCTTATTTACCCCAATAAGAGAGCTCTTCTCAGGAACGCAAGAGTCAAGATCAAGAGGTTATAAGCCAGGAAGATTTAGCTTTAATGTTAAAGGAGGACGATGTGAGACCTGTCAAGGAGGTGGATTAATAAAGGTAGAGATGAATTTTCTTGCTGATATTTATGTTGTTTGTGATGTCTGTGATGGAAAACGATTCAACAGAGAAACGTTGGAGATTTTCTATAAGAAGAAGAACATATATGAAGTCCTAGAAATGTCTGTGGATGAAGCGCACTCATTCTTTAAGAACATACCTGTCATAAAAAATAAATTATCGACATTAATTGATGTTGGTCTTGGCTATATAAAATTAGGACAGAATGCCGTAACCCTCTCTGGTGGAGAAGCACAAAGAATTAAATTGTCAAAAGAGCTTTCAAAAAGAACAAATCAAAATACGCTATATCTGCTTGATGAACCTACCACAGGCCTCCATTTTCATGACGTAAATCAATTAATTAAAGTCTTACTTAGACTTAGAGACGAAGGTAATACAATAATAATCATTGAACATAACTTAGATGTCATTAAAACTGCGGATTGGATTATCGATCTAGGGCCCGAGGGTGGAGATAAGGGTGGTGAAGTAATTGCTCAAGGAACACCTGAAGAAGTCGCTAAATCTAAATCTTCCTTTACAGGTAAATATTTAAGTAAAACTTTAGTCTAGTTTACCTATCCCTAGCGAACTCCTAACCTCAGACATAAAAGGCACTGATAATTCCCTTGCCCTTTTGGCGCCTGTCAGAAGTTCTTGGTTTAAGTTTGCAGGATCTTGAATAAGCTTCTCATACTCTTTTCTTGGTTCTGATAAATGACTATCCAGCAATAAGAATAATTCTTCCTTTGCGTCTCCCCAGCTTATTCCTTCTTCTAGCTTTTGCTTAAAATTAGTTGATTCATCATCACTAGCGAAAGCTTTGAAGATCTCAAACAAATTACAATCTATTGGCTTTGGAACCCCTGGCTCTAAGGAATCAGTCTTAATTTTCATAACATGACGTCTTAGATCATCTGATGAAGAAAAAAGCGGTATAAAGTTATTGTAACTTTTGCTCATCTTTCTCCCGTCTAAGCCAGGAAGAACTGATGCATTTTTCTCTAAAATAGCTTCAGGTATCACAAAAATATCGCCATGCTTATGATTAAATCTCTGTGCTATATCTCTAGTCATTTCAAGATGCTGAACCTGATCCTGTCCAACCGGCACATGAGTTGCTTTAAACATTAATATGTCTGCTGCCATCAAAATGGGATAGGAATATAAACCCATAGTAATTCCCTTATCAGGGTCAGAGCTTCCCTCATTGTCACTAACAGCAGATTTATAAGCATGCGCTCTATTCATAAGTCCTTTGGCTGTGAAGGTACTAAGAATCCAGTTTAATTCAAGAATCTCAGGTATATCCGATTGCCTATAAAAAATTGTTTTTTTGGTATCGAGCCCTAATGCAATCCAAGTTGCTGCAACCTCGAGACAGGATTGTTTTATTTCTTCGGGATTTTTATTTTTTATTAAAGAATGATAATCCGCTAAAAAAAGAAATGAATCATGATCATCTTTTTTGCTTGATCTGATAGCTTGCTTTATTGCTCCAGCGTAGTTACCAAGATGAGGGGTCCCCGTTGTAGTAATTCCAGTTAATATCGTCTGCTTATCCAAAATATGAGCTACTCGGAAAGCTCACCTTGATCTGTTTCGATTTGATAATCAACAAGCTGAACTACCGCCATAGGAGCTGTGTCTCCATTTCTAATACCTTTTTTTAGTATTCTGAGATAACCACCAGGCCTATCTTTAAGCCTTGGCCCTATCTCAGTAAATAATTTCCCAACCGCCTGCTTATTCCTAAGAAAATCGAAAGCTCTTCGTCTTCTTGAAACGCCATCCTCTTTGGCTAGAGTGATTAATGGCTCAAGCGTTCTCCTAAGCTCCTTTGCCTTTGGCAATGTTGTAGAGATTGATTCATGCTCAATAAGAGATGAAGCCATATTGCGGTACATAGACTTTCTATGACTGCTAGTTCGTCCTAAACGTCGTCCTGTTTTCCTATGTCGCATCCTTCAATCCTCAATAACAATATAAACCTTATTGACTGACCTCATCAACAGCTATTTCCTTTGGAGGCCAATTATCTAGCTCCATCCCAAGTGATAAACCATGACTAGATAATATTTCTTTGATCTCATTTAAGGATTTCTTCCCAAGATTGGGTGTTCTCAAGAGCTCGTTTTCAGTTTTTTGTACTAAATCACCTATATAGTTCGCATTCTCAGCTTTTAGACAGTTTGCAGAACGAACAGTAAGCTCAAGTTCATCCACAGGCCTAAGCATAATAGGATCAATTAAAACTTCTTCTTCTTCTTTTTGTTGCTCTTGGACTCTAGTTAAATTAGTAAAAATACTTAATTGATTCTGAAGAATTGCTCCAGCATATTTGATTGCTCGCTCAGGATCGATTGTGCCATCAGTCTCTAGATCAACTATAAGTTTATCCAAGTCTGTTCTATTTTCTACTCTAGCTGCTTCAACAGCTGTAGGTAACTGTTCTGATAGGGCTAAACGAAGCATCAAGTTTCAATAAACCGATAGTGATATCTTCTTCCTTGCTCTGCACAGCTACAGGTCTATATCCTGTGCCTTGTTCTACTTTTAAGTGCATCTTCAGTTCTTTTTTAGCGCTTATAGTAGCAATATGATGATCTGGGTTTACTATCTCAGTGTCAGCATCAACCTGGATATCGCCCGCTGTTACCACGCAAGGTCCTTTCTTGCTTAAAACATAATCTGCAGCATCCTTTCCTTGCATATTAATAGCCACACCCTTTAGATTGAGTAGGATTTCAACTACATCTTCTTGAACACCTTCAATTGTGGTGTACTCATGAAGTACTCCCTCTATCTGGGCTTCAGTTATTGCATAACCAGGCAAACTGGAGAGAAGCACTCGTCTCAGTGCATTACCAAGAGTATAGCCAAAGCCTCTTTCAAAAGGTTCGATTGAGACCTTAGAATGAAGCTCATTCTGTGACTCTAGCTTTATAACAAGAGGGTTTAGAAGGTCTATAACAATCTCTTCTCTATCGTCTTCTTCTACGGCTAGCTGCTCTTCTTCTACTTGTTCTTCTTCTACTTGTTCTTCTATAACTTTCTTTTCATCATCTGACATTTTAAATCGTCTCCTAAATTACTTGGAATAATATTCCACAACTAAATTCTCATTAATATCTGGAAGTATATCCTCCCTTTCAGGGATAGAACTAACAGTACCCTTAAGCTTTTTTAAATCTACAGATAGCCACTCACTGATTCCTAATTGGGAGGCTATATTGACAGCATTTTTAACTCTTAACTGTTGTTGTGCCTTTTCTGTGACTGAAATCTCATCGCTAGCTGATATCTCATAGGAAGGTATATTAATTATGGATCCATTAACGATAATCGCTTTATGACTAACTAATTGCCTTGCTTCAGCTCTTGTCACTGCAAAACCCATTCTGTAAACCATGTTATCTAATCTTGTCTCTAATAATTTTAATAGATTTTCTCCAGTAGAGCCTTTGGCTTTAGAGGCTTTCTTATAATAATTCCTAAATTGCTTTTCCAGGACTCCATACATTCTTCTTAGCTTTTGCTTTTCTCTTAACTGGATACCGTAATCAGATAATCTTTCCCTACGTGACCCTACCTTTGAGCCAGGAATGGTATTTAATTTACATTTGTTCTCGATAGGTTTAATACCACTTTTTAGAAAGAGGTCGGTTCCTTCTCTTCGAGATAACTTGCATTTTGGTCCCAAATATCTTGCCATAATTAATTCCTCTAAACCCTTCTTTGTTTTGGTGGTCTGCAACCGTTGTGAGGAAGTGGTGTTACATCCTCAATAGAAACAATATTAAGCCCAAGACCATTTAATGCTCTTAGAGCAGAATCTCTTCCTGGCCCTGGACCTTTAACCCTGACTAAAATATCTTTTAAACCAAATTCTTTAGCTTTTGTGCCTCCCTTTCTCAGCTGCAACCTGTGCAGCAAAAGGCGTGCTCTTTCTAGAGCCTCTGAATCCCGATCCACCTGCTGTAGCCCAGGCTATTGCATTTCCTGCTCTGTCAGTAATAGTTATTATCGTATTATTGAAGGTTGCATGAATATGTGCCACGCCTTCAATAACATTCTTCTTTGCTTTTTTCTTTTTTCCTGCTGCCATAATAATCCTTATTAAGCTCTCATAGGCTTCTTAGGTCCTTTTCTTGTCCTAGCATTAGTTTTACTCTTTTGCCCCCTAACAGGTAGGCCTCTTCTGTGTCTAATACCTCTATAACACCCTAGATCCATCAACCTTTTGATATTAGTTGAAACTTCTCTTCTCAAATCACCCTCTACAACATAGTTATTCAATTCTGTTCGTAAGCTTTCAAGCTCTTGTTCAGTAAGATCTGACACCTTTTTATCTAGAGAGATATCCAGTTTGTTGCAAACAGCAACTGATAGTGAGTTACCAACACCATATATATAGGTCAGAGAGACTCTAACATGCTTATTATCGGGTATATTAACTCCTGCTATTCTAGCCATTTTAGCCTTGCCTCTGTTTATGCCTAGGATCTTTGCAAATTACCCGAACAACACCATTCCTTCGAATAATTTTACAATTCCTACAAATCTTTTTAACTGATGCTCTAACTTTCATTTCTTCTATTGTATTTATCTAATCTGTCCACTTTTACCATAACCCTTCAAATTAGCTTTTTTCAAAAGGCCCTCGTACTGCTTTGACATCATTAAGGCTTGCATTTGTGCCATAAAATCCATTGTCACAACGACAATAATAAGCAACGATGTCCCCCCAAAGTAAAATGGTACGTTAAAGTACAAAATCATGAACTCTGGAAGCAAGCAGACGAGCATGATATACAATCCTCCCCAAAATGTTAACCTTGTTAACACTTTATCTATGTATTGTGCTGTTTGCTGGCCTGGTCTAATACCTGGCATAAATGCACCTGATCGTTGTAAATTATCAGCTGTGTCTTTAGAGTCAAAAACCAAAGCAGTGTAAAAAAAACAGAAAAACATAATCAAGGATGCATACATAAGTATATATATTGGTTGTCCTGGTGCTAATTGAGCTGCGATATCTTGCAGCCAATCAAACCCTTCTGAAGTTCCAAACCAACTAGCAATAGTGGCTGGAAACAAGATTATGCTTGAAGCAAATATTGGCGGAATTACGCCTGACATATTTATTTTAAAAGGCAAGTGAGTTGATTGGCTTTGCATTAATCGCCTGCCTTGCTGTCTTTTAGCATAATTGACGGGTATTCTCCTCTGACCTCTTTCTATAAAAACCACAAAAGTAGTAACTGCTAAAACCAAGATCAAGAGTATAAGTACTAAGGCACTAGAAATTTCTCCTGTATTCGCTAGCTCCAAAGTTCCGCCAATTGCTGAAGGTAAACCTGAAATGATACTAGCCAATATAATCATCGAAATCCCATTGCCTAGTCCTCTCTCTGTGATCTGCTCCCCTAACCACATTAGAAACATAGTTCCAGTCACAAGTGTTACGCAAGATGTAAAAACAAAATTAAATCCAGGCGAAACTACAACTCCTTGATTCTGGAGTGCTATCGATGCGCCTACAGACTGAAAAGATGCCAAAAAGACAGTTCCATATCTTGTGTATTGAGTGATTTTCCTCCTGCCTGACTCGCCTTCTTTTTTTAGCTCCTTTAGGGATGGAACGGTTACGCTAGCCATTTGCATTACTATCGAACAAGAAATATAAGGAAAAATACCAAGAGCAAAAATACTTAACCTCTCTAATGCTCCTCCTGAAAACATATTAAACATACTTAAGATCGTTCCAGACTGTTCTTGAAAAAAATTCTCTAGTGCATTGGGATCTATACCTGGAACTGGGATGTAAGTCCCTATTCTGTATACGATTAGGGCTCCTGCAAGAAATAGGAGTCTTTGTCTCAATTCCACGAATCGAGTCATTTCTCCAAGTGCAGATCTTGCTGTATTTTGAGTCTTAGCCATAATTAATCTAGAATCTTGCCCCCTAAATCTATGATCGCCTTTTTGGCATTGCCAGATAAATGAAGCCCCTGTATAGTCACTGCCTTGGTTAGCTCTCCAGATGCAATTATTTTGATTTTCTGAATATACCTAGGAACAATATTCTCGTTTTTCAGTGCTTCTATATCTATAACTTCTGCTTTTATTCGTCCTAACTGATCAAGCCTAAGTTCAGAAGTTTCTTTCTTGCTTCTCGATGCAAATCCCCTTTTTGGTAATCGTCTCTGTATAGGCATTTGCCCACCTTCGAAGCCAACCTTATGGAACCCTCCTGATCTAGACTTTTGTCCTTTGTGACCTCTACCAGAAGTTTTCCCTAATCCCGAAGCATGACCTTTACCTTTCCTTGATTTCTCAGTTTTACTGCCCTTGTTGGGTTGTATTGTATTTAATTTCATTATTACATTTCCTCGACTTCTAGAAGATACTTCACTTGATTTATCATTCCCATATTCTCTGGTGTTGCATCAACCTCAACGATTTGATTAATCTTCCTCAATCCTAAGCCTGATAATGAAGCCTTATGATTCTTTATCCTTCCGAATCTACTTCTAATAAGCTTTATTCTTACTTTTTTTTCTTTTTTGCTCATTATGTAAAAATTTTAGAAACCGCAATCCCTCTTCTCTTTGCAACTCTTTGTGGTGAGCGCATTGAATCAAGTGCATTGATTGTTGCTCTAACTAAATTAATTGGATTTCTTGAACCATAACTCTTTGCTAGGATATTCCTAATCCCAACACACTCAAATACTGCTCTCATTGCCCCGCCTGCAATAATACCCGTACCATCAGCTGCTGGTTGCATATAAACTTTAGAAGCGCCATGTCTTCCAGTAGTCTCGTAGTAAATTGTTTCTTTATTTAGAGCAACTGGGTGTAGGTTCTTCCTAGCAGCTTGCATTGCTTTCTGAATCGCTAGAGGCACTTCTTTGGCTTTTCCATAACCCATGCCAATTTTTCCGTTGCCATCTCCAACAACAGTAATTGCAGCAAATCCAAATTGCCTTCCGCCTTTAACTACCTTAGCAACTCTATTAACTGCTACTAACTTCTCAATCAAATCATCCATTTGTTTATCTGTATTCATAATTATTATCTTTAGAAATTAAGTCCTTGTTCTCTCGCAGCATCTGCTAGAGCTTTAACTCTGCCATGATATAAAAACCCTGATCTATCAAATGCAACTTTTTGAATTTTGGCTTTCTTAGCCTTCTTAGCAATTGACTCTCCAACTATCTTAGCTATCTCTTTTTTACCTTTAGTTTTGTCATTAATTAGTTTCCTAACATCTGGATCGAGACTAGAAGCAGATGCAACAACTGAATTATCTTCAGGAGCAATAATCTGTGCATAAATATGCCTTGATGATCTATGGACGCTTAGTCTGTATTGCTCTAATTCTCTTATCTTAGAACGTGTTTTCCTAGATCTTCTTTTTCTTTTTATTAATTTTGCAACCATTTAGTTAATTCTCGTTGTTAAACCTGTTTTTTTGTTTCCTTAAGTGTAATTTGCTCATTTTTATACCTCACTCCTTTGCCTTTATAGGGTTCTGGAGGTCTAATTGATCTTAATTCAGCAGCAACCTGACCAACTTTCTGTTTATCAATTCCTGTAATGACTACTTCTGTTTGAGATGGAGTAGAAATCTCAATTCCCTCTGGGATTTCATAATCTACCGGATGAGAAAAACCTAAAGTCAAATTGAGCATCTTACCTTGAGCTTTCGCCCTATATCCCACACCTACCAGCTCTAATTCCTTTGAATAACCCTCAGTAACTCCCATCACCATATTATTTATTAGGCTCCTAAATGTTCCTGCTGCGGCTCTAGAAAATTTAGATTTCGAAGTAGAATTAACTGTTAACTGATCTTTATCTATTGTCACTGAGACTTGACGAATCAAATTAAGTTGTAGCTCTCCTTTTTCTCCTTCTACATGCAATACTTCACCTGCCTGAAGCGAGACCTTAACTGATTCAGGAAAATTGACAGGTTGCTTTTCAATTCTAGACATAATTTAAGTCACCTTGCATAGAACTTCGCCGCCATGACCATCTTGTCTTGCTTGGCGATCGCTCATAATTCCCTTAGAGGTTGAAATTACGGCTATTCCTAGGCCGCCCATAACTTTGGGTAATTCGTTTTTAGATCTATAGATTCTTAATCCTGGCCTGCTTATTCTATTTATTTCTTCAATAACAGGTTTACCTTCAAAATATTTCAAACCAATTTTTAAGTTACTCTTGTTATCTCCCATTGCCTCAGTATCAATATCCTTAATGTATCCTTCTTCAAGAAGTACCTTTGCGATGCTTTCTTTGGTTTTGGAATAAGGAATAGAAACAGATAATGCCTTTATTTTATGGGCATTTCTGATTCTAGTAAGCATATCTGCTATTGGATCTGTCATTGTCATAATTCTTTCCTAATCTTTTTACCAGCTAGCCTTATGCAAACCTGGAATGTTGCCTTTCATGGCTTCTTCTCTTAATTTATTTCTTCCTAGGCCAAATTTTCTATAAAAACCTTTTGGTCTTCCTGAAATAGCACATCTATTCCTTAATCTGGATGGGCTCGCATTCCTAGGCATTTTTTGTAATTTGACTCTTGCATCGTTCTTTTCTTCATAGCTAGCACTTGAATCATTAATAATTTTCTTTAAAGCTGCTCTCTTTTGAGCGAAACGCTCAACCGTTTTAGCTCGTTTTATCTCTCTTTGAACTAGTGCCTTTCTTGTCATTTACTTTTCTTCCTTATTTTTTGTTTCTTCTACTGGCTCTTCTGGCTCTCTAATGTTTCTTCTGGTTCAGCTGCTGGCTCTGCTTTTACTGGCTCGTCTAATGTTTCTTCTGGTTCAGCTGCTGGCTCTGCTTTTACTGGCTCTTCATTTTCCTCCTGAAGACTTTTCTCCTTAATAGGAAAATTAAATGCTTTTAATAAAGCAAGTGCATCATCATCATTAGTCGCTGTTGTTGTGATACTAATATCTAAACCTCTAATCTTATCGATATTGTCATAATCAATCTCAGGAAAAATAATTTGCTCTTTCACACCAATGCTGTAATTGCCATTACCATCAAATGACCTCTGATTAAGCCCTCTAAAATCTCTAACTCTAGGCAATGCAATATTAATTAGGCGGTCTAAAAATTCATACATTCTATCTTTTCTTAGCGTTACTTTGACGCCTATTGGCATGCCCTCTCTTATCTTGAATGATGCAACAGACTTTTTTGCCCGAGTTATGAGAGCTTTTTGTCCCGATAAATTTTCCATATCAGATTGAGCTTTCTCAATTGCTTTTTTATCTTGAAGAACTTCTCCTACACCCATATTAAGAGTAATTTTCTTAATCTCTGGCACTTGCATAAGGTTATTAAAGCCAAGGGTTTTTTGTAAACCAGGTCTAATATCTTTTTTATATTGTTCTTTTAATCTTGCCATGTCTAAATGTCTACCACTTCATTATTCGATTTGAAATATCTTACTTTTGTTCCATCCTCTAACTTTTTTATTCCTACTTTGTCGCCCTTATTTGTTATAGGATTCAGAAGCAATACATTTGAAATATGGATTGGCATTTCTTTCTCCACAATTCCAGACTCTTGACCTGTATTCGGATTTCCTTTCTGATGTTTCTTTACAATATTGATATTCTCAACAACAACTTTGGAGTTATTTAGGACGCTCAAAACTTGTCCTGTTCTACCCTTATCTTTTCCAGATAGAACAATCACATCATCGCCTTTTTTTATCTTATTCAAAAAATTACCTCTTAAATTACTTCTGGTGCCAAAGAAATTATTTTTAAGTATTTCTTGGCCCTAAGTTCCCTTGTAACTGGTCCAAAGACCCTTGTTCCAATTGGCTCTCTTTTATTATCGAGAAGAACAGCAGCATTCCCATCAAACCTTATAAGTGAACCGTCTGCTCTTCTAACTCCATGCTTAGTCCTCACAACAAGAGCATCATAAACATCACCTTTTTTTACTTTTCCACGTGGAATAGCGTCCTTAATAGTAACCTTGATGATATCTCCAATTCTTGCATATCTCTTTCTTGAACCGCCAAGGACTTTGATACAGAGAACCTTTCTGGCTCCGCTGTTATCTGCAATATTTAAAACTGTTTCTGTTTGAATCATTATTATTACTCTTCTTGGCCTACCTTGATTACCTGAGTCAAGACCCATGATTTATTTTTTGAAATAGGCTTTGACTCTTCAATTAATACTATATCTCCAACCTTTGATACCATCTCTTGATCATGAGCTAAAATTTTTGATGTTTTGTATATGTATTTGTTATACAAAGGATGTCTCAGTCTTCTCTGAATAGAAACAGTGATAGTCTTCTCCATAGAATTACTAACCACGGTGCCTTTAATGGTTTTTTTGGCTTTATTATCTGCTTCTTTAATCATTTGATTTCTCATTTAAAATTGTTCTTAGTCTAGCTATATCCTTTTTTATATTCTTAAACTGGCTTGTATTAGATAACTGACCAGTTGCCGCCTGCAACTTTAATTTAAAATGCTCTTCAAGAAGATCATCTAATATCTTCTGAACATCTAGGCTAGACTTTGTTCTCATTTCTTTTAGGTCAATCATATTATTTGCCTACTAACAAACTTTGTACTTATAGGAAGCTTAGCTGCAGCTAGTTTAAAAGCTTCTTCTGCCAGACTTTCCTCAACTCCACTCATTTCATAAAGGATCCTTCCAGGCTGAATCTGTGCAACCCAATACTCAACATTGCCTTTACCTTTACCTTGCCTAACCTCCAAAGGTTTTTTAGTTATAGGCTTATCTGGGAAGATTCTTATCCATATCTTGCCCCCTCTTTTTATATGCCTAGTCATGGCTCTTCTTGCTGCTTCTATCTGTCTAGCCGTAATTCTTCCTCTCCCAGTTGCTTTAAGGCCATATTCGCCAAAATTTATAGTGCTGCCTCTAGAAGCTAAGCCTCTATTTTTGCCCTTCATTTGCTTTCTATATTTTGTTCTTCTTGGTTGAAGCATCTCTCACTCATTTATTTTGTTGTTTTAATTAGTCTCTTCTTCTTGGAAAATCCAAACTTTTACACCAATAATTCCATAGGTTGTTTTAGCTTCAGAGACTCCATAATCAATATTTGCTTTAAGAGTATGAAGAGGAACTCTGCCTTCTTGATACCATTCAGATCTTGCAATCTCAGCCCCATTAAGTCTACCTGCAATTTTCACCTTAATTCCATTTGCACCAAGCCTCATTGTATTTGTCACTGCTCTCTTCATGGCTCTCCTGTAGAGCACCCTTCTTTCTAATTGCTGAGTTATTGATGAAGCAACGAGTTTTGCATCTAATTCTGGTTTCTTGATTTCATTTATATTAATAAGAACATTATTGATAGATGTATCCATGAGTTTTGCTACTTCTTTCCTCAGAGATTCAATGCCTTCACCTTTTTTCCCGATAACAATACCTGGCCTAGCAGAAAATATTGCTACAGTTACATTTTCAGAACTTCTTTCAATTTGAATTTTACTCACAGCTGCATCCTTCAGTTTCTTATTTAGATATTCTCTAATCTTAAAATCCTGAAAAACGTTCTTGGAATAATCTGAAGAACTAGTGAACCACTTAGATGCCCAGCCCTTACTAATTCCTAATCTAATTCCTGTTGGATGTACTTTCTGTCCCATAATTTATTCGTCCGATATTTCTATTGTTATATGACTATTTCTTTTTAGTATTCTTGTTCCTCTACCTCTCGCTCTTGCTCTAAATCTTTTAAAAGTTGGAGCTTCATCAACGTAAGCATTAGAAACTTTTAGGTCATCTATATCTAAACCAAAATTATTTTCTGCATTGGCTACCGCTGAATCTAAAACCTTACTCACAATTTTTGCACCTTTCTGTGGCAAAAATTGAACTAGTTTCATTGCCTGTAATACCTCTGAACCTCTTATCATATCTATAATTAAACGAGTCTTCTGAGGGGATATCCTTGCATATCTTAATTTTGAAGTTACTTTCATAATTCTTAAACCTTAGTTTTTCTATCGCCTGAATGACCCCTAAACAACCTTGTTGGAGCAAATTCTCCTAATTTATGGCCCACCATATTTTCAGAAATTAAAATAGGTACATGCTCTCTTCCGTTGTGGACTGAGATTGTCATTCCTACCATATCTGGGATGACCATTGATCTTCTAGACCATGTTTTAATTCTTGCCCTGCCTCCCTGAGACATAGCTTTTTCGACCTTCTTTTGTAAATGAAGGTCAACAAATGGTCCTTTTTTTATCGATCTAGGCATATTTATTTCCTTTTCTTTCTTCTTCGAACTATAAATTTATCTGTAGTCCTATTTGATCTTGTTTTAAATCCTTTCGTAGGTAATCCCCAAGGTGAAACTGGGTCTCTTCCACCTGACGTTTTACCTTCTCCACCTCCATGCGGGTGATCGACTGGATTCATCGCTACTCCCCTAACTGTTGGCCTTACTCCTCTCCATCTTTTAGCTCCTGCTTTACCTAATTTTCTTAGATTATGCTCAGAATGGCCGACTTCGCCGATAGTAGCCCTACAGCTAGTTAGAACTTTTCTTACTTCTCCAGATTTAAGTCGAAGCGTTGCATAATTACCTTCTTTTGCAAGTACTTGTGCACTTGTCCCTGCAGAGCGAGCAATTTGAGCGCCTTTACCAGGTTTCATTTCTATACAATGAACTACTGAGCCCACAGGTATATTACTTAAAGGTAATGCATTACCATTTTCTACAGGTGAATTCTCACCAGAAACTACTTGATCACCTTGCTTAAGTTTCTTTGGCGCTATAATGTATTTTCTTTCACCATCTTTGTATAGAAGTAGAGCTATATGTGCAGAACGATTTGGGTCGTATTCGATTCTTTCTACAACAGCAGATATATCATCTTTGTGCCTTCTGAAATCTATGTTCCTGTATAGCTTCTTGTGACCTCCACCTATGTGCCTTGTTGTCATCCTGCCCTTATTATTTCTTCCGCCAGACCTTTTCAAGCCCTTTACCAGGGACTTTATTGGCCTACCTTTGTGAAGATCCTCAGATTTGATTGTTTGAACAAATCTTCTTCCGGGTGATGTTGGTTTTGCTTTAATAATTGCCATGTTTCTATACTTCTGTGTTCATAAAATCTAAATTCTGCCCTTCTTCAAGTTTTATATATGCTTTTTTCCAATCTTTCGTTTTGCCTTGCCTCATTCCCATCCTTTTCTTCTTTCCCTTTACTGAAATTGTTTTTACTGAACTAACTTTGACTTTAAACATTTCCTCAACAGCTTTCTTTATTTGCTTCTTGTTTGAATCAGCTCTGACTCTAAAGGCAATTTGTCCACTATTCTGACTCAATAAAGTGCTCTTCTCAGAGACATGAGGTGCAATGAGGACAGTTCTTAATTGATCATGTCTAATTTTTTGACTCATCCGTAAATACTCTCAATCTTTTTTAAAGCTTTGCATCTATAACGACATTCTCATATTTTATTAAAATCAAAGGGTTGATTTTATCTGCAGTAATTAGCTCTACTCTTGGGATATTTCTTGTTGCAAGATCTAAATTATTCTCTTTCTGATCAACAACTATTAAAGCATCGTCTATTTGAAGGTCAGTAAGGACTTTAATCATCTCCTTTGTTTTAGGTTCTTTGACTTCTAAAGAATCTATGACGATCAATCTTTTATCTTTTAATAAACTAGTCAAGATTGATTTAATAGCTATTTTATATTCCTTCCTATTAATCTTTTTCTTATAAGTTCTATCATCGTGTGCAAAAGTCTTTCCCCCACCAACCCATAGTGGGCTTCTAATAGTTCCAACTCTAGCTCTACCAGTCCCCTTTTGACGCCATGGCTTAACGCCACCACCTCTAGCATCAGATCGGTTTTTGTGACCCTTTGTGGCTGACCTAGCATTTGATAGGTAAGAGGTAATTACCTGATGGACTAACCCATCATTAATCTCAGAAGCAAAAATTGATTTTTCCAAATCTATGCTCTCTGCTTTTGTATTATCTTGTTTTTTAATTTCAAGTTTCATTATTCTTTAGTCTTGTCTTCAGCTTCTGGGGTTTCTTCTGGTTGAGCTTCAGCTTCTGGGGTTTCTTCTGGTTGAGCTTTCTGGGGTTTTTCTGGTTGAGCTTCAGCTTCTGGGGTTTCTTCTGGTTGAGCTTCAGCTTCTGGGGTTTCTTCTGGTTGAGCTTCAGCTTCTGGGGTTTTTCTGGTTGAGCTTTCTGGGGTTTCTTCTGGTTGAGCTTCAGCTTCTGGGGTTTCTTCTGGTTGAGCTTCAGCTTCTGGGGTTTCTTCTGGTTGAGCTTCAGCTTCTGGGGTTTCTTCTGGTTGGCTTCTGGGAATATTTCTCTTTCTTCTTGTTTTGATTTTATTGAGGGTGTAATTACTAGGTAACTATTATCATGGCCTGCACAAGATCCTTTTATAAAAAGAAGATTTTTATCGTTGTCAATATCAATAATCTCTAGATTTTGTATTGTTCTATTAACATTTCCCATTTGTCCTGACATCTTTTTACCTTTAAAGACTCTGCCAGGAGTTTGGTTTTGCCCTATTGACCCAGGTGCCCTATGAGCTAATGAATTACCATGAGTTGCGTCTTGCATACTAAAATTATGCCTCTTGATAACACCGGCATAACCTTTACCAATAGATTTGCCTGCAACATCAACCTTCTCACCTTTTTTAAAATAGTTAACTTTAATCTCTTTACCTGCTTCGACCATATCAACTTCATGATCATTCAATCTGAACTCATGAAGATTTGATCTAAGTTCTTTATTCTTTTGGTTTATTTGCCCTTGATTGGGCTTTGATAAATGCTTGACTTTAGACCCAGCTGAAACTTGAATGGCGTTATAGCCATCACTATCTTTAGTCTTTATTTTATTAATGAAATTTGGGTCTGCTTGAACAATAGTAACCGGTACAGATCGTCCGTCGTCCGTAAAAACTCTCGTCATTCCGCATTTTTTGCCAACAATGCCTATCATTCAATGATCCTAAAAAATAATTTAAACTTTTTATATTTATACTTTTCATTAACTCTTTTTTAGCAGTAGAAAATAATAAGTTATTGATTTATAGGGTATTTATGACAATAACGTATAAATTTATTAATTCTACTTACTCAACACCTTTGTATCTCTCTAATCCCCATAAAGAAAGGCTATTTATTAGCATAAAATGCCTAGCCCCAAAAGTGTCGTGGAATTATATCAATTTTGAACTTCAGTTCAATTTAATTTGAACATCTACGCCAGCTGGTAATTCAAGCTTCATCAAGGCGTCAACAGTTTTGTCGCTTGGATTTAGAATATCCATTACCCTCTTGTGAGTTGTAAGTTCGTATTGGTCTCTAGCATCCTTATTTACATGAGGTGATATAAGGACTGTGAATCTTTCTCTTGCAGTTGGAAGAGGTATAGGACCTGAGACTGTTGAACCAGTTCTTTTAGCTGTTTCAACAATTTCTTGAGTGGATGTATCTATAAGCTTATGATCAAATGATTTAAGCCTTATCCTAATTGTTTGATTGTTAGCCATTCCCCTCTATCCTTCATTAATTGACATAGCTTCAGCTTGTTGTTTTGGTGCTTCACTATATTTTTCGAATTCCATGGTATAAGTAGCTCTTCCTTGGCTCATCGATCTTAGATCAGTTGCATAACCAAACATTTCAGCTAAAGGAACTTCGGCTCTTATAATCTTACCTGCAGCCGATTCATCCATACCTTGCAAAATACCTCGTCTTCTATTCAAATCACCATTCACATCACCCATATAATCTTCAGGCGTTACCACTTCAACTTTCATTACTGGCTCCAATAATACTGGATTAGCCTTTAGAGCTCCTTGTTTAAATGCCATAGATCCGGCTACTCTGAAAGCTACCTCACTAGAATCTACATCGTGAAATGAGCCATCATATAATGTGACTTTCACATCTACCACAGGAAAACCTGTGATGACTCCATTAGACATTTGTTCTTTTATCCCCTTATCAACTGCTGGAATAAATTCTCTTGGTATTGCACCGCCTGTGATGTCATTAACAAATTCATATCCTATACCTGGCTCTTGCGGTTCCATTTTTATATAAACATGCCCATATTGACCCCTTCCTCCAGATTGTCTTACAAATTTAGCTTCCTGTTCCACGCTCTGTCTTATTGTTTCCCTATATGCAACCTGTGGTCTTCCAACGTTAGCATCAACATTGAATTCTCTAGATAGCCTATCAACAAGAATATCTAGATGCAGTTCTCCCATTCCTGAAATTATTGTCTGTCCTGATTCTTCATCAGTCTTGACCTGGAATGAAGGATCTTCTTTAGCTAATTTTTGGAGTCCTATACCCATTTTTGATTCATCTTCTGTAGATTTTGGTTCAACTGCAACTGAGATAACCGGATCAGGAAATTCCATCTTCTCTAAGGTGATAATATCTTTTATATCTGAAAGAGTATCTCCAGTAGTAACATTCTTTAAACCAACTGCCGCAGCAATATCTCCAGCGCGAACCTCTTTAATTTCTTCTCTCGAATTCGAATGCATTTGTAAGATACGACCTATTCTTTCTTTCTGGCTTTTCAATGGGTTATAGATAGTGTCACCGGAATTCAAGACGCCGGAATACACTCTGAAAAATGTAAGGTTCCCAACATAAGGGTCATTTGCAATTTTAAAAGCTAGAGCAGAAAATTTCTCTTCATCATTAGATTCTCTAGTTCTATCAGCCCCATCTTCTCCAATACCTACGATTGATGGCTTGTCCAGTGGTGATGGCAAGAAATGTACAACAGAATCTAACATGGCTTGTACGCCTTTATTCTTAAAAGCAGATCCACATATAACAGGCACAATCTCATTAGTGAGAGTACGTATTCTTATGCCTTCAATAATCTCTTCGTTTGAGAGGTCACCATCCTCTAAATACTTGGTAAGAAGCTCTTCAGAAGCCTCTGCAGCAGCTTCTAGCATAGCCTCCCTGTGTTCTTCGCAAGTTTCAAGAAGCTCTTCAGGAATGTCCTCTTCGGTATAAGTTGCGCCTAGGTCATCTTCATTCCAATTAATTGCCTTCATTCTTATAAGATCAATAACACCTTTAAAGTTTTCTTCTGCGCCAATTGGGACCTGAATAGGAACAGCGCTTGCTCCAAGGCGCTCTTTTACTTGATCAACGACTCTAAAAAAATCTGCTCCAGCTCTGTCCATCTTATTAACAAAAGCTAATCTAGGAACAGAGTATTTATTTGCTTGTCTCCAAACTGTCTCTGATTGGGGCTCTACACCTCCAACTGCACAAAAAACTGCAACTGCACTATCAAGCACTCTAAGAGATCGTTCAACTTCAATAGTAAAATCAACGTGGCCAGGCGTATCTATAATATTTATTCTATGTTGATCAAATTGTTGATCCATTCCTTGCCAAAAACATGTTGTTGCAGCAGATGTTATAGTAATACCTCTTTCTTGTTCTTGCTCCATCCAATCCATAACTGCATTACCGTCATGGACTTCTCCTATCTTATGAGATATTCCGGTGTAGAATAGAACACGCTCAGTTGTAGTGGTCTTCCCAGCATCAATATGAGCCATAATTCCTATATTTCTATATCTCTCAATTGGTGTTTGTCTAGACATTTTGATTATCCCTTAAAAAAACTTGAGGAATCTACCATCGAAAATGAGAGAAAGCTTTATTCGCTTCTGCCATTTTATGTGTATCTTCTTTTTTCTTGATGGCATTGCCTTTATCATTAGATGCATCAAGAAGTTCATTTGCTAGTTTAATTTTCATGCTCTTCTCTTGCCTTGACCTTGCAGATTCTATTAACCAACGCATAGCTAATGCCTCTCTCCTATCATGCCTAACTTCTACTGGGATTTGGTATGTGGCACCACCAACTCTTCTGGATCTGACTTCCACTACAGGTTTAACCTTTTCTAAAACTTCTGCAAATACCTCAGGTGCTTTATCAGCAGGTTTCCCGAGCTTATCTACTAATGTTTCTAAAGCTTCATAAACAATAGTTTCTGCTGTCGATTTTTTTCCATCTTTCATTATCATATTGATAAATTTTGCCAATAAACGACTAGAAAATTTTGGATCTGGAAGTATTGATCTTTTTATAGCTGCATTCCGTCTAGACATAATTAACCTTTTGGCCTCTTGGCACCGTATTTTGATCTTCCCTGCTTTCTATCATTCACACCAGAGCAATCTAATGTTCCTCTTATAGTATGGTATCGAACTCCCGGAAGATCCTTTACTCTCCCGCCACGAATTAAAACAACAGAGTGTTCTTGCAAATTATGTCCTTCACCACCTATATAACTTGTAACCTCATAGCCATTTGTAAGTCTAACCCTTGCTACTTTTCTAAGAGCAGAATTTGGCTTCTTTGGGGTTGTGGTATAAACACGAGTACAAACCCCCCTCTTTTGAGGCTTGCCCTCTAGTGCAGGAACATTATTCTTAACTAACTTCCTCTTTCTAGACTTTCTAACTAATTGATTTATCGTAGTCATAACTAATTTTCAAAATAAATTCTGAGGGATTCTATTCTTCTCTAGCAAATGGTTCAAGTAATTTAAATTAATTTATCTAGGCTTTTCCAGCCTCAACTGTACTTTTTTCTTTTGAAGATTCATCTAACTCTTTCAATCCCTTTGCAAACTCCTCCTCAGCTATTTGAGATGCATCTGCTTCAGTGTTATATCCTGTACCTGCTGGGACAAGTCTTCCTACGACTACATTTTCTTTGAGGCCTCTTAATTTATCTATTGAACCTTTGACTGCGGCTTCTGTAAGAACTCGTGTTGTTTCTTGAAATGATGCAGCAGATATAAATGAAGTTGTTGCTAAGGACGCTTTTGTTATTCCCATTACTGTAGGTTTATATTTTGCAGGCTTAAGCTCCTCATTAAGCATCTTTTGATTTAACTCCAAGAGGTCTGACCTGTTAATAAGCTCGCCTTTTAACAAATTGGTATCTCCTGATTCTTCAATCTCTAATGTTCTCATCATTTGCCTAATTATAATTTCTATATGCTTATCATTAATTGGAACACCTTGAAGTCTATATACATCCTGCACTTCTTTAACAAGATATTCAGCCAAGCTTTCAACACCCTGTACCTCTAAAATATCGTGCAAGCTGAGTTCGCCGTCAGAAATAATCTCACCTTTTTGAATTTTCTCACCTTCAAAAATATTTAGTGTTCTTGTCTTTGGAATTAGTTCTTCAAAACTTTCTCCATCATCATCTGTTATCACTAACCTAACTTTGCCTTTTGTTTCTTTTCCAAAACTCGTTATACCTGAATACTTTGCTAATATTGCAGCATCCTTTGGCTTCCTTGCCTCAAACAGATCAGCTACTCTAGGTAATCCTCCTGTAATATCGCTGGTTTTAGAAGATTCGAGAGGTATTCTAGCTATAACGTCTCCGGCATTTATTTTTTGTCCATCTTGAATACTTAAAATAGCTCCAGGTGGAAATGTATAAACTATAGGTGTTTCAGTCCCTTTAAACATTACAGGTTTTCCTTTAGCATTTAAAAGCGCCGCTTTTGGTCTACTTGATGATGAGGTACCTGATTGTTTCTTATAATCCATTACTATGATATTTGACAATCCAGTTGCTTCATCTAGTTGTTCGGTAACTGTAACCCCATCTATAAAATCTTCAAAAGTCATGATTCCACTTGCTTCAGATACAATAGGGTGTGTGTGAGGATCCCATGTAGAAATAACATCTCCAGATTTAACTTTCTGTTTATCCTTGATATTAATTACTGCTCCATATGGAACCTTATAACGTTCTTTTTCCTTAGCATATTTATCTAAAATAATAATTTCTCCAGATCTGCTAACTGCAACCAAATTCTTATCCTTATTTTTTATTGTTTTAAGATTGTAAAGAGATGCTTCACCATCATTTGAGACTTCTATAGAATTCACAGCAGCGGCGCTAGAAGCAGCACCACCAATATGGAATGTTCTCATTGTAAGTTGAGTGCCAGGCTCACCTATTGATTGGGCAGCAATTATACCCACTGCCTCGCCTATATTTACTACATGGCCTCGTGCGAGATCTCTTCCATAGCATTGAACACAGATACCGTGAGTAGTATCACACATAACAGGAGTTCTTATAGTCATTGAATCTACGCTATTATCTGCAATTAATTTAACATTGTTTTCGTCTATTAAAGTCCCAGCTTTAATAATTACTTTTTTATTTTCTCTGTCTTTAACTGCATCAACAGTAACTCTGCCTAATACTCTCTGACTAAGATCTTGAACAACTTCCCCACCTTCAACGACTGCAGTTAGAGTCAGTCCGTTTTTCGTCTTACAATCTTCTTCTGTTACTACTAAATCTTGTGAAACATCCACTAACCTTCTCGTCAAATATCCAGAATTTGCTGTTTTTAAAGCTGTATCAGCCAAACCCTTTCTAGCGCCATGAGTTGAGATAAAGTATTGAAGTATATTTAAACCTTCCCTGAAATTAGCTGTAATTGGCGTTTCAATAATTGACCCGTCAGGTTTAGCCATTAAGCCTCTCATTCCTGCCAATTGTCTGATTTGTGCTGCAGAGCCTCGAGCTCCTGAGTCTGCCATCATATAAATGGAGTTAAATGAATCCTGATTCTGTTTTTTACCATCTGAGTCCTTAACTTCCTCTGTGCCTAATTTATCCATCATAGCACTAGCAACTTGATCATTTGTTCTAGACCATATATCAACAACTTTATTGTATCTCTCACCTTGTGTTAGTAAGCCCGAAGTAAATTGAGACTGTATATTTTTAACTTGGGATTCAGCTTCAGATAAAATTGATTCTTTTTGTTCGGGTACAACCATATCATCCAAGGCGATGGAAACACCTGATTTTGTAGCATATTCAAAACCCAAATACATAAGCTTGTCTGCAAATATAACAGCGGGCTTTAAACCAACTTCACGATAACATTTGTTGATCAGGTTAGATATTGCTTTGCTGTCCATAGGCTTATTGATTTCCGAAAACGGTATTTCTTTTGGAAGTATCTTGGACAGTAAAGCCCTGCCTACAGTAGTGTCAATAATGCTTGATTCAAATTCTTCAGATCCTTGTTTATATTCCTTGATACGCAATTTAATTTTGGCGTGTAAGTTAACAAAGTTATTTGCGAAAGATCTCTCTACCTCAGTAATATCAGCAAATATTGAATTTTCACCTTTGTCATTAATCTTTTCCCTGGTCATATAATAGAGGCCTAAAACTACATCTTGAGATGGAACAATTATAGGTTCGCCATTTGCTGGCGATAATATGTTATTAGATGACATCATCAATGCTCTACTCTCAAGTTGTGCCTCAATAGAAAGAGGTACATGAACAGCCATCTGGTCTCCATCAAAATCTGCGTTAAATGCCTTACAAACCAAAGGGTGAAGCTGTATAGCCTTACCTTCAACTAGAACAGGCTCAAATGCCTGTATACCTAGTCTATGAAGTGTTGGCGCCCTATTTAATAATACAGGGTGCTGCCTAATGACCCCATCTAATATGTCCCAAATTTCAGGTCCTTCTTGTTCCACTAACCTTTTAGCTGATTTTATTGTTGACGCTTCACCTCGATAGATCAACTTGCTAAAGACAAATGGTTTAAATAACTCGAGAGCCATTTTTTTAGGAATGCCACACTGATGTAGTTTTAATGTAGGTCCGACTACAATTACTGATCTACCTGAGTAATCTACTCGTTTGCCTAACAGATTCTGCCTAAACCTTCCTTGTTTTCCTTTAATCATGTCTGCTAAGGATTTTAAAGGTCGCTTATTCGATCCAGTTACAGCACGGCCCATCCTTCCATTATCCAGAAGAGCATCGACAGATTTTTGTAACATTCTTTTCTCATTTCTAACAATAATTTCTGGTGCATTTAGATCGAGTAGTCTTTGCAGCCTATTATTTCTATTAATTACCCTTCGATATAAATCATTCAAATCTGATGTGGCGAACCGTCCTCCATCTAGAGGAACTAAAGGTCTAAGATCTGGAGGTAGAATTGGTAAAACTTGAAGAATCATCCATTCTGGCCTATTACCTGAATTAATAAGTGCCTCAAGTAATTTGATACGTTTTTGATAACGCTTGATCTTAATCTGAGATGCAGTAGATGCCATATCTTCCTGAATTTGATCCATGGCATTTCTCAAATCTAATTTTTTCAAGATTGCATGGATGGCTTCTGCGCCCATAGCTGCAGAAAAATCATCGCCATACTGTTCTAGTGACTCAAGATATTCTTCTTCAGACATAAGTTGGCCTCTTTTGAGATCA
Organism: Woeseia sp.; assembly: GCA_019653755.1. Taxonomy (GTDB): domain Bacteria; phylum Pseudomonadota; class Gammaproteobacteria; order Steroidobacterales; family UBA11654; genus CACPJA01. Next base: position 21,836 of record BPCL01000003.1, on the reverse strand, counting down.
GTCATTCCAGGGTCAGTAACGAGATAAGCTTCAAAATATAAGACTCTTTCTATTTCTCGTAGAGTCATATCTAATAACAAACCTATTCTTGACGGCAATGACTTAAGAAACCAAATATGTGCTACAGGACTAGCTAATTCGAGATGACCCATTCTCTCTCTTCTAACCTTGCTCATAGTGACTTCTACACCACACTTTTCACAAACTACGCCTCTATGTTTCAACCTTTTATATTTACCACACAGGCATTCGTAATCCTTAACTGGGCCAAAAATCTTTGCACAAAACAATCCGTCTCTTTCAGGTCTAAATGTCCTATAGTTAATTGTCTCTGGCTTTTTAACTTCACCATATGACCATGATCTAATCATATCTGGAGAAGCTAATGCTATTCTTATATGATCAAAATCTTCTGACATAGATTTTTGGTTAAATATATTTAATAAATTTTTCATTTAATACCTAACTATTTCTCTTCATTTTTTGTTGTTTCTTCAACTAATTCCATACTTAAACCTAAAGATCTAATTTCTTTCATAAGCACATTAAAAGATTCAGGAATACCAGTATCTAACTCATGAGTACCATCAACAATCTGCTTATACATTCTTGTTCTACCTTGAACATCGTCAGATTTAACGGTCAATAATTCTCTTAGGGTGTGAGAAGCTCCATAGGCTTCTAAGGCCCAAACTTCCATCTCACCAAACCTTTGACCTCCAAATTGTGCCTTACCTCCTAGAGGTTGTTGCGTAACTAGGCTGTATGGACCTGTTGATCTAGCATGCATTTTATCGTCCACAAGATGATTAAGTTTAGTATGTACATATAGCCCACAGTGGTAGGTCGATCGAAATATTTTCCACTCCTACCATCAATTAATCTTGTCTGGCCTGAATCAGGTAGATCTGCCAATTTAAGTAGTGATTTTATTTCCCCTTCTTCTGCTCCATCAAAAACAGGGGTAGCCATCGGCACACCATCTTTAAGGTTATTAGCTAATTCTATTATTTCATCATCTGTGAGTTTGGATAACTGTATTTTTTCAGATGCGTTATTAGTGTTATAGACTTTACCTAGGAATTCTCTTAGAGATTTTATCAAGGCTTTACCTTTTTTTTCTTTTAGGATCTTCTTTATCTTATTTCCTAACTCTTTAGCTGCCCAACCTAAGTGTGTTTCGAGTATTTGACCTACATTCATCCTTGAAGGCACGCCCAAGGGGTTTAATACTATATCTATAGGAGTTCCATCCTCCATATAAGGCATGTCTTCAACTGGAACAATTCTAGAAATAACACCCTTATTCCCATGCCTTCCAGCAACCTTATCACCAGGCTGCACTCTTCTTTTTACTGCAAGGAAAACCTTTACCATTTTAAGCACCCCGGGTGGCAAATCATCATATGCTTCTATTTTCTTCTTGGCAGCATCTAGCTTTTCTTTAAATTCTTTTTGAAGCGCTTTATGGTTCAAATAAAAAGTTTCTAATTCTTTATTCAATTTCTCATTTTGGAGTTTTATCTCAAACCACTCTTTGTTTTTTAGATTCTCAAGATAATCCTTATCTATCTTTAGGACTTTCTTCCTATTTTGGCTATTTTATTGATGAGTAACTTCTGAACACGATTAAAAATATCAGTCTCCATAATTCTAAGTTGGTCTTTTAAATCTTTTCTTACTGCATCAATTTCAGCAACTTCAATTTCATTAGACCTTTGGTCTTTCTCAACTCCCTCTCTACAAAAAACACGGACATCAATTACAGTTCCATCCATACCAGATGGAACTCTTAGTGAAGTATCTTTAACATCTGAAGCTTTTTCCCCAAAGATAGCTCTAAGTAATTTCTCTTCAGGCGTTAATTGTGTCTCTCCCTTAGGAGTTATTTTCCCAACAAGAATATCTCCTCCAACTACTTCGGCACCAATATATGCAATACCTGATTCGTCAAGCTTCCTTAAAGCATTATCACCAACATTTGGAATATCAGCAGTTATTTCTTCTGATCCTAGTTTGGTATCTCTGGCAATACATTGGAGTTCTTCAATATGAATTGTGGTAAAGCGGTCTTCCTGAACAACTCTTTCTGAAATAAGTATCGAATCTTCAAAATTAAATCCATTCCAAGGCATGAATGCAACAAGTAAATTTTGCCCAATTGCTAGCTCTCCAAGACTTGTTGAAGCTCCATCTGAAATGACATCGCCTTTTGAAATAATATCTCCAACAGCAACTAATGGTCTTTGGTTTATGCATGTGTTCTGATTAGATCTTGTGTATTTTGTAAGGTTATATATATCAACTCCAGATTCACCAGTGGTTGCTTCATCATCGTTAACAGCAATAACTATCCTGGATGCATCAACAGAATCAACAGTACCGCCTCTTTTCGCAACTATTGTTACTCCAGAATCAGTAGCAACAATTCTTTCCATCCCAGTACCCACTAGCGGTTTATCAGCTAAAAGCGTCGGAACTGCCTGTCTTTGCATATTGGAACCCATCAGAGCCCTATTAGCATCATCATGTTCTAAGAAAGGAATCAATGAAGCTGCTATAGACACAATTTGTTTTGGAGAAACATCCATATACTCAATAGTGTCCGGCGGCATTAAAGTAAATTCATTTTTATATCTAGCTGAGATAAGTTCATCTTCTAATTGATTCTTTGAGTTAAGTCTTGAATTTGCCTGCGCTATAATGAAGTTACTCTCGTCTATAGCAGACAAATATTTAATCTTATTGGTCGCTTTTCCATTTACAACTTGCCTATATGGTGTCTCCAGAAATCCATAATCATTAACTCTAGAATAGATTGCCATAGAGTTAATTAACCCAATATTTGGCCCCTCAGGAGTTTCTATCGGGCAGACCCTTCCATAATGAGTTGGATGCACATCCCTGACTTCAAAGCCTGCTCGCTCCCTAGTTAAACCCCCTGGTCCCAGTGCAGAAATTCTTCTTTTATGAGCGATCTCAGATAATGGGTTATTTTGATCCATAAATTGAGATAATTGGCTAGATCCAAAAAATTCTTTTATAGCTGCAGAAACTGGTTTTGAATTAATTAAATCTCTAGGCATCAGTTCTTCGGTTTCTACCAGCGAAAGTCTATCTCTAACTGCCCTTTCAACTCTAATAAGCCCAACCCTGAATGTATTCTCTACCATCTCTCCAACAGTTCTAATTCTTCTATTACCTAAATGATCAATATCATCAACTACATCTGAGCCGTTTCTGATATTAATTAGTGTTTTGAGAACATTAACAATGTCGTCTTTTGATAAGATAGAACTGCCTTTATCAGAACTAACGCTAATTCTTCTATTGAATTTCATTCTGCCTACTTCTGAAAGATCGTATCTTTCTTCATTGAAGAATAAGTTTGTAAATAAGTTCTCAGAAGCCTCTTTTGTTGGAGGCTCTCCAGGTCTCATCATTCTATATATTTCTATAAGAGCTTCTTCTTTTGATGAAGATGGATCTATCCTAAGCGAATTAGAAATATACGGTCCTTGATCAACATCATTGATATAAATTGTCTGAATCTCAGTAATCTTATTATTTATTATTTCCTCAATAAGCTCCTTGGTTAAAATATCATTTGCCTTAGCAAATAACTCGCCTGTCTCCTTATCTACTAAGTCATGAGCTAGAATTTTGTTCTCTATTTCTGAAAGATTTAATGATAGATATTTATTCTTACTATCTTTAATCTGCTTTATGTGTAGAGCATTAATTCGCTTGCCTTTGGAAACAATTAACTTTTTTCCTGCACTGATATCAAATTCAGCAATAGTGCCTTTTAAATGTTCGAGATTAACTTCAATTTTTGCTTCTTTAGAAGAAATTTTATATTTATCCTTTGCAAAAAATAGATCCACTATCTCTTGGTCATTCAATCCTAAAGCATGAAGCAAAATTGTGGCTGGAATTTTTCGTCTTCGATCTATTCTGGCAAAAATAGTGTCTTTAGCATCAAATTCAAAATCTAACCAAGATCCTCTGTAAGGAATTACTCTTGCAGAAAACAACAATTTCCCTGAAGTTTGCACTCCCTTATCATGATCAAAAAATACACCTGGTGATCTATGTAATTGAGAAACAATTACTCTATCGGTTCCATTGATTACAAAAGTACCATGCTCGGTCATCAAAGGGACCTCTCCAAAGTAGACATCTGTTGTATCACCCGTTTGTTTTAGATTCTTTACCTCTTTAACTGTTTCCTTATCAGAAACTTTGTCATAAGTTATAAGTTTAGTTTTTACTCTCAGTGGTGCTGCATAAGATAAACCTCTTAATTGGCATTCTCTAACATTGAATTCTGGTTCCTCAAGGCGATAACTTATGAACTCCAATCTTGCATTTTTAGAAAAACTCTCGATTGGGAAAAGATTATTGAAAGCTGCTTGCAAGCCAATGTTCTTTCTTTTGCCTGCGTCTACATCTTTTTGGAGAAACTTTTCATAGGACTCTACCTGCAATGTAAGTAAATCTGGTACATCTAAAGCAGGTTTTTGCTTGCCAAAATCTTTCCTGATTCTTTTCTTTTCAGTAAATGAAAATGTCATATATTTGAATACCTATATAAAGCTGCTCAGTCTTAATAAGACTGAGAAGTTGTATTACTTACTCTTAGCATCAAGTTGTGAAACAAAAAACTATTTTAACTCAACTGAAGCGCCAGCTTCTTCTAGCTGATTCTTCATTTCATCTGCTTCTTCTTTTGACACCGATTCCTTTAAAGACTTTGGCGCACCTTCAACAATATCTTTAGCGTCCTTTAAGCCTAGACCAGTAATTGACCTTACTGCCTTGATTACTGCAATTTTATTATCACCTATACCCTGAAGAATTACTTCAAACTCGGTTTGCTCATCGCCTGAAGCCGAATCTTCTGAGTCCCCTGCTGCTGGCGCAGCAGCAACTGCAACTGGAGCTGCAGCTGTGACTCCAAATTTTTCTTCCATCTCAGATATTAATTCAACTAAGTCCATTACAGACATCTTCGATATTGCCTCTAAGACTTCCTCTTTCGTTGATACACTAGCTTTTGCCATTTTTTATCTCCTCTTCAAGACCCAAAAAAAGATTGGGAATTTTATACAAAAATTTAACTTTAAGAAACCTCTTCTTGTTTATCTTTCATAGCATTCGAAAGCCTGACAAACTTTGTAGGTACTTCATTTAATAATCTTACTGTTTTTTCTATAGGCGCTTTCATTAAGCCCATGAGCATAGAATAGGCTTCATCCTTAGAAGGTAATTTTGCAATTCTTTCTAGATCCGAAGCTGGATAAGCTGCTCCATTGATAGATAAACCAACGGTTCTAAGCTGTTCATAATCTTTTCCAAAATCTTTAAATAATCTTGCTGGTGAAGCTAGATCTTCTTTTGATAAAGCAATAATTATCGGCCCATTTAAACCATCAACTAAACATTCAAAATTAGTCTCAGCAAAAGCTCTTCTTGATAAAGAATTTTTAACCACCTTAAGATAAATATCTGATTCTCTTGCTCTTGTGCGCAAAAGAGTTAGGTCTTTAACATTCAATCCACTAAACTCTGCAATAGCTCCAGCAACTGAATTATTAGCTTCAGAATTTAATTCTTTAACAACTTCTTTTTTTGCTTCTATATTGAGTGGCATATCTTATTCCTTTAATTCCTTCTCAACTTTCTTTTAGTTTCAAGCCAGGTCCCATAGTCGAACTTAGCGTAATCATCTTAATAAAGACCCCTTTTGCAGACGCTGGTCTATTTTTCTTAATCTCATCAATAAGAGACCTGAAATTTTCTTTTATAGCCTGTTCAGAAAAATTGAGTTTACCAATAGAGCAATGAATGATCCCGCCTTTATCATTTCTAAACATTGCTTGTCCTTTCTTAGCATTGTTAACAGCATCTTTAATATTCTTAGTTACTGTTCCATCCTTAGGATTAGGCATCACACCTTTTGGTCCCAAAATCTGTCCTAATTGACCTACTATTTTCATTGATGACGGAGTTGAGATTACAAGTTCAAAATCTGAATATCCTGATTTTATCTTCTCAGCTAAATCATCCATGCCAACTTCATCTGCTCCAGCTGACTTAGCTGCATCAGCATCTTCGCCTTCTGCAAAAACAACAATCCTCATATTTTTGCCGCTTCCATTGGGAAGAATTGCTGAACCTCTAACATTCTGATCGCTTAATTTCCCATCAATTCCAAGATTAATAGCCACATCTATGCTCTCTTCAAACTTCGCATTTGTAGCATCCTTAAGTATGGTGATAGCTTCTTCCAGATCGTACCTCTTTTCAGCATCAACCAAGTCTTTATTATCTGTATGTCTTTTTGAACTTTTTGTCATTTTACTTTAATTAATGTTACTCAACTTCAAGGCCCATGCTCCTGGCAGTGCCTTCAATAATTTTTTGTGCAGCTTCAGTATCAAATGCATTTAAATCTTCTTTTTTAATCTCTATTATCTCGTCAATTTGCTTTCTAGTAACTTTTCCAACCTTCTCTGTATTTGGTGTTCCGCTACCTTTATCAATTCCTGCAGCTTTTCTTAATAGTGTTGAAGCTGGTGGTGATTTTGTAACAAAAGTAAACGATTTATCGCTGTATACCGAGATCACAACAGGTATCAAAACACCTGGTTCAGCGTCGCCAGTTTTTGAGTTAAAAGCATTGCAAAAGTCCATTATATTTAATCCCGCCTGGCCTAATGCAGGTCCAACTGGAGGACTTGGATTGGCTTGACCAGCTGGGATTTGCAGCTTCACTATATTTACAACTTTTTTTTCTTTTTTTGCCATTAGATTAAGACTTCTCTACTTGATTAAAATTTAGATCAACAGGAGTTGGTCTTCCTAAAATTTGAACCGCAACACTAAGTTTGCTTTTTTCATAATTAACATTCTCAACAACACCACTAAAATCGTTAAAAGGACCGTCGATAACTCTAACTACTTCACCTGGTTGATATGTGATCTTAGGCCGAGGCATATCTACAGAATCTTCAGCTCTATTTAAAATATTCATAGCTTCATTATCTGAAATTGGTCTGGGCTTCTCACTGGTGCCACCAATAAATCCCATAACATTAGGAACAGATTTTATAAAATGCCAAGTGTCATCGTTCATTATCATTTTTATCAGAACATAGCCTGGGAAAAATTTTCTTTCCGTTGTTTTCTTTTCGCCGCCCTTCAACTCAACAACCTCTTCCATAGGAACGACAACATCAGTAATTTCCTTCTCAAGACCAGAGACTCTTATCCTCTCTTCAAGCATGGTCATAACTTTCTTTTCAAAGTTAGAATAAACTTGTAACACATACCATTGATGTTCCATATTATATAAGCCTTACGAAGTAATTGATGTTGTAATGTAGAGAAGCAAAAAATCTAACAGCCAAAAAAAGATGCCTAAAACTAAAACAAACATAAAGACAGTGAGTGTGGTTTGAATAGTTTCTTGCTTTGTCGGCCAAACTACTTTCCTCATTTCTACTCTAGAACCTTGAATAAAATCCCAAAATATTATTCCTCTCTGTGTACTAAAAAATATCATTAAAGACAAAATCACAGAAAATATAACTACCAGTACCCTTATCAGTACTGATAATTCTGCAAAGTAGTAAAAACTAAACACAGACGACAGCAGAATAGCAACAGCTGATGCCATCTTTAATGTGTCTAAGGTCGAACTAATTTCTTTATTACTTAATTCTGTCACACTTCTTCTCGTTTTGTGGCAGGCCAGGAGGGACTTGAACCCCCAACCTGCGGTTTTGGAGACCGCCGCTCTACCAGTTGAGCTACTGGCCTAAGTCAGTTATTCAATAATTTTTGTTACAACTCCTGAACCAACTGTTCTTCCACCTTCTCGGATAGAAAATCTTAGTGATTCCTCCATAGCTATCGGCGCGATTAGCTCGACAGTTATATGTGTGTCATCACCTGGCATTACCATCTCAGTTCCTTCAGGAAGCGTGACAGCACCAGTAACATCAGTTGTTCTGAAATAAAATTGTGGTCTGTAACCATTGAAAAACGGCTTATGCCTTCCGCCTTCCTCTTTAGTCAAAGCATATACATCAGCCTCAAACTTAACATGTGGGTTAATGCTCTTTGGCTTTGCAAGCACTTGGCCACGTTCAACTTCTTCACGAGCTGTGCCTCGAAGTAGAACACCAACATTATCGCCAGCTTGACCTTGGTCTAGAAGTTTTCTAAACATTTCGACACCTGTACAAACAGTTGTTTGAGTATCCTTAATGCCAACAATTTCTATCTCATCGTTAACTTTTACAACACCTCTTTCAACTCTGCCTGTAACTACAGTACCTCGACCAGAAATTGAGAAAACATCTTCAATAGGCATTAGGAAATCACCATCAATAGCTCTCTCTGGCTCAGGGAAGTATTCATCCATAGTTGCAACCAGTTTTTCTACAGCCTCTATTCCTACATCACTTGTATCACCTTCAAGAGCTTTCAAAGCACTTCCTGATATAATAGGAATATTGTCTCCATCAAAGTCATACATGGAGAGTAATTCTCTAACTTCCATCTCAACAAGCTCAACAAGCTCAGCATCATCAACTTGGTCTGCCTTATTCAGGAAAACTACAATATTAGGAACACCTACGTTTCTTGCCAATAGAATGTGCTCTCTAGTCTGAGGCATTGGTCCATCTGCAGCTGAGACGACAAGGATTGCTCCGTCCATCTGAGCAGCACCGGTAATCATGTTCTTAACATAATCAGCATGACCAGGGCAATCTACGTGGGCATAATGTCTGCCTTCACTCTCATATTCAACATGCGCAGTTGCTATAGTGATTCCTCTTTCCTTTTCTTCAGGTGCATTATCAATATCTTCAAATGCTGAAGCATCACCACCAAACTTCTCAGCCATACATTTAGTTAGTGCTGCGGTTAATGTAGTTTTACCATGATCGACATGACCAATAGTACCTACATTGATATGTGGTTTTGTGCGTTCAAATTTTTCTTTAGCCATAATTATTAACTCCCAATTAACTAAAATTAAACAAATACAATGAAACTTTCGGAGCCCACAACCGGAGTTGAACCGGTGACCTCTTCCTTACCATGGAAGTGCTCTACCTGCTGAGCTATGTGGGCAGGAACACATCCTAAATATTTTGGAGCGGGCGATGGGGATCGAACCCACATCATCAGCTTGGAAGGCTGAGGTTCTACCATTGAACTACGCCCGCGCAAGAAAGATGCGGTCAAACCCGATATTATTTTCATTAAATTAAACATTCTTATCTTATTTTTCTCCAATTTTCTTAGCCTTTATCCACCTTCATAACCCCTTGTTATATATGGTGGAGGGGGTAGGATTCGAACCTACGAAGGCTAAGCCAGCAGATTTACAGTCTGCCCCCGTTGACCGCTTGGGTACCCCTCCGCGGACATAACCCACTATTTTCAGTCTATGACCTATATGTGTCAACAATATTATTTATTTTTTTAGAAAATAAGTGGTGCCGGAAGAGGGAATTGAACCCCCAACCTACTGATTACAAATCAGTTGCTCTGCCAATTGAGCTATTCCGGCAAATTACAATAAGTTATTAATCTCACTAAATTTTCCAGAATTATAAACATTTTGAGTGTGATTTAAAGTTATTCTACAGTTCAATTTGTCCAGAAATAATTCGCTTAACGCTTCCACCTTGTTTTATCAATAAAGCTCCTTGTGAATCAATACCCTCATTTACACCTATAATTGAATCATTGCCAGAGTTTATCTTTATTTCCTGATTATAGAAATAATCCAATTCCTTCCATCTTTCTTTTATCTCTTGAATTGAATTTGTGTTAAATCCTTTAATACTTTTTATAATCTCACAAACTAAGACTCCTATAATTTCGCTCCTAGAATATTCGTTATTATTATTAATAGTCTCTAAATCGATAGGATTATAGTTACCTTCGATCAATTTATAGAAGTCATCTGGAAGAGAATAATTTATACCAAGACCAAAATTTGCTATTAAATCACCCTTTTTATTTTGTGAAAGCTCAACCAAAATCCCACCTAACTTACAACCTTGATAATAAAGGTCATTGGGCCATTTAAGTTTTATATCCTCAAAGTTAATTTTCTCTAAACTATTTATTAGCATAACTCCCATATAAACACTCAGACCAAGGGGTATTGATGCTGTATTGAGTTTAGAGAAAACAGAGAGACAAATACCTGAGGCAAATGGCGATTGCCAAACTTGGTTACCTCTTCCTCGGCCATGCGTTTGATATTCAGCAAGCGATATCTTTACATCACTCCCTTCGACATCTTCTGCATTAAATTCTCTGCTCGTTGTTTCTACAATCTCCTTTATGGACGTGTCTATATTATAAACATCTGAAAACTCTTTGAGATACTCATATATTATTGATTTATCTATATATTCAGAACTTTCTGCTACAGATTTTGTCATTTAAAAAAAGAAACCTTATGTTCAGTTTTATCAAGCATGGAAGAAATATTAGTTCGATGTGTAAACACAATAAACAGAAACAAAAGAAATAAATAAATCAAGAATACATAATCAGAAAATCCAATCGAGAAATAGCCAAATATGAAAAGGGATAAGAATGCTGTAATTGTTGAGAGTCCAACATACCTAAAGAAGAAAAGTGTTCCAATGAATACAATCAAAGGAAGGGTGATTAGAAAAGGATTGATAAACAAAATATTACCTAGCCCAGTTGCGGCGCCCTTACCTCCTTTGAAGCTAAACCAAACTGGGTAACAATGCCCTAATAGAGAAGCAAAACTGGAAAAGTAAAGGTAAAGATTTAGATTGAGATCAAGAGGGTTGCTGGTATTAATTATTAATAATTGGGTAAAATAAAGTGCCAAGAATCCTTTTAAGCAATCAATAACAAAAACTAAAACACCAGATTTAATACCGATTACTCTTAAAACATTTGTGGCTCCAGCATTACCACTTCCCTTAGTTCTTATATCTAAGCCCTGTAGCTTGCTGATAATAAGCCCGCCATTTACAGACCCAATAAAATAAGCAGATAAAATTATAATTCCAAGAAGTAACATAAGATTAAATTAATTTTGTTGATTCTCCGACCTAATAGTAATCATCATAGCTAAAAGTACGCTAACTATCCCCAATAATTCGATTGGTAAAATAATTTTCTGAAAGATTAAAATTTCCCAAACATATGAAAGTATGGGCTGTGTAAGCAATATGATTCCAGCAGAAACAGCTGTGATTTTCTGGAGTCCATTAAGTATAAAAAACCATCCTAAGACATGTGAAAAAATGCTATAGGAAATCATCCAAAAAAGATTACTGGATCCATTGATGCTTAAAGATTCTTGCTCAACTGTTGAGTATAAAAAAAGTAACCCGGCGGAAACGATTGAAACAAACATCAAATTAAAAATTGGGTCAGAGTTAACTTTTGCATTGTGGTCAATGCTCTTCATAGAGATGATATAGCCCGCGTATGATACAGCTGTTAAAAGCCCAAATAATACACCTAATTTATAGTTGTAACCTGATATCTCCCAGTTGTTTCCTGTAATAAGAAATAAACCCAATAACCCTAAAAATATTGCAAAGATCTGAATTTTTTGTGTTTTCTGATTAAAAAACAGTAAAGCCAAGAACGGTAAAATTAATATTTGGAAATTCACCAAAAGAGTCGATAAGCCAGGCCCGACATAAATAATAGATCTGTGCCAAAACCAAAGATCTAAACTAAAAAAAATACCTCCAAAAATTATATATATAGAGATTTTTTTATTGAATGGATTCTCTTTGTACTTGAGCAAATAAATGATTACTAAAACTATACTTCCAATAAATACTCTATAAAAACCACTGACCGTAGGTTCTAAGTCAGCCAATTTGACAAAAACTGGAGAAAAACTTATTAATACAGCGCCTAACATAACGCTAAGTGAACCTTTGGTTGGGTTATTCATAATTAAATGATTACATTTTCTGAAGAAAGATCTCAGCGATCATACATCTAGCACTTCCGCCCCCAAATTTTTCAATTGTATCTAATGGAATCGGGACGATTGTGGAGACACTATTAATTAGATCAATTTGTCTTGTATTTAAAGATTGATATCCCGAATCTGACATAATCAAATGTGATTTTCCTTCTGAATTAATAACTTCCATAACATTCCCAGCAAATTGATTCATTTGATCTATTGATATCTCAATAATTTTTCTTTCTGATTTGCCCATAGACTCTTTAACTAGCCTAATATCTTTCTTATTCTTTATGGATTCGCTACAAAAGAAACCAGTTTCCTTACCCAAACTCATCATGACATTTGTATGGTAAATTGGATAATCATCATCCAAAGCATCAAACACCACGGGAGTATAATTTAACTCTTTGCAAAAAACCTCCAAAGCTACTCTAGATGTCCTTGTAGACTTACATGCAAATGCAATCTTATTAACACGATCTAAAACCATACTTCCAGTCCCTTCAAGAAAAAGATTGTCTTTTTCCATGTAACTAAGATCAATGATTCGTTCAATCTTAAATGATTGATATTCCTCAAGATATTTAAGGATATCATGCCTTTTTTCACTTCTCCTTGAAGACGCCATCATAGGATAGAGAACGACAGAATTATTCTGGTGAAAAGTGACCCAATTATTTGGAAAAACTGCGTCTGTATTATTTAATTCTTTAATGTCATCAACATCAATAATAGTTATTTGGTGATCTCTTAAAATTTTGATCATATTGTCAAACTCTTTAACCGCTAGAGACTGGATTATTTCCTGCGAGTCGTTTTCATTAAGGGTGAGTTGAAATTTATTCGTTTCTTGAGTTTCAGTATTGCTTGAAAAGTTAGCCGGCCTGACCATTAATAACTGAGATGTAACTTGCTTATACATGAGAATGAAGAATTTACGATGTTAATCTATTTTTATTTTAGCCCCATTCTAGCCGTCAACTAGATGATCTTGTCTTTAATTTGGCCCAGTAGTCATCCAACTCACGTTTCACAGTTGGTCCGAGCAAATACAACGCTAACATATTGGCAAGCGCCATCGCAAAAATCATTGCATCAGAAAAATCCAGAACAGCATCAAGCTGCACAGTGCAACCAACAACCACAAATAAACAAAACACCATGTTATAAATTCTTTTGGTTCCTGATTTTGAACCAAACATATAAACAAAGCCCTCCAACCCATAATAAGACCAAGAAATCATGGTCGAATACGCGAACAACATCACCACAAGAGCAAGAACACTTGGAAACCAAGGTATAACGCTGGCAAATGCACTGGACGTCAACTCTACCCCACGGATCGTTCCTTCGTTCAGCATCGCAGGATCGTAGACAGTTAAAATGATAACTAGAGCAGTAATTGTGCACACAACAACGGTATCAATAAATGGCTCTAGCATTGCCACAAACCCTTGTGTCAAAGGCTCATCAGTTTTAACCGTTGCATGTGCAATAGCTGATGACCCAATGCCTGCTTCATTGGAGAAAGCCGCACGGCGGAAACCCAAAATAAGGACTGCGATTATGCCACCAGTGACACCCTCAGGACTAAAAGCATTAGTGACAATCGCTGAGATAGCGGAAGGAATCTCAGAAAAATTAGCCCCAATAACCACCAATGCTGTGCCGACATACAACAATGCCATAAAAGGCACAAGTTTTGAGGTGACTTTGGCAATACTTTTAATTCCACCAATGATGACAAGTCCAGTTAAGAAGGCCAAGATCGATCCAAACAACCATCCACGACTTCCAAAAAAACCCTCAGCGCCACCAGTGACACTGACAAATTGAACATACGCTTGATTGGCTTGAAACATGCATCCAACTCCAAGAGAACCAACAACAATACATACAGCATAATACCAGGCCATCACCTTACCCATACGAGGCATATTTTTTTCAGCCAGCCCTTTGTCCATATAATACATAGGCCCACCAGACACAGAGCCATCTGCATTGACTTGACGATATTTAACTCCCAGAGTACATTCAACAAATTTAGACGCCATACCTAAAAACCCTGCAACAATGAGCCAGAAAGCAGCCCCTGGGCCACCAATGGATATCGCAACAGCAACATGTGTGACATTACCAACGCCCACGGTTCCGGAAACTGCGGTTGCTAGTGCTTGGAAATGAGAGATTTCTCCAGATGCTGTGTCTGTTTTATCTTCTTTTCCAAGAACAATCCGAATCGCATGAGTAAAACCACGAATATTAATAAGTCGTAGATAAAAGGTAAAATACAAAGCGCCTGCGATAAGCCAGACCACGATTAAAGGGAGTTGTGACTCCCCGATTGGAACAGAATAAAAAACTAAATCATTAAATCCTGATGCAATTGGCTTAAATGCGTCGTTAATTGTTTTATCAATGCTAGTCATAAATACTCTCTCATTAATTCCTATGGGAAGCATATATTGAGGCCAAAGCTGCCGATGCGAGTCTTGCCTCCGGTGGATCTGAACGAGAGGTAAGCATAATAGGTACTTTCATGCCAAGCACCAAACCAGCAGCAGTGGCACTCATGGAATAAACCATTTGCTTAAACAACATATTTCCGGCCTCCAAATTGGGCACAATCAACACGTCTGCCTTACCTGCAACTTCATTTTTCACGCCCTTAATCATTGCTGCCTGTTTTGAGATGGCTACATCCAAAGCCATTGGTCCGGCAATTTCAGCTCCAGATAAAGCGATATTTCCAGCTTCTTTAACAATCTCAATAGCATCCATGCTGGAAGGCATTTCAGACGTTGCTATTTCAGTTCCAGAAATCAATGCAATTCGTGGTTTAGAATTTCCAAGTGCATGCATGAGTTCTGTAACATTACGAATAATTTCAATTTTCTGCTTCACACGAGGTAAAACATTAAGAACAGCATCAGTTATACAAATACTATGTTCATGTCCTGGTACAGTCATATAAAAAGCGTGGCTGGGGCGTCTCTTTAAGCGAATCCCTTGTTTTCTTTTTAAGGCCTCGTGCATCAAAATTTCTGTATGAATATGGCCTTTCATTAATGCAGAAACCTCTCCACTCTGAGCTTTGCCCACACTGATTTTTGCTGCCTCTATTTCACTCCCAGCATCAATGACAGTAAATTTTTCTACGTCCCAATGGATTGCAGTTGCTATGGAATTAATGGCATTAGAATCACCAATCAATGTCGGTTCAATTAGATTGTGCTCTGTTGCTAATTTGGCGCTCTTCATTACCGTTGCTGTTTCAGCATTAACGATAGCCGTTCTTAGTGGCGTTAATTGCTCAGCTTGGGTTAACAAGTTTGATGGGCATTCAAAAAGTCTAGAGCTCAACATGAAGCGTTCACTACTTAAACGTACTTTTTGTATTTTTTCAGATAACGAACTGGTTTTGATAAGGCGTCACGCCGAAATGGATCACCCAATTCTTGGGTACACATAATTTCTATGACAGTCGTTTTTTGATCATTCATCTGTGCATCTATAGCAGAGTTTAGAGCTGATCCAACCTCTCCAAGCTGATTAACCGTAATACCTTCCGCTCCCATTGCTCGAGCAATATTAGCAAAACTTTGGTTATCCAACTCTCCGGCTATGAAGCGTTGATCGTAAAAGTCCACTTGATTTTTTTTCTCTGCCCCCCATTGACCGTTATTAAAAACAACAGCTGTTACCGGTATTCCTTCACGCACACAGGTCATGACCTCTCCCATACTCATACCCCATGCTCCATCTCCAGCATAGGCAATAGCAGGTCTATTGGGAGCAGCAACCTTGGCGCCTATAATTGTTGGGAAAGCATAACCACAATTACCAAAACTCATTGCAGCAAAGAAGCTGCGTGGTTTTTCAAAACGTAGATAACTGTTGGCAACGGAATTAATATTGCCAATATCGGTTGAAACCATAACATCTTTGGGCATTGCTTTTTCAAGTTCACGTAAAACTTGGCGAGGATGAAGATAACCCTCACCGGCTTTTTTTATTGCCTCTTTACTAAAGTCGTCTGTCTCATGGATCCATTCATCGAGTTCCTGCTCCCACTCTTTCTTAGCAACAGCAATTTTTGTTGCTCGATCTTTTTTATTTATATCGCTTGCCAGACTCATACCCTTAAGTCTACGAAGCAGGGCTTCAGCCGATGCCTTAGCGTCACCACAAATACCCACAGAGATTTTCTTCACCAATCCCAGCATTTTATGATCGGCATCCACCTGGATGATTTTGGCATTGCTTGGCCAATAATCTAGACCGTATTGTGGCAATGTTCCAAATGGTCCAAGACGAGTGCCGAGTGCCAATACTACATCAGCCTGACTAATGAGTCGCATGCCTGCCTTTGAGCCCTGATAACCAAGTGGTCCACACCAAAGCGGATGGCTTGCAGGAAAAGAATCATTGTGCAAATAGCTATTGACTACCGGAGAGCCAAGACGTTCTGCTAATAACTCACAAGCATCCACACCACCAGCATTGACAACACCGCCTCCTGAAACAATCACTGGAAACTTAGCCTTAGCAAGCAAAGTTGTTGCTTCATCAAGTGTTTGTTCGCCGCCAGGACCTCGGTCAAGATGAATAGGCTCAGGAATATCGACATCAATTTCACCATAGAATAGATCTCTGGGAATATTGATTTGTGTAGGTCCCATTTCTGAGAGTGCTCGATCAAAACACCTACTGGTAAATTCTCCCATCCGATTCGAGTTATTTAAATGTACTTGGTACTTGGTGAATTCCTGAAACATGGGTAGTTGGTTTGCCCCCTGAAACCCACCCAAACCAATTCCCATGGTTCCTGTTTCCGGAGTAACAATGACCACCGGTGAATGTGCCCAGAATGCACCCGCAATACCCGTGACACAGTTGCTAATCCCTGGACCATTTTGTCCTATACATACACCCTGTTTGCCACTAACACGAGAGTAACCTCAGCCATATGTGCAGCGCCTTGTTCGTGTACTACAGAAATAAAACGAATACCGGCAGGCTCAAAAATATCCATAGCATCCATAAACGCGGAGCCCATAATTCCAAATATTTCTGTTACCCATGAGCAGCCATGGTTTCAACAAAAGCCTCATGGGAGTCATACGAGCCATATTTTCTTCCTCTATGATTTTAGGTTGAATTTTTCATTTATTAACTATAACAAACCTAAAAAAAAACGAAGATGATTATAAATCATCTTCGTTCTAAAAATAGCCCTGGCAATGTCCTACTCTCACATAAGGAAACCCTATACTACCATCGGCGCTGTGCATCTTCACTTCCGAGTTCGGAAAGGGATCGGGTGGTACCTACACGCTATTGTCACCAGGAAAAAAGAATTTAGCTTAACAGTACACTGTTGTAAAGTTATTTGATTGTTATAAGACCAAGCCTCACGGGTAATTAGTATCGGTTAGCTGCACTCATTACTGAGCTTCCACACCCGACCTATCAACATCGTAGTCTACAATGACCCTTCAGGGATCTCTAGGATCCAGGGAAACCTTATCTTAGGGTGGGCTTCCCGCTTAGATGCTTTCAGCGGTTATCCCTTCCGTACATAGCTACCCGGCAATGCCACTGGCGTGACAACCGGAACACCAGGGGTACGTCCACTCCGGTCCTCTCGTACTAGGAGCAGCGCCCTTCAAGTTTCCAACGAACACGGCAGATAGGGACCGAACTGTCTCACGACGTTCTAAACCCAGCTCGCGTACCACTTTAAATGGCGAACAGCCATACCCTTGGGACCTGCTACAGCCCCAGGATGTGATGAGCCGACATCGAGGTGCCAAACTCCTCCGTCGATGTGAACTCTTGGGAGGAATCAGCCTGTTATCCCCGGCGTACCTTTTATCCGTTGAGCGATGGCCCTTCCATTCAGAACCACCGGATCACTAAGACCAGCTTTCGCTCCTGCTCGACTGTCTGTCTCGCAGTTAAGCTCCCTTATGCCTTTGCACTCACAACGCGATGGCCGACCGCGCTGAGGGAACCTTTGTGCTCCTCCGTTACTCTTTAGGAGGAGACCGCCCCAGTCAAACTACCCACCATACAATGTCCCTGATCCGGATTACGGACCTAGGTTAGAACTTCAAAACTATCAGGGTGGTATCTCAAGGTTGGCTCCACATACGCTAGCGCATATGCTTCAAAGCCTCCCACCTATCCTGCGCAAACAGGTTCAAAGTCCAATGTAAAGCTGTAGTAAAGGTGCACGGGGTCTTTCCGTCTTGCCGCGTTTAAACTGCATCTTCACAGCTATTTCAATTTCACTGAGTTTCTGGTGGAGACAGTGTGGCCATCGTTACGCCATTCGTGCAGGTCGGAACTTACCCGACAAGGAATTTCGCTACCTTAGGACCGTTATAGTTACGGCCGCCGTTCACCGGGGCTTCGATCACGAGCTTCGCATAAATGCTAACCCGATCAATTAAACCCTTTCCCGGGACCGGGCAGGCGTCACACCCTATACGTCCTCTTACGAGTTTGCAGAGTGCTGTGTTTTTTGTAAACAGTCGCAGCCACCTGGTTTCTGAGACCTTCGTCAGCTTAGGAAGCAAGTTCCATCACCAACAAAGGCGTACCTTCTCCCGAAGTTACGGTACCAATTTGCCTAGTTCCTTCACCAGAATTTTCTCAAGCGCCTTAGAATTCTCATCCCACCCACCTGTGTCGGTTTGGGGTACGGTCACGTTTTACCTGAAGCTTAGAGGATTTTCTTGGAAGCGTGGCATCAGCTACTTCTCGATTAAAAAATCGATGGTCTCGTACCTCAGTAATAGAAACCCAGATTTACTAAAGTTTCCTACCTACATACTTTTCCCGGGATAACCAACACCCGGTAAGCTTAGCCTTCTCCGTCCCCCCATCGCAGTAAACGCGGTACAGGAATATTAACCTGTTGTCCATCGACTACACCTTTCGGTCTCGCCTTAGGAACCGACTAACCCTGCGTCGATTAACGTTGCGCAGGAACCCTTGGGTTTTCGGCGTGCAGGTTTTTCCCCCGCATTATCGTTACTCATGTCAGCATTCTCACTTCTGATACCTCCAGCATGCCTCGCAGCACACCTTCATAGGCTTACAGAACGCTCCCCTACCACGCTTATCAAAAGATAAGCATTCGCAACTTCGGTACACAGTTTTAGCCCCGTTAAATCTTCCGCGCAAGTCGACTTGACCAGTGAGCTGTTACGCTTTCTTTAAAGGATGGCTGCTTCTAAGCCAACCTCCTGGCTGTCTTTGACTTCTCACTTCGTTTCCCACTTAACTGTAATTTTGGGACCTTAGTTGGCGATCTGGGTTGTTTCCCTTTCCACAACGGACGTTAGCACCCGCTGTGTGTCTCCCATGCTCTACTTCTCGGTATTCGGAGTTTGCATCGGTTTGGTAAGACGGGATGTCCCCCTAGCCGAAACAGTGCTCTACCCCCGAGAGTAATACATGAGGCACTACCTAAATAGTTTTCGGGGAGAACCAGCTATCTCCAGACTTGATTAGCCTTTCACTCCTATCCACAGCTCATCCCCCCATTTTGCAACATAGGTGGGTTCGGGCCTCCAGTAGGTATTACCCCACCTTCACCCTGGCCATGGATAGATCGTCTGGTTTCGGGTCTACTCCTAGCGACTAAATGCCCTATTAAGACTCGGTTTCCCTTCGCCTCCCTTAGAAAGTTAAGCTTGCCACTAAAAGTAACTCACTGACCCATTATACAAAAGGTACGCAGTCACCCAATAAATGGGCTCCTACTGCTTGTACGCACACGGTTTCAGGTTCTATTTCACTCCCCTCGCCGGGGTTCTTTTCGCCTTTCCCTCACGGTACTGGTTCACTATCGGTCGGTAGTTAGTATTTAGCCTTAGAGGATGGTCCCCCTATGTTCAAACAAGGTTTCACGTGCCTCGTCCTACTCATCGATTCACACTTTTTTAACTTTTCACATACAGGGCTATCACCTACTATGGCTGAACTTTCCAGAACATTTTGTTAAGTTAAAAGAGATGGTTGAATCTGGGCTGATCCCCGTTCGCTCGCCGCTACTTAGGGAATCTCGGTTGATTTCTTTTCCTCCAGGTACTTAGATGTTTCAGTTCCCTGGGTTCGCTTCAAATTACCTATGTATTCAGTAATTGATAACTGTATAAATACAGTTGGGTTCTCCCATTCGGAAATCCCCCGGGTCAAAGCTTATTATCAGCTCCCCGAGGCTTATCGCAGATTTTCACGTCCTTCGTCGCCTTCTACCGCCAAGGCATCCGCCCTGTGCGCTTATTCGCTTGGTCATATAACATCAAATAACTCTCATTATTCAATATTAGTGTTCTCCAATCTATTTTGAGTTAACTTAATTCATCTTTTCAGATGAACTCATGAATTTTTTATTCATAATGAATATACAGTGCTTAAACTCTTTCGAGTTTAAGTTATTAAACTAAATTCTAATTGTTAAAGATCGCATCAAACCACAAAGTGATTTAGAAGTTATTAATCTGATTTTAACTTCTAAATGACTCTCTGGTGGAGCCAGGCGGGATCGAACCGCCGACCTCCTGCTTGCAAAGCAGGCGCTCTCCCAGCTGAGCTATGGCCCCGTTATAAAGACGAGAAACACTGTATCACGATTATATTTTCTGTAAATAATCTAAACTGGTGGGTCTGGGAGGACTTGAACTTCCGACCTCACCCTTATCAGGGGTGCGCTCTAACCAGCTGAGCTACAGACCCAAAATTGATAATTTGACTTGCTCTGCAATAAATTTAGGTAACTTGTGAAGGGGCTCGAACCGAAAACAGTCATAGGTTCTTTTAAAAAGGAGGTGATCCAGCCGCACGTTCCCGTACGGCTACCTTGTTACGACTTCACCCTAGTCACTGACCACACCGTGGTAAACGCCCTCCCTAAGGTTAGACTATCTACTTCTGGTGCAACCAACTTCCATGGTGTGACGGGCGGTGTGTACAAGACCCGGGAACGTATTCACCGTACCATTGCTGATATACGATTACTAGCGATTCCAACTTCACGAAGTCGAGTTGCAGACTTCGATCCGGACTGAGACTAATTTTATTGGATTGGCTCCCCCTCGCGGGTTGGCAGCCCATTGTATTAGCCATTGTAGCACGTGTGTAGCCCTGCCCATAAGGGCCATGATGACTTGACGTCGTCCCCCCCCTTCCTCCGGTTTGTCACCGGCAGTCTCATTAAAGTTCCCACCATAACGTGCTGGCAAGTAATGATAGGGGTTGCGCTCGTTGCGGGACTTAACCCAACATCTCACGACACGAGCTGACGACAGCCATGCAGCACCTGTATCTTGGTTCAAAAGCACCCTCTCATCTCTGAAAGGTTCCAAGTATGTCAAAAGCAGGTAAGGTTCTTCGCGTATCATCGAATTAAACCACATGCTCCACCGCTTGTGCGGGTCCCCGTCAATTCCTTTGAGTTTTTAACCTTGCGGTCGTACTCCCCAGGCGGAGAACTTAATGCGTTAGCTGCGACACTGAAAGGCTAACCCTCCCAACGTCTAGTTCTCATCGTTTACGGCGTGGACTACCAGGGTATCTAATCCTGTTCGCTCCCCACGCTTTCGCACCTCAGCGTCAGTATTGGTCCAGTAAGCCGCCTTCGCCACTGGTATTCCTTCCGATATCTACGCATTTCACCGCTACACCGGAAATTCTACTTACCTCTCCCATACTCTAGTTAAATAGTTTCGGATGCAGTTCCCAGGTTAAGCCCGGGGATTTCACATCCGACTTATAAAACAGCCTACGTGCTCTTTACGCCCAGTAATTC
>BPCL01000002.1 GCA_019653755.1 Woeseia sp. | reverse complement strand
GTGGTTCAAAAGGCTTCATAAAGAGTGTTCACGCCGTTAAAGATGTAAAGGGCCATTTCTTGATCTCTCTTACAAATCCTGTGGTATCCCTAGGGTTAGTAATGAACACTTTTAAACCCCCCTTTTTGTATAGCCTGCCAAAACAACACTGCCAATGAATAGATATGATACATCGGCAATGCATTAATAAATATTCGTTACCTTCATCATCTAACACATCGCCCAATAGCGCATCTAACTTTTCCCAGGTTTGCCACGAATTACCGTGTGAAAACATTGAACCTTTTGATAGCCCCGTGGTGGCCCCTGTTATTGAAGAAATGCTAAATCATTTTTTGAGATTGAGGTTTCTTAAAATCAGCCTCCGGTCTTTTGAGCATGGATTTAAACCCAAACCCTTTTGGAGATTTTATAGGATTTTATTCCTCGTTTTACAAACTTAACTACAAAATTCATAAAAGGGCCCCAAAAATGTTCCAAGGTAGTCCCCTATTTTCGTGATTATCACATGCTCTATGTTGACCTTATCCATAACTTCTTAAAGGGAACATGTGCAGAACCTTCAAAATAAGGATGGCTTTAGCCCTGAATCTCTTAATTGATGCTCAAGCTCTCTAGGGGTATAGAGTGGATTAACATTAACGACAATTAACCCAGCTTTTAAATGCCCAAAAACAGCTACGGGGTATTGCAATAAATTTGGCATCATAATGGCAAGACGATCCCCTTTTTTTTAAACCCTAGAACTTTTGCAAATAGGCTGAAAAAACTTTTGGAATCTTTTGCAACTTGCTGATAACTCATCGATACCCCAAAAATTTAAACAAAGCCTTTTTCGGGATATTCAGTCTCAGCTTCATCCAAGACCCTCACCAAGGTCTTTCTTGGATCAAAACAACTTTTCCCGGGGTGTTTTCCGGATAATTTTTTAACCAGGGTTTTTCCTATTCATATCCCACCATAAAAACTAATAATCTTTAATCTAACCTAGAGTGTTGAATTTTTCACCTATATTAGTTGCAACCAGGCCCTCAAAAGTTCATTATTTCACCCTTAACGGTTGAAAGATATGGATAAATCAAGGTTCCCAAATTTTTATCAACTTCCGATTAAAGATCGAATTGAAGCGGTCTTTGAAAGGGGTCTGAAAACCGAAAAAGGATTACAAAAGCTGAAAAATCAACAACAGCGTCTTGATCTTCAAAGCGCCGATAAAATGATAGAAAATGTTATGGGGGTTTATGGGTATGCCTGTGGGTCTAGGTCTTAATTTTTCAATAAATAATAAAGAATAGTGGTTCCATTGGCGGTAGAAGAGCCATCGATAGTTGCTGCATTAAGTTCAGCTGCAAAAATAGCCAGAGAATCTGGTGGATATACAGCAGATGCAACAGATCCAATATTAGTTGGACAAATCCAAGTGGTAAACATCGAAAATATTGAACAAGCTAGAAACAACCTGCTTAATAGAAAAGAAGAAATCCTAAACCTTGCTAACAGTCTGCACCCTAGAATGGTTGCAAGAGGTGGTGGAGCATTAGACTTTAAAATCAAAACCTACCCGATGGAATCTTTTGATGGAGAAATGCTTATTATAGACCTCCATGTCAATACCGTGGATGCCATGGGTGCCAATCTTGTTAATGGAATGTGTGAAGGCATAGCTTCATTAGTTGAAACCATAACCGAAGGTGAAGTATTTCTAAGAATCTTGTCAAACCTTACCGATCAATCACTAGCATCGGCAACGGTTATAATCCCGGCTGAAGCTCTAGCAATTAAGGGGTATGATGGAGAACGTGTCCGCGACGGGATAATAATTGCTTCTGATTTTGCTAATGCTGACCCTTATCGAGCATCTACCCATAATAAAGGCATAATGAATGGAATTGATGCTTTAGCATTGGCTACAGGGAATGATTGGCGAGCTATAGAGGCTGGAGCACATGCCTATGCTGCTAGACTGGGGCGTTACACCGCCTTGTCAAAATGGTCTAAAAATGACAAAGGAGATCTTATAGGTCAAATTCAATTACCAATTAAAGTGGGTATTGTAGGAGCTGCTATTGAATCAAATCCAGCAGTTGCATTAAACCTTAGAATCCTCAATGTTGACTCTGCCACAGAGCTTTCGAAAGTCATGGCTGCAGTAGGATTGGCTCAGAATTTTTCCGCCTTAAAAGCATTAGCGACCGAGGGTATCCAGAAGGGCCATATGACATTACACGCACGATCTGTTGTCAAAGCAGCCGATACACCACATCATTTGTTCGACAAAGTGCTGGAGAAACTAATATTCAGTGAAGAAATAAAAGTATGGAAAGCTAGAGAAATACTCGAAGAATTGAAGAAATCAGACTCAAAGAGCATAGGCACTAAATCAGCCAAAGAAAGTGTTTCTGATTCTGTTGAGGGCATTGGTCACGGAAAAATCATACTTCTTGGAGAGCATTCCGTAGTCTATGGCAGACATGCTATAGCTGTCCCTGCTCCCCTTAATATCAGAACTAAGGTTCAGGACACAGAAGATGAGATACTATTAATGATTCCTTCTTGGGGGGTTGAATATAGACTCGATAAAAACCCTGAGAAAAGACAATCCTTCGAAAAACCGGCTGGTCTAATATTGGATCAAATGGGTCTAAGTAAAAAAGGTATGAAAATTGAAGTTTTCTCAGATATTCCAAGAGGCATGGGTCTAGGTGGGTCTGCTGCTATAGCTGTCTCAATTGTCAAAGCACTAAATAATCATTTCAAACTGGGATTAAAACAAGATGAGATAAACCAAATGGCTCTTGAATCCGAAAAGATTGCACATGGGAATCCAAGCGGTATTGATAACACGATGGCCACATACGGACATCCCCTAATTTTTCGAAATGGAGATAACCCTTTGGTTGAACCTTTAAATATCAATGAAACGTTTTCAATATTGGTTGGTTTTTCTTCCAGCGAAGGGCTCACTGCAAAAACTGTCGGTATCGTCAGGGATCTTTGGAAAAAGAGCACAGGAGTTTATGAAAAAATCTTTGATGAAATTGATTCAATTGTCCTTCAATCAATCCAGGCAATACAAAACAACGATTTTGAGTTACTTGGTCAATTAATGAATATGAACCATGGACTATTAAACACACTTCAAGTCTCCACGCCTGAACTTGAGCGACTCATCATGATTGCAAGAGAATCGGGTGCACTAGGTGCGAAATTAACAGGCGGTGGTGGTGGTGGAGCTATCATTGCTCTTTGCAAAGATATTGATAGCACTAAATCTGCTATCGAATCCGAAGGTTATGAAACCCTAGTAGTTGAAATCTATAATCCATGAAGACTCACCAGACACAAGAAAACAAGAAAGACCTGTTGATACTCGTCGATGAATCGGATGAAGAATTAGGCTTTAAATCTAAATCTGAATGTCATCAAGGTAATGGAACGCTTCATAGAGCATTTTCCGTTTTTATCTTTAACCCTTCAGGAGAACTACTCATTCAAAGGAGGAGTCGCGATAAAGCATTATGGGATCTTCATTGGTCCAATAGCTGTTGCAGCCATCCCCACAAAAATGAACAGATGGAGTTGGCTGTTAAAAGACGCTTAAAAGAAGAACTGGGTATTGAATGCCCGATCCATTATTTGTATAAGTTTGTCTATCACGCAAAATACAAAGATGTGGGCAGCGAACATGAGTTATGCCATGTCTATGTTGGTCTTTTTGAAGGAGAAATCAAAGCTAATCCCGAAGAGATTGATGATTGGAAATTTATAAAACCTGATGACTTAGAAGAAAGAATAAAAAATTCACAAAAAGATTACACACCTTGGATGAAAATGGAGTGGGAAATGCTTAAAACCACCTATAAAAAGGCAATAGAGGATAGAATTGGTGTAAAACTGTAGAGGATTAAAATTGATCCTCAGATAGAGCCATTGTACTTTTTGAAACCAGTCATTAGAGCTTGTGAATAAAAATGAATCATTGGTAAGCACTGTTCGATAAAAAAATTAGAAGAAACCAGCTTTGCCTCATAGAATTCTCTATCGTTCTCATTATCTATATGTTTAATCGCTAATATGGCAGAGCGACAAGCGATCCAACCTCCTGTGAAGGTTCCCATTAACATTAAAAAATTATAGCTAGCTGATCCAGCAAGAAAGGGGTCACTTTTCTGAGAATCTAAAATGTAATTTACAGAATTTTTAACCACGTCTATCGCTTCTTGCATCCTCTTTTTAATACCTGAAAGATTCTCTTCAACTGAATCCATAGCATCAATTTCAGAAGATATTTCAGAGATGAAGCGATTCAGTTCGCTGCCATTATCCTTGATCACTTTTCGACCGATCAAATCGTTAGCTTGAATCCCGGTGGTACCTTCATAAATGGTGGTAATCCTAGAATCTCTAAAATGTTGAGCTGCTCCGGTCTCTTCAACATAACCCATTCCGCCATGTATTTGCAGTCCAATTGAAGTAATTTCCTGACACAATTCACTGCACCACCCCTTTGTAATTGGAGTAAGAAGATCGGCTCTTAGGCTATGCTGCTGATTATTTGCAGCCAGATCTAGTTCTAGAGTATTAAGGTAGACCAGAATTCGCATGACCTCTATTTGAGATCTCATTTTCAATAACATCCTTCTTACATCAGGATGATGGATAATAGTGACTCTTTCAGACTGATCATTAGATCTGCCTTGGACTCTTTCCTTAGCATAAGACAGAGCCTGTTGATAAGCCCGTTCAGCTATAGCGACACTTTCGCAAGCCACTCCTATTCTTGCATCATTCATCATGGTAAACATACAAGAGAGCCCCTGATTAACTTCACCAACCAAGTAGCCGGTTGCATCTTCAAAGCTCATCACGCAAGTCGCACAACCATGGATACCCAGTTTATGCTCTATTGAAACTGCCTCAAGATTATTGCGCTCTCCCAAACTTCCATCATCGTTAACTAAGTATTTTGGAACCAAAAATAGTGAGATGCCCTTAACCCCTTCTGGTGCATCTGGCAATCTTGCCAGCACAAGATGGATTATATTCTCAGTAAGCTCATGCTCACCCCAAGTAATGAATATTTTCTGACCAGTGATTTTGTAATGATCGCCTGATTGGGTAGCTGATGTGTTTAACACCGAAAGATCTGAACCAGCTTGTGGCTCAGTTAAGTTCATGGTTCCAGAATATTCCCCCGAAATTAATTTCCCGAGGAATAGATCTTGCAAAGATTCCTCTGCATGAGACTCCCCCTGCTCTGATAGCTGAATTAGTCAATAACACGAGATGTGCCCAAGAAAAATTAGCTGCCATTACCATTTCATTAATTGGCATGGAGACTAAACTAGGCAATCCTTGGCCACCAAAATTTGAGTTGAAACTCAAGGTAGGCCACCCGCCTGAAATATATGCCTCGTAGGCTTCCTTATAGCCTGGCGGAACATCAACTTTACCGTCTTTCAGGGTAACCCCCACGCGATCACCATCCATATTGGTAGGTGCTATCACTTCAGATGCTATTTCTGCTGCACTGTCATAAATAGAGGATAAAAATTCCCTATCAATCTCTTGATCAAGCCCTTCTAATTTATTCAGCTTCTCGAGACCAATAAACTCATCCAGAGCAAATAACATGTCTTTGATTGGTGGATCAAAATGACTCATATTAGTTTCTTTTAAACCATGGGAGATCAACTAAAGTTGCTTTTAGTTCTTTATCAGGAGAACAAATAACAATATTCGTACCACTGTTCGCATGATCAATATCAAGAATGGTATAACAGATGTTCTTATCAAGTCTTGGTGAGTAAACCAAGGCATTCATAGATCCAACTTTTTTGCCATCTATCAAAACAGGCCAAGGCTCAGAATTAAAAACAGTCATACGATCACTATGGATTTCAGCTCCCATTAATTTATTTTTTGGGCCCTTAAGATTAATTTCACGTAATGCTTCTTTACCGATAAAATCATCTTCTTGATCAAGGTCAATCATCCAATCTAAACCAACCTCATACGGGTTATTTGTTCTGTCCATATCGCCTAAATAACTGAGAATGCCCGCCTCAAGTCTCAATATTACATTGGGTGTTCCGGCACTTATATTCAAGTCTTGGCCTTCCTGCCAAAGCATTTCCCACAACTCGTCTCCCTTAGAATGATCTTGGAGGAAGATCTCATAACATCTTTCTCTGCTGTAACCCATTCTAGCAATCACCATAGGAATGCCTTCATGAGTTAGTTCCTTAAACTTATAAAACCCTAATTCATGAATCCAATCCCCGAAAACTTTTGCCATTAATTGTGTTGAGTTAGGTCCTTGAACTTGCAATGGCGATACGTCAGGTTCGATGATTTCTACATCAAAATTATATCCAGCAGCAATCCCTTGAGCCCATAGAAGAGAATCTCCATCCGCCAAAGAAAACCAATAATGGTCCTCATCAATCTTTAGCATCACAGGATCATTAATAAATCCTCCTTTAAAATCTAGAAAAGGGGCATACATTGCTTGGCCTTTGGAACATTTTTTAATGTTCCTAGGGGTTAAAAATTGGGATAAAGCCTCAGCATCAGGACCCTTAATTTCAACCTGGCGCTCACAACCCACATCCCAAAGCTGAACACCATTAAGTAGTTTTTTATAATCTTCTTCAGGTCCCTCAAAAGCAATGGGGAGATACATGTGGTTGTAGACTGTGAAAGCTTGTGCGCCATACTTCATCGTCGAGTCAAAATATGGGGATTTCCTGACTCGAGGACTAAAAACTAATTTAGATGTCTTAAACATAATACAAAGTGCGGGTAATAATACTCAATAATTCATAATTATTCGAATTTCATAGGAAACTAGATGAGGCTGGACTATTCATCCTTTTTATCTAAACTGTAAAAACTTGATTTAGTCAGAGAAACGATATCCTTAAGAATAAAGAAAATATAGATTGGACAAATTTTGCACTAACGGTCTTAGCAACTCTGGCCATACTAGCACCGATGTTTATTGTGCCCATGGCCACCAATGAACTACTCGATCAAGCCTACGAGTGGGTTGCAAGCAATTTGGGTGCAATGTATTTGATCATGGGGCTCTTAACCCTTTTATTTCTATTGATTCTAGCTATCAGCAAATATGGAAAGATTGTATTAGGTCAAAAAGATGATCAACCTGAGTACGGTTTTTTTGGTTGGTCCTCTATGTTATTTTGCTGTGGTGTCGGTGCCTCTTTAATTTTGTACGGAACCACCGAGTGGGTAGACTACTATCTAAAACCACCTTTTGGAGCTGAACCCAGATCTAGCGAAGCAATTGCCTGGGCTTCAAGTTATGGGATGTTTCATTGGGGGATTATTGGTTGGGCAATTTATTGTTTCCCTGGTGTTGCTGTTGGTTACAGTTATCACACCAGAAACTCGGGTAGCTTAAAAACAAGCACAGGATGTGAGTCAGTCTTGGGTAATCAAAAATTAGCCCAATTAATAGATTTGATCTACATGATCGCGTTGGTCGGCGTTCTAGGGGCCGGTTTAGGCTTCACATCCCCGGTAGTGAGTGCAACAATCACTGAATTCTTTTCTATCGAGCAAAATCTACTCCTTACTGTTTCATGCCTGTTGCTATGCATGGTAATTTATTCAATTAGCATCTATTTTGGAGTTGAACAAGGCATACAAAGGCTTAGTAAATTCTGTGCTTATATAGCCTTCTTTGTTTTGATATACATCCTAATCTTTGGGCCAACTCTTTTCATAATCAAAAACTCTTTCGAGAGTTGGATCTTTATGATCAAGAATTTTTTTACCATGAGTCTTGGTCCGCCGCCATTAGGAAAGTCTGAATTCTCTAAAGCCTGGACTATATTTATGTGGGCTTGGTTCTTTGGTCTTGGCCCATTTGTCGGCATATTCATTGCAAGAATCTCCAGAGGGAGAACCATACGGACAATGATTCTCGGCAGTTTATTCTTTGGAACTCTAGGAACCTCATTGTTTTTTATGGTCATGGGCAACAATGCAATTTATCTAGAAACAAATGGCATCATGCCTCTCATCGATATATGGAGCAATGAGAGTCCAGCAGTTATGGTTTCAAGAAGCATATCTGGAATGGTTTTGGGAAAATGGATTCTTCCCTTTGTGGGAGTCTTTAGCCTTGTTTTCATGGCTACAACTTTTGACTCAGGAGCATACACCCTAGCCTCATCAGCCACTAAGAAAATGAAAGCTGGCGAGAATCCAGAAACCTGGAACAGGATCTTCTGGGCATTCTTTATTGCCTTA
This sequence comes from Woeseia sp., assembly GCA_019653755.1. Classification (GTDB taxonomy): domain Bacteria; phylum Pseudomonadota; class Gammaproteobacteria; order Steroidobacterales; family UBA11654; genus CACPJA01. Next base: position 145,238 of record BPCL01000002.1, on the reverse strand, counting down.
CTGCCTTTGGCATTGCTAATAGGCGCAGCCGATTCTCCTGACCTCAAGGGGATTGAAAAATTAAAACCTTTTCAAACCATCGTGCTTTTAATCTCACCCCCGCTACTGATTGTGTATATAATCATGGCCGTTGGATTAATCAAGAGTATATTTCAAGACGAAAAAAGAGAAAGCTTATGAGCGATAATATCAAAACCCTAGAACAGACTTTAAACTCTGATGGTTTTGCAATAACTGCAGAAATTCCTGCACCTATTAGTGCCTCTGCTATAGAGATGGAGGAAAAAATTGATTTACTAAAAGGTCATGTTCACGCAGTTAATGTAACTGATAATCCAGGTGCTACAGCGCATATGTCGAGTCTGGCTGGTTGCAACATTGTGAGAAACAAAGGAATTGATCCTATTTTCCAAGTCACCTGCAGAGACCGAAACAGATTAGCAATACAGAGTGATCTTATGGGAGCTTCGGCTCTGGGTATTAATAATGTTCTAACTCTGGCTGGAGATCCTATAAAAAATGGAGATCAAGCTGATGCGAAAGCAGTATTTGATATCAATTCAAAGAAAATTCTATCCATCATGCAATCCATGAATGATGATGGTCAAACAATGTCAGGCAGAGAGCTGCAAACCAGATCAAAATTCTTCCCTGCTGGCGCTGCAATCATTCATGAACCAGAAGAAAACTGGGAACCAGTTGCTCTTAAAGAAAAAGCTGAGCTCGGGGCAAAATTTATACAAACGCAATTTTGTTATGATGTGGATTTATTAAAAACCTATATGAAATATATCGTTGATTCAGGGTTATCAGAACAACTCTTTTTCATTGTCGGAATCGGTCCGCTGAGAAGCGACAAATCAGCCAAGTGGATGAGAGATAAACTCTTTGGAACTGTAATCCCAGATAGCATGGTCAAAGGATGGAGCAATCAGAAAATCAAATAGAGGAAGGTATTGAGATTTGTGCAGAATTAATAAACCAATTCCAAGAAATTGACGGTGTTCATGGCGCCCATCTCATGGCACCCAGAAACCTTTCTGCTATAGCGCCAACAGTAAAAAAAGCTGGAATAAAGATAAGGTCTAATTCAAGATTTACTGGCTATGAAATCTTGCAGTCTATAGTAGAGCAAGCCCAATGACATCGCTGTGCTAGAGAACCACTTACCGCCTGGCAATTGAATGTGCTTAATTTTAGACAGCGTCTCAATCATATCCCATTCATTACTAATTGCATTGGCTATGATTTTTCCTGCCATATGAGTAGGCGCAACTCCATGCCCTGAATAGCCCTGAGAATAGAAAATGTTGTCAGTCAATCTTCCAAGTTGAGGAATACGATGAACGGTAACGGCAACATTTCCGGCCCAAGCATAATCTATTCTCACATCATCCAGATCAGGGAAAACATTTAACATTCTTTTTCTCAGATTTTGATCAATATTTTTAGGCTCATTACCTGAAAAATTATATCGCCCTCCAAAAAGAAGCCTCTTATCTGAGGACAATCGATAATAATCAAGAATGGTATTGAGATCACAAACAGCCATATCCTTAGCAATGATCTCTTTTGCCCTCTCATCACCTAATGGCTCAGTGGCAATAATGCAACTGTTTGAAGGCATAATCATGCGTCTTAATTTTGGATTGAGCTTACCTATGTATGCATTGCCAGCTAAAACTAGATGCTTTGCTCTAATCGAACCTTGATCTGTCTCTATAAGAACCTCTTTACCTGGCTTGATGTTTAAGGCTTTCGTTTTCTCATAGATTGATACACCAAGATTATTGGCCGCTTTTGCTTCCCCTAATACTAAGTTCAAAGGATGAAGATGCCCACTACCTGAATCTATCATGCCGCCTATATAATTTGATGAGCCAACATAATCATTAATTTCGCTGTTATCCACTAGTGTGAGATTATGTTGGTAACCTCGCCGATCCCACTCTTCTTTCCTCTCCACAAGTTCATCCATTTGGACATTATTAAGAGCCACTTCAATGAAGCCTTCTTTTAAATCACAATCAATATCAAACTCTTTTATGGTCTCTCTGACCAAATCACTGCAATCCGCACCAAGTTTCCAAACTGATTGAGCAACTTCCTCTCCAAATTGTTCAAATTTATTACTGTAGGTAAACCCAGAAATTAACTGGCCTCCATTTCTGCCACTCGCTCCCCAACCAACTCGTGCCGAATCAATCACCGCTACTTTATAACCCTTTTTAACCAGGTTTAATGCGGTGTTAATTCCAGTGAAGCCAGCCCCTACAATACAAACATCTGATGTTATATCTTCATTGAGCATTGGGTAGTTTTTATGCTCATTTATTGTAGCTGCATAATAAGAAGCCACATGTTCTGTTTCTGTATTTACCATTTCCTTTGTTTTTGAATTCTTAATTTTTTTGCTTAACAAACAGTGTAATATTGTTCTATTGATCAACTAAGGATTTTACATAATGGCAAGAAGAAGAACCAGAAGAAGTAAAGAAACCTCTACAGAGAATCAAAATATTAGACCTGTAGTCGAAAAAGGAATGATTGGTGGTAGATTTAAGCCCTTAACTGATCATGATCTAGAACAGATTCATCAAACTGTTTTAGATGTTCTAGAAAATATTGGTATGGCCAACCCTCTCCCAGAATTAAAAGAGATTGCCTTAGAGAACGGCTGCACTTTTACAGATCAAGGTCGATTATTATTCCCAAGATCACTAGTGGAAGATGTTATAGCAAGAGCTGGCAGAGACTTTGTCATGTATGGAAGAGACCCTAAGCATGATGTGGATATGTCGGATAAAAAAGTTAACTTATACGGTGGAGGCGAAGCAGTAACAATGCTCGATCTAGGGGCTAAAAAATACAGGCCTTCGACAATAAATGATGTCTATGATATTGCCCGGTTGGTCGACTACCTTGAAAATGTTCATAGTTATTCCCGAGTAGTAGTAGCTACAGAATTTACAGACTTATTAAAGACTGATATCAATACAGCCTATGCCAGTGTTGTAGGGACACAGAAACATACTGCACTGACTTTTGCTAGCGGAGATCATGTCAAACCAACCATTGAAATGCTGGATATGATTGCTGGAGGTGAGGGTAAATTCTTAGAACGACCATTTGCTCATGGAGGTGGATGTACAGTGGTCTCGCCACTCCGCTATGGCACCGATAATTGTGAGGTGGCAGTAGCATCCATAGAAATGAATGCCCCTGTCTGGGTTGTAATTGCCCCACAATCTGGAGCAACATCACCGGCTGCTTTAGCAGGTTCACTCGTTCAGGTGATTGCAGAAACACTGGCCAGTTTGTTATTGATTGATTTAATCAAACCCGGTCACCCAGTTATTTTTGGCCCTTGGCCGTTTGTCACAGATCTACGGACAGGCTCTTTTTCAGGAGGCAGTGGGGAGGAAGCTATAATGAGTGCTGCATCCGCACAAATTACCAATCACTATGGTCTGGCTAGCTCTGTGGGCGCTGGTATGACAGATTCAAAAAGCCCTGATGCACAAGCAGGTTATGAGAAAGGTATAACGGTTGCACTAGCAGCGCTTGCCGGCTGCAATAATGTTTCGAGTCTTCTGGAATGATGGCAAGCCTTATGGGCTATTCTTTTGAATCACTTGTTATTGATAATGACATGCTAGGAATGGTTATGAGGACAGTAAGAGGTATCGAAGTAAACGAAGAAACTTTATCTTATAGGGCTATAAAAGATACTGTTGAAGGTGAGGGGCATTTCTTAAGAGACCCACAAACCCTTGAACTCATGAAAACCGAATATCTTTATCCAACACTTGCGGATAGAAGCACACAAGAGGAATGGGAAGCTGAAGGTTCGCCTGATATGAGACAAAGAGCTGAAAAAAGAGCGAGAGAGATACTTAACTCACATTATCCAGTTTACATAGATGATGAAACGGATAAAAAAGTCCGAGACACCTACCCTATCGAAATTTCAAGAGATGTGATCAAGCCAACAAAAGACCGTTTCTAAATCGTATGACAGAAAGAAAACGTAGAAGTGGCGGTAGCAAAGCTCGTAGAGCTATAAGACAGAGCACGGAAAAAAAAGCGATTGTCTATCCAGGTCTAGAAGGTGGGCAATACAAACCTCTTAGCGACTCAGACATTCAAAAAATTCATAAAACTGCCTTAGATGTGCTCGAAAATATAGGCATAGGTGACCCCATTCCAGAAATACTTAATCATACCTAGATAAAGGATGCACTCTTGGTGATGATAACCGCCTTAAATTTCCTAGGTCCTTAGTTGAAGATCTATTAGATATAGCCCCTAAAGAGCATCTTATGTATGCCATAAACCCTAAATACGATTATATGGTCTCTGGGAAAAAACATACCTATCCACCTCTGGAGAACCAATTTCAATTTTTGAATATGAATCACAATCATTTCGGCCGACCACGCTAGTAGATATTTACGACGCGGCTAGACTTTGTGATCAATTGGAACATATACATCAATTTGGGCAACCCTTTGCCATCACTGAATACAGCCAAGATAAATTCACCCATGATATCAATGCTGCTTATGCAGCGATCTCAGGAACAGAGAAAGGGATTGGTCTTGCAGTTGATAACGTGGATCATATTGAGCCCATAATTAATCTCTTTGATACCTTTCTCGGAGGAGAAGGTGAGTATATAAAACGCCCTTTTGCAGAAATTGGAGGCTGTCCAATTGTGTCGCCCTTAAGGTTTGGTCAAGATAATGCAGAAGTAATGGTGAGAATGGCGGAATTAGGTCTTTATATCGGAGTCTGCACGGCACCACAAGCAGGAACCACTGCTCCTGCTTCTCTAGCAGGTATCTTGGTGCAATCATTTGCTGAAACACTCGCCTGTTTATGTGTTGTAAATATGATCAGACCTGGCTCATATTGCGATTTTGAAATGTGGCCCTTTATTTCAGACTTAAGGACAGGAGCTTTCACTGGCGGTAGCGGTGAACAAGCCTTAATTATGGCAGCTACTGCACAAATGTGTAATTTCTATGGATTGGTTTCTAGTGTTGCTTGTGGAATGACTGATTCCAAGACCATGGATGCACAAGCAGGTTATGAAAAAGCAATTACAACCACTGCCGCGGTGCTTGCGGGCAGCAATGTTGTATCGCATTATGCAGGAGCTCTTGGCAGTATCATGGGCTGGTCTTTTGAGGGGCTCTTATCGATAATGATATGTCAGGCAATATCCTTAGGCTTGTTAAAGGCATTGAAGTAAATGATGAAAGTTTGTCTTATAACGTAATCAATGATGTTGTCTATGGAGACGGTCACTATTTAAAACATCCTCAAACCATAGAGCTGATGGAAACTGAGTTTTTATACCCTGATTTAGCTGACAGAAGAACCACCCAAGAATGGGAAGATCAAGGCAAACAATCAATATATGACCTTGCTCATGAAAAATTAAATGGGATGATGAAAAACTATTACCCGAATTATATTGATAGCAAGACAGATGAAAAAATAAGGTCTAATTTCCCAATAAAACTCAGTAAGGACAGGATGAAGCCTAATTCACACTGGAAATAGAGTTATCTTTTTAACTCCATTTTTACTAGTAATCACTTAATAATCATAATAAGTTTCTAAATGCACTGATTTGAACCAGATTGCAGGTGCTTATAAAAATATTGCTAAAAAGGTAAAGGACAAACTTCCTAAAAACCTGATATGCAATAGCAGTCAGGTTTTTTTTTGGAACTTATGTTGAGGATTATAGAAAAAATTAAAGACAAAGGTTACCTATTGGCAGATGGGGCCACAGGTACGAACTTATTTGATATGGGATTAGAGTCCGGATACCCTCCTGAGCTATGGAATCTTGAGCATCCTGATCGAGTTAGATCAAATCATGAGAGCTTCTTACAAGCAGGCTCTGATATCTTGCTTACAAATTCATTTGGAGCAAATGAATTTAGATTATCCCTTCACGGTGATGAGGATAGAGTAGATGAAATTAATTTTGAAGCTGCTGAAATCGCTAAGAAATCAGCTAAAAACACAAAGAAAGAAGTTTTTATAGCAGGGTCTATAGGTCCTACTGGTGAAATTATTGAGCCACTCGGTGATTTATCAAAAGATAAGGCTAAAGACGCCTTTCTCAGACAAAGTCTAGCTCTTAAAGCAGGCGGTGTTGATTTCATATGGATTGAAACAATGTCATCAGAAGAAGAGATGGAAGCCGCTTTACTTGGAGCCCAAGAAACAAATTTACCCATAATTTGCTCATACAGTTTTGATACACATGGAAGATCAATGATGGGCTTAGAACCTGCAAAGCTTACTGATCTAACTGCGAGTTTTTCCCCTAGCGTCTTTGGTTATGGAGCTAACTGTGGAATAGGCGCCTCTGAATTAATTGGATCCTTAATATGTTTTAAGTCATACAAGCCAGATGAAAACATGATACTTGTAGCAAAAGCAAATTGCGGTATACCTGAGTTTAGAGGGGATAAGATTACCTACAATGGAACACCTGAAATGATGGCTCAATATGCTCGTTATGCTATTGATATGGGTGCTAAAATCATTGGTGGTTGTTGTGGAACAACCCATGTACATATTAGGGCGATGTCAGAATCATTAAAAAATTATAGCCCCTCATCTCAAGCAACAGATGTAGATAAAATTATTAGTGATTTGGGATCCATGACAGAAGGCAATAAAAACATGATAAACAGCTACATTAATCCAGAATCATCAAAAGTGGGCACCAAACGAAGAAGAAAAAGAAGAAGGACTTTGTAGCTAAATAATCTCTCCTCAAGTACTATATATCGGAAAATTGAGGAATAAGATTGTGACCGAAGAATTTGATGACATTATCCTTTCAGAATTGAACAACGATGAACTCGTTGAACAAATGCATGAAGACCTCTATGACGGCTTAGCAGAGGAAATTGCAGAAGGAACTCAGATCCTTTTAGATAGAGGATGGGAAGCCACCAAGGTTTTAGATGTAGCTCTAGTAGAGGGAATGGTTGTAGTCGGCGATGACTTCCGTGATGGTATCTTATTTGTTCCAGAAGTTCTGTTAGCAGCAAACGCCATGAAAGCTGGCATGGCTTTATTGGAACCTATACTTTCAGCATCTGGTATTGAGCCCATAGCCAGAATGGTAATAGGAACAGTAAAAGGAGATATCCACGATATTGGTAAAAACCTTGTTGGCATGATGATGGAAGGTGCGGGGGTTGAGGTTTTTAATCTTGGAATCAATACCGATGTGGATGAATTTATAAACGCACTAGAAGAACACAATGCAACGATATTAGGTATGTCAGCTCTACTAACAACAACAATGCCTTATATGAAAGTTGTGATTGATGAGCTCAAACAAAGAGGACTAAGAGACAAATACATTATCATGGTCGGTGGCGCGCCCTCAATGATGAATTTGCAGAGGCCATTGGTGCTGATGCCTATTGTATGGATGCAGGAAGTGCTGTAGAAACCATGAAAGAATTGGTGGCTGCTCAGAATTAAAAATGACCTCGAAAGTACTTATTATTGCTTGCGGGGCACTTTCATTGGAACTCAACCAAATAAAAAAGCTCAACTCATGGGATCATGTCACCATCCAATGCCTCAATGCAGAACTGCATAACACCCCAAAGTTAATCCCAGAGAAAATTAAAGAAAAATACATTGCCTTAAAAGATGAGTTTTCAAAGGTTTTTGTTGCCTATGCTGATTGTGGCACAGGCGGCATGCTGGACTCATTTCTAAAAGAATACAATCTTGAAAGATTAGATGGAGCTCATTGCTATGAATTTTTTTCAGGGCAAAGAAGATTTAAAGAGTTTACTGATCAAGAAATCGGCACACTTTATTTAACCGATTTTCTGGTTAAACATTTTCAAAGATTAGTAGTTGAAGGTTTAGCGATAGATAAATATCCAGAATTAAAAAATGAATATTTCAAACATTATAAAAAAGTTGTTTATTTAGCTCAAACTAGATCAGAATCATTACAAAATGATGCTAAAAAGTATGCAGATTTTTTGGACTTAGATTACTCTTTCCAATACACAGGGTTGGATAATGTTGAATCACAATTAAAACAAGCGGTTAACTGATGGGTAAGATGATCACAATTTATTGGAGAGACATACCTTCTCATGTTATTTACAAAGTAGGTAGAGAGAAGTATAAAAAACAACTTAATCCAAAATTTGAACTGGCGATTGATCGAGCTGCAATGAGAGCTGGTAAAGGCTCCAGTGAAGCCTATATGTCCGAATGGAGAAGGGAAACAGTAGCTATGGAAGGAAATCCTCAAGAGCTGGTTGATAATCTGGTGAATCAGCTGGAGAGTCAATTTGATGATGAAGTTCTTGAAAAAACAATTAAAGCTAAAGGTGTAAAACCAGATAGGAGAAAAGAATGCCAAAAACCGTCATTAGTTCTAAAACAAAAGAAGTCATTATTGGTTCGGACCAACCTTTTGTAATTATTGGTGAACGAATAAATCCAACAGGCAGAAAGTTACTCGCAGAAGAAATGAAAGCGGGTAATCTTGAGAGAGTTAGAGAGGACGCATTAAGTCAAGTGGCTGCAGGTGCACAAATGCTCGATGTCAATGCAGGAGTCCCTTTGGCTGATGAGCCTAAAATTTTGGCCGACTCAATAAAATTAATTCAAGGCATCACTGATGTCCCTTTATGTATTGATTCATCAATAGTTGAAGCTCTTAAACGTGGCCTTGAAGCTTATGAAGGCAAAGCCCTTCTGAATTCAGTAACCGGTGAAGAAGAGCGTTTAGAAACTGTCCTGCCTTTAGTAAAAAAATTCGGCTGTGCTGTCATAGGAATTTCCAATGATGATTCTGGAATATCTGAGGATATCAATGTTAGGTTTGATGTTGCGAGAAAAATTGTAGAAAGAGCAATGGATCATGGAATCCCAAAAGAGGATGTAATTATTGATCCACTGGTTATGCCTGTAGGAGCAATTAATGATGCTGGCAGACAGGTCCTAGAATTAATAAAGAAATTACAAAATGAACTGGGAGTAAACACCACCTGCGGTGCCTCTAACCTAAGCTTTGGCTTACCTAATCGTCATGGGCTAAATACTGCCTTTATTGCTATGGCAATTGCCAGTGGCATGCCTTGTGCAATCACTAACCCATTAGAGAAAGAAATCATGCAATCGGTTAAAGGAGCTAATGTGGTGATGGGGCATGATCCAGAATGCTCTGACTGGATAATGAGTTTTCGAGACCCTAATCAGAAAAGAAGCCGCAGAAAGAGACGTGCTTAGTCCGACATTTTATGGCTGAGGCCGAGAAAAAAGAATTCAAAATTGCGTTCATGCCCTCAGGTAAAAGAGGGTCCTTCCCAAAGGGAACAACCATCCTTGACGCCTCAAGATCACTCGGAGTAGATTTAGATTCTGTATGCGGTGGAAGGGCTATTTGTGGTCGATGCCAGATAGAGCTAGCAGAGGGTCAATTCGCAAAACATGGCATTACATCTGACTCTTCGCATCTCTCAGACGTTTCAGAACCTGAAAAAAAATACGCAAAACGAAAATCATTACAAAAAGAGAGAAGACTGGGTTGCCAGTCAAAACTTCTTGGCGATGTTGTCATTGATGTCCCTCCAGAAAGCCAACTTCATCAGCAAATAGTTAGAAAAGATTTTGAAGCTACTGATATTTTTATTAATCCAATAACGAGACTCTATTACATCGACTCAACAATAGACTTATCTGAAAATTTAGAAAAGCTATTAAAAAACAAACTCCATGAAGATTGGTCTTTAAACATAGAAACAATAACATGCAGTTCAAAAACACTAGCTGATGCGATTAAAGATCCTTCTGAAGGCTTTACTGTTGCAGTCAGAGATCAGACTAAGGTTATAGGGATTTGGCCTGGATTAATCGAGGCAATATACGGTGCTGCTATAGATATTGGTTCCACCACAATCGCTGTTAATTTATGTGACTTGAAAAATGGCAAGGTAATCTCAAGTCAAGGCTCTATGAACCCACAAATAAGGTTCGGAGAAGATCTTATGAGTCGAGTGTCCTATTGTATGCAGAATCCAGGATCTCAAATTGAACTGACAAAAGTTGTACGCGATGCGATTAACAACCTGATAAACAAAGCTTGTTCTGAGTCAGAGATTGAACCTAATCTTGTAATGGAGACCACAGTGGTTGGTAATCCGGTTATGCACCATATTTTCCTTGGCTTTGACCCAGTACCTTTAGGTGTTGCACCGTTTAAACTGGAAACCAGTGAAGCACTTGCTATCTGCGCTGCCGATTATGGATTGGATATTCATCCTCAAGCTGAAATTTACGTTCTACCCTGTTTAGCTGGGCATGTTGGAGCCGATGCGGCGGCTGTCATCCTTACTGAGAAACCCTACGATCAGAAAAAAATGAATCTTATCGTTGATGTGGGAACCAATGCCGAAATAGTGGTTGGCAATAAAAACCAAATTTTGGCCGCCTCAAGTCCCACGGGACCAGCCTTTGAAGGGGCTCAAATTAATTCGGGACAAAGAGCTGCTCCCGGGGCAATTGAAAGAGTCAGAATCAACCCATCAACTTTAGAAGCTCGCTTCAAGGTCATAGGCTCAGATTTATGGTCTGATGATGATGATTTTGCAGAAAGCACAAAGAATATTGGGATAACAGGTATTTGTGGGTCTGGAATCATAGAAGCTGTAGCAGAAATGTATTTATCAGGCATCATTTCTTCAGACGGACTAATGAATCAGGAAGCAGCTAAAGACAATCAATGTCTTTTTAAAGATGGCAGGACTTATTCCTATATGCTCTATGACGGTGAGCAGAAAATAATTGTTACTCAAAATGATATTCGAGCGATTCAGCTGGCTAAGGCCGCACTCTATGCCGGGGCAAGATTGCTGATGGATAAATTGGATATCAAGAAAATAGATAAGATTAGATTTGCTGGTGCCTTTGGTAGTCATATTGATGTGAAATATGCCATGGTACTCGGCTTGATACCTGATTGTGAGCTAGATGAAGTAAGTTCAGCTGGGAATGCAGCGAGCACAGGCGCAAGGATGGCCCTTCTGGACACAAAAAGCAGAAGAGAAATTGAAAAACAGGTGAGAAAGATAGAAAAAATAGAAACCGCTACAGAGCCCCTATTCCAAGAATACTTTGTTGGAGCCATGTCCATACCCCATGAATCAGACCCATTTGATGAGTTGGCAAAAGTTGTCAAATTACCTAAAAAGAAAAAGGTAAAGACAATGAAAAAAAGAAGACGAAGAAAAAGATCCGATCAATAAATCATCGCGAATAAAATCTCAGCAGAGTATTTAATTTTGTGATAAATTTCTGCCATTACAACCTCTTATTTTCTTAATATATGGAAAAACTCGAACAACTAATTAATAACCAGATTAAAGACTGGTCTCTAGATCAAAAATTTTATAAAGATAAAGAAATTTTTAATCTTGAGATTGAAAAAATCTATATGAACTCCTGGTTATTAGCAGGCCATGAATCTCAAATACCTAATCCAGGCGATTACTTTCTCTTTAATCTGCTTACCGAATCAGTGATTATCATTAGGGGTAAAGACGGTTTGATTAGAGCCTTCATGAATGTTTGTAGACACCGTGGTTCTCACGTTTGTCTTGAGAGTAAAGGCAATGTAAAGAGATTAACTTGCCCCTACCATGCATGGACCTATAATCTAGAAGGCGATCTGGTGGCTGCTAAAAATCTCAGTGTTGATATTGATAAAAAAACCCTAGGTCTCCACAACTGCTCCATTGAGCTGATTCAAGGACTGATCTTGATTAATTTTTCAGACCGTCCAAAATCTGTTGAAATGATGAAACAAGAATTAAGTGAACCCATGCAGATGTTTGGGATGAAAGATTTAAAGATAGCTGCTCATAGAAATTATTCCATTGATGCGAATTGGAAACTCACCGTCGAAAATTATAACGAATGTTATCACTGCGCTCCTGCTCATCCAGAATATGCAAAATCGCACAGCTTAAAATACGATGAATCCAGTGAAGAGTATGAATTAGCCCAAAAACCGATGAAAGAGACTCTGGATAAATGCGGTATGAAGGATTACGACATAGCTGCGGATTATGACGTTCAAATTGAGTCTCAAGAACAATACGCTTATCATCGCTATGCTCTGTTTGGAGGTTATTTAACTGGTAGTGAAGACGGCAAAGCATTGGCTCCCCTGATAGGAGATATATCAGACTATAACCCGGGGGCCTCTGATTTTAGTCTAGGCCCAGTGAGTTTCTTGCTCGCTTATTCTGATCACGTTGTGGCCTATGTGTTTACCCCTGTTAGTCATCACACTAGTCAATGTGATGTTTACTGGATGGTTGATAAAGATGCTAAAGAAGGAGGAGATTATGATATCGAACGTCTGATCTGGTTATGGGATGTAACCACCAAAGCCGACGAGAGAATTATTGTGAATAATCAGAAAGGTGTTAATTCAAGAAAGTATTCCTCGGGTCCTTTTTCTGAAAAAGAATCAACTGAAAAGCGATTTATAAGCTGGTATTTGGATCAGTTAAGAGAGACTCTATAACCTCTGATCATGCCATTTAAGATGATCTTCAATAAAACTGGCAATAAAAAAATAACTGTGATCGTAACCATCGTGTTGCCTTAATTCTAGATTGACCCCCTTCTGACGACAAGCCTCTGAAAGAAGTTCTGGCTTTAAATATTCATCGAGAAACTCATCATCAAGACCTTGATCCACCAGAATATCTGAAGACCAACCTTTATTTAATATTAATTCCGTTGAATCATAGTCAGCCCAGGCAGAGATTTCATCGCCCAAATAAGCAGCAAATGCATTTTTCCCCCAGCCCACTTTTATGGGAGAACAAATGGGTGAAAACGCTGAAACTGTTTTAAATAATTTCGGATTTTTGATAGCAATTGAAAGGGCGCCATGGCCTCCCATGGAATGGCCAAATATTCCTATTTTCTCAGTATCAATATCGAAGTTATTAGTGATAACCCCCAACAAGTCCTTGGTGATGTATGAGTACATTTTAAAATGCTTGTTCCATGGTGATGCAGTGGCGTCTAAATAGAACCCTGCGCCCTGCCCCAAGGCATAGTGTTCATCGTCAGGCACAGCCTCGCCTCGAGGGCTTGTATCTGGAGAGACAATAATCATATTTAATTCTGAGGCAATCCTTTGAACCCCGGATTTAATCCGAAAGTTTTCTTCAGTGCATGTAAGACCTGACAACCAAATTAATGTTTTGAGATTACTAGAATCGGGATTTTCTGGAAGATAAATTGAGAAAGTCATTTCACAGTTTGTCGATTCAGAGGCATGCGAACAAACCTGATGAACGCCATTAAAGATTTTATTGCTTTGCTTAACGTCCATGATGATTAATCGATCCTTTTTCCAAAAAGGAATATTACTGAAAAAATCATCAACACCCCTAAAGGAATCATCAAAAACGGTGACCAACCATAGCCGGTGGGAATGGTTCCAAGTAATAATGCAATGGATCCCACGATCATCGCATAAGGGAATTGAGTTGCAACATGATCAATGTGATTACAACCGGATGCCATTGACGACATAATTGTAGTATCTGATATCGGCGAACAATGATCGCCCCAGACAGCTCCACATAAAACACAAGCAACTGAAGAGTATATGATATGCATATGCTCAACATCAGCAACGCCATTTATAAAAAGAACCTGCCATGCGAGGGGAATAACAATGGGATAAAATATCCCCATGGTTCCCCAGCTCGTACCTGTGGCAAAAGCAGTTGCCGCTGCTAGAATGAAAATTATGGTGGGCACATAGGCTACCGGTAAAAATTCACCCAGAATTGAGACAAGGTATTGGGCCGTTTGAAGAAGCTCAGTGGTTTGACCCAAAGACCATGCAAGAATGAGCACAATAATGGCAAAGATCATAAATTTAACGCCTTCATACCAAGATTGCACCGTTTCCTCCAAACTCATTAACCCTTGTGAAACAGAGAGTAAGAATGCCGTCATTACCCCGATTAAAGAGCCCCATAAGAGCGCTTGATAGGCATCGGCAGAACCAATAATATCCTGAATATTATCCCCTTCTCCGGTAACAAACAATCCACTGATGACACTTATAATAAAGACCAATATTGGCAAGAAAGCGTTCACAGCTCTGGCTCTCTCTGGGTCTTTTGCTTCAAGTTGTTTAGATTCTGATTCATTGGTATAACCAGCTGAAGCTTCTTGGATTGATCTATCGTTTCCCTGTCTTGCTGCAACCTCATAATCGTACATTGTGGAAAAATCTCTGCCTGATCCTGCAATGGTAAAAACAAAAACGAGCATAAAAATTGGGTAGAAACTATACAAAATAGAGTTGAGATAAATTGAATAGGCTGATTGATTAATTGCATCAATCTGATTGACTGAAACATCTATCATGCCGATCTGATAGCCCACCCACGTAGTGATTAATGCAATACAGGCCACTGGGGCTGCAGTTGCATCCACAAGAAATGCTAACTTTGCTCTAGAAATCTTTAGCCTATCCGTAACTTTACGCATGGTGTTTCCGACGACTAAGGTGTTGGCATAATCATCAAAGAAGATGGTAAGACCTAGAGTCGAGGTGATCAATTGGCCACGTTTTGCTGAGGTGGTAAAACCCTTGAGTGCATTAACAATCCCTAACATGCCGCCGTTTCTTGAAATAATACCTACAAGCCCGCCTATCATGAGGCTGAAAATAATAATGGCGGCATGATCTGGGTTTGCCAGCGCTTGTTTTACATATTTTGCAATCACATCCAGAAAACTTTGCCATAAAACACTTATCTTAAAACCTAGAATAGAGAAAGACCCAATCCAAATTCCTAAAAACAGTGCTGGGATAACGCTCCTGAAAAAGAGCGCCACTAGAATTGAAATTAATGGCGGCATAATAGACATCCACCCCCACAAAACATTTAATTCCTTAGTTGAAATCTCTTGATCGCCGATTAGTAGTGAGAGTTGATTGTTAGACCTATCTTCTATCGATAAAAACTCAAAGCTTAGGATACCCGCATTACACTGAGCAGGTTGATAGATAGCCTGATCAATTAATAATTGATACTCGCATACTCTTTCTTGATCAAACTCAGAGACACTTATTTCGAAAGGAACGCCTGTCATAATCACTTCGGGAATGTCCATTACTGGCATCGCTTTGGTGTTAACTCCGATAAAACTTGATAACAAAAGCAAAGAGACTAAGATGCGATATTTTTTCATGATTTTAATTGGCTTTATAAACCACACCCCCTTTAATAACTACATTAATGTCTTCGAGTAAACGAATATTTAGCAAAGGATTATCTCTTACAGCAATAATATCTGCAAAATAACCTGGCTTGATTTGCCCAACTCTGTCCTCCCAATTCATCACCTTTGCAGCAACAATGGTAGCTGATTGAATAGCTTCAAGACTCGTCATGCCATAATTAACCATGTAGGCAAACTGTTTTGCATTGTCGCCATGTGGGTAAACACCCGCGTCGGTGCCGTAAACTATTATGACTCCTGCCTGATGTGCTTTTGTAAAATTTTCTCTTTGAATTTGAGTTGTTTCTCTGTTTTTTCTTAAGAATTCTTCTGGCCATTCTTCAATGACACCAACCGTGTTTATATAATCACCGTTGTAAATATCCATTGATAAAGCCACACCTTTCTCTTTAGCCAATCGGATTCCCTCATCGTCGATTAAGGAAGCGTGTTCAATGCTGTTAACCCCCGCTAATATTGCTTGTTTGATGGACTCGGCACCGTGAGCATGAGCTGTGACCCTAACCCCAGCCTCTTGACCAACACTAACGACAGCCTCAATCTCATCTGGGTCCATCTCAGGACTCCCGGGGGTGCTGCCGTATGCAAGAACAGCCCCTGATGCGATCATCTTTAAAAGATCAGCGCCGCCGTTAACCGCCTTCTCTGCTCTTTGCCTAAATTGATCCTCACCTCGAGTCACGCCCTGGCGAATGTGCCCTGGAACCTTGCCCTTATAATCGGGTATATCGATATCTCCTCCCCCGCCTGGAATAGTGAGATAGTACCCTGAAATTTGCATCCTTGGCCCTGGAGTTAATCCCTGATTAATCTCATCCCTTAGCCGTTTATCTGTCCATGCAATATAAACACCAACGTCTCTGATGGAGGTAAAACCAACCTCGAGAGTTGTCTGAGCGTTTTCTCGAGCTTCGACTAATTGCTCTTCTTGTGAACGAGTTAAAAATTCACTCAAATCACTGGAGGTTTTTTCTGAGATATGGGTGTGCATATCAATTAAACCGGGTAGACAAAAATAATCGCTTAGATCAAAAAGTATTATTAGCAGCAGCTAGCTGGATATTGGAATTGACCTCGATGACTTTCTCAGTCTTAGGATCCACAGAAATCATAACTCCATCGATTATCTCCTCACTCTCAACATCGAGCATTTGCCCACAATATATGTGGGAAACGTCATCTTCTGCGAAAGTATTTGTCGAGATAAAGATTAAAAGCGAAATCAACGCATAGAGTTTTATAATCAGCATAGGTCAAACCTTATCATAGAAATTATCTAATTTAGTTTTAATGTGTAATTCCATTTCGATTACAATAAAAAAATGAAAACACTGCCTACATTCATAGCCACATCTGTTGTCCGAGGAAGCCAACAAGGGGAGAGTCATGGGGGTATTTATTTAGTTGATTTTGAAAAACAAATTGCAAAACTCATGGTTGACTGGAATGATTCGGGAATTGATTTTACCGGTCGAGGTTGGGATCGAGGATTGCGAGGCATTGAATTTAGTGGTGGCGAGATTTTTATTGCTGCCAGTGATGAGATATTTGTCTATGACTCACAGTTTAATGTCAAACGCTCATACAAGAACTATTTCTTAAAGCATGCTCATGAAATTAACAAGCATGAAAACCTTTTGTTTGTTACCTCAACAGGCTGTGACAGTATCTTGGTATTTGATCTTGATCGGGATGAATTCACTCGGGGCATACATCTGCGAAAGGCCCCAAAAGGCTGGAAGTCCCAACTGTTTGATCCGCAGACAGAGGACGGACCTGAAATGGCAAATAATCTACACTTGAATAATGTCAGATGCTCCAAAAAAGGGCTCTTTACTAGCGGTCTGAGAACCGATGCATTGATTCCCCTTGGATAGTGATCTCAATCCCTAATGAATATTGCAGTTTTCCCCTCAAGGCACACACAATGCTAGACCTTTTAAAAGAGGTGTGATTTTTAATGATACGCAAAGCGACTGTGTTAGGTCTGTTAGTCGCGAAGGTGAGGAGACAAATCTAAAAATTCCCATTTATGCAGAGGGCGAGTTAACTCATACTGATCTTGATGATAGCCGAATAGCACGCCAAGGGTTCGCTAGGGGTTTATGCCTGTTTGATCAAAATTTCATCGCGGTCGGCTCGTCACCATCAACCATCACTTTGTTTGACCTGGAGCGAAAAGCAAGAGTTGGAAGTGTAAATTTAAGCATGGATATTAGAAACGCAATCCATGGTTTGGAGGTATGGCCCTATGAAGGGGTATTGGATAGTTAGATGCATTTACCATAATCAGGAAGCCTTTGAGCTGTATGCTGAGGCTGTTCCCTGCTATTGTCAAAAAAAACGATGGTCGATTTCTAGTTCGTGGTGGCAATCAAGTTAATAAAGAGAATGCGAAACTTGAAAGAACGGTTTTGGTTGAATTCCCTAGTTATGAAGTTGCACAATCAGTATATGCTGGAGAAGATTACCAAAATGCCGTTGTACATATTAAGGACTGTTCATTTAGAGACTTTGTTATTTCGGAGGGTTTATAAAGCTATAGAAAATTTACTGTCATTTTAAGTCTTGTGCTGTCTATGGAGATACCCTGCTCATGGGGGTTTGATTATTGAAAATATTACTCTGATTGATGCAGAGAATCCTGTTCGATCAAACCAAACAGTCCTTATTGAAAACGGGGAAAATAAAATCCATTATTAATTCCAATCAACTTTACTCCTGATCAAAAAGAAGATCATTTAAAATCATTGATGGAAGCGATAAATTCCTGATCCCGGGTCTCTGGGATGCTCATGTGCATTTAACCTTTATTCCGGAGATAGATCATGAAAGCTATTTCAGATTATTTCTAAAAAATGGGATCACCAGCATTAGAGACACTGGAGCTATCATGGAAAAACTTCGACCTTCAATAGATTTCATAGAAGCGAATCCTGATTCAACACCAAGACTTTTTTTATGCCGGACCATTGATTGATGGTCGTGATCGAGTTTATAAGGGAATGGAGCCTGGTTTCCCTGAATTATCTATTGGTATTGATGAAACATCGGATATTGAGAATGTGGTCAATGGCTTGATAGAAAAAGGTGTCACCTTTCTCAAATCCTACGAAATGCTCTCAAAAGAAACCTATCTAGAGCTGTTACAAATCGCCAGAAAAAACAATTTGAGAGTCACCGGACATATACCTTTGAGCATTGATTTAGAAGAAGCCATAGAAGCAGGTCTTGGCGGCATGCAGCATGTTAGAAACATGGATATTGCTTGCTCCCTAGACGCACCAGAACTATTAACTAAACGAAGGAAAGAACTGGAAAATGAAAATGCTATTGCAGGTTCAGCTCTCCGAACAAAGATACATTCCTCACAAAGATACTATGCAATTGGTAATCATGATCCTGAGAGATGTTTAAGGATTATTAAGAAATTAGCAGAGTTCGGTGTCTTTCAAACACCAACGCTCACCATTAATACGCTTGATTCAAGGCGATTTTATGCCGACCCAGAATGGCAGAAAACTTATCAATATCTACCAACAGAAGCTCGTGATGATTGGCAAGAGGGATCGGATAAATTGTCAGGAGAAAGTGCCAGTGAGAATGATATGATCTTTGATGAATGGAGCTTGGATCTGGTCAAAATAATGAATGAGGAAGGGGTGAGAATCATTGCAGGAACGGACACGCCCATTGGATACCTTACTCCAGGTTATAGTCTCCACAAGGAATTAGAACTGCTCTTTGAGGCTGGGATGACCCAAAGAGAAGTCTTGCGTTCGGCCACCATTACCCCTGCTGAATTCTTAAACATTGAAGATCAAATTGGAACTATTGATGAAGGTAAATTGGCAGATCTTGTGATTCTAAATAGCAATCCATTGGACTCAATAAGTAACACTCAAGATATTTATTTAGTGATCTCTAAAGGGAAAAAACTATGAAAAAAATAATTAAAATGGATAGGTTCGAGCACCAAAGTATCTGGTACAAAAATTTATTGGCAAATCCAACTGAAATCGCAGCCTTGTTTCCTTTTAATGCTGAAACAGGCAAGCTTATGACAGCGCATCTTGAAGGAATGGATGAAGGTTATATTTTGGAGCTAGGATCAGGGATGGGAGCTATCACCGAATGTATCCTGCAAAGGCAAGTTCCAGAAGATAAGCTAATACTACTTGATAAGAATGAAGACTTTGCCAACTATCTTAGTCATAAATACAGAAACGCTAATGTCTTTGCAGAAGATGCTTCGAATGCAAAGAAATTGCTTCAAGCTCAAGGGATCTGTGAAGTAAGACACATTGTTTGTAGCCTACCATTTGTGATGATAAAACAAGAAAAACAGTTGTCTATTTTAGATAATATTTTCAAGCTACTGCATCCACAAGGTTGCGTCTCCATCGTTACCTATTTTGTTCGTTGCCCAATATCAAAAAAGGTTTTGGGCCAATATAATAAAAGCTCCGAGTTATTTGGATTCACAATGAAAAATATACCTCCAGCATACGTTTATCAGATAAAAAAGTAGCCATTCATAATATGAAAAAACTCATTCTCATATCAGCATTTTTGTTCAGTTTCAATGGCTGGACAGATGATGGCTTGCCACCTGATGGTTCTTTCGTCAGCTACCATTCAAATGGACAGATAAAATTAACTGGGAAAGTAGTGGATAGGAAAAAATCTGGAGTCTGGGAATATTATTATGACAATGGACAACTGCAACAAAAAGAAAAATACAGGAATGGTGAACCAATAGGAGCATGGAAAAGCTTTGACTTAAAAGGAAAATTAATTGGTCAGTATTGGTATGGCAATGGAATTAAAGCCTCGGATATAAAGAATAAAGAACACATTCGCGACTACGGAACAATAAAAATAAAACCCAATAAATAATGAAAAAAATCATTGTGATTATTGGGCTGTTAATCTCTTCTTGTGCAGAAATCGAAACCAGCAATACTGGTTTGATCCAGGAACAATCGCTCTCGGTCTGTAATGACTACACTCTCCATGAATCTGGACTGCTTGTTGCTTCCTGCAAAAGTTTGGAAACAAAAAACAGGTTAGAAAAACAGAAAGAGATCCAATTGCCAAGATACTGCATGAACTTTGTAGTTGATGAAAGACTTGTTCTTTCAGATAGCCTATTTGAGTCTCCTGAATACAAAGAATGCAAAAGAATAGTGTTAGGAAAGCTAGGAGATGGAGTCGAAGAATGAAACACCTCGCACTCATATCAGTACTCTTGCTCAGCTTTAATGCTTGGGCTCAGGAATGGTCTGCTTATATCGATACTCCAGTTAACGAATCCAGATATATCGGTCGATTTGAAACGAAAGAGGAGTGTCAAGCTATGTCAGCATGCTATATTGAAAAAGTTAATGTAGGCTCTCTCTTGGATGTTATTTTTGCCAATAAAATCAAAGAAGGTTCTTTTAGGTGCCTCATCGTCGATAACAAGGAAACAAAAGAAGAGATAAAGGAAGCAAAAAAATGGACAGGTAAGTTCATCTTTGGTTTAAATGCCAAAAAAAAACTTGAAAAATGAATGATAAAGATGAAAAAATGAAAAGATCATCTTTGAAGTTAAATCAAATGGATGAAATAAATGAAAAATTCCTTATATAGCACTATTGTTCAGTTTTAATTATTTGCAGACAATGATGCCGACCTATTGAAGAGGGAGGCATCTTATTTAAAGAGTATCCAAATAAATTCTTTAATGGGCCATTAATCCTATTTCACTCCAATGGCACCATAAAAGAAAAGCTAGCCTATAAGGATGGACTCAAAGAAGGCTCTAGAATGACTTTTCATGAAAATGGAAATTTATTTGAACAAGAAACTTATCTAAAAGGGAAATTAGAAGGCGTTTTTAAAGGGTACTATGATAATGAAGAATTATGGTGGGAAGGTTTCGCAATGAATAATTTGAGGCATGGCGAAATTAAAGTTTTCTATGAAACTGGAAAATTAAAGTATATGGGTCAGTATAGATTTAATCTAAAAGAAGGCTTGTGGAAATATTTTAATGAAGAGGAAGTTATCAATAATCAAGAATGCTACCAAAATAATGAGCTCGTTAAACTAAACAAGTGTGGCATATAGAGAAGCTATAAATGAAAAAACTATTTCTTATCTCATTACTACTATTCAGCTTCAATAGCTGGGCACTATCTGATTATAGACCTTACGATGAAACAGCTGATGCATATAAGGATATTGCAAATGCTATAAAACTAGCTGACGAATCTGAAAAATATATCTTGCTTACAATGGGAGGAAACTGGTGCCCAGATTGCAGAACTCTTGGTGAGTATTTTACAAGAAAGGATATCAGAGATTGGTTAGATCAGCGTTTTATAGTCGTTCTGTGGATGTAGGAGAATGGGATAAGAATCTTGATATAGCTGAACGCTATGGGAACCCTATTAGCGAAGGTATACCTGCCCTGGTTGTTTTAATCCCTATTTTTTGCCTTGGTTGGCAAATTTGGGTCCTTCTATATTAGTAATAAGGCTACAAAGAAATGAAAAAACTCATCTCATTCAGCCTATTGTTCAGTTTTAATATATTTGCAGACAATGATGCCGACCCTATTGAAGAGGGAGGCATCTTATTTAAAAGTATCCAAATAAATTCTTTAATGGGCCATTAATCCTATTTCACTCCAATGGCGCCATAAAAGAAAAGATAGCCTATAGATGGACTCAAGGAAGGCTCTAGAATGACTTTTCATGAAAATGGAAATTTATTTGAACAAGAAACTTATCTAAAAGAAATTAGAAGGCGTTTTTAAAGGTACTATGATAATGAAGAATTATGGTGGGAAGGTTTCGCAATGAATAATTTGAGGCATGGCGAAATTAAAGTTTTCTATGAGACTGGAAAATTAAAGTATATGGGTCAGTATAGATTTAATCTAAAAGAAGGCTTGTGGAAATATTTTAATAAGAGGAAGTTATCAATAATCAAGAATGCTACAAAATAATGAGCTCGTTAAACTAAACAAGTGGGTATATAGAAAAGCTATAAATGAAAAAACTATTTCTTATCTCATTACTACTATTCAGCTTCAATAGCTGGGCACTATCTGATTATCGACCTTACGATGAAACAGCTGATGCATATAAGGATATTGCAAATGCTATAAAACTAGCTGACGAATCTGAAAGACATATCTTGCTTACAATGGGAGGAAACTGGTGCCCAGATTGCAGAACTCTTGGTGAGTATTTTACAAGAAAGGATATCAGAGATTGGTTAGATCAGCGTTTTATAGTCGTTACTGTGGATGTAGGAGAATGGGATAAGAATCTTGATATAGCTGAACGCTATGGGAACCCTATTAGCGAAGGTATACCTGCCCTGGTTGTTTTAAATACCAATGAAGAAGTTATCTTTGCAACTCTGGCTGGCGAATTGGCAACGCAAGGAGTCTAAGCGGTGAGGACCTCATTGAATGGCTTAAAGTTAAGATTGAACCTCTTTTAAATTAATGGACATATTAAAAACTTAAAAATAGTGATCACTGCAGGCGCATCAGGGATTGGAGCTGAGATTGCTCATACTCTCTCAGGAACTGGTGCCAAGGTGATTATCTGCGATAAAGATCAGGCAGCTCTGGATCAATTCTCAAAAGAGAACCCTGAAGTGATGGCCATGAAGGCCGATGTTTCAGATGAGAAAGAAGTCTTATCCCTTTTGATGAAATTAAAAACAACTTTGGAGACATCAATGCTCTGATTAACAACGCTGGTGTAGCTGGACCGTCAGCTAAACTAGAGGACACTAATTTTGATGACTGGCAAAACACATTAAACGTAAATCTAAACGGGACCTTCCTTTGTAGCAAGTCAGCAATCCCTCTTTTAAAATCAGCGGGTGGAGGATCCATTATAAATATTGGTTCAACATCATCGTTCATGGGAACACCGCTTCGATCCTCTTACTCAGCCACGAAATGGGGCTTGATCGGACTAACAAAAAACATTTGGGCTATGGAATATGGGGAAGACAATATTCGTATTAATACCATTTGTCCTAGTTCGGTCAATGGAGAGCGCATTGAGCAAGTGATAAAACGAGAAGCTAAATATCGAAATACGACACCAGAGAAAATCAAAGCTGTCTATCTGAGTCAAACATCTTTGAAGAGTTTTATTGATGCAGAAGAGATTGTGGGGATGATAGTATATTTGTTGTCGCCATTGGCAAAAAGAATCACAGGACAAATGCTTGTCATTGACGGTCACACAGAAAACCTATCAATGATCGAAATCGAAGAGGAATAAAATGCAAGCAGCATGGTATGAAACAATCGGTTCAGCAGACGAAGTTCTTCAAGTTGGAGAAATAGACAATCCTTCGCCGGGTCAAGGTGATGTCCTCGTTCAAATGAAAACATCGGGTGTTAACCCTTCGGATGTTAAAACCAGAGCTGGGGCTAGAGGTGAGTTGCAATTTCCAAAAATCATCCCTCATTCAGATGGTGGTGGTGTGATTACAGCAGTGGGTGAAGGGGTGAGCAAAGATAGAATTGGTGAACGCGTATGGATTTGGAATGGAGCCTTTGGTAGAGCACATGGAACTTGTGCTGAGTTAATCACACTGCCATCAAACCAAGCGGTTAGTATGCCTGATAGCACTTCGTTTGAGACCGCTGCCTGCTTAGGAATACCTGCTGCAACAGCTTTTTATGGAATTTTCTGTGATGGTTCTGTTAACGATCAAAATATATTAATTACAGGAGGTGCTGGAGCTGTTGGTCACTTGGGTATTCAACTGGCTAAATGGTCAGGTGCTAACGTTATCACCACTGTTAGCGGCGATGACAAAGCAACAGCAGCAAAAACAGCTGGAGCGGACCTGGTGATTAATTATAAAACCGATGATGTCATAGAAGCAGTTAACGATTTTACAAAAGGTGATGGGGTTGATCGAATACTTGAAGTGGAATTTGGTGGAAACCTCTCTGTGAGTCAACATGTCATCAAAAACAATGGTGTCATTGCCTCTTACGGCTCTGTTGCCGAGCCAATCCTTCTGTTCCCTTTTATGACTTGATGTTCAAGGGTGTAACATTGAACACCTATCTTATCTACATCGTTCCAGAAAGCGATCGAGCTAAGATCAACGAAGGCATCACCGCCGCTCTCAATGATAATGCTCTTAATCCAATCATTGCTGAATCTTTTCCTTTGCCAAGCATCATTGATGCCCACAAAGCTGTGGAAGCAGGATCTGTTATTGGTAACGTTATTATAACTATCGATTAAGTATGAGGCAGATTCATTCAATTCTTCTCCTTATCCTGCTGTGCGTTCCAATAAAAGCGAACCTCACTGAAGTTGGGGTATCGTCAATCTGCATGATTCACAAATTAGAGGCAAGTTCGATAATGAGAATGAATTGTTTATCTTCAGAGGCATACCCTATGCACAACCGCCGATTGGAGAATTACGATGGCAATCGCCTGCCCCACTCTCCTCATCTCCAAAAGTTATTAACGCAGAAAGCTTTAAACCAGCATGCATGCAAGATGAATATTCCACTGTTTGGTACAAAGATGTTGCAGAATTATTCGGCAACCCTCGTTCTGTGTTTGACCACGTCGAAGCGGTCGGTGAAGATTGTCTTTATCTGAACATATGGACAAATTCGCTTGATCAAAAAGCAAGAAGCCGGTTATGGTGTGGGTGCACGGAGGTGCTGACACTGGAGGCTGGTCTTACGAACCCAACTATTTAGGCCATCATTTGGCCAAGCAGGATGTGGTGGTGGTCTCTATTAATTATAGATTAAATATCTTTGGGTTCTTTATGCACCCAGAGCTATCCGATCAAACCGGTAATTTTGGTCTTGAAGATGAAATGGTGGCCCTGCAATGGGTGAAGGATCACATTTCATTTTATGGTGGAGATCCTGAGAATATAACTTATTTTGGTGAATCTGCTGGTGGAGCTCATGTGTCCTATTTGATGGCTTCGCCTAAGGGCAGGGGCTTATTTAAGAGAGGCATTATACAAAGTGGTGCCTATAATCTTTTTGATTGGACATCAAAAAATAAATCCGAAGAGCTTGGCACCACCGCACAGACTCTATTAGGTGTTCAAAATTTGCAAACCATGAAAAATCTTCCTGCCGAGACAATCCTCTCTGCTTCAGCAAGTCTTGGTCATCCTTTCGGGCCTAACATTGATGGTGAATTGATACCCAACAATCTAACTCAACTTTTGGAAGAAGGGTCTTTCAACAATATTGATTTGATAATCGGCAGTAATAAAAATGAGGATTATATGTATATCGATGAAAATGTAACAGCAAATGATATCGATAAGCTTATAGAACGCTATTATCCAGAGCACAAAGATACATTGCTTGCATTGCTTGATCTAGAAGATCCAAGACTGGCAATGGATCATCTAACAACAAATCAAGTAACCCTCTGTCCGTCGGTCTTTATCGCAAGATCCTTAGCTAAAAATGGAAACAACGTCTACCAATACCATTTTACTCGTAGGCGAGAAGGCAGTGAAAAGATACTCTCTTATCATGGCGCAGAGATCCCCTATGTATTTGATACCCATGATGAATGGCTGCCAACGAATGAAGACGACATTAAAGCTCCCCTAAAGCAATGATGGAATACTGGGTTGAATTTGCAAAGAAGGGAACACCCAACTCAATTAATAATCCAACCTGGAAAGAATTTGGGGTTGAAGAGAATTATCTGATCCTTGATCAATCATTGGAAAATTCACCCAAAAGCTGGAAAGTGATTTTTGTAAAATTATGATTGATGAAATGGTGCAAAGAGCATCTAGATAGATCTCAAATACCACTCAAAGTCTTTGTTGCTGATCTGTGCATTAAAGCGATCCATCTCACAGCGTCTAGATCTTAAAAAAAGATCACTATAATCCCCTACCGAGATATTGTTTTAAGATTGACCCGCTTTCAAAAGCATCCAACGACTTGTCCCACTTAATAGGTAAGGTTATCTCTGGATCAATTACCTCTCCTTCAGGAATCATTTTTGGTGGATTAACTTTATTTGCAAAACCCCTTGATGAATACCCGCTAAGACACAAGCCATAACCAAGTAAGGATTAGCATCAGCACCCGCAGCTCGGTGTTCAATTCTGACGTTTTGAGGATCAGATAAGGGAATACGAATTGAGAGGTTTCGGTGATTGGGTCCCCAATTGGGAGTTATTGGAGCAAAAAATCCGGGTTGAAAACGACGGTAAGAATTGGCATTTGGGCAAAATATTGCCATCCCCTCTTCCATGGTTTGTGCTAGACCTCCCACAGCATGCTCAACATTTTGATTAAAACCTGAGTCTTGATTGGAGTCCAGTTCAAACATGAGATCGCCAGTTTCATTTTTGAGACTGATGTGAATATGCATTCCAGAACCTGCTGTCTCCATAAAGGGTTTAGGGCCATAAATGTGGCGCCCATATCAAACGACTTAGCTGTTTCACGAACTGCTCGTCTTAACAAGATTGCATGATCAGCTGCTAATAACGGGTCATCAATATGATGAAGGTTGGTTTCAAACTGGCCTCTTGAAAATTCTGAGATGGTTGTGCCCATTGGGATATTCTGAGCCTTACATGTTTCTTTTAACTGATTAAAAAATGGATCTAACTCTCTTAAATCCTCCATAGAATAAACTTGTGGTCCTTCATCTTGCAGGATTGTCCCAGGCACAGGTCCGTGCCTTGGGTTAATACTTAAAGCGTCTTTATCTTGAATCAAGTAGAACTCTAATTCGACTGCGACGGTTGCTCTCAGCCCTTCTGCTTCAAATTTTTTGATGACGTTTCGAAGAATATTTCGACTCTCGTTTGCATAGGGTTCAGCGTTCTCATCAAGCATGGTGATCATAACTTGAGCCGCAGGTTTATCCAGCCAAGGGATTGGACTCAATGAGTTGGCGACTGGTTTTGCTGTAACATCGGGATCCCCATCATCGGTTCCCAAAACTATGCCGTCGATAACATTACCACTAGAATCAAGTAGATGTGTGGCTGCTGGAAAATTAATACCTTTACTGAATAAGCTTTTTGCCTCTGAGACATCCAAGCGCTTACCTCGAATAATTCCGTTCATGTCCGGAACCAAAAGCTCTAATATTTCAAGATCAGGATTCGACTCCAGAAAATGGTTTAATTGATCGAGACTTGTCATGTTATGAACTGGTTTTTTTAATGGTCTCTTTTCGCCATTCCTTCGCTGCTTTGATTCCTTTTTCTTTAAGGAGCTTATAAAATTCTTTGCCTTCTTCATTCTCAGATGTTTCTAACAAAATATCGGCTTCTAAAGCATCTAATAATCCTTCACGCATCCCGCCTATCTCCATGGTCCTATTGATGGCTCGTTTAGTGATCTCAACTGATAAACGATCATTAGTTGCGATGGTTTCAGCCATCCCCATTCCAGCTTCATCAAGATCTGATTCTTTAACCACTTGATTGATCAAGCCCATTTCATAAATCCGTTGTGAAGGTATATTAATATTTCCGGTTAACAATAGCTCTTTTGCTAACTTAGGGCCGGTTAACCAAGGGAGCAATAATGCGACCACACCACTGGCAATGGAGGTTTCTGGTTCTCCAAACTTGGCATTTTCTGAAGCTACAGTAATATCACAAGCAAGTGCCATCTCCATGGCGCCACCTAGACAATGCCCTTGAACAATTGCAACGGTAGGTTTGGGTGAATCCCAAAAACGCATGATGGTATAAAAATCATCCTCTAAGGCTGCCCGCATGTCAGCATCGTCTTCTGTGTCCCAAACTTCATCGTCGAGATCAAAGCCAGCAGAAAATGATTTCCCAGCTGCTTTTAATACAATCGCACGAACATCATGATTATCCTCAGCATCATCCATGGCTTGATTGATTGCATCGAGCATGTCGGTGTTGATGGCATTCAACTTATCAGGCCTATTGAGTGTCAGTACTGCAATAGGTCCGCTAACCTCATAGATTAAGGTCTCATTCATTAACTTTTATCCTAGGTTGTACCAAATGGATTTGCTTTGCGTGTAACCAAGCACTGACTCAAAACATGAATCTTTGGTATTACCTGATTGTTTGTAGCCACCAAACTCAAAGGTCATATCACCGACATCATAGCAATTCACATAAACCATACCTGATTCAATAGCTTTAGCCATGTTATGAGCTCTGCTGACATTGCTTGTCCAGACAGAAGCACATAGGCCATAGATAGTATCGTTAGCCATGCCAATGACTTCTTCTTCAGTATCAAACGGTATAATTGAAGCAACCGGTCCGAAAATCTCTTCCCTTCCGATAGTCATGTCGTTATTTACATCAGAGAACAGAGTCGGTTCTACAAAACAACCAGATTCTAAACCTGACGGTACACCGCCACCAAATTTTAGTGTTGCTCCTTCAGATTTCGCCGACTCAATAAAGCCGAGCACACGTTTCTGAGCTTGGGCTGTTACCAATGGACCCATATTAGTCTCAGGATCTAACGGATCACCTGGGGTGTAGGCACCTTGACCTTGTGCGATAAATTGATCGACAAAATCTGCATAGATACCACGTTCGACATAAATTCTAGAACCAGCGTTACAGACCTCGCCCATGTTGGCATAAATAGAGTCATAGGCTGTGCCAACTGCTTGATCCATGTTGGGCAAGTCAGCAAAGAAGATCATGGGTGATTTGCCGCCAGTCTCTAAACTAACTTTTTTCATATTAGACTGTCCTGCATACTGAAGAAGTAATTTTCCGACTTCAGTTGAACCAGTGAAACCAATTTTTAAAACATCCGGATGAAGCGCTAAAGCCTTACCCGCTTCTTCCCCATGACCACTAACAACATTCAAAACACCTGGAGGCCCACCTGCCTCAACAAATAATTCAGCTATCTTGATAAGAGAGTGAGGAGAATGCTCATCGGGTTTTAGAATCACGGAATTACCAGCTGCTAAAGCTGGTGCTATTTTCCAGATGCCCATAAGCAAGGGATAATTCCATGGCGAGATACAACCCACCACGCCGTAAGGCTCTCTTACTGAAAGGTTTAAAGCTTTTTCATGGGTGTTGGCTACTTTCCCATACATCTTGTCAATGCACTCTGCCATGAATTTAAGATTGACCGCAGAAGCTGGGACATCGACGTTTAAACAATCACTAATGGGCTTACCCATATTCATGGTTTCCATCAGTGCTAGTTCTGCAGCGTTCTTATTAATGAGATCTGCAAACTTCATCATAATTCCCATGCGTTTTCTGGGCGCCATTTTTAACCAAGTTCTAGCTTTATAACTCTCTTTTGCTGCTGCTACCGCCTTATCGATATCCTTTCCTGTTCCTGCAGCACAGGTGCCAAAGACTTCATTGGTTGCTGGATTAATCACATCGATCTTTCCACCATCTTCAGCATCAACGTATTCGCCATTAATAAACAGTCTCCCTTCAACCTTACTCTCGGCCTCACTGGCTAGTTTCGCCCAATCGTCTTTGGAATATTCTTTCGCACTTCTTGCGTCCATTCTTCGTTCTCCTTCAGTTTTAATTATTATGCTGATGCAAAGATATCAATGCATCAACGGCTATACAAATATCGCTTCCTAATATTACGGGATTTAAATCAATTTCACATATTTGATTACTTAACTCTAGTGCGATCATTGAAAATCTTGATGCAAATTCAGCAAATGCATCGAGATCAACTGGTTTTGATCCGCGATAACCCTCGAATAAGCTCTTCATTTTCAATGACTTCAGAGCTTCTTTTGCTGCCTGCTTTGAAAAAGGAGGCATCATTGTAACTGTATCATTCAGCGCCTCAGCATAGTAACCCCCGAAACCAATGGTCACCATAGGGCCAAGTTGCTGATCTGTGGTCATACCCACTATCATTTCAATGCCCTCCGATTGGATCATCCTAGCAAGCAACGCTTTACCTGGATGTTTTCCTGCAGTTGTTCGTATGATAATCTCAGTTTTTCTTCTGAATCTATATTCAGATAGACCCCGTTCAACTCAGATTTATGATAAACATCTTCAACCGCGGTCTTTAATACGAGAGGAAAATCCATTGACTTCGCTTCGGAAAGCAATTCTTCCTCATTGTTAATGATTTTGCTTTGATTGGCATTCAAACCTAAATCAAAAAACATATTAAGCGCATCAGCCTCACTGACAAAATCACTTTGTTCCAATTGATCTTGGTGTTTTTTCAACTTATCAGAATCGAGATTGAGATCGATCACATCTTCTCTGCTTAAAAAATCTCGGTATTGATGAAGGCATCGGACACCTGCAAGAAAAGATTGAATACCGTCTAAGACTGGCATTCCCATTTTTGTGGCTTCAACCACCAAGGGATGAATACCGGTTCCCTGTCTGTTTGTAACCAGAAACACTGGTTTTCCTGTTCGATCATTGGCTTGTTTCATGTAGTAATCTATATATTCCTCGTGGATCAATCCAAGCGGACCTCTGTCCATGACTATTGCGGCCATAGAAGCATTTGGATCATCCAGCATTTCAGTAATACAATCTGCCATGATTTGATCGGCATCCTCTAATCCTTTGCCCCAAGCATCAAGTGGATTGACAGCAGGAAGGCCTGGTTCAAGGATCTCTTTGAGTTTCTGAGTTGTGCCATCTTCAAGCTCAGCAAACTCAACACCCTGCTGATCGGCAATATCAATCATGAGTTGTCTTTCACCGCCAGAGTCATGAATTGAGACCATGTTTCCAGTTGCCAATGTATGCGGTTGATCAAACATGATCAGTGTCGTAGCAAGCTCATCCATATCCGCAACCCGTTGGATACCATATTTCTCAAACAAAGCATCGTAATAATCATCAACACCTGCCAAACCGCCAGAATGTGAAACGGTCAGTTCTGCAGATTGTTCTGTTCTGCCTGTTTTTAATACAACAATAGGAATCTTTCTCTCTTTCGCCAATTGAAATGCTTGGATCATTTGATCTGGTTTACGAATGGTCTCAAGGAACATGCCCACCGCTTTTGTGCTTTGTTGATGAAGGACATAATCAAGGTAGTCTTCAGCTCCGACAGTGAGTTCTGATCCCGATGAGACCGAAAGGTTTAGATTAATCCTTTCCTCACAATCGATGATCCCTGCAAGACCTGAACCCGATTGACTAATAATACATATCCCACCCGGCTCATGGTTGGGCCTTGTGTAGTAACCATTTACCCAGACCCCTTTTTCAATGTGAAAAAAACCCATTCCATTGGCGCCACACAATAAGATCTCAGCGTCTTTCAGTTTTAACTGTATCCGATCTTTTAAGTATGGTTCCTTATCATCGTCTATGAATAACATCGACATGATTGACATCGCTTTCACATCAGCCTCAATGGCAGCATCAATCAAACCCTCTATTCGTTGGTCTGATACGGCAAATATTGCATGATCAACTTTTTCAGGAAGTGATTTGAAATCGGGATAGCATGGCACGCCAAATGCCTCTTTATTTTTGGGATGGAGCCCAAATAATTTACCTTTAAACCCTCCATGCTGGAGGTTTTTGATTAAGCGACTTCCCATGCCACCAGAGGTGCTTGCCCCAACGATGACGATGCTTTCTGGGTCTAACAGTGGATCTAGGCGGTGTGGCATGTCCGCTTAATAAAGCTCAGCTGGAGTGGTTCTCTTTCTATCAGGATCAAAGAAAGGTTTGGTAACTATGGTTGCTTCTTCCATGACCTTGTTCCATTCCAAGTCTTTCTGATAATAGATTTCAGCAATGATTTTATCCTTTCCTTTTTTCCATGGGTCATGAAGGGTTGCAAATGCAATATTTGCTTTAGCGCTTGGTGAAAACATCGCTGAAGTCACATTACCTATTTTCTTTCCAGACTGATTGTAAAGATAAGCGCCTTCTGCAGGTTTATTGCCATTAATATTGAGTTTTACAAAAGTGTATCTAGAACCTCTTTTCTTTTCTTCTAAAAGAGCTTCTCTTCCATTAAATACTGGCTTGGATAAATCCACCAACCAAGACAATCCTAACTCGAATGGAGATCTCGTTGAACCGGGTCTGATCGCTTCCTCTGCGACCATAAAATCTTGTCCTGGGACAAGCAAACCAGCTTCAATTCTAACCAAATCTAAAGCATCTAAGCCGAAGGGTTTTATGCCGTATATCTCACCTTTATCGAATAATTCATCCCATAAATTCAAAGCCACGTCATTGGGCATACAAACTTCATAGCCAAGATCACCGCTGAACCCTGTTCTTGAAACCATGACTTCTTGGCCCTGAAAATCATAGTGCTTAATATCAAAAGGTTTAAGGTGCTCTATTGCGTCAAAACCTATTGCTTTAAGGATGCTACAAGAGGTTGGGCCTTGTACTCCCAAACAAGCAACCTCATCGGTTATTTCCTCTATTTTGACATCAAAACCAACCGCGGAATTACCAAGATTATCTAACTGTCTTTCCACGCATAACAACCAGTACTCATTTTCCCTAACATGAAAGACAGTTCCATCATCGAGCACCTGGCCAGCTTCATCACACCACACCACATAGCCAACTCGACCAACAGCAATTTTATTCATGTCCCTAGTGAAGAAGCGATTTACAAACTCAGCCGCATCAGGTCCAGTTATCTTTTGTTTGACCATCGGGGTGTAATCAATAACCCCTGTGGTGTTTCTTACGGCAAAATACTCGAGATCGGTTCTGAAGTAACTAGTTGAAACGGTGTAGTCTTTCCATCGGGTCCACTCATTAAGAATATTTAATTCTGACGTTCGCTCATGGAACGGTGTTTTATAGACTGAGGTTTTATAATGATCTTGTCGCAACATCCTAGGACTCCCTACTCAAAATTTCGTTCGCTGCATTTCTTCCAGCTAAACCCATTAAACCGCCTCCAGGATGTGATCCTGCACCACATAGGTAAAGTGATTCAATAGGAGATGTGTACTGCGCCATGCCTGGTATAGGTCTTAACATTAAAAATTGATCGAAGGTCAATTCACCTTGATGCCAATGCCCACCAGTAATGCCGTATTCGTTTTCAAAATCTTTAGGAGATAATAGTTCCGCATGAAGAATTAATTTTCTAATTCCAGGTGCCATCTCTTCTAATTGGTTTAAACAGTTCTCAAGAACAACTGGTTTTGACTGCTCCCAGCCATCTTTCAAATGATAGGCAGTGTTGTTCACTATGGCTGACAAGACATGATGCCCCTTAGGTGCAAGCGTCTTATCATGAATCGATGGAATAATGATTTCCATCGGCAACTGATCAGAATACTCGCCGTATTTAGTAAAATCATGAGCCAATTCAAGATACTTCATGTTTGGTGCGTTAATGATTCGATTCCCCAAATCCTCTTTATCTACGCCCTTGAATTTAGGCAGCCCAGATAAGGCTAAATGAAGTTTTGAAGTGTTACCTCTCATTCTAATGTTGCTTATTTTATGAACATAATGGGACTCGAGATGCTTCGGTCCAACTAAGCACATAAATGTACTTCGAGGATCTATCCCTGAAACAACAACATCTGCTTCAATGGTTTCTCCAGATTCTAACACCAACCCTCTGATTTTATTTTCTGCGTCTAGATCAATCTGTTTAATTGGCGAATTGGTGTGAATATTTACGCCTGCTGATTCCGCTGCTTTTTGAAGGGAGTCGGAATAGCTGCTCATGCCGCCTTCTGGAATACCATAACTACCCTGAACTCCGTTTAAATCTCCTGTGAGTTGATGTAAATAAGTGATCGAACTGTTATTGGTTCTAGGTCCTAAACGATTACCCAGAAGCGCATCTAGGGCAATGGAGCCTTTAATGTGTTCATGGTCAAAGTATTCGTTCAACACATCATGAATGTTCACAGCAATAAATTTCAACATTAACCTCATGGAATCCTTGCCCATGCTCCTTAGATTCCATCCTAGACTCATTAAATTTGAAAGATCTCTTCTCTCCTCAGAACCTAATCTTGGAGGTGCCTTTTGATAAGCCTTTTTAAAAAACCCAGCGAGCTTTTTCATGGTCTTTCTGAATTCTTTATATTGCTCCTGTTCCCTTAATGTAATGTCATCACCAGTGATATTGTCATCATCAAAAACCAAGGCATTGCCGTTAGGGTTAATTGAGATTGTTTTCAAACCACTCGCCACATAAGCTAAGCCGTGTTTGTCCAACTTCAATGATTTATGAATCTTAGAATCAACTTGATGCAATAAGTGTGCGGCACCAGGAACTTTATAGCCCTCTGCTAATTCTCTGGTTGAAGCCATACCACCAACATCAGAACGAGTCTCGTAGACATTAACGCTAAAACCTGCCTTTGCTAGATACGCTGCACAAACCAAGCTATTGTGACCCGCACCAATGATGGCTATCTTTTTATTTTTCCTAGTCATCGTTTTCAGCCTCTGGAACAATATTTTTTCGCTTAAGGTCGTACAAAATTTCTCTAGCCGCATTGGCACCTGGAGCAGCCATTACCCCTCCTCCTGGATGCGTGCTCGATCCACACATGTAAAAACCCTTCACTGGGCCTCTAAACTGGGCATACCCCGGGAAGGGTCTATTGAAAAACATTTGATCCATAGTCAATTCACCTTGAAAAATATTTCCCTCTGTAAGACCCACTTCGTTCTCGATGTCTTGTGGTGTTCTAATTTCAGCGTGCACAATAAGGTCTTTAAAATTGGGGCTGTACTCACCAATCTGATCAATAACTGTTTTCCCAAAACCTTCCCTGTCCTTATCTGTCCATTCACCGGTTGCAAGTTTTGGTGGTGCGTATTGCACAAAAACTGACATGTAATGTTTACCAGGAGGCGCCATAGTTGGATCAGTCATAGTGGGTATAAGCATGTCAACATAAGGGTCCTGTGACCATCTTCCATTCTTCCAATCGTCATAAGCCCTTTCAATTCTTTCGAGAGAATCAATAAAGTGCATATCGGCATAGATAAGAGGATTATCTTTGCCCATAGCTGGAAACTCGGGTAAACCATCCAGAGCAATATTGAGCTTTCCGGAGGATCCATTGAACTTAAAATTATCCACTTGTTTAAGTAACTTTTCACTGAGATCTTGAGGATCAAACAAATCCTGATAGGTTCGACGTGCGTCTAGATTTGAAACCACATTTTTAGCGTGGTATTCATCGCCATTAGCCAAAACAACACCCGTTGTTTTGCCGTTCTTGACTTGAATTTGAGTAACCTCTGCATCCGTAATAATCTTTCCATCGTACTCTTGGAGTGCACCTGCTAGGGCTTTTGAGACTGAACCCATTCCACCTCTAGCAAAACCCCATGAACCAATACTGCCATCAACTTCCCCCATATAATGATGCAACAGCACATAGGCGGTTCCTGGAGAATATGGACCGAGAGCAGTGCCGATAATTCCACTTCCAGACATAGCAGCTTTAACAATATCTGATTCAAAGTATTCTGCCAGATACTCTGCGGCACTCATGGTATAAAAACGAATCGTCTCATAAATTGTTTGTTCGCCTAAGCCATAGAGTCGCTTGAACAAATACAACAACTCATCCAGATCTTTTGGTCTAAAAGAAGTGGGGTCAGGAGGCGTTCTCAAAAGCAAAGGTTTTATAAATCGACACTGTTTGGAAACATCTCTGCCAAATCTAACATAAGCATCAGCATCCTTTTTAGAGAAACGACCAATCTCTCTTCTTTGTACATCATGGTCTGAATAACCGCCAAAGATATTGCCATCTTCCATGAAGGTAACGCTTCCGCCATAGGCTATAACTTGGAGGCCATGTTTTTGTAGATTGAGGTCTCGATATATCTCTGGTCTTAATAAGCTGCAAACATAAGAGCAATTTGAGTAGGTCCATCCGTCATGCAATTCTCGACTAACAGCAGCTCCACCTATGTAGTCATTTTTCTCTAAAACAAGAACCTTTAATCCTGACTTTGCTAAATAAGCGGCATTGGTCAAACCGTTGTGGCCTGCTCCAATAACTATAGCGTCATATTTTTCCAACTCAGTCTCCTTTCATTGCTCTTTCCAGAGCGCTCTCAAAAGCATTCAAGGTGGGTTCTAATGCATTTTTTGCATGCGACTCACAAATGAACCATGGTTCTCTAGGATCGAACTCGCATAATACCCCATCTTCGAGTAATTCTTCAGCAAGTTTTTCATAAAACGGATAGTTAGAACTCTTAAAATCTCGGGCGTTCGTTGGAGCAGATTCTGATAAAAATAATCCTGACATTGATGGATGGCCAGTAAAACAATGCGGGACATCATTTTTTGTCAAAATGTTACTAATACCCTCTCTCAAATCAATCCCATATTGATTAACCGTTTCTAATGCGTCTGTGTTTTGCAAGATCTCGAGGGTTTTATTGGCTGCAGAGATGGCAACTGAGTGCGCTGTGAAAGTTCCACCATGAAGCACGCCCCCGTATTTGATTGAACGCATCAATTCCTCTTTGCCACAAATCGCAGAAATGGGATAACCATTGGCAATGGATTTTGCAAAGGTGCATAAATCAGCTTCAATTCCAAAGAGTTCTTGAACACCGCCTTTGGCAACTCTAAAACCTGTTTTGACCTCATCAATAATTAAGACGACATCATATTGATCGCATAAGGAACGGACTGCTTGCATATACTCTTGGGTTGCAGAAATAGAGCAGCAATTTCCTAATATCGGCTCAATTAAGAGTGCACCAATGTCGCCGTGTTTTTTCTTTAACACATCCTCAAGTTTATTGGCATCATTCAAGGGTACCAAAGTGACCATATCCCCAATCTTGTCTGGGACCCCGTGGCTTGATGAAATCTTCTCTGGAGGTCCTGACTGAGGATCCCAATCGTCGATGTCAACATCCCATAAAACAGAATCTGAAACGCCGTGATAACCGCCCTCAATCATTATGTATTCATCACGCTTGCTGTAAGCTCTTGCAACCCTGAGAGCAGCCATCACAGCCTCTGTTCCTGAATTGGAATAACGAACCAATTCGGCAGAAGGCACCATCGAAGAAATTTTTTGTGCTACCTCATATTCCAGTTCGGTTGCAAGTGCAAAGACGCCACCAATGTCCATTCCTTCTCTAGCTGCCTGATCAACTCTTTCATCTGCATATCCAAGAATATATGGACCGTAGGCTAAGCGATAATCAATGTATTCATTGTCGTCCAGGTCCCAGAGTCTGCAACCCGATGCGCGTTTGATATAAATGGTCTCATCATCGCCCCAATATCTGAAGTTTGATGTCACCCCCAAAGGAAGTTTTTTCAGTGCTTTTTTGAAATGCTTGTTACTTTTTTCTAATGATCTTTTGCTCATCCGCTTAATCTATTGTTTATGTTTTATGTTGTAGGGAAAAAATTTTTGGTCCGCCAAGACGGAGCTGAAAATTACACAGATTAGTTTCTTGTATAAATGATATTGAATCGCGAATGAAGTAAATACATCATATAGTTGTATCTTATCCAAAGGGAAATGAGTTTCAAAGCAAAATTGAAAAAGAGTAAAAGATGAAAACTACATCCGATCTAATTAAAGAAGTCGAAACGATATCAGTTGATGCAAACGGTGTTAGATTTGAGGTTGATACACAAGGAGAAGGTGATCGACTAGTGTTGTGTCTACACGGTTTTCCAGAACACAGTATCGCCTGGAGATTCCAGATGCCCTATCTTGCAAACTTAGGCTACAGGGTCTGGGCACCAAACATGCGTGGCTATGGAAACACAGATGCGCCCAAGGGATTAAAAAATTACCAGTTAGAAGTCTTAATGAAGGATGTGGAGGAGCTGATTAAAGCTTCTGATGCAACTGAGGTCACGCTCTTATCCCATGACTGGGGCGCATTAATTGCTTGGCATCTTGCCATGAGAAAACCAGCCCTTATTGATCGCCTAGTAATCTGCAATGTGCCGCATCCATTTCTTTTTTGGAGAGCAATCAGCAGAAGCTTTGAACAACTTAGGCGATCGTGGTACATCTTCTTCTTCCAATTGCCTTGGCTGCCAGAACTAGTCTTCAGCAGGATTTCAATCGGCAGATTAATCAGGGGCGGCGCTGCTAATCGCAAAAATTATTCAGACGAAGTGGTGGAGCTTTTGAATAAAAATACATCGCGTTCAAGAAACAGAACAGCAATGCTGAATTATTATCGTGCCATGCTTTGCGGTGGCGGAAATTATCGTCAATGGAAGCTGGGCTACCCAAAGATAAAAGTCCCCACCTTGATGCTATGGGGTGAAAAAGATGTGGCACTCTCAATGACTAGCTCCATGGGCACTGAAGATCATGTTGATAATTTTACAATTCGTTATTTCAAGGGGATGTCACATCATGTTCAACAAGATGCGCCAGACGAGGTGAATGCGATGCTTGTAGCATTTCTGCAAAATAGACCAATCCCAGAATATTCAGAACTAAAGCCCTAATTTATAATTTTTAATAACATCTGATTTTTAATCAGAGTAAAATTGTTTGACGATACGGAGTAATTAGTATGCATATTAACTTGCCAAAGAATGCCCTTCATTGGATAGACATTGCTAAAGGATTTCTAGAGACAACCATGCCCTGGGAGGTTGAA
Organism: Woeseia sp.; assembly: GCA_019653755.1. Classification (GTDB taxonomy): domain Bacteria; phylum Pseudomonadota; class Gammaproteobacteria; order Steroidobacterales; family UBA11654; genus CACPJA01. The sequence goes on along the minus strand of BPCL01000002.1, from coordinate 106,263 downwards.
GCTGAGATGAATGAAGGCAAGATTCCTGAGGATATAGATAAAAAACACAGACAAATGGCAATTGACCTCGGTCTAAGCTCGATGGATATACCCAAAGAACTCGGTGGCAGAGCTCTGAGTAACTTGGAACAAGTTTGTGTTTGGGAAGTCCTAGGAAGAAGCACAAACGCGTTATCATGGTGTTTTTCAGAACCTCAGGCGTGGATGTTAGAAGCTTGTAACGAGGAACAAATAAAAGAATACATCCTGCCATTAATGGATGGGAGTCGACACGAATGTTATGCCATTACTGAAGCTGAATCAGGATCTCAGCTTGATGTAAGCGCAACAGCAAAAAAAGTTGAAGGCGGCTATGTGCTGAACGGTGAAAAATGGTTTGTCACTGGTGCTAATCATGCTGATTTCTTTTTTGTGCAAGCGGTTATTGAGGCTGAAAATGAAAAGGTAGGTGATGCCATGTTTTTTCTAGATATGGGCGAAGAAGGAATAGAACATGTTAGAACACCTCTGTTTTCTCATACCTTTGATAGTCATCATCCGATCTACAAATTTAATGACGTCTTCATACCTGAAAAAAACAGGATTGGTTCAGAAAGTGATGGCATGAGTTACTCACTGGCATGGTTCAGACGGGAGCGATTAATGATTGCTGCACGCTGCTGTGGGGCAGCTGCAAGATTGATTGAGGAAGCCACAGAGTTTGCTAAAAGCAGACAAGTTAAAGACGGTTTTTTAGCGGAGCAACAAGCCATACAGTTCATGCTAGCTGACAGCGTCACGGAACTTTGGGCTGCCCGATTAATGCTCTATGAAACAGCCGAAGCCCATGATCGTGGTGATGATATGAAAGCACTGCATTATCGATGCTCAGCTGTAAAACTTTTCGCATCAGAGATGGCCAACAAAGTCGCTGATCGAGTTGTACAAATTTTTGGTGGCCGAGGTTACATGAGGGAATTTGCAGCCGAAAGATTCTATCGTGAGTTAAGAGTGGATCGAATTTGGGAAGGCACTTCAGAAATACAGCGACTTATTCTTGCACGCGGACTACTGAAAAAAGGCTTAAAAGACCTATAGTCAGGAGCACTCATTGAGCAATAAACCTTCCATTGTTGATTGGATTTATATTGTTGGTTTATCTGCCATCTGGGGATCCTCTTTTGTATTCATCAAAGAAACAGCACCGGTGTTTGGGCCTGTTGGATTGGTCTTTTTAAGACTCTCGATTGCATCAATTGTCTTAGGTTTATTGTTTATAAATCGAAAGGACTGGTTATTCGTTAAGGATAATCTCTTTCCCATTCTTATCATTGGTGCTGCCAATATAGCGATACCATTCTATCTATTTTCCTACGCATCATTACAAATCAATGCTGGCTCTATGGCAGTTATAAACGGGACTACCCCTCTCTTTGCTTTCTTATTTTCGATGATGTTTCTGAATTTTAAATTTAAACTTTTGCAACTCTTGGGGATCGTTATGGGATTAATAGGCTTAACAGTTTTTGTTGGTCTTGAATCACTGGAGTTTGAAATCACAGCAAACTTGGCGGCCATTATGGGTGCCATGATGTATGGCATCTCAATGGTTTACATGTATAAACTTAATTTTGAAAACGTTAAGTTAATAGCAGCAGTCAGCATGCTTGGTGCAACATTTCTAATCACCCCATTCCTGGCATTAGAGCCTTTAACATTCGATGGACTTAATTTATATATCATACTGAGCACTTTATTCCTTGCTGTCTTAGCAACTGGATTGGCCTATATTCCTTATTACACTCTAATCAAGAGCATAGGTCCTGTGAGTACATCAATTATTGCCATGCTTGTTCCCGTCTTTGGAATGTTCTGGGCTTACATCTTATTAGATGAGTCAGTAACATTGACTAAGCTGCTAGGATGTTTCTTAATAATCATCGGGGTACTGATGACCAATTTAGGCGGCAATAAAAGCTCAAAAGAATCTTAATGAGAATTAAGATAATCTATACTCTTTATTCTATTAATGATGAAAATTTTTAAACTAATATTGTTAATGCTTCTAATTGCTCAGCCATCTTATTCTGAGGAAGTGGTTAATTTCTATAACTGGTCTGACTATATTGGCGAGAATACAATTGAGAATTTTGAAGAAGAATATGGGATTAAGGTCAATTATGATACTTACGAGTCTTCTGAGATTGTTGAAGCAAAACTCTTGAGTGGTAATTCAGGATACGATCTGGTTATGCACTCAAGTATGTACTCCAAGAGATTAATGCCGCTTGGAATTTTTCATGAGATAGACAAATCAAAAATCAAAAATTATGACTTAATTGATCCAGAGCTCATGAAAATGCTCAGCAAATTCGACCCTAACAATAGAATTATGATTCCCTATAGCTACGGATCAACTGGTATTACCTACAATGAGGACATGATTCTTGAGAGACATCAAAACCCACCCATAGGTAGTGGTGATATGCTATTTGATCCCGAAGTTGTCTCTAAATTTTCTGACTGTGGAATTAGCGTTCTAGACTCACCAACAGATGTGGTGCCAACAGCTCTTATGTACTTAGGCTATCCAGATGATTCAAGAGACCCTGAAGCCCTTAGAGAAGCTGAAGATTTATTGCTGTCAGTTAGGCCTTATATAAGAAAATTTACCTCCTCGACGTTTCTTAATGATTTACCCAATGGCGATCTATGCATCGCACAAAGTTGGGCTGGAGACTATGCCACAGCTAAAATGAGAGCAGAGGAAGCTGGGAAAAATATTAGTCTTAAGTATTTTGTGCCATCAGAAGGCAGTCTTTTATGGGTAGATATAATGGTCATTCCGAAAGATGCGCCTAACCTAGAAAATGCTTATCTGTTATTGGATTACCTCACAAGACCAGAAGTCAGTGCAGATTTTGTTAACCTGACTCATTATGCCAGCCCTATCCCAGCTGCCGATAAATTCCTTAAAGAAGGCATAAAAGAGGATGCTGCCATATATCCAACAGAAGAAGTAATGAGTCGCTTATCACTAACTGAAGTTGATCCACCAAAATACAACAGAATCAAGACTAGAATATATACTAGATTCAAAACAGGTCAAAAAAGAGAAGAATAAAAGAGATTTATCATGAGTGAGAATGAAAAGGCATTTATTCAAATAAGAGAAATTAGTAAGCATTTTGGTGATGTTATTGCTGTCAATAAAGTAGATCTTGATATCAAGAAAGGGGAACTGTTCTCAATTTTGGGTGCATCCGGTTCTGGTAAAACAACCTTGTTGAGAATGATGGCAGGACTGGAAATTCCGACTGAAGGTAAAATCTTTATTGATGGGGTTGACATGACCAACGTCCCTCCCTACAAACGTCCAGTTAATATAATGTTTCAAAACTATGCTCTTTTTCCTCACATGACAGTTTTTGACAACATTGCTTATGGTTTAAAAAAAGACGGTATAGCTAAAGATGTGATTGATGAAAAAGTCAACAAAATGCTGGCCCTTGTAAAGCTTTCTGATTACGGAAAACGAAGACCTAATCAGTTATCAGGAGGCCAATCACAGCGGGTAGCGCTTGCTAGGTCATTAATCAAAGAGCCTAAGGTGCTGCTTCTCGATGAACCTCTGGCGGCTCTGGATAAAAAATTAAGGCAAAGCACTCAATTTGAGCTTATAGACATTCAAGAAGAGCTTGGGGTCACCTTTGTGATTGTGACTCACGATCAAGAAGAAGCAATGACGCTCTCTGATCGAATAGCAGTAATGGAAGAAGGAGAGTTTGTTCAAATTGGAACACCTAATTCAATCTATGAGCATCCAAACAGTAAATTTGTTGCCGACTTTATCGGAAACATCAATATGTTTGATGCCAAGGTTACCAGCTCTAATGAGCAAGAATTAGCATTGGCTTGCAAAGCATTGGGTGGTGAGATTATTATTCAAAATCCTGGTCAAACTATTCATTCAACGGAACTATCGGTCGCATTAAGACCAGAAAAGGTAATCATTGATAAACAACAGCCCAGTGATGAAGATCACTATTATGTGAAAGGAGTTGTTGAGGATTTTGGATATTTTGGAAATCTATCAATATTTCGAGTCAGAACCTCAAGTGGAGATATCGTCCAAGTCAGTAAACAAAATAGAGTGAGAATAGAAGATACCATTACATGGGAAGATGAGGTTTATTTGTCGTGGGAGCAAGAAAGTCTAATTGTACTGGATAATTAGTGTCTGGATTACTTATAAATGTAGATAATTCATTCAGAGAAAGGCTCTGGAAGAATTTAATTATTGCAATACCATATTTCTGGCTTTTGCTTTTCTTTTTAGCTCCATTCCTCATCGTTTTAAAAATTAGTCTAGCCGATCCAATCATTGCACAACCGCCATTCACCCCTTTGTTTCAAGACAATGATGATGGGTCGATGTCAATCTATACAACATTTGATAATTATCTATTTTTATTTCAAGATTCTCTCTATTTAGTAACTTATCTTAGTTCTGTTAAATTAGCTTTCATTTCCACTGTTCTGGCACTCTTCATTGGCTATCCAATTGCCTATGGCATTGCCAGATCACCTCAGCCAACCAGAAATATTTTACTCTTGCTGGTGGTAATCCCTTTCTGGATCTCATTTTTACTCAGAGTCTATGCCTGGATGGGAATACTCAAAACCAAAGGATTACTGAATGGATTCTTACTCTGGATAGGAATCATCGATCAACCTTTAGAGCTTCTCTACACAGACACGGCTGTCTATATAGGTATGATTTATTCTTATCTTCCATTCATGATTCTCCCTCTTTATGCCAACCTTGAAAAATTGGATATAAGATTGCTTGAAGCGGCTTCAGATCTCGGGGCCAGAAGATGGGAGGTATTCAAGGATGTCACGCTTCCCCTTTCTATGCCTGGAATCATTGCAGGGTGCTGCCTGATGTTCATACCAGCCATAGGCGAATATGTTATACCCACTCTTTTAGGTGGCGCTGATACATTAATGATCGGCAGAGTCCTGTTTGATGAATTCTTCTTGAATAGAGACTGGCCAGTGGCTTCAGCAGTTGCGATTGTTCTGGTGCTTCTGTTAGTTTTGCCTATTGTTTATTTTCAAAAACGACAAAATCAGGAACTTTGGAGCGAGTCGTGAATCAAAGATCAACATTTATATTTACAATGCTCTGCTTTGGCTTTGCATTTCTGTATATTCCAATTGTTTTGGTCATCATCTATTCGTTCAATGATTCAAAACTAGTTACTGTTTGGGGCGGTTGGTCAATTAGGTGGTATATGGAACTCTTCAGTAATGAAAACATTCTAAATGCAGCCTTATTAAGTTTCAGAATTGCAGCAATCACAGCAACAGCTGCCACTATTTTTGGAACAATGGCGGGGTTAATATTAGCAAGATTAAGAGAATTCAGGGGGAGGATGCTATTTACTGGAATGATTGCTTCACCATTAGTTATGCCAGAAGTAATCACTGGCTTGTCCTTATTGCTTTTATTTGTCAGCCTTCAAAACTTTATCGGCTGGCCTAGTCAAAGGGGTATGAACACAATCACTATTGCACACATTACCTTTTCCATGGCTTATGTTGCTGTGATTATTCAATCTCGATTAACTGAAGTTAATGAATCGTTAGAAGAGGCTGCCATGGATCTTGGTGCAAAGCCAGCGAGAGTGATATGGGACATCACTTTACCAATTATTCTGCCTGCTATGATTTCGGGTTGGTTGCTTGCCTTCACTCTTTCACTCGATGATTTAGTCATCTCCAGCTTTGTTTCTGGACCTGGAGCTACTACCTTACCCATGTTAATTTTTTCAAAAGTTAGATTAGGGGTATCGCCAGATATTAATGCCTTAGCAACAATCTTGATTCTGATGGTAACGGTTGGAGTATGCATTGCTGCATGGATAATTAATCGTCAAAAGGAATCTAAAGCTATATCCTAAGCAATCTTAATTTAATTTTATTATGGCCAAAGACGATATTTCAGCACTAAAAGCCTCATTTGAAAGAGCCTTAGCATTTCTAAATGCAGGTGATGCAAAAATGGCAGAAAAAATTTGTCGAACCTCATTAAAAGGCATCTCAAGCGGAGATCCCAATCTCCAAGTGCTGCTCTGTGTTTCGCTTGTCCGTCAAGGGCGTTCTGGGGCCGCAGTAAAGAGATTGAAACATACCCTTAGGATGTTCCCAGATTTTCCTCAAGCGCATGAAGAATTAGGTAATGCTTTACTGGCCCAAAACAACCCAGACAAAGCCATCGAATCTTTTAGAAAAGCCATAGAATTAAACCCCCTGAGAACCCTAGTGCTTTGATAAAGCTAGGAAAAATATATTCTGCACTTGGAAGAAAAGAAGAATCAGAAGAATCCTATAAAGCTGCTCTGGCTTTGGATCCAATCCAAGAACAACTTGCTAGTGCCACCCAATTATTTGCTAGAGGTGAAGTTGAGGAAGCAGAAAAATTATGTCGAGAAGCACTCAAGGAAAAGCCTGATGATGTTAATGGATTGCGTCTACTTGCATCCATTGCTTCTAAAATGGAACAAAAACAAGATGCAATTATTCTTCTAGAAAGAGCAGTGGAACTAAAACCTAAATTCTCAGGTGCTTGGGGTGATTTAGCTGAGTCATATTCTGAAGTAGATGATTATGGAAAAGCCTTGGACGCAGTTCAGAGAGTTATTAAATTACAACCGCAGTTACCATTTGGCTTCATGATCCGAGGGGGCATCCTTGGAAAAATGTCAGATCATGAAGGTGCGATAAAATCCTATCAAGATGCTCTAAATGTAGAACCAGATCATATGGGCAGTAATATGGGTCTTGGGAATGTTTTGAAAACTGTGGGTCGTTTTGAGGAGTCCGTTGCTGCCTATAAGAAATGTATTGAGATCCAACCATTATTTGCTGAAGCCTATTGGAGTCTTGCCAATCTCAAAACATATACTTTTGATGAATCAGAGATAAAAAAAATGGAAGAACATGCAGCCAATGATCAAATGCCAATAAGTAATAAAGCCTTTTTTCATATTGCTCTTGCAAATGCGAAGGAAAAGCAGAAAGATTTTGGAGAAGCATGGGTACATTTTCAAAAAGGTAATGATTTGAGAAGAGAAGAAGAGGTCTATGACTCAGTCCAAACACAAGTCACACATGATGATTTGATTGAGGTCTTTGATGAAGAGCTTATCAAATCTAAAAAAGGCAAAGGTTGTCAAAGCCAAGCACCAATATTTATTGTTGGTCTGCCTAGGTCAGGCTCGACGCTTATTGAACAAATTCTAGCAAGCCATTCACAAGTTGAAGGCACTAAAGAACTCCCTGATTTATCATTGCTTACCCGTAAATTAACCAGGTCACGGCCCCAAGGTATTAAATACCCTAAGGCAGCAAAAGATATGACGGATGAAGAATTAATTGAATTTGGTGAGAGCTATTTGACCACAACAAAAAAATATAGAACTAACAAACACTATTTCATCGATAAGATGCCGAATAACTTTGCACATATTGGATTTCTTAAAATGATCCTGCCCAATGCTAAAATCATTAATGCACAACGAAATCCACTTGATAGTTGCATCAGTTCATATAAACAGCTCTTCTATAAAGGCCAATCCTGGAGTTATGATCTTTTTGAAATTGGTGAATATTATCTCGAATATCAAAGAATGATGGATCATTGGCATCAAGTGATTCCTGGGGAAATCCTTGATCTTAAATATGACAATCTCATTAATAATCAACAACATGAGACAGAACGACTTCTCAATTATTGTGGATTAGAGTGGGAAGAGGGATGTCTCAAATTCTATGAAACCAAGCGATCAATCAATACTGCTAGCTCTGAGCAAGTCAGGCAGCCCATATATAAAGGAGCTATGAACGCTTGGAAGAACTATGAAAGTCATATAGAACCATTGATTGAAACTCTTGAACCGATCTTAAATGCAGAAGATTTAAACTAGATCTAATTAAGCGTCTTAGCTTTTGACCTTATATCTGGAGGCATATAGTCAAAGATAAAGGTAATCCGATCCTCTTTACCTCGGTTCATGACGCTATGTGTTGACTGATTATTTACTTCATAAACCTTTCCTGGCTGCAGATGGAAAGGTCTGCCCCCAATCGTAAATCTAACATTATCATTTGTGGTAATGGGTATATGAATTCGATGAGCAATATGGAATGAAGGATGTTTATCAACATGGGGTGTTATTCTTTCACCTGCGAAAAGTTTTGCTGCCATTGCCCTTATGATTGTTCCCCCAGGCTCATAATGCTTATTGATAATTTCATCCATTAGTGGAACAGCAAGATCAGCCATATGATCCCATGCTTGTTCTTTGGAGATATTGATCTCTGGCCAACCATCGCAAAAGATCATAACCAATGAACTAGTTTTTTTATGAACATCAAACATTTCCTGCCTGCTTAGATTTGCATTCCATGCATCATCATTAAGAGAAAGAATCCTATCCTTTAAAGGGAGGTAATCAATCTCACCAAGTTCTTTTAAGGGTTCACCTATGTTCATAATTCTGCCTTTATATATCTGAGTGATATTTTACTCAAATCTATCTCTATTGTACAAATACAAGTTAGTTTAGATATTAGTTATTACTATTATTTTATCTTTAATATCAATACTTTATCAGTTTTTAATCAAATTTTGATTAAGCATGCATCAATTTCAGCTAATTTATCCGCAAAAGTGTAGTAAAAAAACAAAGCTATTAATGCTTGTATTCTCCTCATTATGTTATAGTATTTCCTACTAGATATGGCTTAAGAAACTAACAATTCTATAAGCGATATCCTTAAATTATTTTAGAAAATAAATTTTAACTAGGGGTTAAATATTATGTCGACGTTAACTAAGACACAAAAAGTAACTAGTGTAGCAGCGGCTGTATCAGCAGCATTGGCTGGGTACACCACTACACAAGCACAGTTGGAAGAAATTGTAGTAACAGCAACGAAGAAAGCTGAAAGCCTTCAAGATATTGCTGGTTCTGTACAGGCAATCACTGAAGATCAACTAAAAAAGGCACAAGTTGTCAATATGGAGGACTATGCAAAACTCATACCTTCAATGAGTTATGTTAATTACACTCCAGGAACGGGTAAAGTTTACTTCAGAGGTATAGCGGACGATAACGGTACGTTTATAGCTGAAGAATCAACAGCTCTATACATTGATGAGCAACCAGTTACACAAGCTGGTATGGCAGTTGATGTTAGAATGATTGATATAGCACGTATCGAGGCTCTTGCAGGACCTCAAGGAAGTCTCTATGGTTCAAGTGCACAATCTGGAACCATCAGAATCATTACCAATAAACCAGACCCAAGCGGGTTTGCAGCTACAACTGATATAACCATGAGAGCTTCAGCTACGTCCCCTAGGAATGAAGACAGTTGGGAAATTAGCGGTATGGTAAATGTACCAATCTCAGATAACTTCGCGATCCGTGCAGTCGGCTTTTCAGCAACAGACGGAGGATATGTTGATGTTGTCGATGGTCAGAGTGCTAGATTTGGTCTAGTCAATAATAGTACACATAATCCATCAGCGGTTCGAGAAGACGTTAACACTTTCGAATCACAAGGTGCCAGAGTCTTTGGGCGATGGGAGATGGATGATGGCTATATCCAAGCTGGTGTTTCTATGCAGAACAACAGCGCTGATGGTTATAGCTACTATGACCCAACAGTTGGCGACCTACAAAGGGTTTCCTTCTATGATGAACCTCGTGATGACGATTGGACTCAACTTTCACTAACAGTAGAAAAAGATCTTGGATTTGCAAAATTAATATCAGCAACCTCTTATTTTGATAGAGATGTTTACTACATCAATGATAGGTCCACTTACTCAATGTATTTTGGAACCTTCTGCTACTATTACAATGGCTATGCCTCGACTAGCAGATATTGCTTCCAGCCTGTGGGTGTTTCCTATGCGTATAATGATGTCCCAGGATTCAATGAACTGATCCAATGGAACAGCTCTAAAACCCAAGAGTTTAGACTTTCCAACCAGACCGATGAACTTGACTGGGTAGCAGGCTTCTTCTACCAAGAGCGAGAAGAAGGATGGGATTTCTTCACAGAAACAGTTGGCTATAGAGATTCAGCTGGTTATGCAAATCAAATGGCTTCTGTAGCCGCTTATTTGCCTGATAGATTGCCAGTTGCACCAACTGACGTCTGGTGGGCTTCTTACGATAGAACCACCTGGGAAACGATGGCTGTCTTTGGTGAGATTAACTATAGATTCAATGAAAATATGGAATTAACAGTGGGTGGTCGATATTTTGACCGTGAAGCTGATAAGAAATATTGGGTAGAGAACCCCAAAGGAGCCTTAACTGCTGATGGAATTCTACCTAAGAACAAGAGAGACAATCCTAGCAGTAGTGACTTCGTTCCTAAAGTGTCTTTGAAGTACAACATCAATGATGACACCATGGCTTATATTCTTTATTCAGAAGGATACAGACCTGGTGGTGTAAATCGAGGTAGATCATCTGCCCCAATTTATCCTGACTCTTATGATGCTGATTATCTAGATAACTATGAAGTTGGTGTGAAAACGACATTACTTGATGGTCGAATGAGACTAAATGCTACATATTTCACAATGGATTGGGAAAATTATCAGATTGAGCTTGTTGACCCAAGCAACCTACCTTGCGGTTCAGCAGAAGCATATCCTGCTCCGTCATGTGGGCAACCATGGCAAAAAGTTGTGGCTAACTTAGGAAATGCTGGATCTGATGGATTCACACTAGAGATATTAGCTGCGATTGGAGATAACACAGAACTGGGTTGGAATTCTCAGTGGGTTGAAGCTGAAACGAGTACTGATTTGGCAGACGGGAGTGCTCCGGCAGGTTCTAGATTGCCTCAGGTTCCTGAGTTTAAAACCAATATGTGGATTGAGAAGAATATGCAGATTAGTGCCTTTGGAGCTAGCGAAGCATTCCTTAGAGGTTCTGTAAGCTACACTGGTGACTCTGTAAGTGCAGTTCAACCGGGCTATTCTTATACACAAAGATCATTTACCACAGCTGATGCTAAATTTGGTATCTCAGGTGATGATTGGGAAGTGAATTTCTTTATCAATAACTTAACTGATGAAAGAGCAGATATTGCCGTTAACGATTGGTACTTCGACTTTTTCTTCGGAAATGGAAGAATATACACTAATAGACCTAGAGAGATAGGCATTAGATATAGCAAAAGTTGGTAAAATCACAATAAGAAAAAAAGCCCCTCACTGAGGGGCTTTTTTATTCCAAATAGCCTGTATACAATAGTTGTTTACTAATACTTAGAGAAGATAAGATGACGAAACCTGAAACAGGAATCAAATCAAGAATTAAGACCGGACCCTATGACTCTTTAAGAGAGTATATGGATGCGATTGAAGCTCATGGCAATGTAATCCGTATTGATAAAATTGATCAAGATAATTATGAATTAACAGGCTTAATGTACAAGCTTATCGATAAGCACGGATGGCGGGGAGCTCCTGCATTGATTGTGGATAAAGTTAAGGTCTCAGGTGAATGGATGGAAGGGCCTATTATAGTTAACCAATATGGCATGGGAGCACATGAAGCTATAGCGGTTGGAGTTGATATTGACCATTTAGAAGAAGGTCTGCATATCGAAAATTATAAAAAAGCTCTGCAAAAAATGATAGACATGGGCGAAATTAAACCCTTAAAGACCAATGAGATTAAAAGAGAAGATGCTCCGAGCAAAGAGATTGTAATTGAGGGAGATGATATCAATGTATTAGATTTTCCTTTTCTACAAAGTAACCCTGCAGATAATGGAAGATTCATCAATACCGGTAATCTGGTTCTAGTCGATCCCGAGATGGGAAAAAATGTTGGCACATATAGAATGCAAATTAAAGGGCCTAGAAAAATTGGCATTAACCCCGAGAGAAATCAAGATGGCTGGAAATTCTTAATGGCAAAAAGAGAAAGGGGCGAGGAAGTTGCAGAAGCAGCAGTTGTTCTAGGCACTGACCCAATCATATTTGCTATGAGTAGCTCAAAAACAGCAAGAACGGGCCAGGACGAGCTTGAAATAGCAGGAGGCTTTAAAGGTAAAGCCGTTGATGTAGTGAAATGTGAGAACAGCGAGCTACTAGTACCGGCTAATGTTGAAATGATTATTGAAGGTGAAATTCCTCTGAATGATATGGAAAAAGAAGGTCCATTTGGAGAAATGTATGGCTATATGGGTCTACCCCATGAAGAACAGTTTTACATGAATATAAAAACAATCACTCACAGGAAGAAGCCCCTTATCGTTAATCAATTCACTGGAGTAACGCGTGGGTTTGTTACCAGTCCAGGAGAAGCAGCCTCACTTAGGGGATTTAGTAAATTTATGCCTGAATTAACTGGTTTTACTATTCCAATTAATCATGTTGGATTCATATTTATTAGTATTGATAAAACAAAACCCCATCAAGCTATTGAAGTTGCAGAAAAGTTTAATTTTCTACCCATAGGTAAAATAGTCATAGTGGTTGATAAGGATGTCGATATTCATAATACGACAGAAGTCTTTAGTACAGTGGGTGCTCGTTGGCAACCGTATCCTGGAGCTAAGATTATTGAGGAAGGACCTGGTTTCTTCTTAGATCCAAGCGCTAAGACTAGGGGAAAGTCATCCAAAATCATCATTGATGCAACCAGGCAATTACCTGAAGAAAATGGCCCATCCCCCTACCCTAAGTTAAATAGAGAACATCTAGTTGAACACGACCCTGAAATATTTGACTTGGTGAAAGAGAAGTGGGGTCACCTATTATAAATAAGGAGCAGACATGACCAATGAATCAGATTTAAAACCCTTTGAGAACGGAGACATTCTTGCAGCAGCAACAATTTTAAACAACCCAGATGATGATCATGCTGGAGATGGGAGAATCATCCAATACGATAGCAATCTGAATGTTAAGGGAACACTTTGGACTAAAAACACCACACATCTGGTGCAAGGACTTAAGTTTGATAAGGCTAATAATCTTTGGGCTTTTGACAGTCAAAACTATTCAGTAATAAAAGTGGCTGCTAACGGTGAGCAAATTGAACAGATAAACTTTGGCGATCGTTCATTCTCTAATGTCTGTTTTAGTGATTCTGGACACTTATATTTAGGTGAGCATCTGGTCGGTGATGAATCAAACAACAAAGCGCTAGAGGGGCCAAGGAAATTAGGTACCGTGCTGCCCTTTATGCCAGACACTCAAAGATATGGTGACGGCAATCTTTATAAGTTCTCATCTGAGGGAAATCTTCTTGAAACTTACGAGACAGAAACACACGGAGGAATGCCAGGATTTTTAGGTATCACAGCTTCAGCAATGGATGCTGATGAATCTAAAGTTGTTTATATTTCAGAATTAGGTAACAGAATATTCCAATACGATATTATCAATAAACAGCAAATGGATGACTTCATCACATATGAGCCTGATAGTGGCAATATGGTAATCGCTATAAGCTTCGCGCCTAATGGTGATTTCTATTCAATCAAAGCAAATTTCGGGTCTGGTTTTGCACTGTGCAAACACGATCTAGGAACTGGAGAAATTATGGATGAAAAGATCTTACCTGGACCAGGTTGGGCATCCTTATGCCTTTCATCTGATGGGCAACATGCCTTTCTTGGCAACTTCTTTAATGGTCAAATTGGTAAATTTTCTATCGAGTCTGGAGAAATAATAGCCAGTGCAGAAACTTCTGTAGAAAGATCTCTAGCAGGATTAGCAGAATTTAATTGAGTTAGATCCTACCAGGGGACTGGTTTACCGTTGTAATTTATATAAGCGGCAGTGTTGTCTACACTAATCGTTTCAATATTTCTAATCATATCTGAAACTGCAAGTTCAGCACTTCTCATGGGAAAAGGCATATCGCTCACAAAATCTGTATCAGTTAGTCCAGGGTTGACCATTCCTACAGCAATGCCTCTACTCTTTAGTTGAAAAGCCAGATTAACCATAACCATATTTAGTGCCGTTTTACTGGAACGATAGAAGAAAAGACGACCTCCGCCTCTCTTGAAAGCGGTTCCTATTGATCCTTCACTACTCGACACCGAAACAATTTTTTTCAATTCGCTGTTTTTGACATGAGGATAAAAAGCCTCTGCCATCTTCAACGGCCCTATCGTATTGACCATCAGGACGCTTTCATAGATATCATAATCCATGTTGCCAAAAAGTTGATTACTTGAACCACCTGAGATTCCGGCGTTATTAAGAAGGAGATCAATCGGTTCACTTTTAAGCTCTAAAGCGAGCTCGTCAATTCTTTCATGATCAGTAACATCGAGTTGTTGGATGGTAAGGTGATCTGGATATTTCTCTTTTAAATCAATTAGTTGATCTGCTTTTCCAGGTTTTCTCGCGGTTGCTATAACATTCCAACCCATCTCCAAATACTGCCTAGTAAACTCTAGTCCGATACCTCTGTTGGCTCCTGTGATCAATGTTGTTGGAGTATAAGATGCTTCCTCGTCTGCCTTTGATTCAAAATTAAATGTAGTTCCCAGCACGAAGACTGCGAGCATTAACACACCTGTCAATGACTTATAAAGAGTTTTTATTTTCATAATTCAACCTAATATTTTCTTATTGAACTGGGATTTTATCCAACACCCAGCCTTTTTGCTTTTTCCTTTCTGGAGATGGAATTGCAAAAGCTTTTTTACCCTGTTCATTTTGCACTGCTTTTGTATCTATTTTCCAGCCATTCTTTTCCCAGCCAGAAAGAAGTTTTCTGTATTTAATACACGGTTCATCTGCCGGGACTAAAAATTCTTTTGTATTTGAGCTCGGCGTTAGCACAGGTTCCAATTGCTCCAAAACAGTAATATCTTGCTGTGCTATAGCCATGCATCGATCAGCAATAGGCTTGTCCATATTTGGATCGAGCATCATCTTCCTCATGTTGACTAAGAATATTTTTACATGATCTTCTTCAATTGGGCACTCAAACATATACTGTCTAAATTCAGATTTCTCATTAAAGACAATATAGGTCCACATCTGATTTGGTCCTACGATACCCGAACCGGCCATTCGTTCATCACTTGCCTCTTTTATCTGAGGGCCTTCTTTTTTAGAACCCTGGCGACTTAAACGCATGCCAAAAACCAAAGCCCCATTTCTTGGGTCCAAACATATTATCAACAAACTTAAGATCACCAACTTTATAGTCATCATCTTCGCCTTCATGTCCATGAGTTGGATGAACAAATTCATTGTGAGCAGCATCCAATCCATTTTCGATTGAACGTTCAAAATTGATTTTTGCCTCGTAGTTTAGCCAATTAGCACGCCAGCCTTCTTCATCATCCAATTCAGCTATTGGCATTATAGGTGGTCTTTTACTCTTTTCTAAATCACCTAGAAATGCAAAGACTATCCCGTATTTCTCTTCAGTGGGGTATGCATCTATTCTTGTTCTTTTTGGAATTTTCGCATCCTTGCCTAATGAAGGTATTCTTTTGCATTCTCCCTCACCATCAAATCGCCATCCGTGATATGGACATTGGATGCAATCACCTCTGACAACACCGCCGGATAGTGATCCGCCTCTATGAATACAGGTATCACTTAATGTTTTTGGAGCGCCTTTTGAGTCTCTGAAGGTAACAAAATTCTGCCCTAACATTCTGACTTTTACCGGCTCATCTTTGAGTTCTTCACTAAGAATTACTGGATACCAAAAATTAATATACACTTTCCACTCCTTTTAAATTATATAAAAGTACAACACACTGATATTTTAATCTAATTTCTTTAACAGTAGAATACGATATATGAATCAAAATAGATTTTTAACTGATATATTGATTAACTTATTTGAGCAATAAAAGAGGTATTGATATGGCAATGATGCAAGGAAGCAATAAACCAAAAGATGAAAGCAAACCTGCTGGCGGACCTCCATTGGATGCTATGACAGCAGAAAATCTGGCCCCACCCACTGGTATGGAAGGTCGAGAAGAAGATCTGGCTAAAGCTATGCAGATTTTGGTAAAAACAATGAAAATACAAAAACCCTATCCGCATGATACAAATGATGCCTTGATAAAAGCTCATCTAAATGCAGTTCAATTTGCTAAGGATAATGGCATGTTGGAAGCCTACATAGAGCATGATTTAAACACTATGAAACCGCTTCTAGAGCGTACAAAAGCTATGATTGAGGCTACTGGTGATAAAGAGCTAGCTTTGGTTATGAATTTTGAAAGAACCGGGTGTTTTTTCCAAATGTTCCTTGACTCACATGCAGAACCTGGAAAACGCACTTTTACCTTTCCGTTTAGGAAGGTTTTGAATGCTGCTAGAGGTATCGGTCAATTTGACCTCACTGAAGAGGAGGTATTTGATACGTGGTGGCGACCACGTTATCTGGGCTATGGCAAAGCAGTAGGAGTCGAGCTTAAGATCTCTGATATGGATGAAGACGGAAAAGTCATTGTCGAGATTGCATAATACATTATGAGATCAGCTCAAAAAACTTCTAATCCAAGTTATATACCCAGCAGAGAAGAAATAACCAAAGCTGCCTCCGATTTAATACCAAAATTAAGAGAGAGAGCGCAAGAAGCTGAGGACCTTCGGACAATGCCACATGAAACTTTACAGGAAATGAAAGATGCTGGCATTCACAAAATGTTTACACCTAAACGATACGGTGGGTTTGAAATGGATTGGGGAACTCAGGTAGATGTTGCCAGAGAACTGGGTAAAGGTTGCGCATCAGCATCATGGATGTCATCCGTGGTTATGTCACATTCTTGGAACCTAGGAAGATTTCCTGCTGAAGCACAAGAAGAGTTTTGGCCCTCGTGTCCTGATGCAATTATTGCCACAGCCTTTGCTGGTGGTGGAGAGATGAAAGAAACTGAAGGCGGTTACATTCTTAATGGTTTATGGAGATTCGCTAGCGGTGTTGATCATTCTGATTGCTCAATAGTTGCAGGACAATATAAAAATGCTAATAGTAAATCAGGAACAGGCTTGGACTATAGAATGGCTCTAATAATGCCTGATCAATATGAGATTGTTGATACTTGGCATGCGGAAGGATTAAAAGGCACTGGCAGCAAAGATATAAAAGTCGTTGATGCCTTTGTCCCAGAACACAGAACTGTAAAATCACTCGAACTGGGAGGTAAAAATCCACCTGGCTCAGAGTTACACGACAGCTACATATATCGAGTGGAAATGGGCATGTATTTTAACACTCTATTATCAGGACCAATTCTTGGGGCTACCCACGGGGTTATGCTTGAATATCTAGAACAAACCAGATCGAGGTTTGGCTCAATGTTTGGTGAAAAAGTTTCAGAACAAGCGCCCGTTCAGCAAAAAATAGGGGAATCTTATGAAGAACTCAGAACCAGTGATTTAATCATTGATAATTTGTGTAACTTTCTTCATGAGAAAGGACAAGCCGGAGAATCTATCAAAGGAGACGATAGATTAAAAATCAGAAGAGAAACTGCTATGGCAGTTCAACTGTGCATGAAATCAGGCACCCGCCTATCTAGTATGATGGGTGTTACCGCTCAAACAGGGCGTAACGCAGCCCAACGACACTTTAGAGACTTAAGAACAATGTCTACTCATGGTGCTGTGCATTGGGATAATGCAACCACCCCTACTGGCAGATATTTGTTAGGGATTGAAACGGGTGACCCTCTTATTGATAAACACAATACATTGATAGATGAATAGATTGTGTACGAAGGAACCTTAAGAACAAGATTACTCATAATAACCCTATTCCTTCTTCTTCAAACTTTACCCACCTTTGGTGAAGACTCTATAAAAGCGGAAAAGTTTGCAGAGTTGGCTCTGGAATGTGTGCATAAGGAATACCCAAATAAAATCTCCCATACTTTACAAAGTGATGAAGATGTAAAACCTCCTAGAGATCTTTATCCGTCATTCTACGGTTGTTACGATTGGCACTCATCTGTTCATGGCCATTGGTTATTAACTAGACTGGCTAGACTTTACCCCGAAAATGATCTGAGCACAGAGTCTATAGTAAAACTCAATAAAAGCCTCACTGCTGAAAATCTTATAGAGGAAACAAACTACATTAAAGGCAAAGGTCGAGCTGCGTTTGAACGTCCCTATGGTATCGCTTGGTTATTGCAATTAGCGGCTGAACTTGAAGAATGGAATAATGAATCGGCCAATCTATGGCGAGAAAATATTAAGCCGTTAGAGGAAATTCTATCCCAGCGAATTGAAGACTGGCTACCTAAGCTGACTTATCCAGTAAGAAGCGGCCAACATTCACAGACAGCTTTTGCCCTGGGTTTAATTATAGATTGGGCAAGAACTACAGGTAATGTAGATTTAGCCTTGCTTATTGAGGAACGAAGCATTGATTACTTTGCTAATGATAAGGACTGTCCTATTTCTTATGAACCGTCAGGAGCTGATTTTCTTTCCCCCTGCTTAGCAGAAGCTGATTTAATGAGAAGAGTATTGCAGCCTCAAGACTTTTCAGCATGGCTAAGCGACTTTATAAGTATCCCTATAGAGGAAAATGTGAATTGGCTAGAACCTGCAATAGTAAGCGATCCTTCAGATCCAAAGTTGGCTCATTTAGATGGTCTAAATCTCAGTCGTGCTTGGATGCTAGAGGGCATAGCAAGTGGATTGCCGTCAGATGATCCAAGAATTAGAAGCTTATTGAGAGCAGCAGAAAAACATGCTGATACGGGTCTGGCAGCAGTGACAGGGGAATACTATGAGGGAGGCCACTGGCTTGGTAGCTTTGCAACCTACCTGGTTACCCAAAGAGGTTTGTAGTTATTCAGGTTTCTTGAACTTGAGTATGAAGCGGCTTGTGCGATCTCTTATATGTTTTTCAAAAACCATATCAATTAACTCGTCTTCAGGGTTCTCAAGTATTGTTGATTCTCCATCAAAAATAAAACCTGAAGATACCACCTCTGCTATAACGAATTCTTTTTCAATCCGATGAATATCATGACAATTATCGATACCTTGACCTGTCTTGGCATTATGGTCGAGTATTCCATAGACCCCACCAGGATTGAGTGACTCAAAAATAGCTAAATTCATTGCATCTCTATCTGCTTTAGTCCAAACAGAGTCATGGTAGGTCATAATATTTAAGATCTTGTCGAGCTGTTCTGGAAAATTAGGGGATTCCATCTCACCTACAACAGGAATCATATTATCTTGTGGAAATTCACCAAGTCTTTTCTCAATAGGATTACCTTTCCAGCGTTCTAAACTCATTGGTGAAGTATGGGCGTACATTTTCCCTCCATCTTTTAAAGCATGGGCAATGATGGAAGAAAGATAGCCTCGTCCTGAATTAATTTCACCAACTTTATCGGTTGTTTTTATGTTAAAAAAATCCAGAACTTCTCCTGGTTTTCTGTTGGCATCACGCTCACGATCTGAATCAGGCCTATTTTTATGTGCCACTGCATTTAAAATGTGTTCAGCAATCACTTTTCACTCCTTATTTTTTAGTAGAATTCTTCCAGGCAGTTCGCCACTGGGTTCTCCATTGTTTAGAACTCTGATTCCATTCACCCAGACTGAATGGATGCCTTCAGATTTCAGTGTTGAATCCGAGAAGGTTGCATTATCCTTAGTATTATCTGCATCAAACAACACCAGATCTGCAAATGCACCCTCTTTGATTACGCCTCTGTCTTTTAAACCTATGTTTGTGGCTGATAGCAGTGTCATTTTATATATAATCCTCTCAAGAGATCCTATGCCATCTTCACCGCGATACTTAGAAATAACTCTAGGGAAAGTTCCACAACCTCTTGGATGTGAGCATACCAATTCACCGTCACTGGTTACATTACTGTAATCCCAATTAAGAAGTAGACGAATATCACTGTCCAACATCCCTTTAGCGACTACATACTCGACCGGAGATGCTGCTGAACCTAATGTATAACTCTCTTTACTCAGCTCTGAAAGCATTTGAACCTCTGTTTTTCCATTCTCTCTTGCAATCTCTGCAACAGTCTTTTGAACATACTCAGGGTGAAGAGTGTGATAGACAAAGGTTATATCCTCAGCTGAAGATAAACTGTCTAGAATAAATTTTGTTTCCACAGGATCATCAAAATTTCTCTCTGGATAAAGGGTAGCTATACTACTAGACCAGGCTTCATAGGGGTAAACATCTGTGGTTACATTGATTCCCTCTTCTCTAGCTGCATTCAAAATTGACAAAATCTCATCTGTCCGACCCCAATTAAATTTCCCATTCAATTTAAAATGATCAATATTTACTGGAATTTTTGCCTGACGACCTATTTCTATCGTTTCATCTATAGCTTCCCAATATTCTCTATCTTCACTTCTGATGTGACTTTTATATTTTCCTTGGTAACCCCCAGAAACTTTAGCTAGTTCAATGACCTCATCGGTAGAAGCAAAAATACCTGGGTCATACTCTAGTCCTGTGCTTAACCCATAAGCTCCCGATCGCATGTCTAAATCTACTAGGGATGACATCTGCTCTATTTCTTCTACACTAGCTTCTCTCCTAAAATCCTCTTCCATAACTTCTAGGCGAATACTGTTGTGAGCTGAAAAGCTTGCAACATTAATCGCAATAGGTATGGATTGAAAATATTCTGCAAACTGTCTGACAGAAAAATAGTTAGCATCTTGCAATCCTTCTGAAAAGCCGTCCATCCCTCTGACAATTGTTGTAACTCCTTGAGTAATAACTGCTGATGCTTCTGGTTCTTTATCTAGGCCAATATCATGGTGTGAATGCGTATCAATGAACCCAGGAGCTAAATCTAAACCCATGCCATCGATAATTTGATTATCAGAAACAATTCGAGGAACCTTATCGCTTTCGACAGTTAGGATCCTATCTCCCTTGATCCTTACTTGCCCTTTAAAAGGCATGGCACCGGTTCCATCATAGATCGTAACATTGGTAATCAATACAGTTGGAGGACCGTCAATAACTATCTCTTCTATAGCATCAGCTTGGGGGTTGAGTAGGATAGAGATAAGAAAAATAAAAATGGTTTTATGTATAAAACGAGTCAAGATATAACCCCTATATTGATGTAATAATTTAATATAATGCCGCTAGGATAATAATAATTTTAAATTTCATGGATAACAAAGAAAAAATTCTAGGTAAAGGCTTCAAAGCCTTAAGACCAGAAATTGAATATGCAGATGATGTTATTGCACCTCCATATGATGTGCTTAATTCAGAGGAAGCAAGGACCTTAGCTGAGGGCAAGCCGTTTAGTTTTCTTCATATCTCAAAACCTGAAATAGACCTCCCGAAAGACATTAGTGCGGATGATCCTTTGGTTTACAGAAAAGGATTAGAAAATTTAGAGTCCATGATTAAAAAAAATATTTTAGTTAGAGATGATAAAGAGTCTTTATTTGTTTATAAGATTTCGACAAAAGATCGCAGTCAAACTGGAATTGCATTTGTTGCCTCTATTGATGCATATGAAAATAATCTAATAAAAAAGCATGAGCACACTAAACCTGCTAAAAAACTAGACCGGATCAACAACATCAAAGCACTTAATGCCCAAACAGGCCCTGTCTTATTGACCTATATAGATAACACTCGATTAGACAATCTGGTAGCTGAGTATATTTCTGGTAATGAGCCAATCTATAGCGTTGTTAATAAAGAAAAGATAGAACATTCGATATGGAAAATTGATGATATGAATAGCATGAATGATGCGATTAGCGCTATAAATGACCTAGAATCTCTTTATATAGCAGACGGTCATCATCGATCTGCTGCTGCCAGTAAGGTTAGAGAGTCAAAAATGAATGCAAATTCCCAACATACTGGTAAAGAAGATTATAATTATTTTCTTGCTGTTGCTTTCCCAAAAAGCAAAATGACAATTCTCGATTATAATCGCTTAATCAAGACCAGTAATGGGCACTCAAATAATGATCTAATTGCCATGATAGAGAAAAATTTCAAATGCACTCTTTCAGACCACCCAGTTAAACCAACTCAAGAAAAATCATATGGTCTTATACGGCTGGGCAATGGTACTATCTTGAATTAACTGGTGACTATGATGATAAGAGTCCAGTGAATTCTCTTGATGTTAGTATTCTTCACAATCTTATTTTAGATCCAATACTTGGCATTAAAGACGAAAGAGTGGATACGAATATTGATTTTGTTGGAGGCGCGAGAGGTCTAAAAGAGCTTGAAAGAAGGGTTGATTCAAATGAAATGGCAATCGCATTTTCATTATATCCGACACCTATTGATGCTTTAATCTCAGTTGCTGATGCTGATCTTATCATGCCACCTAAATCAACATGGTTTGAGCCTAAGCTATTAGATGGACTGTTGTCGCATATTATTGATTAATTTTTTTCAATTCCCTGCTTCACGTTTTATTAAAAATTTGACACAATCAAACCTAATAAATTTTATTTAAAGGAAAAATAATGGACGCAGATGCAATAAAAGAAAAAGCCAACAGTGCAGCAGAAGGAATTACTTTCAATGACTGTGCTTGTGAAACATTAAGTCAAGTTCCAGATTTTGCTATGGATATGGCTATCAGCCATATGGTTAGCGCCGCTCAGGAACAAGGTGTAGACACAATCTGTTGCGATTTCTTAGAAGCCAATAACCCTATGGGTTAAAATTTGGTGGTGATGGGTGGAATTGAACCACCGACCTTCGCGTTATGAGTGCGACGCTCTAACCATCTGAGCTACATCACCAATAATCTTTGAATCATGGATTTTCAATCCGAAAAGCCTTTCTGTCAAGCAGAAGAGTTATTTTAAAGTAAAAGTTTAGGAATCAATATGCCAAATAGAAATTTATATATCTTAGCTCTGCTTCTTGCTGTTGGGCTTATGATTCCTCATGCATCCGAGTCTAGAGTCTTTCCAGGTGATGAATGGATAACTAAATCTGCCCCAGATCTTAATATTGATCAAGGCAAAGTAGACCGATTATTTGATCTCTCCTTTGAAGATGATGCAACTCAAGGGGTGGTCTTAATTAAAGATGGGTATTTGATCGGCGAGCGTTATGCAGACGGTTTTGACTCGAGCTCATTTGGAACCTCTTGGTCTATGGCAAAAAGCTTTTACGCAAGCCTAATAGGAATATCAATTGATCGTGGAGAAATTAAAAGTCTTGATGATAAGGTCAGTGATTACTTAAGTTACTTCAATGATGAAAGATCGGAGATCACTATAAGAGATATCCTCAATATGGCATCTGGATTGCAATTCCCAGAGCATGAACATGAACTTATGTTTTTTAAGAAAGATCATTTGGCTTATGCAAAGAATATAGGGGTAGAAAAAAAACCTAATACGCTCTTTGAGTACAATAATGTTAATTCAATGTTACTGGGCGATATTTTACTTGTAGCAACAGGAAAAAAAGCGGATGAGCTGCTTAACGAAAGAATTTTAAAGCCTATTGGAGCTGAGAATTCAACACTATGGAGGGATAGCTCAGATAATGTTCTAACCTATTGCTGCATTGATATGTCAGCAAGGGATTATTCAAGATTTGGCCTACTCTTTTCCAGAAATGGTAAATGGGAAGAGGATCAAATAATCTCATCCGATTATGTAAATGAAACTTTCACGCCTTATTGGGAATTCACACCAGAAAGATTTACTGATCTGAACCGTGGTTATTCACTTCATTGGTGGTTTTCAAAAAATGATGATGAAGGACAAATTTTTAATGCCAGTGGAAAATTTGGCAATACATCTTTGTTGATCGAAAAAATGATGTGATCTTTACAAGAATAACGAAATATTTTCCAACCCCTGGCTCCAAACAAGACTGGGGGATCCTAGAAAGATTCAATGTTAAAGATATTGAAAGATTTCTAAAAATCTCTCGTTTCCTCGAAGCAATAGGACTTTTGGATATGGAAGATGATATCAAGACACCAAACACAAGGTCTGAGGGTGAGTCTGAGGAATTTTATGGCAACTATCCTGAAATCATAGATGCTATGGCTGATCTGAGCAGAAATTAAAATTTTATCAGTGAAAACCTTTTTGATTAAACATTAAATTTAAAGTGCACAACGTCGCCCTCTTGCACTAAATATTCTTTGCCTTCCAGCCGTAACTTACCTACAGATTTTGCGGCCTGCTCACCGCCCTGCTCAATATAATCCTCAAAGCTTATAACCTCTGCTTTAATAAACCCCCTTTCAAAATCTGTGTGTATTACTCCAGCTGCTTTTGGGGCCTTTGAATTTCGCTTGACAGACCAGGACCTTACTTCCTTAGGGCCTGCTGTGAAAAAGGTTTGGAGATCAAGTAATGTGTAAGATGATCTGATTAATTTATTGATGGCTGGCTCATTTAGCTGAAGTTCTTTCAAAAAATCTTCCTTCTCAGTAGCATCTAATATAGATATCTCAGCTTCTAGTGAAACGCAAAGAGAAACCATCACTGTGTTTTGAGTTTCATCCACATACTCCTGTAATTGCTGAATATGTTTATTAACATTAACTATCGAAGACTCATCAATATTTGCTACATACAACATAGGCTTTGCTGTAAGCAGGCATAATTCTTTCATCAACTGTTTTTCATCTTTAGCCACTGAAAATGACCTGGCTGGATGATTTGAGCTTAAATGATCCATTAGTTTAGTTAAAAAAGCTTTTTTTGATAATTGCTCCTTATCACCCGTCTTAGATTGCTTTTCTGCTCTTAAAAGACGTTTTTCCAGTGTTTGGATGTCAGCTAAAAGTAATTCAGTGTTGATAATCTCAAGATCTTCTAATGGGTTAATCTCATCAGAGACATGCGTGATATTTCTATCCTCAAAACAACGAACGACATGAATAATGGCATCTGTTTCTCGAATGTTTGCTAAAAATTTATTACCCAATCCTTCGCCCTCTGAGGCGCCTTTAACCAGTCCTGCTATATCAACAAACTCAATAACACTAGGTATAACCTCTTCTGGATTAGCTATTGCTGCTAATTGATCCAACCTTTGATCGGGAACAATGACAATACCAACATTTGGCTCAATGGTACAAAAAGGGTAGTTCTCAGCTTCTGCTGATCCTTCTGATAAGAGGTTAAATAGTGTCGATTTCCCCACATTTGGAAGTCCGACTATGCCGCATCGAATACCCATTGTTATAAATTATTTTTGATCTGCTTATAAGCCAACTCGGCACCTAAACCTAGAGCTCTTATCTTGCTTCTGGCAACATTTACAGAAATCGGAGCCATGCCACAATTACTGCAGGCAATTAATCTTTCAGAATCCATATGTTTAAGCGCTTCTATGATATTGTCTTTGACCTCATCTGCTGTTTCTATATGATCATTCACCACTCCGATCACTCCAACCATGATTTCTTTATCCGGAAGTAGTCGCATGAGTTCTGGTGGAACATTTGAACCAGCAAATTCTAATGAGATCTGGTCAATGCTACTTTTATTGATTTCTGGGAAGAGTGATTCGTATTCTTTCCATTGCTCTCCCAATGTTTTTTTCCAACTAAGATTTTCCTCTATTCCATAGCCATAACAAATATGAACAGCAGTCTTGCAATCAAGATTAGCTGCAGCTATTTCCAATGCCTCCATACCCCAGTCAATGGATTCAGTGGTAAACGAGTTAAATGCTGGTTCATCAAATTGAATGATATCAATCCCAGCTTTCGCTAGTTCCTTGGCTTCATCATTTAGAAGCTGTGCAAAATGCATGGCCATATCTTGTGATGAGTTGTAATAATCGTTGGCAATTGTATCGGAGATCGTAAGTGGCCCGGGGAGAGTAAATTTTGTCGTACTTTCTGTATTTTCTCTTAAAAAACTAGCTTCTTTAAGATGCACAGAGCCTGTCTTCCAACTTCATGTGTAACGGTTGGGACTTCTACTGTGTATCGATCATTTCTAATACCCATTTGGGTTTTTTTATCCCAATCTATACCTATGATCTTTTCCAGGAAGCCATGAACAAAATGTATACGAAATTGC
The DNA here is from genome assembly GCA_019653755.1 of Woeseia sp. Classification (GTDB taxonomy): domain Bacteria; phylum Pseudomonadota; class Gammaproteobacteria; order Steroidobacterales; family UBA11654; genus CACPJA01. Next base: position 80,171 of record BPCL01000002.1, on the reverse strand, counting down.
TCGCCTTCAGAAACAATCTCCAAGCCTGCATCTTCCTGCTCCTCAATCCAAAGCTTGGCTGATTTTTTTTGCTTATCCCAAAGCTCATCACCTGAGGCCTTCCATTGAGGCCATAATGTTTCTGTCTCGGCAAGCCAATCATATTTTGGCAAACTTCCAGCAGTGGTCGCCTTAAATTTTTTTTCCATTTTACTGATTAAAATGATTCATGGCCTCATCAAGACCGCGATCTAATATTATTTCAATGCTTTCTATTGCATCAAGTTTTGAAGCCTCTATCTTGTCTTTATCGTTTTGTGCTGGGTCCTTAAGTACATAGTTAATCACCTCTCCTTTTGATGGATGACCTATACCAATTCTGATTCTTGTAAAATCTGAACTTCCACAGCATTTGATGATATCTCTTAAGCCGTTGTGTCCAGCATGCCCTCCTCCAAACTTGAGTTGCAGGTTGCCTGGCTCTATATCCAAATCATCATGAATCACACAAATATCTTCGGGTTTTAGTTTATAGAATTGTATTAACTGGTTAACTGAATGGCCACTCTCATTCATAAATTTAGACGGCTTAAAGAGAATAATTTCTTTATCTCTTAGATTTGTCTTAATGAACACACCAGAAACTTTCGCATGTTTCTTGAAATCAATTAACTCATATTTATCTGAGAGCTTATCTAAAACTTGATAGCCAAGATTATGTCTGTTTCTAGTGTAACGTTTACCCGGATTTCCCAACCCAATAAAGACTCTGGGCATAAGTTTTTGAGGTCGCATAAGAATACTATACTATTGCTATTCTTTATTTTCCTCGCTATCTCCTTCAGCAGTCTCCTCTCCTGCTCCTTCAGCTCCTTCTTCAGCAGCTCCTTCAGCTCCTTCTTCAAGCCCTTCTTCAAGCCCTTCTTCATCAACTTCTGGCTCTATCTCTTCTTCTGCAATTCTAAGAAGTCTAACAGCAACAATTGGCTCATTAGCAGGTTCATCTTGAGTCAGCAGAGGTATTTCAACGCCTTCAGGTAGAACGATATCTTCCAAATAAAGCATATCATCTAATTTTAGATCTATTACATCCACTTCAAGTTTTTCTGGAAGGTCCTTAGGTAGACAACTAACCTCTACCTCATTCATTAAAGGTGTTACTGTTCCGCCCTCAAGTTTTACACCTTCAGCCATATCTTCATTTAAGAACTGGAGTGGTATAGAAACTCGGATTACCTGATCAGATTTAACACGTTGGAGATCGAGATGAATTATTTGTCGCTTAGAAGGATGCACTTGAACATTTTTTATAAGAACAGATTCTTCCTTATCATCAATCTTTATATTCAAAATACTATTAAGAAAACTTTCATTAGCTAACTTTCTGAGAAGTTGATTATGGTCAATCGCTAAGTTCAGCGTCTCTTTTTCAGCGCCATAAATCACTGCAGGCACCATACCATCATGCCTCATTCGCCTTGAGTGAGAGGTTCCAGATTTGTCTCTTGATTCAGCAATTAAATCTATATCATTAGCCATAATTTTCTCTTTGTAGAAACTATATTATCTTTAAAATGGTGGGAAATAATAACCGATGTTGTAGAGTGTGGCTAGTGAAAAATGCTTCTGTATATTGGTCTAATCAGCATAGAGTGAACTTACAGACTCGTCATCAACCATTCTCTGGATCGTTTCACCCAGTAACTCTGCTATGGATAACTGTCTAATTTTACCAATTGCCTGAGCTTCCTCTGATAGAGGTATGGTGTCAGTAACGATAACCTCATCTAGATCTGACTCTTTAATTCTTTCGATCGCAGGGCCAGATAAGACTGGGTGAGCTGCATAAGCTACAGTTTTTTTAGCACCGTTCTCCTTGAGAGCTGAAGATGCATTACATAATGTTCCTGCGGTATCGACCATATCATCAAATAAGATCGCCGTTTTACCCTCCACATCTCCAATAATATTCATGACTTCGGATTTATTAGCTGCCTCTCTTCTTTTATCAATAATAGCTAAGCCTGCGTTATCAAGACGTCTTGCTATAGCCCTCGCACGCAAAACTCCGCCAACATCTGGTGATACCATGACTGGCTCATCATACCTCTGTCTCCATATATCGCTTAGGAGCAATTGAGATGAATAGATATTATCCACAGGAATTGAAAAAAAGCCTTCTATCTGATCCGCATGAAGATCAACAGTAATTAATCTTTGTATACCTGAAGTTTCTATTAAGTCAGCCACAAGTTTTGCCGATACAGGCCCTCGTGTATTTCTTGGTCTCCTATCTTGTCTTGAATAACCAAAATAAGGCACCACTGCTGAAATAGATTTTGCTGATGCTCTTTTACAGGCATCAGCCATCAATAAAAGTTGCATCAGATGTTCATTTGCTGGCTCATAAGTGGATTGCATGAGAAAAATATCCATCCCTCTGATGTTTTCTGAAATTTCTATGCTAGGGCTCTGAATCACTGAACTGACCCCACTTGAATCCAGCCAAGAGGTTGATTGAGATATCGGCCTATTAAGTTACCCAGTGCGCTAGAAGCGGGGCCTGCAAATAAAATTATTTTATCTCTATTCATTTTTAGTATTTACTTATTTTAGCTTTATTAATCATATATTTCCTGGCTGGGGTGGCAGGATTCGAACCTGCGCATCACGGGATCAAAACCCGTTGCCTTACCGCTTGGCTACACCCCATTATAAAAACTTTAATTACAATCAAGTCATTCTGAGGTTGCTTGATTATGCTGTCAAGCATCGGCTTTGCATTATTCATATTTTTTCAAAGAATTTTAAGGAAAAAGTTATTTCATAAAACTCGTTTGTAATTGTGACTTTCTTTGGTATGGCTAAACTCTCAAAATCCATGTAAGTCTCATAATCAATCCTGTGGTTGGGGATTAGAATTGAATCGAGCCTACCAAATTGATTAAAAATCAGGTCCTTTGTTGGCAAAAATGAAGATTTAGCTAATAACATTGAGGGTAAATCGAAGTTTAGTGATTCTATTATTTTTAGCTCTTTGCTTGATAGATTTAAATTTGAAGCTTCAAACAAATCTGGCAAATAATTAGACTTTGATGAAATGATAGTTCTGCCAAAAAAATCTGTTAACAAAATATAGTTTGCACTATCTTCACTAACTATCTTGTAATTGCCTAGAAAATTCTCCTCTTTACTTTTTAAAGAAACAGCTCCACTCATAGAGTAGGTTTGAATATTTTGAACTTCTCTTTGATTATTTTCCCAGTTAAATCCTTGATTTTTAAGATGAACATTAGTGCAGCTTATTAGAAATAATGTCATTAAAAAAACGATCAACATCCACAAATAACGACTCTTTATATGTCTTTTGAGTATAAAATACTCATAGGAATATTTTTTTACGCTTATGAAAGATTCAATCATAAATAAACTAAAGATTATTAAAGAACAATACCATTCTATTGGAAAACAACTGTCAGATGAAGCTACACAAAAGAATAATAAGCTGATGGTCGAACTTTCCAAGGAGCTCTCACGAATAGAACCTGTGGTAAAGCTATTCGAAGAATATTCAACCTTAATCAATGAAAAAGAGAATGCTACAGATCTCATTGATGAAAAAGATGATGAACTTCAAGCATTGGCTAAAGAAGAAATAGAGTTTATAGATAATCAACTGCTTGAGCTAGAAGAGCAAATTATGCCCCTATTGCTCACTGATGACCCTAGAGACAACAGTGATATTTACCTGGAAATAAGAGCAGGCACAGGAGGTCAGGAAGCAGCTATATTTGCAGGTGATATCTTCAGAATGTATGCCAGGTTTTGTGAAGAACAGAGGTGGTCTGTTGAGATATTGAATCAGAATGAAAGTGGGCAAGGAGGGTACAAAGAAATTATTGCTCGTGTTTTAGGTAAAGGAGTATTTTCAAAGCTTAAATTTGAATCTGGCACTCATCGAGTTCAAAGGATACCGAAAACTGAATCACAAGGAAGAATTCATACCTCTGCTTGCACTGTAGCAATCATTCCTGAAGTAGATGAAGTGGATGAAATTGAAATTAATACAAATGATCTTAGAGTTGATACCTATAGAGCATCCGGTGCTGGAGGACAGCATGTGAATAAAACAGATTCTGCAGTCCGTCTAACACATATCCCCACTGGAACTGTGGCAGAGTGCCAAGACAATAGATCCCAACACAAGAATAAAGCTAAGGCAATGAGCCTCCTTAAAGCCAGAATCTATGATATGGAACAAAAAAAGATTGCTGATCAACAAGCCGAAGAGAGAAAAATGATGGTTGGAAGCGGTGATAGATCTGAAAGAATAAGAACATATAATTTTCCTCAAGGTAGAGTTACTGATCACCGAATAGGGCTAACTCTATATAATCTTGCAGAAGTTATGGAAGGAGATCTTATGAATCTTATAGAGTCTTTAGCTCAAGAAAATGCAGCTAAACAAATGTCTCAACTAGATGAATAATCAATCAGTAAGAAAAGAATATTATAGTAATGACATCATAGATGAAGCCGCTCATTATTTATCAACTATTACTGATAGCCCAAAACTAGAATCAGAAATTTTATTAGCAGATATTCTAAAAAAAGATAGGCTAGATTTTTACAAAAGAAATCTCTCTATTGATCATCTTTTGTATAAAAAATACCAAAGTTTGTTATCAGAAAGACAGAAAGGTAAACCATTGGCGTATCTTACGGGTAAGAAAGAGTTTTGGTCATTAGTTCTACAAGTCAATGAAGCTGTATTAATCCCAAGACCAGAAACAGAATTACTAGTGGAAAAATGCCTTTCATTTATAAAGAAATATAATAACCCTAATGTTCTGGAGTTAGGTACGGGCTCAGGTGCAGTTTCAATTGCATTAGCCAAAGAAAGCCCATTAATTAAATTTACAGCTATTGATATTTCTACTAAAGCTTTAGAGTTAGCGAAAAAAAATGCGATCAATAATCATGTAAATAATATTCTTTTCAAAACATCCGACTGGTTTAGTGAAGTGAATGAGGAGTTTAATATTATCGTTAGTAATCCCCTTATGTTGATAAAGATGAATTAACACAAGATGAGATAATGAAACTATATTATGAGCCTGATATCGCCTTATATTCTAAGGATTCTGGACAATCCGCAATTAACCACATTATTAAAAACAGCCAAGCATATTTAAGAGAGAATGGATTACTTCTCATAGAGCATGCCTATAATCAAAAAGACTTCTGTCAAAACGAATTAGAACTAAATGGTTACGTTGACATTAAAACATATAATGACTTAAATCAGATCCCCAGAGTAACAATAGGAAAAAAGATCTAGAGATGCCTGAGAGTATGCGATACATAAGCCACCATAATCTTGAAGGTTTTGGCAAGGATGGACAGAAAAAACTATCCAATAGCTCTATCCTAATAATTGGAGTTGGTGGTCTTGGTTCAGCTACAAGTCTTTATCTGACGGTATCAGGAATAAGGAAATTAACTTTGGTTGACTTTGATTCTGTCGATGAATCTAACCTTTCAAGACAAATACTATTTCAAAAACAAGATATAGGAATGAATAAAGCTATAGTAGCCAAAGAAAAACTTAAAGCTTTCAATGAGGATATCCTGATTGATGCAATTCAAAAAAGACTCGATGAAGATGAGCTAAGAGAACTTATTAAAGATTCTGATCTAATTATTGATGCTACAGACAACCTAGAATCAAGGTTAATGATAAATCAAATTACTTATGAACAAAGAAAACCTCTTTGCATTGGGGCTGCAATCCGTTATGAAGGCCACCTAATTACTATATTAAATAAAGATAAAGATGAAAGTTGTCTAAATTGTCTCTATACCTTAGGCGATGAAAGTCTTTTGGACTGTGATGGAATAGGAGTACTTTCTCCTGTTGTTGGAATTATGGGTTCAATGATGGCTATGGAGTGTATAAAAACAATATCAGGACTAAATACAGGTCAAAAAAATATCGTTTCGGTCTTTGACTTTAAAAATAATATCTATAACAAAATTAATCTTGAAAAACGTGTCAATTGTGATGTATGTTCTTAGATCTCCTTAGATAATACATCTATATTCGTCGATCTCCTTAATATGAATTAACTTATTTTGATAATTCTTGTTTCATTAAATCATTAACCAACTTAGGATTTGCTTTGCCTTTAGTCTTTTGCATAACTTTACCAATTAAGAAACCAAGTACCTGCTCTTTACCTGATAAATATTGATTCTTTTGCTCATGATTTTCATTTATTACTTCTAAAACTACAGACTTAATCTGATCTTCATCAGTAATTTGTTGCAACCCTTGATCTTCTATAAGATCGTCAACGCTGAAATTGCCATCTTTGAGTTGATTGAGTATATCTTTAGCGATTTTTGAGGATATTGTTCCATCATCAAGTCTCTCTATTAATTGAGCAAGAGACTGGGGCGTAATATCTAGATCATTTATCTGAATATTCGCTTTATTGGTAATTGCCATAATTTCTGTGAGTAAAAAATTTGCCAATAGTTGTGGATTCCTATTGTAGGTTTCAAGTGATTCTTCAAAGTAGTCAATGAGATCTATATTTCTCGTTATCTCATAAGCATCCTCTTCCTTTATAGAAAGTTGGTTAGTATATCGCTCTAATTTCTCCTCAAGTTTCTCAGGGAGTGAGGAGGTAATTGTTTCTATCAAGCTTGGGTCTATGCTTATTGGAAGCAAATCTGGATCGGGGAAATACCTATAATCGTTTGCCTCTTCTTTACTTCTCATGGATCTGGTTTCATCACGATCTGCATCATAAAGGCGTGTTTCTTGAATCACTTCCTTACCCTCTTCTAGAAGCTCTTTCTGTCTCTCAATCTCGTAATTAATGGCATTCTCAATAAACCTAAATGAGTTTATATTTTTTATTTCTGCCCTAGTCCCTAGTTTTTTTTCACCATCAGGTCTTAATGAAACATTAGCATCACATCTAAATGATCCTTCCTTGCATATTGCCATCTGATATCTTGAGATAACGAACCAACTGATGCATTTTTTGCATATAAAGAGACGCTTCTTTAGCTGAACTAAGCTCTGGTTCTGAAACTATTTCAAGAAGCGGTGTCCCTGCTCGATTAAGATCAATTGCCGTTTCGTTATCAAACATATCATGTATAGATTTGCCTGCATCTTCTTCTAAATGTGCTCGAGTGACACCAATTCTTTTATCTGTCCCATCATCTAGCCTGATCGTCAATGATCCCTCTGAAACTATTGGTAGCTCATATTGACTAATTTGATATCCCTTAGGTAAATCAGGATAGAAATAGTTTTTTCTGGCAAAAATAGATCTTTCAGCAATGCTAGCTTCTATAGCCAAACCGAACTTTATTGCCATCATAACAGCTTCTTTGTTCAAGACAGGTAATACGCCTGGATAGCCCAAATCCACTAGTGATGTATTTGTATTTTGCTCACTGCCATAAACTGCTGATGCACCAGAAAATATTTTACTCTTAGTAGATAACTGAACATGGATCTCAAGACCAATTACTGTCTCCCAATTCATTTCTTAACCTCATTAATCATTTCGGGTTGCTGAAGATGCCAATCAGTTTCTAATTGATACTTATGAGTAAAATTTAAGAGTTGATGTTCCTGAAAATGTGGTGAGATTATCTGCATTCCAAATGGAAGATTATCAGCAAATCCAATAGGGTGTGATATTGCCGGTAGTCCAGACAAATTTGAGGAAATGGTATAGATATCATTCATATACATACTTACAGGATCGTCTATTTTTTCACCAAGTTTGAATGCTGAAGTTTGTGTAGTAGGACCCATAATGGCATCGACGTCATTAAAAGCTTCCAAGAAGTCCTGATTGATTAATTGCCTGACTTTTTGTGCCTTAAGATAATAAGCATCATAATAGCCAGCTGAAAGAACGTATGTTCCAGTAATAATTCTTCTCTTAACTTCTTGGCCGAACCCTTCCTGTCTATTTGATTTATAGAATTCATCTAAATTATCAGTTCTATCAGAACGATGGCCAAATCTAATACCATCATATCTTGCTAGATTTGATGAGCATTCAGCTGGAGCTACCACATAATATGTTGGTACCGAATACTTAATATTTGGCAAGCTAATCTCTTTGAAGCTTACACCCATATTCTCATAGACTTTTATACACTCGGAAATCAGATCTTGATACTTAGCCTCTAGACTTCCATCAAAGAATTCTTTTGGCAATCCCACAGTTTTACCAGAGAGATTGTCATTGATAAATTTAGAATATTTCGGAACTTCCTCCGGTGATGAGGTTGAGTCATTTGGATCAAAGCCTGCCATTAATTCTAGGAAAATTGCTGCATCCTCAGCAGTGATCGATAAGAGACCTGCTTGATCAAGACTTGAGGCAAAAGCAATCATGCCATATCTAGAGCATCTTCCATAGGTCGGTTTTTAACCCGGTTATTCCTGTAAATGCAGCAGGCTGTCTAATAGACCCTCCAGTGTCTGTGCCTAAAGCAATAGGAGCTATCCCTGCAGAAACTGCAGCAGCTGATCCGCCAGATGAGCCCCCAGGAGTTCTTAAAATATCCCATGGGTTTTTAACCTCACCAAAGAAACTAGTCTCATTAGATGAACCCATTGCAAACTCATCCATGTTTGTCTTGCCTAAAAGATTAACGCCACTGTCTTTCAATTTCTTAACGACGGTAGCATCGTATGGAGGTATAAAGTCCTCCAACATTTTTGAGCCACAGGTGGTTTGAATTCCGTCAGTACAGAAAATATCTTTAACAGCATAAGGTATGCCTGCTAAAGGCCTATTATCATTTGACTGGTTAGTTTTAGAATCTAAGGGCTACTTGTGTTAGAGATATAAGCATTGATGGTAGGATTAATTTCATCAATCCTGCTTTGATAAATTTGATTAATCTCCTCAAAGCTAGCTTCTCCTGAGCTAATCATTTCTTGTAATTGCTTTACGGTGTAACGGTGCACTTTACTCAATCACTTTGGGCACTTTATAAAAACCGCTTTCTGTGTGCTCTGTATTTTTTTGGTATTCGTCTCTTCGATCAGTTTCTAAAACTTCATCCGCTCTTAATCGTTGTGTCATGTCTAGTGGGTGAGCCATGGGGATTATATCTTCAGCCTCCACTTCCTGAAGTTCTTCAATCATTCTTAGAATAGATTGCATTTGCTCCAGAAAAACAGCTTTTTCATCTTCTTCCAATTTAAGCTTTGAAAGATTACACAGATGCTCTATGTCAGACTTATTGATACTCATAACTAAGGACTAAAAAATATATAGCTTATGATAACTTCCTGTTGCTCAAAATCCTACTCGTTGTTAGAGTATGCTGTCTACCAAACTTTTTTTTAAGCAATTAACTTAATGATAAAAAACATTTTAGGATACTTTTCCAATGATCTTTCAATAGATCTAGGGACAGCGAATACACTTGTCTATGCTAGAGGCAAGGGTGTTGTTCTGAACGAGCCGTCTGTTGTAGCGCTAAGAAGTGAAAATGGAAAACCAACAAAAACTGTTGTAGCTGTTGGAACTGATGCTAAAGCCATGCTCGGAAGGACACCGGGAAGCATAGAGGCCATTCGACCATTAAAAGACGGTGTAATTGCAGACTTCATAGTTACTGAAGCTATGTTACAAGCCTTTATTAAGAAAGCTCATGGAACAAGATTTTTCAGGCCAAACCCTAGAGTTTTGGTCTGTGTACCATTTGGTTCAACTCAAGTTGAGCGTCGAGCAATTAGAGAATCTGCAGAAGGTGCTGGAGCTAGAAAAGTCTTCTTAATTGAAGAACCTATGGCTGCCGCAATTGGTGCCGGTCTTCCGGTTCATGAGGCTAGAGGATCTATGGTGGTTGATATTGGTGGAGGAACTTCAGAGATAGCTGTTCTTTCTTTGAATGGGATTGTCTATGGAAATTCCGTAAAAATAGGTGGCGATACTTTTGATGAATCAATAATTAACTTCATCAGAAGAAACTATGGGATATTAATAGGTGAAGCCACAGCTGAAAAAATTAAACATGAAATAGGTAGCGCATATCCTGGGGATGCAGTAAGTGAAATCTCTGTTAAAGGAAGAAATCTATCAGAAGGTGTGCCAAGAACATTCACTCTAAACAGTAATGAGATCCTCGATGCACTTCAAGAGCCACTCCAATCTATAGCTAATGCTCTTAAGTCTGCATTAGAGCAAACACCACCCGAATTAGGTTCAGATATAGCTGAGCGTGGAATTGTCCTGACTGGTGGAGGTGCCTTATTGAATAACATAGAAAAACTATTGGCTGAAGAAACGGGTCTTCCTGTTCTTCTTGCTGATAACCCATTGACCTGTGTCGCAAGAGGTGGGGGCAAGATTATTGAAATATTTGATCAAAGAGGCACTGATATTTTTGATTTGAATTGATTGCCTGCAAAATCAATAATAACGGACGAGAATAAACATGCCGTTAAACCCTAAACAAAGAATAAACAGGTTTGAAAAAAACTATTCAGCTTACAGACTGATATTTATGATTGTTCTGTCATCCGTTCTGATGTACCAAGATTACCAAGGAACTTACACCATAAAATTAAGAAGTTATCTCTCAGCATCACTTTACCCTATTCAATATCTGATAAATTTGCCCAATAATCTTCAGAAAAGCTTCTATGCAAATTTTTTAAACAGAGAGGAAATTATTAGTCAGAATCAACGATTAAAAGAAGAAAATCTAAATCTCAAATCCCAAATGCAACAAATCTATAGATTGGAGTCTGAAAATAAAAGGCTTTATGAATTAATCGATTCAAAACCAAAAACGGAAAATACCTATTTATTTGCCGATATTGTCTCGACGAGTAAAATTTTAAATAAACATCAAATCCTTATTAATCGAGGGAGCAGGATGGTGTTAAATTAGGGTCATCTATTGTGAATGCAGAAGGAATTGTTGGTCATGTCATACGAGATCAAATCTTTGCCTCGGAAGTCCTATTAATCAGTGATCTTGAGCATGCTATTCCGGTTGAAATAGTAAGAACTGGTTTAAGAAGCATAGCCATTGGAACAGGAGAATTCAATAAGCTCAGAATTAATACCTTACCTATAAACTCTGATATAACAAAAAGAAGATATTATAATAACTTCGGGGTTGGGGGATCGCTATCCTGAAGGCTTCCCAGTTGGGACAATAACAGAAATCTCAAGAGAAGTTGGCAACCCCTTTCTAGAAATTGAGATTTTACCTTTTGCTAACTTGAAAACCATAAATGAAGTGTGGGTTATACAAACAAATGAATAAAAGTATTAGAAATCTTATTTTTACATGGAGTATTATCCTCCTATCTATTGTATTAACAATTATCCCTCTTCCAGATCTTATAAATTCTTTCAGACTTCCTTGGCTAGCTATGACTGTCATTTATTTCTCTATATTTAATGTTGCACTAATAGGGGTTCTTTCTGCTTGGCTCTCAGGGCTTATTCTCGATCTGATGGCTGGAGGATTAATGGGTGAAAATGCAATGATCTTATCTATTATCTCTTATTTATCATATCGATTTAGATTCCAAATAAGGGTTTATCCTATCTGGCAAATTATGGTAGTTGTTTTACTCTTCTTGGCGCTTGGAGAACTATTATCACTATGGATTCAGGGTGTAAGCGGGACCATGAACCTTAGTATCATAGAATGGATTAATATCTCAATTGCAGTAATTATTTGGCCAATTTTCATGGGTTTTATCCAAAAAATGGAGTCCGTCTTTCTAGAGTAATAAAATATTATGGAATTTAAATCTACAAACACACAAGAAACAGAAAAAGAAGTTTTCTTTTCTAGAGTTTTATTCTGTTCATTAGTGATATTAATTCTTGCTTCAATAATATTTACTCGTTTGTTTTATTTAATGGTGATTGAATCAGATGACTATAAATTAAGGTCTGCAAACAACACCATCAGAACACAATCAGTCCCAGCTTCGAGAGGATTAATTTTTGATAGAAATGGTGACATTCTGGCCAGTAACGAACCAGTGTTCCAATTGGAGATGATTCCTGAGCAAGTTATTGATATTAATAAAACACTTCGAGAACCTTGCTGAACTTCAACTGATCTCAAAAGATAATTTCAGTGAGATAAATAAACGAATAGAAAGAAACTTACAATTTAAAAGCATTGTTCTAAAAAGAAATTTAGATGATAGAGAAGTTGCTATTTTTGCAAATAACCGAATTAACTTTAAAGGTATTGATATTAAATCTAGATTATCAAGGCATTACCCCAAGGGTGAGGCTTTCGCACATACGCTCGGCTATGTAGGCTCAATTTCAAGTGGAGACTACTCACGTTTCGACCCAGGCTTCTACACTGGCAAAGAACAAATTGGTAAGACCTCCATTGAAAGAAACTTTGAATCATATTTGAGAGGTCAACCTGGCATTCAAAAACTCTTAGTGAATGTTAGAGGCCGAGTAATGGAAACAATCGATCAAGATCCATTCCAGCCGGGAAATAACCTGACACTAACGATTGACAGTGATCTTCAGGAAGTTGCATATAAAGCAATGGGTGACCAGAAGGGAGCTGTAGTTATTCTTGACGCTTCCAATGGTGAGATATTAGTAATGGTAAGTACACCAAGTTTTGACCCAAATCAGTTAAGTCTAGGGCTCACTCAAGATGAATTTAATGCTTTTACCAGGAACAAAAAAAAGCCTCTATTTAATAGGGCTATAGCAGGGCAATATCCGCCAGGATCAACCATAAAACCAATGATCGCTTTAGGTGCTTTAGAGATGGGAATTGTTGAGCCAGAGCTTTACATGCCTTGTGAAGGTAAATTCTTACTTCCAAATTATTCCCGGCCTTTCAATGATTGGGCAACACATGGTTCTGTTAATGTCGTCAGGGCTATACAGGCCTCTTGCGATGTGTATTTTTATGAAGTGGCAAATGAAATGGGAATTGAAAAAATGAGCCTCTTTTTAAAGAAATTTAATTTGGGAGCGCCAACAGAGATAGACATTAATCCAGAAAAGAATGGGGTTGTTCCCAACAGGGAATGGAAAAGAAATAATTTTAGTTCTAGAGAAAATCAAAGTTGGTATCAAGGAGAAACAATTATTGCTGGTATTGGGCAAGGGTACATGTTAGCAACACCGCTTCAACTCGCAGTCGCAACCGCCATAGTAGCCAATAGAGGTAGCGCTCATAAACCTCACCTGTTAAAAGCGATTGAAAATACTAAAACGGGGGAGCTCCAATACATAGGATCAGAAAAAATTAATTACCTTGAAGATATCAAGGAAGAGAACTGGGATCTTGTGCATCAAGGTATGGTTGCTGTTGTCAATGAACGAAGGGGCACAGCTTACGGTGTTTTTCCTGATAATTCCCCAATTGCTGGAAAAACTGGTAGCTCACAAGTTTTTAGTATAGATAGATCAACAAGCGAAAAGGAAGTCCCGTTAGAGCTAAGAGACCATGGTCTATTTGTAGGCTACGCGCCCTTGGATAAACCTGAAATAATTGTCTCAATAATAGTCGAAAATGGCGGTGGCGGAAGGGTCTCAGCAGCTCCTGTAGCTGAGAAAATATTTAATTCATATTTAGGACGAACTATAACTAATGCAGATTGATCAGTTTAAATTAAAACATTCAAATGTTATTGCTGATAAAGCTCATATTGATATGCCTCTTCTATCAGCATTCTTAGTAATTTTTCTAATCAGTGGTATAGCGATATATAGTGCATCTAATGGAAGCATTAACTTTTTAATTGATCATGCTACAAAAATTCTCATTTCTATCTTTGCAATGATCATAGCTGCACAGTTAAGCCCAATTGACTATAAAAGGATTGCCCCCTGGCTATATTTTTTCTGCGTATTACTTCTAGCACTAGTTTTAGTTATGGGCGAAACACGAAACAATGCAACTCGCTGGCTTGATCTTGGTATTACATTTCAGCCTTCAGAATTGATGAAGATTGCCATGCCTCTGATGATTGCTAGATATATCTCTAATGGGACACTTCCAGTACAGAATCTCTCAATTGTAATCTCTCTATTTATTGTGCTCTTCCCAACAATCATGATTTTATTACAACCTGATCTGGGAACCTCAGTATTAATTGCCTTTTCAGGGCTAGTAATTGTTTTTCTATCAGGCATCAAAAAAAGGTATTTACTATCAGGATTACTAATTTTTATTGCAAGCCTGCCTCTCATTTGGAGATATATACATCCGTTCCAACAAAAAAGAGTTTTAACTTTTCTGGACCCCGAAAAAGATCCGCTAGGGGCTGGTTATCATATTATCCAATCAAAGATTGCCATTGGCTCTGGAGGCCTTTTTGGTAAAGGATGGATGAACGGCACCCAAGGTCAACTAGACTTTTTACCTGAGACAACAACTGATTTTATCTTTTCCATACTTGCTGAAGAGTTTGGATTAATTGGAATCTCAATTGTTATTGCCATTTACTTATTTATCGTTGCTAGAGGGTTGTTGATTGCAATTAATTCGCAAGACCTTTTTTCTAGATTACTTGCCTCAAGCATTAGTCTTACCTTCTTCATATATGTTTTTGTCAATATGGGCATGACTACAGGGATTCTTCCAGTGGTTGGAGTCCCCTTACCCCTTATAAGTAAAGGAGGGACATCAAGTGTCACATTGATGATAGGACTAGGAATTCTAATGTCCATAAGAACCCATAAAAGATTGGTGCCAAAATGAGTTTGAAACATTTTAAAATACTGACACTTCTATTGTTTATTTCCTCCTCTCCCTTGATAGAAGGTTCGGAAAATTCTACTCAAGATTTGACAATTGCTAAATATGAAATAATGAATGAACTAATTAGAGATCATGGTTTTGATGAGCAGTATGTAAATAATATCTTCGATGAAGTTGAATTCTTACCAGAATTAATTGAATCAATCTCTCGACCTGCCGAAAAAACCAAAAGCTGGCAGGAATATAGGTCAATTTTTCTAACTCCAAAAAGAATTGCAGCAGGAGTTCTCTTTGCGAATCAGCATAAAGAGTTATTAGATCGTGTGGAAGAAGAATTAGGCATACCAAAAAAAGTTTTGCTTGGTATTTTAGGGGTTGAGACTTCATTTGGTAAAATTCAAGGACGCTATGAAGTCATTAATTCTCTGTATACTCTAGCCGTCGGTTACCCACCAAGAAGTAAATTCTTTAGAGAAGAGCTGATTAACCTATTCTATTTATCTAGAGAACAAGATTTCTCTATTTCTAGTATCAAAGGATCTTATGCCGGGGCTATGGGAGCACCGCAGTTTATAGCATCCAGTTACCGAAACTATGCTATCGATGGGAACGGGGACGGTAAAATTGACCTATTTAATTCTTGGGATGATGTTCTAATGAGTATCGGTAATTATTTGAATAGGAACGGCTGGGATCCAACAAAAGACATTATGTCCAAAACAAACATTGATATCAGTCTAAAAGAAAAATTAGCATCAAAAACTATAAGACCAAAAAGTAATATTGGAGATTTAGTTGCCATTGGCGTTCCTCTAGACTCGAAATTAGATCAAACACAAAAAGCACAAATCCTCTACCTTGAAGGTGAGCAAACTAAAAATAGTAGTATAGTAGGTCTTCACAATTTCTACGTTATAACAACTTATAATAGGAACGTGATGTACGCTCTTGCTGTATTAGAATTAGGTGAATCAATCGAAGGAATTCTCTCTCCAGATGTATTTTAATACTGTGAAAATAAATATTACGATTCTTATATTTGCTGTTATGGTTTCGGGCTGCTCTATGCAGAACAATTTCTCTGGGCCAAAAATGAGTAAAAAAGAAATAACTAAGACATTAAATGATGGATGCACGATACAACGGAATAAGCGAGAGCGTTATAAAATAGATGGTAAAAGATATAGAACGTTGTCTTCGAGCAAAGGTTATAAAAAAAGAGGGGTGGCTTCTTGGTATGGCTCTCAGTTTGATGGTAAAGCTACAGCTTGTGGGGAGCGGTATGATATGTATAAATACACAGCTGCTCATAAAACCCTACCTCTACCCTCCTATGTCAATGTCAAGAATCTAACGAACGGTAAATCTGTTATTGTAAAAATTAATGATCGAGGTCCTTTTGTAGATAACAGGATTATTGATCTATCATATGCCGCTGCAAAAAAGATTGATATGCTCTCTGCAGGAACGGCAGTTGTTAGAGTCACTACTGTCTCGGAAGAGGAAGCAGCACAATCAATTAAGAAAAAAAACCCAAAGAGTATCTTCTCAACTAATATTTTTGAAAAAATTGTCTCGAGAAATAAAAATAAAATTTTGATACAGATTGGGGCTTTTACTGAAGAAAAAGGAGCTCAAGAACTCAAGAAAAGGGTTGCTAATATTGGCGTTAATTCGGTTTTTATCAATAAAGCAAGATCAGGACGTAGAATCTTCTACAGAGTAAGAGTTGGTCCTATTACAAATTTAGAAAGTTATGAAGACACCATCAAAAAATTGACATCGTTGAAGCTAGATATCAACCTAATTTCTCAATAACAAGATGTCCAATCTCATACATATGTTGAAGAATTTATGTTAAAGTTCAATCAATTAGGGTCAATCCAAGAAAAGTATTGATTTGATTATATGAAAAAATTTTATACTGCTATTTTCCTACCGCTGCTGATGACATTTTCATTGGCTCAGGCTATCGTTATTGTGCCAAAAGCACCCAATATTGATGTCACAAGCTATGTTCTTTTGGACGCTAATACGGGACAGTTATTGCCAGCTTAGATGAAACAACAATGATTAAGCCAGCGAGTATTACAAAGCTAATGACAGCTTATGCAACCTTTCAAGCAATCAATGAAGAACAGGTAAGATTGGATGACCCAGTTAGAATAAGTCAGCGTGCCTCATCAATCGGAGGCTCAACGATGTTTCTCAATCCGTATATGGATGTAACAATAGATGACCTTTTAAAAGGGATGATTATTGTTTCAGGAAATGATGCGAGTGTGGCTTTAGCTGAACACTTAGCAGGCTCAGAAGAAACTTTTGCAGAATACATGAATATGTATGCAGAAGCCCTGGGGCTTAATAACACAAACTATACCAATGCAAGCGGCTTAGATGATGATGATCATTATTCTTCAGCATTGGATATGGCTATGTTAGCTTCTCAAATTATTAAAGAATTCCCTGAATATTTTAATCTATATTCAGAACGATCCTATTCATTTGATCAGGCAAAAGATCCTCAAACCAAAGAGCCTATCGTCCAATATAATCGAAATAGACTTTTAAGAAGAGATGCTAGCATTGATGGTATGAAAACAGGTTATACCAGTTCAGCTGGATATTGTCTGGTTGCAACGGCTGAAAAGAATTCGATGCGATTAATTGCAGTGGTCACAGGAGCAAAATCAAGTGAAGATAGAAATAATTCTGCCTATGCCTTGTTAAACTATGGATTCAGATTCTTTGAGAAACAACTACTAGTCGAAAACGGAAAAACCTATGGTAAAGCTGAGGTTTGGAAGGGGAGTTGATGATGAAATAGACCTTGTTGCAAGTAAAGATGTGGTTAAAACTATTACAAAAGGCATCTCCAAAGATATTGAGAGAAGAATAGATATTTTTGAACCAATCATCGCTCCAGTTGATAGGAATAAGGTTATTGGTAAACTTACTGTCACCTATGAGGGTAAAGTACTGGCTGAATCTTCACTATATGCAAAAACTAATATTGAGCAAGATGGTTTATGGGGCTGGCTTTATGACTCTGCGTTATTGTTGTTCGAATAGATTTCAAACCTGAATAAGCAACTAGAATCCATATTTTTTAAGAACCTAGGAATCACTAACTATTCCGAAACTCTTAAGAAGATGCAAGAATTTACAGCTCAGAGGAAAGGCGATACCCCTGATGAGGTTTGGTTTCTAGAGCATGAACCTGTCTATACCTATGGGATGAAAACAAACAAAGATGACATTCCAGAAAATACTCAACTACCTCTTTTAAAATCTGATCGTGGAGGAAAAATTACCTTTCATGGTCCTGGACAGCTTGTGGTATATCCATTATTCGACCTAAGAAGGCGCTCTATCAAACCTAGGGAGTTCATTTACAAATTTCAAGATTCAATACATAGAAGTCTTAGGGATTATCAATCAAATCTAACAATTAATAATGATGATCCAGGAATTTATTATGAGAATAAGAAAGTGGTAAGTTTTGGCCTCAAGATCACAAAAAAAGGAACCTATCATGGAGCATCAATAAATATTTCTATGGATTTAGCACCATGGAATGAGGTTACAATTTGCGGTAATGATCAAACTGAAGCAATTGATCTTAGGAAACTTGGTTGCAATAACTCCTTTAATGAGATCAGAAAATCCATACGGAAGAGTCTTAGTAAAAGATTTAAATAACTATTTATTTTTCAATCTATTAAAACCGGAATCTAAGTCATTGATTAAATCAGAAACATCTTCTAGGCCAATATGAAGCCTCAAAAATGTATTGTTAAATCTATCAATATCAGAGATTCGATCTTTTTGTAACTGACAGGGAGTGATTAAAGATTCAAAACCACCCCAGCTATAGCCCATCGCAAATAATTCCATATGATCGAGCATAGACGCAAGCTCTTGATCAGAATATTGCTTATTTAGAACAATACTCATCAAACTTCCGCCACCAGTAAAATTCTTTTCCCAATTCTCATGGGAATGAGATGATTTAAGTGGCGGATATAAAACCTCTTCAACAATATTTTGTCTTTCCAGCCAATTAGCAACCTCCATGGCACTATCATATTGTGCGTTCATTCTAAGAGCCATAGTTCTAAGGCCTCTCAATCCGAGATAACAGGTATCGGGTCCTGCTGAAATGCCTTGATTTCTAGCAGAATTTTTTACAGCTTGATAAGTCTTTTCTGTGCATGCTACAAGACCTAACATTGCGTCAGAATGTCCAACTACATATTTTGTTGCGGCTTGGATTTCTATATCTATACCTTGCTCTATTGGTTTGAAGTAGAGAGGTCCCGCCCAGGTGTTATCAAATACAATAATTATTTCTGTTCCTAGAGCCTGGCTTTTATCTCTTATTGTTTGGACTAACAGATTAATATCTGGGATTTCAAAGGTATTTGAACTTGGTGCCTCAAGGTAGACCAACTTTGTTTCAGCTTTTATCAACTCACTGATTTCTTTGCCAATTAATGGAGAAATGAATTCGGTCTCAACCCCGAAAGAACCTAGATGCTTCTTAAATAACTCAGCTGCAGGTTCATATGCACCTTCAGTGACCAAGACATGACTGCCCTGCTCTAGGAAAGCACTGACTGCAATATTTATAGCAGACATACCAGAATTGGTCGCTATAGAACGATAGGCGCCCGTTAATTCTGAATAAGCTTCTTCGAGAGCTAAACTGTTTGGAGAACCTAATCGTCCGTATCTGAATGTCTTATAGTCATGATCCCATCCTTTATATTCCTCAAGGGTATCAAACAAAACAGTAGATGAGCGATAAGGAGGTATGTTAACCGCACCATTGGCAAATTTTTTATCTCTACCGGCATGCACTAAAGATGTATTTGGTTTAATCTTTTTCTTTTTGCTCATTATAAGTTATCAATTAGCTCCTCTGCTCTATTTAATCTTTCAATAGTCCCAACATCAAGCCAATCACCAGAAAATAATTCGCCAGACAGATAATTACGATCAATCCATTCTCTGAAAACAGCTCCTAATGAGGAATCCCTCTGTGATGACTCTAAAAAAATCCTAGGAGACAAGAAGCTAATGCCGCTAAAAGTGTATCTGTCATTGCTACCAGAAGTTACTCTTGAAGACCTTATGCAAAAATCTCCTCCAATATTATGTTCTGGGTTAGGGACCAAGATTAAATGACCAAGAGTATTCTTTGTAAATTCAATCGCTGGAAAACTATAATTCGATAAAACGTCGGAATTGACTACCCAGAAATCCTCTTCTAGAAAGTATCCTTTTTGCTGAGCATTAAAAATTGCACCTGCAGTCCCTAAGGGTTCCATTCCTTCATCCAGGAAGAATATTTTGAGTCCAGGTAGCTCTATAGACTTTATCAATGTCTGAATTTGTTCACCAAATCTGGAGCCATTCACTACCATTTCTTTAACCCCGTGTTTATATAGATGAAGGATATTTCTTTCCAATAGACTCTTATTGCCAACTTTAACTAAAGGTTTAGGGTGTTCCGCTGTGAGGGGCATCAATCTTGTGCCCAATCCTGCTGATAGAATCATGGCTTTCATTGCAAATGAGTAGAGTTAACAAAATTATAGAGAGGCTCAAGAACATCATATTTTTTTGAGATCTTTTTCAAATAACCTAAAGTTCTAGGAACATCTTTCATGTAATTGGGTTTTCCATCCCTGTGTTTTAGTCTCGAAAAAATACCAATAGCTTTTAAATGCCTCTGACAGCCCATTAAATCAAAATCAACCTCAAATTTTTCATAAGAAATATCGAGTAAATTTTCATTAATTAATCTTTGATACACGACTTCAAGCCAATGCCTAATTTCATTTTCTGATAATTCAATATAGCAATCCCTGAGCAAGGAAACTAAATCGTATGTAATGGGTCCCAAAACAGCATCTTGAAAATCAATAATACCAAGCTCACCTCGTTTTGAGATCATGATATTCCTAGAATGATAATCTCTGTGGGTAAATACTTGGACTTGTTTCAAGGCACTCTCCGATAAATATCTAAAACACTTCCCTAAATTAAATGTATTCAATTGTGTGGCATTTATTCCAAGCTCTTTTACACAATACCAATCAAGAAATAAATTCATTTCGGTTTCAAGCAGCTCTAGATCATAAACAGGTAATTGGTCTACAAAACTGTTTCCGTTTTTTTGGATTGAAAAAAGTATGTTTATCGCCTCAGTGTAGAGCTTCTCTCGTTTAGTTTTTATTCTTATGTCCAAATTGCGATCCAGTAGAGTTGCTGGACCAAGATCGCTTAGAATAAAAAACCCCATAGATAAATCCTTTGCATAGACTGCCGTGGATGGAATCTCCATTTTCGTTAATATTTCAGAGATAAGAATAAACTGCTGATTATTCTCTTTATCAGGAGGTGAATCCATAATGATATAGGTGTTGTCTGAATGATCACTTACACGAAAATAGTTTCGAAAACTAGCATCTGAATTAATTGGATAAATCTCAATTTGAGATGAGTCAAGAGTTTCTCTAGCCCATCTCTCTAATAGTTGATATCTTTTGTTTGGATTCATATAAAATTAATTAACTGTTGATTTTTCATAACTATAGGATCATGAAATATTCTAGACTTAATGCGTTTTCCTTAATAGTTTTTATTGCTATTACTCTAAACCCTATAAAGGTACTTGCAACCACCTGTCTAGCCCCAAAAATAGATCCTATATCTAATTTTTTAACCAAAAATGAATTGTGGACCGTTGAAACAGGAGAATTAACAGGTGAGATTGGCGAAGAAATTGAAATTAAAGATAAAATTAAAATTGTCTCTGGTGCAAATAATATTACTGCAGAAGAGGTCGTTTATAACGAAGATGCAGGCAGAATCAGAATAAACAAGGGTTTAATCCTTGAAAACGACAATTTATTAGTTTTTGCTGAAGGTGCTGTGATTGAAACAGATAATAATAGTGCTGTTATTACAGCAACGGATTACCAATTACTATCGCCTCAAGCCAGAGGGAAAGCTGAAGAGATAAGAGTGCAGTCAGAAAATGATTTTACACTGATCAAGCCCTTTTATACCTCGTGTGCTAGCAATGATGACTCATGGGGTATAGAAGCGGATGCCATACAAATAAAAAGCGATGAAGGAATTGCAAAAAATCTCGTTTTAAAAGTAAAAAATACTCCAATCTTGTTTCTACCTTATCTTTCCTTTCCAGCATCTGAAAAAAGAAAATCAGGAATCCTTGTTCCTAACTTTGGGTCTTCATCAAAAAAAGGCACGGAGATTGAAATACCTTATTACTGGAATATTGCACCAAATTTGGACCTGGTGACCTCTGTTAATTGGATGGGCAAACGTGGAGTCCAGTTATCTAATAGCTTAAGATTCCTAACCTCCAAACAAACCGGAGAAATCAACTTGGATATTCTGCCAAATGACGATATCACTGGCAGCACTCGGAATTATATTGGCATCAATCAAAACATCAATTTACTCTCAAACTGGAGAGTTACAATAGATGGAGAGTATGTTTCTGATAGTGAGTATTTTGAAGATTTAGCAAGCAGTATAAATTCAACGAGTAGAACTCATTTATTCAGAACTATTCACATGCAAGGCTTTTCCGAGAACTGGTTTATGGACATAGGCATGGATAATTTTCAAATCTTAGATCAGTCAATCTCTCCAGATGATAAGCCGCATAGGATTCTGCCCTATGTTGATTTTAGTGGTCAATGGATGGGTGAAAAATCAAATCTATCTTATGGATTAGACCTTAATCTTGCTCACTTTGATAGTAATGTGAATGTTGCTGGTACACGATTCCATATGATGCCCAATCTTTCTAAAACTTTTAACTTGAACGGTCTGCAAGTCAAGCCTGAGATTCAATTTGATATAACATCCTATAACCTTGATGAATCTGCTGATGATGCTTTGGAGGAAGACAGACCTAATAGAACAGTCCCAATCTATAGCCTTGATATACAGGCGCTATTTAAAAAGAATTGGGAAGGTCAAGGTTATATACAAACATTAGAACCTAGAATTTTAGGAGTCTATATACCCTTTAAAAACCAAGATGATTTTCCTATTTTTGATTCTATTGTTCCCGATCGCAATGTTTATGAATTGTTCAGAAAAAATAGATATCTCGGTCAGGATAGGGTTGGGGATACTTCCAAGTTATCTTATGGGATAACTTCTAGAATATACGGCAAAGAAAATTCATCGGAGTATTTTAACTTTACATTTGGTAAAACACGATACTTCAAAGATCGGCAAATTAATTTGCCAGGTGAATTACCCAACAATCATAATTCTTCAGCTTACCTAGCCTCTATGCAATGGTCTATTAGTCCTCGTTGGCGCATAAAATTAGGTCACGTTTGGGATTCAGATTATGAACAAACAAATAAAACACAAATTGGTATCCGATATAAGTCCACGGATTCAAAAATAATGAATCTCTCTTATCGATATAGAAAAGAAAACTTAAAACAATTAGACGCTTCATTCTCCTGGCCTATTAGAGACAAGTGGAACTTTGTCGGCAAGTATAATTACTCCATCGAGGACCGTAAATCGCTGGAGCACTTTTTTGGCATTGAATATGAATCATGCTGTTGGGGAATTAGGGCTATTTCTAGAAAGCATTTAATATACCGGAACGGTGAGACTGATACCTCATTCTCAATTCAATTTGTATTTAAGGGATTAGGTGAGGTAGGTATGCCAATAGAAAACCTTCTGGAAGAAGGAATATTGGGCTATGATGTTCCATAAATTTTAAGCAAATGAAAAAACAACTAACAGCAATCATCTTCAGCCTCATGATATTTAGTTCAGGGGTAGACTCACAAACTAGGGAACTCAGCAGTTCAGGTGATTTCCTAGATAGCGTTGTAGCGATAGTTAATGATGGGATTGTTTTAAGGAGTGAGCTTGAAAATCAGCTTGGTCTTATAATCTCGACTCTAGAACAGCAAGGTGGTCAAATGCCTCCCATGGAAACTATAAGAGAAGACGTCCTTGAACGACTCATTCTTCAAAGAGTCCAGTTACAAAGAGCTGATAGATATGGGATAAGGATTACTGACGAAATTTTAAATAATGCCATAGCTAATGTTGCTAGCAATAATAATGTTGCTTTTGAAGAGTTTCCTGGTGTCCTCGCTCTGGAGGGTATTGATTACAATGATTATAGAAATGAATTAAGACAACAGTTAATTATTGAACAACTCAGACAAAGGGAGGTGATCTCAAGAATTGCGGTAACAGAAAGTGAACTGGATAGTTTTTTAGTCTTTCAAAAAGAGCAGGATGCTTTAAATTACGACTATAATTTATCCCATATATTGATAACAACGAGCTCACGGGCTGGAAGTAAAGAAATTGAAACCAAAGAGTCCTTGATTTATGAGCTTGAAAACAGGATAACTCAAGGAGAAGACTTCGCTCAATTAGCAAGAGAAAACTCTGGTGGGCAACAATCGGCTTCTGGTGGAAATCTAGGATGGATGAAAGGCAACCAATTGCCTGAAGTCTTTATTAAAGCAGCTAGCCAGCTTCAAAACGGCGAACTGAGTCAACCATTTCAAACATCCAGTGGATTTCACTTACTTAAACTGAATCAAATAAAAGGAAATGAGCCAATCCTTGAAGAGCAGATTCAGGTAAGACATATATTGATAAAAACTAATGAAGTCTTAGATGATTCAGCCGCCGAAGAGAAACTGAAGACAATACGACAACAAATTATTGATGAAGGAAATTTTGGCGCTGTGGCTGCAGCAGTCTCAGAGGATGTTGGCTCCGCTCAGGATGGAGGTGATATGGGATGGGCGCCAAGAGGTTTCTTTGTTCCTGAATTTGAAGATGTGGCTTATTCTTTAGAAAAGAATGAAATTAGTCAGCCCTTCCGATCAAGATATGGTTGGCATATTATCGAATTTCTAGGTGACAGAGTTTTTGATAATACTGAAGAAATACAAAGACGAAAAGCTATCTCGGCTATTAGAAACTCTAAGCTTTCAAGTGAAATAGAGATCTGGGCAAGAGAACTCAGAGACGAGGCATTTGTTGAAATTCTTCCCTTACAACTAACAAGAATTATATAAACAAAAAATGAATTCGCCTTTTGTCGTCACTTCAGGGGAGCCAGCAGGGATTGGTCCTGATATTTGTCTATCCATTGCTAAGAGAAAAGATAATTCTGATTTTGTGATTTTTGGCAATATTGATTTATTAAATCAAAGAGCTGAAATACTTGATCTAGATCTCTCGCTTATAGAATATCAACCCACTAAAGAGCAATCAGAATTAAGCAATAATGAGCTTTTTGTGACCAACTTTGATCTCTACGAAGAATGTCTTGCAGGCTCCCTTAATAAAAAAAATAGTCCCTATGTGTTGCAGATGATAGAGTCTGCTATTCAAGCTTGTCTTAGGGATGAATTTAAAGGTTGCATAACGGCCCCAGTTAGTAAGGAAATTATTGCTGACTCAGGTTTTGATTTTAAAGGACATACAGAATTTTTAGGTCACTTGTGCGGTAAGAAGCCACTGATGTTTTTTGTATCCGAGACAATGAAAGTTGCTCTTGCAACAACACATGTACCTCTTAAAGACGTATCAGCAATGATTACAGAGGGTCTGATTACCGATTCATGTAAAATTATTTCGCAAGATCTAGAGCTTTACTTTACTGAATCAGCGCCAACGATAGGTGTCTTAGGCCTTAACCCTCATGCCGGAGAAAGTGGATTATTAGGTAATGAAGAGCAACAGATAATCCTTCCCGCTATTAAAAACTTACAAAATCAAGGCTTAAAGATTGATGGCCCTTTAGCTGCAGACTCGGCCTTTCTACAAGAGCCTAATAGAGATGTTATTCTTAGTCTATATCATGATCAAATATTACCTTTATTCAAATACAGCAACCCTCACTTAGCAGCGAATGTTACCTTGGGTCTAGGAATTATAAGAACCTCGGTAGATCATGGAATTGCCCTTGACCAAGCAGGCAAGAAACATGCTGACTATCAAAGCTTGCATTTTGCCTTGAACACAGCAAAAAAGATGGCTAATCATGCAGAAAGAAAGAACCGACAGACCTCGTAAACGATTCAGTCAAAACTTCTTGCACGACAAGAATATTATCAACAAGATTGTTGGTGCTATCAAACCGCTAGAAGATAATCATGTCATAGAAATAGGTCCTGGCCAAGGTGCACTGACTTTCGCATTACTTCAAAAACTTAGCCAGATAGAGGTGATTGAGATAGATAGAGACTTGGTCAAGATGCTCAGGGAGAGTGCAGAAAGAAAGAAAATACTTGTTCATCAAACAGATGCCTTAAAATTTAACTTTGCATCTTCCTACCGTCACAAAAAAATGAGAATTGTTGGTAATTTGCCATACCATATTTCTACTCCATTAATTTTTCACCTTATTAAATTTGGCGAGTATTTTGATGATTTGCATTTAATGGTTCAAAAGGAAGTCGCTGATCGCATAGTGAGCAAACCAAATTCAAAAATATACGGAAGACTATCGGTATCCATTCAAGCAAGATGCACTGCAGAAAAACTATTTGATGTTAAACCAAATGCTTTTTACCCAAAGCCAAAAGTAGTGTCATCAGTGATAAAAATAAGCCCTAAAGCTCCATTAGATAAAACTACAGACGCACAATTAAACCAAATACTAATCTTAGCCTTTAATCAAAGACGTAAAAAAATTAGTAATTCATTAAAAGAGTCCTTCACAGTCGATGAGATAAAGAAATTAGGAATTGATCCAAAATCAAGACCTGAAAACCTAACTGTAGATGAATTTTTACGTTTATCTCAAGCAGGTGTTAATCAATGACAACCTATGCTTTTGGAGATCTACAAGGGTGCTATGAAGAACTAAGATTGCTGCTTGATCGCATCGAATTTGATCCTGCTTTAGATAAGTTATGCTTTACAGGAGATCTAGTAAACCGAGGTCCTGACTCATTAAAGGTTTTGGAGTATTTGTATTCACTCAATGAATCAGTTGTGAATGTGCTCGGCAATCATGACTTTCATCTTATTGCTTTAGCTTTAACTGATAGAAAGCTAAGATCAAAGGACAATTCTTTAAGCCCAATATTGTCGTCAGCTAATAAAATTAATCTTATAGAATGGCTGAGACACCAGCCACTATTCCATATGGAAAAAGAACTGGATGCTCTAATTGTTCACGCCGGAGTTCATCCATCATGGAGTTTAGAGATGGTTAAAAAATACGCAGAAGAAATTCAATCCATCATAAGGGGAAATGATGCAAGCGTCTTCTTTAAGGCTATGTATTCTGATGATTCATGGTCAAGTGACTTAATTGGCAAAAAACGATTTAACGCCATCGTAAATTCTTTTACGAGGATGCGATATTTGAATGGTCTAGGTGAATGTGACTTTGAAGAAAAAGACTCGCCAGAAAAAGTCGCTGATGACCTTATCCCTTGGTACTTATACCCTAATAGAAAAGTGAAGAATACCTTATAGTCTTTGGTCATTGGTCATCTTTAGGGTATCTCTATGACCATAACGTGGTCTGTCTTGATGGCGGTTGCGTGTGGGGAGGAGAACTTGTCGCAATAGACATAAGCAAACCTGATGTACCTATTAGAATAAATAGTCTTAAATCGAAATAGGAGCCTTGATATGAGGGTGGCACTGATAGTTGACCAACTCAAAATCCTCGTAAGCATAGTCATAAATTGAATCTGGCTTTCTTTTGATATTCAATTTTGGTAATTCATAGGGCTTCCTTGAAAGCTGCTCTTTGGCTTGTTCCATATGATTGAGATACAAGTGAACATCACCGCCAGTCCAAATAAAATCTCCCACATTAAGATCACACTGCTGTGCAAGCATATGGGTCAGTAAACTGTATGAAGCAATATTAAATCCTAATCCCAGGAAAGTGTCACAGCTTCGTTGGTAGAGCTGACATGATAATGCGCCTTGAGAAACAAAAAATTGAAACAAGGCATGGCAAGGTGCTAAAGCCATTTTATTGTTCTTTACATTATCTTGAGGTGAAATGCTTTCATCAGGTAGATCGGCAACATTCCAAGCGCTGACAATAATTCTTCTGGAGCTTGGATTATTTCTCAACTGATCAATAACATTTTGTATCTGATCAATGGATTCACCACTATTTTGGTCTAACCACTGACGCCATTGATAGCCATAAATAGGACCTAAATCCCCACTCTCATCTTCCCATTCATCCCAAATGTGTACACCATTATCCTTCAATTCATTATTATCAGTAGAGCCATTCAAGAACCATAGTAGTTCGTGAACAACACCTTTAAAGAATATTTTTTTTGTGGTCAATAAGGGAAAGCCATCGTTTAGATTGAAACGCATTTGATGGCCAAAAAAGCTACGAGTGCCTGTACCTGTTCTATCTTCTTTTACCTCGCCTTCATCAAGAATCTTTTGAAGTAAATTTAAATACTGTTGCACTCACATCTCCCCATTAAAAAAATACTGAGTTATTTTACCTTTAACTTATGGCTAATAATAATCCAAAATCCAATGATCATCATTGGCAACGTCAATACTTGTCCAAGTGTTAGCCAATCGTCAAATAAATAGCCAATATGTGCGTCAGGTAATCTAAAGAATTCGATAAAAATCCTAAACAATCCGTAAACAATTAAAAAAACCGCTGAAGGAAATCCGATAGGTCGTTTCTTGGAGGTGTAAATCCATAAGATAATAAATAAGATCAAGCCCTCTAAAGTTGCCTCATAAAGCTGTGTTGCATGCCTAATGGTTCCATTCACTAAAATACCTAAAGGTGAGTCCGTAGGTCCTCCCCACAGCTCACCATTAATAAAATTGCCAATCCTTCCTAAACCAAGACCAATGGGTACCAAAGGTGCTACAAAATCAATCACATAGATAAAAGGCTGTGAAGTCTGCCTTGCAAAGATATAAGCAGCAAAGAATACTCCGAGTAACCCGCCATGAAAAGACATTCCTCCATTCCATAATTGAGGTAGAGCAATCAACCAACTTATTGGGTCGCTGAATAATTGATTGGCATCATAGAAAATCATATAACCCAACCTACCGCCTAGAATCACTCCAAACACAGAATAAAAAACTAAATCGTCAACTTGATCTTTTGAGACAGGAGACCAATGCTGTTGAACTCTTAATCCTGCCAATACATAGGCAGCAATAAAACCGAGCAAATACATGATCCCATACCAAGCAATGGCAACGGGACCAATGCTTATGGCTATTGGATTAATCTCAGGATAAACAAACATTTATCATCAACTTAAATTTACCAAGGAATAATACCCTTGTCGTAGTTGATCGCTTTACCCCTATTCTTCCTGTTTGTTTTTGGATTTATTTCTTCAATGACTTCTATTAAACCAAGTGCGCTTTGATCAATGGTAACCACTCCGGGGCCAGACAAAGGGTAACCCGAAGCTTCTAGCAATGCAGTTTCTACCATGCCTGGTGCGATCAATGCCGACATCACGCCCTTTGATTTCAAACTAACGTTCATTGCTATGATGCCCATATTTAAGGCAGCTTTGCTCATTCTATAGAAATAAAATCGATCAGAACTACCCGTGATTTGCATGGATCCTAATCCACTGGTCATTGAAACAATTTTTTTCTGATTACTAAGGGCAACGTTATCGGCAAAAGCTTCTCCGACCTTTAAAGGTCCATAGGCATTAACTAGCATAATTTTTTCAAAAGTTGACTGATCAAAGGATCCAAAACTCTGCGCTTGAACATCTCCAAGAATACCAGCGTTATTAATAAGAACGTCAATAGGTATTCCTTCGTATTTTGTAGCTAGTTGATTGATTTCATCTAAATCTGTGACGTCCAATTCTTCGACTAATATATTGGGATAATCGGCAGCTAGATCTTTGAGATCTTCAGCTCGATTTGGGCTGCGACATGTGGCAATAACATTCCAACCCTTGATTGCATAGTTTTTAGCTAAACCAAAGCCTATACCTCTGTTAGATCCGGTAATAAAAACCGTTGGTTTATTTTGATCGTATATTTTGACATCAGAATGATCGGCATTAACTGTTGATAAACCAGTTAACAGGTAGCAAAAAAAAGTAATGGAAAATAGTTTTATAATTGACGATTCTTTCATCTGGTTACTCCTTGATTGAGTTGTCTATTGTAAATAATAGTATAGCTTATTCATAACTCATTCTTGTTGGCTAAGCAAATAGGTCATACAATAGTACTAAAGGAGAGAAAATTATGAAAAATGGAATGAAATTATTTCTATCCTCGGTGATCCTCATCGGATTCTACGGATCCTATTCGCAAGCTAGCGGTCACCATGATAGCGAATCGAACAAGCCAAGTGGAAGCGGTCATTGTGTCTATATGTCTGATAACCCTTTTGCTGGAGACCCCTACAAAGCATGCAGAACAAATGTTTCTGAGAGTTTTTGTGCCAGCTATCCAGATGTTGGTGACGGTATGGTCAATATTATGGACCCAGTCTATGCAGAGGGTGATTGTCCCAGAGAGGGTTCAATTGGATCATGCGAAAGAGGTGGATGGGAAGAAGTCTACTATGAGGACAGCAACACAGGACCTATGGGTGTTGAGTTTGGCTGCAATTTTGCAGGAGAATGGTTGACGCCTTAAGATAGCTTTTATTAAATCCAAACTTCTCTATTGAACGAAAGATTGGATAACTTTAATAAAAGGCTATGAAATGGCGCAAACTGCTACTGCTAGGTTAATAAATATAAAGAATAAAAGAGTGTCTACTATGCAATCAGATGACAATGGCTCAATTCTAGCAAGAATAGCTGCTGGAGAAAATGGCTCGTTTGAGCTGTTGATAGAAAAATATGGAAACCTCGTGTGGTCAATTGGAAAAAAATTCTTATACAGACAATCTGATCTTGAAGATGCTGTACAAGAAGTATTTATCGCTATTTGGAAATCTGCAGATAAATACGACGCTAATAAGGCAAAAGAGATCACATTTGTCTCAATGATAGCTAGGAGACGATTTATTGATCATCTGAGGAAAATTAGTAAACATAAGAACCTCGAATCTATCGATGACGACAATAGCGGACATCAACTTTATAAAGAATCGATCTTAAATGAATCAACAGACCTCCAGTTAGTAAAAAATGCGATTCAAAGCTTAGATATCGATGATCAAGAATTACTTAATCTATCCGTATATCAAGGATACAGTCATTCTGAAATCTCAAAGTTACTTAATATTCCTCTTGGAACAGTAAAAACAAGAATTAGAAGAAACTTAATAAAACTAAAAGAAATTTTTGAAAACAATGAAACAAACACAATCTTAAACTTGAACAATGCCTAGAGAAGATAAAAAACATGAAAGACTGCTTGATTTGCTAGTTCTGGAATCAACACAAAAGCTTTCCCTAGATGAGCAAAGAGAAATAAATGAACTCCTTGATCTGTTCCCTGAATATACTCAGGATTATTTTCATGAAATGACGGCGCTTGCTCAGGTAAGCTTCTACTCGCAAGATAATTTTAATAATGAGGCTCTACCCAAGCAAATGCGTAAACGGATTCTTCATGCCTATAAATCAGAATTAGGTCAATCAACTCTTATGGATTATATCAATCACTATATGAGAGCCTTCTTCTATAAGCCTCAATATGCTTGGACACTGACTGTAATGATGACGATAGGCCTATCGTTTGCGATGATTGAGTTTAGAACTTATGATTCAAATTTTAGATATTTACCTTTAAAAAGAGTAGTTTTAGAAAATACAGCAAATGATATGATCCAATTTCCTTGGCACTCAAGATCAAATTCTCTTGAATCCGTTTCAGGAGATATCATTTGGACTGATGAAGGTCAGAAAGGGTTTATTAAAATAGCAGGTTTGCCAATGAATGATCCAAGTCAAAATCAATATCAGGTTTGGATTTTAGATCCCTTAAAATATACACAGCCAGTGGATGGTGGTGTTTTTGATGTGACTCAAGCAGATGGATCAATGATCATTCCAATTAATCCTAAACTACCAATTTCGAAAGCTGTTGGTTTTGCTATCACTTTGGAACAACCTGGTGGGGTTGTCGTCTCTAATCAACCTTTGTTGTTAACGGCTCCGAAAGAACGTCCAAAAATCACAATCTAAGCTCTCATAAGAGCTCCATCCTACTACTATAGAATTATTTGTTTTCTTGGTATTTTTTTATTTTCAAGGTAAGTAGGCAGTCATCTAAAATTGCCTTAGGGGAGTACAACTCATAAACTACCTACTCATAATAATCTTCGTAATAGCGAATACTTTAGATTTTAAATTTTAAAAAATGAAAGCATTTTTAGGCACTATTTTAAAACTCAGCATTGCACTAATAATCTTGGGTTATATTTCCCTTATCGTTTATGCCCTTTTGCCCTTAGAAGAAACTCCTACTAAAGAATTAGCTGCCAAAGAAGACCTTTTTATCGAGATCAATGGCTACAATATTCGCTATAGAGAATATCTAGCAGCAAAGGAAAGCAGTCCGAATTTAATACTCATTCATGGGTTTGGAAATAATTTAAGCTCTTGGCGGTCAATCACACCGATCCTATCTGAGGTATACAATATTTATATTCTTGATCTCCTCGGTTTTGGACTATCAGATAAACCTACAGATTATGATTACAGTAATGCCAATCAAGCTGAAACAGTCAGTGAACTTGCTGAAGCACTTAATCTTGACTCATTCATAGTCGGGGGTCATTCCTTAGGAGGGGCCATTGCTTTTCATGTAGCTATGAATAATCAAAAAACGAAAGGTTTAATTTTGTTTAATCCAGGCATCATCAACACGGGCGTTCCTGAGTTTGCTAGATATCTTAACCTGATATTCCCTTTTGCTAGAGTATCTGCAAAACAATTTGCTGATCGTGACTTTAGAGAAGAATTTCTGAAACGGTCTTATCATGACCCATCAATTGTAGACGAGCAAGTCATGGATGATATTATGCTGGGAGCAAGATCTGAAGGTTACCTTACAGGAACAACCAGTATGTTAAATAAGTTCTATGATGCCAATGAAGCTGAACTGATGCATAAAGTTAAAAATCCAACATTAATAGTCTTTGGTGTTGAGGATCGCAATAAATCGATGGAAGAAGCACTAGAATTAAAAAATGGATTTAAAAATAGTAAACTGGAGTTAATTAAAGATGCTGGCCATTATGTGCATGAAGAATCACCGGTCATTGTTTCTGAAAGTATTATTCAGGAGATGTTTTTTCTTATTGAACAAAGTTAAATTAACCTATGTCTAAAATAGTCCAAGCCGAAATAGAACACATCAATGAAGTATCAAGACTCTTTAATCTCTATAGAATATTTTACAAACAAGAAAATGATCCTAAAGGGGCGCTGCAATTTATTAAAGAAAGACTAGAAAATGGTGATTCAACTATATTTGTTTCAATTAATGATGATGAGAGTCTGAATGGTTTTGTGCAACTTTATCCGTCATTCTGCTCAGTGAGCATGATACCCATTCTTATCCTCTATGATCTATTTGTTGACCCAGAACGGAGAACTGGTGGCATTGGAAGAGACCTAATGAATCAAGCAAAAGATTTCGCAAGAGAAAAAGGGTTCAAGCGATTGGAACTCTCTACAGCAAAAGACAATGTCATTGGCCAATCTCTTTACGAATCTCTGGGTTACGAGGTTGATAATGAATTCTTACAATACAGTCTAGAAGTAAACGACTAATTTCTATAACGAATATTCAGCTACCCCTGCAAAGCTCCTCTTTGGTACTGCAAAACCTGTGTCAATGGAACCGACAACTTCACCATCATCTAATCTTACTTTTAACATAACCCCTGAAAAAATATTTGCCGTAAAAAAATGCTCTCCATCAGATGAAGGAGTGACTTGTGCAATCCCCCATCCGTGTTCCTCTAAATCTATACTCTGGATTACCTTGCCCTCCTCATCCAAAATCTCGATATAATCGCCTCGAGAATGCAATAATCTCCCATCCGGTAAATAATTGACAGCTATGGCGACCACCTGATCTGTTAAATCACCCGGGAGAACAACAAGATCCTCCATTTGTTCGCCGTTTACGATATCGTAGCGCATCACTTTCTTGCCAATCTCAGTTGTATAGGTGATGTATTCTTCGCTTGGGTGCATGGTTGAGTGAGTAACTCCCTTAAACTGATGAAACTCTGGTGAATAAGCAACATCAAATACATCAACTAACTCTAGATCTTCATTAAACTTATGAATATTTGCATAGCCGACTAGATCTAGACCCGGTAAACGCTTCATGAAACTTCCTGGATAAGGGGTATTGCCAACGAGACATTCTCCCAAATAGATATTGCCCTCTTTATCAAAAGTAGCATTAGAAAATGCACGATCACCAAAATCATGATTGGGCATTTGTTTTCCATCTGGAGAAACTCTAACGACAATGTGATTGTGCATATCAAAACCCCAGAGTACACCTTGTGGGTCAATGGTCAGACCAATCACTAAGTGCTCGGTACCCTCAGTCCATAAGATCCCTTTTGGTTCAAGATTCTTGGTATATTGAAGAATTCTACCGTCTCCCTTATGATCATCAACTTCGTCATTTAGATAGGTACAGCCCAAAAAAATATCACCGTCTTCAAAAGGTTGTATTGTGTTTTCTTTTTTCATATTTTTTTAATTGAAACTAATCGATAATATAGGGCTAATATTAGAATTGATTCAACAAGAGTTAAATATATTTTTATGTTAAAAAAAATCTTTAAAAACACGCTGATCATTTCCTTGGCTATTTTTGGTGTTTTTTTGGTAAGTCTTTTATTTGGTGCACGCTATCCAATGGATAAAAGCGTGAATGAAATCGAGGCAAAATATTTACTAAACAGCTCATCTTTTAAGAATATTGATGGTGTAAACATACACTATGCTGATGAGGGATCGGGACCAGTGCTGCTATTGTTGCATGCTAATTATGCAAACTTAATTGACTGGGACCCTTGGGTTCAAAAACTCTCTTCAGATTACAGAATTATTAGGCTGGATATACCCGGACACGGATTAACTGAAGCTGATCCCTCCAATGATTATTCAATGTCGAGGACTCTCGTTTTGATTGAAAAGCTGCTTCTCTATTTAGAAATAAATAAATTAAGCATAGCCGGCGCATCCTTAGGAGGAACTATTGGAATACATTTTGCAAATCAGAACCCAGAAAAAGTAGAGAACCTTATTTTGGTTAGTCCGGGTGCGCTTAATCCGAGGATTAGAGGCAGTGATCAACCTGCAGAATTACCCAAAGCATTTGATCTAGTAACTCAAATAACACCAAGATCATTAGTAAAAGGCCTTTTATCAGGAGGGTTTGGTAATCCCGAAAATATTAGTGAAGAACTGGTCACTCGATGGCATGACCTATTATTAAGGGAGGGTCAAAGAGACGCACAAATGGCGAGGATGAGACAATATGTGTCTGGAAATATCGATGAAGTTATTAATCAAGTTAAATCACCAGTTCTCATCATGTGGGGCAAGAAGAATAAAGTTGTTCCAGTTGATTTAGCCTATGAGATGGAAGATCTATTAATAAATTCGTCTGCTGTTGAAATGAT
Organism: Woeseia sp.; assembly: GCA_019653755.1. Classification (GTDB taxonomy): domain Bacteria; phylum Pseudomonadota; class Gammaproteobacteria; order Steroidobacterales; family UBA11654; genus CACPJA01. The sequence continues at coordinate 44,746 of BPCL01000002.1, read as the reverse complement.
TATTTACGAATCTGGTGGGCATCAACTTGTCCAAGAACTGGGTGAGAGGACAGCTGTTGATGCCTTGGGATATCTAGTACAATCAAACAAAGGAGCAATGCAATGAAGTTATCTATTAAACTCATGGTTCTAATGATGGTTGTATTCTCTAACCCAATCTCGGGCTCTAGTGATTACTTAGAACTGGGTAGATCTATTCTATCTGACATGGTTGAAATTGAGTCAACAGCCGATATGGGACTGTCCACTGAAGTTAGTAAACTGTCAAAGGACATTCTTTTAAAGAATGGTTTTGATGATGCTGACCTTAAAGTTGTAGGACCCACAGACACTTCCAAAGGTCTATACGCCATATACAAAGGTGAATCTTCAAAAAAACCAGCTATCGTTATGGCACATATTGACGTGGTACCAGCTGTAAAAGATTCTTGGGATACTGATCCCTTTGAGCTGGTTGAAATTGATGGCTTCCTTCATGGTAGAGGATCTAGCGACAATAAAGGCGGTGCTGCTGCATTGATTACCACTTTCATACGCTTAAAAGAAGAGGGTTTTGTGCCTAAGAATGACATTATTATGCTACTAACAGGTGATGAAGAAACTGGGATGGAAAGTATCATATATTTTCGAGATAACTTTGAATCGGTAAGACGATCGCCATTTGCATTCAATTCTGATGGCGGTTATATCACTGGAACCATGAAGAACCCAAGGGCGTTTAGATTACAATCAGCTGAAAAAGTATACATGACCGTAACTATGACCACCTCTAATCGTGGAGGTCATAGCTCAATTCCGAGACCAGATAATGCCATCTACGATTTAGCTGATGCGATAAAAAAAGTGGAAAACTACAAATTCCCAATCAGCCTAAACGAGACCACAAGAGCCACGTTAGAATTTACTTTAAATGATGCTCAAGGAAATGACAGAGATGAAATTATCGCTATCCTTGAGGGAGAAACAGAATCAGATTTTGATATTGTCAATAATAATTCTGAAGTGAATGCTATGTTGAGAACCACTTGCGTGGCCACAAAACTTTCAGCTGGACATGCAGAGAATGCCTTGCCGGTATCTGCAACTGCAACTGTCAATTGCAGAGTATTGCCTCATGAAAATCCTGAAGATGTTTTCTCAGCCTTGCAACAATTAGTTGGTCAAAATGTCACAGTTTCATCAGTCTCTAACTTTCAGAAAAGTCCGGTATCACCAATCACACCTGAAATAGAAACAATAGTTGGTGAGGCTATTCACAAGGTTTTTCCAAATCTGCCACTTGTACCTACTATGTCTACAGGGGCGACTGATGCTCTTCATCTAGGAGTATTGGTATACCTGTTTATGGGACCAGTGCGATGATGACAGATCCAACAGGCTATAGAGGTCATGGGTTAAATGAAAGAATAGAAATTACAGCATATCAAGCAACACTTGATTTTTGGTATGGAGTTATGAAACAGTTATAAAGTATGAGTGATATAAAAATATATAGTTTTGATAAATGCCCCTATGCTCAGAGAACCAGAATGGCTCTCATTGAGAAAGGCCTTGATTTTGAATTAATTGAAATTGACGTCTATAACAAACCTGAATGGTTTCATGAGATCTCACCTTATGGGAAAGTTCCAGTAATTGTTCATGAGGGTAAAACGATATTTGAATCGGCTATCATTAATGAGTATTTAGACGAAAGATACCCTGAAGTTGCACTAATGCCTACAGATCTATACGAAAGGGCACGAGCAAGAATCTGGATGGATTATTGTTCTAATTATTATTTGCCAGCTTGCACTAGATTACTTAGGGATCATAAAAATGAGGAAGCGCAGGAACAGAATTTAAAGAGAATCAAAGAACGGTTGCTTTACATTGAAAAGGAATGCTTTGAAGCAAATAAGGATGGTGTTTTTTGGATGGGCAATAAATTAACGTTGGTTGATCTGCATTATGCTCCGTTCTTTGAACGTTTTGGTGCCTATGAACATCTATTTGATGCAAGATGGCCGGATGAGTGTGTGAAAATTAGACTGTGGTGGGATGCTATGCAAGAAAGACAGAGCTATCTAGAAACCTTCTTGCCGACTGAGTCGCATATAAGCACCTATTCGGAGATGATGCAACGAATAGCCTCCTAATCGGTTCTCAAGGCTTCGATTGGATCAAGTTGTGCTGCCGACCTAGCCGGAAGATAGCCAGCAACTAAACCAATAAATAATGAAATCAAAATTGCATAGAGGATGTATTCCCATGCAATGGCGATCGGCATACCAGGGTAGACGGTAAGCGCTATATTGACTGCTAAGAATCCGATTGAGAGTCCTAAGATCGCGCCTAGGATGGCGAGAAAGATGGATTCCAGCAAGAACACATCTTGGATTCTTCGTCTTGATGCACCTATAGCTCTTAAGACTCCGATTTCAGAGGTTCTTTCATTAACAGCAACGGTCATAATGGTAAAAATACCTACTCCGCCAACCAAGAGTGAGATTCCCCCAAAAGCAGCGACAGTAAATTTCAACCACTTCATAATCTCGCCCAAGGACTCTAACATGTCTGCTTGTGTGGTAATCGTTGTGTCATCGCCTCCATGCCTATTAATTAGTAATCTTTTTACAGAAGCGACAGCTTCATCGGTTGTGACGTTGTCCTTATGTATGACATCAATCTCTTGGAAACCGTTTCTATTGAACATAGAGTTAAATTTTGCAATAGGAATGTAGACAGCATCATCGAGATCCATACCTAAGAAATCACCCTTTGAAGGCAGTACGCCTATGACGCGGAATCGTGTTGAGTTAACACGAATCGTTAAACCTAGTGGATTTTTATCGCCAAATAATTCGTCTTTCATTTTTGGGCCTAGAACTGCAAAAGCCCTGGGTGTTTTAGGGTTATCGTCAGGAAGATATTTACCCAGTGTTTTGCCTTCAGGATCTACAATAATATCGTAATCAGATCCAGTACCTACAACCATGGATCGACGCATTCGAGTATCGCTTTCAATTTCACCACTACCTCCTGAGATTGGAACCACAACATCAATAGTAGGCAACCTCTCTAGTGCCTCTGCATCGTCAAATGACAATGGTCTTACAGTCCCAAACACGCCTATTGGTGCACCCATTGTTTGTTCCTTGCCCGGGTGAATTGCGATGATATTGCTACCAAATTGGGTAAATTGTGAGACGATGAAATCTTGCAAGCCTTGTCCTAAGCTGGTTAGAAAAATTACGCAAACAACGCCAATCGCGATTCCTAGAGATGTCAAAAAACTCCTCATTTTCTGTGAGATTACAGAAAAGGATGAAAAAATAAAAACGTCTTTAGCTTTCATGTTATTTATTCCCAGACAATGCTATTACTGGATCAAGTTTAGCAGCTCTTCTTGCCGGTAACAGTCCAAAAACTACTCCTGAAATCAAGGCTACTAAAAGTGAAACAAATGAGGCCCAGAGAGGAGGCAAGAAATTGAACGTGGGAAAAGCTACTTTAAGGATTTGGGTCACAGTGTGGCCTAAAACCAAACCCAATAATGCTCCAGACCCTGACAAGATAATAGCTTCGGTAATAAATAGGTGGTTGATCTGATTATTTTTTGCACCGATAGCTTTAAGCAACCCAATTTCTGCTTGGCGCTGCGAAACGGCAACTAACATAACATTCATTATAAGAATACCAGCAACAAATAAACTGATTGAAGCAATCGACCCCAAAGCCATGGTTAAAACATTAAAAATATTGTCAAAAGATTTCATCACTGAGTCTTGTCTAATCACAGTAATGTCTTCTTTCCCCTGATGTCGCTTTTTTATAATTCTTATAATGTCTTTCTTGATCTGCTCCATTTCCCATGTGTTTCTGGCCTCGATACCAATTCTAAAAAGTGAAGGTCGATTGAACAAAGCAGTGGCTAAACTCACAGGCATGACAACAACCTTTTGTGCATCAATTCCTACTGCTCTTCCTTCGGTCCCAATAATACCTGTAACCCGACATCTTCTGTCGCCTACCCTCAACCATTGACCAATAGCTTTGTTTTTACCAAAGAGTTCAGATTCGACTTCTTTACCAATAACACAAACTGGAGGTGAACGGTCTAATGTGACCCCAGGTAAAAAGTTACCGGTGGCCATTTCCCATTTTCTAACAGCTAAAAAAGAAGGGGTTGTGCCAATGATAGGCACGGATCGTTCTAATCCATTGAATTGAGCTGGTGTTTCCCCAATAACGATTGGTGCAATATTCTTAATTGCTTCAATTTGTCTGAGACTAATGGCATCTTCGACCGTCAGATCTCTTGGTGCAACACCAGCTAAATCTGCTGGTGATCCCCCTCCTGAGGTTTCATTCTTTCCGGGTATAACTATTAGTAGATTAGTACCCATGTCTCTAAATTCACCAGTGATATAGTCCCTAGCGCCCTCTCCGACTGCTGTTAGTAAGATCACAGCCATAACGCCTATGGAGGTTGCAATAAGAAGCATTAATGTCCGAAGCGGATATCGAACTAGTGTGCTAAAAGCTAAAAATATAAGGTCATAAAAACGCATTGTTAGTTCTGATTGTCATTAATAATTTTACCATCCAGTAGTTCAATTAATCGATTGGATCGTCTCCCCAGGTCCTTATCATGAGTAACAACCACGAGAGTTAATCCACCTTGATTGAGCTCTTCTATCAATTTAATAATCTCTTTGCTAGAGGAAGAATCCAGATTTCCAGTGGGTTCATCAGCTAATAGAACATCTGGTTCCATAACAATTGATCGAGCTATGGCAACTCGTTGCCTCTGTCCACCGGAAAGCTGTTCTGGTCGATGATCAGATCGATCCGTTAAGCTTACTCTAGCCAATGCGTTGTCGACCTTTTCCTGCCTTTCTTTGGGATTCAATCCTGACAAAACCATAGGCATTTCAACATTTTCAGCAGCAGTTAATCTGGGGATTAAATGAAAAGACTGAAAGACAAATCCTATTTTTGTAGATCGTATGTGTGCCATTTCATCGTCATTCATTTTCGATGTATTAATACCTGAGAGAACATAGTCGCCTGAGGTTGGAGTATCTAATAATCCAAGAATATTAAGTAGTGTGGATTTTCCAGAGCCAGAAACACCCATTATTGATACATACTCTTTTTTATTGATGACTAGATCGACTTCGTCTAGAGCACGAACCACTTGGTTGCCCACTTCAAAATGTCGGCATAGGTTTTCTAAATTAATCATTGATGAATGATATTTTAACCGATTTCTACTTCGATACTGACTTCGTCTTGGTCTTTGTTAGTTTCTTCAACTGAGACTTTCACTCCATCTTCAAGCCCTTTCCTATCGATTGATAGAACAATTTGATCATCGACAGTAAGCCCACTTAATACCTCGGTAACTTGCCAATTTGAAAGACCAACTTCAATTTCTTTTTCAGAGATAGTTCCATCGGAATTGATAAGATAAACTGAATTTCCCCCCATGACAGCTTGAGAAGGAATACTTAATGTTTCTTCAGACGTATCAACAATAATGGTGATGTCGGCACTATAGCCAGGGAGAAGGAATTCTTGGGGGTTATCAAAAACAGCTTCAATTTCAACAGTTCTGGCTTGTTTTTCTAGATCAAGGACATATGGAGCAACTCGCCTGACTGTTGCAGGGAATTCCTTCTGTCCAAAAGCATCCATGGTAATTCTAGATTTCAATCCAGCAACCACCTCTGGGGCATCTATTTCATCGATTGGAGCCTTAATATAAATACAGGTGTTATCGATAAGATCTAGGGTGGGTTTGGTGGCAACACCAACTGGTGAGGGTGTAACATATTCGCCTAATTCACCTTCAATCTCAGCAACAATGCCACCGAAAGGTGCGATCAATTGAGTTCTTTCCAATGAAGCTTTAGTAACCTCAACTTGGGCTTTTGCTGCATTGCAAGCTGCTAATCCAGATTCAGCATTAGTTACTGCTGCTTCCTTTGCCTCTTCTGAGGCTAAGCCTTTTGAAAATAATTCATTGCTTCTATCGGCATCGCGTTGTGCTTTTGCTGAGATAATACATGTCTGATCTGCGCTTCTCTCAGCAGCCTTTACTCTAGCTTTGGTCTCTTTATTCCATAGCTCTAAAAGAATTTGATCTTTTTTAACCATGTCACCTTCTTCAACGGCTAGGGTTGCAATCTGACCACCCATAGCTGGAGACATTTTAGATCTCCTGCAAGCATCAATAGTGCCAGCTCGAGTGTTGGAAACAGTTTGCTCTACCATCTTAATCTCAGGCCTCACAGCAAGAACCTTTATTTCTTCTTCACCCCCGTTGTAAAAGAAACTTGAGACAACTAATAGCAGAATAACTGCTGCAGCAATTTTTTTATTTCTATCGATCTTCATAAATAATTCCGAACAATTGTATACACATAAAGAAAGAAAGCCATTCTAAGATACAATTAGTTACACCGCTAGAACATTCATCTAAACCTCATCTTTTCTTCATAATCTATTGATATATTGGATTCTGTAACCTCAAGAGGATTTGTTTATGAAATATTTGTCAACAATCTCACAATACATTTTCGGTGCCTGGCCTTCCTTCTACATCAGTATTAGATTTTTTATACTCTTTTCTCTTCTGATTATTTCTATTTCTGGTTGTGTTGCAAATAGTTCGAGCTCAATATTTGAAAGCTCAAAGCCGATTATCGACACTAAAGGAGTGGATATGTCATCGTATGCGACTGATCTCGAGGAATGCTCAAACTTCTCTGAAGATATTTCTACTGGGAAAAGTATTGCTCAAGGTGCGGCAACTGGTGCAGCTGTCGGAGCTGTGATAGAAGCCATCACCGATGATGCTCGAGGAAGGCGAGATGCCATTGAAGTTGGCGCGGTATCGGGAGGAGCAAAATCAGGTATCAGGGCTGTCAGAGAAAAAGAACAAATCTTAAAACGTTGTTTGAGAGGTCGGGGTTATAAAGTTCTTAACTAATCACTTGAAAGATTAAAAGAAACACCACATCCACCGTGTCCACAATATCCATCAGGATTCTTAGCTAAATATTGTTGATGATAATCCTCTGCATAATGAAAGGTTTGGCTCTGGATTATTTCTGTGACAATTTCGCCATAACCAGCATTGGTCAAACTTGACTGGTATTGAGCTTTTGTTTTTTCAATTAATTCCAACGTTTCTGGATCAGAATAAAAAACCGCTGAACGGTATTGGCTGCCAACATCATTACCCTGTCTCATGTACTGAGTTGGATCGTGGCCTTCCCAAAACAACTTAAGTAATTGCTCAGTAGAAATTTGGTCGGGGTGATAAACCACTAAAACAACTTCAGTATGTCCAGTAGTTCCTGAACAAACCTCTCGATAAGTGGGCTCATCCTTCGACCCTCCGCTATAACCTACGCTAGTGCTATGCACGCCTTCTAATTGCCAAAACATTTTTTCAGGTCCCCAAAAGCATCCCATTCCAACTATTAATTCCAAGAATCCATCTGGATAGGGAGGACGAATGTTATTACCATTTACAAAATGTGTTTCTGAGATTTCCATATTAGTTTTATTCTCACTTTGTCGTAAAAATAGACAGATATGATAAATTAATAACTAGCTAATTCAAAGGCAATAAGAAGATGGTAAAAAATAGACTAAGGCAAATTATGGTTCACTTCTCAGGACTAATAATTATTGCATCCATCTCAGTGCCAATAGCGGCCAATGATCTGATCCCAATGAAAAGCTTGCTGATAGAAGGGATTTGCAACAGGAATTCCTTGATCTTTATGATGCCGAAAGATTTAAGCAAAGCATATTACCTGCATCAAGAATCGTCACGCTTACTGAAGAAATCTATGGTGAAAAAAGTTTTAAGCTGATCACACCCCTTAATAATCTTGCTAGCGCATACTATATGGTAGAAGGGTTTTGAAAATGCACAATTGATATTTCTTAGATGCATTGAATTAATTGAAGCCAATCAAAATATTATCTCACCGGAATTAATAGAACCCTTGTATGGCTTTGGTTTGACGCTGAATCGATTTGGACAATATCAAGAAGCGATTGATATCCTTGAAAGAGCCTTAAGAATCAATCATGTCAATGAAGGATTCCATAATCTGGCTCAACTTAAACTTCATGACACATTGACTGAAAGTTATATTGGCACAAGGGATTTTAAGCAAGCCAATCATCATCAAACATTTCAAGTCTATGTAAATAAAAAACACTTTGGGGTGATTAATTCCAATGTGGATGAATCTCTTAATAAACTGGCACGTTGGTATAAACGAACTGGTCAGATCTTTCTTGAGCGAGAAGTTCATCAGGAACTTCTGGATAGACAAGAAGATAGAGATTCTGAAGACATTAAACCTATGATCGAAACTTATAAAAATATTTCCTTTTCTCATCGCAGAGAAGCCATAGATATTTTCAAAAGTTTAAGCCCACTAAAAAAAGCTTTAGAGGTTATAGAAGAAACAGATAATCAAGATTTGATGATGAAATTTGAAGTCTTACTAGATTTAGGCGACACATACACCAGTTTTGGTAGAGTTCAATCGGGCATGAAAGCCTATGAAGATTGTTGGGCTATCATAGAAGAAGATGAGGATATGAGGGAAATTATTGTTGAGCGCTTCTCCAAACCAATCAAGGTTCGTAATATTTTAATTCCAAATACTTATCCAATACCAGAAAGCCTAGAGGAAGATTCTCTCTATGAAAAAGGTAATATTTCTTTGAGCTATGACATCGGAATTGGTGGCAAAACAGAAAATATTCAAATTATAGAATCTGATCCAGAAGGTTTAATTGACAGAGTTGCAATATCAGTTATCAAAAACACAGTGTATCGACCTGTTTATATTGATGCAGAGGAAACAAGAATCAAAGGGCATTAACTTCAGGCATGAATACGACTACCCACTCGAAGATAAGCCAGAAAAGAAACCACAAGATAAGCCTGAAAACAAAGAAGATGAGCCTTTAGAAAACCCCATTGCTTAAATTTTTTTAATTTTTAACTTACCTGATGCGTTTGAGCCAATGAAGATTATAAGATAGATCAAGCCTATCAATGCCATAAACCAACCAAAAGCATTATTGCCAAATAGATCCATGGCTGCCCCAACAACAGGTGGGCCTAATATCTCTCCTAGCGATAGGAAAAAGATAAAACTGGCATTAGCAGAAGCCAAAACCTTTCCTTTAAATTCTTGACCAAGCAAAGTGAGCCCTAGTGAATAGAAGCTCATGATTGATCCGCCAATAATAAAAAGAAATAAAAAACGCATTACAGGAATATCAAAAATAACTGGCAAAATAGCCAAAGCAATGACGCTGACACACGATATATAAATCATTAGTCTGGTTTTATCATATCGATCCGCCAACCAGCCTACAAAAAGTGGCAGTGTCAATTCTCCACTTGCCAGCCATGCGACCGTCCTTGATGATTGTGCATAGTCGCCCTCGACAAATGGAAGAGCAAAGATAGGGAGCAATGCGGCAGTCGCGGCATAGAGAAAACCCATCATCCAGCTTGATCCCATCAACCCTGGCGCTGTAACCAAATACCTATAGAAAGAAATATCTTCCACTGCATCAAAGTCAGGCAAATCATCCATTTTCCACAAAGGGATTGCAGAAATAACTGCGATCCCGGCAGAGACATAGAAACCTCCTCCTGTCTCAATTGGGATTAACGATGAAATGAGAACTCCAACGATAAGCCCTAAAGAGATCAATGAAGAATACAATGCGATAATCTTGCCTCGATGTTGATCTTCAGCCAATGCATTAATCCATACCTCACTTAACAACCAGACTCCCGTCGCAACAACACCAATGATAAACCTGAGTAAAAACCAGATGTATATATTTTGGAAAACAGGTAACAAAGCAATCGCAATTGGTAAAACAACCAAACAAAATCTCATGATGCCCATTTGCCCAAAACGATTGATCAACTTTGAAAAGAATGGCGTAATAACGACGGTTGCTAATCCAGTCATAGATGCAGCAAACCCTATCACAGATGTTGAAGTGCCCCAGGTTTGAAGGGTCAGGGAGCTTAAAGGAAGATTAATACCAATGATTACTCCAACAAGAGTAATGGCCAGCATAACTTTTGCAAGATTCTTTAACCTGTTCTGATTGCTCATCTCTATGAGCTCACTGAGCTTTAAATTCTTTTTTTCCGGCGTTAATTAATTCAAGTAATTCGTTTGATCGCCCGCCAATCTGATTAGCCAATCGTTGAACTTGACCTTGGGTAGCATCTTTCCACAATTGGCGCTGTTCTTGATTTAACTCATAAACACTAATGCCCATTTTCTCAGCATTCGATAAATCCTCATCAGCCTCAGCTCTCAATAAGCGTCTTGACTCTGTTGCTGCTGGCCATGCAGATTTAATTATTAGTTGTTGCTCGGCATTGAGATCATCCCACCATTCTTTTCTTGCGACCATAATCGACATTCCTAAGGAATGTTCAGTTAAGGTGTAATGAGGAGCCTCTTGTTCTTTTCCTGTTTTTACATAAAGAGCCACCGAATTATCTCCTGCTTCAATTAAATCTGTTTGTAGTGATTGGACTATTTCTCCATATCCCATTGGAATTAGATCAGCACCTATAGCTTCAGCAAAATATCTAGAGCTTAAGCTTGCAGAAACTCTATAGCGTTTTCCTTTTGCATCCTGAGGATTTAGTATCGGTTCTTTTGCATAGACATTGTGGAAACCTATTTCACTCCAGGCAATAAATTGCAGGTTCTTCTCTGCCAGTAATTCAGTAAAAATAGAAGTTAAATAATTATCATAGATAAAATCGGCCTCTTCGGCAGAATCAAACAAATAAGGTGCGTAGAGTAGTGCAGTTTCAGGAACCAATGTGGAAACAATAATTGCTGAAAGATTCGCGAATTGAACTCGATTTCTTCTTAAACCAGAAACAAGGTTTTCCTCAGATCCAAGTTGACCATAGACTAGAAGCTTAGTTTCCATCTCTGGGATGCCAAGGTTAACTTCTTGTTCAAAATCTAAGAAATGCTGCTCTCCAACAGTATTTGGTATACCTGTGCCACCAACAGTCATTGACAGAGAAGCCTCTTGGCTGCCTCCATCACATCCTCCTATAAGGAGAATTAGTGTGAATAAAAGTGGTTTGTATTTCATTAGTAACCTCAATAAGAGACACATTGTCTCATTTGACTAGGTTGGCGTCTATCTAGGAATCCGTTAAGATACGGATATATTATTCGAGGTATTTGGATGCAAGCAAAAAGAAAATTAAATAATAAGATTAAGTCAAGTGAGATTACCCCAGAATCTGTCTATCATAATCGGCGCTCCATCCTAAAAACTTTAGGCATATTAAGCACAGGATTAACAACATCCTTTTTATCGTCAAATCGCCTTATAGCTGAGAGTCTAATTTGCAATTTCTGAATAACTCAAAATACTCAACTAACGAAACACTCAATAGTTATGAAGACATAACAACCTATAATAATTTCTATGAGTTTGGCATGCAAAAAACCGATCCCTTTAATAACAGTGGTCAATTTCAACCTAAGCCATGGACAGTAAAAGTCAGCGGGAAAGCTAAAAAGACCGGTGTTTTTGATCTTGATGATCTTATCGACTTTAACGCTCTAGAAGAACGGATATATCGACTAAGATGTGTTGAAGCATGGTCAATGGTTATTCCTTGGGTTGGTATACCGCTGGCTAAAATCATCGAGAAATTAGAACCAAGATTGGATGCAAAATACGTTGCCTTTGAGACTGTTTATAGGCCTAAAGAAATGCCAGGCCAAAGAAGACCCGTTCTAAACTGGCCTTATATTGAAGGATTAAGTATCGAAGAAGCAATGCATCCATTAACAATTATCGCTGTGGGTTTATACGGTAAAGAATTATTAAATCAAAACGGTGCTCCTATGCGCTTGGTGGTCCCTGGAAATACGGGTTCAAAAGCATAAAGTCAATTAATAAGATTCATTTCCAATCCAATGAACCTCCAACCAGTTGGAATATTTCAGCTCCAAACGAATACGGCTTTCTAGCTAATGTTAATCCAAGTGTCGATCACCCAAGATGGAGTCAGGCGAGGGAAAGAAGAATAGGCTCAGGATTTTTCGGAACCAAACAACCCACACTCATGTTCAATGGTTATGCCGAAGAAGTTGCAAATCTATACACCGGCATAAATCTTAGACGTAATTTCTAAGTAAATCACTATCAAAGGATGAAGATGTTCACTCGACTCATTCTATTAGTAAGCTTCTTACCTTATATCTTGCTAAATTTTAGAGCCTTTCGGTTTTTTTGGTGGCTTGGGAGCCAATCCTGTGGAAGCTATAATTCATGATACGGGCATATGGAGCATCAGGTTTCTAATTATTACTTTATTGATAACGCCTCTTTATTACTATTCTAAATTTGAGGTCTTTAAAACATTACCAAAACCAATTGGTCTAGTTGCTTTTTTCTATGTCTTAAACCACTTCCTTTGTTATGCCATGATTGACCAAGCGGGTGACCTTGGAGTAATTGTTATCGATATCATCGAAACCCCTTATCTGATTGTCGGATGGGCTGGATTTCTATGTTTATTAATAGTTGGCTTAGCTTCATTTAATTCGTTCCAAGATTGGTTTAATAAAAATAGAACAACGATGAGTGGTCTAGTCTATACAGCAGCGGTTCTAGGAGTGTGGCATTTCTTCTGGCAAGAAAAAGTGATTGGTTATGAAGCCGTGATAGATGCTATTTTAATGACTGCACTCATAATATGGCGTCTGAGAATTAGCACAAAAATAGCCAGTAACTAAATATCGCTCACCGCCCAATTAAGGAGACCCTCTCGGAAGGATGAGATCTTATATGGATGATCTGGAATATCATTATGAAGAAAAACAAAAGCATACTCTTTCCCAGATACTCCAGTAATAAAGCCTGCTAAACCACTAACACCGTCCAAAGTCCCTGTTTTAAGCTTAAGTTTTCTTTTAATAAATCGGTTTTATATTTCCTCTCGATCGTTCCGTCCACGCCAGAGACTGGAATGATTTTATCAGTGTATCTGAAGATGGATGCTCTCTTATTGCTATAAGTAAACTTAATATCGTTTCCGGCTTTACTTTCGTTTTCCTTGATAATCCGGATCCATTTTCAAAAAAAGTATTGTAAGTCATTGATACATCATTACTGTTTAGAACTTTTCTCATAATTCTTCTAGAAGCTCTATAGCTCTTGTCACTCGATTGATTCAAACTTAAAAATAAATTTCTAGCAATCAAGTTATCGCTCTCTTTAACACCTTCAATAATAATTTCATCAAGACTCGGTGAATCAAAAGTCATAATGGGCTTTTTTAAGAAAGGAACTTTTGCTTCTCTGATGTAACCATTGAATGAACCACCCGATTTCAACCAGAGATTTTTAAAGGCGCCAAAAAAGTAATGATTCGCATCAGTTAAAGAAAGATCATGTTCAAACTCAAAACAATTTCTTGGGTAGTGACCATCTACCAGAAGAACAATATGAGGCGGATATTGCTCCTCAATAATTTGGGTAAATTGAACGTTGTCTCTAAACTGACTGCATGAACCTGATCCTAATTCTAATTCGTTTCTAAAGAATACTCCTTCAGGTAGAAAATCTGGGACAATCTTGATGGTGTTGTTTGAATATTTCTTGATTTTAAAATCGATCGTATTTGAATTAATCAGTAATGAAGTGTGCATAATATTGTATGGACGCAGTGGATCATTATCAAAATCTGCCGTGGACGTTTGGTGTTGCTTAAAAAAACTCTGCTCAACAATCAGACCATCATTAATGGTTTTTATTCCAAGGTTTCTCAAGGCTAAAACCATGGTGTCTAAACGTTCAATAGTTATATAGGGATCACCACCACCTTTAAAAATCAATGAATCAACCACTCCATCCTTGATGCTGTCTGTGCTAAATACTTCTGTGGTCCAATGATAATCGGGACCTAAATGATCCATTGCCACAAATGCCGTAAATAGTTTTGCAACTGATGCCGGAGTTCGGTGTACCTCTGCGTTGAGGTTTATCAGTCTAGTGTCTGAATTCAGCGGTTGCAGAATGATGCTAAGGCTATCAATTGGAATATTGTGCTTATTGGCTAATAATTCAATCTCTTCGGGTAAGGTACGTTGGCCATAAATGGGAAAAGTGACAAAAAAACAGATGAAAAATAATAGCAGTCGGGACGTGTTTTGATTAATAAAGCTACTGAGCATCAAGTCACTGTCTATTTGTAATTATCGAGTAACTTATTTAGTGCCTTAGAACCTGGACATAAATCATCGTAACTGACTGAGTTTAAAGCCCCATCAATTGTATTTTCAACTTCTGTGAAATCAGGCTGAGACTCATTAATATACAAAAGTCCTGTTAATATTTCTCCTTTGTCAGAGGCTTCTTTAATGCCATTAATTGACTGACTTCTATCAAGAGGGCTAAAGCTATCATCTGTCTTTCGTAAAAGAACCTTGCCACCCTCATGGAGATCTACCTTTTAAACTTGAGCCTTCTTCATATTGAACTTCGATTTCTGAGAATGGAGCTATATAGTCTGTATAGACCGCCTCTCGTTTTGTCTCTCTGGTGCTCATGTAACTTTTTGTTGAGCCCTCATGGTCATTGAATGTTACGCAAGGTGAAATGACATCAATCATTGCAAATCCTCGATGCATTAATCCCGCCTTAAGTAATGGAATCAGTTGGTCCTTATCCCCTGAAAAGCTCCTAGCAACGAAGGTTGCTCCTAAAGTAATTGCTACCGAACAAGGGTCAATTGGTGTCTGTAGATTGGCGGCCCCTTTTTTGGCTGTTGAGCCAACATCTGCGGAGGCAGAAAACTGGCCTTTGGTTAATCCATAGACTCCATTGTTTTCAATAATATAAAGCATATTAAGATTTCTTCTAACGGCATGAGAGAACTGCCCCATTCCAATAGAAAGTGTATCTCCATCCCCGAAACACCTATACAAAGCAGTTCACTATTAGCTGCATTGGCCCCAGTAGCTACTGATGGCATGCGTCCATGAACTGAATTGAAGCCGTGGGACTGACTGGCAAAATAAGCAGGTGTTTTTGAGAGCAGCCAATACCACTTAGTTTTATCATTCTGTGTGGCTCAATATTTAAATCAAAAACGGTTTGAATAATCGCGCCAGTAATAGAATCATGTCCACAACCGGCACAGAGAGTCGACATCACGCCCTCATAATCATCAAAAGTCATCCCCAGCTTATTTCTAGGATCATTATCTCTTATTATTTTTGGCTTCTTTATATAACTCATGCTGCTTTTCCTGCTTTGAGATCTGACTGAATTTTTTCCACGACATCTTTTGGAAAGATTGGAATCCCATTATAGAGCCTAATAGATTTAATTTTTTTGGCATCGACTTTAGTCTCCGAGATTAATAATTTTTCCAACTGTCCATCGCGATTCTGTTCAATAACAAATATTGTCTTATGAGCGTCCAAAAACTTTTGAACCTCTTTGGTAAATGGAAAAGCTTTAACTCTTAGATAGTTCATTTTTTGACCTTGCTTTTTCATAATATCTCTAGCTTCACGAATTGCATCATCACAGCTACCAATACTAATAATTCCAATATCGTTGTTCTTAGAAAATGAAACTGCAGGCTTAGGTACGAGGGTTTTTGCTGTTTCCCACTTAACCAATAAACGGTCGACAACATCCTGATATTCTGAGGCATCCTCGGTGTAGCCACCGAACCTATTGTGCCCAGATCCTCTTGTAAAATATGAACCTTTAGGGTTGGTGCCAGGTATGGTTCGATAAGGAACCCCATCTCCGTCGACATCCAGATAGCGATAATAATTTTCCATCTCTTCTAACTCTTCAGATGAAAGCACTTTGCCTCGGTCCGGTTTAAATTTGTCGTCCCATTCAAGATCCTTAATCATCCAATCATTCATACCTATATCAAGATCGCTTAATACAAAAACTGGGGTTTGGAGTTTTTCAGCAAGATCAAACGCTTCAATTGAAAGATAAAAAGCTTCCTCGGGATTTGCTGGATAAAGACACACATGTCTAGTATCACCATGGGAAGCATAAGCACACAAAGATATGTCTCCTTGTTGAGTGCGAGTAGGCATTCCTGTCGAAGGACCTGTTCTCTGAACATCAAAGATTACAGTAGGTATCTCGGAGTAATACCCAAAGCCTATAAACTCACTCATCAAAGAAATCCCTGGTCCACTCGTAGGAGTAAATGATCTGGCTCCATTCCATCCTGCCCCGAGCGCCATTCCCACGGCTGCCAATTCATCTTCAGCTTGAATGATGGAGTAATTATTCTTTCCTGTTTTCTTATCTTTTCTGTAAAAAGAGCAATAGCTGCTAAATGCATCCATTAGCGATGTAGAGGGGGTAATTGGATACCAAGAACCCACGGTTGCGCCAGCAAAAAGACAGCCTAGGGCAGCAGTAGCATTCCCATCAATCATAATATAACCATCAGTCTTATTTATTGGTTTAGCTCTATAAGGCAACGGGCATTTAAAATTTTCTTTTGCGTAATTAAAGCCCATATCAAGAGCTGTCTTATTCGCATCAATTAAATGTTTTTTATCGCCAAATGTATCTAGTAGTAATTGTTCGATAACTTTAGTATCCATTTCAAGCAAAGCAGCTAAAACACCGACATAAGAAGTATTCTTCATTAATGTCCTGGCTCTAGCAGAATCGAATTTTTCATTGCACATGTTTGCGAGCGGAACTCCTAGAACAGTAATATCATCTCTTATCATCAACTCCTCTCTGGGCCAAGATGAGTCATAAATAAGGTAACCGCCTGGTTCTACCGCCGCTAAATCTTCATCGTAGGTTTGTGCATTCATTGCAACCATAATATCCACACTCCCGGAAGGAGCTAAATAGCCTTTATCGCTTACCCTAACTTCATACCAAGTAGGTAGCCCTTGGATGTTTGAAGGAAAATAGTTTTTACCAACCACAGGTATCCCCATTCTAAAAATACTTTTCATGAACATGCCATTAGCACTGGAGGAACCAGTCCCGTTAACATTGGCAAATTTCACAGTGAAATTATTATGACTGACCTTAGTCATTATACTGCTTGCTCAGTTTTAACAGCATGAGTCGATTTTTCCTCATCAACTGCATAGGGGATCTCCAAGGTGAACTTTTTCATATCCCAGGCTGCAGTCGGGCAACGTTCAGCACAAAGACCGCAGTGAATACAAACATCCTCATCTTTCACCATAACCCTTTTAGTTTGGGGTAAATCTTCAGAAACAAAGAGTGCTTGCTCTAGATTATTAGCTGGTGTTTTTATAGATTCTCTTAATTCAGACTCATCGGCATTTTCTGCGATCATCAGGCAATTCACAGGGCAAACGTCAATACAAGCATCGCACTCTATGCAAAGCTCAGGCAACAAAGTCAGTTTGTATATCACAATTCAGACAGCGTTCGACCTCTTTTTTAAACTGTCCCGGCTCATAACCCAGCTCAACTTCAATATTAATATCTTTAAATCTATTCTCCATAGGGACCGTTGGGACTTCAAATCGATTCTCATAGCCATAATCATTACTGTAAGTCCATTCGTGTATACCCATTTTTGCAGTAACCAGATTCATTCCGTAAGGAAGTCGATCAGTAAGGGAATCGTTGTGACAATATTTGTGTATTGAAATAGCAGCCTGATGTCCGTGCTCAACGGCTTCTATTATATTTTTTGGTCCAAAGGCTGAGTCACCTCCAAAAAATACTCCGGATAAAGTCGATTCGTATGTAATAGGATCAACATGTGGAACTTCCCATTCATCAAAATCTAATCCAATATCACGCTCAACCCATGGGAATGAATTTTCCTGACCGATAGCCAGAATAACTGTGTCGCATGGGATGATCACCTCATCTTTCTTGGTTGATTTTAATTTACCGTTCTTGTCCTTATGCCATTCAAGCACGCTGAATTTCATTCCAACCAATTTTCCCTCTTCTACAATGTATTCTTCAGGAGAGTGGTTTAAAATCAATTCAACATCTTCTTCTAAAGCGGGCTCCAATTCCCAATCAGAAGATTTCATCCTATCTCTTGTGCCTCTGTATAAAACCTTCACCTCTTTACCGCCAAGTCTAAGTGAGGTTCGGCAACAATCCATTGCTGTATTTCCTCCACCAATGATAAGCACTCGTTCTCCAACAGACTCAATGTGCTCAAAAGCAACAGACTCAAGCCAAGCGATACCTACAAAAATTTGGTCCGTATCGTATCTTCCTGGAAGATCAAGCTCTCTTCCCTTAGGAGCACCAGTACCGACAAAAATGGCATCATAGTCCTCTGCCAATAAATCTTTCATGCTTTCAATAGGATGATTTAGATGAAGCTTCGCCCCCTGCTCCACAATGACATCAAATTCTTCATCTATAACTTCAGGCGGTAACCTGAATTTAGGAATATTACTTCTAATTAACCCGCCCATCTTTTGGCAGGGATTCAAAGATGTCTATCTCATAACCAAGAGGTAAAAGATCGTTAGCTACTGTTAGTGAGGCACAACCTGCGCCAATTAAAGCGATTCTTTTGCCATTCTTTTTTTTAGGAATTGGTGGTAAGTGTTCTTTAAAATCAGCTTTTAAATCGCCTGCAACCCTTTTTAAACGACATATTGCAACTGGTTCCTCTTCAACCCTAACCCTTCTGCAGACTGGCTCACAAGGACGGTCACAAACCCGTCCTAGAATACCTGGAAATACATTTGATTCTCTGTTGAGTAAGTAAGCCTGGGTATACTCACCCTGTGCTATATGCCTTATATAACCAGGCACATCGGTATGTGCCGGGCAGCCCCATTGGCAATCAACTACCTTATGATAGTATTGTGGATCTTTGGTGTTTGTAGGTTGCATGATGGTAGTGGTGCCTGACGCTTAGTTATAAAACGTTGAATATATACGAAAATTTAACTATAAAAGTTTTCAGTTTCTTTTTATCTCACAACCCAAAAAGGTTTACAGGTGAAAATTAACATATCCTGATAGGAAAAAA
Source organism: Woeseia sp. (assembly GCA_019653755.1). Classification (GTDB taxonomy): domain Bacteria; phylum Pseudomonadota; class Gammaproteobacteria; order Steroidobacterales; family UBA11654; genus CACPJA01. The sequence continues at coordinate 25,647 of BPCL01000002.1, read as the reverse complement.
AACGTATTTTGCACCGAAGAAAGCGATATTTTTTCTAAACAAAATCCAGACGTCTTCCTGAAGGCTGCGAAAGAATCTGACCCTCATTGAATATTAACTCTCCGTTAACAAATGTTTTATTAATCATAGAGTTAAAGATTTGTTCTTCAAAAGGGCTCCATGCACATTCATAAAGAATATTATCCTTGGTCACTTTTGTGGTTGCGTTAAGGTCAACTAAAACAAGATCCGCCCAATAGTCTTCTCTAATAAATCCGCGATCTTTTAAGCCATAAACCTCTGCAACATTGTGGCTTGTTTTTGTAACGATAGTTTCCAAAGACATTTTTCCTTGATGAAAAAAATCAAGCAACAATAATAGTGAATGCTGCACTAAGGGTAAGCCTGAAGGACAATCAGGGTATGGCCTGCTCTTCTCTTCAATGGTATGCGGAGCATGGTCAGTTGCAATAATATCCAAAAGATCTCCGTTGACAGCTTCCATTAATGCTCTTTGATCATTTTCAGTTTTTATAGCTGGATTACAAACTATAAGCTGCTGTAGATCATCGTAACTAGAATCATTGAAATGCAAATGATGAACACACACTTCAGCTGTTATATTTTTCTCTCTATGATTCTTAGAATCGAATAACCCTAACTCTTTTTCGGTTGTTAAATGCAAAACATGTAATTTAGTGCCAAATTTTTTAGCTAATCCAACCGCTTTAGAAGAAGATTTGTAACAAGTCTCCACCGACCTAATATTTGGGTGCTCAGAAACAGGTATCTCAGAACCTTTATATTGTTCTCTTTTGGCTTCTAAGTTCTTGTTAATTGATGGCGTGTCTTCACAATGTGTTGCTATTAATATGGGACACTCAGAAAATATTTTCTCTAAAGCATCATCATTATCAACCAACATGTTACCGGTTGATGCACCCATAAACACTTTGACGCCGCAGGCCTCACCTGTTTGTAAACGTTTTATTTCTTCTACATTATTATTTGTGGCTCCTAAATAAAAAGCATAATTAGCGTGAGCTTTACCCTCTGCCAATTTGTATTTTTGTGATAGAAGATCTCTGGTGATAGTTGGAGGATTGACATTTGGCATATCCATAAAAGAAGTCACGCCTCCTGCAATAGCTGCGGCTGACTCTGAAAATATACCGCCTTTATGGGTTAGTCCTGGCTCTCGAAAATGCACCTGATCATCTATTAATCCTGGCAACAAATGCATTCCTTTAGCATCAACAATTTCTGTTTTCGAATCGAGGGTTATATTGCTGTCGACTTGTTTAATTCGACCGCTCTCAAGAAGAACATCAACTTGTTTTATTGATCCTTCGTTAACGACATTAGCATTGATTATTGCTATGGATTGTTTACTCATGAAGTTATTATATCAGTCTGCTCTATCAATGGATTTTCAAGAGTAAATTATTTGAGATGGAAATGAAATCAAAAAATGTCTTCTATGGATGGTATGTTGCAATATCTTGCAGTTTGATCTATTTCTTTGTGAATTCAATGACGTTATTTGTTCCTCAAAATCTATTTCCTACATTTATTGAGGAGTTCTCTCTTAATCGTGAACAAGCAAGTCTAACAGTACGAAACACTCTACTTTTTGCTGCCCTCCTTTCACCATTTTCAGGAATTCTAATAGACAAATATGGTGTCACTGTTGTGATGAGAATTGGTATTATTGTCATGGCGCTTTACCTATAGTTTTTATCCCTTTGCCAGTTCTATAGAGACACTGTATCGTCTACATATTCTAATGGCTGTGGGACTGGTGATGACAGGCTTAGGGCCAAATGTAATCATTGTTTCAAATTGGTTCAATAAACATCGCGGCAAAGTTGTCGGCATGGTTGTAGCAAGCTCGAGTCTGGGTGGAGCAACCCTACCTCTTCTTATTTCACCTATAGTCAGTAACCCAGATTGGGGGTGGAGATGGGGATTTGGACTTCTCACCGCTCTCTTCTGGATCTTTGCCGTAATCCCAGTCTATAAAATCATTCGACCCTCACCGGAAAAAATGGGTCTGAGCCCCGATGGAATCGAAGAGATATCACAAGATAAAATAAAAACTAAGCCAATAGAAGACAAAGATATGACCACGATCAAAGATGCTATCTTTTCCAGAGCACTTTGGTGCTTAGGCATTGGATCAGCATGTTTATGGTTCTCAATCCAAGGTCTCAACAGTCAAATAAGGATATTCTTTGAGCTGGATGCCGGGTTCACTGCCCAGCAATCAGTTCTCCTTTTTTCGATAATCTACTGGTTTAGTTTTATAGGAAAATTCTCCTTTGGAGCTTTAAGTGACAAGCTGCCCAAAAGGACAGTTCTTTTCTTAAGCTCATGTGTGCTATTTATAGGCTCACTATTACTATTTGAGATTTCTGATAATGGAGTGATCTTGACGCAAAACACAATGCAACTCAGCCTTTTTACTATCTTCTTCGGTCTGGGCTTTGGTGGAAGCTTTAGCATGATTCAATTGGTTGCCGTAGAGAGTTTTGGAAAGAAATATTTAGGAAGAGTACTAGGTATTATCAGTATGGTTGATGGTCTTGCAGCAGCAGGGGCAACTCAATTATTGGCAGCTATGGCTGATGACGCCTCTGGAAGCTACCTCAAAGCTTTTGGGTTAGTCGCTGTAGTCACTTTAATAGGAATCATCAATGTGTTCTTTATTAAACCGATAGAAGCTAAATCAAAATCAATCCAACATTTGTCATAATCATTCTTTAGAGTTAGTCTTTATATAAATGGCAAAGAAATACAAAACCTTCACAATTAATGAGATGACAGCATCCCTTGGAGCTGAAGTTGCTGGATTGGATATTAGCAAAAAACTTTCAAAGCCAGCCCTAAGAGAACTCAATCAAGCTTGGTTAGAACATCAGGTTTTGTTTTTTAGAGATCAACCTCTAACCCCAGAGCAACATGTTACTTTCACAAAGAACTTTGGGGAACTACAAGGTCCGGGTTATATGCCAACTTTGGATGGCTATCCAAATGTATATGTCCAAGAATACCCAGATCTGTATAAAGGTATCGTTTCAGATGTTGATTGGCATATTGATGCCTCATTCATGCAAAAGCCCTTAAAAGGTGCTGTACTTTATGCGCTAGATGTTCCTGCAACTGGTGGAGACACAGCTTGGGTAAACCTCTATCTAGCTTATGACCTTCTCTCTAAACCAATGCAAAGACTGTGCTCTAGCTTGACAGCGGTTCATGATAATTTTCATAAGAATCTCACTAATGTCTTAGATACTTATGGCGCTAAAGGTTATGAAATGGCTAGAAAAGCAACGCCACCCAGTGAACACCCTTTAGTATGTAAACATCCAGAAACTGGTAAAAAATGTCTCTTCTATAGTGAACTGATGGTCTCGCATTTCAAGCAACTGAGTGTCGATGAAAATAAAGTTATGAAAGAATTTCTGGTTAATCACATCAAGAAACCAGAGTTGAACTGCAGATTTAAATGGGAAAATAACTCTGTTGCTTTTTGGGACAATCGTTGCACAGCACACAAAGGAATTTTTGATTTTGGCGATAACCATCGCCTCATGCATAGGGTTGCCATCCAAGGTGAAACTAAGCCAAAAAGATAATCATGTGGGTTAAGAAATTTCACAAAGATGATGTTGAAGATAAGAGATCGCCTATCCCTACCCAAGTAGTCTCGAATGAGGAGTATTTACCTCGGCCACAAACCAAGCAACAAAAACAGGTTGAAGAGCTTATTCAGTCTCTAGCCTCCAAGTACAGTAAGACCGCTGGATTATCGAGAAGGGATTTTTTGAAAACGGTAAATGGTATGGCTGTTGCCTTCACTGCAATGAATCAAGTTTTTGGGGAGTATTTTGAGGTACAAGCTGAAGAAATGATCGATGAATCAGCCATTAAAGAATTATGGCCAAAAAATGAATTTATTTTTGATGTCCAAACACATCATGTTGCCACAGGCAAAACAGAGCCTCTTGGGTTTAGAGTAATGGCATGGCCTTTTAATAAAGATTTAGAAGGCAAGAAACCTCAGAAAGATGACCTTAAATTTAATAATTACGTCAAAGAAGTCTTTTTAGACAGCGAAGTATCCGTTGCCTGCCTTAGTGGTATTGCCTCTAAAGTTCTCGATACCATGAACGGTGATGAAATGGTGGAGGCAAGAAATAATATAAATGCAATGTCAGGCTCACAGCGAATGGTTTGCCACGGACCAATAGCACCTTATACTCCTAATTTTCTAGAGGAAGCTGAACGACAAGCACTGGATCTAAAAATAGATGCATGGAAGTTTTACACTGGTGTATTTGATATGAACGGTGAATACAGCTGGCGAATGGACGATGAAGAATTAATCTATCCGTTCTATGAAAAAATAAAGACTTGGGGCAAAAATATCGTATGCGCCCATAAGGGGCTTCCTTTCAGAAAACCAAGACCAGGAGAGACTGATTACACACATCCAAGAGACATCAAAAAAGCATCCTTAGATCATCCCGACTTGAATTTTGTCATCTATCACTCAGGATTTAGAGATCAACATATGAATCTGCCACCTGAAGACTTTGTATATCGATGAAAACGCTTATATGCCCTACACCACAGATATCTGCCAAGACAGAATAGATAATCCTGAAATGACCAACGTCTATATGGAATTAGGCACCACATTTGGACACACAGTAATCACACACCCAAAAATATGTGCCCATTTATTAGGACAAATCATTAAAGCCTTTGGAGTGGATCATGTTTTATTTGGAACAGACTCCATATGGTGGGGCTCACCTCAATGGCAAATTGAGGCTTTAAGAAGGTTTCAAATTCCCGAAGAAATGCAGGAGAAATTTGGTTATGCACCGATCACTGATGAGGATAAAGCGAAAATTTTTGGTCTAAACTCAGCAAAGCTCTATGGAGTGAATGTTGATGAAACAAGACAACAAATTGCCAATGATCGGATGACGCATTTAAAAGAAGTCTATTTGGCAGAAGGCGGATCACCAAGCAACAATATTTACGGCTGGGTCTTGGGTTAATTTAATCATCCTCTCGAAGAGGAATGGGCTTACCTTCCATATGATCAACCTCTTGTAGACTCAAAATTTTTGCAATTGTAGGGGCTAAATCTATCTGATGAACAGGCCCTATATCTTGCTGTTTTATTGCTGCGCCCATTGCATAAAAGATTCCCCACATATCAGGCATATCGGGAGAGTACCCATGCATCCCTTTAGGTCCATCATTGCCGCTATTTGAGAACATATTAGGTGCTTCAGTTATCAAGACGATATCCCCTGTTCTTGTGGGATGATCGAGATGATATGACTCAGGTAGATTTTTCCTTTCAAATACGGTGATGCCTTCTTGCTGTGCAAAAATTTCTTTAGCCTGCTCTTTATCATTATCGTTGAGAAATATATGAGCAATAGCTGGCCCAGATGATACTGTCATTTTGATCTTAGATTCTTCAACTACTTCTCTCAATTGAATGTAATTAGACACTTCTGTCATTCCATGATCACTCACAACGAATAATGTGATGTATTCCCAGCCGTCTCGCTTGTCAATCTCATTCAAAAGCGACCCAAGAAGTTTGTTTTGTCTTTGAATCTGGAGGTCTATAGAAGGCCCACTTGGTCCATCCTGATGGGCAACAGTATCAGTACCGTCCCAGTAACTCATTATCAATCTGGGTCTATCTTCACCCTCAATATCTAGCCATTCTGCAATCTGCTTAATTTTTATTTCCTCACTAATGCTTTCATCAAATGGTGCCTTCCGATAAGTTGCGCCAACATTATTCCAATCTGTTTCTGAACCCACCCAGAAAAAAACAGCTGCTGGTATACCTGCCTCTTCTGCTAGTACCCATATTGGCTTGACATCAATGAGATCCCCCTCATCAGGATAATTAAAATGCCCATCCTCTCGATCATAAAAAGAGTTGTGAAGAATTCCGTGTTTATCTGGGTGAACACCTGTTGCTAAAGAAACATGACCTGGGTAGGTTGTTGATTGGTAGACGGGTATCAGATGATCAGCTCTTACGCCTTGCTTTTCAATATATTCAAAAGAATCAACCTGATGAGTCTTCCAAAGATCATGCCTAATCCCATCCATAGAAATTACAATAACTGTGGGTTCTTTCGCAAACCCAATGGAGGCATATAAAAATATGCCAACATATAACGTAAGCTTTAGAAAAGATTTCACTTACTGTTTTGGTTTTCTAAATTTCAGAGTAAATCGATCGCTTTCTCCAATTTCACTAAACAGTTTTTTTTCCTCATCATTTAAGCTCGCAAAAGTTGGGGCAAGAGTCCAAACTCCTTGTCTGTGATCCTTGGTATCTTTAGAATTCGCATTAATTTCGGAAGATGCCTCTAGAACAAAACCAGCAGATTCAGCTAGTTCAATCATAAATGCCTCATTAACATAACCGGATTTAGATTTAGGGTCTTGTGGAACCGAAGGATTGCCTCGATGCTCAACCACACCAAAAATGCCTCCAGGTTTTAGGACATCATAGAATGCACGCATTGCATTCTCTTCTTGACCTCGTGCCATCCAATTATGGACATTTCTAAAGGTAAGCACCATATCGGCACTGCCAGACTCTGCAATTTCTATACGATCCGGTAATTCAAAGATGCCATGTCTTACATTGCTGTATAAATCTGGATACTCAGCCAATTTATTTAAAAATATTGGAGCAAATCTCACAAAGGGCTGTCGATCAGTATTTAAGTCGTATGAGGCAGTAATATATTGACCTGAATCATTCAGGTAAGGCGCAAGGATTTCTGTATACCAGCCCGCTGATGGCCAAACTTCCACCACAGTCATGTCCTCTTTAATGCCAAAAAATTCTAATGTTTCTTTTGGGTTACGACTAACATCCCTAGCTTTATTATTATCTGATCTATGCTCACCTGAAAGAACATCATCTAGTGAATGAGCCTGAATCGATGAAACACTTCTGCAAAGACAAAAACATAGCCAATGAAATTAAAAAAGTTTGTAAAGTTATTCGCATTTCTTCCTCCTTAAAAAAAATAATTATTCTGCCTTTTTCCTCGTTACAACAGCTAGGATTGGAGCCAAAATCACACCTGCAATAAATCCTCCAATATGGGCACCAAAAGCTACTCCGCCACCTGAACCGGCACTTGCCCCATTAATTAGCTGAAGCACGAACCAAAATATTAATACTACAAACGCTGGTAATTTTAATATTTGTATAAAAAAACCAAAAGGGATAGCTACTCTAACCTTCCTTTTGGGAAAAAACACTACATATGCTCCTAATACACCAGAGATTGCTCCACTCGCTCCTATCATCGGTATAGTGGATGATGGGTCTGGCAATGATTGACTCATGGCTGCGGCAATGCCGCACACAAAATAAAATATGATAAACACAGGCTTCCCTAAAATATCTTCAACGTTATCTCCAAATATCCATAGATAGAGCATATTGCCAATCAAATGCATAAACCCGCCGTGCAAGAACATTGAAGTAACTAATGTCATTTCTGGACTAACCCATCGTAAGGAGGGAGGGAGTGTAGCGCCTTGAAGAAGACTTGCCGGAATAACGCCTAAAGCTAGAATAGCTTGTCGTCCACCGCTACCCAATGATAGCTGCCATAAAAAAATCAACACACATAAAGCAATAAATGCAATGGTAATTACTGGCTTAGACCGAGTCGGGTTTTCATCAGCTAGAGGAATCATAAATCAATAGCTACAGTTAGGTTTTTTATCAACCTGATTATAAAGCATTAGTGCATCTGCTAGCTGACTGGCGAGACCATTTATTCTGCTAGTTGAGGATGGGTGAGTGCTGGCAAATTCTGGTATTCGTTGCTCTTTGTCTTTTTCCTTCATTTTTTTCCAGAGACTCATACTCGCTATTGGATTAAAGCCTGCCTCAGCCATAAAAATAATACCTCGTTTATCCGCATCTGTTTCCTGTTCTCTAGCATATGGCAAATTAAGACCATAAGTTGCCATGACATTTGACATTGTATTGATGGCATTAATTTTATTTTGTGTTTCATAAAGATCGGATTGAGTATAGATTGGTTTGCTAGCAATTTTGCTGGCGACCACAGCAGTCCCAATCATCGCTCCTACCTGAGTTCGCATAGATCGTTTAGCGCGCTCATAACTATGTTTTTCTGTTACATGGGCTATTTCATGTCCTATCACAGCAGCTAATTCATCTTGGTTGGTAGCGATGTCAAATAGTCCTGTATTAACCCCTATCTTGCCTGCAGGAAGAACCACAGCATTTGCTGTGGGGTCTTGAAAAACCTCGATATCCCAGTCAAAACTTCTAAAGGGCTCGTCCAACTGCCTGATAATGTTTTTTGCCACACATCGAACCATGGTTCTTTTCTTAAGATCCCTTGAGATTGGGATCGAATTGACCATTTGCTCCCATTGCTTTTCTGATTCAACTTGAATTTCTCTCTCACTTACAAGCAATGCTGCATTTGATGTTATTGGCACCAAGAAGAAGAGGGTTAAAGTAAATATAGATAATTGTTTATTTAATCTAATCATGACTTTCAGCGTTGAGCCTTTTATAAGATTGATCAGCACGATAACTGGATCGAATTAACGGTCCTGCAACAACCTCTTTTAAGCCTATTTGATGTCCTAAAAATTCATACTCTTGGAATTTTTGGGGGGTGATATATTCTTTTACCGGGAGATGATTCTTTGTGGGTCTTAAGTACTGACCCAATGTAAGAATTTCGATACCGCTGTTATATAGATCGATCATTGCTTGTTCAACCTCTTCATAAGTTTCTCCTAAACCGAGCATCATCCCTGATTTTGTTATAAAACCTTTGTTTCTAGTATATTCGAGGATTTGAAGCGTTTGGTTGTAACCAGCTCTAGGGTCTCTTACCAGTGAAGTTAGCCTATCTACTGTTTCCAGATTTTGTGAAAAAACATCTAAATCAGAATCAAGAAGGATATCTAGATTTCTAGTTTCCCCTCTAAAGTCAGGTGATAAAACTTCTACTTTAGTATTGGGTGATTCTGCTTTGGTAGCAACCACACATTTGGAAATATGGCCTGCTCCCCCATCATGCAAATCATCACGATCAACTGAGGTGATGACCACATAGCCTAAATTCATAAATTTAACTGTTGTTGCAACATTCCTAGGTTCTTTCGAATCAATCCAGCCTTTTGGATTGCCTGTATCAACAGCACAAAAATGGCAAGCTCTTGTGCAAATATTCCCAAGGACCATTAAGGTTGCAGTTCTATTATTCCAACATTCTCCAATATTAGGGCACTTTGATTCTTCACAAACAGTACTAAGATGATGGTCATTGACCATTGATTTTAAACTCAGGTAGTTATCACCATTAGGAAACGGCACCTTAAACCAAGAGGGTTTTTCAATCTCATTTAATTTCGTTTCTATAACTTGAACCTTAATGCCATCTTTAATAGCGACAACTCCGTTATCAGCTCGGTATTTTTTTCCGCTATTTGCCTGTCTTGGTATGGTTTTATTCATAATTTGATAAAAAATTGATCGCAATAATTATATTCCTAAATAGCTCTTATAAATATGATAATAATTTGAATATTCTAAAAACAATCTGCTTATGTTGTTATTTTACAACATTTAAGGTTAATGATTTATCTCTAAAACGGCATATCTGTTGAAAGTTTGGATAGAATGTCACCCATGTTTGTTGCAGTTTTATTGGTAACTTAGTATTTCTGTAACTCATCACTACTTTTACGGGATAGATTATAAGTGTCCTGTAAAGGTTATTAATCCTTAATATAAGGGGGAAAATGTAATGAAAAAATCTAAGTTGAATGGTTGGTTTGATAGATCTCTTTTAGGTCTTTCAATACTAGCTATAGCTCTTGTGAGTTCACCAGTTACACTGGCTCAGGACGAACAAGCAGCCAGCGGAGATGTTGAGGAAATTACAGTTACAGGTTCTCGTATTAAAAGAGATACGATCAACTCTGCATCTGTAGTAACCACAATTACCGCTGAAGATATCGAAGAGAGTCAAGCATTAATTCTTGCTGACGCTCTGAGACTATCAACTTACAATACGTTTGGATCATTTGGACCGACCGCTGGTAGTAGCGCTATGTCTAATGCCACGGTAAGTGTTAGAGGGCTAGGTTCTAGTCGTACTCTCGTGCTTATGGATGGCAGAAGAATGCCTGGATCACCACATCTTGGTGGTGCCGGTGCGGTTAATATCAATATGATTCCGACTGTTGCAGTTGATAGAGTGGAGATTCTTGCTGATGGTGCCTCATCCGTTTACGGATCTGATGCGATCGCAGGGGTTATTAACGTAATTACCAAAAAGAATTTCGATGGATTACAAGTTCAATATCGAAGAGGTGACCGAGATAGAGATGACGGTGAAGAAAATTCAGTGTCATTGATATACGGTTCTTCTAACGATAAGGGCTATGTCACTCTCATGTTAGAACATGACATCAGAGACGAAATCTACTTGAAAGACAGATGGTACACAGCAGCGAGAGCTTCAGACCAAAATGGTGACGGTGTTATCGATTTATATAGCGAAACATACGGACTAAGTTGGTACTCAAGAAACCTTGCTGACCCAGTTACTGGAAACATCCATGCTGCACCTACTTGTGAGGGAAACATTGATGGTTCTACGACTCCATGGTGGGGACCTAATTTTGGTGGAGCTGCTTTCGGGCAACCTGCTACGGTTACTCCTTCTTATGCTGGTGCAGCTCCTACAGGGATTTGCGGATACGCATGGGCTGACATTATGGTTCAAGACGCTGGGTTATTCAGAGATACTGTTACCACAAATATCAATCATCAGATCACGGACACTGTTAGTGTCTATAACAGAGCTAGCTTTGTAAGAAACGAATCAGTTGGGCGTTATGCGCCTCCTGCTGCTCGTTATCCTGGAATCCTAGCATCTGATGCAGCTAACCCATATGACCAAGCTGTCACTGGTTACTGGAGATGGACTGAGATTGGTAATCGTGGAATGCATTATGTGGATCAGGCAACTGATGTTGCTACCGAGTTCACATTCGAAATATCTGAAGATATAGAATTAACAGTTGGCCATCAAGTCAATAAATTCTATGGAACAGACATTGGTCGATACTATCTCGATTATGCAGGTCTAGATTCAAATCTATACAACGATGTACCGTTTGGTTCTGAGCAAGGGCTTTATGCCTTAGCTGCAACGACTGTTGTTGAATACGATAACCATTATGAAAAAATGGATGCCGTGGTTCAATTCAGTAACGTTATGGAACTACCTGGTGGATCAGTAGACGTCTTACTTGGTTATGAAACCTTTGATAACAGATATTCTGCTATGTACGACAAGCACTCAGAAGGTGGCTTTGTTGGTGGATCAGCAGGTAACTCTGGTGAAGGTGTACGATCAGTAGATTCATTCTTTGGTGAAGCAGTCTTTCCTGTCATGGACGGGTTAGAATTAAACGCTTCATTCAGAAGTGATGATTACAGTGACGTTGGATCAAGCGAATCTTTTAAATTTGGACTTCTTTGGGACGTCGCAGTTGGTACAACTCTAAAAGCAAACTACGGTGAAGGTTTTAGAGCGCCATCTATGGACACCCTTTATGGTGTAACTACCTTTAGTGCAAACACAGCGTATGACTACAAAGCATGTGCTGCAGCTGGACAAGGTACAACTGACTGTCCTTCTAAGCAGATCTCAACCTTGATTGTTGCGAACTCTCAACTGGGTGCTGAAGAATCAGAAGGTATAACTTTAAGTTTATCTCATGATTTCGGTAGCTGGAACAGTGCGCTTGAAGGGCTTACAGCACGTTTTGATTACTATGATATAGAAATCTCAGGTGCAATTGTTAGTGCCGGCACTCAAAGTGTTATGTGGACTGACTTCATTGGCGGTTCATTGTTAACTAACAATGTTGAGTTCTATGACGCAGCAGGTGTTGCTGGTGATGGATCTGCAGCGGGTAATCCAGTAGGAAGTGGTCAGGTTGGCGACGCATGTCCAGCAGGAGCGACTTACTACAAGAGACTTGGTATATCTGACTCAATCTACTCAATCAGAAGTTGTGCTAACGGAAGAATCGACTATGTCGGTGCTAGTTATGCAAACGCTGGTAGTGTAGCTGTAAGAGGTTATGATATCTTTGTGGGATACACTAGAGATATCGGTCCTGGTTCAATGGATATCAATCTTGATTACTCTAACATGACAGATTATGACACTGATGCCTACACTGGTAGTGCACGTCAGGTTAATAATATTGGCTTCAATGGTACTCCTGAAAATAGGTACAACCTAAGTGTTGGCTATAGATGGGGTGACTTTGGCGTTATTGTAACTAACAGACATATCGGTGACTATCGACAATCTTCTTCTCCTGAAGAAATTGGCGGTGAATTAACCGGTGGTCTAGTTAAAGCTGGTAATACTCAAGATGAGTACGATACCTACGACATACAAGCATATTATAATGCTGGTAAGTGGGGTAAGATCTCTTTGGGTATTCAAAATGCTTCAGACGAAGATCCGTTGCCTGATAATGGTGGTCAAAACTATGACGCCTATACAGGTCTGTACGACAATAGAGGAAAAATTACCTATCTTAAATGGAAATTAGACCTCTAAGAGAATTTATTTCTCAAACGAAAAGGGCGATATTTTATCGCCCTTTTTTTTATCGATTTATATAATATCCAAATGAATCAACGAATTATTATTGGCTATCTTTTAATAGTATTTTCAATCCTTCCACTTAAAGTACTGTCATCTTCTGATCAAGATCTTATATCAATTGAATCACTAGACTATGCAGAGAAATTAATTCAAATAGAAAAATCCAATGGAAGCTTAATCAGTGTTAAGGCTCTGATAGCTGATAATAAGAAGAAAACAACGCAAGGTCTTATGTTCGTTGAATCCATGCCGAGAATGTTGGCATGCTCTTTGTTTTTGAACCCACAAGAAGAGTATCGATGTGGATGAAAAACACGCCTCAAAGTCTTGATATTCTATTCATCCAGTCAGACGGAACCATTATCAACATCGAAAAGAATACTACCCCCTATTCCCTAAAAAGCATTTCCTCTAAAGGCAGAATTCAATGGGTTCTAGAACTAACGGCTGGGTTTACAGAAAACAAGGGCATTAGCGTGGGAGATAAATTAATTTTATAGGACTTAAAGAGGCCCGCGTCTTAGGATTGTCCACCATCGGGCTATATTGATCAGACTCATCAAAGATCCTGCAACATAAGTTAAAGCTGCTGCAGTCAATATTTCTCTTGCGTAAATATCATCGCCCTCTTTCAAGATGCCTCCTTTCTCAAGCATTGGAAGAGCTCTACTGAAACTTGCATTCCATTCTGTTGGTAAGGTAACAAAATGCACAAGTGTGCTCATTCCCATGGTTAGAAATCCTCCAATTAACATAATAATTCCAGGTCCAGGCAATCTTGTAATCAAAGTTACAATAGGTGCCGCCATTAAAATTAAAGCACCAAATCTTTGTGCAGGTCCCATCGTTTTGACCAACACGGTTCTAAGCCTAAAAGGTAAATAGCTCGTTGAATGTTGATGGGCATGACCGACTTCATGAGCAGCAACAACAATTGCAGTAAGTGAATTAGACTCCATTTTATCTGCAGTTAGGCGAACCGTTTTAGACTGTGGGTCATAATGATCACCAATCTCAGTGGATTCCACATCAACTTTATCTAAATTTAATGCTGCTAGTAGTTTTTTTGAAAACTCTTTCCCACTATAGGGGTAGCGATCAGAAGGAGTGCTGTACTTTTTCATGGTCCTTTGCACCCATAATGATGGGAGGGTAACGAAAAGAACTATAACTAAAAAAAGAACTAGGTAGCTCATAAATTAGCTACTGAACACGCTTGACTTTAACTCTCGAGTTATAACCTTCGACTGATAATCTAAAACCACCAAAAGTAGCTTTCTCTATAGTCACTTTTGGATTATTCAGTGAAACTTTTAGAAAGCCATTCCCAGACTGTCTCCAGACTTGGCCATTCTCAAGCCGAAACTCCGTTTTACCAGTCCATCCATCAAACTGGCCGATAATTCTTGATGTAATTTCACTTGTCTGAGCTTCGTTTACTTGACCAAAAGAATCAGAAGACTGGGTATTGGTTTGTATCTGGGTCACTGCTTCTGAGTCTTGCTGAGTTGCTTTTGTGTTGTTTTGTTGTCTTTCATTCTGAGTAGTATTGTTTCTGGCACGTCTTTGAAATAAAGATCTTCGTTTAGGTTCAGCAGCAGGCTGTGCTGAAGACACTTCAGGAGCTTTAGCTAATCTGTCATAGCACTGCAGCCTAATCAATGAAACTGTGATTTCAGAACACTTCTTTAATTCTTCATCCAGATTTTGGCTATTTGCAATATCAGCTTTAACTAAGATCATGCAAGATATAGCGCTAAAGAGTAAGATTTTTAATTGTTTTTCCATCAAAAATTTAAGTATTTTTTCTCAATCATACATTGACTTAAAAGCAGTGCAATCAAAAAGTTTGAGAAGTCGGAGAAGTCGCTTTAATCTGTGAATAATGTTGTATCGCTACAACATATACACTTAAATCCTATGAAAAACATTAATTTAACAGTCTAATCCTTTAAGTACCTTGGTAATTTTAGCTTGCACAATAGTCTTATATGTCTGAGAATAAACGATGTTAATAGTGTAACCATATTAGGAATCTAAGCTTTTTTAGATTTCTCACAATACTGTCACACTAATTATATTTAGAGAATTAGGAGAATAAATTAAATGAATATTAACCTACTAGAAAAAGTAACTGGCTGGATAGTTACTTTAAGTGTTACTGCCTTATTTTTCAGTGTGCCTACTATGTCTCAGGATGATGATGAAGACGCAGCTGAACTAGGCGCTATAGAAATTACGGGTTCAAGATTGAAACAGACAGACATTGAGACTGCTCAACCTGTAACTGTTATTACTCGAGAAGAAATCGAGCTATCGGGTTTTGAGACTGTCGCACAGGTCCTACAGAATACCCCCTACAACTCCTTTGGTTCTTTTAGAGAAACATCTGGATATGCCAATGGACAGGCTGTTGTAAATGAGGTTTCCTTAAGAGGTCTTGGATCACAAAGAACCTTGCTTTTGCTAGATGGCAGAAGAGTTTCGGGAACAGGTGGTTCAGGTGGTGCTGCGGCTGACTTAAACCAAATACCTTTAGCTATTATTGAAAGAATCGACATTCTAAGAGATGGTGCCTCAGCTATTTATGGTTCAGATGCGATTGGTGGTGTAGTTAACATCATTACTCGTAAAGACTTTGATGGGATGCAGATGGCGTTTACATCAGGTAAACCAGATACTAAGGGAGGCGAATACATTGCCGCTACTGTTACTGGTGGTGCTTCAAATTCAAAAGGTAATGTGTTCTTCACCGTACAACATTATGGTCAAAAACCAATGTATTGGAGAGACACTGAATGGCCTAATGCCTATAACTATGAGTCCTACTCTTCATTCGGATTCCCAGGAACATTCTATTCTCCTTATTTTGGCTATGTAGCCGACTCAAGATGTCCTGATGTCCCAGTTGGTGGAGTTGGTCTATTAGGAGACAGTGGTTCTTATCAGAATCAACTATCAGATGATGGGACAAACTCTAACCCAGATTATCCTAATTCTTATACTTGGTATCCTTATTCAAAATCATACGCTGGAACACCTTATGCGGATTGGAGTTTCTGTGGTTATGATTACGCACAAGACATCATTGCACTGCCAAGAGCAAAAAGAAATGCAGTGCTTATGAAATCTACATACGACATCTCACCTGATGTGACTATGAACACTGTGTTAATGATTTCACAAACTGATGCAGACTCACGCTATGCGGGTACTCCTGTTACTTCTCCATATCCTTCAATGAGTGCTGATAATCCAAATCATCCTCTTATTGGTATGGGCTATCCTTGTGATGTAATAGATTGTGGGCCAGCGACAATATTTATCCGCTCTGTTCCTAATGGTACAAGGGATAATAATGTGGTCTCAAACTCACAAGATTTGAGAATTGGGTTCGAAGGTATCTTTGATATCTTGGGCGGAGCCAATTGGGAGTTCAATGTTCAAGTCATGAATAATGATATTGACAACGATACAATCAATTTGGTTAATAAACCATTACTTCAAAAAGCCATAGATGATGGCCTTCTTGATATCTTCGGTGTTCATGGAACACCACTATCTGCATTAGCTCCAGTGATGCAACAATTTAACCATACTAAAAGTTACGCAGCTGATCTTAAATCATCACAAGCGGACTTTATTATGAGTTTTGATGTCGGTGAATTAGCTGGCGGACCAATCGGTATGGTACTCGGTGCTGAATATAATCATCTATCTTTTGATCAAGTCAATGACCCGCATCAAAAGCACAACTGATTGCGGGGACCGCAGGTGGTGATAATGTACAAGCAGAGCGAAGCAGAAAATCGGCCTTCTTTGAGCTTGGATTACCGTTCACAGAAAAACTTGAGGTAAGTCTTGCTGGGCGTTCTGATAGCTATAGCAGTAAAGGTATTGGTGGTAATTTCTCACCAATGATAACCATGGCTTACAGACCAACAGATTGGATTGTTCTTAGAGGTACCTACGGTGAAGGTTTCCGTGTTGCAGCTATGACCCAGTTATATGGTGAACGCTCTGAAAGTTATCCTTCTGGTATTGATGTTGTGGGTTGTGCAAACGGAAAAGGGTATTGTGGATCGACACAATACAGAACACTATACGGTGGTAACCCTGACTTGAGACCTGAGCTATCTGATCATTGGACTTATGGTATTGTTATGGCTCCATTGCCAGAATTAACTGTATCACTCGGTTTTTGGCACACAGAATTTACAGATCTAATTTCAACTTCAAGCATTCAGCGTGAATTTAACGCCGAGGCTAATGGAGATGTGAACTATGTAGTTCGTTGTCCTGCTGGCGGCCGACCAGGCTGTCCAGATGGTGCGGTTGATTATATCTCTCTGCAAGCTAATAACTTTGCAGGTGTTGAAGCAGAAGGTATTGATTTCAATATTTCCTATATCATAGATACTGAGAATTTTGGTCGATTTGACTTTGGAATTGATGGTGCAAAATATACTAAGTACATCGTCCAAGCTTACCCAGAAAGTCCTAGAACTGAGTACCAAGGAGAACTAGGTTACCCAGATCTTAGAATGAACCCTCATATGTATTGGGGCAAAGGTGATTGGGGAGCATCTCTGACGGGTTATTATATTGATGGTCAAACACAAGATATTGGTGGAACGATATACAGTGTAGGTAGTCATTTTGAAATGGGCTTCCAAGTATCTTATTCGCTTCCTTGGGGTGCATCAATTGTGGTTGGTGCTTCAAATATCTTAAACGAAGGACCTGAAGTTAACGCTGATGCTTATGGTTGGTATCCATTTGATTACAATCTTTATGATATGAGAGGCAGAATGACTTATATCAGATACAACCAAAGCCTATAATCAGTAATTTGAACTGAAATAAAAGAGCGGGTTCATGCCCGCTCTTTTTTTATTTCTTCAGCTAATTTTTTTGCTTTATTGATTTGTTTGATACTCATTCTTTGTTTTAGATCGAGTAACAACTTTTTCGCATAACCAATCGTCATAACATCGCTAGCGGCATCTAATCTTGAGAGGTATTTGCAATTAGGGATGGTCTTATCAAGATTGTCTCGCTCTAATTCGTATTCTTTTTGTATAGCTTTCATGCCCTGCTTGTCTATTTTGTCAGAGACGATCAAAAGCCAAGCGTAAGCCTTGACCATATTCTTTTTGACACCCTTAGCATCTCGATAAGACAAACCAACGCCCACCTGCGATCTTATATGGTTATCTAAAGCAGCCTGTTGATAATATGAAAAAGCTTTCTCGTAGTCCTTTCTGACTCCAGTGCCATATCTGTATAATCTTGCTAGCCCATTGACTCCATCCAAATTGCCTTGCTCTGCAGCCTTTTCATACCAAACTTTCGCTTTCTTGGCATTCATTGGAACAACTTCGCCATTCATGTACATTTCAGCTATAACAACTTGTGCCTTGCTATAACCCTGCTCCGCTGCTTGATTAACCCAAAAAAAAGACTGTTTATAGTTTTTTCTATAATCTCCATGTCTAATACCCGATAAGAGCATACCTAACGCAGTCTGTGCTTTTGGGTCATTATTTTCCGCTTCAACCTTGCACGCTTCAATCGCTTGAAGACATTGGTTTTGCTTGATTAGATTTAAACAAGATTCCTCATGATCTTCTGCGAGCAAGTGATTATTGCTAATCAAAAGAGAGGAAATTAATAAATACCTTAAATAAATCATCTGCAAATACTATAGAATTTTACTTGTCTGCACTAGATCTTTAGTCAATTTTTAGATATCTTTCTTACCCTAAATGTTCATAAAGCAAACAAAGACATGAAAAAAACGATAGCCATTTTAGCACTTATTATTACCTCTACTTCCTTTGGAGTTGAAAAGTATCCTGTGGAACACTTCTTTAAAGATTCTGCAATGTTAAGCCCCGCATTATCTCCAGATGGTCAGTATCTAGCAGCTTTAACTCCCTTAAATATCAATAAGGAAACTGTATCTCGCTGTAAGAAAAAAACCACAAAGAATAAGTCGAGATCTGGAGTTGTAGATTTCTGTGATGTTAGCAGAAGGAATATTGTGGTGTTTAATTTGGGAGATCCTAACCCGAATTGTAAAAAGGGAATTATTTCAGAATGTGAGCGCATCAGGGTCACTCAACTAAGGAGTCAAAACGTAACAGGGTTTGTATGGGTGAATAATAGTAGGATTATGTTTCAAACTGGAGGAGATCAACTCAATGACATGACCGGTGCAATTGACTCCATTGGAATTTATGCTGTAAATAAAGACGGCACTGAGCCAAAACAATTAGTGAAACCTAGTGATGCCATTACAAACTCAAAAATAATTTCCACTATCCCTTTAAGTTTATTGCCGTTTGATCCGGAACATATTCTTGTTATGCGAAATGATCGGAAAAGATATCAATTGGATATTTATAAAATGAATGTCTACACCGGTAAATTTAATCGTCAGTTGTTGCCGCCAGGGCCAGTAGTAGCCTGGGGTGCTGATAATGACGGAGCAGTTCGATTAGCAGCTATGCAAGACGAAAATTCACTGAATTATGAAACTCAAATTATGTATAGAGATGATGAAGATTCTGAGTGGAGGGAAATAGATCGTTTTGAAGGATTACAAAATGGGTGGAGCGACATCGGATTTACCGAAGATAACAGCAAAATATATGTGACTTCTAACCTAGGACAAGACACTTACTCAATCAGCTTATTCGATCCGGAAACTGGCATGATGGAGGATCTGTTTGCTAGTGAGGGCACAGATGTTACCTCAATTGGATTTACCCCAACAGGAGAAGCGATCACAGTTCTTTATAATGATATTGATACCAAACCAAAAAGACACTATCTCAATAAAGAATGGGAACAAACTATAGAAGGTCTGAAAGCTGCCTTTGATGTGGATTACGTCGGTATCGCATCTATGAGTGAATATGCTGAAAAAATGATTATCACTATTGCTAGCGATACTATTCCTGGAGAATATTATTTATACGATACGATCAAGAACACCGTAACTTTTCTAGGTTCGACAAAACCATGGATTGATCCAAAAACAATGTCCCCTATGCAACCAGTTAATTTTGAGGCCAGAGATGGTGAAACCATCTATGGGTTCTTAACTGTTCCATTGGACAGTGATGGTAAAAACCTTCCATTGATTGTTAATCCTCATGGTGGGCCTTTTGGTATTCAGGATCGATGGGGTTTTAATCCAGAAACTCAATATTTTGCTAACCAAGGTTATGCAGTGATGCAAATTAATTTTAGAGGTTCAGGCGGTTACGGCAAACGTTATGAAAAAATTGGCTATAAGAGATGGGGCTTAGAGATGCAGGATGATATTAGCGATGGAGTCCAGTGGGCTATTAACCAAGGAATTGCTGATAAAGACCATGTCTGTATTTATGGGGCTAGCTATGGAGGTTACGCTACAATGGCTGGAATCACATTAACTCCAGAGCTTTATAGTTGTGCTGTTAACTATGTCGGCATTTGGGATTTAGAAATGCTTTATAAGCAAGACGGTCGATGGGATGACCGGTTAGGTCGATGGTTTAGAAATCATGTGATCGATATAAAAGAAGATAAAGAACAATTAAGAAAAACCTCTCCGAGTTACCATATTGATAAAATTAAAGCCCCGTTGTTTATTGTTCATGGCCGTAAAGATTATAACGTGAGGATTGAACAAGCAGAGACGCTGATGGATGCCCTGGATGAAAAAGATATTCCCTATGAAGTAATGATTAAAAAAGAAGAAGGTCATGGCTTTGTGCTTGAAGAAAACAGGATCGAACTCTATCAAAAAATGGGTGAGTTTTTTAGGGAAAACTTAGCTAAGAACTAGTCTAATTTTACAATAATTCATTGACAGCACGATCAGCCATACTGATTGCTCCATCCACATAGGCAAAACCCTCTTGAATCCGAATTAGCAATGGCGATATTTCCAATGCCTTTTCGGGCAATAACATGTGGCATGTTTGGTCCTTCATAGTCGTCGAAATCGCCATCAAATAATTCATTGTATTCGTAAGCATAACCGTGTGCCCATCGATTGATTGTAATACCAGCAACATCCTCAACTTTAAAATCACTGCCAAAAGCTCCTGCCAGGTGATCTAAAATCAAGTCTTCGTATTCTTGGTACGATATTTCTAGTATCCGTTTTCGAGCCTTCATAAATTGCTCTTTATTTGTTAGCCCCTGATTTGGAAACGCACTGCAGTGTGTTAACCATAAAACCACAGGCTCATCTTCAGTCTGAGGGTAGCGAACATCGCCAATACTTACTGGGAAATCTGCCATGATGCGATTAAAAAATGCTTGTGGACAATACAGTCGATAGACCCCATTTTTATAGAGCATTTTCCAATTCCTCATTGCAACTTGGACCCACACCAAAGGGGTTCGTACATTGTTTGCCAATGCTTCTTTCTGGACTTTTGGTAGTTCAGGACAAATATACTGGGTTACCCTATGATCGCATGCGAGAACACATTGTTTAGAACGAATCTTATACAGCTGTTCACCGGTTCCGTATAAAACCTCAACCCCACCATCAACATTCTTTGTCTCAAGCACGGTGCTGTTCAAGCGGATTCGGGTATTTTGATCAGGAAGGTCGAGCTGATTGTAATCAACTTGAGCTGTAACAATATCATCCATGGTGCTTCCAGGAATGGCATTGGGTAACATTTTTCGTACCAATAATCTCGCAACTGTCGCATTTCCATCAGGAAAATGAAAGATATATGGTTCTTCTGATGTTGAATTTTTACTCATTTTGCTAAGTATATACGGGTGTAATTCTCCTGTGTTTTGGTCAATGAATCCCAAGCCTTCAAAGCCAGGTAAACCATCCACCCAACAGCCAAATGCAGAAATAGAGTCTGTCCCGACACCCCACAATCCCCATAATCTATCTTGATAGAAATCAATGATCTCAGACCCAAATCCCATATACTCTTGTAAATAGTCGTTATAGCTAATTGATATGAGTTTGGAATACTTTTCTTCCATGGTCATGTCTGAAAGATAGTCGGTCTGATCGGTAAAGATTCTTATAAAATCTTCTTTTCCAGAACTACTGAATGGCAAGTCATCAATAACCTTCCTAAGATTCTCTTCCTTGATAGATTCTTTATAGTCGAGTTCAAACTTATCCCCTGGCATATTTTTGACAATTTGACTCTCACCATAAGCATCGGCATTGAAATAAACTCCCTTCTTTAGCCCTCTGTCAGAGAAATAATTAAAGTCATAGGCAGTATAAAATCTTTCAAAATCAATGCCTAACTCTAAGAGAAGGTCTCTTGAAACTTTTTCATAAGATCCTGGAGACTCTATTGACTGGCTTCCACCATAAGTAATTACTGTTTTTCCATCCACATTGAACTCATTCCTTTTAGCGTGACCGCCAAAATCGTCATGATTATCAATTATTAATATTTTCAGATTCTTTTTCTTTGACCTTTTCTGATAGAAATACGCTGCAGACAAGCCAGATATGCCTCCGCCAACCACTATAAGATCATAGACCTCTTTGGTGTCCGTATAGTCGTTTAAGAAACTTGGGCCATTAAATGCCAACCTATGAGCAAAGTCATTCGATCCTGGGTGATTGCCTCTAATACCTGTTAAAGCTGGAGGATAGTTTTCAATATCAATACCATTTGCTCTTAGATAATCAATCGGCGCAACTGAAGCTGCTAATCCATAGCTGACTCCGTTAATAAAGTCTCTTCGAGTGATGGATAATCTATTTTTCATAACTTTACTCTAATCTAAAAACAGTTTTGCCCTCAAGGAGAGTTTGCAAAACTTTTACTTCACTAATTTCATCCACGGCAATGTTGTATAAATTTTTCTCCAGTATGATCAAATCTGCAGCCTTCCCTACTTCAATGGATCCGGTATATTCTTCTTGATGCATAAGATAGGCAGCATTTGTAGTGTAAGCCTTAAGCATCTCTGTGAGATCAATGCTTTCGTTCTTATTTAAGAACCCGCTAACTCGATCATCTGGATCCTGACGTCTGACTGCTGTTTCAATAGCCACTAGGGGATTCATAGTACTCACAGCCCAGTCGCTACCCCCTACAATTAAACCATTAGCTCTAAAGACACTGCCAATAGGATACATCCTGTTCACTCTTTCAATGCCAAGTTCTGGAGTGTTAATCTCTGTTATATACTCATCTGGCAAAGCCCAGGCTGCTTGAAAATTTGCAGCGACACCAAGTTCAGAAAACCTTGGGATATCCTCTTCATCGATCATTTGTAAATGAGATATATGATGACGATTATCAGTTTTCCCATTCATGCTTATAGCATATTCAAATGCATCTAAAGTGCTCCGAACAGCACGATCGCCAATTGCATGTGTGTGTATTTGGATATTTTCAGAATCAAATCGGGTCACAACTGCATTCAGGACGTTTTGTTCCAAGTAAAGTTGACCGTAGTTATCTGTGCCTAAATACGGTTCTAAGACAGCGCCCGTCTGACCCTCTAAAACTCCATCGATAAAAATTTTTATACAATCTACATTGATTCTGGAGTCACTATATTGTGTTCTGTTTCTATAGACTTCTTCAAAAGTTACCGGATCTTGTGAAAATAATGTATCTCCAAATTCAAGGCAAGTGATGATTCTTAACTCCAAGTCACCGCGATCAGCTGCTCGCTTATATGTTGCCATATGTCGTTCTCCTACTGATGCAGCGATCGATGCTGTTATACCAAAACTATGTGCTAAATCCTGTGCAAAATATAAGCCTTTATCGTACAGCCCATCGCTATCTTTAGGCATGATTGATTTGACCATATTCATTGCTGACGGCTCTCGTAGTGTCCCGCTGGGTTCGCCTGTGAGAGGATCTTTTTCGATGATGCCGTTCTCTGGATTAGGGGTCTCTTTGGAAATACCGGCTATTTCCAGTGCTTTTGAATTAGCAACGCCATTGTGTCCATCTTCAGCATCAACATAAATAGGGATATCCTTACTAATTTTATCTAAAAATGATTTATCTACATTTCCTGAAGGAAACACTCCGATATTTAATTGTGTGCCCACTATCCATCCTGTCTCTTTAGTTAATTCACTGGACAAACATTCTTTTAGTTGGGCCTGCATGATATCGATATCATAGGACTCTGAGACAACACATTTCAGCTGATCAACCCCTGACCAAACTGGATGTGAGTGCGCATCATGAAAAGATGGCATCATCATTTTACCTTTTAGATCAATGACTTCTGTCATCTCACCAATCGATCTATTGATTTCTTCATTTGTGCCAACAAGAGTAATTAAACCATCTTGAATAGCGATTGCTGTTACCACTGTTAGCTCTTGATTAAATGTGTGTATTGAACCGTTGATAAAAACTTTATCGGCATGATGTCCTGATGAAAATACATCACCTGCATAAAAGATTAAAAGTAAAAATATTTTTGTTATAAAAGAAGTGTTCATCGATCTGTTTTGATGTTGATCCATTGTCTAGTCATCATACGATCAACTCTGGGATTTGCAATCTCGGCTATAAATAGCTTCTTCATTGTCTCTTCATTGGGATAAATGGTTGGATTATCTAAAATCTCTTTGACAATAAATCCTTTGGATTTCTCATTGGCATTAGCAAATTTAACTTTGTTAGATATTCTTGCCATCATTTCAGGCTGTAAAATAAAATTAAGAAATAAATGTGCGTTTTTTGGGTTCGGAGCATCTTTAGGAATCGCCATCATGTCTACCCACATTTGTGCTCCTTCTACAGGGATCTGATAGCCAATTTCAATATTGTTGCCCGACTCTTTTGCACGATCTCCAGCTTGCAGAATGTCTCCACTCCATCCAAAAACTAGGCAAATCTCCCCGCTTGCAAGATCATTGATATATTTTGATGAGTGAAAATATTTAATGTATGGTCTGACATTCAAAAGCAACTCATAGGCTTCACCCTGATAGTCTCTAGGGTTCTTCGTATTAGGATCTAACCCTAAATAATACAAGGCTGCCTTAAAGACTTCGCTGGGCGCATCAAGAAAAGCAACCCCACATTCTTTAAACTGCTTGATGATCTCTGGTTTAAAAATAATATCAAAGCTATCCATCCTAAAACTCTCGCCCATGATCTTTTTAGCTTGATCCCTGTTATACCCAATCCCTGTAGTGCCCCATAAATAAGGGATAGAATAATTATTACCGGGATCCATTGTCCCTAATAGTTCCATCATTCCAGGTTCTAGATAGCGTAAATTTGGGATGCTATCTTTATTCAATTTCTGATGGACACCTGCCATTACTTGTCGGCCTAAATACTCAATACTTGGACCGACAATGTCGTAACCCGTATTGCCAGCAAGTAATTTTCCTTCTAGAACTTCATTACTATCAAAAACATCGTAAATAACATTTACGCCTGTAGATGTTTCAAAATCATCAATGACAGAGTAATCAATATAATCAGACCAGTTATATACCCTAACCTCATTAGCTGAAGAAAAAGTAGCACTAAAAAAAAGCATGCATAGCAGAGAACTGCAGACCGAAGCTTTTTTCATAATCGATCTCTTAATGAGTAATAAAGCATCCCTAGATAAAAACCTGGCCATCTCAGAAGAGTGCCTCCAGGATAAGTCGGTATTTTGACTTTTCCAAAAATATCCATCTTGGTAGCCTCGCCGTCGATAGCTTCTGCAATAATTGTTCCCGCAAGAGATGCTAAAGCAACCCCGTGCCCAGAATAGCCTTGTGAAAAATAAATATTCTTTTCAAGCCTTCCAATATGGGGCATTCTATTGACTGTTACGCCAATAGTTCCGCCCCATGCATAGTCAATTGCTGTCTTTGAAAGATGGGGAAAGACATCCAGCATGGTTTTCCTGACATAGGACTTAA
>BPCL01000001.1 GCA_019653755.1 Woeseia sp. | reverse complement strand
TTATTCATTTACCAATGATTCTAGGACCCGATGGATCTGGGCTGTCTAAACGGCATGGTGCATGAATATTCTGAATAAAAGATCAAGGTTTCTTCCAGAAGCGATGTTGAATTACTTGGTTAGATTAGGATGGTCTTTTGGGACCAAGAAGTTTTAATATTCAAGAGATGATTGATGCTTTCGATTTTAAGAAAATCAATAAATCCAGTGCCAAGTTTGATCTAGAAAATTAAGTGGTTGAATCAACAACATCTGAGTAATAGCGATAATTAGAACTTACTGAGTTTTAAAATAAAACTAGTCAAAAAGAACTCCCTTCAGAAAAGACCATCGATTCCTTTTAATGCCTACAAGCCAAGAGTTAATAATCTTAACGAATTATTTGGGGTATTTTTTTCCTTATCTGAAATTTAGGTTTTGAAGATTCAGCGCTGAAAAGTTTCTAAAGCAAGAGATCCTAGTCCATTTAAGATCTTTTGGAAATGTTGAGCAGGGTGAAGGGGATGCTGAATCAATAAATCAGCTGTAAATCCACTTGTGAAAAACACGGTATTGGATTTGGAAGATTGGCCAACCTTGAGGTGGCTATTACCGGAGGCACTGAATCACCTTCATAGATTTAACGATGACATTATTGGATAGAGAAATCGTTATTTCCAGAATCAAAAAAGCGATAGAATATATTGCAAATCAATAATAAGGGGCTATAGCTCAGCTGGGAGAGCGCTTGCATGGCATGCAAGAGGTCGGCGGTTCGATCCCGCCTAGCTCCACCCCCAAACCCAATTTGGAATAGTTTTGGGGGAAAATAAAGATGCGTATTGGTCTAATTCTTGATTCAGGTTAAGTACATCCAAAAAAACTGAACTTGGTTTATTAGCTGAAAAATATGGTGTGCATAGTATCTGGCTAGCAAGTTATATTGATTCTCGAGAACCGTTCACAAATCTTTCACAACTAGCTATTAAGTCAAACGCATAAAGTTGGGGCCTATTGCCCTAAATCCTTTCGATACTCACCCCATCCGTATTTTAAGCGGCTTACTAACATTAAACGAGCTTGCTAAAGGCAGACCCAATGTAGTCATTGGTGGAGGTGGAAAAGCTTTGCAAGCACTTGACTTAAAACCCACAAAAGAGTAAGGGCTGTTTCAGAATGTGTTGAGATATTGAAATCTATTTCTAAGGGAAGCCATTAAACTTCGATGGCGAAATATTTAAATTTAATAACTACAACCCCTTTTGGCTAAAACACGATATACCAAAGGTTTATGTAGCTGCCAACAAGCCTCAAATGCTTAAGATGTCGGCTAAACATTCAGATGGAATTATGATGAGTGATCTTCCTCCCATATTATAAAGGAAAGGTTGAAGAGGTTACAAATCATTGAAAGCTAGAAAAATGATGACTTTAGATTGATAATTTTATGGCTTGGGCCTTATATGAAGATAGAGAAAAGGCTATGAATGAAGCAAACAATGGCTTGGGTATCGAGGATTATTAGACGATGGGTAATCACCACTTTTATGTCAGATGAAGAATACGATGTTATAGAGGCCCACAAAAAAAAAATTTATCAAATGCCAGTATTAAACACTTCCTCAGTGTCTGGAGTTCCCGATTCTCTATTAGAGAAACTTGTGGATCATCTAACCTTGACCGGTCATGTGAGTGAAGTAGACCATAAGATAGAACATTTGTTAGAGCTAAAAGAGTCAGGTTTAACTGATGTTGCCCTTGAACTC
This sequence comes from Woeseia sp., assembly GCA_019653755.1. Classification (GTDB taxonomy): domain Bacteria; phylum Pseudomonadota; class Gammaproteobacteria; order Steroidobacterales; family UBA11654; genus CACPJA01. Next base: position 543,796 of record BPCL01000001.1, on the reverse strand, counting down.
AGATCAGACCAGCAGCTTTAATAAAGCTTATTGGAGAAAAAGTTATCCCTGCTCTAAATAGTTCTAGATTTTCGAATTCTTACATTTGAAAGGTAAATAAAAATGAAAAAACAAATTCTAGTAACTCTATCATAATTTCATTAAATGGTTTTTTTCAATCAGCAACAAATGCTGATATGACAGGAATGGGTGGAGATATTCAGCGATCCTATGCTGATACTGAAAGGTCGGTCCACTATTGGGAAATTGGAGAGGGACCAGCATTGATTTTATTTCATCAGTCAGGACAAACTTCTCAGAATACCTCGCCATGGACCTTTATTGCTGATGACTATAGAGTGATTGCAATTGATTTACCTAATCATGGACAATCTGATACCTCTGACCACGAACTCACAATGGATGAGTACGCAGATTCTGTAATAGATGTTATGGATAATATAGGGGTTGATGGGCCCATATGTTGGGACAACATGGCGGCGCTTATGTGGCTATTAACCTTGGTATTCGCTATCCAGACCGAGTTGGGAAAACTGTACTCTCAGGAGCTGGACGGATGGTGAAATGACTCAGGAGAAAATAGATGAGCTAATAAATACACCGATGACTCGTGATTTCCCATAGACATGGAGGGGAATTTTTGAAAAGACTTGGGATGTTTATCGAAAAATGAGTGCCACAAACTCCCCAGAAGTTACTTTTCAGCCTTTCCTTAATAGTCTTCTTTACGGCAAAGACGTTACGATTGCATTACGCTGTCTACCCTTACTCCCCAGATCTTAGTCAATTCAATAAGGAAGCCCTATTGCTGGAGGCAGAAGAAGATATTTACGCCGGTGAGTGATGCATTGCATCAAAATATTCAAAGGGAAAATTTATAAGAAAGTTCCAAATTCTGGGAGTTGGCAGTTTTTTGAAGAGCCTGAGTTAAATGCAAGATTATCAGAGATTTTATAAATTAAGAGGAGAAAAATTATGGCAGCTAATATTGGAGGGTATATATCGATAGGCACTAATGATTTAGAAGCAGCAAGAGAATTTATGACAGTTTATTTGAGCCGATGGGTGTTAAGGGTTTCAGAGGAAATGACAGAAGTTACTTCTATAGATTTAAAGAATCTGATACATACTTTGCTGTTTTTATTCCCTTTGACGGCAATGAGGCAACTGTTGGAAATGGATCCATGACAGGAATAACATTTGATTCTATAGAGGAGGTAGATCAGATATATCAAAGAGCCATTGAAGCTGGGGCAATTGCCGAGGGTGAGCCAGAACAAAAGATGGAAACTTTTTACGGTGGCTATATCAGAGATTTAGATGGAAATAAGTTGGTTTTCTGTAAAATGGGCTAACACCATAGAAACCACTTGCTTATGAAATTACTACTTAAATTGATCAAACCTATCTTAGCAACCGTTGTCGGTATTTTTGGTCTCTATCTTGTAAATTTATTCTTCATGAAACCGATATCCTTGGATCATTATCTAGGTAAAGAGGTTATTAGTGGAATGCTAGATTCACCTGAGGCAATGACATATTTGGGCATCATCGATCAATTTAACTTTATCACTAAGCATCAATCAAAACTTTCTGTTTACGGGTTAGAAGATCAGGCTGAAGATCTTGCCGATATGAAGAAATCTAGAGCTATACTCGAAAGATATGATGATTCGAAGCTTACCAAACAACAAAGAATATCTAAGAATGTCGCCCTATTTGATCTTGATAATAAGATTAAACAAGAAGAGGAATTTCCCTTTCATGATTATCCTTTAAATCAGATTGGCGGCATCCATTTGAACATGGTTCAATTTATGACAGACGTTCATCCAATTAGAAGCAAAAACGAAGCAAGAGCATACATTGATCGACTTAATATGCTCGATGATGTTTTTGGCTCGACTATAGAGTCTTTAAATGCTCAAAGGGATGCAGGCATTTTCCCACCAAGATTTGTCTTTGATCATGTCATCAGGCAGTTAAATGAATTGATACATGCTGATCAGAACCCGATCAGGGATGTTTTTCGAGCGGAAGATCAATGAACCCGAGTTGGATTTTAATGATAAATTTAAAGCCGAATTAATAAACGACTTAAATCTAGCAATGGAGGAGAGTGTCAACCCAAGCTTTCAGCTTTTACTAGACTTTATGATAGAGACACTTCCTATGGCCGACCCTAATGACGGTGTTTGGTCTCTACCCAATGGAGATGAATTCTATGCGCTGAGATTAAAGGTTTATACCACCACCGATTATTCAGCTGAGGATATACATAATATAGGATTGAGTGAAGTTGATAGAATCTCAAAAAGAATGCAGGACATTCTCTCAGAGCTAGGTTACGGCGATAATCTCAACGTCGGTGAAATGATGAATCAACTCAATGAAGATCCTCAATTTCTCTACGCTGATACTCCTGATCGAAAGACTATTGTGATTAAGGATTATAGCGACATTGTTGAAGAGACATGGATGGCAGCTGCTGATTCATTTCATAGAATGCCGGCCTCTAAGGTTGAAGTTAGGGCAGTACCTGAATATTCAGAGCAAAATGAAGCTGGTGGCTACTATATGTCCCCAGCACTCGATGGTAGTAGGCCGGGCGTGTTTTATGCAAATCTTTATGACATCAAACAAACTCCTACATACAGTATGCGAGCCCTTGCTTTTCATGAAGCGATTCCAGGTCATCATTTACAAAATGCGCTCAATTTAGAAAATGAGGATCTGACCTTATATCGACGCTTTGGTTATTACACTTCAGCTTTTGGCGAAGGTTGGGCGCTTTATTCTGAAAGACTTTCTGTTGAACTGGGTATGGCTAAAACATTATTTGATGAGTTAGGGGTTTTGCAAAGCGAGCTATTTAGATCAGTTCGTTTGGTTGTCGATACTGGCCTTCATTACAAACGATGGACACGTGAAGAGGCCATGGATTATATGAAGAAAACTACAGGCATGTCGGATGCAGAAGTGGTTTCAGAAATCGAAAGATATATTGTTTGGCCCGGGCAAGCCTGTAGTTATAAAGTCGGAATGATTAAGATACTAGACTTAAGGGAAAGAGCGAAAGATCAAATGGGTGATTCTTTTGATATTAGAGATTTTCATTCAGCTGTCCTTGATCATGGTGAGCCACCATTGTTTGTCATAGAAAATCTGGTTGATGACATGATCAAAGAAGTAAATTAGTTTTCAATATTTGAATCTTATTATAGGTTTGCAACGAATCCTCACACATACTTTAGGGGAATAATTTTATGACTTACAAAAAATCCTTTCTAGTCTGTTGCTTATTAGTTTCAGCTCTTTATGGGTGCGGGAAAGATGACTCTGAATCTTCTATGGGACCAATGGGCTATAGAGGCGGCGCTTCCTCAGCTACAGATGTTGTAATCGCTCAAGTAACAAAAGGTGAATTCAATAAAGAATTTACAGCATTGGGGACTGCTAGAGCTAAAGAATCTATCGATATAACCTCCAGATCATCAAATGTAATTAGCGACATTCATTTTGAAGAGGGAGAGTACGTTGAAAAGGGTACCCTTTTAGTCGAATTAGATAATAGAGAATTATCAGCGGAGATAGCTATAAAAAAGGCAGCTCTTAAGGAAGTGAGGAGTCAGTATAATAGATTAGAAAGCTTGATAAAAAATAATGCCATTACTGAATCTGAATTGGAGGAAAAAGAGTCTGAGGTTACAGTTGCTGAAGCCCAATTAACTGTAATTCAATCAAAGTTAGATGACACTTACATTACCGCACCATTTTCAGGAACCTTAGGCCTTAGAGCAGTTAGTGTTGGTAGCCTAATTCAGCCTACTACCCAAATTACCACCCTTGATGATGCTTCTATCATAAGAGCTATCTTTGCAGTTCCAGAAGATTTTTTATCAACTATAAAAATAGGTCAGACTGTCGAGATTAAAAGCACAATATATCCTTCTATTATTTTCGATGGGAACATTAAGACAATCAATTCTCGTGTTGATGCTAATACAAGAAACATCTTTCTAGTTGCAGAAATAGATAATAAGGAAAATTTAATTAAACCTGGAATGTTTCTGACAGTCGATATTAATAAAATAAAAGAAGATTCTATATTAGTGCCTGAGGAGGCTATTGCTCCTAGGTTGGGCTTGCAGTATGTATTTATTATAAAAGAAAATAGAGCACAAGAAGTTCAAGTGAAATTAGGCAGTAGAATCCCAGGCTCTATTGAAATCTTGAGCGGACTTGAGGAAGGAGACTTGATTGTTACGGAAGGTGTGCAGAAACTTCGAACCGGTCAACCTGTCAATATAGTGACTAAAGAACAACTAAAGGTCAAAAATAATGTGGATTTCTGAATTTTCTGTTAAAAGACCAGTGAGCGCTGGTGTTTTTAACGCTATATTGGTGATTATAGGCTTGTTAGCTATTAATAATATCCCAACAAGAGAATACCCAGATGTAGATCCATCACAAATATCTGTTTCAACTACTTACCGAGGTGCCTCAGCTCAGATTGTTGAAAGAAAAATTACAAAAGTCTTAGAAGATGAGCTCGCTGGTATTTCTGGAATTCAAAAGATCAATTCAACTAGCAGAGATGGAGGATCCTCTATTAGGATTGAGTTTTCCTCAAATAGGAATCCAGATGATGCTGCCAATGATGTTAGGGATATAATTCAAAAAACAGCCTCTAAGTTACCAAGAGAATCCAATCCTCCTAGAGTCTTAAAATCTAACTCAAATGCCGATACGATTTTATATATTAGCCTTTTGAGCGATCAACGTTCATTAATTGATCTAACAGATTATGCTGAGAGAAATTTAGTGGACCGATTCTCTACTATTGATGGGGTTAGCACAATTAATATTAGCGGCAAAAGAACTCCTGCAATGAGAGTATGGCTGGACAGGGAGGCACTTGCAGCGAGACGTCTCACTGTACAGGACATAGAGACAGCATTAAAAAGAGACAATGTGGAGTTGCCTGCAGGTACATTGGAGTCAGAAACTCGATTGTTTAGTCTTAGAACAAATACACAACTCAATTCACCTGAAGAATTTGAATCCATTGTGATCCAATCTGGAAGTTATGGAAATATTATAAGGCTAAAAGATGTCGCCGATGTCAGATTTATGGCAGAGGATGACCGATTGTTTGCAAGAACAAATTTAGTTCCCGGTATAACTTTGGGCGTTATACCTCAGAGTAAAGCTAATATTTTAGCTGTGGCTAAAGATGCCAAGTTAAGAATGAATCAAATAATTCCTTCCTTACCAAATGATATGAGTATGGATGTTAATATTGACTATTCTGAATTTATAGAAGAATCAATTAGTGAAGTAGTTTCTGCTCTTCTAATTTCAATCAGCATTGTGTTATTTGTTATCTTCTTTTTTGTCGGCTCGGGAAGGGCGACATTAATTCCTGCCTTAACGATTCCTATTGCAATAATTGCTTCATTTTTTGTTATGTCATTACTCGGTTTTTCTCTTAATACACTGACTCTATTAGGCTTTGTTTTGGCTATTGGTTTAGTGGTGGATGATTCTATTGTGGTTCTAGAAAACATCATCAGAAGATTAGAGATGGGTGAAAAACCAATTATTGCTGCTATAAATGGAAGCAGGGAAATAGGTTTTGCTGTTATTTCAACTACCATTGTTTTGGTGGTCACAATTCTTCCAATTTCTTTTATTCCAGGCGAAATAGGTAAAATCTTCAATGAATTTGGAATTTCTCTCATTACTACAATAATTTTATCAACTTTTGTAGCTTTGACATTAGCTCCAATGATGATGTCTTTAATGTTTAAAAAGTCAATAGAGCGAGGTAGTAGGTGTCCCTCGGAAAAGATAGATATTTATTTCACACTTAAAGATTGGTCTTATAGATTTATTATGTTCTTCGATAATAAAGTTGCAGATCTATACGAAAAAACACTCAAAAAAGTTATTGATAAACCATTGATAATGATTGGCATCATACCCTTTGCATTGCTTGTAACTTTTTCAATTTTTAAATCTTTGCCTCAAGAGTACGCTCCTACTGAAGATCGAGGTATGGTTATTGTCAGAATTGCGGGACCAGAGGGTTCTACTACAGAATATATGGATGAACAGGTTAGATATGTAGAATCTATAGCTAAATTTGAACTGGATAATGGTAATGCTAGAAGAATCTTAGCTAGGGCAGGTGGCTGGGGTGTTGGTGATCAAATCAATCAAGCCTTTATATTTTTACCTCTTACATCATGGTCAGAACGAGATGATTCTTCAGTAGATATTGCAAACAGAATAAGAAGAAAAGCAGCCAGTATCCCAGGTATAGAAACAAGAGTTTTTGTACCACCCAGTCTGAATAACTTTGGAGGTTTTTCTAGACCTCTGCAGATTGTTCTTGGAGGTAGCGATTATATTGAGTTATCTCGTTATCAAGATCAGATTATCAATAGAGCAAAAGAAAATAGGCAAATCTTCGGCTTAACTGGTGATTATTATGAGCGTAAACCAACAATAAAAATTTCCCTTCAGAAAGAAAAAGCAGCTGATTTAGGTATTTCTATAGAAGATGTCGCAAGCACACTAGAAATTATGCTTGGCTCAAAAGAAGTGACAAGATATATAGAAAGGGGGGAAGAATACAAAGTTATACTTCAGGGCTCTGCTGAAGACAGAAATACTCCTTCTGATCTCGAAAATATTTACATCAGGTCTAAAGCATCAGATTCTCTTATACCTCTAGCTAGTATAGTTAAACTAGAAGAGAGTGCTGGTCCACCAGATCTAAAAAGATTGGATAGAATGAGATCAATTACCATATCAGGCTCTATTGCAGAAGATTATTCCCTCGGAGATGCTATAGAGTATATGCAAATGATTTCGAGAGAAATTATTCCCGAGGATGTGAGGCTGAGTTATGACGGCGAAACCAGAAGATATATTGAGTCAGAAAACTCTATTCTATGGACTTTAGCTTTAGCATTTTTACTCATTTTCCTTGTCTTGGCTGCACAGTTTGAGAGTTTATTAAGCCCTATAGTTATCATGGTGACAGTCCCTCTTGCTTTGATGGGGGGGCTTTTGGGTTTATTGGTTGTGGGCTCAACATTGAATATATACAGTCAGATAGGAGCAATTTTATTGATAGGTCTGGCAGCAAAAAATGGTGTTCTAATCGTAGAATTTACTAATCAGCTTAGAGATCAGGGTTATGAATTTAAGGAGTCTATTATTTCTGCTTCCAAAATAAGATTAAGGCCTGTAATCATGACAAGTCTCTGTACTGCAGGAGGAGCTATCCCTTTACTTATGGCAACTGGCGCAGGAGAAGTTTCAAGAGAAACCCTTGGTGCAGTTATATTTTTTGGTGTGGTTATTTCTGTATTTCTAACACTATTTGTAGTTCCTATTACTTATTCTTTAATCGGAAAAAACACGGGCTCTCCTAAAAGAGTGGCAAGACTAATCGCTGCTATGGAGACTGATAAAAACTAGTTTATTACTAAATCTAGCTGACTAATTATCAGAAAGGATTATCATCTATCATAACTATAAAGATAGAATATACTCCATATCTAAAAAGCAAAATTAATATGAATTCTAAAGCTTCAGCTCTAGTCATGGGTGTTGGTCCAGAACAAGGCCTTGGTGCAGCACTATGCAAGCGATTTGCTGAAGAGCAAATACAAGTGTTTGTTTGCGGTAGGACAAAAGATAAAGTTAATTCAGTCTGCTCTTCAATTACTAGCCAAAACGGAAACGCAGTTCCCATAGTCACTGACGTTACGGAGATCAACCAAGTAGAGGATATGATCAATATCATTAGAGATAGTCAGCTCCCTCTAGAGTTAGCTGTATATAATGCTGGTAACAATCTTCCACAAAAATTTTTGGATGTGACAGCAGATACATTCACTTCAATGTGGGAGGTCCTTTGTTTAGGGGGGTTTTTGACTTCACAAGCAATCATTCGTTTAATGCTTGAACAGTCAGAGGTTGCAACACGGCAATCACTTCTTTTTACAGGAGCATCCGGTTCGATTAGAGGTAAAGCAGGGTTCTCTGCCTTTGCTTCTGGTAAAGGTGCTTTAAGAATGTTATCTCAATCCTTGGCAAGAGAGTTTGGACCACAAGGTATTCATGTGGCTCATGTCATTATTGATGGGGTCATCAATGGAGACAAAGTTGTTAAAGGATTCCCAGAGTATGCAGAAGGCTTAGGAAAGGATGGCCTTTTAGATCTTGATGCAATTGCAGAAAATTATTGGAATTTGCACTGTCAACACAATACAGCTTGGACTCAGGAAATCGATTTAAGACCTTATAAAGAGAACTTTTAGTTTCAATGATTTATTTCTTATTGGCTTTTTTTATATCGCTATCTTTGGTGATTGGACAGGCAGCGATTAGTTTAATCTTGGGTATCTTTTTTTCTGTAATCAACGAAAAGTTCTCTTTATCTGCTCCGAAGATTAATGGTACAAATTTCTTAAAAGCCGGGATCATTTTCCTGGGAGGAACTATCTCTCTGAGTTCAGTATCAGAAATCACAGTTGATTATTTACCACTGGTCTCAATCTATGTGTTGTTCATTTTTCTGATCGGATTTGTGATTGGAAAATTATTAAAGGTTCCAAAAAATCATCTTATTCTTTTGGTTGCAGGAACCGCTATTTGCGGCGGCACAGCCATGGCTGCTTTGGCTCCAATCATTAAATCAAAAGCTGGAGAGTTGGTATCGTCCATTAGTCTTATTTTCTTGTTAAATCTTATTGCCATCGTTATGTTTCCTTACTTAGGGCATTTTTTAGAGATGACCGAGAGTGAATTTGGGATTTTTGCAGCTTTAACAATTCATGATACAGCCTCTGTGATAGGGGCATCAAGCATCTACGGTGAAGAGTCAGTGGTCTATGCAAGTGTAATAAAACTTGGAAGAACACTTTGGATCATTCCAACCGTGATTCTATTTAGCCTTTATTTTAGAAGCCAAGAAGCCGAATATGAATTGCCTTATTTTATTTTATTCTTTCTCGGTTTTGTTCTGCTCGGATCGTTTATCGATCTTAACCAAGATGCACAATTTGTTTTGAAAAAAATGAGCAATACTCTGTTTCTATTAGGGTTATTCTTCATCGGCTTAAAATTTGATTTAAAAACTCTTCGTGATTTATCGATTCGACCAATTATTTTTGCATTGATTCTTTGGTTAATTATTATTTGTTTAACAATCGTTGTATTTCATGTCTAGAAAAATAATTATTATTGGTGCCGGTATAAACGGGTTGGTAGCTGCAAATTATCTTCAACGTAACGGTTACGAAGTCTCAATCATAGAAGCGAAGGCTAAGGTCGGAGGTGCCTGCACATCAGAAACTGTGACACTAGCTGGAAAAGATTATCGATATGCATCGGGCGCTTCTGTTCTCGGACTAATGCAGCGTTTTATTTTTGAAGAAACCGGACTGAGCAAGAAATTAAAAACTTTTGTTCCAGAATCTCCAAAATTGGTTTTTTTTCCAAACGATTCAGAACCTACAGTAATTTATCGTAACCCTAAGGATTTGGATAGGGAGCTCAGAGATAAGTGGGGTGAGCAGGGTAATATAGAAGCTTTCAGGGAAGATGAATCGAGGGTGATTGATTTTCTGCAAACTGGTTACCGAGATGCTGTGACACCAAATCTTGAAGATGCCAGATCAAATCTAGGTGAAACGCTCACCAATCTTTGGATAACAGGTGATGCAAAAACTCTTTTAGATCATTACTTTACAAGCGATAGAGCCAAGATTTATATGGCCATGACTGTTGCTGAAAGTGGTCCAGTCTCTATTCGAGAAAAATCATCGCATTAACCATACCCATTATGGATTCAGGGTCTATATTTGGAGGCTACTATGGGTTTGTTTATGAGGGTATATGGCAAGTAACTGAAGAATTGGAGAAAATAAATAGAGCTTTAGGGGTTAATTTCTACAAGTCTTCTAAAGTTTTAAATGTCGATACAAAAACCAAGTGTGTTAATTTTAGCTCTCCGACTGGAGAAGAGAAAAAAATCTTTGATCAATTGATATTTGCAACAGATCCTCTTACTGCATCTCAATTAGTAAATAATTCGGAGCAAATAGAAAAAGTTAGTGATAAGAAATTATTGGGAAGTAGCGGTAAATTGAACCTCCTTTTTAAACAACCCATTCAGTGGAAGCATAATATTGATCACCCTGATTCTGATGCCAGTTTTAGATTTATTTTTTCAGTCGAAACACTGGAGGAATTTGAACAAGCTACACTGAGTGTCTGTGATGAAGGAGTTGACTACGTGCCTGGCTTCATGCAGATCTATTGCGAAGGTGCCGCTTCTAAGAAAATGAATAAAGATCTGAATCATGACAGGATTGCTGTGTTTTTTAAGAATTTGTCACTAGATAAACGAGGTGAGGATTTATCAATGTCAGCGATCAAATAAAAGATAAACTCTTTGAGAATATTTTAAACCCTGAAGATTGTATTTGGACAAATCTTGTTACCCCTAAAAATTTACAGGAAACTTTTTATTTTCCTCAAGGCAATATTGATCATATAGCTTTAACTGATAAGCAGATGTATTTTGATCGAACATTTTCACTTGATCCAGAAAATAATTTCTATGGCTTCTTCAATTATGAAGATATTTTCTATTGCGGTGCGGGCTCATATCCATGCGGTTCTATCGCTGGGACCCCAGGTTATATGTGCAGCCAGCAATTAATTCGTCTTAGCCAGTAATAAATAATTTATTAATTATTGATATATTTATTTTTTTTGTTTTATTACACTGTTCAGCCCTAAAAGAGATATAAACATAATTGTTATTTGAATGAGAGAACAGATACATAATATAAATGTTGTTGCGAAGGAGAAATTGCCTTCGCCAAAAGCACTGAAGGCGACCCTGCCTTTAAGTAGGTCTGCCAGGAAGACTGTTTTACAGACTCGTAAGACCTTGATGTCAATCCTTGATGGCAAAGATGATCGACTGGTTATCGTGGTCGGTCCGTGTTCGATCCATGACACCAATTTAGCAATCGATTACGCAGAACGCTTAAAGACACTTGCAAAGGCTGTAGAAGACAAGTTTTTGATTTTAATGAGGGTTTATTTTGAAAAACCAAGGACTACGACTGGTTGGAAAGGATTAATTAATGACCCCAATATAGACGATACCTTCCAAATTGATAAGGGTGTTCATATTGCGAGGTCATTGATGATCCAACTCAATGAAATGGGGCTTGGTGTGGCCACTGAGGCACTAGATCCAATTATGCCTCAGTATTTAGGTGATTTAACCAGTTGGACAGCAATTGGAGCCAGGACTGCTGAATCCCAAACACATAGAGAAATGGCAAGTGGCTTATCTACGCCAGTTGGTTTTAAAAACGGAACAGATGGATCATTATCTGTGGCGATCAATGCTATAAAATCTTCAAGAGAGTCCCATCATTTTCTTGGACTCAATGAAGGGGGTAGAGTTACTGTCTATGAGACCAAAGGAAATAAATACACTCATGTTGTTCTCAGAGGTGGAGCCAAACCCAATTATGATAAAAGAAGCCTTGGTGCGTGTGAAAAAAGTTTAGAAAAAGAAAATCTTCCTGGTCGGATAATGGTCGACTGTAGCCACGGGAACACTAATAAAGACTACACTCTTCAACCAAAGGTTGCCAAATACTGTATTAACCAAGTTGTTAATGGTAACGATTCAATCATTGGAATGATGCTAGAAAGCAATATTCATGAAGGTAATCAAAAAATAACAGATAACCTAAAGTATGGAGTTTCTCTTACGGATGCTTGTATTGACTGGGAAACCACAGAGAATCTTTTATTAAGTTTAGCCGATAAGCTCAATACATAATCATGTGGTAGAATAGATTCTATGAAAAGTGAATTTACTAGTTTTGAAGAGTTTTATCCTTTTTATATCGATGAACACAAGAATAAATACAACAAGCTCCTCCATTTTATAGGGACTTGGTTATCTCTTATCTTTATTCTCCTCATGATTTTCTCTGGTGAGCCAAAGTATTTATTCTATGCTTTATTATCAGGTTATTCTTGGGCTTGGGTAGGCCACTTTTTTATTGAGAAAAATAAACCAGCTACCTTTAAATACCCTTTTTATAGCTTTATAGGCGATTGGAGAATGTTCAGAGAGATCCTTCAGGGTAAACATAAAATATTATAAGCACATAGGTTTTTGGTAATGAGTATCGATCTATTTGATATTAACTCTCTCCTAAGCGAAGAAGAGCAAATTGTGAGGAATAATGTTTCACGATTCGTCGATGAGAATGTTAAACCCATTATCCAGGATTGTTTTGAGAGCCACTCATTCCCTAAACAGTTAATACAACCGATTGCAGAACTCGGTCTTCTTGGAAGTTCAATAGAGGGTTATGGCTGTGCGGGCATGAATTCTATTAGCTATGGTTTGATATGCCAGGAACTTGAACGTGGTGATAGTGGAGTTAGAAGTTTTGTTTCTGTGCAAAGCAGTCTAGTGATGTATCCCATTTTTACCTTTGGTAGTGAAGAACAGAAAGAAGAATGGCTACCAAAATTAGCTAAGGCAGAGGCTATCGGTTGTTTTGGTTTAACTGAGTCTCAAGGCGGATCCGATCCAGCGAATATGAAGACACATGCAAAGAAAGACGGCGATGATTGGGTGATTAACGGTTCGAAAATGTGGATTACTAATGGTTCGATAGCAGACCTTGCTTTAATTTGGGCTAACACAGAAGATGGGATCAGGGGTTTCCTAGTCGAAACATCAACTTCGGGTTTTACTGCAAATGAAATTGATAATAAGTTCTCACTAAGAGGGATCGGTTACATCTGAATTATTTCTTGATAACGTTCGGGTTCCTAATAAAAATATGCTGCCCGAAGTCGTTGGCCTGAAAGGCCCTTTGAGTTGCTTAACTCAAGCTCGATACGGCATCTCATGGGGCGCCATAGGAGCTGCTGAAGCGTGTCTTGAAGAGTTAATTGAATACACTAAGACAAGAGTTTTATTTGATAGAGCCTTGGATGAAAATCAAGCTATCCAAATACGCCTGGCTGACATGCAGAGACGAATAACAAACGCTGGGTTGTTATCTCATCGTTTGGGGCAATTAAAAGATGAGGGAAGAATGAACCCAACACAGGTTTCACTAGCAAAATGGAATAATGTAAGAATGGCTCTAGACATAGCTCGAGATTGTAGAGATATGCTTGGAGGATCGGGCATCAGTGCAGAATATGTTCCGATTAGACATATGCTGAATCTCGAAAGTGTGATCACCTATGAGGGTACTGAAACTATCCATCAGTTAACTGTTGGCCGTGCTTTAACGGGAAAGAATGCTTTTTAACAACTAGTTTTTTCTAGTCTCAAAATAAAGATCAATAATTTCGTCTGCAATAATAGTTGCATCGATTTCATTGGTGTTGCAAAACACAACAGTAGAAAAGTTAATTTCAGGCAGTCTTGCATAATGAGCTAACCACCCAACCCAAGAACCAGAATGTGACCATCGTTTATAGCCATTGTAATAAGCAAGATTTTGAGCAAAAGCATACGTTTGTTCGTTTTCTTGTTCGTTAATCATTTTCTGATTTCTCTTTTTTACTTTTGTCTGTGAATAGGTTTTTTCCATGGTTTCTATTAAAGAGGGACTACCTTTACCCAAGCTATTGCGGTAGAAGTTTTGATCCCACTTTATAAAGTCATTCAGTGAAGTATAGACACCCCCATCGCCCACCCAACTTAGGTTAGTGACGTTAATTCTGTATGTTCCAGGACTGTCTTTGACTGGTGAATAAGCATCAGCCCTGTTTTTGAAGGGTAAATTCACATTATCATTGAAGAAAGATTTATCCATTCCTAATGGTGAAAAGATTTCTTGATCTGCCAATTCCCTAAGGCTTAAACCGCTGACATTTTGTGCCACCAGTGCCAGTAAGACATACCCGGTATTGCTGTACCAGAATTTTTTTTCAGGTTTCCTTATCAGAGGCAAGGTTTTGATCATCGCATGAAATTCATCATTGGTTAGATAGTCTTCATTGCCCCATCTAAATTCCTCGTCAATTGCATTTTTAAACCGACCTGGATAATCCATGTATTCATAATCACCCAATCCACTGAAGTGATGAATCATTTGGTTAATGGTAACTATTTCACCGTAGTCAATTAAATCAGGTATATGTGTCTTCATCTCATCTTCAAATGAGAGCAACCCTTTCTCTTCAAGAATTGCGATTGCCATCGTCGTAAATTGCTTGCTGACTGAGCCAATTCTAAAAATTGTGTCTGCATCAATTTTAACTTCATGCTCAAGATTGGCATAGCCATATCCACGTTTATGAATATATTTACCGTCCTCAATAACACCTACAGCACAACCTGGCTTGAGACTTCTATTTTCAAAAAGGTTATCTATAGAATCTGAGAAAGCATCTGATGAGTTGCTCATTGTCATTGTGTTATGGAACAGCAACAATGAACAAATTGTAATTATCCTTAAATCAAGTTTCATTTCCCTTCCAATGCTTATATCATTTCATGAATTTATAATTAAAACAAAAAGATTATTATGACTATTTTTAAAAAATATTTTCTCTATTTCGTGATTGTATTTTCACCACTATCGGTTATAGCTTCAGAGCAACTACCAGATATTAAATACGATAAATTTACTCTTCCTAATGGACTTAGAGTCATTGTTCATGAAGACAGAAAAATCCCTGTGGTCGCAGTTAATGTTTGGTATCACGTGGGATCTAAGGATGAACTTCCTGGAAAAACTGGTTTTGCCCATCTATTTGAGCACTTGATGTTTAACGGCACAGAGAATTATAACAATGAGTATTTTGGACCCTTTCAGCAAGTTGGTGCAACTAATATGAATGGAACCACAAATAATGATCGAACCAATTATTTTGAGAATGTGCCCACACCAGCTCTTGATCTTGCTTTATGGATGGAATCTGATCGCATGGGACACTTATTGGGAGTTGTAAACCAAGAAAAGCTCGATGAGCAAAGAGGAGTGGTCCAGAATGAAAAAAGACAAGGGGAAAACCAACCCTATGGCAGAGTTTTCATTCAGGCATCAAAAGCAACTTTTCCTGTAGGCCATCCTTATTCTTGGACCACAATTGGCTCTATGGAGGATTTAAATGCAGCAACTCTAGAGGATGTTCAACTCTGGTTCAAAACTTATTATGGTCCAAACAATGCAGTACTATCTCTTGCGGGTGATATCAATGTGGATGAAGCTAAAAAAATTGTCACCAAGTATTTTGGAGACATCCCTCCAGGCCCGTCGCCGATAAAGAAGAAAAAATGGATTGCTAAAAGATCTGGCGAAAAAAGGGAAATTATGTACGACCGTGTTCCTAATGCAAGAATTTATAAAGTTTGGAACACTCCCGAGATAGGATCACCAGAGCATGCTCACTTTGAGTTATTGGCAAGTTTACTTACAGGAGGCAAGAATTCAGCCTTATACCAAGAACTTGTTTATAAGAGACAATTAGCAACAAGCGTGTCTGCCTTTTATTACGATCGAGAAATAGCAGGACAATTTTGGATCGCAGTAGATTTGGCTAACGGTAGATCCTTAGATGATCTTGAAGATGCAATGGACAAGGCTTTGAGTGACTTTATCAAGAAAGGCCCTAGCGCTAAACGTCTTAAAAATACCAAAACATCCATTCGTGCCTCATCGATAAAGGGTTTGCAAAGAGTAGGGGGATTTGGAGGAAAATCAGACCTCCTAGCCTATTCAGAAGTGTATTCAGGCAACCCTGGAGCATATCTTGAGTTTATAAACGGAATAATGGAGATCACGAATAAAGAAATAAAAGAAACCGCTAATACTTGGCTCACGGATGGTGCTTATGTTTTAACTGTGATCCCCGAAGAGAATAGAAGTTATGACTCGGAGTCTACTGCCGATAGAAGCAAGCTTCCTTTTCCCACAGAATTTCCTGAACTAGATCTACCAGAAATTCAAAGAGCAAAACTCTCTAATGGCTTGGAAGTTGTTTTAGCTGAGCGACACGATGTTCCAATGATTAATTTATCTTTTCAAATTAAATCTGGGCATGCCACTGATCCTTTAGGGCAACCAGGCTTAGCTAATTTCACAATGTCCATGTTGACAGAAGGGAGTAAGAGTTTTAATGCTCTAGAATTAAGTGATCAATTAGAGGAACTGGGCACAGATTTATACACCAGTACTGGGTTAGATAGTTCGAGTATTAATATCTCTTCTCTCAAATCTAGTTTTGAGGAATCAATAGAGATTATGTTTGAGGTCATTACTGAGCCTACCTTTGATCAAGAGGAAATTGATAGAAAGAAAATAAGATGGTTAGCTGCAATTGATCAATCATTATCGACACCTAATGGTATGGTTTCGAATCTTATTCCTGAGATTCTTTATGGGGAAGATCATCCCTATGCAAAACCTTTTAGTGGTAACGGGACTAGAGAATCGATTCAATGGATGAGCCGAGATGACTTGATCAACTATAAAAACCGTTTTATAGCTCCAAGTAATGGAACTCTAATTCTGGTCGGTGATACAACCCTTGATGAAATTCTACCAATCCTTGAAGCCCAATTTGGATCTTGGCCTGAAAATAGGATGCTTAAGGGAGCCCAACTTGTTTACACAATCAATAAAGAACCTGATTCAAGAAGAGTGTTTCTTATTGATAAACCAGGAGCTGTGCAGTCATTGATAGTCGCGGGTCAGCTTATGCCAGGTATGCGAACCCCTGATGAGATTGATATCGATCTAATGAATCGCGTTATTGGTGGAAGCTTCACTTCAAGATTGAATATGAATCTAAGGGAAGATAAAAGCTGGTCATATGGTGTCCGAACGAGGCTTTCCCAATATAAGGGACCCAGACCTATGCTTGTGAGCGCACCTGTTCAAACCGATAAGACTGTGGATTCAATTCAAGAGATTATCAGGGAATATGATGAATACCTATCATCTAATCCAGCTAAGAATGAAGAGCTTGAGGCGATAGTTAATGATCTATCTCTCGGTCTTATTGGAGACTTTGAAACATTCGGCTCACTAATGTCAGGTTTATCAGGTATTGTTTCTTTTGATCGAGAAGATGATTTCCTAGACAATCTTCCGGCAAAATATAGATCAATGACCATAGATGATATAAACACCGCTGCTGAAAGATATATTGATCCCAGTATATGGACTTGGGTCATAGTTGGTGATTTATCTAAAATAGAACAAGGTATAAGAGAACTAGATTTAGGGAAAATAGAAATTTTAAAGTTGGATTGAAAGATTATTTTTCAATATACTTCACACCTATAATCTAGTTACTCTTAGATTGACTTAGGTCCCCATCGTCTAGAGGCCTAGGACACCGCCCTTTCACGGCGGCAACGGGGGTTCGAATCCCCCTGGGGACGCCAGACTTTCTTTAAGCCTTGTGGTAATAATTATGAATATTATTGAAGTTAAAAATCTTCTCAAGACCTACCCTCTACCTGGAAATAAGAAAGATTCTTTTAATGCAGTTGATGGGATTACATTTAATATAAGATTGGGTGAGGTATACGGTATCCTAGGTCCTAACGGAGCCGGTAAAACTACAACTCTCGAAATGCTTGAAGGTCTTAAGGATATTAATGGCGGATCTGCTTTAATAGATGGATTAGATGTAAGCAATAATGCATTTAAGATCAAAGAAATAATTGGAGTGCAACTCCAAGCTAATGAGTACTTTGAAAGCTTGAATCTATCTGAACTTCTTATTCTCTTTGGCAAACTTTATTCTAATGAGATCAATACAAAGAACTTATTGGAGAAAGTTGGTTTACTTACTAAAGAGAGCGCGAAACCAAAAGAATTGTCTGGAGGGCAGAAGCAGCGCTTCTCAATTGCATGCGCCCTAGTTAATAATCCTAAGGTACTATTCCTTGATGAGCCGACAACAGGCTTAGATCCCCAAGCAAAACGTAATCTTTGGAACCTTGTAAGAGAGTTAAATGTCGGAGGAATGACTATAGTTTTGACTACCCATAATATGGAAGAGGCAGAGAGTTTATGTGATCGAATTGCTATTATGGATAAGGGCAAATTGATTGCAGAAGATACCCCTCAGGGCTTAATTGATGAATATGCATCTGAACCTATACAAGAGACTTTAAAAGGTAATCTGGAAGACGTATTTCTTGCCCTTACGGACCATAGGCTTAGAGATTAAAATGTTTACCAGTAAACAAATGCATTTAGCACAAGTATTCTTAAAAATATTTTTTAGGGATCGTCAATCAATAATATTTAATCTTTTGTTTCCTCTAATCTTTATGGGGGTATTTGTTTTTTTTGGAGGTGAATCAGAGCCGATAAATTTAGGTCTAGTTAATAATTCGAGTAATACCATATCTCAAGAGTTTTCTGAGCTCGTCGAAGAAGAGCCTCTTTTTAATGTAACCAAAGGCGAAGAGAGTGAGCTTAAACGGCAATTATTCTTGGGTGACCAAACAGCTATCATTATCATTCCCGAAAGCTTCAACTCCATTGACGAAACCGCTGAGATAAAACTATTACTTGATGCTTCTCAAGTAAGGCAGATTGGGTCAATTAAAGAAGCTATCAGTAAAAGTCTACTCTCTATTGAAAGAAGCTTAAGGAATACACAGCCTATGTTCATGATTAAGGTAGAGGATGTTAAATCAAGACCCCAACGTTATGTTGACTTCTTATTGCCTGGATTACTGGCTTTTATGCTGATGAATCTTAGTATTGCTGGCAGTGGTTTTAATATAGTTGAATACAGACGCAGAGGAATCTTAAAAAGATTATTTGTAACCCCTATAAAACCCCAGGATTTTATTATTTCAATTGTAGTTTCTAGAATTGTAATTGTTCTCATGCAACTATCCGTCGTTCTTGGTCTAGCGATACTTCTTTTAGACATAAAAATAGTGGGTAGTCTCTTATCACTTTACGGCATGATTGTAATTGGAAGTTTTATTTTTCTTTGCTTGGGATTTAGTTTTGGTAGCATTGCAAAGACACAAGAAGCCATTAGACCTATTGTGACATCATTTACTTTCCCTCAGTTAATCTTATCAGGTGTTTTTTTTCCGATTAACTCTCTACCCGATATGATACAACCGATTGCTCATATTCTCCCTTTGAGTGTCATTGCCACTGGGTTAAGAGATATAGCTAATGATGGAGTTTCTTTGTTGATGATCAACCTAAACACACTAGGTTTATTCATATGGATAATACTAAGCTTTATTGTGGCAACTAAGTTTTTTGTTTGGAAAGAGGTAGCAGGTTAGCGAGATGAGAGGTCCTTTAAACAAGTCATCTTTATAATATTTAGACACTAAATATTATTCAGGTTTTTGGAAAGGAACTGATTCACCATTTTTAAAGGCATATTCTGAATGTAGCAACTGCATTTTTTTTGTTATTGAACCTTGATTCCCTTGACTAATAATTCTTCCATCAGCCTCCAAAATAGGAGTGATCTCACCCATAGTGCCGGAAGTAAATACTTCGTCTGCTGAATAAAGTTCAGAGATTGAAATGTTCCTTTCTAGAACTTTTATACCCTCATTTTGTGCTATATCAATAATCATTTTTCGAGTTATTCCTGGTAAGCAACTATCGCCAGTAGGAGTATGTACTTCACCTTTAATCACTATAAAAATATTGGTGTCATTTGTTTCTGATATAAAGCCATTATTATCGAGCATGATGGCACTATCGACCCCACTAACATTGGCTTCAATAATTGCCAAAATATTATTCAAAAGATTATTATGATGAATTTTAGAATCAAGAAAATGAGGTGAATTTCTTCGTATAGAAGAGGTGATAACTTTTATTCCAGAATTTGAATAGACTGGTGGCTTCCACTCAGCTAAAACAATAAGTGTGCATCCAGACTGATTCAAAGATGGATTCATTCCAGAAGTAATCTTTTCTCCTCTGGTTAAGGTTAATCTTACATGGGTTTGATCCCACATCCCATTTGCTTCGAGAGTTTTAAATAGAGCTTCTTTAACTTCTTTTATAGAAGGAACATCCTTGAACATTAATGCTTTTGCTGAGTTTTGAAGTCTTTGTAGATGATCATTTAATGCTGCAATTCTACCGTTGTATACTCTCAAGCCTTCCCAAACAGCATCCCCTCCTTGAACTGCACTGTCGAATACAGAAATTTTAGCCTCATTTCTTGGAAGTAATTCACCGTTGATATAAATTAGAATATCTGCATTACGCTCATCAATTAATTTCATTGAGTTACCCATTAGCCTTTAGTGATTCTTTATACAGTTTTTCATAATAGGGTTTGCATTCCATTAAGAGCGATTCTAGCCCTTCAGGAAAATGCGATTTAGGTTTGTAATCTCTAAATCCAGAGGTTTGATGTAAAGATTTATACCAATATTTAGCCCAAACACCATCTTCTTTTCTCGCTCCAGGTTTCCAGCTTAACATTGTTGATGTAAATTCAATATCCAGTCTTTCACAAAGTTTTTGCAAAATATATTCTGGATTTTTAAGAAGTTCAGTCGCATCGATTAATAAAGGTTTATTGCCAGTTGACAGCAAAAAATTATAAAGTTCATATTGCTGATCAAAACCTGTATCGCTGAGTTGAACCTCATTCAGTTGTTCAGCTAAAGAAGGTAACATTTCTTTAGGGTCTCTTATTAGTAGTATATTTTCTGTCTGCTCTAAGAAAGAAAGGTCTATATTAACCAAATGTTTCGTCATTTGCTTCATGAACAAAAGTGTTTTACTACCCTGAAGATTCATAGTAAGCAGATCTTGGACGACGGATTCTCCCTCGCAATTAAGAGTCTGCATAATTTCTTCTTTGCCAGGATGATCAGCATTAGTCTCTCGAAGGTAATGCCCATACAATGGTTCGTCAATAACTTTAGTATCATTTCTTTGGGCAAAACTGTACATCATAGCTGTGGAAATGTTTCTAGGCCCTGACCACAGAGATATCATTTTTTTTATAGAGCTCACCCCTAAAAATTATCATACCTTTAGAGATATATAAAAGTTTACCTATTTAAAAATTACAATAATTTATTAGAATGTGAGTATTAAGGAAAAATAAAAAATGAAAAGAGTAATAATAATTGTTTTAGTGACTTGTTTTGCTTCCACGATTTTTGCACAAGGTAATAATGGAAGAGGTAAATGTATGCAACCCTTCGGGTTATCATTTTACTTAGTAGAGGGTGGTTACGAGGATGAATGGCTAGATTTATATATGAAATGGCACTACCCATTAATGCAGTATGCCCTAGATCAAGGCACTATTATTGAACATAAGCTTTTTGTCCCAGATGGCCATAGCATGGAGCCAGAATGGACATTTGCAATTTCTTTTTTATTTCCAGAGAGACAAAACTCAGTAGTAGCTCCCTTGGATAGATCAGAATTAATAATGGAACTTTTTGATGATGAAATGGATGAATATGTTGCAGCTGAGAAACGAAGATGGCAAATAACAGCTAAACATTGGGACACTGATTTTATTGAGTTAGATAAGTCAGAAGAACCTTTATCAGTATACAGACCTTCCTCAGGTGGCTGCGATAAATAAATCAACTTAAGAAATTATGGAAAAGAGAATATCTGTAGCTCCAATGATGGGTCAAACTGATCGCCATTTCAGATATATGATTTCCCTAATGGCAAAGGATGTAAGGCTTTATACACCTATGATTCATGCTGAAGCAATAGTTAATTCTTCGAATAACTTTATAAAGAGAGAGAATGGGTACCAAAAAAAAGTTGGTATACAGATAGCAGGCAATGATCCTAATGTAGTTGTAAGAGCAGCAACTATTATTGAGCAACACAATTACAATGAGATCAATCTCAATATAGGTTGCCCCAGCGAACGAGTTCAAAACTGTTCAGTCGGAGTTGCATTAATGAAGCAACCTAAGTTGGTTGCAGATATTGTGAAACATTTGGCAAAAGTCACTAGCCTTCCTATATCTATTAAAAGCCGAATTGGTGTTGATGATTATGACGATTATGAGTTTTTATATGACTTTATAGATCAAACCTCTTCAGCAGGTTGTGATCATTTTATCATTCATGCACGAAAGGCAATTCTCAAAGGTTTAAATCCCAAGGAAAATAGGACAATACCACCTCTAGATTACCAAAGAGTTAGACAAATTAAGGATGACTTTAGTAGTTTAAGAGTCGAAGTTAATGGAGAGATTGACTCTATTGAGAAAATAAAATCTCAGTTGAAAATTTTTGATGGAGTAATGATTGGAAGAGAGTCTTACAAGAACCCATTTTTTCTTGCTGAGGTTCAAGATCATTTTTTTAAAAATAAAACCAAACTCAGTAAATATGATTTTATGATAAAAATGATTGATTACATTGAAAGAGAAGCTGAGGGTGGAGCAAGTGTTCATCTTATTACTCGTCATATGACTCAATTATTTAAAGGCACAAATGGTGCAAAGGAATGGAGAAACCTTATTGGGGGGAATTCTTCTCATAAAAAGGATCTAAAGAGCCTTATTAATGAGATTCTTGTTTTTATGGATGATAGAGAAGAAATATTAGTCTGATTGTTCCAACTTACTGACGACTTTCCTATGTTCATCTAGAAGCATCTCAGGCATACGATCACCATATTCCAGAAAATACTCTCTAATACTTTCCATTTCTTCTAGCCATTGATCTTTATTAATGTGGAATAATTCTTCCATAGAATCTTTAGTGATATCTAGTCCTGAGGTATCGATATCTTCTGGTTTAGGCAGAAAACCTATTGGGGTATCAATAGCATCAGCTTGATTCTGACAGCGCTTAATAATCCATTCCAGCACTCTCAGATTGTCACCAAATCCTGGCCAAATAAAGCCTTGATCATTTTTCCTAAACCAATTCACATGGAAAATCTTTGGTAATCTTTCAGACTTTGAGGAGAAGCTCAGCCAATGAGTCCAATAATCAGCAAAGTTATAGCCGCAAAAAGGCTTCATTGCCATGGGATCTCTTCTTACTATACCAACTTCACCCGCAGCTGCTGCAGTGGTTTCTGAGCCTACACTTGCACCAACTAAAACCCCATGATTCCAATCTTTGGATTGATAGACAAGTGGAGCTAACTCACTTCTTCTTCCTCCAAAAACAATTGCAGAGATTGGGACTCCGCTTGGTGAATCTGCAAGGTTAGAATATTTGGGGTTATTTTTAGCAGAGACTGTAAATCTAGAATTAGGGTGCGCGAAAACATTTCCACTATCTGCACTAATAGTTTCGCCTTTCCAATCGATAGTAGGGTTTCCATCTTTTTTACCTTCCCACCAGGGTTCATTATTATCAGTAAGACCAACATTGGTAAAAATGGCATTGGATTGGATTGCTTGATAAGCATTTTCATTATCATCCTCGTTAGTTCCTGGCACTACACCAAAATAACCAGCTTCAGGATTTATTGCCCATATTTGTCCAGAATCATCCATATGAAGCCATGCAATATCATCACCAATAGTCCTTACTTTCCATCCATCGTAACCTTCAGGAGGTATTAACATGGCTAGATTGGTTTTGCCACAGGCAGACGGAAATGCAGCTGCAACATAAAACTTTTCTTCTTGCGGATTCTCAATTTCTACTATAAGCATGTGCTCAGCTAACCAGTCTTCTTTAAGTGCTTGCCAGCTTGCAATTCTTAAGGCATGACATTTTTTACCTAGTAGGGCATTCCCACCATAACCTGATCCAATACTTCTGATCGTTTCTTCTTCCGGGAAATGCATAATGAAACGTTTGTCTGGATCCAAATCACCTATTGAATGAACTCCCTTGACGAATTTATCTTCCCTTTCTATTCTGGCTAGGGCTTTTTGCCCCATTCTTGTCATCAAAAACATATTCGCAACCACATATGGGCTATCAGTAATTTCTACTCCACACCTAGACAATTTTGAGTCTATTGGTCCCATGCAATAGGGAATAACATACATGGTTCTTCCACTCATACAATTTTCAAATAAAGTATCTAATTTATTATGTGCTTCTATAGGGTCCATCCAATTATTATTTGGTCCCGCATCTTCCTGATTACTGGTACATATAAAGGTTAGATGTTCGACTCTAGCCACATCAGACTGATCTGATCTATGAAGATAGCAGTTAGGGAAGCTCTCTTCATTGAGCTTCATTAGATCACCGGTATTAAGCATCTCTTTGATAAAACCCTCATATTCATCATGAGTGCCATCACACCAATAAATAGAGTCAGGATTAGTCACGTTTGCAATATCATTAACCCAGTTTTCTAATTTTTGATTTGAAGTGCTCATAATTTTCAAAATACCTTTTACTTGAAAGATAGTTATTATATCTATGTTTAGTCTTGCGTCATTATTTAATTCTTTTATGATATTTTGAATTCTCTAATAGAAAAATGAATAAATCTTTAGCCATTGACACATCGACAACACGCTTAACCATAGCTTGTGAAAACGATGGTATTTTTTATGAATATTCAATGGATAATTGTGTTGATCATGCAAAGAATATATTTAGCAATATCAACGATTTACTTTTGGAGGCGCAACTTAATATTAAGGAACTAGATTTCATAAGTATAGGGATAGGTCCAGGACGTTTTTCAGGGCTAAGGGTAGCAGCAAGTGCTGTTCAAGCCATGGCATATACACACGAAAAAAATGTGGTCAGTGTTTCAAGTCTATCCAACATTGCCTTAGTTGCGATAAAACAGTTTTCTATAGATCGAGTTCTTGTAGCTACAGATGCGGGAAACAACAAAATATTTTTTGGTTCTTATCAAATTGATGAGTCAGAAATTATCAAAGCGAATGTAAAAGACAGCTTGATCGAGATAAAGGACTTTGTTTTCGAAGAGACTAACTATTATGGAGTAGGAAACGCATGGAAGAAATATGGGGAGTTTCTATCAAGGGAAAATATAATGTTTTTAGAGGGCGCAGAAGACTTGTATCCTGACGCAAGAACAATGATTAACTACGCTAAGATTAGATTTGAGATGAAAGAATTTATAGACCCGTTTAATATACAGCCTAACTATTTGATAGAGCAGGTTACAAATTGATAAAACAGTTACAGCAATTATCTGGGAGGCAAAAGTATTTTCTAGGCTTCCTCTTTTGTTCCGGTTTAATGGGCTACGCGCTCTTTGCACAATATTTTTTAAATCTTGAGCCCTGTCCGCTATGCATCTTCCAACGTGTCTCTGTTATAGCAATGGGTATTATCTTTCTTGCTTGTTCTCTACTTGAGCCTAAGTCAAATCTAGCAAAATTTATTTCCTCAACACTTTTTGTTATTTCTGGTACTTTTGGTGTTGGTGTCGCATCAAGACATGTCTGGCTTCAAAATCTTCCAAGTGATCAGGTACCCGGTTGCGGTCCCGGATTAGATTTTATGATGTCTACTTTTCCCATAAATGAAGTTTTTGAAATGGTTTTTAATGGTTCAGGAGAATGCGCAAATGTAGATTGGTCTTTCCTTTCACTCACTATGCCTGCTTGGGTGATTATTTGTTCTTTATTTATGATTGCCTATGCTATCTGGATAAATTACGGACCTGAGTCATAGTTATTTTGATTCAGTTTTTATTGCTTCATATAGTAAGTAAATAAGTCTAAGGATTAAATACTTTCATTTGGCGCTAAAGTGAGAACCTCATAACCCTTCTTAGTAACAAGAATAGTATGTTCCCATTGAGCAGACAATGAATGATCTTTAGTTACAACTGTCCATTCATCAGAGAGGACCCTAACGTCTGCTTTCCCACTATTAATCATAGGCTCTATAGTAAAAGTCATGCCTTCTTTTAATTCTATACCTGTATCTGGTGTTCCATAGTGAAGTATTTGAGGTTCATCATGATAAATTTCTCCTATACCATGGCCGCAGTAATCTTTGACTATGGAAAAATAATTTTTTTCAGCATGTGATTGAATTGCATAGCCGATATCACCTAACTTATTTCCTGGTTTAACTGCCTTAATACCTTTACAGAGGGATTCATAAGCAATCTGGCTAATTCTTTCGCCTTGTTTCGTGGGTTTACCTACAATGAACATTCTGCTGGTGTCTCCGTGGAAGCCATCTTTAATTACTGTTACATCAATGTTAATTATGTCACCATTTTTTAGCTTCTTTTCATTAGGTATCCCATGACAAACAACATGATTTACAGATGTACAAATTGTTGCTGGAAAACCTCTGTAACCAACATTTGCAGGCACAGTTTTTTGTTCATTAACAATAAAATTATTACATATATCATCTAACTCCTTAGTTGATACTCCTGGTCTTATGTGATTGCTTATCATTGTGAGTACCTCGGATGCTAGTTGACCTGCTACTCTCATTTTTTCCTGTTCATCTTTATTTTTTATGTTGATTGGCATTATGTAATTCTTTTATTTTTAGCTTTTTATTGTTGATAGATAATTATTATGTTATAAATCGTCGGCAATTTTGCATAAATAAATCGAACATAAATCGACACATGTAATGGGTGCTTAAGTTTTTACTAAGTTTTGCATGGGGTTTATGGGAGTTTAACCCAAACAAGGATTGAAAATGAAAGAATTATCAATGCGTCAAATGCTTGAAGCTGGCGCTCACTTTGGTCACAAAACCAAGTATTGGAATCCAAAGATGGAACCATATATTTATGGTGAAAGGAATGGAATCCATATTATCAACCTAGAAACAACCATCCCTCAGTTAAAAGAAGCATGTGCTTTCTTAAAAGGCCTTGCTGCACAATCCGGGACAATTTTATTTGTTGGAACAAAGCCTTCGGTAAAAGACGAAATAAAAAGAGCTGGAACTGAGTGTTCTATGCCATATGTTTCAAACAGATGGCTTGGAGGTACTCTCACCAATAACATAACGATCTCTAAATCAATTAAAAAGATGGAGGATTTAGAAGAAGCTTTAAAAGAGGAAAATACTTCTGGCTTAACTAAGAAAGAAGTTCTTACTTTAAACAGAGCACATGAAAAATTAGAAAAAGGTTTAGGCGGCATAAGAGCAATGAAAAAGCTGCCTGATGCTTTATTCATAATTGATGTTAATTATGAAAAAAATGCGGTCCAAGAAGCGCTTGTTTTAGGTATACCTATTGTTGCCGTCGTTGATACAAATTCATCTCCTGATGGTATCGACTATCTTATAGCATCTAACGATGACTCAAGATCAACCGCTAAATTCATAACTTCAATAATTATTGACTCTTACTTAGAAGGCAAAAAAACAATCCCTATATTGGAAGAAATTGATGATGACTTCGTAGAGGTTGACAGTGAGGGTA
The DNA here is from genome assembly GCA_019653755.1 of Woeseia sp. GTDB lineage: Bacteria > Pseudomonadota > Gammaproteobacteria > Steroidobacterales > UBA11654 > CACPJA01. Next base: position 516,385 of record BPCL01000001.1, on the reverse strand, counting down.
AAATTTCTGCCAAAAAGATTAAACGTAAGAAGAAGATTGTAATAAATAAGAACACAAAAAAAGTAGCAAAAGCTGAGGAACCTGAAGCAAAAGCTGAGGAACCTGAAGCAAAAGCTGAGGAACCTGAAGCAAAAGCTGAGGAACCTGAAGCAAAAGCTGAGGAACCTGAAGCAAAAGCTGAGGAACCTGAAGCAAAAGCTGAGGAACCTGAAGCAAAAGCTGAGGAACCTGAAGCAAAAGCTGAGGAACCTGAAGCAAAAGCTAATAAATCCACAAAAAAAGCAAAAACAGACTGACTTATGACCATAAAAGCCATTGATGTAAAGAAGTTAAGGGAGGACACCAATGCTGGGATGATGGACTGCAAGAAAGCACTTATTGAATCTGATGGAGACTTTGAAAAGGCTAAAACAATTCTTAAGGAAAAAGGACAAAGTAAGGCAGATAGCAAATCAGATAGAACCACTGCACAGGGCATAGTGGTTATCCAGTCAAACGAAGATCATGCAGTAATTCTTGAAGTTAATTGTGAAACAGACTTTGCAGCTAAAGACAATCTATTTACTGAATTTGTAGACAGAATAGCCTCTCTCATACTTCATAATAATCTTGATGATATGGAACAGCTCGATAAACAAAAATCAGATGATTTTGAGAGCGTAGAGGAATATAGAAAATTTACAATCTCCAAACTTGGGGAAAATATTACTATTAGAAGATTCAGAAGAATCAATCTTGATGGAATCTTAGGAAGATATATTCATGGCTCTAAAATAGCATCACTAGTTTTACTAGATTATGATGATTCAGTCGAATTAGCTAAAGATATAGCAATGCATGTTGCAGCATCAAAGCCAGAATATATTAGTAATACTGATATACCAGAAGAAGTTATTAAGGAGGAGTCTAGAATCCTTAGAGTTCAAGTAGAACAAGAGGGAAAGCCAGAAGAAATAATTGATAAGATTGTTGATGGAAACTAAAAAAACAATTTGACCAGCTAACTCTATGGGACAGGAGTATGTTAAAGATCCTGATATTACTGTTGAGAAACTTCTGAAGGGATCAAGATGCCAGTGTCAAATCATTTATTAGGTATGAAGTTGGGGAAGGGATAGAGTTAGATCAAGTAAATTTTGCAGATGAAGTAAAAGCTCAGGTCGATGCGCTCAAGTAAATTATTAATTTGAATAATAAAGAGATAAAACGGATTTTATTAAAACTGAGTGGAGAAGCACTACTCGGTGACCAACAATTTGGAGTAGATCCAAAGGTACTTGTTTATCTTGCAAAAGAAATCAAATCAATAACCGATAAAGGGGTGCAAGTTGGGATTGTAATCGGAGCTGGAAATATTTTTCGAGGAGAAGGCTTGGCAGAGTCTGGAATAGATAGAGTTACAGGAGATCACATGGGCATGCTAGGGACTATAATAAATGCTTTAGCCATTCAAGATGCTTTAGAACGAGAAGATATTGTTGCTAGAGTTATGTCTGCTTTAAAAGTAAATGAAGTATGTGAAGACTACATTAGGAGAAGAGCTATAAGGCACCTCGAAAAAGGAAGAGTGACTATATTCGCTGCTGGTACTGGTAATCCATATTTTACAACTGATTCAGCTGCTTCCCTAAGAGCTGTAGAAATAGAGGCTGATTTGTTGGTAAAAGCCACAAGGGTTAATGGTGTATTCTCTGAAGATCCTATGGTTAATCAAAAAGCTGAGCATTTTGAGAAAATTTCGTATGATGATTTTATATCAAAGGGCTTAAAAGTTATGGATACAACCTCGATCGTTATGTGTAAAGAAAATAACTTACCTGTCCAAGTGTATGATATTTCAACAAAAAATGCTTTATTACAAATTGTCCAAGGCAAGAATGTAGGAACGCTGATAGAATAATCTTTGGGATGCTCGAAGAAATTAATCAAGAAGCAAAGGAAAGGATGCAGAAATCTATAAATGCGTTCAAAGCAAACCTTTCAAAAATTAGAACCGGTAGGGCGACACCAGATATTCTGGATAGCATCACACTAGATTATTATGGAAACGAGACCCCTTTAAAGCAATTATCAAACATTTCAGTAGAAGATTCTCAAACTCTATCTATCTCTCCTTGGGAAGAAAAATTTATTCCAGAAATTGAACAAGCAATAAGAAAGGCAAATATTGGTCTAAACCCAGTTACTTCAGGAAATATCATTCGTATACCTTTACCCCCCTTAACTGAGGAAAGAAGAATAGAGTTGACTAAACAGGTTAAAACTGAGGAAGAACAAGCTAAGGTATCAGTGCGAAATATTAGACGTGATTCGATTCAGGACTTAAAAGATTTTTTAAATGAGAAGATGATCTCAGAAGACGATTTTCATAAAGGTCAGAATGACATCCAGCAAATTACAGACCAAATGATAGAAAATATAGAATCTATTGGTGGTGAAAAGCAAAAAGAATTAATGACTATTTGAGATATGAATACTTCCAAGGAAGAAAACAAATATCCTTTAATTCCTAATTTACCCAAGCATTTAGGAATAATAATGGACGGCAATGGTAGATGGGCCAAATTAAGAGGCAAAAGAAGGATTTATGGTCATGAGGCTGGAGTTCTCAAAGTCAGAGAGCTAGTCGAGACATGTGTGCGGCTAGAAATTGAAGCGCTTACTCTATACACATTCAGTTCTGAAAACTGGTCAAGACCATTAAGTGAAGTTAATGGTTTGATGAAGCTGTTTGAGAGATCAATAGAAAAATATACAGGGTTATTGATTGATAATCAGGTTAGCTTTAAACAAGTTGGAGACAATTCTTTGTTACCTGAAGTACTACAAAGAAAATTAAGTCAGATGGAGGCAATAACCTCTGAGAATGCAGGATTGAAATTAACTTTAGCTATAGGTTATGGGTCTCAACAGGACATTATACGAGCAGTTAAGTTTCTTATTGACGATATTGATAATGGGAAGATAGAAAAAAATGAGATTGACGAGGCAAAATTTTCAAAATACTTATCTTTTAGTCAATTACCGAAACTAGACTTAGTTATTAGAACTTCTGGTGAGACTAGACTAAGTAATTTTATGCTTTGGGAGTCAGCTTATTCAGAAATTCATTTTACGGAAACTTTATGGCCTAATTTCGAAGAACAAGAGTTTATAGAGATACTTCAGAATTATTCAAATTCAGAAAGACGTTTTGGATCAGTAGAAGAAGATTTTGATCTAAAAAAAGCCTAAGTGTCTGAATTAAATAAAAGACTAATTTCAGCAGCTGTATTAATAACACTATTTAGTTATTTTATTTACGATGCTTCTTATATAGGAATAGCTGCAACTGACCTTATTTTTGTAATCATTTTATGGGAATTCTTATCTTTAATTAAGCATAAGAGAAATAGAATAATTTTTATTTGTATTTTTGCTTTATTAAGTTTAATTCTTCCTATAGTTTTAATGATTGTATTTGACCCTCAGGACTATAATGCTTCTATATATATCTTTTCCCTTTATTGTATTTCATGGTGTCTTATTGCTATTTGGGTCTTTAGATATGATTCTTTAAAACTCAGTGATCTAAGAGTTTCTGTGCTTGGCTCATTAATCTTGATACCCGCTCTTCACTCATTGTTTATTGTTTTATCAAACCCTTTATACCCATTAATTATAGTGACCACTGTCGCGATAGCAGATACCACAGCTTATTTTGGAGGTAAATTATTAGGGAAAACAAAAATTCTACCTAAAGTCAGTCCAGGTAAAACCCTAGAAGGTTTAGTCTCTGCATTATTAGCAACGCCCTTGATTATCTCAACATTTGCTTATGTTTACGGTTTAAATTTCTTGGAATTCATATTCTTTGGAGTGGTTGTGACTCTTATTTCATTTATTGGGGATGTTAGTTTTAGCCTTTTAAAGAGAAATAGGGGAATAAAACAATCCAGCAACCTTATCCCAGGACATGGCGGGTTTATTGATCTGTTAGATGGGGTTATCGCTGTTCTACCATTCTTTTCTTTTTCAGCACTATTAGTTTTTTACTCAGGCTTTGATTTTGGATGGGTTCTGAGGTAATTTCTTTGTTTATTTCTTTTAATACAGTTCTCAATCTTTATAATTCCTTCATAATCATTAAAGACAATTAGAAAATGGATTTTTTATTTTCAATAATAGCGTTCATAGTATTGGTTGGAATTCTTGTTGCCATTCATGAATATGGACATTTTATAGCTGCAAAACTTTGTAATGTTAAAGTTTTGAGATACTCCATTGGTTTTGGGAAAGTGCTAATGAGTAGGAGAGGGGGTGAGGATCAAACTGAATATTGCTTATCAGCTATACCTCTAGGAGGTTATGTTCAACTTTTAGATGAAAGAAGTGAAGACGTGCCACAGGAAGAAAGGCATAGAGCCTTTAATACACAATCAGCGACCAAAAGGATTTTTATTCTTTTTGCAGGACCTTTTGCTAACTTCTTATTTGCTATAGTTGCCTATATTCTTATGTTCACCTCCGGGATACCGGGTCAAGTGCCCATAATTGGAGAAGTTGATAAAAGTTCCATTGCATGGGAAAACAATATTCGTAGTGGAGATCGTATATTAAGCATTGGTAATAGAGAGGTAGATACATGGCAAGGTTCTTTGATATCAATGATCGGTGAGGTTCTAAATGATGAAAGAATCGAAATGTCTCTTATTGATCAGTCTAATCAACAAAAAGAGATTATTCTTGATGTTCGGGGCAGAACTAAAGAATTAACTGCTCCTAATGCACTATTTCCAGGTATAGGCTTTAAGCCTTTTCAGCCTAAAATCAGTCCTGTTGTTGTTTCTGTTGTAGAGGGAAGTCCGGCAAGCTTTTCAGGAGTTCAGCCTGATGACATTCTGATCAAGATAAATAATGTTGAAATTGAGAACCTGGATCAGTTTGCTGAACTAATAGTATCTAAACCTGGAGAGCGGATTGATCTCGAGTTAGAACGAAATAATCAAACCTATATCACACAAGTAGATTTAGGCATTAAAGAAGATGACTCAACAAAAGGTTTTATTGGTTTACAGACAACCATAGATCAAGAAAAGATTAGTCAATACTTAGCAGTTCAAAAATATTCATTTCCAGAAAATATCACTATGGCATTTGATCAGACTAATCAGATGATAGTTTTAACCCTGAATATGTTTGGCAAAATGGTTACAGGACAAATTTCTGGCAAAAACTTAAGTGGCCCTGTCGGTATTGCTAAAGATGCCGGTACTGTGGCTAAAAGAGGTTTAATAGCCACTTTATCTTTCATGGCAATAATCAGTATTAGTTTGGGAATACTAAACTTGCTTCCGATTCCTGTTCTAGATGGAGGCCAAATCCTTTTTGTGTTAATCGAAAAGTTAATAAGAAGACCTTTGCCAGATAACATTCAGCTTGCTTTCCAACAAATTGGTGTAGGTGCATTATTATTTCTCATGGTTTTTGCACTGTACAATGATCTAGTAAGAATATTTAATTAATTAAAATACCAAGTAACGATGAAAACCAAGATCCTTATCGTATTGATGGCACTTATATCTTTTACATTTGTAGAGGCTGAAGATTTATTTATCGTTAAAGATATAAGGATTGAAGGCCTACAAAAAATATCGGAAGGTGCTTTACTTAATTATCTCCCTGTTAATATTGGTGATGAGCTTGATGATATAAGAATAAAAGAATCCTTACGTTCTGTTTATTCAAGTGGTTTTTTTAAGAATATTGAATTTAGAAAAGATGACTCAGGCACACTCATTATTTCAGTACTCGAAAGGCCATCAATAGCTTCGATTACATTTGAGGGTAACAAGGATATAAAGACTGAAGACTTACAAGAGTCTCTGAATAATATAGGTTTTAAAATTGGCCGTAATTATGATCCATCAATTCTGGATGAAATTGAAAGATCTCTTATTGACCAATATTTTAGTTTTGGAAAATACAGTGCAAAGGTTAAAACCACTGTAGAGGATTTACCAGGCAACTCTGTTTCAGTGAGAGTTGATGTAAATGAAGGAGATAGAGCACAAATAAGGCAGATCAATATTGTTGGTAATTCTATCTTCTCAGATGAAGATCTTTTAGAAAGACTCACATTACAGATGCCAAATTGGCTATCTTTCATTAATCAAGATGATCGATATTCAAGAGAGGACCTCCAAGGAGATCTCGAAAACATAGAGAGTTTTTATCAAGACCAAGGATATGCAAATTTCTCCATTGATTCTGCTCAAGTTGCCATTTCTCAAGATAAAACTGGAATTTTTGTCACTATCAATATATCCGAGGGTGATGTCTATACTCTCTCAGATGTTAAATTGACAGGAGAATTCGTGATCCCAAGAGAGCGGATAGAGAATCTTGTTTTTGCTCAACCAGGCCAGATATTTTCTCAAGGCTTATTAACATCAATATCAGAGTTGATTGAATATGAACTTGGTGAAGAAGGCTATTCTTTTGCTGAAGTTGAAGCAATTCCTGAACTCGATAGAGACAACAGAGAAGTTAAGGTTGTTTTTTATATACAACCAAAAAGCAGAGTCTATGTAAGGCGTGTTAATTTTACTGACACAACTTCAATCAATGATAATACTCTTCGAAGAGAGTTAAGACAGTTAGAAGGTGGTTATTATTCAAAAAGCAGATTAGAGCGATCAAAAATAAGACTTCAGAGATTACCTTTTATTGAAGAAGTTGAATTTGACACAATACCTGTAGCGGGTACTAACGACCTTATTGATGCTGAGTTTAAGATTAAAGAAGGTCTTCCAGGCCAATTTGGAGGAGGTGTTGGATATTCGGGCTATCAAAAACTAATGTTAAACGGAAATTTTGTTCATACTAACTTTTTTGGCACAGGCAATCGAGTATCAGTTGATTTAAATTCAAGTAGGTATAGAGACTTATACAGCGTTTCCACCACCAGTGCTTATACTGGTATTGATGAAATTTCTAGGACACTCAGGTTCTCGCTTTCTTCTTTTAATCAGTTCACTTCTGCTTCTTCTGATTTCTCAACCAAAACTTATTCTGCAGGGTTAGAGTACTCTTACCCCTTAAGTGAATTTCAAAGATTTATTTACGGCGGTTCATTACAAAGTTCAGAATTACTAGCTGGCGATTATAGCGCTGACCAAGCACTCCAATGGGTGACCAACAATGGAAAAAGTGAGTGTTTTGATCAGGATTTTTTTTGATTTTTGTAAAACTAAGTTCGATTCTGCAGAGCTGATTTTAGGTTGGATTTATGATTCAAGAAATAGATATCTATTTGCTGATGCAGGAATGTCTCAAAGACTTATCGCTAATCTAGCTATTCCCGGAAGTGATGTTGAGTATTATGGAATTAACTATAGTTATAAACAGTATTTCAATATTCCTTTTCCACTAGTCAATAGACTCACTCTTATGGCAAAAGCAGATATTGCTTTTAATGATGCTTACGGAGATTCTATTGGGGTACCACCTTATAAAAACTTTTTTGCTGGTGGGCCAGATACTGTAAGGGGTTTTAAAGAGCACCGATTAGGTCCGAAAGATAACTTTGGCAATCCTTATGGGGGAAATTTGCTAATTTCAAGTCAAATGGAAGTGATAATACCTATTCCAGGTGATTGGGCATCAAGAGCAAGGTTTAGTCTATTTTTTGATGTTGGTAATGTTTTTTCAACAAGTGAGATTGATTTTTTTTGATTATGAAGGAAACACAATAGATTATGGATTTGATACAGGCAATCTCAAAAGATCTGTTGGGTTAGCAGCACAATGGTTGGCGCCTCTTGGATTATTTAGATTCAGTTATGCTATACCTCTAAACGATGAGCCTAGGAGTGATACTTACCCAGGTGATGAAACAGAGAGATTCCAATTTACAATTGGCGGTGCATTTTAGACAATGGTTTTAGTTATTAAATAAATAAGGATGAGAAAATGAAAAAGAACTATATATATTCAATATTGGCATTATTTATAATTGCCCAACCTGTTTTTTCACAAGACCTTGGTAGTGTGAAGATAGGTGTGGTAGATGTAAATAAACTTCTTCAAGAGTCTCCTCAATTTCAAGATATGCAATCAGCGATTGAAGAGGAATTTGCTCCGAGGGGTTCGAGATATTGAAGCAAAAGAATCTGCTTTTACAGAAGCCAGAGATAAACTAACGCAAGATAATCTAGCGCTTAGTAACGATGAGAGACAGAATGCTTCCCTGAAGCTTGCGTCTGATCAAAGGGAACTTGAATATTTAGCAAACTCTTTTCAAGAAGACAGGAATAACAGGATTCAGATTGAAACCAATAAAATTCTTGTTGATATGATTAATGCAATCAATAAGTTTGGTAGGGACAACGGTTACGATTTGATAATAAATGAAGGGCGACTCAGTCAGAACACTCTTCTGAATGGTGGAACTCTATATAAGGGTGCTTCAGTAGATATCACTAATGATATAGCAAAAGTCTTGGAAAAGAATTTCCAAGATAGTAAGTCAGGAGGTTAAGTTAGTTTCTGATCTGCAGCAGGAGATAAATTTTGGCTGAAAGTTCTATTAATCTTGAAGATTTAGCCTCTAGGTTTGGCTGTGAGATCAGTGGTGATCCAACGGTCATCATTACTGAAGTTGCAGGACTTGATAAGGCTAATAAAAATTCGATAACATTCTTAGCGAATGATAAATACAGGCCATTACTCAAAGAAACTAACGCTGGTGCAATAATACTTAGGCCCGAGGATCTTAAAGATTGCCAATCATCCGCATTAATAACTGATGATCCTTATTTAATATTTGCTAGAATCGCAACCTATTTTGAGAAATCAAGAGATTTTGAAGAAGGCTGTCACCCATCGGCTATAATTGAAGATTCTGCAAAAGTGCCTTCCAGTTGCTCAATTCAGGCAGGGGCCTATATTGGCAAAAGCGTTGAGCTTGGGGAATCTGTATTTATAGGAACTAATGCTGTTATCAGTGCAAACTGCTCTATAGACTCTCATTCTTGGATAGATCCTGGAGTAATGATCCTAAGTGAATCATCTATAGGTAAGCGAGCAATCATTCATTCAGGGGTTGTTATTGGTGGTGATGGCTTTGGCTTTTCAGAAGACGAAGAAAAAAATTGGGTTAAAGTTCCTCAAACAGGGAGTGTAAGTATAGGTGATGATGTTGAGATAGGGGCTAACACAACTATTGATAGAGGCACAATATCAAATACCGAAATTCATAATGGAGTTAAGTTAGATAATCTCATTCAGATAGGGCATAACGTGGTTATAGGCGAGCACACTGCTATTGTGGCAAATACCGCAATAGCTGGAAGCACTGTCATTGGCAAGTATTGTAAAATTAGTGGTCAAGTTGGTATCACTGGACATATTGAAATAGCTGACGGTACAACAATCACAGGAAGAACATCAGTAATGAAATCTATAAAAAAGCCTGGCGTATATTCCAGTGGCTTGTTTCCTCACCAAGAAGCTTCTCTATGGCAAAAGAACGTTGCTATTTTTAGGAATTTACCAAAATTGAGATCACTTATCTCTAAGATTAAGGCAGAGGATGAAGATGACAAAAATTCATGAGACAGCCGTAGTTTCAGAAACTGCTAATCTCGCAGAGAATGTGGTTGTAGGACCTTATTCTATTATCGAATCAGATGTTTCAATAGGTACCGGAACGGTTATAGACTCCCATGTGGTGATCAAAGGTAAGACCAGTATTGGGTCTGATAATCATATTTACTCTTTTGTCTCAATTGGGGATGACCCACAAGATAAGAAATACGATGGTGAGGATACTGCAGTAGAAATAGGCAATCGTAATTCAATAAGAGAGTATACAACTATAAACAAAGGTACCAGCCAAGATATTGGAACAACTCGCCTAGGTGATGATAATTGGATTATGGCATATGTTCACATAGCTCATGATTGCCAAGTGGGAAATAATACTATTTTTGCAAATAATACCACTCTAGGAGGTCATGTGATCGTGGGTGATTTTGCAATATTTGGGGGCTTTTCAGGAGCCCATCAATTTTGCAAAATTGGTGCTCATAGTTTTTTAGGCATGTATTCTGGTGTTGCCAGAGATTTACCACCCTATGTAGTGGTTATGGGCAACCTGCTGAGCCAAGAGGCATTAATTTTGAAGGGCTTAAAAGAAGAGACTTTTCATCAGATCAGATAAGGAACATTAAGACCGCATATAAGAATCTATATATGTCAGAACTTAGACTGGAAGAAGCCATTACTCAAATAGAAAAAATTGATGATATTTCAGGTGAAATTAAATTATTTATAGAATTTCTTAAACAGGCAACCCGCGGGATTGTCAGGAAAAACTAAATCATATTGTGGCCTATTTTGTCATTCTAGCGGGCGAATCTTCTGGGGATAATATAGGATCCTCTATAATCCATGAATTAAAGAAAAGTAATCCTAATCACGAATTCAAAGGGATTGCTGGACCTAAAATGATAGAGGCTGGATGCAAACCTTGGTTCGATATTAAGGATTTATCTGTGATGGGAATAGTTAATGTTTTAAAGCATATACCAAGATTACTCAAGATAAGAAAACAGGTGTTGAAGAAGATCCTTGATCGTCCTCCTGACCCCTTTTATTGGGATTGACTATCCGGAGTTTAATTTAAGCATTGAATCAAAGTTAAAACAAAGAGGAATTAAGACTGTTCATGTAGTTTCTCCAAGTTTTTGGGCTTGGAGAGAAAATAGAGTAAAAACATTTTCAAGTAAAGTAGATCTCATGCTTTGCCTCTTTCCCTTTGAAGAAAAATTACTGCGTGAAAATGGGGTAAATTCAAAATTTGTTGGCCACCCTCTGGCTGATAAAATACCTCTAGAAATTGATAAGCAAGCCGCTAAAAAATCCCTAGATATTGAAGAGGATATTGTTATCACTTTGATGCCAGGAAGCCGAAGAAATGAATTAAAATATCATGCTAGCATTATCTTTGAAGCAGCAAAGAAGTTATCAAAAGAGTTACATCATGCAGATCAAAGAACTGTTAAATTCATTGTCCCAACACAATTCCCTGAATTGCAAGACTTACTAATTAAGGAGCATCAAGATGAGCTTGAAAAGTACATGTTCTTAGATGATGCGTCTAAAGCTATTCCTGCTTCTGACCTTGTGATTACTAAGTCGGGGACCTCAACCCTCGAATCTGCGATTTTTAAAAAACCCACAATAGTTGTTTACAAAATGCCTACTCTCTCTTTCTATTTTTTGAAAGTTCTAAATATTGTTAAAACACAATATGCAGGTTTACCTAATATATTATTGGGGAGAGAAATCTTCCCAGAGTTAATTCAGAATGAAGTTACTTCTGAGAACATAATGACCAAAGCTTTAGAAATATTAAATCATCAAGAAGTAACAGATCAAACTATCGAGGATTTAAAAGAGCTGCATCATTCATTTAAAAAAAAATTTCCCTGCCCTCAAGTCAGCTAAGGCAATAGAGGACATAGTTGCATAACTAATAAATATAAATCTTATGGCGCTTATTGTTGGTGTAGATGAAGTTGGAAGAGGTTGTCTAGCTGGACCAGTGTATGCATCTGCAGTTGTTATGGAAGAAACACAAGTAATACAAGGCCTAAAAGATTCTAAATTACTAACTAAAAAGAAACGGGAAATGCTATTTAAGTTAATTATTGAAAACTCTTTTGAGTACTCTGTAGCTTCTTTAGACAATAAAAAAATTGATGATATAAATATACTTAATGCTTCTTTGGAAGCGATGGAAAATTCAATAGCAATGCTCAAATCAGATTTTATTAGAGGTTATATTGATGGTCCTAATGTTCCAAAAAATCTGCTTGGACAAGAAATTAATTATGAGCCTATAATTGGAGGGGATAAGTTATTTCCATGTATCTCTGCAGCGTCTATAATTGCTAAAGTGACTCGAGATAAATATATGAATGAATTAGATAAGCTTTACCCTGAATATGGTTTCAAGAAGAACAAAGGATACCCAACGAAAGAACATATTTATGCTATTCAGAAACTTGGACCCACACCACATCATCGATTAACTTTTAAGTCAGAATTATATGAAAAGTGAGACTATGAATAATTCTGATTTTATTCATTTGGATGTTAATACTCAGTATTCCCTAGGTCAGAGTGTTGTAAGAATTGATAACCTCATCGATTTATGTGATGAGTATAATATGCCAGCTGTTGGTGTTACTGATCACAACAACCTTTTTTCTGCTTACAAGGTTTATAAAGAGACTCAAAAAAGAGGAATTAAGTTAATTATTGGCTCGATTGTTTCTATAGAAACTAAGAGTCAAAATGATCTAAAAAAATTAATTTTTCTATGTAAGAGCGAAGAGGGTTATAAAAATCTTTGTCATTTAATTACCAAATCATATATTGAAGGCTTTAAAAATGATCAGCCGTCTATAAATATCGACTGGTTGACCGGTTTTTATGAAGGTTTAATTGTTATTTCAGCATATAAGGATGGGTTAGGTCATCAGACGAACTCAACCAAAGACAAGGGGATTGTTAATTCTGATTTAGAGCAATTATCTGAATTGTTTGGAGAAAATTTCTTTCTTGGTATTCAGAGGTTAGGATTAACCGGTGAAGAAGAGGAGATAAATCGGATTGTCTCTTTATCTACAAAGTACGATGTCCCATTGGTGGCATTAAACAATCCAAAGTTTTTATCTGAGAATGATTTTATTTCTCTAGAAGCAAGGGCTTGTATTGATCAGGGGAGAGTCCTTGAAGATCAAAGTAGACATCGTGACTATACAGATCAGCAATATTTCAAGACCCAAGAAGAAATGAAGGAGCTTTTCAGAGATCTCCCTGAGGCAGTTAATAATTCTATCGAAATAGCAAAGAAATGTAATTTTGGTTTTGAAAACGTAGATCATGTTCTTCCTGCGTTCGATACCCCTGGAAATTATTCCATAGATGAATATTTAACTCAGCAAGCTGTTGAAGGACTTTCTAAGTTAGCTAATAAAGATGGTTTTAATCGATCTATTTATGAAACTAGATTAAATGAAGAACTAGAAATAATTAAAAGAACAGGATTTGCTGGCTACTTTCTTATTGTTGCTGATTTTGTGAAATGGTCCAGAGAGCAAAATATCCCTGTTGGGCCAGGAAGGGGATCAGGACCAGGGTCTTTAGTGGCCTATTGCATAGGTATAACTGATATTGACCCTATTGAGCACGATTTAATCTTTGAAAGGTTCCTAAACCCAGAGCGTATCTCAATGCCAGATTTTGATATTGATTTTTGTGTTAATGGAAGAGACGCAGTTATCGACTATGTTTCTAGTAAGTACGGAAGAAATATGGTTTCTCAAATTATCACTTATGGAACACTTTCTGCTAAAGCTGTGATTCGAGATGTGGGAAGGATACTTGGATACCCATACCCAGTGGTAGACCAGATTGCAAAATTAGTACCTTTTGAGATCGGTATAACAATAAATGATGCTTTGAAAAAATCTTCAGAATTAGCTGAAAGGTATGAAGAGGATGAGGATGTAGAAGCCATTATAAATTTATCATTAAAACTTGAAGGGCTAGTTAGGAATGCTGGAACACACGCTGGAGGAGTCGTTATAGCTCCTTCAGAGCTATCTAACTTCATGCCTTTATATAAATTAGATGATGAGGTTGGGACTGTTACTCAATTCGATAAGGATGACGCAGAATCCATTGGTTTGATTAAATTTGATTTTCTTGGTCTTAAAACACTAACAGTTATACAAAAGAGCATAGATATAATTAATGCATATAATATTAGGAAAACCAAAGGCAAATTTAAAAAGTTAAATATCAAAGATATCTCTTTGGAGGATAAGGACACCTATAATCTTCTCTCTTCAGCCAGAACTGTGGGTGTGTTTCAACTGGAATCAACTGGAATGAGAGATTTGATCAAAAGAATGCAACCCAGTCGGTTTGATGATGTTGTAGCGCTTGTGGCTTTATTCCGTCCTGGGCCTCTGCAATCAGGAATGGTTGATGACTATATTGAGCGAAAAAAAGGGGGTAAAACAAAAATAATTGACTACTTACATCCGACCTTAGAAACCATACTGAAGCCTACTTATGGAGTTATCGTTTACCAAGAACAGGTAATGCAAATTGCTCAAAAATTAGCTAACTATACGCAAGGTAGTGCGGATATCTTAAGGAAGGCTATGGGTAAAAAGATTCCTGAAGAAATGACTAAACAAAAAGATATCTTTATTGAAGGAGCCCTAGTCAATGATGTTAAAGAACCCACTGCAAAAAGAATTTTTGATTTGATAGAAAAGTTTGCTGGGTATGGATTTAATAAATCTCATTCAGTCTCTTACGCTATGATTGCCTATCAAACTGCATGGCTAAAAACTCACTATAGGACTGAATTTTTTGCAGCATCTATGACTGCTGATATAGATAATACTGATAAGTTAATTGTTTTTAAGGAAGATTGTGAATCATTTGAAATAGAGATAAAGGGACCATGTGTTAATCATTCAAGATACGAATTTTTTGTTGAAAGTGAGAAGCAGATTAGATATGCATTAGGCGCAATCAAAGGTTTAGGAGAATCAATTTCTGAAGCAATTAGTAGGGAAAGACAAGACAATGGTAATTACCAAAATATTTTTGATTTTTGCTCAAGGTTATCATCAGAAAAAATCTCAAAAAGAACAATTGAAGCACTTATAACAAGTGGTGCTTTCGACTGCTTTGGAGAGACGAGGGCAACTCTATTTCAATCCATAGAGATGGCTTTAAATTATTCAAATCGCCTATCGCTTGAAAAAGAAACAGGACAAAGCAATCTATTTTACTCTGATGAGAATATTCAAGAATCAATACCTACCCTTAACAGATCAAAAGAGTGGGTATTGAGTCAATTGTTAAAAAATGAATTTACAAGTCTTGGCTTCTATTTCAGTGGCCATCCCTTTGATGCGTATCGAGAAGATTGCAAGCATTTAACAAAATCTAATTTAGCGACTTTAAAGAAGATGATGGACTCTCAAAAAAATGGCAACGGATATAACGATAAAGAATCAATGATTCAAGTGGCTGGCCTGATAACAAACTTAAAAAGAAGGGGAAACAATTATACTTTTAAGATAGATGATGGTTCGGCAATCTTGGAAGGCATAATTTTTGGTGAAAGAAGAGAAAATTTTAGAGATCTTTTAAGTAATAATTCTTTATTGTTTCTTAAAGGCAGATTGAGATTCGATTCATTTGCTGATTTATGGCAATTTGTTGTTGAAGATGCAGTAAGTATTGATTCAATAATCAATAAAAAAGCAAAAACCCTTCTTATCAAATGTGATTCAAAGTTTGATCCAGAGCGATTACAAAAGATCCTACAGGTGCACACTCCTGGAAGTTGTAAGATTCAGCTAAATTATGAAACTGATATTAATTCCACCAAACTTTAAAAATTAGGAGAAGAGTGGACTGTGAGTCCAACTAAAGAATTGAGAGCTGACCTTACAGCTGAATTAGGTTCCCATAATTTTCAGTTTATTAGTCATTGATTTCTAATAGCTAATTAGCTTTTTAACTTTACTTATAGAATAATTTAATCATTAGATACTTAAAATAAGAGTGATTATGGATTTTCTTGATTTTGAGAAACCAATTGTAGAACTAGAAAAGCAGATTGATGACCTTAGGCATAATCTGTCTGAAGAGCATGTTGATGTCGAAATTGACGATGAGATAAGACGGTTAGAGCAAAAATGCGAAAAACTTACAAAAAAAATATTTAATAACTTAAGCGAATGGCAAATAGCACAGCTTGCTAGGCATCCTTTGCGACCAAAGTCATTAGAAGTTATTAAATCTATATCAGAAGATTTTCAGGAATTACATGGAGATAGAATGTATGCAGATGATTCTTCTATTGTTACTGGCATAGGTAAAGTTAAAAATTTACCAGTAATGTTTATTGCTCAGGAGAAGGGAGTAAGCACTAAAGAGAAAATGCATAGAAATTTTGGTATGCCTAAACCCGAGGGTTACAGGAAAGCAATGAGGATTATGAAGTTAGCTGAAAAATTTTCAATTCCAATAATTACTATCATAGACACACCAGGAGCATATCCAGGAATTGGCGCTGAAGAACGAGGACAGAGTGAAGCTATAGCTAGAAATCTGTTTACTTTGGCCTCTCTGAGGGTACCGATTATAAATCTAGTGATTGGAGAAGGAGGTTCGGGCGGAGCTCTAGCAATTGGTATGGGTGATGAATTAATGATGCTTCAGTATGCTATATACTCAGTTATTTCCCCTGAAGCATGTTCCACAATACTTTGGAGAAATCCTGATGAGACTGAAGCTGCTGCAGATGCAATGGGTATTTCATCATTAAGATTAAGGCAGTTGGGACTCGTAGATATTATTATTGAAGAACCTCTTGGTGGTTTCCACAAAAATCCAAAAGAAACATTTGTACAGATCAGAGATCATTTAACAGAATCTTTAGCTACATTAAAGAATAAAAATATTGATGATCTTATCTTAGACAGAAGAAAAAGATTTAAGTCCATTGGTCAATTCAACGAAATCTAGTTCTTATGGATTTTAATGAGAATTTGAATGAGTTATTAGCTAATGAAGTTGCTTCATTGGGCGTAACTAAATTTGCCATAGCATTGAGTGGAGGACTAGATTCAATGGTTCTGATGGATCTGCTATCAAAAGCCAAAAGATCCTCTGATGAAGTCAAAGCAATACATATTAATCACAATTTACATGAGGATTCTAGGGAATGGGTAGATTTTGTTTCTGATGCTTGTAGTAAATATAAATTGCCTTTAATTATAAAGTCCATTAAACCCAAGCAAGGAGGCTTTGGTCTTGAGGCCGCAGCAAGAGACCAAAGATATAAGAAATTTAAAGAGATTATCCTCGATAATGAATGTCTTTTAACCGCTCATCACCTTGATGATCAGACAGAAACTATCCTCTATAGAATTTTTAGAGGGACGGGACTTGATGGATTAAGATCGATTAGAAAGAAAACCAAATTTGGGAAGGGGTTACTTTGTCGACCATTGATTAATATCCCCAGAGAAGCTATAGAGCAATATGCAAAATTAAACAATATCGAATGGATTGAAGATTCGAGTAATAATAATATTGATTTTGATAGAAATTATTTGAGAAAAGATATTATTCCTTCTATCAAAAAGAGATGGCCTAAAGCTCACACAACGATTAATAGACTTTCTTCTCTAGCAGAAAATAATCAGAAACTTCTACATGAAATAGCTAAAGAAGATATTGGTGAACTTGAAAAGTTTAACGTTCTTGATTTGGGTATCCTATCAAATAAATCTACTCTGAGAATTAACAACATTTTTAGATTCATGATTCTTAAGAACAATATGGGAATACCCAGTTTAAAAGTATTAGAAAAAGGAATAGAGACACTTTTAAATACAAAATCAGATTCTCCTATAGTTACTTGGAATGGATGCTCGATTAGGAGGTACAAGGACACACTTTACTTCTTTAATCCTGATCTCAAACAGCTTCAAAGCAAACCTCTTCAATTGAAATGGTTCATTCAGGAGACTATTAATCTAGGAGGGGATAGAGGTTCAATAAAAGCTAAATTTATAAAAGGTGAAGGAATAGCATTAAATAAATGTCCGAAAAGCCTAGAAATAAAATATCGCAAAGGTGGTGAGCAAATTAAACCTTCAGGCCATAAAATTACAAAATCTTTAAAAAATCTCTTCCAAGAAAATAATGTCCTACCATGGGCGAGAGATCAGATTCCACTAGTCTATCTTGATGAAGATCTTATATCTGTTGGGGATCTTTGGTTCAATCAGGACTATAAAGCACAAAAACAAGAAGACGGATTTCTTATTTCTTGGGAGAGGAATATGGATATCATTCATAATTCATGATTGTTAGATACGTCATAATCTGATAACTTGAAATACCGGGACAGCAGTTTTACATTTCCCGATGTTTTGTAAAATCCCACAGTATTAAATATTAAAAGGAAAGGTGAAAAATCCGGGTATGTCTAGTTTTATTTTTGTAACTGGCGGTGTAGTGTCAGCTCTTGGCAAGGGCGTTACTTCGGCTTCTTTAGGAGCAATACTTGAAGCTAGAGGTCTCAAAGTCGGCATGATGAAGCTTGACCCTTATCTCAATGTAGATCCTGGAACAATGAGTCCTTATCAACATGGAGAAGTATTTGTCACAGAGGATGGAACAGAAACTGATCTTGATTTAGGTCACTATGAGAGATATGTAAATACCGTTACAAGCAAACACAGTAATTTTACTGCTGGTAAAGTATATGAGAATGTCATAGCGAAGGAGAGAAGAGGAGATTATCTCGGTGCCACAGTTCAAGTAATCCCTCATGTTACAGATGAAATTAAGAACAGTATTAAGGATGGCTCTAAAGGTTATGATGTGACAATAGTTGAGATAGGAGGAACAGTAGGGGACATAGAATCATTACCCTTTATAGAAGCTATAAGGCAGATGGGAATAGAAAAACACGATTATGAGGTTGCCTACGTGCATTTAACATTAGTTCCATACATAAGAGCCTCAGATGAAATAAAAACAAAACCAACACAGCACTCAGTCAGGGAATTAAGAGCAATTGGCATTCAGCCTGATGCTTTGGTCTGCCGTTCAGAATTACCATTACCAAAGGAGCATTTTGAGAAAATTGCTTTATTTACTAATGTTAATAAACAGGCTGTAATATCAGCCCATGATGCAGAGGATATCTATCAAATTCCTCTTATTTTAAAAGAGCAAGGTCTGGATGACATTATTGTAGAAAAACTCAAAATAAATGCTCCTGAAGCTGATTTATCCGATTGGCAAAACATAATGGAAGCAAAAAGTAATGCAAAAGCCAAAATCAAGATTGGAATGGTTGGTAAATACGTAGATTTTAAAGATTCCTATATTTCATTAAGTGAGGCTTTGAGGCATGCCGGATTTAAGGCTTCTTCAGAGATTGAGATTGTTTATGTTGAATCAGAAGAAATACAAAAAAAAGGAACGAAGGGATTGGATGAATTAGATGCGATATTAATACCTGGAGGTTTTGGAGACAGAGGTATTGAAGGTATGATTCAATCAATAGAATTTGCAAGATTAAATAGAGTTCCTTTTTTAGGCATATGTCTAGGAATGCAAGCGGCTGTCATTGAATACACAAGAAATGTTTTGAGTTTAAAGGATGCAAACAGCACTGAGTTTAATCAAAAAACAAAAGCTCCTGTTATAGCCTTAATAACTGAATGGCTAAATGGTGATGGCTCATTAGAGAATAGAGATGAAGACTCGGATCTAGGAGGCACAATGAGATTGGGTGCTCAAGAGTGCCAGCTTCAAAAAGGAACACTGGCCAGATCTGTATACGGTAAAGATTCAGTTTTTGAGCGACACAGACATCGTTATGAATTTAATAGCAATTATCGTGAACAGCTGGAAGAAAAGGAACTTGTTTTCTCAGGGTTTTCGAAAGATGGTCTTGCTGAAATGATCGAAATCAAAGATCATCCGTGGTTTATTGGTTGTCAATTCCATCCTGAATTTACTTCTTCACCACTTAAAGGGCACCCTTTATTTCAATCTTTTGTTCAGGCTGCTGTAGAATATTCAGAAAAATAATAGATTTATGGCTGTTAAGATTGCAAATATAGAAGTTTCAAATGAGTCACCTCTGCTGCTCATCGCTGGTACTTGTGTGATTGAGAATGAAGCATTAGCTCAAGACGTGGCTGGACACATTAAAGAGATTACTGAAAATCTTGGAATACCTTATGTATTTAAATCATCTTTTGATAAAGCCAATAGAACCTCAATAGACAGTTATAGAGGTCCTGGTATAGAAGAGGGTTTAAGGATCCTCCAAAGTGTAAAAGAAAAAATAGGCGTTCCAGTATTAACTGATGTTCATGAGGACACACCATTGGATGAAGTTTCATCAGTTGTTGACATCCTTCAAACACCTGCTTTTTTGTGTCGGCAAACGAATTTTATTTTAAAAGTTGTAGCACAGAATATCCCCGTGAATATTAAGAAGGGGCAATTTTTATCTCCTTGGGATATGGAAAATGTTGTGAAAAAGGCTAAGTCACAAGGAAATGAGAACATATTAGTTTGTGAGAGAGGTTATAGTTTCGGGTATAACAATTTAGTTTCTGATATGAGATCTCTGGTCATCATGAAAGAAACGCAATGCCCAGTTATTTTTGATGCCACGCATTCACTTCAGCTGCCAGGTGGTAAGGGTAGCTCATCGGATGGGCAAAGAGAGTATATAAATCCCTTAGCAAGAGCTGCAAGCGCAGTCGGTATAGCAGGGATCTTTATAGAGACTCACCCTGATCCTGATAAGGCTCTGAGTGATGGACCAAATTCATTGCCATTGAATGAGCTTAAGCCTTTAATGGAAAAGTTAGTAAAAATTGATAACTTAGTTAAAACATAACAACTGCATAGAAAATAGATTTATCAATGGGAAAGATCACCTCAATTCATTCTATCCAAATATTAGACTCTAGGGGGAACCCTACAGTTGAAGCTACTGTTGAGCTTGAGAATGGAGCTATAGGTAGAGCCTCAGTTCCATCTGGAGCATCAACAGGCTCAAGGGAGGCAGTGGAACTAAGAGATGGAGATCAAAATAAATACCTAGGCAAAGGGGTTCAGGAAGCGGTTAAGAACATTAACACGGAGATACAAAGCGCTCTTTTAGGACAATCTATTGAGGATCAAAAGAGAATTGATCAGTTAATGATTGACCTCGATGGAACTGAGAACAAGTCGAGACTTGGAGCTAATGCAATCTTGGCAGTCTCTCTCGCTTCAGCACATGCTGCAGCTGCCCACAATAAAAATGAATTGTTCCAACATTTTGCAGACGGGAATTATACGTTCCCCGTGCCAATGATGAATATTCTTAATGGCGGTGAACACGCTGATAATAATATTGATATTCAAGAATTTATGATTCTCCCTGTGAGGTTTAATCTTTTTAGTGATGCTCTAATGGCAGGGGTTGAGATATTTCATGCACTAAAATCTGTCCTCCAATCTAATGGTTTGAATACCGCTGTTGGTGACGAAGGTGGGTTTGCTCCTAATCTACCGAGTAATAAAGCTGCATTAGAAACTATCCTTGAAGCAATTGAGAAGGTTGGCTGACTGCAGGTACAGACGTTTACCTAGGTTTGGATGTAGCTAGTAGTGAATTTTACAAGGATCATAAATATCATTTATCCTCGGAAAATAAAGTATTTGATGCAAACCAATTTATCGATTACCTGCAAGACTTAGTTGCTAATTATCCGATCATATCTATTGAAGATGGTTTGGCTGAGAATGACTGGGATGGATGGAGAGAGCTTACAAATAGACTAGGCGATTCTTGTCAGCTTGTCGGTGATGACTTATTTGTAACTAATCCATCAATACTTCAAAAAGGAATTAATACCGAGGTAGCTAATTCAGTATTAATTAAACCAAATCAAATCGGGACACTTACAGAAACATTTGCTGCAATTGAGCTTGCAGTATCAAATAACTACACTACCGTCATTTCTCATCGCTCAGGAGAGACAAGTGATAGCACAATTGCTGATCTTTCTATCCATAAGGATATTTCTCAAATTAAGACAGGCTCACTGTGTCGTTCAGACCGTGTGGAGAAATATAACCAGCTATTAAGGATCGAATCTATCCTCGGGAAAGCTCAAACTTCTTAGGTATTGAAGCATTTAAACCGGTTATTGATTTATAGCTTCATGAGAATATTGACTCTTATTTTGATTATTATTTTTATTTTGTTGCAAATGGATATCTGGTTTAAGGAGGATGGGAAAAAACGAACTGAAGAGTTGAATCAGATGATCGACACTCAACAGCAAGAAAACAAAGAGATGATGATAAGAAATAGCGAATTAGAACAGGAGATCAAAGACTTAAAGGACGGAACAGAAGCACTTGAAGAGAAAGCAAGAACAGAAATGGGGATGATTAAAGAAGGCGAAGAACTTTATTTGATTGCCAAATAATTACCAACTCAAGGAGAAAATAATGAGTGGTTTAGTAAAAACCAGTGATAGAGACGGAATAGTAGAAATACAAATGTGTAGAAAACCAGTGAATGCATTAAATCTGGAGCTACTCGAGGACATTCACAAGGCAATTGATGAGAACACAGGGCAGGGTGCAAAAGCATTAATGCTTAGTGGAATGGACGGCATATTTACTGCGGGCTTGGATGTTAAAACATTATTAACCCTTTCTAGAGATGAAATAGATATTTTTTTTAAAGCATTTTGGGGGCTAATGGCAAAAATTTCCAAAAGCCCAATTCCATTTGCTGCTGCGATGACAGGCCATAGTCCAGCTGGAGGCACTGTTCTTTCAATTTTTTGTGATTATAGGATTGCTGCTAAAGGAGACTATAAGATCGGGATGAATGAGGTTTTTGTAGGTCTTCCGGTGCCAATGATCTTATATAAGGCTCTCTCGAGACTGGTAGGAGAGAATAAGGCCTCAACTCTTACCATGACAGGTAGCTTGATCAGTTTTGAAGAAGCAGATCAATTAGGATTGTTAAATGAGCTTGTCGAAAAAGATCAAGTTGTTGAGAAGACCTTTGAATGGCTGGGTGAACTCGTTCAACTCCCTCCTAATGCAATGAATTTAACTCGTTTAACTGCAAAGTCAGAACTCAATGATTGGTTTGATAATGAGCTTGGTCAATTTACAACATCATTTGCTGATGGCTGGTTCTCAGATGAAGTTCAGTCCAGAATGAAATATATTGCAGAGAATTTTTTATAAGATGAAAATTCTTTTATCTAATGATGATGGATATTATTCAAAGGGCCTAACAGGCCTTGCTGAATCACTTAGACAATTTGCTGATGTTACAGTTGTAGCTCCTGAGAACAATTGCAGTGGTGCAAGCAGTTCATTGACTCTAAAAAATCCTCTCAGAATAAGAAAGTTTGAAGATAATTCTTATTATGTGAATGGTACCCCTAGTGATTGTGTGTTCTTAGCCTTAACAAGAGTTCTAGATGAAACACCAGATATCTTAATTAGCGGAATAAATCATGGAGCTAATTTAGGTGATGATGTGCTTTATTCTGGAACTGTGGGGGCTGCAATGGGAGGTCGATTTAGTGCTATACCCTGTTTGGCTGCCTCTATCACAAATCTAAAGCCCAATTATATGGACACTGCTATAGAGGTTATGTCAGAAATCGTTAGGGATCATATAAAAAATTTAAAGAATCAAGCAGTGCTCAATATTAATGTTCCCGATGTCCCAAAAGAAGATATCCAAGGTTATGCGATCACACAACTAGGCAGAAGAGCAATACCAGATCTTTCCAATGGTAATATCGATGCTTATGGTGATGAGATTCACTGGATAGGTCCACCACCACCCGCAGAAGACAATCAAAAAGGCACTGATTTTAATGCCATAGAAAATAATTTGGTGTCAATCACGCCATTGACAACTAATCTTACAGATAAAACACAAATAAAAAGTCTCCAAAATTGGATTGCTGAGTTTTAGAGGATGAAAAGTTTTTTTGCATCATCACTAGACTATATCCTTAAACAAGCTGCAAAGCCTTTAGCCGTGTATTTCTTATTTTTTTGGAGCTTTATCGAAGCTTGGTTCATCATCCCAATTCCACCTGATGTAATTCTAGCACCAATGACTTTAGCAAAGCCTAATAAGGCATTTCTCTATGCTAATGTAACCACAATTGCCTCAGTTATAGGAGGCTGCCTGGGGTTCTTTATCGGTTTGTTTGCAATCGATTACGCGATGGACCTTATGAATACTTTCAATCTAATGGGCTATTACAATCAGGCAGTGGAATTATTTTCATCTTGGGGTTCAGCAATCATTTTAATCGCTGGTTTCACTCTGATTCCATTTAAAGTCTTTACGGTTATGGCTGGTGCAATGAAGATGAACTTCTTTGTCTTTATAATCGCTGCAACTATTTCAAGGGGCGCAAGATTTTATTTGGTCGCTTATGCAGCAAAAATTGGTGGCGAGAAAGGGATGGATGCTATTGTTAGAAATATTGATAAGATTGGCTATTTTATAATTGCCTTATTCTTTCTCTATTTATTATTTAAATCGTGATTTGAGATGCTAACTAAAATATTAATCTTTTTTGCTGTTTTGTTAATTCTCTATTTCCTCATATCGAGATTGCCTAAAGATTAGTTTCTATTATTAGCATAGCCATAGGACTTCTATATTCTGAAGTCAGAACATTAAATGTTCGACAGGCGCTCACAGTATCCATAACCTCAACCCCAATACCTTGTTTAAGTAATTGGGTGAGTACAGAGTTTTTTGGAAAGATTTGCAGATCGCCAGTGCCTAATAAGACTAGTTCAGATTTATTTTTTAAAGCTATGGAAAAATCATTAATATCAAAACCAATGACTTCAGAATGTTCCCAAGGTTCTATGACTTCATTGTTAAGAATCATAAAACTACTAGTAAACCATTTACCTTTAAATTTAATTTTATTCGGTCCTCTGGCTTCTATTAATGAGTTATTTATTTCATTCATATACAATCATTATGACTATAAATAATCTAATTAAATAGACCCCTTATACATACTCTTTCAAAAAACCATGTCTTTCAATCTTGAGCTTATAAAATTCCGAGAACTCCAAACAACAATGGAGGATGGTAAGCGATTTTACAAAACTCCTGACGGAGATTCATATCCTTCAGTGACCTCTGTGACGGGTATATTGGCTAAAAAATGGGATCTTGGCTTGGCGCCAAAGAATTGGAGAAGAGAAGGCAGATCAAATCACTAAAGCTGCAACATCAAGAGGCAACGAGGTTCATAGATTAGCTGAATTATATTTAAAGAACGAATTGTTCCCCGCAGGAAAACCCTGTTTGATGAACCTAAAAGTAACACATATAAAATGTTTGAATCTTTATCGGAAGTATTAGATCAAAATGTAGGCAAGGTAAGAGCGATTGAAGCGCCTTTATTTAGTCATAACTTAAGGGTTGGAGGTAGAGTTGATCTTTATTGCTGAATGGGAGGGAGAATTAGCTGTAATCGATTTTAAAACCAGTTCCAAACCAAAAAAAGAACAATGGATTGATAATTACTTTATGCAATCCTCTGCATACGCCCAGATGTTTGAAGAGTTAACAGAAATTACCGTTAATAAAATAGTTATCGCAGTGGCATTGGAAAATCTCGGAACCCAAGTCTTCATTAAGAGACCTGCTGACTATATTCAGCAGTTCATAGATTTGCGAAAAACATATGACATAATAAACACTGATTCGAGAGATTAGTATGGACGATGCACAGATAAAATTATTATTAACAGAACTAAACGACCGGTTTACCTCACTCAGGGGGTACCTTTGACTATGAGACTAAACAATCTAGACTTGATGCAATCCTCGGGAATCTTTAAATGATCCTGAAGTTTGGGACGATAGGGAACTCTCTCAAAAACTAAATCAAGAGCGGTCTTCATTAGAGAAAACACTCAATCTTATTCAATTAATATCGAGTCGTCTTCAAGACGCAGAGGTGCTATTTGACTTGGCTATTAATGAGGATGACGAGGACACTCTTAAAGAATTAACCAAAGAGTTAGAAGTCTGTGATCAAGAAATTGGTCAATTGGAAATACAAAGGATGTTTTCAGGCGAAATGGATACCTCGAACGCTTTTCTTGATATACAGGCAGGGTCAGGTGGAACCGAGGCTCAAGATTGGGCGAACATGCTCTTGAGAATGTATTTACGCTGGTGTGAATCCAATGGTTTTAAAGCTGATTTAATTGAAACTTCCGCGGGAGAAGTAGCAGGAATAAAAAGCGCAACCATTCATATTTCAGGAGATTTTGCGTTCGGTTGGCTCAGAACTGAAACTGGTGTGCACCGTTTAGTAAGAAAATCACCGTTTGATTCTGGTAATAGAAGACACACTTCTTTCGCCGCAGTCTTTGTCTCACCTGAAATTGAAGATAACTTTGAAATTGATCTCGATCCTAGCGATCTTCGTATTGATGTTTATCGGGCCAGTGGAGCAGGAGGTCAACATGTCAACACCACTGAATCAGCCGTAAGAATAACTCATCTTCCTAGTGGAACTGTTGTTCAGTGTCAAAATGATAGGTCCCAACATAAGAATAAAGCCACAGCAATGAAACAAATGAGGGCTAGACTTTTTGAGTTAGAGCATCAAAAACGTTTAGAAAAAGCCCAAGCACTTGAAGACACAAAAGCAGATATTGGATGGGGAAGCCAGATTAGATCTTATGTCTTGGATCAATCGAGAGTCAAAGATGTAAGAACGCAAATTGAATCCAGTAATCCAGAAGCTATACTGGACGGTGATATAAATAAATTTCTAGAAGCGAGCCTCAAAGAAGGTATCTAAAAAAATAGAGAATGTCAGAAAAAAAAGAAGATCAGAATAAACTCATTAAAGAAAGGCGATCTAAACTTAGCTCACTTAGAGAGTCAGGATTTAATTTTCCTAAACCCATTCCCATTGATAGTTATTGTATTGACTTAAATAACAACCACGAAGAATCCAGTAAAGAGGATCTTGAAAATCTTAATAAAGAGGTAGCCATTGCTGGAAGAATGATGGCTAAGAGGATTATGGGTAAATCCAGTTTCTCTAAAATTAAAGACGGAACAAGCTCTATTCAGATATTTATTAATTCAAAGAATGTTTCTGAAGAACTCTATGAACAGTTTAAAACCTATGATGTCGGCGATATTTTATGGGTCAAAGGAACATTATTTAAAACTAAAACCGATGAACTAACTATTAATGCTAATGAAATTGAGTTGCTCACAAAATCGTTAAGACCCTTGCCGGAGAAATACCATGGTCTCACAGATACCGAAACCAGATATCGCAAGAGATATCTCGATTTGATTATGTCTGATGAGAGTAGGGATGTTTTTGAAAATCGATCAAAAATTATTACTACCATAAGAAAGTATCTAAACGAACAAGAAATCCTTGAAGTTGAAACACCAATGATGCAGCCAATCCCAGGCGGTGCTATTGCTAGACCATTTGTTACTCATCACAATACTCTGGATAAGGATTTTTATCTTCGAATTGCACCTGAGCTTTATTTGAAGCGTTTGGTTGTCGGGGGTATGCATCGAGTTTATGAAATCAATCGTTCCTTTAGGAACGAAGGCGTTTCCACCCAACACAATCCCGAGTTTACAATGCTAGAACTTTATTTAGCATTTGCCTCTTATGAGGAGATCATGACCTTGGTTGAGGAAATGGTTATAGAAATTTCTAAAGATCTATATGGCTCTACAACAATTACATATCAGGATAAGGAGTATGATTTATCGGGTCCATATAAAAGAATTACTCTAGAGGAATCAGTGATGGAATTTAATCCCGATATGAATCGAGAAAAATTAAGAGATCAGCACTATCTATTGGGAGTTTGTAAGAAACTTAAGATCAAAAACAGTAAAGACATGCCAGCTGGAAAACTACTATTAGAGATCTTTGAGAAAACAGTTGAAGAGCATTTGATTGAACCCACATTTATTACAGCTTATCCAAAAGATGTTTCTCCTTTATCAAGAGCTAATGATGAGGACCCTTGGTTGGTTGATCGTTTTGAGTTCTTTATAGCAGGAAGAGAATTGGCAAATGGATTTCATGAATTAAATGACCCCGATGATCAGTCACAACGTTTTAAGGATCAGGTCAAGGAAAGAGATAGTGGAGACGATGAGGCTATGGTTTACGATGAAGATTACATAGAAGCATTAGAATATGGAATGCCGCCAACTTCAGGTCTCGGGGTGGGGATCGATAGGTTAACGATGATTTTCACTGATAAACCTTCAATAAGAGATGTTTTGTTATTCCCTCATATGAGAAATAAATAGTTTTAAAGGAGTAACCCATGCAAAATCCAATTAATAGATCTCTATTTGTTTTAGTTACATTATTACTCTTAGGGATGGTTTTCATAATCAGCCCAGCTCAGATTCCCGTGATTATATTCAAAGCAAGTTTAGTTTCATTGGCGGCAATCCTTGGCTATTGGATAGACTATTTGTTATTTCCACATATGAGGCCAGGAGTGATTGATAAAATAGAAAAGGACCCAATTATTAGGGCTTCAATTGCAATTAGAAGGGCGATTATTATTTTTGGTACCATATTGGGTATCTCCATGGCATTGTGATAAGACTGTTTGTCACTTTTCTTATTTTTTTTCTTATTATTCCTCAACTCAATGCTGAAGCACCAAGATCTAGTCTTAAATACAAAAGAGACTTAATTAGGCATTCTCGAATTGTTTGGGGCTTAAATGCTCCGATTCCTTTATTTGCATCTCAAATACACCAAGAAAGTTCATGGAATCATCTTGCGAAAAGTAAGTATGCCGAAGGCCTAAGTCAATTTACTCGAAGTACAGCTGATTGGATAGTGGATGTCTATCCAGAGTTAAAAAGAGCTAATGTATACAATCCGAAATGGTCCATGAGAGCAATGTTGCTCTATGACAATTGGTTGTATGAGAGGATTTCATCTGAAAATGAATGTGAACAATGGGCAATGGTTTTGAGTTCATATAATGGAGGCCTTACTTGGTTAAATAGAGATAAAAAACTAACAAAGTCACGTGGAGGTAACCCACAAAAATGGTGGAATAATGTTGAGAATTTTAGCCAAAGGGCAGATTGGGCCATCATTGAAAATAGAAACTATGCCAGGAAGATAATCTATGAGCATCAGTCTATATATGGTGACTGGGGAAGATATTATATTTGTGAAGAAAACCAGGAAACAAAATAAGCAATCAACTTTTATAAGAGGACGATTCCTTTATTCCTTATATTCAATTGATTCCCAGAATCAGAAGTATTAATTACAGCAAGACTAGTAGATTTTTCATTGATCAATGCAGAAATAACAACAGTTCCAACTTTCTTTGATTCATTTTGAATTTCTGAACCAATTGGAATATGACTTTGGTTCTCATCATTTATTATAAACATTCGTTGTTTAATTTTACCTCTATGTTGAACTCTTGCTATAACCTCTTGACCCGTGTAGAAACCCCTTTTGAAAAACTGACTGCATCTAAAATATCCAAATTGAGCATTTGAGGAATAAATTTTTGAGAGCTCTCCTTGGTAATTATTGGTATCTTTTTTTTAATATCACACTGAATCCATTCTTCGCTTGCAATAAAGTCATCAATGTTTTCAGGCACTTGATTTGCAAGTGCTAACATTCTTTCTGAATCATTCGAAAGTGATTTAAACAATTGTTGATTGCTGACAGAGTTATTTGTATAAATGCCGAATACCATTCTCTCGCTTTGCTCTACAGTGACTTTTGACCTGAGAATATAGCGCTGAAGATGGGTTTCAAGATCATCAATTAGATCAGAACTTAGAATAAGATAGTAGGCTTCATTCCAATATTGTATTAAAGAAGTTGCAATGATTCTGCCTTGCGGATTGCAGAAGGATGTCAGATGTATTTGATCATCATTTAGTTCGCCAGTGTCTTGTGTCATTTGACCTTGCAGAAACTCGGTAGCATCATCTCCACTAATTTTTAATACTGATAGATGTTCTAATGTTTTCATAAATCTTTCTAAATATTATGCTCGAATTGTAAAAAGTAACTGTTCCGTTATTCCAGATAAAGTATAATTCATCAATAAAAATCTTACCAAGATATGAGCAAAAATAATGAACCTTTATCTCCTCACTTGACTATATACAAGTGGCAGGTTACTAACACCTTATCGATAATGCATAGATTTTCTGGGTTCACCCTTTGTTTTGGCGGGGTATTTCTTTCAATATGGTTAATCTCTTTAGGTTTAGGAGATTCTGCTTATACATTATTTGTTAGATTCTCAAATCACATTATTATAAAGCTCTTCTTTCTAGCCTTAAGTTTTGCTTTCTTTTACCACTCATTGAACGGTATTCGGCATTTAATGTGGGATATAGGTAAAGGTTTTGAGACGAATGAATTGAAAGTATCTGGGGCTTTAGTTGTAGTTGGAGCTATTCTTTTTGCTTGTTTATTTTGGTTAAAAATACTGGATTTGCTATGAGATTATTTTTAAGAGTTAGAAAGATATTTGGGGTGGCTCCTTTTGAGCATTCAAGCGAGCATTGGAAGAGTCAGAGGCAGACAGCAATAATTGTTTTCTTTTTAACTTATTGGCTAATCTATCAAATTATTTTTACATTTCATGGTTCAGACTTAATTCTTATTAGAGAATGGATCTCCAATCCCATAAATGAGTTACTAATTCTCTTAACTGTAATTTTCTCTCTGTATCACGGAGAACTTGGATTACAAGTAATTGTTGAAGACTATATATCAACAACACAAACTCAGCGAAATATAATGTTTATGATTAGATTGCTTCGATTGTTATTAATGACATCGGTCATTATCTCATTAATTTATTTGAGGCTTTGATTAATCTAATTATATGAGGGTTAATGCATAAATTATGACTAAAGGATATGAATTTGTTGAACATCAGCACGATGTAGTCGTGGTGGGAGCTGGCGGTGCTGGATTGAGAGCGACCCTAGGGTTGGTTGAAGCTGGACTATCTACAGCGTGTGTTACCAAAGTTTTTCCTACAAGAAGCCATACTGTGGCTGCACAAGGAGGTATTAGTGCAGCATTAGGTAATATGGGCGAAGACGATTGGCGATGGCATATGTACGATACTGTCAAAGGTTCTGATTGGCTTGGTGATCAAGACGCTATAGCATTCATGTGTAAACAAGCTGCCACTGCTGTTTTAGAATTAGAAAGATACGGTATTCCATTTTCTAGGACACCTGAAGGTAAGATTTATCAAAGGGCTTTTGGAGGGATGACAACTCATTTTGGGGAGGGTATTGCTCAAAGGACTTGTGCTGCTGCTGATAGGACCGGTCACGCGATGCTGCATACTCTTTATCAGCAGTCGATTAAAAATAAGGCTGAGTTTTTTGTTGAATTCTTTGCTCTTGAACTAATTATGGAGAACGGTCAATGCAGGGGCATTGTAGCCCTTGAAATGTCAACAGGTCATCTGCATCTCTTTAAAGCTAAAAAAGTAATACTTGCCACTGGTGGTCATGGAAGAACCTATTTTTCATGCACTGCAGCTCATACCTGTACAGGAGATGGCTCTGGGATGGTCTTGAGAGCTGGATTGCCTCTACAAGATATGGAATTTGTTCAATTTCACCCAACAGGCATATATGGGGTTGGTTGTTTAATTACTGAAGGAGTGAGAGGCGAAGGCGGATTTTTGACCAATTCTGAAGGCGAACGATTCATGGAGAAATACGCACCAAATGCAAAAGATTTAGCTTCACGAGATGTCGTCAGCCGGTCCATTACACTTGAAATCATAGAGGGCAGAGGCGTTGGACCAAATAAGGATAGAATGGACTTAAATCTGCAACACCTTGACCCCAAAGTAATTGAGGAGAGATTACCTGGAATATCAGAAACAGCTAGAATATTCGCAGATGTTGACGTGACCAAAGAACCTATCCCTGTTATTCCTACTGTTCACTATGACATGGGAGGCATCCCAACAAACAAACACACTGAAGTGGTTACCAAGAATAAGAACGGTGAGATGGAAGTTGTCGAAGGATTGATGGCAGTTGGAGAGGCTCCCTTCTGTTTCTGTCCACGGTGCCAATAGACTAGGCTCTAACTCACTTCTCGATTTGGTGGTTTTTGGAAAAGAGGCTGCAGAGCAATGTGCGAGGACAATTAATAAAGATGATAAAGAAGAATCACTACCTCAAGATGAAATCGATAGGATAGTTGATAAATTTGATTCCATAAGATTTGCAAAGGGATCTTTAGCTACAGCGGATATTAGGCTAGAGATGCAACAGATTATGCAAAACCACGCCTCTGTTTTTAGGACAGAAGAGATTCTCTCAGAGGGGGTAAAGAAACTTTCAGCTTGCCTAGATTCGTTTAAAGATGTTTCTGTTACTGATAGAGGACTAATTTGGAACACTGATCTAATTGAAACATTGGAATTAGAAAATCTATTAGGCCAAGCTATCATTACAATGGAATCTGCTTTGGCTAGGAAAGAGAGTAGGGGCGCACACGCTAGAGATGATTACCCAGACCGCGATGATGAAAATTGGCTTAAGCATAGCTTAGGCTGGTTAGATTTAACCAATGAAACTCGTATTGACTCTCAACCAGTTCAGCTTGATACTAAGACCGATGAAGTTGAATCGATACCATTAAAAGCTAGGGTGTATTAGGAGATTAAGCAGATGGCAGACTTTACCTTACCTGAAAATTCTAAAGTTAATAAAGGTAATATATTTAAAGCTGATGAAGATGCTAAAAATATCAGAAAATTCCTGGTATACAGATATGACCCTAATGACGATTCTAATCCAAGAATAGACACCTATGAGATTGATTTAGACCAATGCGGACCAATGGTGTTAGATGCTTTAATTAAGATTAAAGCTGATTTTGATCCCTCGCTTTCATTTAGAAGGTCATGCAGGGAAGGAATATGTGGGTCCTGCTCCCATAACATTAACGGTGTAAACACATTGGCTTGTACTCAACCTATAAAAGACTTAAAGGGGGAGATAAGAGTCTACCCTTTGCCTCATATGAAAGTTGTCAAGGATCTGGTCATTGATCTTACAGATTTTTATGAACAGTACGCTTCCATTGAGCCCTGGTTAAAAACCGAGTTCAGAACCACCAGAAGGGGCTGAACGATATCAAACCAAAGATCAGCAAGAAAAAATAGATCGACCCTCTGCTTGCATCCTCTGTGCCTGTTGCTCAACTGCTTGTCCTAGTTACTGGTGGAACGGCGATAAGTATTTAGGACCTGCTGCTTTATTGGCATCTTATAGATGGCTTCAAGACAGCAGAGATGAGGCTAAGGAAGAAAGACTAAGAGAGCTTAACGATTCATCCAAGCTTTTTAAGTGTCACACGATTATGAATTGTTCACTTGCTTGCCCAAAAGATCTTAATCCAGGCCAAGCTATTGCAGAGATTAAAAAAATGATAGCTACTCAGGATGTGAATGAATCAGACCATAAATGACTTATCCAGAATTAAGTGGAGATGCAGGCGAGGAACAAAGGAACTAGATTTTCTTCTCCTAAATTATTTTAATCAGAAATACAAAGCTGCTGCCGAAGAGGATCAGAGGATATTTCTTGATTTGCTAGAATTACAGGATCCAAAATTAATAGAATATTTTGCTGAACCAAAAGAAATTAAAGACACAGGAATGCAGCGAATTATTTCAGAAATTTTGGGGAGCACTGAAGGTTATTTGATCAAATGAAAAATATAAGAAATTTCTCAATTATCGCTCACATCGATCATGGAAAATCGACTCTTGCTGATCGACTTATACAATTATGCGGTGGACTTGATGAAAGAGAAATGAAAGAACAAGTGTTGGATACCATGGATCTTGAGCAAGAGCGTGGTATTACTATAAAAGCACAAAGTGTTTCTCTAGACTATTCAGCCAAAAACGGTACAAATTATGTTTTAAACCTGATTGACACTCCTGGTCATGTTGATTTTTCGTACGAAGTATCCAGATCATTAGCAGCTTGCGAGGGAGCCCTACTAGTTGTTGATGCATCTCAAGGTGTGGAGGCTCAGAGTGTTGCCAATTGTTACAGTGCGATAGAACAAGGTTTAGAGATTATCCCTGTTATTAATAAGATTGATCTACCTGCAGCAGATCCTGAAAAAGTTATTTCTGACATTGAAGAAATTATAGGCATTGAAGTTGAGGAACCTATTTTGATCAGTGCAAAAACAGGGGAGGGTATAGATGCATTAATGGAAAGAATTGTTTCAGATATCCCAGCACCTATTGATCATAAGAAAAAGAATCTAGAGGCATTAATAATTGATTCATGGTTTGATCAATACGTGGGCGTTGTTTCTCTTCTTCGGATAGTGAATGGAAAGATCTCGGTTGGAGATAAAATCAAAGTCATGTCAACCAAAAATGAATTTACAGTTAATGATGTAGGTGTCTATACACCAAAAACAAAAAGTAAGAAATCACTAGAAGCTGGAGAGGTAGGGTTCTTGATTGCAGGTGTTAAGGATATCTATGGAGCGCCTGTAGGTGATACGATTACAGAGTACAAAGATCCTAGTACAGAAGCTCTTCCAGGGTTTAAAACAATTCAGCCAAGAGTATTTGCTGGCCTTTACCCATCAGTTTCAGAGGATCTCGAGGCTTTTAGGGAAGCTTTGGATAAACTTAAATTAAACGATGCCTCACTTCATTTTGAGCCAGAATCTTCATCTGCCCTAGGTATAGGTTTTAGGTGTGGTTTTCTTGGTATGCTGCACATGGAAATAGTTCAAGAGCGATTAGAACGTGAATATAATCTGGATCTAGTTACAACTTCACCAACTGTGGTTTATGAAGTGCTTAAAACCAATGGTGAGGTGATTCAAATCGATAACCCTGATGCTCTTCCAGCTATGAATTATGTTAAAGAAATCCGTGAACCTATTGTGGAAGCAACAATTCTTCTACCTCCTGATTTTGTCGGCAACGTTATTCAATTATGTGAATCCAGGCGAGGAGTTCAAAAACGCTTACAATATTTAGGTAGACAAGTGGTTTTAGACTATGAGTTACCTCTGGCTGAAGTGGTGTTGGATTTTTTTGATCAACTCAAATCTATTTCAAAAGGTTACGCATCATTTGACTACTCTTTTCTAAGGTTTAAACCAGATCAATTGGTTCGATTAGATATTTTAGTTAACAGAGAAAAGGTGGACGCATTCTCAGTGATCATTCATAGAGAAAGTGCTGTCCAGAGAGGGAGAAAGATTATCGAAAGATTGACGAAAATTATTCCACGCCAGATGTTTGAAGTGGCTTTACAAGCAGCGATAGGGGCCAAAATAATAGCTAGAGGCAATGTTAAGGCCTTTAGAAAGAATGTTACCGCAAAGCTTTATGGAGGCGATGTTACTCGAAAAATGAAATTGTTAAAAAAACAAAAAGCAGGAAAGAAACGAATGAAACAATTTGGTTCAGTCGAAATTCCTCAAGAAGCCTTTCTATCCATTATGCGAAAAGACGGTTCAAGAAAGTCATAATTAATTCATAATAGTGCAGCATTTATAGAATCAATCGCCTTATAATATGACTTATGATATTTGATTTTCAGACAATTTTATTTTTTATCATCCTATTTTTATCTCTAATTTGGGTTGTTGGCCGATTTTTTTTGAAAAAGAAATCGAGTCTCATAGAATTATCAGAAGCTTTGGTTCCGATCCTCTTGCTTATCTTTTTACTGAGATCTTTTATTTTTGAACCTTTTAGGATTCCCTCGGGCTCAATGATGCCTACCTTGGAGAAAGGAGATTTTATCATTGTTAGAAAATATGCTTATGATCTCAGACTACCGGTAACCGGGAAATCACTTAAAACCACTAATGAGCCTCAGAGAGGTGATGTTGTTGTGTTTCTTTTTCCTTGTGACCCTTCTATCAAATACATTAAGCGATTGGTTGGTTTACCAGGCGATGAAATTAACTACAACAACAAAGAACTTACAATCAATGGCACTAAAGTGAAAAGTAAATATCAATCAGTTTTTAAGGACCCTAAACAATACGGGTCCCATGTCTATGAAGAAACTTTTGATGAAGGGAATCATTCTTTACTTTTAATCCCATCGAGACGGGGCAGAGAAGGGTCCTTTAGTGTTCCAGACGGCCAATATTTCTTTATGGGAGATAATCGAGACAACAGTAAGGACAGTAGATACGAGTGTCCTGGATTTGTTTCAAGGGATCTCTTTGTGGGGAGGGCCACTCGAATATGGTTTAACTGGGATTTCAGCTCTTTTCCCAAATGGGAAAGAATTGGGGACAAGATCGAATAACTTCATATTTTGAGTAATCAATCAAAATCTAATTGGTGTCTAAATAGCTTCAACTATGACTTTAGAAGCTCCTCACTTTTGGAGTTAGCATTAACACATAGGAGTTATTCTGCAGAGAATAACGAGCGCCTGGAATTTTTAGGCGATGCTGTATTAGACCTGGTTTTGAGTGATGTACTATTTCAGCTATACCCTTCGGTCGATGAAGGAAACTTAAGCCTGATGCGTGCATCAATAGTTAATGAAAGGTCATTGTCAGCTTTAGCAAGACAGCTGGGTATTAATGAGCAGATTATTCTAGGGGAAGGGGAGAGCCTTTCAGGTGGGCAGCAAAGAGATTCAATTTTAGCAAATACCCTGGAGGCGATTGTGGGAGCAATTTATCTGGATAGCAACTTTGAAAAAATAGCAGCTGTTATTAAAACTATTTTTAATGACTCAATAAACTCTATTGATCCATCATTAAGTTATAAAGATGACAAAAGCACACTCCAAGAATTACTGCAACAACAACAAATGAATCTTCCAGAATATCGTTTAATAAAAACAACTGGCGAAAAACACGACCAGCAATTTTTCATTGATTGTGTGATAAAAGATGAGGGTATTACTACCTCAGGTGATGGAAAAACAATTAAAATTGCCGAACAAGAAGCCGCACGGGAAGCCTTAAAAAGGCTTGCAGATGACAAAGGAGAATAAGAAAACAGGTTACGTGGCCGTATTAGGCAGACCAAATGTTGGGAAGTCAACACTGGTCAATTCTCTTGTTGGCGAAAAAATTTCTATTGTGACTTCTAAGCCACAAACCACACAGATCAATGTTTTAGGGATAGTTCACAATAAAGAATCACAAATTATCTTCGTCGACACGCCCGGTCTCGTCTCAGAAAAGCAAATGAAATTTAATTCCAAAGCTCTTAATAGAGAGGCAGTTAATGCCTTATCTCAGGCAGATTTAGTGTTAATGATGGTTGAAGCAAATGTGTGGAAGAAAACTGATGACTATATATTCAACCACCTTAAAGAAATGAGCATGCAGGGCATATTAGTTGTTAACAAGGTAGATCGATACAAAGATAAGAATAAGATACTTGATTTTCTAAAGGACCGATCTGAGAATGATGTTTTTATCGATACCGTTCCTATATCAGCACTGTATGAAAAAAATTTAATTAGATTGATTGAAGTTATAGAAAGACATCTGCCAATCAAGTCTCCAGAATTTGATAAGGACACTGTTACTGACAAGGATACCTTTTTTCGAATAACCGAGATTTTAAGAGAACGATTAATGCACCACCTCAGAGATGAGTTACCTTATAGTCTTGATTGCTCGATAGATAATTTTGAAGATAAAGAAAAGATTGTGATGATAGATTTACTGATTAAAACAAAAAAAGACGCCCATAAAAAAATTATTATTGGTAAGGGTGGCGGTTTACTCAAGCAGGTTGGTACAGAAGCAAGAAAAGAAATAGAGACTTTGGTTGGCAAGAAAGTCTTTCTTACAACTCAAGTTCGGTCAATCAAAAGAGGGAAAAACAGGGCTTTATGAAGTCCCATCAGTTAATTGAAGGTGAGCCAGCCTATTTAATCCATCAACGGCCTTACTCTGAGACCAGCCAGATTATTAATTTATTTTCTCGCCATTATGGAAGAGTCGATGTTATTGCAAAAGGTTCAAAAAGACCTAAATCTAAATTCAAGTCCTTTTTGCAGCCTTTTTCACCAATATTGGTTTCTTGGTCAGGCCGATCACAACTAAAAACATTAAGAAGTGTGGATATCAGCTCAAGAAAACAACCCAATGTCACAGGAAAACATTTAATGTCTGCTTTTTATTTAAATGAGCTTATTCTTAACTTTTTAACAACTGCTGACCCTTACCCAGATTTATTTGACACTTATTCTTTGGCTATCGAGAATTTATCAATGCAGATTCGAGTGAAATTATTCTTAGAGAATTTGAAATAAAGCTCCTTACAGAAATTGGTTATGCCATCAATTTTCAGACCGAAGCTATGTCGTCAAAAAAGATCGAACCAAACCAGTCATACAGATTTATAGCAGAGGAGGGCTTTGTTAGTTCTATCGCTTCTTCTGCCCGTGATGCCCTTATTAAAGGATCTGTTATACATGCTATTGATCAAAGAGACTTCTCTGATCCTAAAACATTGAGGACTGCTAAGAGAATTGCTAGAGAATCTATTAAATATCATTTGTCTGGAAAGGAGTTAAACACCAAAAAGGTGGTTAAATCTCTTAAAAAAATGATTTAAATAATTAAAGTTTTCTAATAATCACGGTCCCAAATCTGATTTGCTCATACTCTTGGCACTCGACTCTTGTAAGAACTTCTATAACCAAATCAATCATTCTTTGGCTATTTCCACAAACAATCTCAAGGGGAACATCGGCTTGGTTTAAAAAGACGAAATTCTCGACCATCCTGTCCACTTCCTGATGTTTTATTCCATGCAGATCTAATTTTTTTAATTTCAAAGGATAATGTCCTCCAAACACACTGGAATTAATGATATGTTAAATCCATAAATGTATAAAACCAATGAGTAAAAATAAGAAAAGTAAATCCCCTGTTACCGGGCAAGAATATCAGGCAAGTTCTGAACCAAGGTATACGGGCATCCCTACGTTCATGAGAAGTCCATTAGCAACAACTTTGGATGATCTTGAAATAGCTTTAGTTGGAGTCCCTTACGACGGAGGTGTGACGAATCGTGCAGGAGCACGACACGGTCCTAGAGAAATAAGGAATCAATCCAGTCTAATGAGAGGTTATCACCACGTGACAAGAGTAAATCCCTTTGATCAGGCAAAGATTGCAGATGTTGGTGATGTTATTTTATCCGAACAATATAGTCATGAGGCTGTTGTGAAGGATATTTCTAATTTTTTTAGTCAGATCAAAAAAGCTGGAGTCATACCTCTTAGTGCCGGAGGTGATCATTCAATTACATACCCCATTTTTAAAGGCATAGCTAAAGACGGTCCTATTGGAATGATACATATCGATGCTCATACTGATACTTGGGGTGAAATCTGGGGATCGAAGTTTCACCATGGTTCACCATTTAGATTAGCGGTTGAGGATGGACTTCTCGATCCTAAAAGAACGATACAAATAGGGATCAGGGGAGCACAAAATTTTCTCGACGGAATAGATTTCTCTTTGTCATCAGGTATGCGTGTTGTATTTATTGAAGAATTTTATGAGATGGGATTAGAGAACATTATAAAAGAAGCAAGAGATGTTTTTGGGGAAAATGGACCTGTTTACCTATCTTTTGATGTTGATGGCTTAGACCCTGTTTACGCACCAGGCACAGGAACTCCAGAAGTAGGAGGAATTACAACACTTGAAGCTCAACAATTCTTAAGAGGCCTTTTGGGCCTTAATTTTATAGGAGGTGATGTGGTTGAGGTTGCCCCTCCCTTTGACCAAACTGGAAACACAGCTTTAGTTGGCGCTACTATTATGTATGAAATTTTGTGTTTGTTTGCAGATCAATTTAAAAAATAAATTCTAACTTACATTGAACAAACAAATAGAATCAATTCCCAATCCTTATCACTCTAGTGGCGAGTCTATTAAAGAGAATACTGATACAGCTTATAATTTTCATAAGACTCTGCCGGGATATTTACCTACACCACTTCTTAATCTTAAGCATTTTGCTCAAAAGATAGGAATCAAAGACTGTTACATAAAAGATGAGAGTCAAAGGCTAGGTTTAAATGCATTCAAGGTTCTTGGAGCAAGTTATGCGATGGCAGAAGAGATAAAAAAACACATTCCAAAAGGACAATCTAATCTCAGTTTTGAGTCAATCAAAAGTCACAAAAAATCTATTAAGGATTTAACCTTTGTAACTGCGACTGATGGAAATCATGGGAGAGCTGTTGCCTGGTGCGCAGAACGATACGGTTGTCGGGCTGTTGTTTTTATGCC
This sequence comes from Woeseia sp., assembly GCA_019653755.1. Lineage (GTDB taxonomy): Bacteria > Pseudomonadota > Gammaproteobacteria > Steroidobacterales > UBA11654 > CACPJA01. Next base: position 476,345 of record BPCL01000001.1, on the reverse strand, counting down.
TAAAGGCACTGCAGAGGTTAGACTTAAGACAATTCTGGAACATAAAGCCGAGGCTGAGATTACAGATCTAAATTATGATGAAACAGTAAAGTATGCTGAAACAGAGGCTATTAAGAATGATTGGGTGCTTCTTCAGGACTCATCTTGGCCTGGTTATACGGAAGTCGCAAAAAACATCATGTTAGGTTACACAACAATGGTTCAAGATTTTTTTGAGCAAACCTCTGATTGGCCTACTCATGTTATTGCTCAAGCTGGGGTTGGTTCTTTTGCAGCTTCAATATTTTCTAGCTTCATAAGATCGGACAAACAAAAACCTAAATTTATCTTACTTGAACCATCTGGGGCAGCATGTTTTTTTAACTCTGTAAAAATAGGCGATAAAAAGCCACATTTAACACCTAATTTAAACACCATGATGGCAGGTCTATCATGCGGTATGCCAAGCATTTTGGCTTGGGATATTATTGTTTCTATTGCTGATTTTTTTACTATATGTGAAGACAATATAGCCATCAAGGGAATGCAAATATTGTCTCAACCACTCCAGGGAGACCCACTGATAATTTCAGGCGAGAGCGGAGCAGTCCCCATAGGTTTTCTCCATGAGGTTGCAACTAATTCTCTTTATTCAGATTTGAGGGATCATTTAGAGCTGGACACTTCATCGAAAGTGCTCTTTTTTTCGACTGAAGGAGACACTGATCCAGAGTTATATAAGAAATATACTTCCTAGGTAGGCTTATTAAAATAATTCCATAATCATACATCGAGCAGAGCCACCGCCATAGGCTTCAATTGTCTTCAGATCTGAATGGATAATATGTTTAAAATAATCATTTAAAACCTTCAGTTGTGAGCTCTCATAACCTTCATAAGCTCTAGTCGACATGATTAAGTTAATGGAATTATTAAGGTCTTTTACTTCAATGCAGTTACCGCAGAAATTAATTAATTGATCGCTAGAAATTTCTAATATCTCGTGTGTCTTTGATAACTGGTTAATCACGTTATTGGCCCCTGTTTTAATTGCCTCTGTGCAGATTACAGCTAATTCAGTTCCGATATACATCATTACATCACTATGATAGATAGGTTTTCCCGTATGACTCTGGGTTTCAAAAGCAAATAATTGATAGTCATGTTCACTTGCCCATTTCTTAGCAAGTTCCTCATCAGATCTTGGTGATATTCCCATATACGCCATCGATTTACCCTATCGAGGACTAGGCTGCTTGTACCCTCTAAAAACTGAGACTTTATTTTCATACTCGCTGTAATCCAAAGTGGTTTTATATGTACGATTGAGATCTTGGATGTGATTTTCTGATTTTTCCAGCCTTCTGTTTTTACCTAGCATGCTAAATATATGCATAGATTGATCATCAAATGTAACAGCCCAGTTTGGAAAAATGTTATCAGGGCAGCCTTTTTGTCCTAAAAAAGTGGTCACTCTAATATCATGATCTAATAGATTTTCCTCAAACTGATCAAATTCAACCAGAGCTTCATTCAGGATCTCTGATCGTGGTTTATTGTTATTAGTGTTTTGATAATGGTTGGTCTCTATGGTCTGCTCGTTAGAATAAAATTCTACAGGTTTGATCAGTAACACATGATTCGTTGATTGAGGGCTCATTTTAAGATCTGGATTCGCTTTCCACTTTAAGGATGGTAGTTTTTATTATCTCTAATGCCCATTCAATTTCTTCTTTATTGATTATAAGAGGAGGAGCAAATCGGATGACTGTCTCATGTGTTTCTTTGCATAAGATTCCTTCTTTTAATAATAACTTAGATAATTCCTTACCAGAGATAAAGTTTGGGTCAATGACGACACCAATCCAAAGGCCTTTACCTCTAACTTCTTTAATTACATTGCTGTTAATATCACCAAGTGCATTTTTGAAAAATTCACCAAGCACACGACTATTTTCTATCAAGTTTTCTTCCTCGAGGAGTTCTATTGATCTTTTGCCTATTGCAGCTGCAAGAGGGTTACCGCCAAATGTTGAGCCATGAGATCCTGGGTTAAGCCATTGCATGACTTCTTTAGATGATAGGAAGCATGATACTGGCATAAAACCTCCCCCAAGCGCTTTACCTAAAATAAGACCATCCGGTTGTATATTAGCGTGTTCAAAGGCAAACATTTTCCCCGTTCTACCTAGGCCCGATTGCACCTCATCAAGAATCATTAATACCCCATGCTTTGTGCAAATATCTCTAATCTCAGCTAGCCAATTGTCTGGAGGTATAATGATTCCTCCTTCACCCTGAATTGGTTCAACTAAAACAGCAGCTGTGTTTTCAGTCATTGCCTCCTCAATAGCTTTAGATGAACCAAACTCCACTGAAATAAACCCAGGTGTGTGTGGTCCAAAATCATCCTTAGAGTTAGCATCACTGGAAAAACTAATAATGGTAGTGGTTCTTCCATGAAAATTACCGTCAGCGACAATAATTTCTGCTTTGTTTGGTTCTATTTTCTTAGATCGATAAGCCCATCGCCTAGAGGCCTTTATGGCTGTTTCTACTGCTTCTGCTCCTGAATTCATTGGTAGTGCCATGTCGAAATTACTCACTGAGGTAATTGTCTCTAGATATGGCCCAAGAGTATCAGTGTAGAAGGCTCTTGAGGTCAAGGCTAGGCGTGCTGATTGTTCATGGAGAACTTTTAGTAATTCAGGGTGTGAATGACCATGACTTACTGCAGAGTAGGCTGACATCATATCTAAATATTTTTTATTATCTACGTCCCAGACCCAAACTCCTTCTCCTTTAGATAACACCACAGGTAGAGGTTTATAATTATCGGGTCCAAAATTGGATTCTATCTCGATAAGACTCCGCTGATTGGAACTGGTCATTAGGTTAGCTCGGGAGTACTCCAATCTGGGTCTATCGGACCAATATCTTTGATGATTTCTCTATGACAACTCCAAGTACTAATGATAGCTTCCGGTGTTCCTATACCAGCTGAACGTGGATCTCCAGCCGGTCCAAACCAATGGTTTTGAGGAGCTCCTGTGGTTCTAGCTCTGATTCCAGCATAAGTTGTTCCATTAACTGTTAGACCTAATACTTGTTGTTGGAATAATGGGTCATTACTCACAACCGCTGCGGTTAAGTGTAGAGGTATCCGTTCCAACGCTTCTAGAATAATCGACAACTCATCGTGTTTATAATTGATGATAACTTGAACAGGGCCAAAAACTTCAGAGGTAATAAGATCGAAATGATCGGTAAGCAATTGTTCAATTGGAATCTCTACTGCGGTTGGCTTCATTGAACCATATACGCTCGGGATAGTATGTGATTCTAGTTCTTCGTTCCCAAAGACTACCTCTGAGCCAGGTATTTGCAGTAGAGCATTGATATGATTCTTTATTTCTTTATTGCTCCAAGTCAATACAGGTCCAATACTCAGGTTATCAAGCGTCTTCGCTCTACAAGCTTTTTTAATCTTGGCATCAAATGATCTGTCCAATTTTCATGAACAAATAAAATACTTTGTGCTGAGCATTTTTGACCGGAAGCATTGTATGCATCTTCATCGCATTGCCAGGCAACGTAATCTGCCCATTCAGAACTATAGTCTGGCCCTATGACTTTCCAGTCAAACCCAGCATCTTCAACTCTTATGCGTCCGTTCATATCTTGGGATAATTGTTCTGCGACTTGCGATGATCCTGTAAACTGAAGCATTCTTATTTTTTCATTAGAATCTTTGATTAAATTGCCCATTGTTGATCCACCGCAATGAATCATATCTGCATCTGTTATTGGTAGACCACAATATATAAGCATTCTCAGGAATTGCTCAAACACAACGCCGACGGTTGTCGCTGACTTAATCAACGGCCTGTTGCCCATAAAAAGAGCCCCCATAAATTGAAGTGCAGGGATCTCTAGTGGGAAATTAAAGGGTGCGATAATAACCACAGGTCCGTAAGGCCATCGATAACCTGATGATTCTTGGCCCACATGATCTCCTGGGTTAGAAAAACCCCTCCCTAGGAATCTCACACCGTCACCAGCAAAGTTTTCTAAAAATACTCTGGTTACTTTTACTTCTCCATAGCATTGATTATCAGTTTTTGGCATTACTCTTTGAATTAAGCGAATGAAAAAATCCTCTACTTCTTTATCTCTCATAACCTCTGCAGCTTTGGCGCAGACATTCCCTAGCATCACATAGCGGTCGACGTTTTTCAGAGGATTATGGAGTCCACTTTTAGGACAATCTCCTAAGTTCTTGATAAATTCATCAACGTTTTTTGTATTTGGAATTTTCAAGAAGTCCTCGCCGTTTAGAGGATCAGGAACATTATCGAAATATTCCTTTTCATCTCTCCATTGTCCAGATACAAGATTTTGGCATTTACCAGGGTTGTTTCCATTCATCCCTTTAAATGGATCGACTGTTGCAAATTTTTCTAGATGACTCATTCTTATCCTATTTTAGAGCAAAAAGTACTTTTTTGGTCTTATAACTTACAAATGATTATAAGAATCAGCTATTATCATAAAAAATAGAAATTAATTCCATGAGTAAAAAAGACAGTATTTTATTGGGTGTTAATGTGGATCATGTGGCAACACTGAGACAAGCAAGAGGAATCAATTATCCTGACCCGGTCCAGATGGCTCTTATTGCAGAGAAGAATGGCGCTGACAGCATTACAGTCCATCTTAGAGAGGATAGAAGGCATATCCAGGATCACGATGTGGAGAGATTAATTGCAGTCATAGAAACTAGGGTTAATTTAGAGATGGCTGCAACTGAAGAGATGGTCGATATTGCCTGTTTACTTAAGCCTTATGACTGCTGCCTGGTTCCAGAAAAGAGACAAGAGCTAACCACTGAAGGTGGCTTAGATGTTTTTTCTCAACGCGAAGAACTTGCTGCTTCTATAGGACGGTTGAAAAAGTCAGGAATAAGAGTTTCTCTTTTTGTTGATCCCGATCCAAAGCAAATTGAATCCTGTCAGATGGTCGGTGCAGATGCCATCGAAATTCATACCGGCCTTTATGCTGATAGCCCTAATATCACTGATCAGGAATATGAATTAAATCGTATAAAAGAATGTGCAATTCATGGTGATCGAATAGGGCTAAGAGTCAATGCAGGACATGGTCTTCATTATGAAAACACTGCTGAAGTGGCAGCAATAAAAGAAATCAGGGAATTAAACATCGGTCATTCTATTATCTCTAAGTCAATTGATTTGGGCATTGCAGGAGCTGTTCAAGAAATGAAAGCCATAATGGCTAAAGCTAGGAAATGAGCATTTTTGGTATTGGTGTGGATATGGTCAACGTTGACCGTGTAAAGAAGATCCATGAAAAGTATGGAGACCGTTTTGTCTCCAAGATTTTGAATTATTCTGAAATAGAGCTTTACAAAGAAGCTAATGATCAGCATCGATTTTTAGCCAATCGCTTTGCAGGTAAAGAAGCAGCTTCAAAGGCCCTTGGCACAGGAATCTCTAAAGGCGTGACTTGGAAAGATTTTGGGATAGTTGCAAAACCCTCTGGACAGCCTGAATTGCTTTTATCTGACAATATGAAGAAGTTATTTGATAGAGAAGGAATTGCATCTTCTCATGTAAGCCTTACCGATGAAAAACCCTGGTCAATGGCCTTCGTTATTTTGGAGAGAAATCAGTGAAGACCATAATTTATGATATAGAGACTATTCCCGATCTTGATTTTGGAAGAAAACATATGAATCTCGATGGGTTGAGCGATGAAGATATTGGTCGTTCTATGTTTTTTCAACAACTACAAAAGCACGGTAATGAGTTTTTACCGATTGACCTACAGAAGGTTATTACCATTTCCTTTGTTACTGAGCACAATGGACATATTGAATTAAGTTCATGTACTGATGTAGCAACTTTTCTAGATTCTATTAAGGATGCGGATCATTTTGTAACATGGAACGGCAATCGATTTGATGTGCCTGTCCTTTATTTTAGAGCTGTGTTGAATAATTTAGCGGTCAATGAAAAGATCTTTGACAAGAATCATCACACAGACCTAAAGGCGCTATTATCAAATGGAGATGTAAATTCAATTTCAGGACTGGATTGGGTCTCAAAACATTTAGGGTTACCTGGCAAATCGGAGCATACAGGAAATGCAGTTTGGGATTTATACCTAGAGAAAAAGATAGATGAAGTTGTACGATATTGTGAATCAGATGCTCTTAATACTTATTTAATTTATGTTCAGCATCAACTCTCAATGGGAGTTATTAATGAGCAAGAACTAAATACAAAGAAAGACACGCTTAAGAAATTTCTAGCTTCACAAGACAATCCTCATTCTGAGTTTATTCAACAGCTATAAATTCAATGGCCCGAATTACGATTTCAATTGCTAAGCAAAGACTCTACCTTGAGATAGATTCTCAAACTAGTGAGTATATAATCTCTACCTCAAGATTTGGTCCAGGTGAGAAAAAAGATAGTTTTTGCACACCACGGGGTAGACACATTATCCGAGCAAAGATAGGCGAGGGAGAGACTCGCGGCCAAATTTTCAAAGATCGAAGACCAACTGGTGATATCTATTCTCCCGATAGCCATAATTTAGAAGATGGTGACTGGATATTAACTCGGATACTTTGGTTAAGTGGAACAGAAGTGGGTAAAAATAGATTAGGTAATGTGGATACCATGCAACGATATATATATCTACATGGTGTTCCTGATGATGCCATTCTAGGTATCCCAAGATCAATAGGATGTATTAATATGTCGAACAATGATATTGAAGAGCTCTTTGATTTAGTTAAAGTTGGTACACCAGTTGAAATTGATTAACCAATGATTCTTGGGCCTATTATAGTTTCTATTGAGGGCAAGAAACTCTCAGAAGATGATCGGCATACACTTCAACATGATTTGATTGGCGGGGTTATTCTTTTTTCAGAGAATTATGAGGATCGAGAGCAATTAATGGAGTTGGTTAGATCCATTAAGAAAGTTAAATCACCCGAATTAATCGTCTGTGTCGATCAAGAGGGCGGTCGTGTTCAAAGGTTTAGGCAGGGATTTTATAAACTGCCGTCGTTTAATGAACTGGGAAAGATTTATGATCGAACAAAAGAGGAGGGATTGAGAGCATCTTTTTTGGCAGCTCAGGTTAACGCATTGGAGTTAATGGATGTTGGCATTGATTTTAGTTTCTCACCAGTCATTGATATTGACCATGGGTTGTCGGATATTATTGGTGATCGATCCTTTCACTCGATTCCAGAAATTGTCACAGAGTTATCTGATTCCTATATCAATGGGCTTAAGAGCATAGGCATGAAAGCCGTTGTTAAACATTTTCCAGGACATGGAGGAGTGACGCTTGATTCACACATTGACAAGCCTATAGATGAGCGGTCTCTAGATGATCTCGATAATGATTTAATGCCGTTTCAAAGCCTATTCAACAAAGATGTATCTGCCATTATGACTGCCCATATTTGCTTTCCGAGTATTGATTCATCAATGGTGACATTTTCAGAATATTGGTTAAATGATCTTCTGAGACAAAAATTTCAATTTCAGGGATTGGTTTTTTCGGATGATCTGTCAATGGGTGCCACAGAAGAGATCGGTTTAATGGAGGAACGTATTAATCTGGCCTTGTCTTCCGGTTGTGATGTGGTTATATGTTGTCACATGAAGGAGCAGATGAATTTGATTATAAATTCAGTCCAAAGTAATTATAAGAAGAACTTTGATAGTAAACTAGAAGTTATGAGACCTTCAGGTCAGTCTGAGTTTAGTTATGAGAATATTAGTGAGTTGTCTCAAGAACTTGATCATTTGCTAAATAATCCAACATAACCCTAATTTCATCTAACCTCTTTTTATCCTCAGAGTTTTCCACCTTAAATCCAAGAGACTGATCAGGATAGAGTCTGAATTTATCTCCGTTGCTTTCTATTAATTTTAGTAGTTGATCAGTTTCCACTTTTGTTGAGAGATGAAAGTAGAGCCGTCCGTACTGTTTGCTCATCTTAATGCGTTCAATTCCCAGAGCATTAGCTATTAGTTTAAGTTTAGTGATTTGCAGAAGATTTAAGGTAAATTCAGGCAAATTTCCAAAACGATCTTTTAATTCTTTTTTTATGGTTGTTATCTGCGCCCAATCCTTTGCTGCAGAAATACGTTTGTAAAACATTAATCTTAGATGCACATCAGGCATATAATCTTCCGTGATTAGATTTGGAATACCTAAATTGATATCTGTCATAAAAGAACTCTGTTCTTCCTTGTCATCATTTCTGTATGTGTTAATAGCTTCTTCTAATAAATCTTTATAAAGTGAGAATCCAATTTTTTGAATTTGCCCACTTTGTTCATCACCAAGGATTTCTCCAGCACCTCTTATCTCTAGATCATGAGTAGCCAAAATAAATCCTACACCAAGATCCTCAATTGCCTCTATTGCTTCAAGACGCTTGATTCCATCGGCGGATAGCAGTTGTTTTGGGGGTGTCAATAAGTAAGCATATGACTGTCTCTCAGAACGGCCAACCCTTCCTCTTAATTGATGCAGTTGAGCTAAACCAAATCGATCAGCGTTATTGATAATAATGGTGTTTGCATTAGGTATATCAAGTCCGCTTTCTATGATTGTCGTGGCTACTAGTAAGCTGAATTCGTTGTTATAGTATTTCATCATAATCTCTTCTAGTCTTTTTTCCCTCATCTTCCCATGAGCTATCTCCATGGAAATACCAGGAAGAAAAGCCTTCAATCGATCCACAATTTTCTTAATATCTTCAATCTTATTGTGAACAAAAAGTATCTGACCACCTCTATTAATTTCTCTCTGACATGCTTCTTTAATCAACGCATCTTCCCAGCGACTTATATATGTTCTAACGGCTAAACGACTTTCTGGCGGTGTTGATATCATAGAAATATCTTTAAGTTCTCCGATAGCCATATTTAGAGTCCTTGGTATCGGTGTTGCTGTCATGGCCAAATAATCAACAGAGTGCTTTATTTTTTTTAATTGTTCTTTATGCCTGACACCAAATCTATGCTCTTCATCAACAATAACTAGACCGATATTAGGATAGGTTATCTTTTCTGATAAGACAGCATGTGTGCCAATAATAATATCGGTTTCACCAGATTTAATAGTGCCGATTATTTTTTCTCTTTTTTTCGTAGTTTGAGTTCTAGATAAGAGCTCTATGTTAACTGGCCAATCACTAAATCTTTCTTGAAAGGTTTCGTAATGCTGTTGAGCAAGAAGAGTTGTTGGGACCATGATGACGACTTGATTGCCATTCATCACAGAACAAAAACCTGCCCTTAGAGCTACCTCAGTTTTTCCAAAACCAACATCCCCACAGATTAATCTATCCATTTTCTTAGACGAGGACATATCATCCAGTACCTGACTGATTGCTAGGGCTTGATCTTTGGTTAGAATGTAATGAAACCCAGAGCAGAATTGTTGATATTCATACTCATTGGTAGATTGATTCTTTCCAATCGTTAAGTTTCTTTTTGCATAGAGTTCGAGAAGTTCAGCAGCCACATCTTGTGCTTTAGTTTTTGCTTTACTGCAAATTTTCTTCCATTGGTCACTGCCAAGATAACTCAATAAGCTCTCATCATTGCTGTCACCGATGTACCTGGAGATTTTCTCCATCTGGGTTATTGGTAATTGCAGTAAATCACCTTTAGCATAATTGATACAGATATACTCTGATTCAACTTCATCGATGGTTAATTTAGTTAATCCATCATATTTTCCAATCCCATAATCTCTATGCACAACAAGGGTTCCTATCCTTAAGTCCTTCAAGTTTTCAATGATAGTCTCAGGGTTCTGCTGTTTTCTTGTGCCCACATGACGTTTTGATCGCTGTCCAAATAAATCAGCTTCTCCGATGATTGCGGTGTTTTTATCGTTTATCGCGAAACCGTTGCTTAGAATTTTAGGAGTTATATAAATTCCTTTGCTGTTATTAAGGAATTCACCCCATTCTTCAATCTTATTTACTTTTATTCCCTCGGATTTTAAAAAATCACTGATAATTGATTCCTTATTTTTTGTGGGAGCTGATATTAAAACTTTTTCCATAGAGTTTTCTTCAGTGTATTGAAGCAATTTTTCTCTATCGGACAAATCCTTACCAGCCATCCTTAGATTTATTGGTTCAGTGTTAAAGTTCAAGCTTATGCTTTTATCAGAGTCGGACAGTTTCTCTGGTTGAATCAGAACTGAGCACCGAGCCTTAATTTTCTTTATTTCTTTCTCACTTTGAAAAAATAAATCATTAGGATGCATCAGTGGCTGAGTATCAGATTGGTAATCAGAGAATCTTTGATGAATTTGTTTTTCATACTCAGATAGACTCGATAAAGCACTTTCTAATAGATAAATTTTAGTCTCACCGTTTAAATAATCGATAATCGATGACATAGAGTCAAAAAATAAGGGTAGATAATTATAGATTCCATGACTTTCGGGATCATCATTGATCTCATTGTATAAAGGCCATTCCATTTGATTTCCCTCGAAATGATTTCTCATCTTAGTTTTAAAGGAGTCTATGGATTTTAGGTCTCTTGGAAAATGATTTGCCGAAATAATAGAAGTTTCTTTTACTTGTTCTATTGTTAACTGTGAATCCTTATCAAACAGTCGAATAGAGTCAATAAAATCGTCGTCAATATCTATTCTTATAGGGTTTATTTCATTTGGTGAATATAAGTCAATAATAGAACCTCTTACCGCATATTCTCCTTGATCTTTAACCACAGAAACACGATCAAAGCCATTTCGTTTTAGGGATTTTTTTAGTTCATCCATGGACAACTTTTCTCTAACCTTTATTTCTAAACTTTCAGAGTCAAAGAATTTTCGAGGTGGAAGTTTCCATAGACAGTTGGAGGCATTAATTATTAGAAGATCAATTTCTCCTTTCATTAATTTGTATATAATCTCTGATCTTTTTGAGAGAACATCACGTCTTGGTGAGCTCAAGTCATAAGGCAAAATCTCTAAATCTGGAAACACCTCAATCTCTTGATTAGTCTGGTTAAAGAATTTAATTTCTTCGGTCATTGATTCTGTTGAGAGACTATCTGGGCAGATAAGCAAGCGAGGTTCCTTTTTGAATAACATGTCTTCTGCTATCGCTAAACTTAATGAAGAACCATACAGTTGACCGTATTTTGCGATAGTAACCCCTGACTCTCGTTCATTGGCATTGATTAAAAGTTGTTTGGTTATCTTGTTCATCTTATTGACGTTTAGGGAGTGTATTATTTCACAGATTTGTTGTTTTTTTCTTCGTCTTTACGATTAAAGTATTTATGATGTTTCTTACTCATTAAAACTTAATTTACAGGATGCAGAACAAATTATTCATCGCCAGTCGTTTTCTTTTTACAAGAGATAAAGGTAAGTTTATTTCTATTGTAAGTCTTGTATCATCGATAGCGATCACCATAGGTATTGCTTCGATTCTTATCGTTTTATCAATCATGAATGGATTTGAGTCAGAAATTCATAAACGAATTTTAAATGTAGAGCCACATATAACGATAAAAAGCACTCAAGCTATTAGCTCAAATCCATTAAATCGAATTGATCTAACATTTATTGAGGGGATTGAGTCTATATCTTCTTCAATAGATTCTAAAGGGGTTATCCAATTCAATAACTTGACTGCTGGAGTCCAAATAAAAGGTCTAGATATCTTAGATAATAATTCCACAGGAAAGGGTTTTTTCGGTCAGTTTAAGCTATCTAATTTAGGATCATCTGAAATAATTATTGGCAAGTCTTTGGCTTATCGAATGGGAATTAGAATTGGCGATCAATTAATCATTCGGATTCCTAGCCTTGAGAATAAGCTATCATTTTCGCTTGGGAAGTCCCGGAGCTATATAGTTAGCGAAATTATCGAATTTGGCCTTGCAAAGTTCGATAACTCTTTGGTGATTGTTGCTAGTAATCAGCTTCTGGGTTCAGGTATGGATCAGAACTTATTTAATCATTGGTCCATTATGGTTAAGGATCCATATCAAACAAGTAAATACATCATTCAGTTGGAAAGACTGCTAAATAACACTGGACTCACTGTAAGTGATTGGTCAATGAATAACAGTGCATTATTTAAAGCAATCGTCATTGAGAAAACAATAATGAGTACTTTATTATTTCTCGTGGTCTTGGTGGCTATGTTCAATATTATGGTTATGATTTCAATGACCATAAATGAAAAAAGTAAGGACATAGCAATATTGAGGACACTTGGCTTTAGAGAAAAAGATATTACTCAGATATTTTTCCTACAGGGAATGATTAATGCTCTTATGGGTATATTTTTTGGTTTACTGCTTGGTGTTATTGCACTGAAGAATTTAAGTAAGATTGAAAACTTTATAGACCTTGTCTTTGGTTTTGATTTTTTTCCATCGGGTCTTTATTACATTTCAAATATGCCTTATCTGTTAAGGCTGCAGGATATAATTATAATTTCTGTGGTCGCTTTCTTGGTCAGTTTCTTGGCTGCTTATTTACCTTCTATGAAAGCTTCTAAGAAGGATCCCGCATTGATTACAAGGTTTTACAGGAATTAGGAAATCGGATGTATCAACATTTTGAATCACGAATCATCAGATCATTCATACAGTCAAAAAAGAATGACTTTATGTTTTCGCTTATCTCAATTTTAAGTCTTTTAGGGATTAGTTTGGGGGTGGCAGTTATTTTTACAGTTATGTCTGTAATGAATGGATTCCAAACTGAGATAGAAAGAAAAATGCTTGGTCTTATACCTCACGCAACTGTAATGAGTACAAGTGATCGGAGTGATGATGAAAAATTGCACTCTGTATTAAACACAAAAGATTATGTTAAATCGTATTCGGTGTTCATTCATGGAGAGGCGCTTGCCATAAGTGATATAGATTTCGAGGCAATACAGATCAAGTCATTCAATAGGGATTCTAATGTCATTAAGAATAAACTATCAGTGCTTATGTCCTCTGGGAATGCTAACGACCTATTTGAAAGCCCTTTTAATGTTTTAATCGGTAAAGGTCTAGCAGAGAATTTAGACCTACAATTAGGAGATAAGTTAACCATTATGACAGAGGACGATACCTCTCTACCCTTTGGTGCTATTCCTCGTTTAAAAGAATTTAATATTGTAGGCATATTTGAATCTGGAGTTTTTGAACTTGATCGACATTTAGTTTTTTCTTCACTAGAAGACGCAAAACTATTTTTTCAAATCCAAGATGAATTTACTGGTACTGACATCGAGTACTTTGAACCTCAGAAAGCTTCTATTTATACAAGACAGATCTCAATTGAATCTGGTGGTGGGTTTTTAGCTACTGATTGGACTAGGGAGAATCCAAATTTTTTTAGATCATTGGAATTAACCAAGAAAATCATATTTATCGTACTGATTCTAATACTGGGTGTCGCTTGTTTTAATATTGTTTCAACTTTGATTATGCTGACGAGACAGAAACGATCAAACATTGCCGTTCTGCGCTCCATGGGTATAAAGAATAAGTCTCTCTACAAGGTCTTTCTAACGCTTGGATTTTTTCTTGGTTTTCTAGGTTCAATAATAGGAAGTGTTCTAGGCTTTTTGGTGTCCATGAATCTAAGCAGCCTTATTTTAACTATTGAGACTATATTTGATATCAACTTATATCAGCCCGAGATTTATTTCTTAAGTGAGATACCAATAGATATTATTTGGACTGAAGTTTTAGGCATTTGTTTTATTGCGGTTATACTCTCTATGCTATCTGCATTTATTCCTTCTTATAACGCTACAAAGATTAATCCTTCTGAATTATTGAAATTAAACAGATAACAATGGAAAAGATTCTAGAACTAAAAAATATTCATAAGAACTTTCGATTAGGTGAAGATGATATCGAAGTTCTCGATGGCATCGAGATTTCTATTGAACAAGGGGAGACTTTTGCAATTGTTGGACCCTCTGGCAGTGGTAAAACAACTCTACTTCAAATTATTGGCCTTCTAGATTCTCCCACCAGAGGTGAGTTGTATGTAAGAGGGGAGAGTTCTGAAGATCTGAACGATAAGTCAAAAAGTCGATTAAGAAATGAATTTTTTGGCTTTATCTATCAGTTTCACCACCTTATGAATGAATTCACGGCACTGGAAAACACTATGATGCCTCTACTGATTAGAAATCAAACAACCAAGGAGGCCAGTGCAAAGGCACAAGATTTACTAATTAGGATCGGTCTTGAGCACAGAGTAAATCATAAACCTCATGAGTTATCAGGAGGAGAATGTCAGAGGGTAGCAGTGGCCAGGGCTTTAGTCACATCACCAAGCTTAATACTGGCTGATGAACCTACAGGAAATCTTGATCCCGAAACAGCTGACAGGGTTTTCGATAGTTTTCTCGATCTAAACCGATCACTCAACACTAGTCTTATTATGGTTACGCACAACCAAGAATTAGCCAAGAGAATGGATAAAGTTTATGAATTAAATTTTGGAAAATTAATACCGTCTTCCCCTGATAACTAAATGATAGTTTTTAAAACTTCACAAAATCATCATAATCGAAAGACTCGTGACCTTAAGGAGTAACGTATAATTTCCCATAAAATTTATTATGGAACACAGTTATAAAACTTATTTAAGACTTCTTAGCTATGGAAAACCCTATTGGCTAATTTTCTCTATTGGTGTCATCGCTATGCTGGTTTTTGCAGTCACAGATACCGGCTTCGCTTTCCTGATCAAGACCTTAACCGACAGCTTTGCAGGGACTGAGAGTTCATTTGACGTAGATCAAATAAAAGTTTTCTTGCCGCTAGCGGTTATTATTATTTTTTTTGTAAGAGGTATCTCAGGATTCTTCTCAGTTTATAATATTGCATGGATAGGTCGACAGGTTATAAAACTATTAAGAGGCGAGGTTTATAATAAATTTCTTACACTTCCAACTCTATTCTTAGACAGGGAATCTAACGCAGAGCTCCTTTCTAAAGTGACCTATAACATTGAGCAAGTTGCAGAATCTACATCTAATATACTCACTGTTCTGATAAGAGATACGCTAACAATAATTGTTCTAACTGCTTATATGATATTTCTAAGCCCAATGTTGGCTTCAGTAATTTTTATAGTAGCCCCATTGATTGCTCTTTTAGTAAGATTTCTGAGTCAGTTATTCAGGCGTTATTCTGAAAGAATTCAGGATTCTATGGGCGATGTCACTCATGCTATAAAAGAAACCCTTCAGAACCATAGGATTATAAAAATTTTTGATGGCCAAGACTTTGAAAAAGAGCGTTTCTCAGTGGTGAACGAAAACAATAGGAAACACAATATGAAGCTGTTCTCAACTAAAGCTATAGGAGATGCAGTTACTATCTTTTTATCCTCTCTTGGTGTTGCAGGAGTTGTTTATGTGGCCACACTTGATGAGGTAAGAAGCGCCATGACAGTTGGTGATTTCAGTGGCTTCATCACAGCTATGGTTCTCCTTATGACACCTCTTAAAAGACTTACCAATGTTAATGCCATGATACAAAAAGGGATAGCTGCAGCTGGGTCAATATTTTCATTAATCGATGAAAAGGATGAAAGGGATCAAGGGACCACTGAGGCAGAAGGTGTAGCTGGCTCAATTTCATTTCAAGACGTAAATTTTTCTTACGATGATAATAATAGAACCTTAGAAGGAATCAATCTAACAATTAACTCTAATGAAAAATTAGCTATTGTGGGCAAATCAGGGAGCGGAAAAACAACCTTGGTTAATTTAATTCCAAGATTCTATGATATTTCATCAGGGAAGTTGATGATTGACTCAGAGAATATAGAAAATTATTCTCTTAGATCGCTAAGATCCAATATCAGTTTAGTAACCCAAGAAGTTACCTTATTTAACGACACCATATTCAATAATATAGCGTACGGTAAATATTCTGATGATGAGGTAAGAAGAGCAGTCTCTTCTGCGCATATGGATGAATTTATTGATAGTCTTCCCGATGGTTTGAACACAATAGTTGGTGATCAGGGGATTCTGCTTTCAGGGGGGCAGAGACAGAGAATTGCTATCGCTAGAGCATTATTAAAAGATGCACCAATACTTATTCTTGATGAAGCTACTTCTGCACTTGATTCTGAGAGTGAACAGCACATACAAAAGGCATTAGACCAACTCATGGAAAACCGCACAACCCTAGTTATTGCGCATCGATTATCAACTATTGAAAATGCAGATAGAATTATAGTTCTATCAAAAGGTCAGATTGTTGAAGAGGGAACACACGAGGAGTTGATAAATAATAATGCTGAATACGCCTCACTTCATCGCCTGCAGTTTAATGATTAATTTCTCTCGGAAATTAGAAGAAGTTTGGTATGGCGATAAGAAACCTGCTTATTTACTTATAATTTTATCTAAGCTTTTTTCTTTGATAGTTAAAGTCAGATCTTCACTCTATAAATCTGGGGTTTTAAAAGTGAGGAATGTTGAAGTACCGGTTATCGTAATAGGAAATTTAACCGCAGGCGGGACCGGAAAAACTCCTCTCACAATTTTATTATCTGAATTCTTTTATGAACATGATCATAAAAAAAAAGTTGGGATTATTTCAAGAGGCTATAAAGGCAGAAGAAGCAGTAAAGACCCGTATATTCTTTCCGAGAATGATAATGCAATAGATTTTGGTGATGAGGCTGTTTATTTATCAAGAAGACTATCTAATGCGATGGTTTGTGTGTGCAAGAACAAGCACAGAGCTGCCCAGATGCTGGTTAAGTCAGGAGCTGAAATCATTATTTCTGATGATGGATTGCAGCATTATAAGTTGGGAAGAGATTACGAAATTGCAGTGGTAGACGGAACAAGATTATTAGGAAATCAATATCTCCTTCCAGCTGGCCCATTGAGAGAGAGCATAAGTAGATTATACGATGTTGATTTGGTGCTACTGAACGGTGGTTACGAAGCATTCAGTAATTGGGAAAATCATCTCCATAGCTCAGGTATAGGGAATATTACAGCAGTCTTCAATTTTACTATTAATAATAAAGTGGTATTTAACTTGAGTGATAACAGCAAACATAACCTTAGCGAATTCACAGGTAAAACAGTTCAGGTTTTAGCGGGTATAGGCAATCCAGAGAGACTCTATAAAGATATCGAAAAATACGGAATCATTGTTGTACCTATAGAAATAGAAGATCACGGTGTTGTTGATATAAATATTTATTCGGATGATGTAACACCACTTTTTATGACCCCTAAGGATGCAGTGAAATATAATAAACCTTTTCCTAAAAACACCTTTGTTCTTGATCCATATATAGAAATAGGGGAAGACAAGGGAGATGAATATGCATTTTTTACTTTATTTGATGACTTATGAGTTTTTCAATCGTAATACCTGCTAGATATGCTTCCAAAAGGCTTCCAGGCAAAGCACTTAAAGATATCAATGGTAAACCCATGATACAGAGGGTCTATGAAGCTGCTCTTGGTAGTCAAGCAACTGAGGTAATAGTTGCAACAGATTCTGAGAGAATAAAAGAAGCTTGTAATCAATTTGGAGCTAAATGTTTAATGACTAAGCAAGAACATCGATCTGGGACAGATAGAGTCAATGAAATAGCGGAAATACTCGATTGGCCTAATGAGCAGATTATTGTAAATCTTCAAGGCGATAATGCCTTGATGCCGACTGAAAATATAGATCAAGTTGCACAGTTATTAATAGATCAACCTGAGTATTCTATTGCAACCCTTGCAACAGCTTTCCTGTCAAAAGGTGAGGAGGAGGATAGAAATGCGGTGAAGGTGTTTTTTAATACCAAAACAAAAGAAGCAATCGCCTTTAAAAGAAAGCTTGAACTTATTGAAGATGATTCAATAAATTATTTAAGACATATAGGAATATATGCCTACAAGAGATCGTCTCTGAAACTCTTTAGCAATCATGGCCAATCTTTGGATGAAGAGAAAGAGAAATTAGAGCAGTTGAGAGCTTATATGCTGGGTTTGAAGATTATTGTTGAGGAATCTAGAACTCCACCTGGCCCAGATGTGGATACCCAAGAAGATTTACATCTAGTCAATTCAATCTATAAGAATAAATAAAAGATGAGCGAAGAACCATTACATAAAATCTTATTTGTTTGCATGGGTAATATTTGTAGATCTCCCTCAGCTGAAGGGATTTTATTAAAAAAAGTTCAAGAACGAGGTTTGGAGAATAATTTTCTAATCGACTCATGTGGAACTCATGGTTATCACGAAGGCCAGGGTCCTGACCAACGATCAATAGAAGCAGCTTTGTCACGAGGAATTGACATTAGAAATCAAATATCGAGACTGGTAGTTAATTCTGATTTTGAAAACTTTGATTATATTATTTCAATGGACCATCGTAATGTGGATTCTCTGAAACAAATATCTGACTCAAAGTATCACGACAAACTATCTTTATTTTTAGACTATACCGATGATAGTAAATACATCGAAGTGCCAGATCCTTATTATGGTGGAGATGATGGATTTGAATTAGTCCTAGACCTTCTGGATAGGGCTGCTGAAGGACTAATAAGGCATTTAGTAGAAACCTCTTAGCTGAATATTACTTAGGCGGGACTATATCTTCCCAAGGTAAAACTTTTGTGGCATCACTCTTTGTCTTAGAAGCAGTTTTAGCCGGCTCTTTCTTGTTAGTTTTAGGTGTTTCCTTTTTTACTTTTTCATCCACTTTTTTCGGAGCAGCCTTAACTTTTTTATCCACTTTTTTCGGAGCAGCCTTAACTTTTTTCTCTGTAGACTTTCTCTTAGAAGATTTATTAACAGCAGTCTCTTTTGAACTTTGTTTTTCCTTCACCTTTCTTTTATTAGTATCGCTAGATGATCTGGATTTATTTTTAGCTGTTTTTGAAGAATCTGATTTGCCTTTATTGACTCTTCTTTTTGGATTAGTTTTATTTTTCCTTGTTGGATTTTGTTTTGTATTTCTCTTTCTTGACGGATTATTATTTTTCGACCTTTTTTGATTACTTCTGGGTCTTTGTTTTGGTTTAGTTTTCTTCTTAGTTGGTGATTTATCACTAGGGGTCAGCCAAAACTTAATGCGATCAATTATGTTAGGGCCTTTAATCCCTTCAACATCCCATGCTGTTATGGGCTCAAGACCATTTGTAGTTTCAGTCTCAGAAGCTTTGATATTCCTAGCATCATTTTTGTTTTTATTACTATCATTTTTAGCAATATTCCTGCTGCTTATCTCAGTGGTTGTTCCGTCTTCACGAACTCTTTTGATTGTATAATTAACACTCGATGAATCTGGATTAGCAATAAGTGAGATATCGATCTTTTCTCTTTCTTCAATATCTTTTATCCACTGCCTTTTTTCATTTAACAGGTAATTTGCTGCGTCAGAAGGTATATCGGCAATTACGCTCTTTGTTTTTTCTTTTCTTGCTTCTTCTCCGACTACCCTTAAGACAGATAAGGCTAATGATTCTGTGCTTCTAACTTTACCTATTCCACTGCAGTTTCTGCATATTCGATACGCGGAGTCATCAAGGGAAGGGCGCAATCTTTGTCGAGACATTTCCATAAGACCAAATCTTGAGATAAACCCAACTGAAACCCTTGCTCGATCCTGTCTGACAGCAGCTCTAAGGGTATTTTCAACAGTTTTCTGATTTTTATACGGTCTCATATCAATAAAATCTATAACGATTAATCCACCTAAATCCCTCAGCTTGCATTGACGTGCAATTTCTTCCGCCGCTTCAATATTTGTTTGAAGAGCAGTGGCTTCAATATCAGCTGCTTTTGTTGCCTTACCAGAGTTAATATCGATTGCCACTAGAGCTTCTGTGTAATCTATCACAACTGTTCCTCCTGACGGCAAAGACACTTCATTTGAGTAGGCAGATTCTATTTGATTCTCAATTTGGAAACGAGTGAAGAGCGGTGTATCTTCAGTGTAGTGTTTTAGCTTTTTTACATTCTTTGGTGTAACTTGCTTTATGTACTTTTTAGCGTCATCAAAGGTTTCTTTATCATCAATAATGATTTCACCAATATCATCTTCTAGATGATCTCTCATAGCTCGCACAATGAGATTGTTTTCTTGGAAGATTAAAGAAGACGCCTCAACTTTAACAGCTAACTTCTTTATGGCATCCCATATACCCACAAGATAATTAAGATCCCATTGAAGTTCTATGTCAGATCGACCTACACCTGCTGTCCTAATTATCATGCTACTGCCTTTAGGCATATCCAACTTTGCAAGACTACTAAGTGTTTCTTCTCTTTCTTTGCCTGTTATTTTTCTCGAGATTCCGCCACCTTTAGAGCTATTTGGCATGAGCACAGCAAATCGCCCCGCAAGACTTAAATAAGTTGTTAGAGCTGCTCCTTTAGTGCCCCGTTCTTCTTTAACAACTTGAACCACAATATCCTGACCTTCTTCAAACAAGTTTTTAATATTATGTTTCTCTCCAGGTATCGGTTCGGAAAGATAGTATTCTCTTGAAATCTCTCTGTAGGGCAAAAACCCGTTTCTTTGTGACCCAAAGTCCACAAAAACTGCATCAAGACTAGGCTCAATTCTAGTTATTTTACCTTTATAGATGTTATTTTTTTTACGTGTTACAGACGAAAGCTCTATATCGAGATCATAAAGCTTTTGCCCATCCACCATGGCGACCCTCAACTCTTCTTGTTGAGTCGCATTGATCAGTATCCTTTTCATAGTTACCTCTATATGTAGGCAACAGGATAGAAATATTTTCCTTCGATTGGTTTCTTGGTTATTACCAAGACGTGTCTATTTTTAATCTTAATAAACTTAATGAAACTGTTTTTCTTACCAACAAAGATATCTTCTATCAAATTGTCTTTGTTTAAAAATTCTTACCCATTTTTGGGTTGTTTTGTGGAATCATTTCCACTTTTTTTTAATTAAAAGTGATTATCTTTCTCAAATAATCAATAATCTAGGTGTGGATTATAGCAGAGTTATTTCTCATACAACAACAAACAATTAATTATTCATTAAATATCAATAGTATATGGGCTCTAAAGAAGGTAAAAATAAGTTTTTAATTGACGAAGATTCAATAGACATGAGGCTAGATAACTATCTCCTTAAGCGAATAAAAGATGTTCCTAAGTCAAAGATTTATAAAATTATCAGAAAGGGAGAGGTTAGAGTCAATTCTAAGAGAATAAAGCCTTTGTACAAGTTAAAAAAAGGTGATCTGATTAGAATTCCACCTAATTTAATTTATGATAAAGGCACTAAGAGAAATCCAATAAAGCCAAAAAATCTCGATTGGATTAACGATATTGTTATTCATGAAGATGATGGATTCTTGGTCTTGAATAAACCGAGCAGAATGGCAGTTCATGGGGGAAGTGGCAGCAGTCAAGGTTTAATTGAACTCTTAAGATATCAAAGAGATAATCCAAAAGAAGATTTAGAGCTCGTTCACCGATTAGATAAGGAGACCAGTGGTTGCCTTTTGATCTCAAGAAAAAGATCCAAATTAAGATTGCTGCATCAATATTTCCGAGAAGGGAGTATTGATAAAACCTACCTGGGTTTATTGATGGGGTCTTTTAAGGAAGATAGTTTTATTGTTGATCAACCATTAAGAATTCATACTAAAAACAATTTAAGAAAAGCTATTCCAGACAAGGAGGGGAAAAAGGCAATTACCAAATTTAAATTACTAGAAAAATTTGATGATTGTGCATTATTTGAAATTAAACCCATCACAGGTAAGACTCATCAAATCAGAGCGCATGCGAGCTTCATTAATAAACCTCTTGCTGGCGATCAAAGATATAATCCTCAACCGGATGTATTGTCACAGAGTGCTGGGTTGAAAAGATTGTTTCTACATGCAACATCTATTTCGTTCCCATCACTTGATGATGCAAAGAGCATCATTACTTTTGAGAGTGATATAGGGGATGAATTAAGCCGGGTTATTTCCAATCTAAGAGATTAGTCTTTTTAATAGCCATTGGATTGGTAGGCCTATAATAGCTTCAGGGTCTTCCGTTTCTATCTCATCAACTAATTTCTGGAAAAGTTTTGATTCCATCTTCACCCCGGCAGTGGTATTAAGCTTCTCCTCAGAGTCTAAGTATTCTGTAAGCATTTCATGACTGAAATTTTTGAATATAACTCTTGTGACATCTATATATGACTCCTCAAGACTCTTATTTTTATGGATTATTGCAATTCCTGTATAGAAAATAACCTCTCCGTTTGAAAAAGCTGTGATCGTTTTATAGGCGTCCTCGTAACTTTTTGGTTTTCCTAGAATATTTCCTTTAAAAGAAGCTACTTGGTCTGATCCTATAACCAAAGCATCAGGTTCACCAAGAGATATTTTTCTAGCTTTTGTAAGAGCTAGCCTCAAAGCTAAATCTTTTGCTGATTCTTTTTCTTTGGGTGATTCATCAATATCTGGACTAAGAGTTAGAAAGTTAGGAATATATTTTTTTAATAATCCAGCTCTATATATTGAACTGGAACCAAGAATTATTTGCTCATAATTACTTTTCATTATTGATTAGCAACCTAAAATAAATTTATTGGTAGAATATTGATGAATTATATAGTTGCTTAGATGATGTTTAAACAAATATTGAGTTATAAGGAAATACTCGATTTATCGATAAAAAAAACAAACCTCAGTGAGACGTTTTCTGCCAATAAGCTTTCTAGAGTTTCTGAACTGCTTGGTGATTCCAGTAGCGATCAATCAAATGTTGTCGAAGTTGATTGCCTATTACTCCAAAATGAAGCCTTGCTACCAGTTCTCAAGGGTAATATAGGTCTTAATTTAGGTTTGAGTTGTCAACGATGCCTTGGTCAATTAAATTGGACAAATAAGATTGCTCTTTATATTGAGTTTGAAGATAGCTTCTCTCAAGAGACAAAGCATCATTCACAAATTGATAAGATAGAGATTGATGGCGAAGGAATCTCAATTGAAAAAATAATAGAAGATGAGATTCTGTCAATTATGCCTATGTCAATAATGCATAAAAGTGTTGAATTATGTGAAAATAACGATACGGTAGGCATGTTTTTGACTACTTCGTCAGATAAGATAAAAGATAAAACTAAGAATACACCTTTTGCAAACTTATCTGATTTGATTAAAAAGTAAGTATCAGAGACAGTGAGGGAGAGTTAAATGGCAGTACAAAAGAAAAGAAAAACAAGATCAAGACGAGATATGAGACGATCTCAGATTAAGGCTAAGAAACCAGAGATTTCTAGTGATCAAAATACTGGAGAGAATCATCTCAGGCATAATATTAGTCCCCAAGGCTTCTACCGAGGCAAGCAAGTTATATTAGTAAAAGATAAAACCAGCTCAGAAGACGAAGAAGAGTAGGGTAATCCCATGAACAAATCAGTAACACTTGCTCTCGATGTGATGAGCGGTGAGAACGATCCGCATTCTTCTTTGCAAGCAGCCTTAAAGCTTATTTCAGTCAATGAATCAGTCAATCTTCATTTGATCGGTAATGAAGAGAAGATTAAAGAATACCTTCCTGGGAGAATTGATGACAGGCTTAGCATCCGTCACACAGAAGAAGTTATTACAATGAAAGATTCTCCAATGGATGTTTTAAGAAGAAAGAAAGAATCATCCATGAGATTAGCTGTTGAGATGGTTGCGAATAAAAAGGCGGATGCATGTATTAGCTCAGGGAACACAGGGGCTCTATTAGCAATTTCGAAACACCTTCTTAAGACTATCCCCAATATCAGTCGCCCCGCCCTTGCTAAATCGATACCCACAATAAAGAGCTTTACCTATATGTTGGATTTAGGGGCTAATTCAAATTGTACAGCTGAACAGCTTCTTGAATTTGCTAAGATGGGCTCGGTCATTGCAAAAGAAATTAAAAACATTAAAGAACCAAGGATTTGTCTTTTGAATATTGGACATGAACGGATTAAGGGGCATGAAGTAATTAAGGAAGCCGCAACCTTGTTAGAAAAATCAGATTTAAATTATATCGGTTTCATTGAAGGCAACTATATTGTTGAAGATTATGCCGATGTCGTCGTTACAGATGGTTTTACAGGCAATATTGCTGTAAAAACAATGGAAGGGAGCATAAACATGCTCAATGGCTTTATAAGTGATGCATTTAATTCTAATCCATACAATAAGATCGCTTCATTTCTCGCTAAACCAGCCTTAAATGAGTTTAAAAGTAGAATTGATCCAAGGCGATTCAATGGGGGTTTATTACTTGGTTTAAATGGAGTTGTAGTAAAAAGCCACGGAGCTTCAGATTCATTCGGCTTTTATCATGCGTTACTTTCAGCGATTGATGAAGTGGAGAAAGATATTATTAAGAAATTAATTTCAGCGTCTTAATGGAGGTGCTTTAATAATGTATTCAAGAATAGAATCTATAGGCAGCTTTTTGCCAGAAAATATCATCACCAACCAAGACCTTGAAAAGCGTGTTGATACTTCTGATGAATGGATTAGAACCCGAACAGGAATCAAGCAAAGATCTATAGCTAATGAAAATCAAGCCACTTCTGATCTTGCCTTAAAAGCTTCACAAGACGCTATAAAAAAGGCTGGAATAAACCCTAAAGAAATCGATCTTATTATTATTGGCACCTGCACGCCAGATGTCGCTACACCTAATGTGGGTGTGATGATTCAAAAAGAATTAGGTTTAAAGAATTGTCCAGCTTTTAGTATTGAGGCTGCATGCAGTGGTTTTATTTATGCTTTAAATATTGCTAATAAGTTTATTATTTCAGGCGAATCTAAATGCGCACTTGTTGTCGGGGCTGAAACACTTTCCAGAATTACTGATTGGAACGATAGAAACACTTGTGTCTTATTTGCAGATGGTGGAGGAGCAGCGATATTAAAACCTTCAGAAACGCCCGGTATTCTTTATTCTGATATTGGAGCAGATGGGGCTTACTCGGATTTACTCTATGTTCCTTATGGCATCTCTAGAAGGCCTAGATCAGAGAAAGATAATGACTATTTTCTTCATATGAAAGGCAATGAGGTGTTTAAAGTAGCTGTTAAAAAATTAGAATCTATTGCTGTTGATGCCATCAAAAGGAATAATTTAACGGTTGAAAAAATTGATTGGTTTGTTCCTCATCAAGCAAATATAAGAATTATCCAAGCAGTTGCCAAGAGGTTGAAAATGCCAATGGAAAAAGTAATTGTGACTTTAGATCAGCATGGCAATACATCCGCAGCATCAATACCATTGGCTCTAGATGTGGGCATTACTGACGGAAGAATTAAGAAGGGTGATACTATTCTCCTTCAGAGCTTTGGAGCAGGATTTACATGGGGCACTGCTCTATTACGCTTGTAAGAAGAATGCGACAGTTATTTTTTGGGAGCTTTCTCTGCTAATTCTTCCCAGATCTGATCTGCTGACTTTTCAGTTTCTTGAACCTCTTCTTCAACCTCTTGCTCAACCACTAACTCTTCGTCTAAATCATCAATTTGATCTTTAAAATGGGAGCAACCGACTAAGAATAAAGCTGAGATTAAAGCAATAAATCTTTTATTTTTATTTAGAATTTTCATTAGGCCTCCGTTAATTTTTGCTATTCAGTTATTTTCCATCAAAGATTTAAAAAGAGCAATATTTTAACTTTCTCTGAAAACAATTCTTCCTTTTGATAAATCGTAAGGACTAATATCAACGATAACTTTGTCGCCAGTTAGAATTCTTATGTAGTTCTTTCTCATCTTTCCAGATATGTGAGCAGTTATCATATGGCCGTTTTCTAGTTCAACTCTGAAAATAGTATTAGGGAGTGTTTCTTTCACCACTCCGTTCATTTGTATTGCTTCTTCTTTAGCCATTGGGTTTAAGTTTAAACGAATATTAACTTAAATTGTCTAAGTATTTTTCTGCATCTAGGGCTGCCATGCAACCACTTCCAGCTGAAGTAACCGCCTGACGGTAGACAGGATCAGCTACATCGCCGGCTGCAAAAACACCTTCTATACTGGTTTGTGTTGAAAATCGATCAGACGATTTGTCTAAGAGGATATAATTTGTTTGATCCATCTTTAATTGTTTTGAGAAAATTTCTGTATTTGGATTGTGACCAATGGCAATAAATACACCCTTAACTTTGATAGATTTATTTTTATTATTGTTAACACTCTTTACAATAACTTCATTAACTTCATTACCATCCCCTAACACTTCATCTAAAGTGTGGCTCCAGAGCAAATCGATATTTCCCTTCTCACCTGTTTTTTCAAAAAGTTTGTCTTGTAACATTTTTTCTGCTCGTAACTCATCTCTTCGATGAATTAGTGTTACTTTGCTGGCAATATTTGAAAGATAGATAGATTCTTCAACAGCAACATTACCTCCGCCAATTACAACCACATCTTGATCCTTATAAAAGAAACCATCACAAGTAGCGCATGCAGATACCCCTCGTCCTTTATATTTCTCTTCACTATCAAGCCCTAAATACTTTGCTGTAGAGCCTGTTGCAATAATCAATGCATCACAAGTGTATGTCTCGCTTCCTCCGAAGAGTTTATAGGGTTTACTTGACAGATCAGACTTTTCGATATGGTCATAAATTATTTCAGTTTCAAATTTTTCGGCATGCTTCAACATTCTTTCCATTAAGGCTGGACCGAGAAGATCATCGGGGTCTCCAGGCCAGTTTTCAACTTCAGTAGTCGTCATCAGTTGACCTCCAGGCTCAGCACCAGTAATAAGTGTTGGTTTTAAATTTGCTCTTGCAGCATAAACTGCCGCACTGTATCCAGCTGGACCTGCTCCTAGAATTATTAATTTTCTGTGTTTACTTTTTGTCATTTAGAAAAGTGTGTTGTTAGATTTTCCATAAAGAATCATAATATTGCAAACAACAATCAAAAATGAATATTAAAACTATATACTACAAAGTGTTTTAAAGGATTATTATTTCAATCGATAGATTTAAAAAATTAGTCAATAAGATCACAATTCTCAGAGAATCAGTGGCTATAGTTCTGTTTTCTTTATCTTTAATTCTTTTTATCTCCCTGTTTAGTTTTGATCCAAATGATCCAGGTTTTAATACCACAGGCAATAAGGATATTAATAATTTCATTGGCTTAATTGGTGCCTATTTCTCCAGTACTTCATTTGTTTTCTTTGGTGTTGCAAGTTACTTCATTCCACTTTTATTTATTTCGTTTGCCATCTCAGTTATTCAGGGAAAGGAGACAAAGACAAGCAAAGAAATATTAGTTGTCAAGCTGGTAGCTTTTATTCTTATTCTGATAAGCACATGTACTGTCTCATCAATTCATTTCCTAATTGAATGGATGCCTGAGGGCAGTGGAGGCATTTTGGGTTTGATGATTGCCTCATCGTTTATTCAACTCTTAGACGTGATTGGTACGACATTATTGATGTTAGCTCTATGGTTTTCCTTCTTGCCTTTATTCCTGGGTTTTTCTTGGGTAAAAGTCATCGACTTTCTCGGATTATCAGTAATAGATATTTCTAGCTATATTTACTCAACTCTCAAGTCATTAATTTTATACATGAAAGATAATGCTGCTGATAAAAAAGTAAAAAAAGCTGAGACTGAAACAGTCGAGAAGACTATTAAAGATACACCCAAGAAGGAAAAGAGCGTAAAAAACGCAAAACCAAAAATAGAAAAAGTTATACCGCCTATCGAGGAAGGCAAAAAAGCTTCAAAGGAAAGGCAAACTAAATTATTTGATGAATCCTCCGAGTCCTTGATACCAAGTTTAGACCTTCTTGATGAGGCGAGTAGTGAAAAGTATGGAAACTCAGAAGAATCCTTAGAGGCTTTATCAAGATTACTTGAGTTAAAGCTTAAAGATTTTGGAATTGATGCAACAGTCGAAGAGGTATTGCCGGGCCCGATAGTTACAAGATTTGAAATCAACCCAGCACCTGGCGTTAAAGTTAATCAAATTAACAATCTTTCAAAAGATTTAGCTAGATCACTTTCTGTTTCAAGTGTCAGAATTGTTGAAGTTATAGAGGGTAAATCATTTATAGGTATAGAAATTCCAAATGAAAAAAGGGCCTTAGTTGTTCTTGGAGAAATACTGAGATCAAAAACTTTCGAAGAAAAGTCTTCTCCGCTATCAATCGCCCTAGGTAAAGACATTGCTGGAAACCCGATTGTTGCAGATTTACAAAAAATGCCTCATTTATTAATTGCAGGAACAACTGGTTCGGGAAAATCAGTGGGTATTAACGCCATGATTATTAGTCTTTTATATAAGTCCACCCCTAAAGACGTGAGAATGATTCTGATCGATCCAAAGATGCTTGAATTATCAGTTTATGGAGGAATTCCTCATCTTTTATGCCCCGTTGTTACTGATATGAGAGAGGCAGCCAATGCTCTTCGTTGGTGCGTTCTGGAAATGGAGAGACGATACAAGCTAATGTCGGCATTAAAGGTCAGAAATCTCAGAGGTATGAATGTGAAAATTGAAGAGGCAATTAAATCAGGTGAACCTATTAAGGATCCGCTCTTCGATATTGATAAAGCATTAAATGAGGGAGAAAGTATAGAACCCCCAGATCTTGAACCATTGCCCAATCTTGTAGTAGTGGTGGACGAGCTAGCTGATATGATGTTAACGGTCGGAAAAAAAGTTGAACAACTTATTTCTCGACTTGCAGCAAAAGCTAGGGCATCAGGCATTCATATGATTATTGCAACCCAGAGACCTTCTGTTGATGTAATCACAGGATTAATAAAAGCAAATATTCCAGCAAGAATTGCCTTTCAGGTTTCAGCTAAAGTAGATTCCAGAACCATTTTAGACCAAATGGGTGCTGAGAACCTATTGGGTAATGGAGATATGCTATATATAGCACCTGCTTCTTCAACCCCACTTAGAGTACATGGTGCTTTTGTTTCAGATGAAGAGGTAAATCGTGTTTCATCGGATCTTCAATCTAAATCCCAGCCAATCTTTATCGACGAGGTTACTACAGCTCAGGGAGGTGAATTTTCATCTGATGATAAAACTTCAGAGAATGGAGACACTGAAACAGATCCTTTGTTTGATGAAGCAGTTAAATTGGTTACCGAATCCAGAAATGCCTCAATTTCATCGGTGCAGAGAAAACTTAGAATTGGCTACAATCGAGCAGCAAGAATAGTCGAAAAGATGGAAGAGATTGGTATTGTTAGCGAACTTGAATCCAATGGCAAGAGAGAGGTTCTCGCTCCTCCACCACCAGAAGATTAATCAAACATTTATGGTTTATGATCTCTTAAAGTTCCCTCTGCTCTTCATAGTGGTTTTTCCAGGTCTTGCAGCAGGTAATGATTTTGATCCAATCGATTATTTGGAAACGATTGAAACTATTCAAGGCGAATTTATCCAGCGAAGTTTAGATGGGTCGTCGCAAATGCTACAGGAGAGTACAGGCGAGATTTTTATCAAGAAACCGAATCAACTGCTTTGGAAGATGAAGCATCCAAATCAAAAAACTGTCCTTATAGATAAAAATACTATTACTTATTTTGATGCTGATTTAGAGCAAATAGTGATCTCGGATTATCTAGAGGAGAATCAAGTTTCATGGGTAAATTTATTCCTCAATAATTCGGCCATAAATTCCACTTACAGATTTAAAGAGAAGAAATTAAGCAATGGTGAGACACATATTAGTTTTGATGATGTTGAGGGTGATTATAAGAGTATCACGTTCACTTTTAACTCTGGAACGGTTCAAGGGATTAACCTCCTTGATAATAGTGCTAACTCTATAAGCATTGAATTCACTAGATTTGAGATAAATCAGATACTTTCTGATAATTTATTTAATTTTCAATATCCATCTTCTGCAGATGTTATTGACCAGAGAAGATGAGAGAATTCATAGAGTCATTACCTAGATCTACCCAGAATTTTATTACCGTTTTTTTATTATTGTTTGTTGCATTTTTGCATTTTACGAACCTGCCATCAGCTGAAATCAAACCGATCTTTGGCATAGATAAAATCGCACACCTAGTTATATTTTTTACTATTTCTTCATGGTCATGTCTTGTATTTAGTGGAAATAGAATAAGACAATTCGCTATTTTTCTTATCCTTTATGGTCTCTTCTTAGAATTGACACAAATGACACTGATTACTGATAGATACTTTGAATGGATGGACTGGTTTTTTGACGTATTAGGAATATTACTTGGTTTGTTTACTTTCACCAAACGGCTATAATCATTTTTATATATGAGATTCATCGAATAAAACAATGCTTGATCCTAAATTAATTAGAAGTAAAACCAAAAAGGTCGCAGAGAATTTAGCCAAAAGAGACAATAATTTTGATCTTGGAGTTTTTCTTGATTTAGAAGAATCTTCACGCAAGATTCAAACTGAAATAGAAACACTGAGGTCTGAAAAAAACAAGTTGAGCAAACAAATTGGTTCATCTGGTCTAGATGAAACATCAAAACAACAGAACATAGAAAAGGTTAATAAAATTAATGATTCTCTTAAAGCATCGGAATCAGATTTTGAAAAAATATCACAAGAAGTTAAGAAACTATCTCTGGAGTTACCAAATCTTCTTGATGAATCTGTTCCTAAGGGAAAAGACGAAAATGACAATCTTGAGATTAGAAATTGGGGTGAACCAAAAGAGTTTAATTTTGAGCCTAAAGATCACACAGAATTAGGCGAGAAGAATGGACTGATAGATTTTGAATCAGCATCTAAGATTTCTGGTTCAAGGTTTGCTGTAATGAGTAACGATTATGCTCTCCTTCATCGAGCATTAATTCACTTCATGTTAGATGTTCAGACAAATGAAAACGGTTACATAGAGCATTATGTTCCAAGCATAGTTAAATCCGAATCTTTAGTGGGCACGGGCCAACTTCCTAAATTTGCAGAGGATCAATATAAGATTGAGAACGAAGAAGATTTATATCTCATTCCAACAGCTGAAGTTCCTCTAACAAACTTAATTCGTGAATCTATTATTGATCCTAGTCAACTACCAATGAAAATGGCTGCGCATACCCCATGCTATCGACAAGAAGCTGGATCCTATGGACAAGATACTAGGGGGATGATACGACAACATCAATTTGAGAAAGTAGAACTCGTTCATATCGTTAAACCAGAAGAATCATACGATGCCTTAGAAGAATTAACATCAAACGCAGAATCAATTCTTGTAAAGCTTAATCTACCTTATCGTGTGGTGGTTCTATGTTCATCTGACACGGGATTCTCAGCTGCTAAAACCTATGATATTGAGGTATGGATTCCCTCACAGGAAAAGTATAGGGAAATCTCTTCTTGTAGTAATTGTGAATCTTTTCAGGCCAGAAGAATGAAAGCTAGGTATAAGAATGAAGAGAACGGACAAAATGATTATGTTCATACTTTAAATGGCTCTGGCTTAGCAGTAGGGAGAACATTTATTGCAATCCTTGAAAATTATCAGAATGAAGATGGGTCGGTCACCGTTCCTGAGGCTTTGAGAAAATACATGAATAACAAAGAGATTATTTAATTATTTCTTTTTTGATTCATCTTTAATATGAATATCTCTTTGTGGAAACGGGATAGTAATACCTTCTTTATTAAAGATCTTATTAATTTCAAAGTTTAAGTCGCTGAGGACATCGTATCTTTTCTTAATATCAATAATTCTTACTCTCAGCTGGAAGTCGAGTGAGCTGTCACCAAAACCCATAAACAGAGCCTTAGGTGGAGAAGCTCGGCCGTCAGTGATAACCTGATCGTGATCTGAGGATACCTCTTCAAGTATCTCTTTAACTTTCTCAACATCACTTCCATAAGCAACTCCAATTTCGATAATTATTCGACCATAAGGGTTATGAAGTACCCAATTTGTTACTCGTCCAGATATTAATTCTGAATTTGGTATAAGCATGTCTTGATTATCGAGAGTTTCTACCTCAGTGGCTCTAATGCTAATTTTCTTAACTATGCCCTCTACATCACCAACTGAAACAAAATCGCCAGCCTTTATGGGTCGCTCAAAAAGAAGAATAATACCTGAAATAAAGTTGTTAGCGATTGATTGAAGACCAAAACCTATCCCAACTGAAAGCGCACCTGCAACGACAGCAAGTCCAGTTATATTTACCCCGCCTATTGATAGGCCTACTAATAGAGAAATTGTAAAACCGGTATAACCAACGATTGTAACCAAGGCATCTCTTGCTCCTCTATCCGTTGTGATCTGCCTTAACCATCGTCGATCAATCCATCGTTTAATCCATCCAGTTACAGCAGTTAGGACTGCAAATGCTATTATTCCAGCAATGATATTTGATGGAATGATCCTAATATCACCCATAGGAATACCATCGGTAGCATAGGATGAAATTGTTCCTAGGACCGTTCCAGTAGGATCCCAAGTTCTAAATAAAACTGTGATGAATACAATCCAAAAGACAGCATCGAAGAATAACTGATAAATAGCCAGTCTTGACTTAGCAGTGCTTCTAGTGAGGTTGAAGAAGTTTCTTATTCTTACTCCTGCAACACTTGTGGAGTTATTTACCCATTCGATAGATGATTCGTTTAATTCTAATAGCGACCAAAGAATGTATGCCGACATCAAGGTGATCATAAATCCACTAAGAACAAAGCTTGATAAGTTATGGAATCCAGATAGTTCGGCTAGAAAACTAATTCCTAAAGCGGAGTACCCAATGAATTTCAAGATGCCATACTGACCATCAGATGTAAAAACTAACGTAACTGAATTAAGTATTGAGATCATGGATATAATCAGGACACCGACAATACCTATTCTCATAAAAGATTGTTCTGAAGCTATATCGCTCGTTAACCAATCGGGACCAAAAACGATGTAACTTAATACTAATATTAAGGTGAGAAAACGAAGTTTTTGCTTAAGTTTCTTCGCTTGTTTGATCTTATTTTCACCTTCAATAGATGCAGGTGAGAAGGAACCGGTAACTAAGTTTATAAAAACGTAAGCTAGTGAAGCCAGGAAAGGACTAAGTGCTAACCTGACTATCCAAGATTCTGAAGGATTGACAGACAAAGTCGTGCTAACAGCTGCAGCTATACCTAAAGACCCAAGTAAAACAGGCGCTTGTACTCGGCCAAACGGCTTAAATAAGGATCTTAAATTAAGAATTAGCTCTCTGTTTAAGCTTTT
This sequence comes from Woeseia sp., assembly GCA_019653755.1. Lineage (GTDB taxonomy): Bacteria > Pseudomonadota > Gammaproteobacteria > Steroidobacterales > UBA11654 > CACPJA01. The sequence continues at coordinate 443,071 of BPCL01000001.1, read as the reverse complement.
AAATATATCGTAGTATTGGATTTTTTTAATTTGGTCACCGATAAAGAAACCAAAACTAAAACCTAATATTAGAAATAACACTAGGAAAATCAAACTTTGGGAATTAATTCTTTCGAGTGCATTATCAAGAAACAATTCTGGTAATTGTGAGATTTGATTCGGTAGTGTTGCGATGGCTTCAAGAATATTTGTGCCTTTTTCGCTCAGAAGCTCTGTCGTTAATTCATTAAGTAATTTATTAGAGAGGTCAATAATTCGAGTCGATCTAACTACGGTAAGTGAACAGTTTTTTAGTTTTGCGTCTTCTTTGGTTAGTCTATTTCTAGCATCAGAGAGCCGCTCATAGATCTCTATATCAACTTCCGGATTGATTTGCTCTAAAGCCTCGACTTCTAATTTAAGTGTTTCTACTTGGGGTTCAATTTCATCCACACAACCCAGTGCCTCAGCTCTTAGAGCTACCGATCGCTCTCTAACATCCTTGATATTACGTTCATTGATATCTTGACCATCAAGCGCATCTTGAAGAGTAGAAAGTTCTGTGATTGCATCATTGGCTTCAAATTGTGACTGAACAGGTGCACTAACTGAAAAAATAAATACACTGATCAATATAACCAGAGATTTTATTTGGTGATAGTTTTTCACTGGACTAAGAATCTATTTGATAACTGTCTCATATATATGCAAAATTCTATCATGCAATTCTTTCTGTTATTAAAAAATTTATGAATCGTATATTTGCTATTAGTGGCACTGGGGCTGAGAAAAATCCCGATGTTGAGCCTATTGATATTTTTTGGAGTAAAGCAATAGAGGAAATACCTTCGATTGCTAGGGACCATCAAATACGATCAATCGGTATCGATGAAGAGACTACTGGCTTGATAATTGATTTTATAAAAGGCGGTGAAAAAGTTGGAACCTTTTCTCTTCCATGGATTATGGAGTCAGAAAATCTACCAATGACCAAGAAAGGCATGCCAATCATTCTTTTATCCTATGACGGTAAACCAGAATTGATTGTTCAAGTGACTGAGATAATTGAGACTACCTTTGGACAGATTGATTCTGACGTAACAAGTATTGATGGTCCTCCAGTCAGAGATCCAGAAGTATGGATTCCTTTGCATCGAGATTATTGGAATGGGATCCTTACGGAATACAACAGAGTGTGTTCGGATGACATGCCGGTTATAGTAGAGAAATTTAAATTAGTGTATCCGCTTGAAGGACATTAATAATCATTATTTTTTGTGCAGTCCTCTGATATAATCTTCTTAAAAATTAGGGACAACTATGAATATTTCTGAGTTTTTAAAATCATCTCTTTTAATACTAGCTTGTATTGTCTTAGCGAGATTCGTTCTCCCAGCTAATTTTACACCAATACTAGCAATGGCAGTTTTTATGCCTTTTTTGACTCAGAACAAACCGCTACAACTGATTCTTCCTGTTTCTATGTTATTTCTATCTGATTTGATTCTTGGCTTTTATGGGCAAACTATGATTTTTGTCTATGGGACAATGATTCTAATAGGTTTTCTATCACGTCTTATGCATAAACAAAATTTCTCATCATTATTAACCTCTGCTGTAGCAAGTGTTTTTATTTGGCATATAGTGGTAAATTTTGGGGTCTATATTAACGGCCTTGGCACGACGACACTAGCTCAAACCTATGTCTTAGCTATCCCTTTTGATTTAAGATTAATGGCTAGCACAGTGATTTTCTCAGGCGTGTTTTTTGCGGGATGGCAAATGGCTCAAAAATATCTGCCTCTTAGTCAGGATCATTAAATCCCTTATATTCTTTCTCCCAAGAGCTTACCGTAAGTAAGCGCTGGTGTTACTCCCATACCATTAACGTAAGCGTTACCTGAAGTTGAACCAAAGCCAATAACTTCACCGATAGCATAAAGATTTTTAATTGACTCTCCTGATGGTTTTGTAACTTCAAAATTTCCGTTAACACCCAGTCCAGCAAATGAACATAAACTCCACCCACTCATTCTTATTGAATAGAATGGACCTTTAACCAGAGGTAAGGGACGATGCTGTCTGCCAAATTCATCTGCACGATTATTGTTGAGATTGTTGTTGTATTCCTGAACGGTCAATTCAAGATTTCTAGGGTGTAAGCCAGATTTTATAGCGAGATCTCTTATACTGTTTGCGCTTTTAAACATGGAGTGATTATTCGATTCATCCATGATTCTTTTATTTGGCCAGTCGTAGATTATCTCAGGCATTTCATCGAGCATTCTTTGATCGACGATAGTCCAATGTCTATGAGCAGGTTGTTCACCAATTCGATGTTCGATGTGATCAACACTTTCATGATCTTCCTTTACAAATCTTTTACCCTGTGAGTTGACTAGAATTTCCCAAGGCAATCTTTCCATGACATTTCTTGCTACACCGTAGGGTGTTGAGGGTACTTTGTCATCAGAGAGGATCATTCCATACAAAGGTGAGTATTTCTCTCCACCTCTAAGATAACCGCCAACCGATTGGCCCAGAATTAATCCTGCGCCTTGACTTTGGGGGTAGGCCATTTGACAGTATAGTGGCACTCCATGTAACTCTTCATAAAGCCTAGGGTTTGAAGCGCATCCTCCAGAGGCGAGAATAACTTTTTCACCTCTGTACTCAAGAATATTGCCCAGGTTATTTTCAACAACCACACCTTTGATCTCTCCGTCGGAAGACTGGATAAGATCATTCGCACTGGTTTCTAGAAGGATTGTAATAGAACCATTATTAATCTCTTGTTCTACTATTGGTTTTATAGCATTTAAGATTGCAATACCACCACCCCATGGGCTCGTGGTACCCTTGGGCCCCTGCTGATATCTAGCAACTGAAAAGGCATCATGAGCCATTTTTTTAACGGGATGATTCTCAAAGATAGTGTAACCGTTCTTTGCAAGCCAATTGATGGTCGGTCCAGCATGATCCACTAGGATTCTGGTAAGAACTGGATCAGAGGTATTGTTATTAATTCTCATAATGTCGTCATAATGTTGATCGGGAGAATCTTTAATACCTTTTCTTTCTTGGAAAACTGTGCCGGCACCTGAAATTTGACCTGTTGAGACAAATAAAGTGCCACCGATCACTGAGGCTTTCTCGATAACTAAAACTTTAAGGCCACGTTTAGCAGCAAAGATGGCTGCTGGCAATCCGGCTGTGCCTCCACCAATAACTATTACATCCCAATGATCATTAGCTAAGGCTGCTTGATAGGGGTAGGGCAGAACAGCAGCAGATAATAGCCCTGTGCTGTATTTGAGAAATTCTCGTTTAGTTAATCGAGGGTTGCTCAATGATGTCATTGTTTGTCTCTAATTCGATATTAGGTTCATCGGCGATTATAGCAACAACCTTTTTTTCTTTGTAGTCAATAAAAATAGGCGAAGACCATGCTCTATGTCCACCAGGACCAAGACATTGTTCTGTGTAATCGAGTCGGTAATCAGCATGGCAAGGCTCAACTGAGATCGGATTACCTTCATTGTCAAACTTTGTTCTTAAATTACCGCCATTAACTAAAGGTGTATCTTCCTCAATAACTCTTGCGTAATAAAGAGTATCCCTTGAATTAGCTTCAAATTCATCATCACTAAACTCTACAGTGCATTCAAGACTGTCAGGATCGCATAGGAAGCTTTTCCAAACATCTTCAATGAGATTGATAGGGTCTTCATCAGAATTGATCTGAGGCTTAATACGAATGATTTCAATTCGTTCTATGCGGTAACGATCATCAGACGGGTTATAACATTCATTATCAGCCATTTTTTCGAGTCGTCTGACTGTTAAAGCTTCTTTAACATAATCAGGACATCCTGGAAGTTGCTTAAAAGATCCCATGGCTTTTACTCTAAAGTTTGGATTTTCAGATTGTTGAGTTACAGAACCCATCGGTAAATCACCATCTTCATTCAATAAATCAAACCAGACTAGGATTCTATGACCAGTGGTTGCAAATACCTCTTTTCGTTTCATGGCCTGCCAAATTGAATCTCGATCACGACCTTCCGAATGGACTGCCATTAACCCACCAAGAGTGAAAAAACTCATTTGTCGTTCAGTATCAATGATGGTTGCTCCTGTGAGTTGGTTGAGTTCCTCTATTGTTCTTAACCTAGCGACTCTTTTTTCGGCAGATACAGGGTTTATCATTTTTCTCCATGCTTTACTGGCGGCTCCTGTGGATTCGGTTGCATTATCTCTTAATAACTGTTTAAACCCATGACCAGCTCGAGACGAATGAGTATCACTGGAGCCAATAAACCCCCAACGAAATCGATCTTTATCATCGCCATATCCTTCATTTCTCAAGGCTAGTGCGTATTGCACAGATTTTTTTGGTCTGTAATTGAAAGCTGGTAAGTAGGTGTTTCTAGCTTGCCCGGCATCAAGCCAAGATTGATTATCAGCTCCAAAGAGTACTCTAATGCCTGATGCTCCAGGGAACTTATTAAATTCATCTCTAGTTTTTGTTGCAAGATCAGCACAAATTGATTCTGATTTCCCTTCATCTAGGCAGAGTTGTTTCATAATCACTCCCGCTTGATAACACGAAGGCAGATAATTTGATGTGGGTTCAGGGCAACTAATGTTGCCATTTTCATCAGTGTTAACTTCTAAGAAATCATAGAATTGTTCAGAATTGCCGTGACCTGAATAGATCTCAACGACGCTGTTATAATCTGGTCTAATGTTCTTTGAAGTTCTTGTATATTCTTTCCAAGTTGATGCTTGAGGCGTGTAAAAGCCCCAGGTCGTACCGTGTGGAATCACTTCTGCATTAAAACCCCAGTCATCAAGTTTCGCATACAATTCACCTGGGGTATCTGCAGTTTCGTAACAGTCTTCTGGAAGATAATTTGAAGGGATTCCTTTTTCACAATTAGGCGTAGCTTGAATAAGATCTAGATAGTCTATAAAAGAAAAGTAATATTCACTATTCAATGGATCCATAAGGTACATGTCTCTATTTACATCAGCTAATTGGGTTCTAAGAAGATTGGACACAGCTCCTCCAGAAGCAATAGGCCGATCTGGAATCATGCCTTCTTTATAATCTTTAAACATCACATTATGATGACCGTAGTGTGTTTGAGGGGTAGCTCCTGCTTGAGTCCATTCCCAACCAATAAAAGCCACAAGGTCAGGGTTGTTCTCATCACCAGAAACAGCATTACATTGACGCACGCTATCCACCTGATCTTTCCATGTTCTTGGTGTGTAAGATTCTGCATGATCGGTTAAGACATAGAAATCAAGCTGGGAAATAAATCGAGCATAATCACATGCAAAAGCTGGTGGGAATGCTCCCCTTGAACCATACATCATCGGCAATGACATATAGAAAGCATCCATAGAATAGGTGGTATGAACGTGTGTATCACCCCAAAGAATTTGTTTTTCTTTTGCTAAAGAGTCTATGGGTCTTGTTTTATTGGTTATAGTTTCTTCAGTAAAGGGATTCGTTCTAAAATTATCACTTAATGATTGCGGTGAGATTATATAGAGTGCAATGGCTAAAGGTATGGAAATTATCAATACAATTAGAATTAATGATCTCAAAAATTTTCTCATCTATTCACTCCCCATATAATTCTTATCTTTATATAAAAGATCTTGTAATAAACCAATATAGACCAATTGCTAATAAGATAGAAGATAGCACAGATCTAATTTCAATGAAGTGGTTTTGATTTGGTTCTTTGCTTATCAATAAAAAAGCTGGCCAGAGGAAAGCGAGCACAAGAATCTGACCTAATTCAACTCCAATATTAAAGCCAAATAAGGCTATTAGGAAGTTGGATTTGATGATTTCAATCTCGCTTAGGACATTAGCAAAACCAAACCCATGAATCGTTCCAAATATCGCAGCTAAAGCTGGTCGATACCTAGTGGAGGTATCCTCATCTTCCATTAACGTTAAGACACTTATTACTAAAAGGGCAATACCAATGATTAACAATGTATTGCTTAAAAACGATGTGAAGATAGACAATATAAGAGCAAATCCAATAAATACTATGATCAGTTCTCTTAACCTCTTTAATTCTCTACTCGGAAGTCTGATTGCTTCTATACTTGCTATCACTATTGTTAAACCTATGAGAGATTCAATGACCTGCATTTTAGGAATTATTAGATTGGATGCTGCCAAAAACAAAGTAACACTGTGGCCAATAGTAAACCCAGTGGCAGCAAGTACTAGTTGCTTAAGGCTGGTGCATAACAATAGCAAGACCAGAAGAAAAACCAAATGATCTAAACCGCTTAGGATATGAAAAAAACCTAAATTAATGTAGTCGGAAAACATTTCCTTGAATCCCTTTATTGGCGATCTCTGTTTGATTAGAAATCAAGTTAATGGATTTGTTTTTCTGGTTGATAATAACGGTCCTATGACTCATCTTTTCATCTTTAATAGTTGCGTAATGAGTGTGCCCTGGTGCTATTGGAAAGAAGCTATCGATTCTAATGTTTAGAAGGTTTATGTTCTCTAATCTATAGGTATGCTCGGTGCCGACCGTTCCCTGTTCGGTTCTTACGGGTTTAGATTCAACCAATTCTAATTCAGGGGTCGGTACGATTGAGTTTGATAAATGTTTTTGCAAACTGGCATTTAGATCAGGATATAAGAGTTTATATTCATCTAATTTTGTTACTTCCCTGGCAGGGACTGTAAATGTCATTATTATTTCAGATTCTGTAATTAACCAGTTTGAATAGGAAACACTTCTGGTGTGAGCGAACACATTTTGTGATATGGAGCTTATTAAACCAAAGATAATAAAACCGAAGAGATATGTTCTTGGTAAGCGAATCATTAATCTAGGTTACTGTTTATCTTAATATCTGCCCTTAGCGTTAAATCTTTGAGTAGACTAGAGAGAATTTCGTCTCTTGATCGTCTTCTATATTCTTGTATAACGATCTCTTTAATGTCCTCGAATTCAAATACTTGTTTTTCTTTTTTATCAATTAAAGCCACGATGCTGTAGCCTGGAGCTGTTCTTATTGGAGCGCTTACTTCACTTATTTGCAGTTCTTTAGCTATTGTTGCGAGATTTGGACCAATTAGGCGGGGCAGAGTCATTATAGGTATATAACCATTTGGTAGATCCCATTTACTAATGCTGTCTATGTTATTAAAAACTGAGGCTTCATCTTTTTGATCATCCCAAATAATTTTGGCTCTGTTCGCATCGTCTATATTTTCGGAGTTAAAGATAATAATTCTAACTTGTTCGTCGATCGAGAAAATTGCCTGATGATTTTCATAAAACTCTTTAAGGGTATTATCATCTGGTATCAACGTGTTGGATTGTTCGACAATGGAATCAACTACAGAGCGGACTATTGTTTTTCTAATATTGTCATCAACGTTTATAAACCCATTTTCGAAGGCATGTTGAACCAATAATTCTTCTTCGATGATTCGATCAAGAGCTAATCTTTCATCCTTTTCAGTTATTGCCTCTCTTCGGTCGCTTGCTATGAGGCTTATTGCGGTATTCAATTTCTGTTGGTCAATGACCACCCCATTAACTGTAGCTGCTATATGATCTGGTAACTCATTATAATTTTCGTTACTTTCAATTATAGACCCAATAGCTATAATCGCTCCTAGTAAACTAGAGAAGAGCAATAGTTTTGATTGTAAACTCATTTTCTATCTAACCTTTAATACATATGAAATAATATTACGATGCAAAAAACACTAAAAGTATACAAAAGACTAGCTCAATTTCCTTTAGGGAAGAGAATTTTCAGTAAAATGGTATGTGTTTTAACACCATATTTTTCCTCTATAAAACCAGTTATAACAGAGCTCGATCATGGATATTGTTCCGTCTCAATGAGAAAGAGAAGGGCGGTTACTAATCATATTAAAACCGTGCATGCAATTGCGATGTGCAACATGGCTGAATTATCAGGTGGATTGTTAACTGAGGTTTCTCTTCCTGATAACACAAGATGGTTGCCATCAGGAATGTCAGTTCAATATTTAAAAAAAGCTAAAACAGATCTTGTGGCAGTTGCAGATGGAAGAAATATTAATTGGGAAGAAGAGGGCGATAAGATTGTTCCTGTTGAGATAAAGGATATTAATGATGAAGTTGTTTTTACTGCACAAATTAATATGAATGTAAAAAAACTGTAGTACGGTAGATTTTATGAACGACATCAAGACTTTATTTCCTTATGCATCTGATGCAAAGCTGGTTACAGAAGATATGTGTGACATTAACGGTCATATGAATGTGGCTTATTACCTAGAGGCCTATGACACCTATTCCAGAGCATTGTTTGAGGAGATAGGGTATAGCAAAGAGTATTTTGATGAAGGCTTCTCATGTTTTGCTATTGAAGACAGCTTGAGGTATCTAAAAGAGTTTCTTTTGGGCGAAAAGATATACCCTAGATTTAGGATTCATGATTACAACAATAAGCTTATTCATATTGTCGGCGTTTTATTAAATTCTAACGATGAGCTTTCCTCTATCTCTGAAACCATAGTGCACAGTGGATATGAAGACCAGAAGAACAGTAGATATGCCTGAAACCCTTATAAATCAAACGCAAAAATTTTCTGAAGATCAAAACCAGTTTGGTGATCTTAATTTTGAGCTTAGATTGAAAAAAAAAAAAGTAATCTTTAGGAGAGATAATGAAAAATCAGATAATAATAGGTTTCTACTTTCTAGTTATTGCATTGAACCTGAATGCCACTGAATTAATAGAAGTTAATCAATCATTATTAGATCAAATTAAATCTAGGGAAATATGAAGCCTATGATTCAGGGTATGCAGAATGGCAGGCAAGTGATATCGAGCTTTTTTTAAGTGAAGATGAGAATTTTAGTGTTGGGGTTTGGAAGGCAAAAGCTGGCCAAGAAGTTATGGATTCGCCATATCCATATAATACTTGGATGCTGATCAAGGAAGGTAAAAATTGAAACAATCAATTCATCTGGAGAAAAGAATATTTTTGGGAAAGGGTAAAGGGCTTCATGACCCCTAAGGGTTGGACAGGAACTTTTAGATAACCAAGGATTTAGTATTATTTATATTTATGACGGCCTGACTCAAACAGAGAACGATAAATCAATGGATTTAAACAAGGTTGCTGGAAATATTTACAACAATGATAGTATTTTTATGACGCTATCAACAAAAGAATTTTCTGGTGGAAACAAAGATCAGCTTCGTGCCAAAGGGGCGCTTAGTTTTACCAATAAAGATGAATCATTTCAGATTGGTCTTTGGGAAGCAAAAGGCCAATTCCCGCTTTTTTGGATTATGATGAGTTCATGTATGTGTTAAAAGGAGGCATAGAGATGACCGACAGCTCGGGTCGACATTGGTGATAGGTCCTAATGAAGGAGTTGTAGTTCCCACAGGTTGGGAAGGCGTATTTTCAGTTCCAGAAACAGTCGTTAAAATCTGGGTAATCTACGACACTTCTAATTAATTTCTTCGCCTAGTCTTCTCGCTCTCCCCAAGCCTAGTTTTTTCTTCCTTTGGTAGATAATAACAAGCGCCAATTAAGGCTAATGTGGTTATGGATAAAACCGACAAACCTGAGGCCAGAGCATCTCTTAATGCTTCTGCCCTTTCCCAGAGCCCATTGGTGAAATAAATATCACTTAACTTACCCACACAATATGGACCTAGCGCTAGACCTAACATGCTTACCATTAAGATATAAAAAGCACCAGCGACTCCCCTCATTCTTGGCATAACTAGATCTGAAGCTGTTGCTGGCGCTATACCAACCCACATCGGTGTAGCTATTTGGAAAAAGGCGTAATAAAAATAAGAAAGATATAAATTTTCCTCATATAGGAATGCTATTCCAGAAGGGATAGCTATGATTATTACCGCAAAGCCGACAAATAACCTCCCGTTAATATATTTTTCCCTCAGTTTATCTCCGATCACCCCGCCTGCAATGACCCCAGCTGTTCCAAAGAAAGCAGTCATTAGCCCAAGAATTGTTGCAACTTCTGCTTCGTTAATGCCATGATTACGCATATAAAATGCTGGCCCAAAAGCCGCCATAGAGTAGGTCACAAATGAGATAAACGGGAAGCCTATTGTCGAGAGGATAAATGCCTTTGACCCGAAGATCATTTCAAATGTAACCGGCTCCCTAATCTGCAGACTTTGAATCCAGCAAGTTAAGATATAAGCTCCTAGACCAAAAGCAGTCCACTGCACTAAATCCCTGTTATTTGAGTAAGTTGGAAACACATTAGAAAGATAAGTGAGCCAAAGAGAATATTAATAAAAAAGGTTTTAGAGGTTTTTCTGAATACAAGATCCCAAATGGAGAAATACCTATAAATTCTTTAAACATCATTTTAAACGGATGTTTTTCTTCAGGTGTCTCTATGCCTTCGCTGCCGCCTCTTTTAGGTTCAACAATTCGCCAGGTAAAGAAAGATAAAATTACCCCAGGTAGACCTACTATCATAAAAGCTGCTTGCCAACCTTTAAGTCCAAATGGAGCAATTGTTGGATCCGGGAAAGCATTGGTCCATAATTGGACGATCCATCCACCTAGAAATAAGCCAATACCAGCACCTAGATAGACTCCACTTGAATAAATTGAAAGTATGGTAGATCTTATTTTTGGCGAAAAATAATCAGATAAAATTGAGTATGAAGCTGGACTGGCACTGGATTCCCCAATCCCCACACCAATTCTATAGGCTGATAATGCTGTGAATGATTTCGCTGTTCCTGAAAGAGCAGTCATTATGCTCCATGTAGCTAACCCGATACTGAGTAAATTCTTTCTTGACCAAACATCAGCAAGCTTTCCTAGAGGGATCCCAAAAATTGAATAAAAGACAGCAAATGCTGTTCCAAACAAGAAGCCTAAATCACTATCGGTAATATTTAGATCAGCTTTTATATCTTCTGCTAATACTGAGAGAATTTGTCGGTCTACAAAATTAAAGACATAAACAATTACCAAAAGGACCAAGGCTTTTTTTGCTGATTTGCCACCAACTTCGGGATATGTCTTATTGTTCATCTATTCAATCCAAATAAATAATCTAATCATTCTATAGAAAAAAGGCCACCTGAGGTGGCCTTTTTTAAAGAGTGAAATTATTTGGTTATTCTACAGATGAAAGAGTCGTGCAAAGTAAAAACCAATCACGAACAGGAGTTCTCATTGAAGGGAAGGCAGACATGCTCTCCGCCATCCAGTCTGATTGTCTAGCATCCATGAAAGCTCCTAATCTCTCAATACTTGGGGCTTGTATACTAGCCATAGCCATTCTTGTCCAATCGCCGGCACCAAAGCCCTCAAAAACCACAAATTCTATGTCATCAAAACCATTTTCAGAAGCAGCATTTTCCATAGCTTCTATGGTTTTTATATATTTAGACATATCATTGGGTCTTGATAAGAGATTATATTGAGCGAGAGTTACTCCTGCACTATAGCTATTGTTCGATGGTTTAACAACGTTATAAATATCTCTTCTTTTAATGTCTCGTTTATTAGAAATTTTGCTTATGGCTTTAAGGCTAGCTTTGTCGTTAAATGCTCTATCGTTAGCTTCAAGTGTTGCTGTCATGGATGGTGAAATATTCCACACATAATGATCACCGTCATCTTCGCCTCCGGATATAGGACTACAAATCCCTGAAGAAACCACCGAATCTCCCCAGGCATCTACAAAAGTAGGTGTGCTCTCTGTTAACCATTTTAAATAGCCAGCAGCATCGTCTGTATTTATAGTAAAGACACTAAGCCCAGGTTGGGCTATAGCAGTGGTTGCAAATAAGCAGGTAAATATAATTAAGAGGTTTGATTTTATTTTATTCATAATAATTCCTGTTTAAGTTAAATATTAAGGGACTGAACATCGTTCTTTGTTTTTAATAATATCCTACCAACTTTAAAGGATTTTTAATGAAAACTTCTCAAAAAAGCAGCAAACTTAAGAATCTGTTAGGAGTAAAGTATGAATCAAACTAGTAAAAAATGGGATAACAATTCAATCACTATTGAAGAGCAATTTCACGATTGGTATCACGAAGGCTTAACCTCACAAGATGTTGCATTAAGAACTTCAGAAATGTATGAAGACTATTCTGAATGGAAAACTGCTAAGCAGAGGGCTTTTGCTGAAAGTTTCAAAAATTTAGAACAAGGCGATTAATCCATAGAATTATGCTGAAATTGCCCGAACACTATGAAACGTTAGAGGAGACTCTTGAGGCATCTATAAAAGTCCTTGAGAATGCCGTTGAGAATAGACGTAGCTTATTTCATACACCTGTTCTTTCTACATTTTCAGACTCAAAAATTAACAGTAGAGTCATTGTTTTGAGAGCATTTGATCCTGAGAAGAGGATTTTAAGAATACACTCAGATTCACGTTCAAGAAAAATTAAAGATGTTTCAGAAAATTCAGATGCAACATTACTTGGTTATGACCCAGGATTAAAGATTCAATTAAAACTTCATGGATCTATAGATACCCATTACCAAGATAACATAGCTGATTTAGCTTGGAGGGACTCACAAGAGATGTCTAAGGTTTGTTACTCAATTTCAGAATCACCAGGAAAAGAGATCGATGATCCAGGAAAGTATGATGTTGATTCTGAGAATATAAATATAGATGAGGGGTATAAAAATTTTGCCGTTATTAACTTCCATTTCAACTCACTAGAATTCTTATATTTAAGAAGCTCTGGACATCGAAGATCCATACATGTTTGGGAAACAGAGGAATTAAGATCTAACTGGATGGTTCCATAATATTACTGTTTCAAAAACTCACTTCACACTATAATATGATGATTCCAAGGTATTGGAGAGGTGGCAGAGCGGTCGAATGCGGCGGTCTTGAAAACCGTTGATGGTTAATAGCTATCCGGGGGTTCGAATCCCTCCCTCTCCGCCAGACATTAATTTATTGGGTGCTAATTTATGAATAGGTTTGTTTATTTAGTTTTCTTGTTTCCACTTGTAATGGGATGTTCTAATAATGGTCAGGAACAGCCAACAGCTGAGCAAGCTAAAGAATTTCTAGAAGAATATGAAACAACAGCAACGACAGAAGGCCCTGTTATTTCTTCAGCATATTGGATTGCTTCGAACTTTATTACTCATGATTCACAAGTAGTCGCGGCTGATTATGGTAAACGTTACACCTTAAAAGGTCTTGAAGAGGCTAGAAAGGCAGCTAGTTTTGATGATATTGCTGTTGATCCACTCGATCGTAGAGCACTGAACCTAATAAAGAATGGTTTTCCCTATGCCACCACCACTTGATGATGAATTAGCCGGTGAATTATCACAGATAATGACTGAGCTCGAAGCAATGTACGGCACCGGAAAACACTGTTTTACTGAAGATGATTGTTACGACCTGGAAGGGTTTGAAAGCATTATTGACAACTCCAGAGATCCTGACGAGCTTTTAAAAGCGTGGTCAGGTTGGCGAGAGATAGGTAAACCTATGAAATCTAAATATCTTCGAATGGTTGATATTGGCAATCAGGGCTCTAAAGATCTCGGTTTTAGTGGTTTATCGGAATTATGGTTTAGTAAATACGATATGCCTACCGAAGAGTTTGCAATTATGGTTGACGAGGTTTATGAAGACATAAAACCATTATACGAGGCTCTTCAGTGTCATGTGAGAGCAGAGCTTAATGATATTTATGGAGATGAAATTGTGGCTTTGGATGAACCTATTCCTGCTCATCTTCTCGGTAATATGTGGGCACAATCATGGTCTAATATTTACGATCTTGTCTATCAAGAGGAACAACAAAGTAATTCAATTGATCTAACAAAGATTATTTCTGATAAGAATCTGTCAGAAATTGAAATGGTAGAAATCGCAGAAGATTTTTTTCTATCTCTTGGTTTTAAGCCATTACCGGATAGTTTTTGGCAAAGATCACTGTTTGTAAAACCACAAGATAGAAATGTTGTTTGTCATGCAAGTGCTTGGGACATTGATAGCCAAAACAAAGACTTGAGAATTAAAATGTGCATTCAAAAAAATGAAGAAGATTTTATTGTCATTCATCATGAACTGGGTCATATCTTCTACTATCAAGCTTATGCAGATTTACCTGAAGTCTTTCAAAGCGGTGCAAATGACGGTTTTCATGAGGCTGTCGGAGACCTTTTATCCTTATCTATTACACCGAACTATCTCGAGCAGATTAATTTTATAACTCCTGAAGAATCCAATGAAGCAAAGTCAAATGCTATAGCCTTATTGATGAAGCAAGCACTTGATGGAGTTGTTGCAGCGCCTTGGACGTTAATGTTAGATAAATGGAGAATGGCGGTTTTTGATGGCGATTTAACCGATGATGAACTTAATGATTACTGGTGGGAATTGAGAGAAAAATATCAAGGCATAGGATCACCAATGGACAGACCTTCTGATGCTTTTGATCCTGGGGCAAAGTACCATATTCCTGGTAATACACCATACACAAGATACTATCTCCCCTAGGATATTACAGTATCAGTTCCATGAGTCACTTTGTGAGTCGATAGGTTTTGAAGGAGAACTTCATGAATGCACTATATATAATAATGAATTGGCAGGAGAGAAACTTAGATCGATGTTGAGCCTTGGTCAAAGCCAACCTTGGCAAGATGCTTTAGAGGCAATTATCGGTGAAAGGGAATTGAGCGGTAGATCGATGTTGAATTACTATTCGCCATTGAAGGATTGGCTGGACGTTCAAAATGAAGGAAGGGTTTGCGGCTGGTAAAAAACTTTAAAAGTCAACTCTGATAAAATAAATCAATGCGAATTTTACTTATAACTGTACTTTTCTTATTCAACAGTTTTGATGCTGTTTCAAAGGTCATTATTGTACCCCCGAGTAAAAATGCTCAAGAGCAACTTCAAGAAGCAATGATTCTTGCAGAATCAGGAGATGAAATACAGCTTACAACTGGCGTTTATCAAATCGAGGACGGACTTTCTCTAGATATTGATAATGTCACAATTACTGGTAGCGGGCATCAAAACACTGTGCTGGATTTCTCTAACCAGATGCCCGGGGCTCAGGGCTTAATGATAACTTCTGATGGAATCACTCTAAAGGATTTTGCCATCATAAATACCAAGGGAGATGCAATTAAAGCTAAGGGTTCTGATGGTATTTCTTTTTTGAATATAAGAACTGAATGGACGAATGGTCCAAAGGCAAGCAATGGAGCTTATGGCCTGTATCCAGTGGAATCCAAAAATGTTCTTATCGATGGATGTATTGCTATAGGCGCTTCAGATGCTGGAATTTATGTAGGGCAATCAGAGAATATTATCGTCAAGAACAGTGTGGCGGAGTATAACGTTGCAGGTATTGAAATTGAGAATTCTTATTTTGCCGATGTTAAGAATAATATTGCTCGATACAATACAGGCGGCATATTGGTCTTTGATCTTCCTGATCTTCCTCAGCAAGGCGGACATCATGTCAGGGTGTTTGATAACCTAATCATAGATAACAATACTGATAATTTTGCACCTGAGGGTAATATCGTTGGCGAAGTACCCAGAGGTACGGGAATTATCATTATGGCTAATTCTGATGTGGAGGTTTTTGATAATGATATTTCAGACAATGGAACATTGAATATAGCTATTGTCAGCTACAGTGACCCTAATCAAGGAGAGCGATGAAAATTATTACCCCTATCCTAAATCCATCCAAATTCATGGTAACCGTTTTGGAGCAAGTGGTTTTAATCCAGATACAGATAAAGAATTAGCTGGCATTCTCTATGAGTTATCAGAAGGTGACATGCCAGATATTTTTTGGGATGGCGTTTTACCAATCTCACAGATGATTTTGGGTCAACCTGAGGACGAAAAGATCAGATTAAATAATAATGGTGAAGCGTCTTTCTTAGCCATAAGACCTCTGCGTTATTTGCTCTCATTTCCCAATCCCATTGACAGAGATCAGAGTCAATACAGTCGTAAGATAGAGTCTCTTCAGCCTGTGCTTATAAATAATTCAGAATAATTATGAAAAGATTTTTACTTAGATTGATATTAATTATCATTCTTATGCCTTCCAATCTTTACTCTCAAGTTAATGACTCTGCGATATTGGCTGATCCACCCCCTAAATTATTATCCGAGTATGGGTTTTTTGTGAACACTAAAGATCAAATAACGGTGCCCGGAGTTCTTCCCTATGAGTTAATAACGTCTTTATTCTCTGACTACGCTGATAAACATCGATTTGTATATGTGCCCAAGGGCAAGATTGCCGCTTATCAAAAGAATTCTGTTTTCAGCTTTCCTGTGGGGTCCGTATTAATTAAAACCTTCTCTTATGAGCCCATTAATAATCAAACATCTGGAAGACATTTAATAGAAACGAGACTCTTGATTAGAAAGGATTCAGGATGGGATGCACTAACCTATGTTTGGGATGAGGAAGGCCAAGAAGCATCACTCGCCTTGGCTGGAAAAACTGTAAAAGCTAACTATATTTCAAATGATGGGAGGGAATTAGATATTAGATACCGTGTTCCAAATAAAAACCAGTGCAAGGAGTGTCACTTGGAAAATGAGAGCATTGTCCCTATTGGACCCAAGCCAAGGAATCTAAATCGTGATTACAACTATCTTGAAGGAACCACAAATCAATTAGAGAAATGGATGAGTGTTAAATTTATAGACTCATACCCCGAGAAAATAAACTCAGTGGTGGATTTTATGGACTCCTCTAAGCCAATAAATGATAGAGCTAGAGCTTATCTGGATATCAACTGTGGTCATTGTCATGCACCTGAGGGTTCTGCTAGCAACTCAGGTCTTTATCTACATTTGTTAGAAACTAGAGAAAAGCAATTGGGCGTTTATAAGGGACCCGTGGCCACAGGTCGAGGAAGTGGTGGACTCGATTATTCAATTGTGCCAGGCCATCCAGATGAGTCTATATTACTTTATAGAATGATCTCTGACGCTCCTGATATTATGATGCCTGAGTCTGGAAGATCTGTGATGCATAAAGAGGCAGTGGATATAATCTATCAATGGATAGAGGAGATGGAATGAATAATAAAGATAAGAAAACCAAGGCCAGAAAGAAGATACCCACATATGCAACCACAAAAAAACATAAGAGCAAAAAACATTACAAAAGAAAAGACTCGAAAAAACAGATTGACGAATTAATCAGAGACGATTCATGAAGTTATCCGTCCATTTTTTGTTATCAGTATTCATTCTTATAAGTCCATCAGTTCTTTACCCAGCTGATCACAATAAGACTCAGTTGATCTTATTGGGAACGGGCACACCTAATGCTGATCCAAGTCGATCTGGGCCCGCGTTAGCTATCTCAGTAGCTGGTCGATCCTATATTGTTGATTTTGGTCCTGGAATAGTCAGACAGGCAGCAGCACTTTCCTCTAATCGTGGTGGTCCATTTGAATCCTTAAACCCCAAGAATCTCAAGGTGGCATTTCTTACCCACTTACATTCAGATCACACAACAGGTTACCCAGATCTTATATTAACCCCATGGGTACTTGAACGATCAGACCCTTTGAAAGTGTTTGGACCAAAAGGTATTAAAAATATGACCACAAAGATTCTAGAAGCATATAAGACCGATATTGATTATCGAATTGATGGGCTAGAGCCAGCCAATGAAAGTGGATGGAAGGTAGAAGCAGTTGAAGTCAACGAAGGCGCTATTTATAAAGATGAACTTATAGAAGTGATTGCTTTTAAAGTTAACCATGGGACTTGGGAAAATGCTTATGGCTATAAATTTATCACTGAGGATAAAACCATAGTTGTTTCGGGAGACACAGCCCCAAGTGAAAAACTTATCGAGATCAGCAGTGGGGCAGATATTCTTGTGCATGAAGTTTATTCTCAGTCAGGTTTTAATAGGCGCAATGAGGTGTGGCAGAGATACCATGCTTCTCATCACACTTCAACAATAGAGCTGGCTGAAATTGCCAATAAAGCAAAACCTAAACTACTAGTTCTTACACATATTCTTTTCTGGGGATCAACAGAGGAAGAGATTTTAAAAGAAATACAATCTGTTTACCCAGGTGAAGTATCAATAGGAGAGGATTTATCCGTTTACTAAAAGATGCTTAAATGAAAATTGTGATAGTCTATTAGATAGGTATTAAGGATGTCAGACAACGCCAGAAAAACTCTACTATGAATTTAAGACTATTTATTATCATCATTCTATTGTTATGTGTTCAGCCCATAGCGGCACAACTAGATGCTCCACTCGGTGAACCAAGCGACTCCGCATCACCACCTTCTCCAATCCAATCAGAGAGCTTTCCTTTGCTAGATCCCCGAAATTATAAAGACGACACGTTGGGCGATGAAAGAATTACTGATGATAATAAACCTCTAGTTTTTATTATTTCTGGAAAGGCAAAAGTAGTTGATGGAGACACGATCACTATCAATAGAACTAAAATTCGTTTTAGTGGTATAGATGCACCTGAGAGCTATTATTATGGGCAAACTCAATATTGCCAAAGACCGAATGGAAAAATATGGGCCTGTGGCAAGAAAGCCACTTCAAAACTTAAAGAGCTGATCAATGGGCAGACTGTTCAATGCACCGATGAAGGAGAGGATAAGTATGGTCGAACCTTGAGCATTTGTTTTGCCAATGGTGTTGATCTTCAATCTGAGATGGTTCGTTCAGGAATGGCAGTTGCTTATCTGAGATATTCTCGACGATATGAGAATGAAATGGTCGAGGCTATGACCCAAAGAGTAGGGATGTGGAGCGGCAATTTTCTTGATCCCGAGGATTGGAGACGAGAAAATAGCGTAAGAGACTAGCCACTCATTACTCTTGGCCAACGATCATGGATACTGTGTTCCAGTTCAGGCTCGATTGTAACCACATAAATTCTTTTCTCTTGTTTTTCAACTGCAATTAACCCTTGTATCCATTGACCTTTTACTAAATCAAACCAATGGCTTTTCCCTTCATGATCCTTTTCCATGAAACTTAATACAGGTATTTTTACTGGCTTAGGAAACCATCTATCCCACACACCAGCATGAATCGAATCAAGCCTTGCCCATCCACCTAATGGCAACCGCCCCGATTGATCTTTTCTTCTGCCCCAAAGGATCAGTTGGGTCTCATTACTTTTACTAAGAACAGGTAGTTTTGCCTTGGGGTTTGGGAAATACATTCTCATGTGTTCTCCGTTATGATTAAAAGATGCTCCTCCACACATTTCTACACTGTCCTTCTATGGCCTGTTGGCTTCCAAGCAGGAGCAATTACATCGGGCATACTTGAACGTTTGATTAAATTACTTGGCGCTATAGTTAGATCACCATATCGATTATTGATTAAATCCATAACTCTGTTTTTTTCTCTTGCATGGGTATTTTGGTTTGTATCTTCTAAAAAATCGATTTGCTGTCCTAAGGCCTTGGGTCTAACAGCTGTTACTTGTATTTGATTAATACCTTCTCCTGTCCATCTTTCAAGTATCATCTGCCTTCCTAGTTTCATGATGCTTTTTCCATCATCAGTGGGGTAAGGGCATTTCATTCTATCTCCTATCCATCCTTTTTTGCATTTAATACCAATGTAGAAACAATCAGATTGTAAGTGATGTTTTCTAAGGCGTGAACCAACCTTTTCACTCATGTGTTGAAGGTACATCAAGATGATTTTTATACTTTTTGTATTAGGAGGCATAACTTTTCCATGACCAATTGATTTTGGTTCAGCAATATCTGTTTTGATTCTCTCAGGGTCTTTGCCTTGAGCCATCAACCATATACGACGTCCAGGATGGCCGAAATGTTTACCAAGGACACTGATCGGTATATTTTTCATGTCACCGCATTTGTAAACACCGTGAGCGTTTAAAAATCGTTCTATACCTTTGGCAATACCGCATAGATCTGTGACCGGTGCATCACTTAAAGTCTCTGCTGACTTTTCAGGATGAATAATAGTAATACCGTGCGGTTTATTTTGTTTTGCAGCATACTTAGCGGTTGTTTTGTCGCCGCTGATGCCAATCGAACAAGACAATCCTGAAATTTCACTGACTAAGTTTTGAATTTTGTTAGCTATAACCTCAGGGGACTTAATAATTTTTTGGCAGTGCGTTAGTTCTAGGAAAGCTTCGTCCACTGAATACACCTCAATGTCAGGCGTAATAGCTGTTAAAGCATGCATAATATTTGTTGATATTTCAGCGTATCGTTTAGGTCTTGAAGGTCTTTGGATAATGCCTGGGCATAATTTTTTAGCTTCCTTTAATCGCATTCCTGTTTTAATACCCCAATATCTCGCTTCATATGAACGGGTAATAATACAGGTGCCCTGAAGTCCATTTGTTACAGCAACAGGGTGTCCAAATAATTCAGGCTGATCAAACTGCTCAATGGATGCAAAAAACGAGTCCATATCAACCAACGCAATCATTTGTTGCCAGGGTTGATTATTGATAACTTCTGAGTTGACCAACAACTACTCCTTGTATCTGTATACGTTTTGCTTCGTATATAAGTCCTTCCATTAATTTGTTTTCTGGAATCAATAAAATCATTCCATCAGGAAGCTTTTTTAGTCTCTTTAAGGTCGCTTCAAGGCCGTCAATTAGGGCAACAATGATATCTCCATTTTCAGCGGTATTTTGATGTTTGATAATAACGGTATCACCGTCCAGAATTCCCGCCTCAATCATCGAGTCGCCACTTACTTGAAGGGCAAATCGATCAGGATTCATAATAAAATCAGCCAAGTTTATTTCTTCTCTGCCTTCAATTGCCTCGATGGGTTGTCCTGCTGCAATACGTCCTAATAAAGGGATGATTGGAGCCACCGATTGGTTTTCATAAGCTTCAAGATTTAGGACAATACCGCGCTTACGATGTGATGAGATACTAATCAGATTTAAAGATTCAAGGGTTTTTATATATCGATGAACCACTCCCTTTGATTTAATACCAATGCCTTTAGCGATCTCAGTTAGAGTGGGGGAGTAACCTTTTTCAATGCAGTATTTTTGAATAAACTTTAGTGTTTTCTTCTCGCTTGATGTCAACATATTTTCTTTCTCTTTAATAATTATTTAAACAAGTTAGATAATAGAGAACAAAAAGAGAACATTCAATAAAATATTTTGAATTTTTATTAAATACTTCCCCGCAGGATCGATCGATAGTTGCCTACCTAAATAATATAGAGTTTAATAAGCTTTTAACTAATTGATGTGGCTTTAGCTTACTGGAATGTTACCGTTAGAATTGATAATTAGAGCATTAGGCATTGTTTTTAGCTTGGGTATTCTTGCCTTTGCGATTGTGCTCGGGGGAGTAATTTTTATTTCTCTTGCTGGTGTAATTGTTTTAATTATGATTGGTTTGTATATACGAAGCTTTTTTTATCGCAGAAAACAACATTCAGATAAAAGCTCTGATGAGACGGTGATTGATGCGGAGTATACTATTTTAGACAACAAGGATTTAGATGATTGACCGTATAGATGAGTATAAAAATAAAAGAAAGAAGCGACAGTTAAGAAAAGTTGCGTTTGGAATTCTTTTTATTGGTTTTTCTGTATTGCTCGCATGGTTCTTCGAGTCACAAGCAACCACAACTGTATTATTGACAACCCATACAGAGATTAGATCTGATCTGCAAACAAATCCCGGTCTAACAGATGAGGGTACCAAACGTGCGAAAGCGCTTCAGAGAATGCTCTCCTCTGTGGATGTGGTTTCTGGGATTGACGTGATTTTTGCAACACAACATAGAGCCACACAGGAAACGGCAGAACCCATATCAAGAAATCTTGATATTCCAATTACTATTGTTGATACCGGAGATGCCCAACAACTTATCTCCAACATTATAAGTAATCACAAAGGCGAGATTATACTTGTGATTACTCGTCCAGAGGCTTTACCTGAATTAGTTGTTGAGCTTCAAGGAAGTAAAAACATAGATCCCTCATCACTTCAAGGCCTAGACCAGCTATTTGTTGTTACCGTTCCATGGTTTGGTAAAGTTAAAACCCTTCAGTTGCAATACGGCATCTAGAAATAATTATCCAAGGGACAGGCTTTCTATTAAAATTAAAAACATGAACAGAAAAAATAGCTACAACCTCCAAGACTTAATGGATTGCGCCAAAGAATTACTCTTTGGACCAGGCAATGCGAGACTTCCCTTTGCCGCCAATGTTGATGATTGACCGTATCACTCATATAAGTGATGAAGGTGGAGATTATGGTAAAGGCGAGATTATTGCAGAGCTAGATATCAAAAAAGACGCTTGGTTTTTTGATTGCCATTTTTACGCTGACCCAGTTATGCCAGGCTCCTTGGGTGTTGATGCTATGTGGCAACTTATTGGCTTCTTTCTTGGATGGACTGGCGGCCAAGGTCGAGGCAGAGCCTTAGGTGGGGGTAAAATAAAATTTACGGGTCAAGTTACCCCATCAACAAAATTGATTACTTATCATCTTCATATCAAACGAGTTATTAAATCCAAGTTAACCATGGGCATCGCTGACGCTACTCTGAAAGCTGACGACAAAATAATTTATACAGGGCAAGATCTAAGAGTAGGTCTTTTCACCGATTTAGCAGAGGTTGACGGATGAGAAGAGTTGTAGTCACAGGGATTGGAATCCTGAGCTCCATTGGTGTCAATAAAAACGAAGTTTTAGATTCACTAAAGCAGGGTAAGTCAGGGATAGAGTATCGTGAAGATTTTGCAGAAATGGGACTTAAGAGCCAAATTGCTGGATCAATTAATATTAATCTAAATGAGCATATTGATCGGAAACTAAAACGATTTATGAGTGATGGTATAGCCTTTAACTATCTGGCCATGAAAGAGGCTATAGAAGATTCAGGATTATCTGAGGAAGATCTAAGCAGTGATAGAGTTGGTCTCATTATGGGTAATGGTGGAGGTTCTCCAGAGACGGTTGTTTATGGCGCTGATTCACTTAGAGAAAAGGGCAAGGTCAGTCCTTTCTTAGTGACTCGATCTATGGCCAGCGGTAACTCGGGAGTATTAGGTACAGCGTTTAAAATTAAAGGTATTAATTATTCAATTAGTTCTGCTTGTGCAACCAGTGCGCATTGTATAGGTAATGCAGCTGAACTAATTCAATTCGATAAACAAGACATGGTGTTTGCTGGAGCAGGAGATGAGGTTCATTGGGTTTTAGCTTCATTTTTTGACGGAATGAAAGCCTTGTCAGCAGGGTACAATGAAACTCCAGAAATTGCTTCAAGACCTTTTGATTCAAATAGGGATGGTTTTGTCATATCAGGCGGAGGAGGGGTCGTGCTTATGGAAGAATATGAACATGCTGTTTCTAGAGGAGCAAGAATTTATGGGGAATTGGTTGGTTATGGCGCAACTTCAGACGGTTTTGATATGGTTCAACCTTCTGGTGAAGGAGCAATAAGATGTATGAAACAGGCAATGAAAGATACAGATTCAATTGATTATTTAAATGCACATGGAACCAGTACCCCAGTAGGAGATATGAAGGAGATTGAAGCTGTTCGAGGAGTCTTTGGTAATAACGTTCCTAAAATAACTTCAACAAAGTCATTGACTGGCCACTCACTAGGTGTAGCAGGAGTTCATGAAGCAATTTATACCCTTCTTATGCTTGATTCAGATTTCATTTCAGCCTCTGCTAACATTGATAGTCTTGACCAAGAGGCTGCTGGAATTCCTATAGTTCAAGAATTGGAAGAGGGAGCTGGTCTTAATACTGTGATGTCTAATAGTTTCGGTTTTGGCGGGACAAATTCTTCACTTGTTTTCACCAAGTCTCGATAATATTTCTCAGTCCTTATTTCTCCAAATATGAAGAGCAAGGTAGGATTGATAGGGGTCTATAAGCTTTAGTAGTTGATCAGGAGTTATATTAGATTCACTACAAATCTCGTTAATCCCTTTGTTTAGGATTAAATCTTTTTCTGACCAGACATTAGTTCTACCTAAATAAAAAATAGCAATCATTTCAGCAGACCAATCTCCAAATCCCCATAGGCTTGTTATACATTGTCGGTATTCTTGTTCATCCATAGCGGATAATTTTTCTAGAGTAATTTTTTGCTCTAAGACCGCTTTCTTTGCCCCAATAATTGCTTTGATTTTATTTTTAGATAAACCGTCTTTTCTAATAGAGTTGATGTACTTTGAATCAAAGTAATCAATTAGGTTGAGTTTTCGTTTTTGTGAGCTTGAGTTAACTTTGCCCCAGATGTTCTTAGCAGCTTTGTAGGATAATTGTTGTTCAGAGACAGTCTGAGCAAGAAAAGTCAAATAGCTCTAAATCTTTAGGGACATCAATGCTAATTACACCGTTAGATTTAATAATTACTTCTAAGGGTTTGCAATGCTCACTACTTAACTTAAGGAGATGCTTGTGAATTAGTTTGCTCATAGTCTTCTATGATTTAAGTCTATTGTTAATGATTTAAATCTCAAGTTTTATGGTCACTAAAGCTGAGGTAAACTTGTTTAAAGATTTTAAAAATTATGCCCCGGTAGCTCAGCAGGATAGAGCATCGGATTCCTAATCCGGGGGTCAGAGGTTCGAATCCTCTTCGGGGCACCAATTAGAAGGATTAGTTTGTTTGAACTTTTAAACATTAGAGATTTAAAGACACTAGCAGAGGTCGTTGAAGGCGAGCTTAAGGGCGAAAATACCCAGTTTGAGAATCTAGTAATAGACTCAAGAATCTCTGGTAAGACATCGGTTTTCATTGCTTTGCACGGTGAGATATTTGATGGAAATATCTATTGTTCAGAGGCATTGAGTAACGGCTGTTGTGCGGTTATCACTAATGATCCAAATATTATTGGAAGATCTATTTTGGTTAAAGATACTTATATGGCCCTGCTGAAATTAGCAAAAAATCAGTTGAATCATGTAAACCCAAAAACCCTAGCAATTACAGGCAGTAACGGCAAAACAACGGTTAAAGAAATGATCGGTTGCATATTACCAAGTGAGACCACTGTAATTACTAAAGACAATGAAAATAATGAGTTTGGAATTCTTTATACAGTACTAAAGATAAAGGAGAGTACATCACATTTGATACTTGAGTGTGGAGCAAGAAAGAATGGTGATTTTGATCTTATTGCAAAATACTTGGATTTTGATGCACTGGTTTTAACCAATCTTAATAATAGTCATATCGGCATTTTTGGAAGTGAGGAAAATATTCAGAAAACTAAACTCAAGCTAATTGATGGCCTGAAGCCTGGAGGTGTCTTAGTGGAAGCAGCTTTCAAGGATTTATCCAAATCGGGTGATAAACAAGAAATTGAAGAGCAAAGAATAAATACTTATTTAATTTCAGAGAATAGTAAAGTTATCTTAAAAGATTCATGGTTGTATAATTGTAGTTCCAATGATTCTGAGTTGGGTGTTTACATCATAGAATCAAAATCAGATAAGCAGATAGAACAGAAGACAGACTTTAAATTTAGTCTTAATTTAGGGATAAAGCATAATTCCCAAAATGCTTTATTGGGATTAGCAGTTTCCAGAGAGTGGGGGATTTCAAAACGATCTGTTGTAAATGCACTAGATAATTTTTCATCACCACAAAAGAACCGTTTTTATCAAATGAAGGTAGGAAGACATATAGTAATAGATGATTCTTATAACGCTAACCCAACCTCAGTCAGATCAGCTCTATCTGAATTATTTGGGAACCCAAATTATCCAGAAAATAAGGTAGTTATATTAGGCGATATGTATGAATTAGGTGACGCATCTGATGAGGAGCACGATAAGGTGTTGGATGAATTAATAAAACTTGACCAATTAAAACTTACCATTTTAGTCGGTGAAAGATTAAAAAAGGCTTATATGAGGCTTAAAGACCCACATCAAGCTAATCATATTGTCCATATTGAAAGAAAATCTGAATTTCCACATGAACAGTTTAAGGAGTCTCTTAAAGACGACTCAGTTATTCTGATTAAAGGCTCTAGAGGTATGAAGATGGAGAGGTTTTTGGAGATAATAATAGGAAATATTCAATAAATCCTATTAATATCAATAGTTTATATATATTTTAGATAGAATTCACCTAAATCTTCAGCTAATTTTGTACTTTTGACCTAAAATTCTTAT
This sequence comes from Woeseia sp., assembly GCA_019653755.1. GTDB lineage: Bacteria > Pseudomonadota > Gammaproteobacteria > Steroidobacterales > UBA11654 > CACPJA01. Next base: position 416,858 of record BPCL01000001.1, on the reverse strand, counting down.
AAATCCCATTGTACAAAGGTCTCTCAAGTGGAAGGAGGGCAGTTTTTTTAAGCAGAAATAAGCATTTTTTCTAAGATCGCTGTATAAAGCACTATAGATTTTCATAATTTTTTAAACTATTTTTAATAAAAAATTTATTTTTACCAAAAATACCCTACTATCCACCTAAAAATAAGAGTAGCAGAGGATATATTCTAGTTCTCATAAAAAAACGCTGAATGAAAATGTATTTGTGAAAAAATCGTAATAAAATACTAAAATAATAGCTCTAATATAACTAAAAGTTATATTATATAATAATATATAAAAAAATATACTTATAGATTATAATAAATGTATATAATTAACTAATGTCTTTTTTTCTACACCTTCTATTGACACTAATTGTTTTATTCACTATTCATTTAAATAAATATAGGTTTATACTCAAAAAATAAAATTTAATTCAATTTTATGAATATAAGGAATATTTATGTCAAAAGAATACGAAAATAAAGGATATTCATCCGAAATCATCGATTTTGGTAAAAAACCGGCTATTTTAATCGTTGATTTGCAATTGGCCTTTACGGATCCTAAATATCCCAACGGTGATATGCCTATGGTCGATAATGCGACAAATAAGACTGCTGAGCTTCTTGATTTAGCTCGGACAAAGAATGTTCCGGTCGCCTCTTGCTACACTGCTTATGATAGTTTGAAAGATATGCCACTTTGGAAAGTTAAAGCCGTTAGAGATGAGTTTTACCATGGTCATCCCTGTACTGAAATGGATCCAAGAATCTATGATGAAGAATATGACTTTAACTTTTGTAAAAACGCACCTTCGATGTTTTTTCTAACTCCTTTAACCACTTTCCTGCATAAAGAGGGAGTCGATACGGTTATTATCACTGGCTGTGTCACCAGCGGTTGTGTTAGGGCAACTGTTATTGATGCATTCTCCCATGGCTATAGAGTCTTTGTTCCTCAAGACTGTGTCGGTGATGTAGAAGATCGTCCACACAATGATAATCTTAGGGATATATCTAGACGATACGGAGAGGTCATAGATAGCCAAGCTTGTATGGACTATATTAGATCTCTTGGTTAGCCAGAAAACTCTCCAAAACATTTTCTAACCAATTGTTAAAGTAGGATGGTTTTTCCATCATGACGTAGTGTCCTACTCCATCTACAAAATCAACCTCGTAGCCTGGGTATTCTTTCTTCCCCCCATCTAGATCAGTTTCCATCCAGAATTTTGAGTTCAGGGTTAGAATAGGGATATCAATTTTCTTTAATTGAGAAGGATAGTCCATAGATATTATAGATGATAAGGAGCCTCTAGAAGCCCTGGCATCAGTGGTTTCAGCCTTGTCGCTTACCCAATCCTTTAGTGCCTGATTAGCGTCCTCTCTGAATTGTTTTTCAACAGCATCCTCTGTTGAAGAATCCTGCCTTATTCTAAACATCGTGTTTATTACAACTCTCAAAAATGGACTAGCTGGACCTCTGGCAATATTGTGAAAAGTATCTACCCCAATGATAGCTTTGACTCTGTTATTAAGTTTCACTGCAGCCTCAAGAGCGACTGGCCCACCCATTGAATGACCAATCAAGAATGCCTCTTCAACATTTGCATGATTCATAACAGCGACAACATCATCACCAAATTTACCCATTGAATAGTCATCTCGGTTTCTTCCAGATTCACCATGACCTGCAATATCTATAGATATAACTCTATAATCATCAGAGAAAGAACCTAATTGTGCCCACCAGTATTTGCTGTTACACCCGTACCCATGAATAAAAAGCAGTGTATTTTCTCCGCTTCCTTTTTCGTAATAGGCTATCTTAACGCCATCTTGACTTTGTGTTGTTTTTTGATCAAATCCTATCTCAGAAAGTGGGGCACCTAAATTTAATAAAAGATCATCAAACAGCTCATCACTGTGAATTGGGTTGGAGAGAATTAGGGAAAGGGCGATGATTATTTTTTTCATTTTTTAAAATACTTTTCTTATTGCTTCAACATTATCCTCATTATCATATAATTACTTCATATTCTTACCAACTAAAATAAAAATCGAATGGCAGGACACAGTAAATGGGCAAACATCCAGCACCGCAAAGGTCGCCAGGATAAAAAAAGAGGGAAGTTATTTACTAAACTTATCAGAGAGATCACTGTTGCAGCTAGAGTTGGCGGCGCAGATCAAGATTCTAATCCCAAATTGAGAGCTGCAGTAGAGAAGGCTAAATCTCAAAGCATGCCGAAAGACAATATAGAAAGAGCCATAGCAAAAGGTTCTGGAGGAGATGAAGGCATTAATCTTGAGGAAGTATTATATGAAGGCTACGGACCTGGTGGCGTGGCTATTCTTATCGAATGCTTGACCGATAACCGAAATAGAACTGTAGCTGAAGTTAGGCATGCCCTTACGAAATATGGAGGAAATTTAGGGACAGAGGGTTCAGTTGCCTATTTATTTCAGCAAATTGGTTTGATCAGTATGAGTGATGTTGAGGATCCCGATAATGTGATGGAAATAGCTATAGAATCTGGTGCTGAAGATATAGAGCTTAATGACGATAACTCTATAGATGTTTTGACTGCGCCAACATCATTCATTGATGTCAAAGACTCTCTAGATAATGAAAACGCAAAATTCGAGATTAGTGAAATTACAATGAAGGCGTTAACTGAGATTTCGATTGATAAAAACAATGCTGAATCTGTTCTTAAATTAATGGATGCATTGGAGGATTTAGATGATGTGCAATCGGTTCATTCCAATGCTGAAATATCAGTGGATGTTATCCAAGCTTTAAATTAATGGATTCTCAGATTCAATGAAGATATTTGGTATTGATCCTGGCTCCAGAATAACCGGCTATGGCGTGATCCAATCTTCTGGTAAAAAGTTAAAGATGATAGATTTCGGTGTTATTAAGACGAAGGAAAAAGATTTTATAAAGCGATTGCCTATTATTTTTAGTGGCATAGAGGATCTAATGGATATCCACGACCCCGATATGGTTGCCATAGAAAATGTTTTTATGCATCGCAATGCTGATAGCGCGTTAAAGCTCGGCCAAGCAAGAGCTGCAGCAATTTCTGGGACTTTTAAAAAAGGTCTTGATGTATTTGAATACTCAGCAAGAGAGGTAAAATTAGCAGTGGTTGGAACTGGATCTGCAGAGAAAGAACAGGTTAGGGAGATGGTTAAGCTGATATTAGGAATTAAAAATAAGGATCTCAACTTAGATGAATCAGATGCACTTGCAATTGCAATATGTCATGCTCATAGTCACCCAATGAAAAGTATCGTTAAGGAACTGCAAAAATGATTGGCTCTTTGATCGGATTAATTAAAGATAAGAAACCCTCTTTAGTTCTCTTAGAAGTAAACGGAGTAGGCTATGAGGTTCATATACCTCTCTCTACTTCTTTCCAACTTCCAAATAATGGGGAGTCAACATTCATTCTAACTCATTTGGTAATAAGAGATGATCAGCACACCCTATACGGTTTTGCTACTGAAGAGGAAAGAAAGCTCTTTAGGACTTTAATCAAGATTAGTGGGGTAGGGGCAAAAATGGCTCTAACCATCCTTTCTGGCATAAATGTTAACGGCTTTGTTCAATCAGTTATTAATGGAGATGTCGATACTCTTGTCCATCTCCCTGGGATTGGAAAAAAAACAGCTGAAAGATTAATTGTTGAGATGAAGGATAAGATTCAAGATGTAACCGATAGTCCCGAATTAACTGGATCAGCAGCTTCTGATAATAATATGCTTCTTGAGGCGAGGAATGCTTTGGTTAATTTGGGTTACAAAAGTAGTGAGGCTAGAAAAATACTAGATAAGATTGACACAACCGGGCTTGAAGTAGAAGAGTTACTCAGACAAGCACTTAAATCACTAAACAAATAATGAGCGAAATAACTGAAGATAATGATCTAATCTCTAGCGACCCTCTAGAGGGAGAAGAGAGTATTGATAGAATGCTTCGACCGCAGTATCTTTCTGAGTATGTTGGCCAAGAAGCGGTAAAGCAGCAAATGGATATTTTCATTGAAGCTGCCAAGAAAAGAAAAGAATCACTGGATCATGTTTTGATCTTTGGGCCTCCCGGATTAGGTAAAACCACACTTGCCCATGTAATTGCTAACGAGTTGGGTGTAAACCTAAAACATACTTCTGGTCCTGCTATAGAAAAACCAGGAGACCTTGCAGCCATCCTAACGAACCTAGAGGAACGAGATGTTCTTTTCGTTGATGAGATCCACAGATTAAGCTCTGTGGTTGAGGAAATCCTCTACCCAGCTTTAGAGGATTACCAGCTTGATCTAGTTATTGGTGAAGGCCCTTCAGCAAGGTCTATTCGCTTGGATCTCACATCTTTCACAATGATAGGAGCCACCACTAGAGCAGGATTACTAACTTCACCTTTAAGAGATCGTTTTGGTATCTCGCAACGTTTGGAATTTTATAATACTGATGAATTAACCCAAATTGTTACACGATCGGCAGGTATTCTTGAAGTACCAATTGATGAAAATGGTGCTCATGAGATAGCAGCAAGAGCTAGAGGGACGCCTAGAATTGCTAACCGTTTACTCAGAAGGACTCGAGATTATTCTGAGGTAAAAGCTGAAGGTAAAATTGATAAGAAGGTGGTAAAAAAAGCCATGGATCTTATGGAAGTTGATAATAATGGATTTGATTTCTTAGATAGAAAATTCTTATTAGCTGTTATCGAAAAATACGGCGGTGGACCAGTTGGCATAGACGCTATCGCTTCTGCTATAGGAGAAGAGAAAGGAACTGTTGAAGATCTTATTGAACCGTTCCTAATCCAGAGTGGCTTTTTACTAAGAACTTCAAGAGGTAGGGTTGCATCAGAAAAAGCATACCGTCATTTTGGCATAGAAGTACCAAAGGAGAATAAGTCCTTATTTGAAAAGGATTAATGATTAAAATTACAGATTTAACTAATATATAAGAAATGATCGAATCTATCCCAATACAGCTTGAATCAAGATTTGTTGTCGTTGAAGGTCCTGTGGGTTCTGGTAAGACCAGCCTAGCTAAACGTATTTCAGAACATGTGAATGGGAAGTTGATCCTCGAAGAGCCAGAGAGAAACCCTTTTTTAGAAAACTTCTATAAAGACCCAAGATCAAATGCATTACCGACGGAGTTATCTTTCTTATTCCAAAGATCAAAGCTATTAGAGAACATAAATCAAGAAGAACTCTTCTCAAACACCAATGTAAGTGATTTCCTTTTTGATAAAGATCAAATCTTTATTGAGATGAACCTTACCCAAGAAGAAATAGAGCTTTTCAATAAGGTTAAAGACTCTCTAAGTGTGAAGCCTCCTGAACCTGATTTGGTCATATATTTACAAGCACCAGTCGATGTTCTGATGACGAGAATTAATATGAGGTCACCGTCAATCGATGCACTAATAGATAAAGCTTATCTCGAAAAATTGGCTGATGCATACGCCAAGTTCTTTTATTACTATGAGAGTGCACCGTTGTTGGTTGTAAATGCAGAGAGTATAGATCCAATCCATAATGACGATCATTTTCAAATGCTTTTTACTGAATTAGTGTCGGTGAAATATGGAAAGCACTTTTTTAATAACACCGCCAGTGTCCTAACTTAAGGGGCTTTTTGTTCTTCTATCGCCCAGATAATATGCTCTCTAACCATCTCATTTGTATCATCTAATCTTGAGGCAAGCACCGCTCTCACGGATTCCTTTTTTTTAGAGTTCCCAAGAGCTATAGCAAGATTCCTCAGCCAACCAGAATAACCAGCTCTTCTTATGGCGCTACCTTGTGTCTTTTTCTCCCAATCATCTCTTGTCCATTTAAATAGGCTTTCTAAAGATTCATTTACAAATTGCTCTCTTGGTAAAAAATCATCAGTAACTAATTTTTTAGCAAACTTGTTCCATGGACAAAAAATTTGACAGTCATCACAACCGAATATTCTATTACCTACAGCTTTTCTCATTTCTACAGGAATGACATCCTTATTCTCTATCGTTAGATATGATATACAACGTCTTGCATCTAATTGGTATGGAGCAACTATAGCCTCAGTAGGGCAGACTTTTATGCAGTCATTGCACGAGCCGCAATGATTGATTGCAGGTTCATCAACAGGAATTTCTATATCGGTAAATATTTCAGCAAGAAAGAACCAAGAGCCTTCATTTTTATTAATCAAGTTAGTATTTTTACCAATCCATCCCAAGCCCCCATCTCTTGCAAATGCTCTTTCTAATACGGGTGCCGAATCTACAAAAAAGTTTTGACCTTTTAATTTTGAATATTTTCTAATCCTAGAGACTAAAAGTTTCAACTTCTTTTTGATTGTCTTGTGGTAATCACGCCCCAATGCGTAATTTGCTATATAAGATTTTTCACTATCGTTTAAATCAATCTCAGCTTGTTCTTTATCTCTTGAGTAGTAATGGATCTTAAGCGATATCACTCGCGTTGTTCCTGGCAATAAAAGATCTGGACGTGACCGCTTTTCGCCGTGTTTTTTCATATATGTCATCGACCCATGGTGTTTCTTTTCTAGCCATTTCTTTAAATGATTGGCATCTTCTTCGATGTTGATATTGCTGACCCCCATACCTTCAAAACCTAGTTCGGATGACCAGGTCTTGATTTGATCTTTTAATTCGTTGAGATCTTCCATTTATTCCATAAAGTCTTTTAGTTTTAAGATCAGTATAATATTTATTATGACTAATCCAGAACATTATATTTTTTCTTCAAAGACCGTGTCTCAGGTTGATCAAAGAGCCATTCATCAAGAGGATATCCCTGGTTTCATTCTAATGAAAAGAGCTGCTGCTTTTAGTTTTCAGCAACTAGAAAGATACTTTTCTAATACTAATTCCATAATGATATTTTGTGGCAGCGGCAATAACTCAGGAGATGCCTACTTATTAGGTTGCTTAGCAATAGAGAATGAGATTAAAACCAAAGTTATTACACTCTGTGACACCGCAACTCTGAGAGATGATGCATTAAAAGCTTTCAATGAATTTCAATCATTGAATGGGGAAGTATTTGACTGGAACAATCAGATAAATATTGACTGTGATTTGATCATTGATGGTATTTTTGGAATAGGAATTAACCGGAATGTCGAGGGAGAATTCTTACAAGTAATTAATACAATAAACAAATCCAAGGCTCCAGTTCTTTCTTTAGATATCCCTTCAGGATTAAATGCTGATACAGGAGAGGTAATGGGATCATCGATAAAGGCAGATGTAACTTCAACCTTTGTGGGCAGGAAGAAGGGTCTTTATTTAAATCAAGGACCACTAATTTCTGGTTGCATAGAGTTTTCAAATTTGTCCATTCCTGATAAGTGTTTTAAGAACGCAAAAATAGAATTACAAATAGTTAATCAATCACTACTTGAGCAACATTTGAAACCCAGAAACAGATCTTCACATAAGGGAGACTTTGGCCATGTTTTAGTTATTGCTGGTAATCATGGGATGGGGGGTGCAGCAAGAATTACATCAGAGTCAGCACTTAGAACAGGCGCTGGAATAGTCAGTGTTATTACCAGACCTGAGAATGTAGCTATTATTTCTAAAACTACACCTGAAATAATGGCGCACTCAGCAGATGATAACAGCGATAAAGTATCAGAACTTATTAACAAAGCTGATGTTATTGCAATTGGTCCTGGATTGGGTATAGACCGTTGGGCTAAAGATCTATTTAACAAAGCACTCGAAAGTGAAAAGCAGATCATTATAGATGCTGATGGCTTGAATCTTTTAGCTGACTGTCCTACGAAAAGGGACAATTGGATATTAACACCGCATCCTGGAGAAGCAGCCAGATTATTAAGGTGTTTAAATCCAGAAATCCAAGAAGACCGGTTAACCAGTCTTGAAAAGTTAGTTGGAAAATATGGGGGCGTAACGTTACTTAAAGGAAACAATACACTTATAGGTGCTGGAGAAGAAATTCCTTTTGTAATTACCGCAGGAAATCCTGGAATGTCCACAGCGGGTATGGGGGACTTGCTTACAGGGATTATTGCAGCTTTATGCAGTCAATTTAAACAAGTAAACCCAAACATTCTCACAGCGCTTGCAGCCTATATACACGCACTAGCAGGGGACCAAGCCGCTAAATCTGGAGAAAGAGGTATTATTGCAACCGACTTATTTAAAGAGTTAAAACATATTATTAACCCATGATTATTAGTTCTGAAAAACAAATGCTTAAAGTTGCCAATAATTTTGGTTCAAGTTTAGTAAATAATTTAAATCAAAATTTGATTATCTATCTGAAAGGTGAACTGGGCTCTGGAAAAACAACTTTTTCTAAAGGATTGATTAAAGGCATGGGTTATCAAGACTTAATTACAAGCCCAACCTTTAGCATTATCGAGAGAATAGAAACAATAGAATTTTATATATTGCACATAGATCTCTATCGAATTGAGCGACCAGAAGAGATCATTGAGCTTGAATTGCATGAGGAGCCAAACAATGCAAAGCCAACAGTTATGATAATTGAATGGCCAGAAAGGAGTCATGAGTCTTATTTTGCCTGCAGATATAGAAATCTCATTTGATATGACAAATGAGATTGATGAACGCAGCATAGACTTATTAAATCAAACTAATAAATTAGGTAATAAGATTGATTTTGGGTAGAGTAGATTCATCAGAGACCTATTAAGGATAAGGACTATCAATAAAAACAGAACACTATTCTTAATCATATTTACTGTACTGATATCTAATTCGGTAGATGCAAATGCATTGTTAAAGAATATTAGAATCAGCACAGAATCCCTTGAGACAAGATTGGTGATTGATGTCTCTCAAACAATTAACTACAAAGTTTTTACTCTAAATAGGCCAAACAGAGTAGTTATAGATCTATATCAGACAGAGATAAGTCCTCAGCTGAAATCCGACAGAGAGAAGGGTTTGATAAAAAAAGTCCGTATAGCTAAAAATAATAGAAATCGTTCCCGGTTAGTTATAGAGACAGACGACATAGTCTTTTATAAGGTTGAAAAGATAGCCATCGGTTCAAACCCAAATTTTAGAATAATTATTGACTTAAAGAGGAGTTATGATGGGAGCAGAAGGTTGACCGCTGCTTCTGTGAACAAGACAAACTTGATTGTCGCTATTGACCCTGGACATGGAGGTAAAGACCCTGGAGCTAGAGGAAGCAAGGTTATAGAAAAAGATTTGGTATTAAAAATTGCTATACGTCTGAAAAAACTAATAGATTCCGAGAAGGGAATGACTGCATTTTTAACTAGATCAGACGATTCATTTCCATGCCCAGGTAAAGCGAAGAACTGTTCCCAACGCGAATCTCTCAATGAACGAATAAGAAGAGCTAAAGAGGGTAATGCCCATATATTGATTTCTATACATGCTGATGCATTTAGTGATCCAAGTGTAAGAGGCGCAACTATGTATGCACTTCCAGATTCTAAGAAAATACCTAAGGGAAGTAATTACAAAGTTATGTATCACCCTAAATCTAGAGTGAAAGTAAAATTGAATAAGGGTGTCTCTAATAGATCATTCTCAAGATTGAGGCCTTCTCAGGTTGATGCCTATGATCAAAGCATTGATCTAGGTAACTTTATACTTCAGGAAATGAAGAAGGATGTTCGAGTCAGAAAATTGACTTCAAGGGAAGCTCCTTTTGCAGTTCTCAAATCAACTCAAGTTGCTTCAGTGTTAATAGAAACAAGCTACCTTTCTAACAAAAAGGACGAGGCTTTTCTAATTAACATTAAAAATCAAGATAAGATTGCTAAAGCAATCGTTAGAGGCATAAAATCCTATTCGTCAAATATAAAAAGAGAGTTATCAAAATAAATGGACATTGATATTATCCTTGAGCCTGATTTGGATCCAAAACAAATCAATGAACTCGGAATCAAAGCCGAGAAATATGGAATCAATGCTATTTGGACGTCTAATTATTTTGCTCACTGGGATCCTTTTTTGAGCTTAGTACCGCTAGCTCAAACAACAAAAAAAATTAAATTTGGACCTTTAGCTGTGAGCCCTTTTGAAATGCACCCACTAAAAATAGCAAATTCATTGATTAGTCTTAATGAAATGAGTCAAGGGAGAGCTCAGGTAGCTGTTGGAGCAGGTGAGGGCAATATTACTGCTATGGGACTTAATACGCCCAAGAAGATAGTGCTAGCTGTAAGAGAGGCGCTGGAAATAATTATTATGGCATCAAAAAATAATCTAGGAGATCAATATGATGGTGAAATATTTTCAGTAAATTTACCATGTGATTACTCATGGGCTAATTCAAGCAGACCAAAGGTTTATGGTACTGCTTATAAGCATATGATGATGCGAATGGAAGGAAGAATAGCTGATGGTGTATATATTGGAGCGACACCACCTGAAATTATCTCTCCAGCTATTGAGAATATTAATATAGGCATTGATAAAAGAACTGACGATAACAAAAGAGTAGAAATAAATAGTTTTTGGGCTTGGCACATTAAAAAAGACAAAGAAGAAGCATTTCGAGAATCGAGACGAGAGCTAGCATGGAGAGCAAGAAAATTAGAATTGGAACTTCTTGAGCATTATTTTAGTGATGAAGATTGCAAATTAATTAGAGATAATTTTGATTCATTTGTTGACGCTTATTTTGATCGCTCTGGCATCATTAAAGACATACCTGAAAAACTGGCCGATGAGTTGTGCGTTGTCTTTACCTCTACAGGAGGTGAAGATGATATTGAAAGAGAGATTGATCGTTATAAGTCATTTGAAGCAGCCGGTCAGACACAATTATCTTTGAGACTCCATGATGACCCTATGGATGCATTAGTTTTAATCGGTGAAAGGGTGCTTCCTCATTTTAAGTAAATATTGACAAAATGACTCAATCAGTAATTACATTAAGAGGTCCAACAGCCTCTGGAAAAACCCATTTAACAATTAATCTAAGTAATAAATTACCGCTCGAAATAATTAGTGTTGATTCAGTAATGGTTTATAGGGGTCTTAATATAGGCTCTGCGAAACCTGATCAGCAAACCCTTGAAAATTATCCTCATCATCTAATAGATATATGTGACCCAAGTTTTAATTATTCCTTGGGGAACTTTTATGAAGATGTTAATAAAGCAATTAAAATTATTCTCAGCAAAAGGAGAACCCCTATACTCGTCGGTGGAACGATGATGTATTTTAATGCTCTTAGTAAAGGGTTGAGTGATCTCCCATCATCAGATCATGCAATAAGAAAAAAAATTGAAGACGAGGCTGATGAAATTGGATGGCCTGAGTTACATAAAAGACTTTCAAAAATTGATCCTGTTTCTGGTGAGAAAATAAAATCTAACGATAAGCAAAGGATCCAGAGAGCTTTGGAAGTCTATGAATTATCAGGCAAGCCTTTGAGCTCTTTTTTTTCAGACAATCGAAAAAAATCAGACTATGAATTTTTTAATATCAGTTTATTTCCTGATGATCGTGAAACTCTATACAAAAGGATAGAAGATAGATTTGATCAAATGCTGGATCACGGTTTAGTTGATGAGGTTAGGGCTCTTTTAAATCGCCCTGAATTAAGTTCTTCCCATAATTCAATGAAGTCTATTGGATACAAAGAGATATGTGCACATTTAGAAGGTAAGCAAACCTTAATAGAGGCTAAAGAAAAATCAATCTTAGCGACCAGGAGATTAGCAAAGAGGCAATTAACATGGTTAAGGTCATTAGATGATTCTCAAAAAATAAATACTTTTGATAATGATTTAAATAAGAAATTATATAATCTTATTTCAGATGAAATTAATCATTAGAGGATAATTTGAATAATTCTTTATCAAAAATAAAAACCTACCTAGTTGTTGTCAATTCACCTAAAGGATCTATTGAAAATGACAATGAAGAATTTATTTCTCTGACCTTATCTACCGGAGCATCAATTAATGGAATCACTTACGTTAACGCAAGGGTTTTCAATCGAAACACATTAATTGGCAAAGGTAAGATAGAGTCAATAAAGAAGGATCTTGAAAACATTGATGCTGATCTGATCATATTTAATAGAGGATTATCAGCCTCTCAGGAACGAAATCTAGAAAAAATCCTCAACAAACCTGTTATAGATCGATCAAGATTAATACTGAATATTTTTGCAAAACGAGCAAAAACCAACAGTGGTAAGCTGCAAGTGGAGCTTGCTCAACTCAAACATCTCTCTACCAGACTGGTAAGAGGTTGGACACATTTGGAAAGGCAAAAAGGGGGTATCGGTCTTAGGGGGCCAGGTGAAAAGCAATTAGAAACTGACAGACGTCTTTTGAACAAGAGAATTAAATCAATTGAGTTAAAACTGAGAAAATTAAGAACACAAAGGCTCACTAACAGGAAGTCACGAAATAAGCTTATGAAAAATGTAGCCCTAGTTGGTTACACTAATGCAGGGAAATCGACTTTATTTAACACATTAAGTAATTCCAATACTTTAGTTGCAGACAAAATGTTTGCCACATTAGATCCTGTATTTAGACCAATCAATATATCGAAGAAAAGAAAGGTTGTTATTAGCGATACTGTTGGGTTTATAAGGGAATTACCCAAAGAGCTAATCGAAGCCTTTCTTTCAACATTGGAAGAAGTGAGTAGCGCTGATCTTATCTTGCATGTACTCGATTCAAATGATCGTTCAATGCTTCGGCATAAGCAATCTGTCGAGAAGATATTAAAAGAAATAGGCGCTGATCAAATACCTATAATTCATGCCTATAATAAAGCTGATTTAGTTAAGGCAAATTTAAATACCATCAATACATTTGATCATATCCAAATTTCAGCTAAAAATGGAACAGGCATCAACTTATTACTGGAATCAATCTCTAGTAAAATTAATCCTCAACCGATAGATATATTAATAAGGATTGGTGTCAATGAATCAAAAATAAGATCTGACATTTATACTATTTCGAATGTATTAGAGGAGTGCCTTATTGATGAAAATACATTAGAATTAAAAATCCAGATTGATGATAAGAATTTATCAAGATTGAAAAAAAATAAAAAAATAAAAGCTTTTGAGAGTAAACTAAGCGACTCTGAGAATGAATATAATTTTAGTTAGGAGTTTAAGAAGATATGGCATTTAATGATCAAGGTAATGGTAAGTCACCATGGGATTCTAATAAGGGTCAGCCACCTGATTTGGATCAAATAGTTGATGAATGGCAAAAGCGTTTCAATCAACTCTTTGGCGGTAAGTCAGGAGGTGGGAGAGTTCGAAAAGGGCCTCCTTCATCTCTATTAGTTCTAATGGGCCTATTTCTTTGGCTTCTCACAGGTTTATACCAGGTAGATGACTCAGAAAGAGGAGTTGTTCTTAGATTTGGTGAATATACTCAAACAACGACACCAGGACTGAAGTGGCACATACCTTGGCCTGTTGAGTCAGTTGAGATTGTCAATGTCAATGTTGTTAATCGATTTAAGCAACAAACAACTATGCTTACTTCTGATGAGAATATTATTGTAGTTGATCTGGTTGTTCAGTATAGAAAAACCAATCCAACGGATTACTTGTTTAATGTTCGTGATGCAGAGGAAACGCTAAGCGAAGTGAGTGAAGGTGCAATAAGGGAAGTCGCGGGAAAGACTAATTTAGATTTTATTTTAACTGAGGGTAGAAGTGAAATTGCAGTGTTAACCCAAGACCTAATTCAGAGCACCTTAGATGAATATGGGACAGGTATCTCGATAACCAAAGTCAATCTTCAAGATGCTAATTTCCCTCTGCAAGTTGAAGATGCTGTCCAGGATGCGATCAAAGCTAGAGAGGACAAGGAAAGATTTGCATTTGAAGCTGAAGCATATGCCAATGATATAGTTCCTAAAGCTAGAGGAGAGGCTGCGAGGATGGTCCAAGAGGCGGAAGCCTATAAATCTAAAGTAATTGCTGATTCAGAAGGTGATGCAGACCGCTTTAATAAATTATTAGTTGAATATCAACTTGCGCCTAAAGTAACTCGTGACCGACTTTATATTGAGGCCATAGAGAGTGTCTATTCAAATTCAAATAAAGTTCTAATGGATTCAGATGGTAGCGGCAATCTAATATATTTGCCGATTGATAAATTGCTAGAGCAAAATAAGAGAGACCAGGTACAAAGTTCTCCTATGCCTAACAGTTCAAGCAATAATTCTTCTCAGCAGAATCAGAATCAAGATCCTAGGATGAGGAGGGTAAGATAATGAGAAATATATTTATTTTTGGGCTTATTTTTATTTTTGTTGTTATTTCTAATGCTTTATTCACAGTTGATGAGAGGGAGCACGCTCTGAAATTTAGATTTGGTGAAATTATCGAAAGTGAATATGAACCAGGGTTACACTTTAAAACACCATTTGTTAATAATGTTCAGAAATTTTCTAAACAAATACTAACTATAAATAACCCTCAGGAATTATTTTTAACTCAAGAAAAGAAAAACTTATACGTTGATTTTTTCATTAAATGGAAGATAGCTGACCCTCAAGATTATTATCGCTCAACAGGAGGCGATGAACTAGTAGCAGCACAGCGACTTCTTGAAACTGTAAAAGATGGGATTCGATCTGAATTTGCTAAAAGGACCGTTATAGAAGTGGTCTCCAAAGAACGAAGAGAGATCATGTCAGAAATGTTGAGTGACGCGGCAATGAATGCAGAAACATTAGGGATAAATCTGATAGATGTTCGTGTTAAAAAGATAGAATTATCAGATGAGGTTAGTGAGTCTGTATACAATAGAATGAGACAAGAGAGAGCTAGGATTGCTTCTGAGTTGAGAGCAGAGGGTAGTGAATCAGCTACAAAGATCAGAGCGGGAGCAGATCGCGAAAGAACCGTTATCCTCGCTAACGCCTATAGAGAGTCACAGACAATAAGAGGTGATGGTGATGCCACATCAGCTAATATTTACGCTTCAGCGTATAACCAAGATCAAGAGTTTTACTCATTTTATCGAAGCATACAGGCCTATAAGAATTCTATAGGTACCGCAAATGACATATTAGTTTTGGACGGTGAGGGAGATTTCTTTAAGTATTTAAATAATCAGTCACCAGAAGATTAGGTAATACCACTAGAATGGGTTACGAGGTATTATTTATTGCTATTGCTTGTTTCCTGATACTTGAAGGCTTACTACCTTTTATTGCTCCGAATTTTTATAAAAGTCTTTTACTTCAAATGCTCGAGGTTAATGATAATGCAGTTAGATTGATTGGGCTTGCATTAATCATTCTCGGTATCATTATTCTTAATTTTATATAAGAGATAAATAGATTGAGTAATACATTAGTAGTTATTGGCGCTCAATGGGGTGATGAAGGCAAGGGTAAGGTTATTGATCTTCTCACCAAGCAAGCACAAGCTGTTGTCCGTTTCCAGGGAGGACATAATGCAGGCCATACTCTTGTTATTAATGGTGAAAAGACAGTTCTTCATTTGATTCCATCAGGAATATTTAACGATGTTAAATGCATTATAGGCAACGGCGTCGTTCTCCATATCCCGACACTTCTTGAAGAAATAGAGTCATTAGGAGAAAAAGGGGTTCATCTAGGAGATAACTTTTTCATTAGTTCACAATGCCCATTAATCCTTCCCACTCATATTCTCTTAGATGAGGCTAGAGAAAGAGCACTAGGTAATAAAGCGATTGGCACAACAGGAAGAGGCATTGGTCCAGCTTATGAAGATAAGGTGGGAAGGAGGACTATTCACCTCATCGATCTTCTAGATCCTAATAAGTTTAGAGAAAAGCTTCAAAATTTGATGGAATACCATAATTTTTTATTAAAAAATCTTTATAGCAGTGAGACATCAGAAATTAAGGAAGTGGAAGAATTATGGCTCTCATTTGCATCAAAAATCAGCCCCTTTGTTGTAGATACTTCACTCGAGATAAATGATTTATTAAGCAAAGATAAGAAAGTACTTTTTGAGGGTGCTCAAGGCAGTATGCTTGATATTGATCATGGAACTTACCCTTTCGTTACATCTTCAAACACAGTTGCTGGCGCAGCCTCAACAGGTAGTGGAATCGGGCCAGGTATGCTTAATAAGATCCTTGGCATTACCAAAGCTTACACCACTAGAGTGGGCTCAGGACCTTTCCCAACAGAGTTAGATGACGCTAATGGCAAGCATCTTGCAGATGTTGGAGTGGAGTTTGGGGCAACTACAGGACGACCAAGAAGATGCGGCTGGCTTGATTTGGTGGCATTAAGGAGAGCGATAGTTAATAACTCAATCTCTCACTTGTGTTTGACAAAACTGGATGTACTCGA
The DNA here is from genome assembly GCA_019653755.1 of Woeseia sp. GTDB lineage: Bacteria > Pseudomonadota > Gammaproteobacteria > Steroidobacterales > UBA11654 > CACPJA01. Next base: position 400,481 of record BPCL01000001.1, on the reverse strand, counting down.
CGGTCTAGAGGAAATTAATGTAGCTGTAGAATATAAACTTTCAGATAATGTTTTTTCAATAATGCCTAACCTTAATGATCATGACCTAGAAAAATGTGAGCCTATTTATAAAACTTTTAAGGGTTGGCAAGAACAGACATCTGGTATAAGAAGCATAGAAGAATTGCCAGATCAGGCAAAACATTTCATTTCCTCAATAGAGAAACTATTATCCATAAAGATATCTTTAATCTCCACAGGTCCTGACAGAAAAGACATCATAATTTTAGATAATTTATTTGATGACTAAGAAAGTCTTTATTTATGGCATTAATCCAGTTCTTGAGACCCTTGCTCATCATTCAGAAAGGATTTCTCAAATATATTATTTAGAAAAAAATAATAACCCAAGGATTAAAAATATTATCAAGGAAGCAAATCAAAAGGATTTGCCAGTTTCTCATGTTTCAAAAGAGATGCTTGAGGAGATAAGTTCTACAAAAAAAAACCAAGGTATTGTCGCTGAAATATATCAGAGGAATCTTTTTGATTCAAAAACTGCAATTGCTTACTTAAGTGACATTAATGATCCGGTTGTTCTTATCTTGGACGATCTTGATGATCCAAGAAATATTGGAGCCTGTTTTAGAACAGCAAATGCTGTCAAGGTGATATGGTTGTTTTATCTAAAAATAGAGTTTCATTGGAAAGCCCAATAATTAGCAAGGTATCATCAGGCGCATCTGAATTGACTAATACTGCTATAGTTTCTAATCTTTCACAGTTCATTGATAGGTTGAAAGATATAGGGTTTTGGATATGTGGCACAACAGGAGACAGCACAACCGATTTTAAAACTATTGATTATACTCAAAGCACAGCAATTATAATGGGTTCTGAAGCCAAGGGTATGAGACGCCTAACAGAAAAAAAATGTGATCATGTTGTTTCTATACCTATAAATGGAGAGGTTGATAGTCTCAATGTTTCTGTTTCTTGTGGTGTCATTCTTTATGAGGTAGTCAGACAAAGACAAAGTATTTAGTTTGAAAATTATTAATAATTCTAGTAGGATCGCCATCTAAATTATTAACCTTGCTACACTTATAGAATCTATGAAGGTGGCTTTAACCAAAAGGTAAGAGTATGAGACATTACGAGTTAGTATTACTGGTAAACCCAGATCAAAGTGATCAGGTTCCTGAAATGTTAAATCGATATCAGGAAACCATCAAAAAAGCTAATGGAAATATCCATCGGGTTGAGGACATAGGAAGACTTCAACTTGCTTACACAATCCAAGATATGCACAAAGCACATTATGTTTTATTAAACATAGAGTGTGACGATAATGTCATTAATGAATTAGAAAACTTATTCAAATTTAATGATTCAATAATAAGACATCTTCTAGTTAAAACTACTAAAGCTGAAACAGAAGCGTCCAAGCTTTTTCTGGCAAACAACAAAGAATCTGATATTAAAAAGAAAGAATCTGTGAAAAGTAAAGTAGAGCGTTCGAATAAAGCTGAACAGGAATCTATAGAAACTAAAGCTGAACCAGAAACAGAAGAAAAAACAGAATCACCCACTGAAGATACTTCAGAAGAAACCGAAGAAAAAACGGAAGAAGAAGATGAAAAGATCAAAGAATAAAAAAGGCTTCAAAAGAAAAAAGAACCACAATCGCAATAAAAATAGATATTGTTTCTTTACAGCTAAAGGAATTGAGCAAATTGATTACAAAGACATTGATTTACTCAAAAAATATATAACTGAGACTGGTAAAATTATTCCTAGTAGAATTACTGGAACGAAGAGTCATTATCAAAAACAATTAGCAGTAGCTATTAAAAGGGCTAGACACTTAGCTCTATTACCCTACACGGATCAACATTCATAAACTAAGTAACGAATATGGAAGTCATATTAAAAGAAGATATACAGAATCTCGGTAAAATTGGAGATGTAGTAAGTGTTAAACCTGGTTATGGGAGGAATTATCTTGTTCCACAAGGTAAAGCTGCTTTTGCGACCAAGGAAAATCTCAAGATTCTTGAAACTCAAAAAGAAGAACTACAGCGCAAGCAAAAAGAAGAACTAGTTATTTTGAGAGAGCAATCTTCTAAATTTGAAAATCTTTCTTTAACTATAGAGGCCAATGTTACTGAAGAGGGTACATTATACGGATCAATAGGTACCGTAGATATAGCTAATGCCGCAAAGGATAAGGGCTTTGAGCTAGAGAGAAGTTTAATTAATTTACCTGATGGAGCAATAAAAACTATTGGAGATCACGAAGTTAATCTTATCTTTCATCCTGAAATACAGGTAAAAATTAATGTAGAAATTGTTGGTGGAGAAGTAGCTATAAAAAATACTTTGGATTCTGAAGAGGAAGACGATAACATCGATAGTCCTATTAATGAAAATGAAATCGACGAAGAATCAGAATAAATGGCAAAGGCAGCTGAATCCAAACAAAATATAGAGTCATTAGGTCAATTATCATTACCACCTCATTCAACAGATGCAGAAGCTGCACTTATTGGCGGTTTATTATTGGATTCTGAAAATCAAGCCTATGATAAAATTGCTGATATTGTTTCAGAAAGAGATTTTTATCATACTGAAAATAAAGAGGTCTTTAAGGTTATCCAGAGTCTGTCTGAGGAGTCAAAAGTCACTGATCTTCTCACGGTTTCTGATTACTTAGATTCATCCACAGAATTTGAGCCTAAGCCTTCAATAGAATATTTAAGTGAAATTGTTGAGAGCACTGCCGGCAATTCTAATATAACTGAATATGCGAAGATTATAAGAGAGAAAGCACTTCTTAGAGAGTTAATACAAATCAGTTCTGAAATCGCACAAAGCGCCTATAAGCCTGAAGGGAAATCGCCTTCTGAGTTAGTTGATATTGCAGAGTCTCATATTTTTGAGATTGCCGAGAGAGGAAACCGGAATATGGTTTTTGCAGAAATGAGTGATCTCGTTAAACAAACCTATGATGAGCTTGACAAGAGATCTCAAGGCGGGGGGAATATTACTGGTGTTTCGTCAGGGTTTAGAGAATTAGATAATCTGACAGCTGGCCTTCAAAACGGAGAATTAATAATCATTGCAGGCAGACCATCCATGGGTAAGACAGCATTCGCATTGAATATTGCAGAACACACTGCACTTGCAGATGAAAATCCTGTGGCTATTTTCAGTATGGAGATGTCTGCCAGCTCATTAGCTCAAAGAATGATTTCTTCATTGGGTCGAGTAAATGCTCATTCAATAAAAACGGGTCAGTTAGAAGAAAGAGACTGGAATAGAGTTGATGGTGCAATTCAACAGATAAAAAATGCACCAATATACATAGATGATACACCCTCACTAACACCAATTGAGCTTAGGGCTAGAGCAAGAAGAATACAAAGAGAAAAGGGTCTATCATTAATTGTAATTGATTACCTTCAGCTTATGTCAGTACATGGTAATAAGGAAAATAGAGCAACGGAGATATCAGAAATCTCTAGGAATCTAAAAGCCTTAGCAAGAGAACTCAATATTCCAATCATAGCATTATCTCAGCTCAATCGAAGTGTTGAGCAGAGGACTGATAAGCAACCACAAATGTCAGATTTAAGAGAGTCTGGAGCAATTGAGCAGGATGCTGATCTTATTGCCTTTATTTATAGAGAAGAGGTTTATGATCCCGATACAGATAAAAAAGGCGTCGCTTTGATTAATGTAGCAAAACAAAGAAACGGTAGTATCGGCCAATTTAACCTTACATTTCTTGGTAGATACACTAGATTTGAGAATTGGGTGCCAGAATACGAGCAGATTTAGGAAACGACCTTTAGTTTATAGTTATCTTTAGTATTCTTAACTTTTACTGTTTCCACTGCATTTTCTTTAGTGCTGATAATGGTAAATAAGTACTCACCCATTTTAAATTCAAAATCAACTTCTGGAATATAGCCAAGATTCTCTAAAATCGCACCATTAATAGTCTTCGCCTCATCGACTGGTATGTTCCAACCCATCATCTTATTAAGAACTCTGATGTTTGAAGATGCATTAACAACAAAATAATCACCAACTCTTTTTGGCCTTATTTCTTTATTTAATTTTTTAGTTTCTTCAAGGTAGTCACCAACAATTTCTTCAAATATATCTTCAATAGTGATTAAGCCCTGAATGTTTCCGTATTCATCGACAGCAAATCCAGTTTTTTGATTATTATTTTTGAATTCGACTAGTTGTTGACTAAGCGCAGTCTTTTCTGGGATAAAGTATGCTTTTTTCATATGTTTTCTTAATAAATCATTATCAAAAGAAGAAAGATCAATATCTTTTAGAAACTCGTTAAGATCTAAAACACCTTTTAAATTATCTAAAACATCTCTATACACAGGCAGTGAGGAATGAAAATTACCTTCAATTATTTTCCTATTAGCTTGATTGGATGCGTTTAAATCTATACCAATTATTTCATTATGTGGAAGCATAATATCTTCTACTGTTATATTCCCAAGATCCAAAACTCCCATCATAATTTTTTGACGATCCATAGAGGTTTTTGTCATTCCATCGGAGATTAGAGTTTTTAGCTGATCAATTGAAAGTTTTTCATCATTCCTATCATCTTGAGATCCCATTAATTTAAGGATGATATTGGTAAAGAAGTTAATGAAAAAATACAGCGGCTTAAATATCTTAACCATTGGGTAATAAAAACGGCTAGCAGGTAATGCAATCTTCTCAGGGAATAGGGCGGCAAGAGTTTTAGGGGGTGATTCTGCAATTAATAAGACAACAATTGTTAAAAGAATGGTTCCCACTGCGACACCAGTAGGGCCTCCTATCTCCATAGAAATCACACCCACAATAGATGCAGCAACAAAGTTTACTAGGTTGTTGCCAAACAGGATAAAAGCTATCAATTTTTCCGGTTGCTTAAGAAGTTTTTCAGCTAATACAGCATTTCTGTTGCCCTTTCGAGCTAAATGCCTGATACGGTATTTATTGACTCTCATTAGAGCAGTTTCCGTAGCAGCAAAAAATGCTGATAGTATTAAGAGTATGGCTAGAACTATAAATAGTGATCCTAGCGGTATGTCATCGCCCAATGAAGCGACTCCTTTATTGTTTAATTAATTGTATTTTGATTATCATAGTGAACTCTGTCAAGAAAACATTGTGGAACAATAGTAAAAATTACCGTACAATTCCGCGCCATATTCAACATTATTTAAATTTATTGTGAGAAAAGAAAATGGTTAAAGTCAGGTTATCAAGAGGTGGCTCAAAGAAGCGACCTTTCTATCATATTGTTGCAACAAATAGTAGAAGCTCAAGAGATGGGAAGTATATTGAGAGACTGGGTTTTTATAACCCCGATGCTACTGGTCAAGATGAGGATATTAAGATAGATCAAGAACGATTAACCTATTGGGAGTCAGTGGGCGCACAAGTCAGTGATAGAGTTCAGAATATAATTAAATTGAATAAGCTATCAAGAGAAGAAAGAGATTCTCAAAGACAAGTGAAGTTAGCCAATAAGAAATCTAAAAGAGATGAACTTAAATTAAAACAACGAGAAGCAGCTGAAGAGGAAGCTCCAGCTGAGGAAGCTAAGGCAGAAACCGAGGCTGAACCTGAAGCAGCTGAAGAGGAAGCTCCAGCTGAGGAAGCTAAGGCAGAAACCGAGGCTGAACCTGAAGCAGCTGAAGAGGACTCCAGCTGAGGAAGCTAAGCAGAAACCGAGGCTGAACCTGAAGCAGCTGAAGAGGACTCCAGCTGAGGAAGCTAAGGCAGAAACCGAGGCTGAACCTGAAGCAGCTGAAGAGGAACTCCAGCTGAGGAAGCTAAGGCAGAAACCGAGGCTGAACCTGAAGCAGCTGAAGAGGAAGCTCCAGCTGAGGAAGCTAAGGCAGAAACCGAGGCTGAACCTGAAGCAGCTGAAGAGGAAGCTCCAGCTGAGGAAGCTAAGGCAGAAACCGAGGCTGAACCTGAAGCAGCTGAAGAGGAAGAAACCAAGAAAGATAAGGATGATTCAGCTTAAAAAAGCTCTTCACCAAACTCTACCAGAATCCTTAATTAATGCTTTGTCATGAACAATGATAAAAATGTATTTGTCGGAAAGGTTTCTAGTCCACATGGAATTAAAGGCTGGCTAAAAGTTATTTCATACACCGATCCTATAGAGAATATTCTTTCCTATAAAGAATGGTTTATTATTAATGAGGGAGGTAGTAAAAAAACATTTTCTATTGAAGATTCTAGGATCCAGGGTAAAAAAATTATTGTCAAACTAGATGGTATTGAGGATAGAGATAGTGCCGAAGATCTGAAAAACAAAGAAATTTTAGTTTCTCGTATAGACTTACCAAAACTAGAGGAGAACACTTTTTACTGGAACGATTTGTTGGATTTACCTGTGTTGGACCAAAAAGGTAAGCAAATAGGAAAAGTTGATTCTTTGTTTGAAACTGGTTCAAATGATGTTTTGGTTATAGTTAATGAAAACAAAGAAAGATTCTTAGTGCCGTTTATTATGGAAGAGGTGATAAGAAAAGTAGACTTGGTTAAAGAATTTATATCCATAGACTGGCCCGAAATAGAGTGACGGAATGAAATTTCATATTATTACAATCTTCCCTGATCAATTAGAACAATCTCTTAAATATGGGGTTATTGGTAAAGCTATAGAGAGAAGTATTATCGAGATAAATCTAATAGATCCTAGAAAGTTCTCAGATAATGATTACGGGTCAATCGATGATAAACCCTATGGTGGGGGTCCAGGTATGGTTATGCAGTGCGACCCATTATTATCTTCTATTGAAAAAGCAAAAGAGCAAACTGAAAAAGATACTCTTACAGTGTTTCTTACACCTCAAGGTGAACAATTTACCCAAAGGCATGTTCAGAAATTTTCGAAACATAAAGACATTATTATTGTATCTGCTCGATATGAAGGGCTGGACGAGAGGATAATACAATTAACTGATAATTCTATGGAGCTATCTATAGGAGATTACGTCCTTAGTGGTGGAGAGATTCCTTCAGCAATCATCGTTGATTCTGTCTCTAGATTAATACCAGGTGTATTAGGAGATGCAGAGTCTGCTAACAATGACTCTTTTTCATCAGGTCTACTTGAACATCCTCACTACACAAGACCTGAGAATGTTAGAGGTGAGACTGTTCCTAAAGTCCTACTCAGTGGCGATCATCAAGCTATTGAGGAATGGAGAATGAAGAAATCTTTGATCAAGACTTTTAAGAAAAGGCCAGATCTATTAGATAAAATAGAATTATCAGAAGATCAAAAGACTCTTTTAGAGGATTATAAAAAAGAATTAAAAGAATAAAATTAACATCTAGACACTATTAATATACAATTCACCCTTCATTTTAAGGCAATAGTAATTCTATGAATATAATTGAAGAAATTGAAAAGCAGCAACTAAGAGACGATATCCCAGAGTTTGGTCCTGGAGATACTGTAGCTGTTCAAGTTCGAATCAAGGAAGGCTCTAGAGAGCGTCTACAAATATTCGAAGGAATTGTTATAGCAAAAAAGAATAGAGGGCTTAATTCTTCATTCACTGTTAGAAAGATATCTAATGGAGAAGGTGTGGAAAGAGTATTTCAGACCCATAGTAAACTCATTACAGAGATCAATGTAAAAAGAAAAGGTGATGTCAGACGATCAAAACTTTACTACCTAAGAGAAAGAAGTGGTAAGTCAGCACGAATTAAAGAAAAAGTCTAAATAGAAGGCAGTGAAGAAAAATCCTAAAAATAGAATATCCTTATCTCTATTAATTTTATTCAGTTTTAATCTCTACGCATTCGAAATGCCAGAGATTAACCTCCCAAATGGTTTCCAAATTGATGTTCTTACCGATGATGTTCCAAACGCGAGATCATTAGCGCTTGGCGAAGAAATGATTTTTGTTTCTACGAGAAGAGAGGGAAATATCTATGCTGTGACTAATTATCAAGATGATCCCCAAGTAGTCATTATTGCTGAAGGGTTGTATATGCCCAATGGGATTGCTTTCCATGAAGGCAACTTGTATGTTGCAGAAATACATCGAGTTTTAAAATTTACAGATATTGAAGATACGATTAACAAGATTTCTAATCAGAATTCATCGATTGACTCAATCAAGTACTCTGTAATCAGTGATTATCCTAAAGACGCACATCATGGATGGAGATATATTGTTGTGGGACCAGATAATAAGCTCTATGTTCCGATAGGTGCGCCATGCAATGTTTGCGAAGAACCTGGTTATGCTGTGATCACCAGAATGAATTTAGATGGAACAGGAAAGGAAACTATTGCATATGGTATAAGAAACACTGTCGGTATGACTTTTCACCCTGAAACCAATGACCTTTGGTTCACAGATAATGGTAGAGACATGCTAGGTGATAATTTACCACCTGGAGAGTTGAACAAGTTATCTAGAGTAGGGGAACATTTTGGCTTTCCATTCTGTCATGCAACATCTGTTAAGGATCCTCAATTCGGATCTCAAGGGGATTGTAGTGAAATAACGCCACCGGCCCAGGAATTAGGACCACATGTAGCACCTCTAGGGTTAAAATTTTACAAAGGGACAATGTTTCCAGAGAATTATCACGACCAAATATTTATTGCTGAACACGGGTCTTGGAATCGATCAGAGAAAATTGGTTATCGAATCACAACTGTCGCCTTAGATGGAGATAAAGGAATTTCTTATGAAGTTTTTGCAGATGGCTGGATGAAAGATGAGGAAACATTAGGTAGACCAACTGATATTCTTATTTTAGATGACGGTTCAATGTTAGTTAGCGATGATAAAAACGGAGTAATTTACAAAATTACATATGGAGAATAATAAGGAGTAGAAAATTTATGAGATCTTTTATGGAAAAATTTGGCAAGTTTCTGGACGCGACAGGTGTTTTTGCTAGACGCCTAGTGGTATTTATTGTTCTTCTAATTCTAGTAATTGGTTTATTGTCCTCGTTTGGTTCATCAGATCAACAACCTGAAATATCTGATGGTGCAATATTAAATCTAAATATTAATGGTTTTCTCGTAGAAGAATTATCTTTATCTGAATTTGAAAGGGCATTTGCAGAATTTACAGGAGAAACTTCAACTGAAACTTTAGTGTCTGATGTAATAACTGTTATCGAGACGGCAAAGAATGATGAATTAGTTGATTATCTGCTTTTGGATCTAGATAAATTTCTTGGAGGTAACCCAACCAAGCTTCAAATTATTGCTGAATCTATCAAAGATTTTAAAGAATCAGGTAAGAAAGTTATTGCTTATAGTAGTTATGGCTATGGTACACCTCAGTATTATTTAGCAGCTCATGCTGATGAAGTGCATATGCATGATTATGGTGGAATCTTAATTGATGGTTACCGCAGCTACAGGACTTACTACAAATCCTTTTTTGATAAATTTTATATCGACGCTAACGTTTTTAAAGTAGGAACATTTAAAGCTTTTGTTGAGCCTTATTTCAGAGACAGTATGTCGGATGAAGCTAAGAATAATATCATCGAATGGATTACAGTTTTATGGTCATCTTATCTCGATGAAGTTAGTGCCGCTAGGAACATCGATAAAGATACTTTAAATAAATACATCCAATCTCTAGATGAAGTTACCGATGAAGTAAACGGTGACTTTGCTCTTGCGGCTTTAGAAATGGGGCTAATAGATACATTAAGCAATCAAAGACAATTCAGGGATTATCTCTATGAATTAGCTCCATCTGAAGAGGACAATAAAATAAACATAATTGGTATGAATTCCTATCTTAATACTTCAGAGATTGAACCTGTATATCAATCTCAAGAAGAAAATGTTGCGCTGGTTATTGCCAGTGGAGGGATTGTGGATGGGTCTGCTGGGCCAGGGACTATTGCTGCTGATGATTTTATAAAACTCATAAGAGATGCCTATGAAGATGAGAGTATTAAAGCTCTTGTGCTACGAGTGGATAGCGGAGGTGGGAGTGCTTACGCCTCTGAAGTTATAGCAGATGAGTTAGAAAAGTTTAAAGAATCAGGAAGACCTATCGTGGCTTCTATGGGAGGCGTAGCAGCCTCTGGTGGTTATTATATTTCAGCCCCAGCTGATCAAATATTTGCTGAAGAATTTACAATTACCGGATCAATTGGTGTCGGAGGATTTATACCTACTTTTGAAAGAACATTGGATCAGATAGGTATTCATGAAGACGGCTACTCAACTGTGGATATAACAACTTCAGTTGCCCAAACGCTTACCGAGAAGGATAAAAAAATATTCCAATCTAGTACAGATAATATTTACCAAAAATTTATTTCTAAAGTTGCTGAGAATAGAAGCATGACATTAGAGGCTGTCGACAATGTTGCTCAAGGTAAAGTATGGATTGGACAAAAAGCCTCTGAAATAGGTCTTGTCGACCAAATAGGCACATTGGAGGACGCTATTAGCAAGGCTGCTGAATTAGCCGAACTAGAAGATAACTTTGGGGTAAAACGAATCAATAGAGAAAATCCATTTGAAGCATTTCTAGGTTTGAGTATGGCTAATATCTTTTTTAAAACTATGAGTTTCTTAGGTATTGAAATTCAGAATAGTAATTTAAAGTTATTAAATATCTTTAAGGATGCTGCAAATGAACTAAGCGCTTATAACGATCCAAGAGGGATTTATATGCAGTGCTTTTGTGAGTTGAAGTAAATCTTAGATTAACCCAGCTTCTAGGCGAGCAGCCTCTGACATCATTTCCATGCTCCAAGGTGGATCGAGTACCAATTCAACATTAACAGCTTTGATTCTAGGTAGAAGGGAGATTCTTTCTTTTATATCCTCTACCAAGACATCTGCCATTCCACAGCCAGGAGCAGTTAAAGTCATATCAACTTTGATATTAAAACTATCATCCGAATCTTTTTTGATATCGCAAGAATAGATCAAACCAAGATCTACAACATTTATAGGGATTTCAGGGTCATAAACAGTTCGCATTTGTTCCCAGACTTTTTCTTCAAAGTCGCTATCTGATATGTCTTTATCTATTACCGGAGGAGGTTCTACCTCTTTGCCAATGGCATCTCCATTGTTTCCACTGATTCTAAACATGCCCTGCGAGGTGTATACCGTATATGAACCGCCCATAGCTTGCATTAACTGGACTTCTGATCCTTGTTTGAGAGTTTCTTTTTCACCATAGGGAACTGAGATAACCTCACAATCCCTCGATAGTGAAATAATTTCGTCATTATCTAAATGGTTACTCATCAATATGGTTCCTAATTAAATCATGGGCTGTTTGCCATGGTAAAAGAGCACAATTAATTCTGGAAGGGTAATTCACTATTTGATTAAGACATAAAAGGTCTTTTGAAAGATTATTGTTATTTATATTGCCTTCTTTAATACCAGTGATGATACTTTCAATTAGGGACACACTTTCATTAAAATCAAGATCGTTTATAGTCATGGTCATCATAGAAGCAGAGGCTTTGCATATGACGCAACTCACACTTTCAAACATAAAGTTAGCCGAGTCATCATTAGTGGAATAAAGAATAATTTTGTCACCACATAAGGGGTTAAATTGCTCAATTGAATGCCCTATATTCTTTGGTTTACCAAAATTTAAAGGGTTATGCCCATGATTCATTATTGTTTCTTGATATAAGTTATCCATAATTAACTTAGCATTTCGGTTGCAAGTTCAAGAGCAGAAATCAGGACATCTACTTCTTCTTTAGAATTATAGAAACTAAATGAAGCTCTAATAGTTCCAGGTATTTGATAAAAATCCATTAAGGGCATTGTACAGTGGTGACCCGTCCTGACCGCAACAGCCTTCTGGTTTAATATTGTGCCCACGTCATGCGGATGAAGTTCCCCAATGGTAAAAGAGATTATTGATGATTTATCTTTTGCTGCACCTATGATCTTAAGGTTAGGTAGAAGCTTTAATTGCTTTAGGGCATAGTCGTGTACAGTCATTTCATGATCAATAGCGCTGTCAAAGTCTATTTCCTTTAAATATTCAATGGCATGCATTAGACCAATAGCTCCGGCTATATTTGGAGTTCCCGCTTCAAACTTATGTGGCAATGAATTGTATGTGGTTTCATCAAAGGTAACTTTGAGAATCATCTCCCCCCCATATTGATAAGGGTTAAGGCTATTTAATATCTCTTCTTTTCCATATAAAACCCCAGTGCCTGTTGGCCCGTATAACTTGTGTCCTGAAAACACATAAAAATCACAATCGATATCTTGAACATCAATTCTCATATGTGCCGCTGCTTGTGCCCCGTCTATTAGTGTTAAAGCATCAACTGATTTAGCTAGATTAATTATTTTTTTTATTGGATTGATAGTCCCCAGAGTATTAGAAACATGTGTAATCGAGATTATTCTGGTTTTTGATGAAATCAGCCGATTCATTTCATCTAGGTTAATTTCTCCTGCTTCATTAATTGGTATGACTTTTAAGCATGCCCCGGTTCTTTTGCATAATTCTTGCCAAGGAACAATATTCGAATGATGCTCCATAGCTGATATTAAAATTTCATCGTTTTCTTTAATTTGATCAGATATTGATTGTGCAACAAGGTTTATTGCTTCAGTCGTCCCTTTAGTATGGATTACCTCATGTTCATGTTTAGCATTGATGTAACTTGAAATCACTCTTCTTGATTTCTCATAACTTTCAGTAGCTCTTATACTTAAACTATGAACCCCTCGATGAACGTTGGAGTGATCTGATTCATAATATTGTTTAATTGATTTGATAACCCTGCTAGGTTTTTGGGTAGACGCTGCATTATCAAAATATATTAGTTTAGAACCGTTAATATCCTGATCAAGAATAGGAAAGTTTTCTCTTACTCTATTTAGCTCGAAGGGGTTTTTTGTTTTTTCATCCATAACTTATGATTTTCCGTTCTCGAGTAAATATTTTTTAAAGATATCCTGTATTTTTTTATTTGTTATTTCTCCAGAAATCTCCTCTATGAATGAGTTTATTAGAAAGCTTTTAGCTTCGACTTCATCAATTCCTCTTGTTTTAAGGTAAAAAAGCTTTTCCTTATCGATAGATCCAGAGGTTGCACTATGAGAGCACTCGGTATCATCGTTATAAATTTCCAAGATAGGTTTGCTAGAAATACTTGCATCGTCAGAGAGCAATAAATTTTTATTTTCCATGAAAGCTGAGGTTTTCGTTACGCTCTCTTTTACCTTTATTTTTCCATAGAAGACTCCACTTGAATGATCGTGTAAAACACCTCTGACCTTAATCTTGCTTTTTGTATCGCTTGCCTCATGATTTATTTTTATTTGATTGCCTGAATGTAAATCCTTGTTAGGAGTAAAAAGGGCAGAGTAGTTAATTTCCGATTTTTTACCTAGTAATCTGGTATCAGTTACAGTTTTTGAAGTATCTCCACCAAAATCCCAGAGAAAAAATTTAATTCTGGCATCCTCGCTAGCTTCTATATCTTGAGTTCCTAGGTAATGAGAATTCTCTTGTCGATCAATCACCTTATAGAATTCAATATTTGCATTCTTTTGGCAATTTACCCTCAACACATGATTCATTATTGAATTATTCGAAGTTTTAATTTCTTCAAAAATCTTTACAGAACTATTAGTCGCGGCACGGATTTCTATTCTTGGAGCTAGATTAGCTTCATTAGAAGGATGATTAATAATATGAATTAGTGTGTCTACTTTTTGATTGTTCGAAGTTTCTATAAGAAGAAGATCGGATAATATTAACGAGTTAAGAGTCGGTGAAAAAGAAGATGCGTGCTCCTTATTCATATCCAAAAGATCTCTAAATTGATCTTTATCTTTAGCATGACTTAAAATTTTAATGTAGCTAGGTAGTTCTTCTGAACAAGTGTATATGCCATTAGAAAAACTAATAGTGATCTTGTTTGTATCTTTTTCAATATCCTCAGCTAAGATATTTACACTATCACTAGCATCAAAATCATTATTGAATAACTTTTTTGTTAGAGAATTAATCTTTGTTGATTCCCATTCGCTATCTTTAATAGAGGGTAAATTTTGATCCAACAGATTTTGCAAAGAAAGACGCTTAAATTTGTCAAACCAATCAGGGTAGTCAGACTTACCTGAAATTATTGATGCAATATTTTCTGAACTGAATTGGTTCTTTATTTTTTCTTGGTCAGCCATTCGTAGCCTTTTTCTTCTAGTTCATTAGCTAAAGTTGAATCACCAGTTTTAATAATTCTTCCGTCATTTATAACATGCACATAATCAGGCTCTAGATAATTTAACAGTCGCTCGTAATGAGTGATAACAATCGTCGATGTTTCTTCGTTTCGAGTCGAGTTGACGCCATCAGCAACAATCTTCATTGAATCAATATCTAATCCTGAATCGGTCTCGTCAAGAATAGATAATTTTGGATTTAGCATTAACATTTGGAGTATCTCATTCCTCTTCTTTTCACCGCCAGAAAAGCCTTCATTAACTCCTCGTGATAGAAAACTTTGATCTAATCCTAGTTGATCAGCTTTACTTTTTAGCTCTAATAAAAATTCATTGGCAGGAATATCCTTTAAATCGTTATATTTTCTTTGTGCATTAATAGCTGCTTTTAGGAATGCAGTGTTTGAGAGGCCAGGAATTTCTATAGGATATTGAAAACCAAGAAATAGACCTAGATTAGATCTTTCTTCAATCGGTATAGATACTAAGTCATTACCAAGAAACTTGATGGTACCGTTATTGATTTCATAGTCCGTGTGACCTGCTATTGTTTTTGCTAAGGTGCTTTTGCCTGATCCATTTGGACCCATGATTGCGTGAGTTTCTCCTTTTCTAATGCTTAGGTTCAAACCCTTTAAAATCTTACTACCAGATGTTGAAACAGATAGATCATTGATTTCCAATACGTTTTCTTTTTTATTATTCAATTTTTTAAATCCTCAAGCCTTTATCCAATTGCTCCTTCAAGATTTACTTGAAGAAGAGCTCTTGCCTCAACAGCAAATTCCATTGGGAGTTCATTTAATACCTCTTTGCAAAAACCGCTAACTATTAGCCCAATAGCATCTTCTTCATCAATGCCTCGCTGTTGGCAGTAGAATAATTGATCATCTGAAATCTTTGAGGTTGTAGCTTCGTGCTCAAGAGTGGAACTTGTGTTATTAACATTGATAGATGGAAAAGTATGAGCACCTGATTTATTTCCAATCAATAATGAATCACATTGCGTATAATTCCTCGATTGCGATGCACCTTTAGACATAGAGACAAGGCCCCTGTATGTATTTTGAGAGGATTTAGCTGAAATGCCTTTGCTTATAATCTTACTTTTTGTGTTTTTGCCTAAGTGAATCATTTTAGTCCCAGTATCGGCTTGTTGTAGATTATTGGTCAGCGCTATGGAATGAAATTCCCCTGAAGAATTATCACCCCTTAAGATACAACTTGGGTATTTCCACGTAATGGCTGATCCAGTTTCAATTTGGGTCCATGATATCTTTGAATTTTCTCCTCTACAGTCACCACGCTTCGTAACAAAATTATAGATTCCACCTTTGCCTTTTTCATCGCCTGGGTACCAATTTTGTACGGTTGAATACTTTATTTCTGCATCATTAAGAGCAATTAGTTCCACAACGGCTGCATGAAGTTGATTCTCGTCCCTCATTGGCGCTGTGCAGCCTTCGAGGTAGCTCACATAGCTGTCTTCGTCAGCAACTATTAGTGTCCTTTCAAATTGACCGGTCTTAGCTTCATTAATTCTGAAATAAGTCGATAACTCCATTGGGCATCTAACCCCTTTGGGAATATACACAAAGGTGCCATCAGAGAAGACAGCCGCATTCAATGCTGCAAAATAGTTATCACGATATGGCACAACTTTTCCGAGGTATTTTTTTATTAACTCTGGATGGTCTTGGACAGCCTCTGAAAAAGAACAAAAGATGACGCCAGCTTCAGCTAACTTATCTTTAAACGTTGTTACTACTGAAACACTATCAAAAACTGCATCTACAGCCACCCCAGCTAACTTTGCTCGTTCATGCAAAGGGATACCAAGTTTTTCGTATGTCTCGAGTAATTTAGGGTCGACCTCATCCAGTGATTTTGGACCGTCATCTTGTTTTGGTTTAGAAAAATAAGAGATTGACTGATAGTCAATAGGATCAATATTCAATTGACTCCATTCAGGAGATTTAAGGGTTTTCCAATGAGCGAATGCTTTTAGTCTCCAATTTAAAAGAAATTCTGGCTCTTCCTTTTTTGCAGAGATTATTTTAATAACATCTTCGTTTATTCCAGGTGGAAGAGTTTCGGATTCAATATCTGTTTCAAAACCATACTCATAACCCTTCTGCAAGAATTCATTAATTTCTTTGTTTTTTTGTTTTTCCATATTAGTGCTTAGAAGATCTAACCGGTATAGAGGCGCTTAAAAAATGTTCAATTCTTTGAGGTTTAATTAAATCCATAAGGGTTAAATCATCAAGCGAAGCAAAAACCCTCTGGTTAATAAGTTGCCAAGCATTACCAATATGGCAGAAATCTTCCACGGAACACTTGTCACTTTCACTGGCACACTGAGTGATAGACAAATTACCCTCTAGTGCATTTAAGAGGAGGGCAATACTTATGGTCTTTGCGTCTGCATGAAGGCTGTAACCACCAAGAACTCCTTGCCTAGAGTTAACAAGCCCCTTTCTATTTAATTTCTTTAGTAACTTTTTAACTGTTGGTAATGAAATATGCGTCGCTGAGGAAATTTCCTTAGCGGTTAAAAAATCATCATGCATTGCTAGATTGGATAAAATCAGGACTGCATAATCAGTCATTTTTTTAATTCTTAGCACAATTTACCCTCAACATGTAAATATGGGACTATTTTAGTCCCTTTTAACACATATGCAATACATAAAGCACTTATTTTTATAATCAAGGGTGTATGCAAGAATCTATCTTAGTTATAATTATGAATAACAAAATGGAGAAAAACATGGATCTAAGCTCACTTAACTCAATAGCTCAATCAATGGTGGCCCCTAATAAAGGAATTTTAGCAGCTGATGAGAGCACACCAACAATTGGAAAAAGATTTGCAACTATAGATACAGAATCAACAGAAAGCAGCCGACAAACCTATCGAAACATGCTGTTTACTGCCCCTGATATTTCAGATTATATAAGCGGGGTAATTTTATTTGATGAAACAATTAGACAAGCAACGAATGACGGAGTTCCTTTTGCTGAATATTTAACTTCACTGGGTATTGTGCCAGGAATAAAAGTAGACAAGGGAGCCAAAGATTTACCTATGCATCCAGGCGAAAAAGTAACTGAAGGATTAGATGGGTTAAGAGAAAGACTCGAAGAATACTATTCCTTGGGTGCACGATTTGCCAAATGGAGAGCCGTAATAGAGATTGGTGATAATCAGCCAAGTATGGCCTGTATCGATGTCAATGCTCATGCGCTTGCTAGGTATTCAGCATTATGCCAGGAAGCTAAGATGGTTCCGATTGTAGAGCCTGAAATATTGATGGATGGTAATCATAGTATAGAAACTTGCTTTGAGGTTACAACCAAGGTTTTAGATCATGTCTTCAAAGTCTTGGAAGATCAAAAAGTTGCTCTCAATGGAATCATCCTTAAACCAAATATGGTGATTTCAGGTACCGATGCCAGTGATAGGGCAGATGTTGCTACTGTCGCGACTGCAACAGTTAAGTGCTTGTCAGAAAATGTACCAGATGAAGTTCCAGGTATTGCTTTTTTATCTGGAGGTCAAACTTCGGAAGAGGCAACCGCTCACTTAAGCGCCATGAACGAAATGGGACCCCACCCTTGGCAGCTATCTTTTTCTTATGGGCGAGCTTTACAGGCCCAGCCATTAAATGCCTGGTCCGGTGCTGACGAAAACCTAAAGTCAGGCCAGGATGCATTCTTAAAGAGGTCAAGACTTAATAGTTTAGCCAGAACTGGAAATTACAACCCTCAAATGGAGGAAGTAGGCTAACTAAGTTTTACTATGAATATTTCTCTATTTAGATTCTTAACCATTATGATTTTCTTTCTCTCAGGGAATCTTCTTGCCGAGAATGAATTAAAACCTTTTGAAATGATTCGATCATCTATTGATTCAATGACACTTGGCTTAGGAGATGATGATAATCGAAAGAGATTAGATAGTGAAAGAGAAGAACTTTATTTAATTATAGATAAAACCCTTTCTCCATATTTTCAGAAAAGATACGCCGGAAGATTGGTTCTGAACCAACACTGGAAGTCGGCATCAGCTAACCAAAGAGAAAGGTTCACCGAGGGATTGTATCAATCGCTAGTGAGGTCTTACGCACTTACATTGCTGAATTTTGACGTCAGTCAGATCAGAGTTCTAAATAATGTAATCATCACTCCGGAGACCAAAAAACTTACAGTTAAATCCGAGGTTATGTATCAGGGTGAGCTTATTCCAATGAATTTTAGTTTTGGAAAATTTAAAGAGGGTTGGCGTTTCTATGATGTCAAAATTGAAGGTGTTTCATACATCAAGAATTATCGCAATCAATTTAATGCTGAAATTAACGCAAATGGACTTGACGCCGTAATTCAGCGATTAGAAATCCTCTAGGTCAAACAGTTCATCTTCTAATTCTTCGTCGATAGCTCCGTCTGTTACTTTATAATCTCGATTTTGAATGTAGGAGTCTCTTATATATTGATAAGGATCAAAAGGAACCGTAAAGCTCTTCTTCAAGAGCTGATAGATCAGACCTTTCTTGGACTTTATCAATAATTCTTATGCGTATTTGGTGGCTGTGTCGTCTATATAATTGATTGGGCTCAATAAATTATCAAATACATCACCAAAGGCATGTCTAACAGTATATGGACCAAATAAAGGTGTCATAAGATACGAACCTGAGTCAAACCCCCAAACCCCTAGCGTTTGCCCAAAATCTTCACTTTTTAATTCATAACCTAGACTTTTAGCAGGATCAAAAAGACCGCCTATACCGATCGTTGTGTTAATGGTAAACCTAAATAAGCTCTCAAATGAATCACTAAATTTACCTTGGAGAGCTTGGTTAACTATTGTCACAGGGTAATTGGCATTATTAAAGAAATTTTGGACACCAGTTTGAAAAAGCTCAGGTATGACAAAATCATAGCTATCAGCAACGGGTTCCAGGACAGTTTTATCTAGATTTTCATTAAACTCATAAATTGACCGATTCATTTCTTCATAGGGGTCTTTTTCAATAGGAGCTAAAGCACTTTGGTAACTGCATCCGTATGAAATTAAAAGCACAAAGATTAAAGTAATTTTTAAAAAAAATGATTTCATCGTCTTTGTCTGTTCATCTCATCTATATATTCTTCAATTTCATTAAGTCTTGCAATGAACTTAGCAGTTTGAACTTTAGATAATGATTCAAATGATAGGGCAACCTTCAACTGTTCTCTTGCTTGCTCAAAGCCCCCGATACTTAAATAGTATTCTGCCATGTAAGAAAACGAGTCAGCAAAATCACCAGCTTGATTTGCAGAGTTTGCAATCAGTCTAATTTGAGATGGCGAAGGAGGAATTGTATTAAATAAGTCGAGTAATATTTCATGAGATTGTTTGGGGTTTCCATAATTCAATTCTGCTTCAGCATAGGCTAATGTAAGCGGTACATTTCGAGGTGACAGATTTAGTCGCTTTCCCTTGATATAAGTTATTCCTCTATTGGTTTGGCCTTTTTTGATCAATAGCTCCATATAAGCAATATGAAAGTGAGCATAATCTGAATTTTGCAGGATCAATTTTTCGAGTATATTTTCGGCTTTTTCTAATAAACCCAATTCGATAGATATTAGAGCGAGACCATAGAGGTCTCCAATGGATTTATTGCTTAGGTTACTGTTTAGATTAAGGCTTTGTGTTTTATTTTCAAAGTAATCTAGAGTCTTCTCAGGGAGCTTACTGTCGAGAAAGCGAATTCGATTCTTGGTAAGCTCAAACCCTAGTGATTCTTCTACAGTTTCAACAACCATATTTCTAGCTTGTTTTTTGGCTGATGCTGAGCGATTTACCGAAGTTGGATGAGTTCTTAAGAATTCTGTTGAAGCTGCATTTCTTGGGTCTTCACCCGTGGAGAGCTTATTGAAAAAATCTGCCATTGCGTAAGGGTCATAATTTGACAACCCCAGAGTTTTTATTCCTATTGCATCGGCTTCAATCTCCATTTCTCTTGTGAAGTCTATTTGACCTTGGGTCATTATAGCAGGGGCAGCAAAAGCTCCAGCCTCAACCAATTCTGGACTTCCTGTTGCCGCACCAAGTAATATTGCTCCCAAGAGAACAAGACCACCCTGAATAGAATTAGGGACTTGATCACCAATTTGTCTTGAGATATGTCTTTGTGTGACATGACTTATCTCATGGGCTAAAACTGAGGCTAACTGACTTTCATTATCAGCATTAACGCACAGTCCTGTGTGAATACCTATATACCCTCCAGGCATGGCAAAGGCGTTTATTGAGTTTTGTGGAACAAAGAAATAATTAAAATCAAAGTCGCCACTTTGTACCTTTGAAGATAACTTTTCTCCCAGGTTTTGTATGTATTCAGCAAGTAATGGGTCTTCAACTACTTGTTGTTGTGCTCTAAGACTTCTGAAATAGGATCTACCAATAGCAGGTTCATCCATTTTTGATAAATAAATATCCGAAGGATTTCCAAGATCGGGCAATTCTATCTCTGCCAACGACGAGGCGCCGTAGAAGAATAGAGTCACAACAAACAATCTTAATGAGACTAAATACATAGACTATATTTCTTTTATAGATTCAATTACGTCATCTACATGACCTTTAACCCTAACTTTTCTCCATTCTTTAACAAGCTTACCGTTTGTATCAATAAGAAATGTGCTTCTCTCTATTCCCATATATTTTCTTCCATACATATTTTTCTCTTTGATCACATTAAATAGATTGCAGACTTTCTCATTTTCATCAGAGATAAGATTGAAGGGGAAATTAAATTTTTGGACAAACTTTTGATGAGATGTCACTGAATCTTTAGACACCCCAATTACTTCGGTGTTAAGTTTTTTTATAACACTGTAATTATCCCTAAAATCCTCTCCTTCTTTTGTGCACCCAGGCGTATTATCTTTTGGGTAAAAGTAGAACACAAGATTCTTGCCTTTATTTTCACTAAGTTTAAATGTTTCTTCGTTGTCCAGCAGTGCTTTAAAATCTGGGACTTTTTTACCAACATGTACTTTAGACATAGTTCTCTCACCTATAAAAATATAATAATAAAAATTGAGTATTTGGTAGACTCATCTCATTATTTTATATTAACTGCACCACAAAGAGTATTAACTGAATATTTTATAAACTAAATCATAAATAATATTGAAGAAACTATGATTATTGACCGATGCTATAAGAGGCAGACTATAACGAAATATTTTCTATTTCCAGTCGCTGTAATAACTATGACTAGTTGCAGTCTGTTTGAGCCTGCCGTGCAAACCTGTGATGAAGCTCAAGAATATCAAGAAAGTTACTCAATTCCTGACTTAGTGATTCCAGAGACACTAAGAGAGATACAAAAAAGATCCTCGTTTTATATACCTGAAATCGCCGAGTTAAAATCCCCGATATCAGAAGAGTATTTGCCTGTACTAAAAGAAGAGTTAGAGTCTAAAGCTGAATCAGAAGAACAGATCTCTGGTGACCAGTTATCAGAGTTACTAGACTTGATTGATCGAACTATCGAGGGTCGAGACAATGCAATAGAGGGACAAACATATAAGCAAAAAAGTTCTATAAAGCCAACAAAATCATCCACAGGTGAATGTTTAGATGTGTCACCTAATTATTTTGCAGATGGAGTTTTAAAGACTAATAGACCAAGTCAATTATCTGAAAGGTCTCAAGCAGAATCAGATGAAAAAGGTTGGTGGCAACGAATGAGAGATAGAAGAAAGAATAGAGAAGAGGAAAGCAACCCTTAATCTCTATCTAAAAGCCCCATTTGTTTGGAAATAATACCTAACATGACTTCATCACTTCCGCCTCCAATGGAGCCCAATCTAGTGTCTCTATAAGCTCTAGCGACTGAGCTTTCCCACATAAAGCCCATTCCACCCCAGAACTGGAGGCAGGCATCGGTTAGCTCTCGTCCTAATCGACCAGATTTGAGTTTAACCATAGAGGCTTTTGTAAGAACATCTTTACCGTCTATATATTCTTCCACGGCGTTGTAGGTTAATGCTCTGAGTAATTCCACTTCAGTTTGCAGTTCTGCCAGTTTAAATTGCACAATTTGGTTATCTAGAATTGGTTTTCCAAATGTTTCTCGTTGTTTAGTGTATTCAATGGTTTCTTGAATAATATTTTCATAACTTTTTAAAGCTGATGCTGCTGCATAAATTCTCTCTTCCTGAAATTGAAACATTTGATACATAAAACCCATTCCTTCTTCACCGATTCTATTTCTTTGAGGTACTCTGACGTTATCGAAGAATATTTGGGCAGTATCAGAGGAGCGCATCCCTAATTTATTTAGAGGCTCGGATAGAGAGACTCCTGGTGTGTCTGAAGGGACTATGATTAATGATTTATTTTTATGTCGCTGACCTTCGCTCGTGTTGGCTAATAAGCAAAAATAATCAGCTTGAGTTGAATTGGATATCCACATTTTTGTCCCGTTGATTACATAGTCATCACCATCTTTCTTTGCTTCAGTTTTAATTGCGGCAACATCTGAACCTGCGTGCGGTTCACTCACAGCAATAGAGGTAACTGCATCTCCAGAAATGGCAGGCACTAAAAATTCATTACAGAGTTCCTCACTGCCAAACTTTGCAAGCGCAGGGGTTGACATGTCTGTTTGTATCCCTATACCCATACCAACTCCACCAGTCTGTATTCTGCCCATTTCTTCGGCAAACACTATCGAATAACTATAATCAAGTCCGAGTCCTCCATATTTTTCAGGTTTGCTGATACCAAGCATTCCTAAATCGCCTAATTTTTTAAATAATTCATGTGCTGGGAAAATGCCATCTTCTTCCCACTGATCAACGAATGGATTGATTTCGTTGTCTACAAATTTTGCAGCAGTTTCTCTTATGCTTTCGTGTTCATCAGTCCATTTCATAATATTTCCTTTTTAAACTCTTGCCCCTTTTTCAGGGGGGGTTTCTGGATCTCCGGCAAAACATTGTGCTATAGACATCCAATGATTTGCAATAGAACCAGTTACTTCTAATTTAGTGTCTAACACATTCCTATTTTGCGTGACAACATGACAAAAATCACTAGCTAAACCATAAATTGAGTTTTCATCAGAAGGTTCGTTCCACTCCCATTGCTTGTTCGATGGAGAATGTAGAACAATATATGGTTTTTGTTTTGGGACTTCTAATTTTCTATTAATATAGGTCCACTCATATGTTTTAATGCCGATATTAACGATGTTTTTAATATCGTCATTATAAATTCTAGTTTTTCCTGTTAGATCATAGATTGCTTGAGCGTGTGACCAGATTTCCATATACCGTGCAGTCATAAACATTCTAGCGCCCATGTCAGGGCCAAACCATTTGCATCGTGTTTTTGGATCTACCCGTTCAAAAGTCTCACACATAAGATCATTTGATCTTAACCACCCATCAGTTAATTCTTTTTTGCCTGATGTTTTAAGTCGTTCGAGAATAATCATTGCTCTACTCAATGATTCTTGTTCTTTCGAAAATGCTGAGAAAATAAATTGTCCTTCCTCATTAAATTTCTCGGGCTTATTAACCGAATAGATCGTCATTAAGTCAAAATAATACAAGTGAGAGATAATTAACTCAGTAGACCAATCTTTAAATCCGGTAGGGGACAACCAATCGTCATCAGTTAAAGAATCGACTAACTCGTTCAGAGTCATCATTTCATTTCTTATTGCTGCAATTATTTCTTTCATTTATTTGTAATAGAATATTATCTTTGGTAATGTTTTGTCAATAATATTACCAATAGCTATTTTTTAATGGAACTAAAAAAAATAAAACAACAGTTAGAGTCACGCTTGGACACAACTTCATCAATTTATGAAGAAAACTATAAAGAACTCAAGAAAAAGCTTAGTGATATCGACGATTTACTTGACCTTGCAGAAGCTGGAGGAGGTCCTTATCATCACGAGCGTCTTGCAAAAAAAAGGCAAGATGTCAATTCGAGAACGGATTTTTAATGTTTTGGACCCTGACACTCCCTTTCTAGAAATCAGTCCTTTAGCTGCTTATGATTCAGACTACACCATCGGTGGGGGAACGGTAGCAGGAATCGGAGTAATAGCGGGTGTCGAATGTGTAATATTTGGCAATGACCCCACTGTTCTGGCTGGAGCATTAACACCATACGCAGCAAAGAAGTGGGGAAGATGTATAGAAATTGCTAGAGACAATGGTATCCCCTATATAAGTTTTGTTGAATCAGCTGGCGCAGACTTAAGAGTTGATCCAACATCAGACAAAAAACCATGGAACATCGGTGAAGGACACTTTGCCGAGACAGGGAGGTGGTTCTATGAAATGACAGAACTATTTAAAAATGAGAATACCAACCATTGCTGTTGTTTTTGGGTCATCCACTGCTGGAGGAGGGCCCATCAACCAGGGATGTCTGATTACAACATATTTATTCGAGACCAATCAAAAGTTTTTCTAGGCTGGACCACCTTTAGTCAAAATGGCCACTGGTGAAATATCAAATGATGAAACACTCGGTGGAGCTCAAATGCACTCGGAGGTTTCAGGCCTATCCGATTATCTTGCTGAGGATGAAATGGACGCATTAAGACTTTGCAGAGAAGTGGTGTCTCATCTCAATTGGAAAAAGAGCGAATCACAGTCGAAGGAGGCTTATGAGGAACCGATATACGATAGCGAAGAACTACTTGGTTTAGTCAGCAAAGATCTTAAAACACCGTTTGATATAAGAGAGGCAATTGCAAGATTTGTGGATGGCTCAAGATTTGAAGAGTTCAAACCCTTGTTTGGTTCAACTATAGTTTGCGGATGGGCAAATGTTCACGGTTATCCAGTTGGAATTATTGGAAACAACGGCGCTATATACCCTGATTCTGCACAAAAAGCAGCTCACTTTATTCAATTGTGCAACAAGATAGATACCCCAATAATCTTTCTTCAAAATGTAACAGGATTTCTTGTCGGTAAAGAATTTGAAAGAGATGGGATTGTTAAAAAAGGTTCCCAGATGATTAACGCTGTCTCAAATTCAACAGTACCGCATATAACCATTATTTTAGGGGCTTCTTACGGAGCAGGGACTTATGCGATGTCAGGCAGGGCTTTTAACAATCGATTCACTTTTATCTGGCCTTCAGCAAAGATCGCAGTAATGGGCGGTAAACAAATAGCCGGAGTCATGTCTATGGTTAGAAGAGCAAGAGCTTGGAAGAAAGGAGAAAAATTTGATGAAGAGGAAGATAAGAAATTCACTGAAGCTGTTGAAAAACTCCAAGATCAAGGTTCTGAAGCTCTAGAAGCAAGTGGCTTGATTAGTGATGACGGAATCATAGATCCAAGGGATACAAGAACCATCTTGGGAATCTGCTTATCCGTGGTAAGAAATCGCCCGATCAAAGGCACGGAAGCTTTTGGTGTTTTTAGATTATGAGTGAGCTGAGAAAAATCTTAGTTGCTAATCGGGGTGAAATTGCCTCAAGAATTATTAGATCAGCTCATGATTCTAATCTTTCTGCGGTGGCTATCTATACCAATTCTGATAAGGACTCTCCTTATGTAAAAGAAGCAGATGAAGCTGTCCGAATAGGTACATCTTATCTAGATAGTGAGGCAATTATTAAAGCCGCTAAGGAAACTGGATCGCAAGCAATTCATCCTGGTTATGGTTTTTTGTCAGAGAACCCAGACTTTCCATTAATGATTAAAAAGAAAGGTCTGTTATGGATTGGACCCTCATCTGAAGCAATAAGAGCAATGGGCGATAAGATCGAAGCAAAAAAATATGCCAAGCTTGCAAACCTGCCCATCCTGCCTTCAGTAAAAACTGAGAAGTCAGCAAGCAAAATAGGTTTTCCATTACTCATCAAAGCTGCTGCAGGTGGTGGAGGCAAGGGAATGAGGGTTGTTTACAAACAGAAACACCTCAAAGATGCCATAAGACTTGCAAAGCAAGAGGCGAAGAATGCGTTTGGTGATGAGAGAATCTTTATAGAACGATACGTTGAAAGTTCTAGGCATATTGAAGTTCAGATTTTAGGCGATAAACAAGGGAACATTATCCACCTAGGTGAGAGGGAATGTTCAATCCAACGTCGTCACCAGAAGATTATAGAAGAGGCACCCTCGGTTAGATTAGACAGCGATATAAGGGATCAGTTAACCAGTTCTGCGATCGAGCTAGCAAAACAAATTAAGTATGAATCTGCTGGAACCATCGAGTTCTTATTTGATGATAAGACTAATGAATTTTGGTTCCTTGAGATGAACACACGTTTACAAGTTGAACACCCAGTGACTGAAATGATTACCGGTATCGATATAGTTAAACAGCAAATCAATATTGCGAGGGGTGAAGCATTAAAATTAACACAAGAAGATATAACATTTACCGGTCATTCGATAGAGGCAAGAATATACGCTGAAGATCCTGCTAACGACTTTCTTCCATCAACAGGAAAACTAATAGCTGATAATCACAAAAATGATAATGGCCTAAGATGGGACACCGGAGTAGAAGCAGGAATGGAGATAGGAACTGATTTTGACCCCATGCTAGCAAAAGTTATCTCCCACGGATCCACCAGGGAAGAGGCTTCAGAAAAACTGGCCATAGGTCTTGAAAAGGCTCATTTTGGAGGCTTTACCAATAATATTGGGTTTTTATGTAATATTTTGAGAAACCAGGATTTTATTGCAGGAAATACCACCACTGACTTTATTGAATTATACAAACCGGAAGGGCAAATTATACTCTCTGAATCAGAGCGAATATTAACCGGGATTTCTGCCGCTCTTTGGATCCAAGAAATAAATCGAAAGACTGCTACTGTTTTAAAAAATATCCCCTCTGGTTGGCACAACGCAAGGTTACCCAATCAAAGAATTTCGTTTGAAATTGATGGAGAAGAGATTGAAATTAAGTATAAACGACTCAGAGACAACTCATTTAAAACCCCTGATGGGACAATTGCTATAGTCCATGGATGGAGCAGAGATTCTATTGATATTGAAATCAACGGTCTTCGCTATAAATACAACATTACAAAAGATGAAGACTTAATACTTATAACGCATCAGCGTGGTTCCAAAGTATTGAAAGTCCTCCCTCGATTTCAATCATCAAGTGCAAAAACTCCTGAAGGCTCTCTTGTTTCTCCAATGCCAGGGAAAGTTACTGAAGTTAATGTAAAGCAAGGGCAGAAAGTATCAATGGGTGATGAATTAGTGGTTATCGAAGCGATGAAGATGAACCATGCTATTTCTGCCGATCAGGACGGAACAGTTGACGAGATCTTTATAAAAGTAGGGGACCAAGTTGATCTCGGTGCCAATCTTTTAATTCTTGAATCTGAGGAGGATAACCAATGAGCCAGACCATATCAAAAGCTAAGCAAGTTGAGTTGACCGATAAGCATATTGAGGTCATGGAAAATTTTGAACGACTATTGGAGTCTGGTATTGCTAATCAGACTATGTCAGACATTGCCTCGACTCTTAAAGTATCTCTTAGAACCTTGTATGAAATTGCACCGAGCAAGGAAGAACTTATTATCTCAACAATCGATCGAATCTTAACCAACACCGCTAAACAAGCCTTTTCTGCAATAAAAGATGTTTCATCACCGCTCAGTAAACTCAGAATTTTCACTGAGATAGGCAATGAAGCGGTCGGGCCTAAGACCAAGAAATTTGAAGTGGATCTTAGAAAAATAAAAGGCGCACAGCAGATGATTGACTTTCACCAGAACGCCTATATTCGGCAAATCAATAAATTACTTCAAGAAGCCATCAAAGCAAATGAGATCGAATTGATTGACACACAAGCAGTGGCGATGATTCTAGGCGGGATTGCCCAAGAGTATTCCAAACCTGAGATTGTTATGCAGTTAAATCAATCCCCTGAAGCTTCAGCAAACATGATAACTGATCTAATTATAAGAGGATTATCCAGGGAGAAACAGTGAGTAAGAATATAATTAGAATTGCGAATTGCAGTGGCTACTATGGCGATAAGTTATCGGCAGCTAAAGAGTTAGTGGAAGGGGGCCCAATAGATGTTTTAACAGGGGATTATCTCGCCGAGTTAACCATGGGTATTCTCTACGGGCAAATGCTTCAAAGAGGTCAGGATAAAGGTTACGTCGCAACATTCCTCAAACAATTAAGAGAGATTGCCAAGACATGTCACGATAAAAAAATAAAGATAGTAGTTAATGCTGGCGGCTTAAATCCAGAGTCAATGAGTCAAGAGGTGCAAAATATTCTCAATGAAATGAATATTACTAGTAAGGTGGCATATATCGAAGGCGATAATATAGTTAATGACCTTGAGATCTTCAGAAGCAGGGCCAGGAATTTATCAATATGGATCGGCAAATCTCATTAAAAGATTCAGGCCATAAAGTTCTAACTGCCAACACTTACTTAGGCGCCTGGGGTATTAAAGAGGCTTTGGATCAAGGTGCAGATATTGTGATTTGCCCACGTGTGACCGATGCTTCTGTTGTCATCGGTCCGGCGGCATGGAAATTCAACTGGCAAAGAGATGACTTCGATCAGCTAGCCGGTGCCTTAGCAGCTGGCCATATTATTGAATGTGGTGCTCAGGCAACAGGAGGTAACTATGCATTCTTCCAAGAAGTAGAAAGCTTTAAAAATATTGGTTACCCGATCGCAGAGATCCATGAAGATGGTTCGTCTGTTATTACGAAACATGAAGGCACAGGCGGCTTGGTTTCAGTAGGCACTGTAACGGCACAACTTTTATACGAGATCGGTTCAACAGAATACCTAAACCCAGATGTAACTGCACATTTCAACACCTTAAAAATGAAGCAAGTTGGAGATAACAGGGTTTCCATAAGCGGTTGCAAAGGATCGGAACCACCCCAACTCATAAGGTTTGTGTCAACCTATCAGGTGGCTTTAGAAACGGCATGGAATTAATTCTTACAGGCTTGGATATCGAAGAGAAAGCTGAAATCTTTACTGAAGCCTTATTTGATCTTCTAGGAGGCAAGGATCAATTTGATGAGGTGGATATACAATTACATCGACAGGATAAAGAAGACCCTGATTCTCATGAAGAGGCAATGGCTTTCTTAAGGATAACGGTTAAATCGAAGGACGCTAAAGTTGTGGGACGTATTTTTACTGCCAAAGTTGTTGAGCTTGCTTTGGCAAATTATCCGGGCTGGTTTTCTAAGGATTCCATAGGTTCTGGAACACCGTTTATACTTTACTGGCCAACAACCATTGATTCTAAATTTGTTAAAGAAATCGTGAATATTGATAATAAAAGCATTGAAATTACCCCAACCAACCAAATGAACCTTTCATCTCATAAGTTTACTTTTGATACACCTGAGATTGTTCCTTATGAGAGTGAGGAGAAACAAGAGACCTTCTTTGGCAGATTAGTTGGTGCTCGATCCGGGGATAAGGGAGGTTGTGCGAATTTGGGCGTTTGGGTTAAAACTGACGATGCTTATTCATTTTTATTTCATTATTTAACTGTTGATAAACTTAAGGAATTGCTTACGGATTTAGAACAATATGACATTGAGCGTTATGACTTTCCAAACGTTAGGGCCGTTAATTTCTATATCCATGGAATTTTAGGCGATGGCGCTTCATCTAATACAAAAGTTGATGCGTTAGCAAAGTCACTTGGCGAATACCTTAGGGCAAAAGAAAGAAAAGTATTCCAAAACAACTTATCGAGGACTGGGAAAGATGATAAATACAAAATTGAAGGACCCAAAATGACTATAAACTTGATGCCACTCAAATCGAGATTAATAAACATATACTTACCATCACTCTTAATCGTCCTGAGAAAAAGAACGCCATCAATGATGCCATGTCCAATGAAATAATATACGCCTTAAAGTATGCCTCAGAAAATGATGTTGTCCGAGTTGTTATTATTCAAGCCCATGGGGATACATTTTGTGCTGGTGGGATTTAAAAGGTATGTCAGGAGCGACTGTTGATAATGAATCCAGTGTTCCTAAGTTGGGAGATGTTGAGGATATTAGTTTGTTGATCAGGAATTTAAATAAACCAACCATTTGTAAAATCCAAGGTAATGTTTTTGCTGGGGCTTTAATGATGATAACGAATTCCACACACGCGATTGCAGCTGATCATGCGGTCTTTGCTGCTCCTGAGATTAAAAGAGGTATTTGGCCATTTATGGTTATGGGCGGATTATTCAGAGTTATGCCAAAACGACAAGGGCTTGATTTTATAATGCGGGGAGAATCAATAGATCCCGGAAAACTGCTGAGCAATACGGTCTTATTAATGGGGCCCTACGTCATTGGATAATCTCGATACCGTGGTTGAAGAACTGGCTAAGGCATTCTCCAAGCTTCCCCCTAATACCATGCAGATGGGATTGAAGGCATACAACGAACAAGACCATATGGCTTTTGATGAAGCCCTACCTTATCTTAGACAGCAGCTTTAAGGAGTGTTTGGAATCCGATGATGCTAAGGAGGGTATTACAGCGTTTTTTTGAAAAAAGAGAGCCGGATTGGGTTGGAGACGACGATGAATCTTGATTTTGGAACTGAGTACGATAGTTTCAGGGGAAAGAAGTTTAAAAGAATTTTGCGATCGTTACAAAGGTGTCCAGGTAACCGGAAGTTTATTCCAATACCTTTGGGAAACTACCAACAGCAATAGCGATGATGAATTAAAGATATCGGTTCAAGAGTGGCAAAAGATTCTCATTGAGAAGGGCTACTTTGCTCGTCACATACCTAAAGAATTCGGAGGTTATGGAGGAGAGTTGGATATTGTTAAGAATAGCATCATTAATGAAGAATTCTCAAAAGCTAAAATTCCAGATGGTGCTGGTGGTCAAGGCATAGATTTTTTGATACCCACGCTCCTAGAGATGGGCACAGATGAACAAAAGCAGCGATACATTAAGCCGGCGCTTCATTTGGATGAGATTTGGTGTCAAGGTTACTCAGAACCTAATGCAGGTAGTGATCTTGCCAGCTTGCAAACCAAAGGGGTCCTTGATGGCGATGAATGGGTCATCAATGGTCAAAAGATATGGACGAGCACGGCGAAATACGCACAAATGATGTTTTGTTTAGTTCGAACAGAACCCGATGCACCAAAGCATAAGGGCATTAGTTATCTTTTAATCCCCATGGACACTCCCGGTATCAAAGATTAGACCGTTGGTCGATATGACCTTGGACGCTGGTTTTAATGAGGTCTTTTTCACTGATGTTCGAATCCCTGCTACCAATATTGTCGGTAAGCGAGGTCAGGGGTGGTTGGTGGCAAATAAAACTCTAGTCCACGAGCGAGGATCCTTGGGTGATCCAGCAAAAATGGTTTCCAGATTTAATAAACTTGTTGAACTAATGAAGACAGAGACTATTGATGGACAACGGGCGATCGATAAACCTGTCTATAGAGATCGATTAATGAAAATTCAAGGCAAAGTCTTAGCGCTTAAAGCTCACGGACTGAGACTTTTGTCAGCAAGGTTAAACAAAGGACAAGATGTAGCATTAGCAACTATGATCGTGAAACTCTACGGAACTGAGATGAGATATGAGTTGGAGTCGTTAGCTATTGATGTCATGGGCGAACTAGGAACTCTCTATGAAGATAGTCCTCATCTCAGGAATGGAGGAGGCTGGCAATACGCCTACATGTATTATCTTGGTTTGATTATTGGGGGAGGCACCAGCCAAATTCAAAAAAATATCATCTCTGAAAGAGGTTTAGGTATGCCCAAAGAGCCAAAGGTAAAGGAAGCATAAAATGTATTTTGGTTTATCTGAAGAACAGCAATCCTTTCAAGAGATTATCCGTAAGTTTCTTGAGGACGAAGCAACAATAGACAAAATTAAGCTTTTTAATAAAGGTGATCTTGCAGATTTTCCTGAGGCCATACAAAAAGGGTCTCTTGGAACTTGGTATTAATGGTTTAATAATTCCAGAGCAATACGGTGGACTTGGTCTAGATATATTATTTGCTACTGCCGTTTCTCAAAGTCTTGGTGCCGGTGTGGCTCCAAGTCCATTTATTGGGTCTTATGTCTTGGCTCCATATGCCATTATTCAAGCGGGTAGTGATGAGCAAAAAGAAAAATATTTATCGGGCATTTCTGAGGCAAAAATAAAGTTTGGGGTTGGACTAACAGAATACATAGCCTCTAGAGACAACGCTGAAATTGTTTTTGAAAACGGGAAAATCAACGGCAGAGCACTTTTTGTAATCGATGCTGCCAATGCTACCCATTATCTTATTAGCGACTCATCAGGCATCCTTTCAATAATTAATTCCAATGATCCAGGACTAGAAATAATTAATTTAACCACCGTTGATAAGACAACCTCAGTGGTTGAATTGAAAATGAACAATGTCAATGCTGAATGCTTAGATTCTCCAGAAAATAACTCTGACAATACTCAAAGGTTAGTGGATCTAGGACGGCTAATGATTGCTGCTGATTCACTTGGCGCCGCCCAAGTAATGATTGATAAAGCGGTTGAATACTCAATGCAGCGAAAGCAATTCGGCAGGGCGATAGGTAGTTTTCAGGCTGTCAAACATATGTGCCCCCAAAGATGGCAGCTGATCTTGAACCCTGTTATTCATTAATATGGTATTCCGCCCATTCTATGGATCAGATTCCTGAAGAATCCAATCTAATGGCATCGCATTCAAAGGCGCATGTCTCTGATGTAGCCTCTTACATAGCCAAGACCTCAACAGAAGTCCATGGAGGTAGGGGGTTTTACAGATGAATTAGGTCTTCATTATTGGTTTAAGCGAATTGGTTTAAATCGCCAATTATTAGGTGGTGTGGATACTGTAAGAGAAGAGGTTGCTGATTCTCAAGGTTTCTAATATCTATTCCTTACAATTCCCAATCTCAATTTGAACAACAGAGGTGTCAAAATTACTCGATGGTGAAAATAAATCAACATATCTCATGTAGTTGTAGTTGGATAAATTGAGAATAAATGCTGAGGTACCAGACGAGTTTCGACAATGAAAATTCTTTGATGATGTGACATCTATCTCTAATTCACAGTCGTAAGTTTGATTAAGGTAACTGATTGTTTGATTTTCTTGATCGATGGCAAGAAAGAAAGGAATTTTCTCGAATTCTTTATTTTTCCAACTGTTAATGTTGAATTTGTACTCATTACCTTCTGAAATAAAACCGGTTGATGCAAAGGGAACACAAGTGGCTGACTGTGTCTGTAGAGAGATTAAGAATAATATGGATATAGACAGTCTTAAATACTTCATCTAATTTTCAGTCTTAGCTCTAAATTCTTCATTGCTTAAAAAAACACAGTCCGCAAACCATCTTTTTTTTATTTCTGATTTACCCTCCATTGTCGAGGATATTATGGTTCCACTTTGTCTCATTGTGTATTTATCAAGAACAAAAACAGTTAGTTCGTTTTTCATTTGGTTCCATGCCACAGTTTTATTATCCAGTTTTGTGACTTTGTACTCTTCAATTACATTTTGAGTTTCGTTCCAGTAAGAAACAATCTTTTGAGTGGAATCGATTATCCAGTAGTTATCGACCCTATTTCCATTATCCGTGTGAAAACAACTTAGATTTTGCGAGTGATTAGTAGCATATACTTCAAAGGGGCAGAGTATAAGGTAAATGATGAAAAATATTCTGTGTGGAATCATGATGTTATTTTATAAGAATTTTTAAGATTTTTCATAAAACAGAGCGTTTCTGTACCAAATTCATTAATTTACTCAGAACACCTATAGATAAAGGCGTTTAGCTAAAAAACAACACCAATATAGGGGAAAAAAGACCACTTAATCTTTGCTATCTTAGAAAATATAGGCAGAATTAAAGACTGATTTATATAAATTACTCGTTCTTCGAAAAAATTTAGGGGGAATTACCTTATGAAGCGACTAATAAGCTCGGCTATCGCAGTAACAGCATCTGTTATGTTTGCGATAACAAATATTCACGCTGCTGAATTGGAAGAAATCATCGTCACAGCTACAAAGAAAGAAGAGAGTCTCCAAGACGTCTCGGTTTCTGTTAGCGTTATAAGTGGTGATAAAATCCAGGAAGCAGGATTACATGATCTTAAAGATATTGGCCAATATATACCTAACTTTAATGTCTCTGAGAATGCTATTTCTACGATAGCATCTATGAGGGGTGTCGGAGTAGGGGCTAACCAATCTTTTGAACAATCAGTAGGTCTGTTTGTTGACGGTGTCCACTTAGCTAAGGGCCGTCAGTTTAGAACTGGACTATTTGATGTTGAAAGGGTGGAGGTACTTCGTGGACCTCAAGGTACTCTGTTCGGAAAGAATACTTTGACTGGCGCCATAAATGTTATCTCAGCTAAACCTGAAATTGGTGGTGATTTTGGCGGTCAAATTTCATTGGCTGTTGAAGATGAGAACAGTGCTAATATCATTGATGGACATCTTAATATTCCAGCAGGTGATAATTTTGCAGTTAGACTCTCTTTTAAAGACCGAGAAGATGATGGCTACATCACTAATGCTTACCTAGGTACTACCGGACCAACTGCTGATGAGCAAATGCTCAGATTCAGCGCTGCTTGGCAACCAAGTGATGATTTAAGAATTGATATCAAACACACTGATGGAGAGCACATTAGGGTTGGCAGTACAGTTGTACAAAAAACCTTTGATATGGCTATGCCTCCAACACCAACATCTGGACTGGCTTTTCTGGTTGCACAGAATTTCTTCCCAAGTTTTGTTGCTAATGTAGGGACATTCGTAGGTGGTGAAGATCTTAATACGGGTGCCACTAAAGGTGCTATGCAAACTTTGGGTATAAACCCGGTTGGTACACAAACCAATACTTCTGATACAGCGATTAATATTAGTTATGACATGGCTAATGGCATGAATATGAAAGCTACTATTGGTAATGCTAAGTACGATTATATCGATGGTATTGATGCAGACTTTGGTCCGTTCCAACTTGTATCAAGAGACGACTGGTCTGAGTATGAACAAGATAGTGTCGAAATTAGATTGAGTTCAGCAGCTGATGCTGATGTGCAATGGACAGTAGGTGCTTATTGGGATGACCAAATGCAAGACATCGATCGTTTGATCGATCTTGATGGATCTCTTGGCGGATTAGTTGGTGTTTTAAACAGCATGGGTATGTTGCCTTATAAAACATTATTTACAATCCCGCCATCCACCTTATTAGCTTTACCCAGTGGAGGGACTAACCCGTTTCCGTTCCCACTAGGAGCTGGAGCAGTTCCTGGAACTGGTCCATATTCTAATGGAATGGTGTGGGCTCCTGGAGCACCGCTTTATATGAATGATAGTTGTGAAGTCGAAGTAGCTTTTAATACTTATGCCGGTACGAGTCTGCCTCCATGTGCTCTTCAAAACGCTTTTAATCATTTGACGAGAATTGGTTACTGGACTCAAGAGACAGATGCTAAAGCAATCTTTGGTCAATTCACTACGGATATCAGTGATAGTGTCGAATTAACTATGGGTGTTCGATACGTTAGAGAAAGCAAGCATATTATTGCTGGAACTTGTTTGGGTGCTGATACTACAGGGCTACAGAATTGTAACCCAAGCGCGTTTATCGCA
The DNA here is from genome assembly GCA_019653755.1 of Woeseia sp. Taxonomy (GTDB): domain Bacteria; phylum Pseudomonadota; class Gammaproteobacteria; order Steroidobacterales; family UBA11654; genus CACPJA01. The sequence continues at coordinate 364,544 of BPCL01000001.1, read as the reverse complement.
GGAATTCTAGGCGCATCTTATGATACTTGGGCGCATGATTTTGTGATGTACCACAAAGAGACACCGAACACTGGTTGCCTTCTATCCAAATTGAAAAAAGATATGGTGATGATCACATGCTCTATTTAAGTTTCAATAAAGGGTATAAGAGTGGTGGATTTAACGCCGCTGATGATCAAAATCCAATGTTTATGAATGTGGGTGGTCAAAAAGTACCAATTCCATCTGAGCCTGATCCGTCGTTTGAATACGATGATGAAACCTCAGAATCTGTAGAGATAGGTGGTAAGCATACTTTTGGTGATAACATCCAGTTTAACTGGGCATTAGCTAATGCTAATTTTGATAACCAACAGGTATCAACATTCCAAGGCACAGGCTTTGTTGTCGGTAACGCCGCATCTTCAGAAATCAATACTCTTGAAATTGACTTGATCTGGCAAGCTACTGATAGACTCAGAATGACTCTTGCAGCAGCTTATCTAGATGCTAAGTATAAAGAGTATACAACTGCAGCTTGTACTGAGAATCAAGTGGCCTTTTTTAGAGGCGCAGCAGGCGCAGCTAACGGTTATGACCCGCAAACAATCTCAACAGCCACATTTGGGCCTAATGTAACTGACCCAACTGGAAGTGTAGGATTGTTTGGAACGGAGCTGGATTCTATGCAGGCGGTAATCAGGACTTATCTGGTGCTGATTTAGGAGTTGGGGATTACAACGGTTCATTACTCATAGATTACAATCAGCCATTAGCGAATGGTATGGTTCTGTTCGCAGGAGTTGATTACAACTTCTTCGATGACTATGGATACACTGGTGACTTGGATCCAATAGACTTCCAAGAAGGTAATGCCAGAGTAAATGCAAGAATAGGTATTACCACAGGTAACCTGACTGCATTGATCTATGGACGTAATATTACAGACGAGAACATTGCTGTAGGTGGATTTGATACTCCACTTCTAGCTGGTGCTCACTCAATCTATATGGGTGAAACTAGAGTTGTAGGAGCGAGAGTAACCTACAAGTTCTAATTCTGTAACACTAGAACAATAAAAAGAGGCGATTTATTCGCCTCTTTTTTTGTGTAAAATGACATGATGAAAATCGATGCAGGAATAATGATCAATAACCCCTTAGAAGCTGGTCCGGCTTTTAAGTTGGTCGAAGACGCTGGGTATGATGGAGCATATACATTTGAAGGGGCTCACGATCCTTTTCTCCCGCTTGTTTCTGCTGCATCGCAAACAAATAAAATAGAATTAATAACATCAATTGCAGTCGCTTTCGCACGAAACCCAATGACATTAGCCAATATTGGTTATGATCTTAATCTTGTTTCAGAGGGTCGTTTTCTTCTAGGGCTAGGCTCCCAAATCAAACCGCATATCACTAAACGTTTTTCAATGCCATGGTCTCAACCGGCAGCACGAATGAAGGATATGGTTCAAGCTATCAAAGCAATTTGGGATTGTTGGCAGAATGGAACCAGACTTAATTACAGAGGTGAGTTCTACTCACACACTTTAATGACTCCTTTTTTTAACCCAGGTCCTAACCCTCATGGTTTACCGAAGATATATGTTGCAGCGGTGGGCCCACTGATGACGAAAGCAGTTGCTGAAAGTGCTGATGGGTTATTAGGGCATCCTTTTAGTTCGCCCGCTTATTATAATCAGGTTACTGTACCGATCATTGAGAAAGGACTGGAGACAGTTGGGAAAACAAGAGATCAATTTGACTTATCAATTAGTGTTATGACTGGGATTGGAGCTACAGAGGAATCTCACAAGAAAGCTGTTCAGGCTTGTCGTGAACAAGTGGCATTTTATGCCTCTACACCAAATTATGTTGCGGTTCTTGAAACTCATGGCTATGGCGATCTGAGCAAAGAACTTAATCAGTTATCAAAAAAAGGAAAATGGCAAGAGATGGGTGAAGCTATTGATGATGAAGTTTTAAGAACATTTGCTGTCGTTGAGGAAACTCCAAAGGCTCTTGCTCAAGAAATTAAAACACGCTATGGATCAATCGGTCAGAGAATTGCTCCTGTACTTTATACCGGTGAGCTTGATCTTGCAGCTGATGTTCTAAAGGCGCTAAAAGCAGAATAGCTAGAAGTTATTTAAAGTTAGGCTCTCTTTTCTCAAAAAATGCCTTTACAGCTTCAAGGCTATCTTCTGAACCGTGTAATGAGTTGTTGGCTTCTGCTTCAAGTTTAAAGGTCTCTTCATAAGAGGCAGTCATCGCTGCTCTCATAACTTTCTTTGTTTCCCTAAGAGATTGTGATGATTTTCGTGCTAAAGATTCTGCCCACGCCATTGTCGAACTCATTAATTCATCATCACTAACGATTTTATTCGTTAAACCTAATTCAAGACATCGTGCTGCTGAAACATTGTTTCCCTCAATTGCCATTTCATAAGCTAATTTATAACCAACGGAACGTGTGAGAAACCAGTTTAATCCTCCGTCTGGAATTAGAGCAATATGAACAAAAGCTTGTTTTAGATAGGCGCTTTCTGACATCACCATTAAGTCACAAGCAAGTGCAAAAGCACTACCAATTCCAGCTGCAGGACCATTAACAGCAGCAATTACAGGCTTAGGCATATTCAAAATAGCCACTAGGCTAGGCATATAACCTTCTACGAGTCCCTCATAGACCAAACGATCGTTGCTGTGATCATCCATACCCTTTGGATCAGAAAGATCTGCACCAGCAGAGAAGCCTTTGCCTGTGCCAGTGATAATGACAACTTTTATTGAGTTATCATCAGAAATTGTTTTGATAGCGTCTTGAGTTTCAATCACCATTTTACTGTCAAATGCATTTAACTTATCAGGTCTGTTGAAACTGAGCGTTGCAATGCTGTTATTTTGATCGATAGTTAATGTTTCATAATTCATTGGTTTTCCTTTTAAGAAACGTTTCTTCCTTTGTCATCCCAGTAAGGCTCTCTTAGTTCTCGTCGAAGTATCTTGCCCGATGGGTTTCTTGGCATCTCTTGAATAAAGTTTATTGAAGTAGGGCATTTATAGGAGGCTATCTTCTCTTTAGTTGAGTCTATTATATCTTGCTCAGTTAGTTCAGCGCCTTCTTTTAGAATCACAAATCCTTTTACCGTTTCACCCCATTTATCATCGGGTACGCCTACTGCAGCTGCATCGATAATGTCAGGATGACTCATTAGTGCATTCTCAACTTCAGCAGGGTATATATTTTCTCCACCAGAAATAATCATGTCTTTGACTCGATCATAGATATAGAGGAAATCTTCATCATCAAAGTATCCAGCGTCTCCAGTGTGAAACCAGCCGTCAACAATGGATTCATTGTTGGCTTCATCTCTATTCCAATAACCCTTCATGATGATTGTTGACTTAATGGTTATTTCACCAACATCTCCTGTTGGTACTTCATTCCCATTCTCATCAACAATTTTAATATCAACGCCAGTGTATTTTTGCCCACACGATCTAAGTTTTCCTAAAGAAGGCTCATGATGTTCAGGCGCTAAGGTTGTGCCAATCCCTGAAGTCTCAGTAAGACCATAGACTTGCCAAAATTCACAACCCATAACATCAATAGCTCTTAATAAGGTATCTTCAGATATAGGAGATGCTCCGTAGACAATTTGTCTTAAAGATGAGAAATCAGTTGTTTTTGCATCAGGGTGATTTAACAGAAACTGAATTAAGGCAGGCACCATAAATGCAGTTTCTATCTTCTCAGTATCAATTAGATGTAGAATTCTTCCAGGATCAGGCTCAGGGATCACTATATTTTTACAACCAAAAACAACGCCCATGATTACAATATTCGATCCCGCTATATGAAACAGAGGAGAGAGAACAAAATTTACTGATTTTTCATGCCAATCCCTTCCCCATGTTTCTTCAACCATTGGTGTAGAAGCATTTAGATTTTTATTCGTCAATCTAACCCCTTTAGGGTGACCTGTAGTTCCAGAGGTATACAATTGAATGACATCATCATCTGCATGACCTTTAAGCCCTGGGTCAGCAGTATCAGAAGAATCCCTCCATTCTGTATAACTTTGCCAATCTTTATGACTGTCATCCATAGCAATAATTTTCTTCACATGAGTAAATTCATCTTTAATTGCATTAACCAATTCATAAAAATCTGGACCCACAAAAAGCACTTCACTCTCGGAGTCATTAACCACAAATACGACCTCAGGGCCAGCGAGTCTCCAATTAAGACCCACCAATGCTGTTCGTGATTTAATGCTTCCGAAAAGGATTTCTGCATACATTACGGAGTTCTTAGCTAGAACAGCTACTCTCGAATTGGGAATACAGCCCTCTGAAATGATTCCATTGGCCACCTGATTTCCTTTTTGATCGTATTCCCTATAGGTCATTTCCTCGTCATTAAATTTAAATGCAATATCATCAGAAGACTCTTCAATGCGCCATTGAAAGGTTTCTAGCAAAGTTTCTTTTCGTGGAAATCTATTCATGAATTGTTAAAAAAATTAGTAATTATTATCCTACCCTAATCTAAATTAAAAACAGTCTCAAGTGACTTACTTGTTGTAATATAGGCACGAGGAGAGATGGCAGAGTGGTCGATTGCGCAGGCTTGGAAAGCTTGTAAAGGTTAATAGCCTTTCGAGGGTTCGAATCCCTCTCTCTCCGCCACTATATTAGTTTCTATAATCTAATGGTGGTTCCCTGTCACCCAACAAAGGCACGTATTCAAAATCTTCTCCAACATTAATCAACAATTCTTCTTTTGCTCTATGAGCTATTTTAGGGTCTAGGTATATTTCCTGAGCCGTCTCAGATAAGACTTGAACAGCTAATTTGGTTCCTTTTAAGCCTATTGTAGTGCCTCCTGAGGCGACAGCTTGCCAAGAATGAGCTGACGTTCCAGGTACCCAGCTCGCTATTCGTGCACCACCCGTAGGAACTAACCAACTCACATCACCAACATCAGTTGATCCATAGCCGTGAGTTGCTTTGTAGGAAAGAATATTTTCCTGATCACCAATTTTTGCTGTTGGATTTAAAAAGGTTTGATGAATTTGTTTTGCGTATTCTGTTTCAGTTGAAGAATATTTTATTCCACCACGTTTGGTTAATTTATCATGCATTATGCGTTGCAATGTGTCGTTAGGCATTAATGGAAAGTTTCCATGCATTACTTCATAACTGACAGTGGTTCCTGTACCCATTGCAGCTCCTTCAGCTGCTTTGACAACCCGTTCAAAGAGTTCGCCAACAATCTCTCTTTTAGGGTGTCTGACATAATAATAAACTTGAGCCTCATCAGGGATGACGTTAGGAGCTTGACCACCTTTGGTAATGACATAATGAATTCTTGATTCTTGAGGTATATGTTCCCTCATTAGGTTTACCATCATGTTCATTGATTCAACACCATCAAGTGCTGACCGACCTTGTTCTGGTGCAGCAGCTGCATGTGCAGATATGCCATCAAATGTGAACCGAGCCGATTTATTAGAGTTTGAGGTTCTAGGTCTTGCATGGCTTACACTACCTGGGTGCCAATGAAGCGCCACATCCACGTCATTAAATAATCCTGCCCTGGTCATATAAACTTTTCCCGATCCCCCTTCCTCAGCAGGGGTCCCGTAAAACCTTATTGTTCCTTTGATGTTATTGGCTTTCATCCAGTCTTTAATAACAACCGACGACCAAGCTGAACCAGCCCCAAAGAGATGATGTCCGCAGGCATGACCGGCTTGGTTATCTTTATATGGTTCTTTGAATGGCGATGCACTCTGAGCTACACCAGGTAGAGCATCAAATTCTCCAAGAATCGCAATGACAGGTGAGCCTGAACCGTACTCAGCAATAAAAGCGGTAGGAATATCAGCCACATTAGTTTGTATTCTGAATCCGTGATCTTTTAAGCTATTTTGAAGCAGTTTTGAGCTTTCGTATTCTTGATAACCCACCTCAGCAAGATCCCATATGGTCATCGCAACATTTTCAAACTCTGATTGGTGTTTATCGATAGTTGAATCTAAGGAGTGATTAGAAGCCCATAAATGCGAACTAATTACAAAAGTTAAGAGAAATATAATTTTTTTCATAAGGGAATCCTAACAAATCTATTAATAATCAAAAAGGTTAATCAAGATGGGGAATAATGGTCTCAGCTATTAATTCCATAGAATCTTTAGGATCCTTGTATAGCCTAATAGCAAATTCATCCAAACCATTTCTTTTAAATTCCAAGAGTTCTTCAACCACTTTGTCGACATCATTCTTATCGCCAGCAAAGGTAAGGTTATCGAGTAGTTTTTCGACTATAGAATCTGGGACATTTTCGATGATGTCAGTATTATGAGCATAAGCATGAGCAAACGACTGGAAGTTGTCTTCAACTAAACGAGACTCATCCTCATCGAGAAACGTCGAGATGTACCAATGATCTAACATACCACGGACAAAAAGCTTAGATCTCGCTTCTGCTTTTGACTCTTCATTATCATTCTTTATATGCCAAGCAAATAGATTACTGATTGAGAAGTCATCCCGATTGCGTTTGTTGTCTTTTAGTGATGACTCTATGATTGAGATGCACTCACCCATTCGAGCCAAAGTTACGTCACTCATGATTAAACCATCAGCTAGTTCAGTTGCCATTGCTAACATTTTTGGTTTTGTTGCACCAACAAAGATTTCTGGAGGAGGTTGATTAATCCATTCAGGTTTTGGTCCGTTAATTTGAAATACCTGCTTATTAAACGAGATTGGCTCATTGGCGGATAACTTTTTTAGAAATTGGACACATTCTCTGACGCCTTGAACCATATTAGGGTACATGGTTCGTCGATCAGGTTTTAAGCCCATTGCAATTAATGTTCCACCGCCACCGCCTATACTAATTTTTGCTCTACCTTCTGTGTATTGGTTTAAGCCAAATAAGAGATTGGATAATTTTAAAGGATGCGTTTCAAAAGGACTTAAAGCGACAGGACCCATTTTTATTTTTTTAGTTTCTTTGGCAAGCGCCGTAAAGTTAATAAAAGGATCGATAGCTGAAGGGTAATTAGCTGTTAAAACTGAGTTAAATCCTAAGTTTTCTGCAATAACACCCAACTCTGAGAATTCATCAGTTGTATGGGTTGGGTCAATAATTATATCAATCTTCATTCTATTCAATTGTTAGTATAAAACGACCATTTGTCGCAGATCTAATAAATCCTGGATCAAGAAAAGACCAGGCAGATTCTGCATCGCGTGTATAGGCATCCATAAAAGCGAGTGACGCTGCATTGAAAATTTCAAGACCGTCATAATCTGGCATCTTATCAACTTCTCTATGTATCAATCCCCCAAAATAATGATCACCTCGATCAATCATGAGTAAATATTTATCCCCTGTTAATTTTTTAGGAAGAGTTAGAATTTCATTTTGATATTCTGCTTCTCGTCTACCATCACCCATTAAACCGTAATCTTCTGGTCCTGTTGATAGGAATGTTGGTGTTTTACTACCTTTCCATGCATCATCAGGCATCATCGCCATCTTTCCAGGATCGCTTAACATAACACCTGCTATAAAGCGCTCTTCATTGCTCTCAGTTATATAACTATTTGTAGGATTTCTGAACTTCTGTCCAGTATTTACTAGAACCACTTGGGTACCAATAGAATGCCCTGCAGCAATAACCAGATCTTCATTCAATTTACCTTCTAAATTCGGATTCTGTCTCACAATGTCATCAAGATTATCAAGCACGAATGACATGTCAGAGATTCGTGAGTGCATGATATCAATCATGTCCTCGGATTTACTGGGTATGACCCCATAGTTGGCATCTAGATGATTAGGCAGGATAATTACATATCCACGCTTGGCCCAAAATTCAACGACCAAATTGTATTTCTCACCTGATGAGAAGGTCCCATGAGAGAAAACAATTATAGGGTATGGGCCACCTTGGTTTGGGTAAATAACCCTTACTAGCATTTCTCTATTATCTAAGGGCATAGCTAATTCTGCTGTACCGTTACTGATAATTTCTAAAGGCCCAACCACGCCTTCATAATAAATCTTATTATCTTCATTTGTCTGTAGCTGGAAACTAATTGATAATCCAATTATTACGATCAATTTTTTCATACTCAAAGACTAACAAATTTACTGAGATACACAATCACTGGGTTTTTGTTAAGATGATTCCTATGAAAAACCATTTAATTGATAATGTTTTATTAATCCTCTTAGCTTTCGAGTATCTATTATTCGGACTATGGGGCCTAGTTGACCCGATTGCACTGTCCAATATGATAGGTTTTACCTTTAATGAGATTACTTCTTTTAGTGAATTTAGAGCTCAGTACACCTTCTTTACTGCATTAGGAGTTCTTTCAGTAATTGCTATATTCAGAAATGAATTACAAATTAGAACTTATTTCATTTTAGCTCTCCTAACGGGAGTTTTGTTATTGGGCGAACGTTGGGTATATTTTTAGATGGAATGCCGGACCAGACTCTATGGACGATTTTTGCTGTTGATCTTGCTGTCTTTTTATTGTGTTTCTGGCGTTATCGTGCTCTTAAAAGTACTTAAATATTTTTCTCTAGAAAATTAATCGATCTTTCAAACGCAAGCGCTGCTGAAGGTTGATGAAAGTCGTTTCTCATTTCACAGTTAAATCCATGTCCTGCATCAGGGTAGGTGTGGAAATTGCCTCAGGATAATATTGCTTAATGAGATCTACGCTTTTCATCGGAATTGCCATATCTTGTTCACCAAAGTGATACATAATTGGACAACTAGGCGATTGGTCTAAATGATTCTCAGCTATCAAGCCACCGTAGTAACTAACTGCACAATTCATTTTTAATTCAGATGCAGCAATGTGAGCAAGCATACCTCCAAAACAATATCCCACAATAGCCACTGGGCTATCACATATTGAGATGGCTGCATCAATATCATTCATTGCGTGAGTGATATCTAATCGTACTTTATACGATTTACCTTCTTCAATCTGGCTGTAATCAAGAACAATATTTTTTTCAAAACGGTCGAACAGGGCAGGGGCTATCGTTTTATACCCCTCATTGGCAAATGACTGGCAAACAGACTCAATGTGACTGGTGATACCGAAAATTTCTTGAATAACGATAATGGAGCCTTTTTCCTCGTTTTGAGGAGAGGAAACATAAGCATCTAGCTCATGATTATCCTTAGAAACTAATTGAATCTGCATAGCATCTCTTCCTTGTGTATCATCAAGAGTTTATTAGAATGTCTAATATTATGGAAGTTAAAGGTAAACGAGTAATTGTCACAGGCGCTGCTTTTGGTATTGGTAAAGCGATGACCGAAGCATTTCTAGAATCCGGAGCAGAGGTTGTTATTGTTGATATCAATGAAACGGCTTTGAAACAAACGGCCGACGATTTAAAGGGAGAATATATTATGCTGATGTTTCATCTGAAGATGCAATTAAGGAGATCATCTCAACTTCTAACTCTTCTATGGGTGGAATAGATATCTTTTGTTCAAACGCAGGTATCGGTGGCGAAAGCGGTTTGTTAAATACAACTGAAGAAGATTGGTTAAATATATGGGGCGTTAATGTTATGTCTCATATTTATGCAGCAAAACATTCTCTTCCACAAATGTTAGAACAAGAAAGTGGCTATTTTGTTAACACTGCCTCAGCAGCAGGTCTTCTTACTCAGATCGGAGCAGCTGGTTACTCAGTCACTAAAGCCGCAGCAGTCAGTTTTGCAGAATGGCTTAAAATAACATACGGAAATAAGGGAATCGGCGTGTCGTGTTTGTGTCCACAAGGAGTAAGAACCTCAATGGTGGAAGATGCCCCTGGCATTGTAAGCGCCCTAGTTGGAATTGATGGCATTATGGAGCCAGCAGATGTTGCTAGTGATGTTATTAATGCTATTGAAAGCGATCAGTTTTTAATTGCCCCACATGAAAAAGTTCTCGATTATATTAAGATGAAAGCACAAGATTACGATCGATGGATCGAAGGGATGCAAAGTCTGCAAGCTCAGCTCTTAGATAGTTTTCCTGAAGCTGAGGACATGTTTAAATAATTAGGCTCTGAGTTGTTCTAGAGCAATTGGAATGGCATCGATATAACGTTGTATATCTTCTAATTTACCCATGCTGATTCTTGACCATTGATTAAAGTCACCGTATTTCCCTCTAATCAATATATTCATTTTTAACATCTCATCCCTGAAATCATTCGCATCGATATCACCAAGATTAACAAAGATAAAATTAGTTTCAGAGGGTAGTGCAGTTAAACCGTTTGAGGCAATACCTTCATAAACCATTTCTTTTGCTTCAAGAATCATAGATTTTGAGAATTTTAGAAAGGCTTCATCGTTGTAACTGGCGATGGCACCTGCTAAACCACCCATGGAGACTGAAAATTCTCCACTGCCATTATTCTTTATCGCATCTATGACATCTGGTTGAGCAATAATATAACCAATACGCTCACCTGCGAGTCCATATATTTTTGAGAACGTTCGCGAAACCGCTACGTTATAACCGTCCCTGACTAAATCTATCATGGAATTATCATCAGGTTTATTTGTAATCTCATTGTAAGCCTCATCAATAATGACCAGGGCGTTTTTACTCATGTTAATAATACTGGCTCTTAGTTCATTTGAGTCCAACAGCAAGCCTGTGGGGTTATTAGGATTAACGATAGAGACTGATGAGACGTTCTTAGCAGATATTGATTCGATAGCTTTAAGATTGATTTCTAAATTATCACCATTATCAATTCGTATAACCGTGCCCCCTATGTTCTGAGCATAACCCAGATGAGAATCCCAGGTAAGTTGGGTGGTGGCTATTGGGTTCTCTCGTGATTTAACTTGAGCTAAATAACTTAATGCTTGTGTCGATCCTGCACTAATTGTGATGTTTTGAGTGTCTAGATCATGACGCTCTGCAATCATCGCCTTTAATCGATTTACCAGTAGATCAGGGTAATAGGCTCCTTTGTGTGAAGATTCTTTTATGGCCTTAATTGCCAGTTCACTGGGGCCATAGTAATTTTCATTCCAATGAAGTTGAGCTAGACCCTCACGAGGACCATAGACCATAGGTTGGGCCATCACCGAGAACGGGTATTACTTTAGCCGTTGCTCCTGCGGTAGCAAGTCGAATTGAGTTTGAAAGAAAGTTTCTTCTTGAAACAGCCATTTAATTCACTAGTTAAAAAATAATAATAACTTTAACATTTAATAGATGAAGGTACTATCTGTCTATGATGAATATCTCAGGCACTAATTTTCAAAAAAAAGTCTGGAATGAAATTAAGGCAATTCCTAAAGGTACAACAAAATCCTACAAGCAAATAGCCATTGCAATAGGTCATCCTAAGGCAGCTAGAGCGGTTGCCAATGCTTGCGGCAAGAATCCAAATCCAATTATTACTCCTTGTCACAGAGTAATCGCATCTGATGGGTCAATTGGTGGGTACACTGCTGAGGGCGGTGTTAATGCTAAGAGAGCATTACTAGCTCAAGAAGGTGTTCATTTATAATAGATATTATTTCATTCTGTTATTGATAAAATTCACTAATCAATAGCAATTGATTAATATGTATTTAAGCCTAATTAATGGAGATATTTAAATGAATGAGTTTGAAGGAAAAACAGCTGTTATAACAGGCGCTGCTAGTGGAATTGGTTATGCTTTAGCAGAGAAATTTGCACAAGAAAAAATGAACATAGTTCTTGCTGATATAGAGCAAGAAGCCTTAGATAGAGCCGTAAAAAAGATATCAGATCATGGCGTGGAGGTCAGCGGTTTAAAGATTGATGTTATGGATAAAGATGCTGTCAGTTATCTTGCTGAAGAATCCATTAAAGACTTCGGTAATATTCACATACTTTGTAACAATGCTGGAGTAGCCAGTACTGTTAGAGGAGATGGAATATGGGATCTTGATGCAAGCGACTGGGAATGGGTTTTAGGTGTTAATTTTTATGGAACTTTATACGGGATCGAATCCTTTGTGCCTCATATGATTAAACACAAAGAAGAAGGGCATATTCTTAATACCATTTCATTGGCAGGTATTTTACCAGGGGAAGCTATATATGGAGTAAGTAAACATGCTGCTCTAGCATTGAGTGAATCACTCTGGCAGGGTTTAAAAAAAGCTAAAAGTAAAATTGGAGCTTCAGTTTTATGCCCAGGTTTTGTAGCTACAAACATCATTGAGTCTGATCGGAATCGCCCAGATCACTTACCGGCTAAAAATAAAGCTAATTTTATGCTAAAGAAATTGGCTGCTACAGTTCTAAAAAGAGGAAAAGAGCCGAATGAAATAGCAGACGTTACATTAGATGCAATTCGAGAAAACAAATTCTATATTCTTCCACACACAAATTACGATGAGATGATTAAAGAAAGGTACAACCGGATTCTCGCAAGAACTGAACCTCAGGAAGCAGATATGCAAGAAGTGCTGTTGGGTACATTAATGAGTGATAAAGGTGAGTGGTAGAAGATTTTAGCGAGTATGCGAATAATAAAAACAATTGGTTATGGCATATTTTCAATCATTGGACTGACGGCACTACTCTTATTGATTCTCTACCTCACACAAACCTCAGATTATGAGGTGACTCAAATCACTGGCTGTAAATCTGATTCTCAGATAACCGTCTATTGTGAATTCAGCAAACCCGAAGATATTGTCGTTCTTCCGGATGATCGACACTTGTTGATTTCTGAATTTGGAGCAATCATTCCTCTTAGCCCAGAAAATCTTCCTGGGCAAATCTCATTGTTTGATACAGATACAATGAAAAAGAAGCCAATCAAGTTAACTCTCGGCGAAAACGTATGGGGCGATAACAATTGTCAACGTGATGATCTATTGCTCTCTCCACATGGAATTGATCTTAATCAAAGATCAGATGGACGTTATCAGCTTGCAGTTATCAATCATATGCCTCAAGAGACTGTTGAAATGTTTGAGTTACTTAATGTTAATGACGATTGGGTGCTGCAATGGAGAGGTTGTGTGAATGCACCTGAAACAGCTTATTTCAATGATGTGGCTCTCAGAAGTGATGGAAGCTTCTTTTCGACTCACATGTATGAAAAAGGCATATCCTACTTGAGCTTAGCCTATATCACTTATGCTAAACCAGATACCGGTTATGTTTATCAGTGGAATAATGACAACGGTTTTATCAGAGTTCCAAACTCTGATGGCTCATTTCCCAATGGAATCTCAATCTCAGATGATGAGACGAATCTGTTTATTAATTATGTTTTTAATCACAGAACCTCAAGGTTAAATCTGAAAAATCTCACTATAGAAGCTGAGCACTTTAGCAAAGGCACGCCAGATAATTCATCCATTGATGGAGAATTTATTTGGGTAGCAGTGCAAGATAACACCGGTACAGACCTATTGATTCATTGTGACGAATCAGTCGTCCAATGCTCATTACCCTTTACGATCTATAAATTGAGACAAGATGATTTATCTGAGGTTGAGATATTCTCATTCAAACAAACACAAATGGGTTCGGTTACAGTAGGGGTACCACATAAAGAAAAAGTATGGTTAGGTACTTTTATGGGCGATCGAATTGCATCCTTTAACCTTAATCAAGAGTAGTAAAAATGAAAGCATATCTATGTAGAGAGTTTGGACCAATTAATTCACATAAAGTTGAGGAAATTGACAGCCCGATACCAGGAGATCACGAAGTTTTAATCGATGTCCATGCTGCCGGAGTAGCATTTCCTGATGTTTTAGTGGTTCAGGGTTTGTATCAGATTAAACCTGATTTCCCATTTTCACCTGGAGGTGAATTTGCAGGTGTTATCAATTCGATAGGAGATAAAGTAAAGATGTGGAATGTCGGCGATCGAGTCATCGGTTTTAAAGGCAGCGGAGGTTTCTCAGAACAAGCCATATGCAATGCATACAATATAATGCCTCTTCCAGAGACAATGGATTATGTCACTGGATCTATATTCCCCCTCAACTATGGAACCTCTATACATGCTCTAAAGCAACGAGCTGAACTGCAACCTAAAGAAACGGTTCTAGTAATGGGTGCAGCCGGTGGATTGGGCATTACAGCAATTCATGTGGCGAAAGCCATGGGTGCAAGAGTTATAGCTGCGGCTTCGTCTCAAGAGAAACTTGACTTATGTAAAACTCAAGGAGCAGATGAATTAATCCTGTATTCAAGGGACAGCATGGACAAGGCCTCACAAAAAGCTTTTTCTGATGAAATTAAAGCTTTAACTGATAAACAAGGTGTTGATGTTGTTTTTGACCCTGTTGGCGGTGCCTATTCTGAACCAGCTTTGAGGGCAATGGCATGGAAGGGAAGGTATCTTGTTATTGGATTTACATCGAGCATACCATCTATACCTTTAAACTTAGCATTGCTCAAAGGCTGTCAAATTGTAGGTGTCTTTTGGGGTAATTTTTGTGTGAAAGAACCACTGGTTAATGCAGCAAACTTTAAAGATTTGTTTGCCATGTTTGAGGAAGGCCAAATTAAACCTTTTGTTGTAGAAACATACCCACTGGAACAAACGGGATATGCTATTGAATTATTAGCAAAACGTGAAGCAATAGGCAAAATCGCTATAAAGGTTCGTGATTAAGTGAGCTCAGTTAAGAGCTTTTCTGTACTCGGTTTTCTCACTGTCTTAAATATTCTCAATTTTATTGATCGACAACTATTAACCAGTTTCTCGAATTTTATAGTTCCCGAACTTGGATTGACGAATACTCAATACGGAATTTTATCTGGTCTTGCGTTCATAGTTTTTTATTCTGTGATGGGAGTCATTATGGGAGCTATAGCTGACCGAGTTAATAGACCTAAATTTATGGCTTTTGGAGTGGCCTTATGGAGCTTGTTAACAGCAGCCTCTGGTCTGGCAAAAAATTTCTGGATGCTCTTTTTCCCGAGAATATTTATTGGAATAGGGGAATCCATTTTAACTCCCACGTCATTGTCCTACCTCTCAGAGCACTTTAATAAGAGAAATATGGGTTTTGTAGCCGGCTTTTATTATCTTGCAGTACCTGTTGGCGTAACACTCTCTTTTTATATAGCAGGTTTTCTTGGTCCTTTATGGGGTTGGAGAAACTGTTTTTATGCTCTTGGTTTACTCGGTTTGATATTGGCCCTATTGATGCTTTTATTTAAAGAAACTCCTGAAAAGAGAGCAAGCAATCAAGATCATGCCTATCGGTAAAGTATTAACTAAGGAATCCTTTAAAGAATCAATTCATGAATTAAGACAGACGATAAAAGAGAGTTATCGATTGAGAATGACAATTTACGGAGGGATAGCAGCGAATTTTATACTTGGCGCTCTTGTTTTTGATCAACTGTGGTTGGTGAATGATAAAGGCTTTGATAGAGCTAACATTCTCATCATAAGTGGGACAATTGGTTTGCCAGCAGGAATTCTAGGCAATCTATTTGGTGGAATAGGGAGTGATTATTTCACAAAGGTAACTGGACAAGGGAGGCAAACCTTTCTGTTTTGGTGTTTATTGATTTTTTCACCGTTTATTATTTTTTATCGAATTACTGACGATACGGGTATTCTTTTCTTCTCAATGATGTTTCTTGGTTTTTTCCAGTGGGGTTGTCTATATGGACCAATTACGTCATCGATACAAGAACTTGCTCCTGAGAAAAATAAGGCATTAGTTTTGGCTTATTACTTATTTTTAACAAATTTAGTCGGTATTGGACTATCTACGACAGCGGCTGGAATTATGACGGATATTTTAATTGCAAACAGCATTGAGAATCCCTATTCAATTACATTACTTACTTTCCAATTGCTCTCGGTATTATGCTTACCAGCATTTTACTTAGCTGGAAAAAACTACAATCAAAATTAAATGATTGATATTATGTAGAGAATTGAGGGGAGGGGTTTTAACTCATCCTCTTTTTTTATTAAGAGACTTAATTATGACATTATCAAAAAGTATGCCATTACTGTACAGCCAGAACGGAGTCTGGGAAGGGTATTATCGGTATTACAATTCCTTGGTGAAAAGATTGACCAACATAAATCAAGACTACTATGTAGGGTTATAGGCGATGAAGAGTATCATCAGACCAACATCTATCGATGGGAAGACGGCAAAAAAGAGTTACGAGATTTTCCTGCTGAAATAAAAGACAATAAATTGATATTCTCAGGAACTATTGATGGATGGGCTGCTTCAGTTGATCTTGATGAATTTGATCGAACAATGCTTCTCTACTGGAAACGCATAAATGAACCCGACCTCTATATCTATGAAATGATTCAGTTATCTGACGATAGGAAGCATAGATCAAGGACCTGGCAATGGTTTAATAATGGTAAGTTATTGAAGCGAACTCTAATAGATGAACTAAAGATCTCTGACGATTGGCAATCTTTTGAAAACCAAGATCCGGAATACAGTGAAATAGCTAAAAATCTTAGCTAATAAATTTCAATTCTTTATCGGTTATTCGACCGTACCTTAACTGAAGAACATCTTTCTTGTAGTTCTGTGTATTTCTCCATGGGTCTCGTGCTCCTTGAAGCGGGAGTTTATCCAACACCCTTAATACATAGCCAGAATTGAAATCTAGCCACTCACCATCTATTTCAATTTTTCCATTTGGAGTAGGTTGACAGTACTTGTAACCGTTTTTATCCATGTAGTTGAATAATCGACAAGCATATTCAGCAGTTAAGTCAGCTCTAAGTGTCCATGAAGCATTAGTGTAACCAAAGGTCATAATAAGATTAGGGACGTTGCTCACCATCATTCCTTTGTAAGTCATAGACTTTGAAGGGTCTATGGATTTATTGTCCACTGTAATATCAATATTGCCAAAGAGTAGAATATTAAAACCGGTCGCAGTAACAATAATGTCTGCCTCTAATTCATCACCAGATTTTAACTTAATCCCTTTTTGTGTGAACTCATCAATATGGTCAGTCACAACTGATGCGTTACCTTCTTTGATTGAATTAAATAAGTCGCCGTCAGGAACCAAGCAAAGTCTTTGATCCCAAGGGTTATAGGGAGGTGTGAAATGTTTTTCGATGTCATAATCTTCCGGAAGATGATCTTTGACTAGACCAATTAAGAAATCTTTTACTCGTTTAGGATATCTTCTAGCTCTTTTAAAGAAAAAAGACTGCATATTGATGTTCTGCCAACGCATAACATAGTAGGCAATAGTGTTATTAGTAATTCGCCTTATGAAGTTCCCTAAAGGATTTATATTGGGCCTAACCACGTAATAGGTCGGTGATCGTTGCAGCATTGTAATATGTTCTGTTTTTTCAGCCATCGATGGTATGAGGGTTACAGCAGTGGCTCCACTCCCAATGACGACAACGCGTTTTCCTTCATAATCTAAGTCATCTGGCCACTTTTGTGGGTGAACAATTTGACCTTTGAAGTTTTCCATCCCTTTGAAATTCGGTACATAGGCTTTATCGTAATCATAATAACCTGCACAAAAGTACAAGAAATCGCAGGTAATTATTTCATTGATACCATTGCGTTTATTTTTGTAGGTAACCGTCCATCTGGATTCGTCTGATGACCATGAAACTGAATGAACGTGGGAATGATATTGAATCTTTTCTTTAATACTATTTTCATCTGCTATCTCATTGAGATACTCAAGAATAGCTCCTCCTTCAGCAACAAGTTTCTCTCCCTTCCAAGGTTTGAATCGGAAACCCATTGTCGTCATATCGGAGTCTGACCTGATACCAGGGTATCTAAAAAGATCCCATGTCCCACCTAATTGATCTCTTGATTCTAGGATACGATAAGTCTTTTGAGGAGATTCCTTTTCGATATGGTAAGCTGCACCGATACCAGATAGACCAGCGCCCACAATCAATATATTTACATGCTTCTGTTCCATTTCTATAGTTACATCTAGAGTAGAAGGTTGTAATATATCTTAAACCAAGAGTCGTTAATAATCTTTTACAAATTTTTATGAGTTATTTAGTTTTAGCAAGAAAATGGAGACCTAAGTTTTTTTCAGAAGTCTCAGGTCAGAATCATGTTGTTAAAGCTTTACAGAATTCTCTAAAACAAAACAAAGCCCACCATGCTTTTTTATTTGCCGGAACCAGAGGTGTTGGCAAAACAACAATTGCTAGACTTCTTGCTAAATCATTAAATTGCGAACAGGGAGTTGTTGCTGAACCATGCGGTAAATGTGGTTCGTGTCAATCGATAGATGAAGGCAGTTTTATGGACTTAATTGAAGTTGATGCAGCATCACAAAGAGGCATAGATGATACAAGGGAGTTACTTGAGAATTCTCAATACACGCCTACTTCAGGGAGATTTAAGGTCTATTTAATTGATGAAGTCCATCAATTAACTAAAGAAGCTTTTAACGCACTTCTAAAAACATTAGAAGAACCTCCACCACATATGAAGTTTCTCCTAGCGACCACAGAGAGCGAGAAAATACCAATAACAGTTTTATCCAGATGTTTAAAATTTAATTTAAAAAAGATCTCTGAGGAAAACATTACTTCGAGATTGAAAGAAATTTGTGATCAAGAAAAGATTCAATATGAAGAAAGGGCTTTAGAGTTAATCAGCGAGATGGCGGATGGTAGCATGAGGGACGCTCTTAGCCTTTTGGATCAAGCATTAGCCTATGAAGACTATAGTTTATCAACTGAACAAGTCTCTCAAATGCTTGGCACCATTGATAATAAGTATGCTCTAAATATCCTCTCAGCAGTTTTATCACAGGACAAAGATGCTCTTTTAGGCTCATTAACTGCGGTTGATGACCTCTATCCAGATTACAAAGCTTTATTAGACACTATGGCATCATTGACACAATCTATAGCTTTTTTGCAGGTTATAGGTTCAAGAGAGGATCTCAGCAGCAATGACCAAGCTCAATTTCTAGAAAATACCGCCTCTAGTTATTCACCTGAATTAATTCAATTGATCTATCAAATTTCAATAACTGCAAAAAAAGACATCGAATTAGCTCCAAGTCCGAAAGAGGGATTTACCATGGCTATTCTAAGAATGTTTGCTTTCCAGCTTGATGATTCTCAACCCATTAAATCATCAAAGACAGAGATCAAAAAAAAAGAAATCAAGCCTAAACCCATAAAAGAAGAACCAAGCTTAGAAAAGGACAAAGCAAATAAAGAAACTGAAAATAAGAACCTTAATACTGAACGATGGACATCTGAGGTTTCAAAAATGGATCTTAAAGGCACAGTTAAACAACTGGCTTCCCACTGCACTGTTGAACAACTAAAAGAAGGCAGCTTGATGCTCACTATCAATCCTGAAAATGAACATCATCTGATAGAAAGAGCCACTAAAGCGTTAGCTAAATATTTAATTGATACCTTTTCTAATATTGAACAAGTAAAGATAAGGATTCTACAAACCAACGGCTCAACATTAGCCAAGAAGAAGTCTGAAGAGCAAGAAGGGCAAAAAATTATGAATCAATCAAGGAATGATTCTGATCCAAATCTTCAATTAATTAAAGACATGTTTGATGCCAAAGTTGAGGAGTCTTAATGAAATCTTTTAGTCCTGCACTTCAAGACTTAATTGATGCGTTCAAACAGCTTCCCGGCATAGGTATAAAAAGCGCCCAACGAATAGTGTTTCATTTATTAAAAGAGAATGAAAATAAGGCTCTATTTTTAGCTGACTCAATACAAAAGTCCTTTGAATCTATTAATGAATGCCAAGAGTGCAGAATGTACACAGAAGATGATCTTTGCAGTATTTGTATAAACAGCGATAGAGATAAACATATTCTTTGTATAGTTGAATCACCTGCTGACCTAATTGCAATAGAGAACACTATGCAATATAACGGTCTTTATTTTGTCTTGATGGGAAGACTTTCACCTCTTGATGGCATAGGCCCAGATGAACTAAAAATAGACGATATGGCCAAATTATTAAAGGACAAAAGTATCAAGGAAATTATTTTAGCTAATAGCCCAACAATCGAGGGAGAAGCAACAGCGAATTATATCGGATCAATTGCTGAGGATCTTGATGTTAAAGCGTCTCGAATTGCTTATGGAGTTCCTATGGGAGGGGAACTTGAATATGTTGACTCCAATACATTGATTCAGGCAATAAATAATAGAAATTTAATTGGGAATTGAATTTTATAAGTAAGTTGATAGCAACTTTTTATAGTTATCGTAACGCTGCCTAGAGATTCTATCGGTCTCTACCATATCTTTAATAACACATGAGGGTTCATTTAAATGCGAACAATCTCTATATTTGCATTTAAGATCATGTGAGTTGATCTCAATAAAACCTTTTTTAATATCAGCTATATCAGTGATGTTTGGGTGCAGGTTTTCTATACCCGGTGTGTCGATGAGAAAGCTATCATCGTCTAATAAATGTATTTTAGTTGTTGTTGTAGTGTGTTTGCCTTGCTTTGATTTTTTGGATAATGCTCGGGTCTTTATATTATCCGAATTCAATAAGAGATTGGTAATCGTTGATTTCCCAACCCCTGATTGTCCTACAAGTAAAGAACTATGATTATTAAGGAGGTTTTTAAATTCTAAGATATTGGTTTCATATTTAGCCGATATATCAATTAGTTGATATCCCAGTTTTGAATATTCAATTAATTCTTGATCAATATGGTCTTTTTTTATATCTGATTTATTAACAACAACAACCAGTTTGCATTCTATTAATTCCGATATAAGAATAAATTTATCAATTAGTAAGTAGTTCGGTTTTGGTTCTGGTGCAATTACTAAAAGAATCTGCGTAACATTATTAACGAGATTGGTCTTCGAGCCTTTTTTATTAAGTCTTTCGACTTGGTTCATAGGGGGTTCAATTTCATT
Organism: Woeseia sp.; assembly: GCA_019653755.1. GTDB lineage: Bacteria > Pseudomonadota > Gammaproteobacteria > Steroidobacterales > UBA11654 > CACPJA01. The sequence continues at coordinate 343,623 of BPCL01000001.1, read as the reverse complement.
TATTAGAACCGATGTTTCATCTAAGGCTTCGTATCTAACAAAATCCCCAATGACAACATTATCTTGTTTTCGTTTTAGAAAAGATTGAAAACCAGAATGACTATTCCATAGCATGCCTCTATTGCCATGCAGTTCTGTTACCAGTGCTTTTTTGTCGTATTGTTTTATCAAACTTTTGTGATTATACAATTATAACTCTGTTAGAATCACTTAATATGACTAGACCAGCAAAACGTTTAATTTGGATTGATCTAGAAATGACTGGCCTAGATACGGACAATGATACTATTCTAGAAATAGCAACCGTTGTTACTGAATCTAATCTTGATGTTGTCTCAGAAGGACCTAACTATGCGATTCATCAAGATGATGAGATTCTGAGTGGAATGGATGACTGGAACAAGAGACAACATTCTAAATCAGGACTTCTCGATCGAGTAAGAGATTCAAGGATTACGATAGAAAAGGCTGAGAGAGATACCTTAGAATTTCTTCAAAAGATAACCAATAAAAAAGAAGCTCCTATGTGCGGTAATAGTATTTGCCAAGACAGGCGTTTTTTAGCCAGATTAATGCCTGATCTTGAAGATCATTTCCAATACCGCAATCTTGATGTTACATCTATAAAAATAGCCTCACAACTTTGGGCGCCTGATGTGGCAAGATCTTTCTCTAAAAATAGTAATCACCTAGCTAGAGACGACATATACGATTCAATTTATGAATTGAAACACTATCGATCTCATTTTCTTAGAACAGACGGTTAGTTATCCTGCAAAAAACAATGCTATTGTTGATGCGAAACCAGCTACCCAAGCGACACTCCTCAAGGTGCCCTTATTAGTTAAATAAAAGGTGGCGTGCAAAACCCTTGAGAGAACGAAAATGATCGCAAGGATATCAATTGTTAACTGATCATTACCCATCCAGTGTGCGGCGATAACAGCAGCAAAAAATGCTGGGAATGATTCATAACAATTCTGTTCAGCAGAGTGAGCATTCCTGGCTTTTCCGCTCAATTCTGAGATGTGATCTCTGGGTGATTCGTTGTTGTATTTTACTTTTGAAGATTTTGAGACACCTGCCAAATAAGCAGGGATAAACATACAAAATATTATGCAGCTGAAGGCTATTGTCATGGTTGTATTACTCCTTTAAATATATGTGTATTGATTATATTATGGATTCATAAAACATATGCAATTATGATAATGATGTGATCATAAAATACAGTAAAAATATCAATCATGAAAAACCAATTAATCCGCTTGTAGTAGCTGAAAAATTACAACACATTTACCATGAAAGTTTTGATATTTTTAATGAGTTAATACTCAAGCCAACCGAAATAAAATCTAAAACAATTGACAGTTATAGGTCTGTGAATTTTACTCTTAAGAGTTCAGAAAATATGCCATTGGTTTATGTGTGTGTCGAAACACTATCTCGATATACGCTTCATTGTTCTATGAGGATTGAAGAAGGCATTTTAGAGGGCAATGACAATGTTTATCAAACCCCATTTATATTTAGAATGAAAATCTATTTAGATGCTCAACTTCTTGAAGTTTACGATGCATCTTCCCATATCATAAAAAAAGATAAAAAAGACACACAAATATCGCCAAAACTCCTTAACCCTGTTAGCAGTGAAATAAAGCTTATTAAATCTGAATTTTTAAACCGCTGGCTAAAGTTTCTTAAACAAACCGGTTATACCTACATAAATAATGACAAATAATCCTCTTTCAAACCCAAGTTTCTCAAAATTATTTGCTGCTCAGATAATAGCTCTTGTGGGTACGGGCTTATCAACAGTGGCTCTTTCACTTTTAGCTTACGATATGGCTGGAGGCAGAGCAGGTACTGTCCTAGGCATTGCGTTAGCTTTTAAAATGGTTGCTTATGTGTTCTTTGCACCGATAATCGGTGGCATTGTTCATCGGATTTCCAGAAAGGTTTTTTTGATCTCAATGGATGTTCTAAGAGCTATAATTGTTCTTTTGATGCCCTTTGTATCTGAAATATGGCATATCTATGTATTAATTTTTCTTCTTAATCTGTTTTCAGCAGGATTTAAGCCAGTCTTTCAAGCTGTTATTCCCGATATATTAAATAATGATGAGCAATACGGAAAAGCCTTGGCTTATTCTAGAGTAGCTTACGATCTTGAAAATATCTTAAGCCCAACATTAGCTGGAATTGGTCTTTTATTCTTTACTTATAGTGGTTTATTTGTTTTCAACTCGGTTGCATTTGTTATATCAGCACTGATCATCATCATTACTCTATTGCCTAAACCGAAACCTGTTGAGAGGAGTGGTAATTTTATTGATGAAATTACATATGGTGTTATATCTTATTTTAAAACACCTAGACTCAGATCACTTTTAGTTTTATACATCGGTATAGCGGTTGGCAGTTCTATGGTCATAGTAAACACCGTGATTTATGTTAAAGATTACCTGATGCTACCAGATACCACATTAGCATTATTTTTTGCTTGTTCAGGTTTAGGATCAATGCTCATGGCCTTTGCCTATCCGGTAATAGCAAAAAAGTTCGATGATAAGACCGTTATACAAATAGGAATTCTAACGTTAGCAATATCTCTTTTTCTTATGTCATATGAAGCCCACATTCAGTTCTGCATTAATCAACTGGTTTTTAATAGGTGCAGGGTTATCATTGTCACAAATACCTGCAGGGAAAATAGTTAATATGTCAGCCAACCCTAATGATAGGACCGCATACTTTTCTGCTCAGTTTTCTTTATCTCATCTTTGCTGGCTGATAGGTTACCTTGCTGCTGGTCAACTGGTTTATATTTTTGGGTTTTCATACACTGCAGTCTTTTTTGCTTGTATAGTCTCTATTTGCTTAATCTATAGTGTTTTATTTTGGCCGAACGAAGAAGAAGAAAACATCCTAACTCATACTCACACAAATCTGACTCATCAACACACTCATAAACACGATGATCATCATCAACATCAGCACACGGGAAGTTTAGATGACAACAACCACTCTCATGAGCATAACCACGATAAGATTACCCATAAACACCCATTTCATATCGATATCCATCACCAAAACTGGCCATCGAATTAGTTTTAATCTTGGTTTTTAGAGATTACTAAGCTGCCCTCAGAAGATCTGACTGTGTATTCCTCATCATAGGATTCTATTAAATCAATAACCATCAGATAGGCTTCATTTAAGATTGTTTCAGTACTAAAATCTTCAAATGATTTATCATCTTCAAAGCCAAGCTGCTCTAGCTTACCTTTTCGTCTTTCGCTGTTAGCTGCTGACCTCCGATCGCGTTCGGACTTCCTTATCTCCATGTTCAGTGATACTGAGTTAACTTGTGAGATATTTCTGAACTCAGTGATATCTTCAATCAGGACATCGAGGGCACGATTTTCAGATTTCCTAATTTGATAATTCTTTTCGACGTCAGATATATAGGGTTGGAAGTTTGTGTGTGCTTTAAAGTCTAGACTTTCGATTTTATCCCAGGGAAGTGGATTGTTTTTAGTTTCTTCGCCAATAATATCAGCATCAATAAATGAAGGAAGACTAATATCTGGTTCGACTCCTCTATTTTGTGTGCCTTCACCAGTGATACGATAGTATTTTGCTATGGTTAAAGTTAATTGACCGAACCCTTTCTTTGATTGATATCTAGAGTATCTGTCTAGAGGGTATAGGTTCTGCACAGATCCTTTACCAAAGCTTTTTTGACCAATTACAAGCCCTCTTTGGTAATCTTGAATTGCTCCAGCAAATATTTCTGATGCAGAGGCACTATATCTATCAATCATGACTGCTAGTGGTCCGTCATAGATTGCTCCATTGGAAGGGTCATTAATTACCTCTAGATTGTTATCCATATCTTTAAGTTGAACAATAGGGCCTTCATTCACGAATAAGCCCGTTAGAGAAACTGCTTCATCTAATAAACCTCCTGAGTTCCCTCTTAAATCGATAATTAGTGCGTCAATACCAATTTCTTTAAGTTCCGAGACTAAATTATCAACATCATTAGTAGTGCTCTTGAAGTATTCATCGCCACGACGTCTTGCTGCAAAGTCTTGATAGAAGCTTGGAACTGTTATAAATCCTATTTCAAACTTGTTATCACCAGATTCTATAGTTTTTATATAACTCGAAGCCGCTTGTTCTTCTAAGGTGACGCTATCTCTAATTAAAGTTAAATCATAAGGATTAAAAGTCAGCATCTGATGAAGTGGGTAGGATTCTAAGTTTAATTATACTGCCTTTTGGTCCTCTAATTAATTTAACCACATCATTAAGATCCCATCCTATTATGTCTTTCGGCAGGTCTGAATTTTCATCATAAATACCGATGATTCGATCTAATGGTTTCAAGACCCGTTTTGATCAGCTGGCCCACCAGGAATTTAAAGATTTACTATTTCAATAAAATCTTCATTATTTTGAAGTCTAGCGCCTATACCTTCATAAGAAAGACTAGTCTGGATTTCGTACTCTTCTGCTTGTGAAGGTGTTAAGTAGTTTGAATGAGGATCGAGATGAGCCATGTAAGAGTTCAAAAAGATATTTATTACGTCTTCTTCTTCATATTCATTAATTCGTTTTAGATATCGTGAGTATCTTTTCTTCAGTGTGGTTTTAGCTTTATCTATGGTTTTGTCCAGCAAGAACCAGTGAAAGAAGATCATTTTTAGTTCTTTTTCTCCAAATCTCATTCAATTGACTGGTGGTTTTGGGCCAAATTTTGTTTTCTGATCTAAATTCATAGGTTTCTTCAATATCAAACGAATTAATCTTATCTAGTAAGTCAATGGAATAAGATAGTCTTTGCTGAACTCTTAGCCGATAAACACCAAAAATATCAAAGACTGTAGCTAAATCACCATAAATTTAAAGAGATTCATCGATTTTATATTTATATCTTTGAAAGTAGTTTATATCAGTTTTTAAAGAAAATAAACTTTTAAAGAATCTAGCGTTTCAATAAACGTTTCGAGGATTTCTATGGATGATTCATTATTAACTTTTTCTTGATTAATATGAGCTCTTTCACTTATTGCTGTCACTAGTTTTAAAAGATGATTATCGACTGGCTTTTCAACTAAGACACTGGGGTACACCTCTGAGTTCTGACTGCCAACTTGAGTTGAAATTACAATTAGAAAAGTGAAAAGTAGTTTAATTATTTTATTCATTATTATTGAGAGAAAAATCCTACGATCTGCTTTAGTTAAACCTTCACAAGCATTAGATTGTGTTCTAGCAAGAATGGGAATAGGGATAACTATAGGGAGGTATCACTGAAGTACCTGACACATTAGGGACTTAAGTTTCCAACAGATGTTTCCTGACTTAAATCCCAGACAGACGCTTCATATGAGGAGGTGTCATCCCACCACGCAAAACCAAAGCATCCACCACCACCTGGCCCTGCAGCACATGACAGAGCTCCAGAACTTGCATTGGTTTTAGTTTCTCCAGGGTTTCTTTAACTAAGTATTTTATTTCTAATTCGTCTAATTTATCTTTAATGATCTGTTTACCTAAGACCTTTGGCAGATCTTCGATATTTTGAGGTGCTGTGCTTGGTTCAAACCAAGGGTAGAAAATATTTTGAAACTCGGTCGTAGAGATGATATTAAATTGATCCTTTTTTTTTTGATAACGATCGATTTAAGCAATCCATAAAATCATTTTCTGTTTTGTTCCCAGTATGATAACTATCAGAGAGAACAACAATTGATTCTCCATCCTTTTAAAGGAATATGCAGCATTTACTTCTTGATCTATTCGAGTTGTCGAGCAACTCGTTATCAGTAGGCTAAAAAATATCAATATGGGTAATCGTATGGACATAGGCGTTTATTTTACTAGATCCAGTAGTTCATTTTTTTCTTTTTCTAGTTGTATAGTAAGATTAGCACCAACATCTCTTAAGGCAATATTAATCGCATTAGCCATCGATTGATCACCATCAAATGACCCTGTTGCTTGTTCCCCGTATCCTGTAATATCCCAATTCTGAATAAGAGCTAACTTTTGAATCATAGAGCCTTATCTTATACTTTTAAAACCCAAATAGAAAATTTGTCATTTGATGCTAATTGAGGGGTTAGATACTCAAACTTATCAAGATCGACTGCCATAACAATATCAGCTTCATTGTTCATGAGTGAATCAAAAGATTCTCGTTCGGCAATATTTGAAAAAAAGGAATTAAATATTGTATTAAATATCTTCTTTTGAGCATCTTGAAAGTCTATTTCCCAAGTAAAATCAGTCGTTTCTAAAGGGGTGCTCTCAAAAAGATAATTTTTAATTTCATCCTCATAAACCGTAATTACAGAAATATTCTGATTTTTATCAACAAGTGGAGAGGGTATTAATGATGAAATTGTTATGGATTGCGAGGTGCAACCTGAGATTAATATCAATATTAATAAGTTGTATGTTTTAAGCTTCATTGTATTTCTGGTTCCACTTCTTCAGAATACGCTTCCCAGGTCCCTTTTGGATTTGTTTGCCCCCATCCAGACTGTTTTTCAAGCAAGTCTGGGTGATCTTTAACAATCCTATCGAGAACAACTCTAGGGATGTCATCGATGGTTCCTGTTATTTGATAACTATGCATACGACCAAATAAAGCACCATCGGGTAAATTAGAACCCATTTTCATCCAGGGCCACCAAGGCGATGTTCTCATGAACCCTGCGTGAAATGGTGAAGATGGAATAGAACGGTCATTCATAGCATTTACCGGTGTGTAAAAGCTAAAATGCTCTGAAGGATTAATTATCATGCTTGTATGTGCTTTTGGCCATTTTTCTTTTGTTACAGGGTTTGTGTATTCATGCGAATATTCCCATGTTAGAAGATATTGATCACCAATTTTTTCCCAAGGCAGTATGAACGGGATAGTGTCATTTGATAAATCAGCGTCAGCTTCATTCATCAATGTAGGTTCATCGATTAAAGAGTTACCCATAACAAATTTAGGCATTGACTCTGTTAGATGACCTCTCATCATCTTATTGATAAAAGGAAAGACTTCCACAGTTTCATTGGTCCAAGGGTTTTCCCAAGTGTCTATAATCTCGCCACTCTTAAGATCTGTAAAATAACCAGCTTCAGTGCCCCTTATATTTATACTGTTGTCATTATTAAGTCGAGATTGCATATTGCCAAACCCAACATACCCAAATAAAGGCAGTAAACGTTTAGTGCCAATCCTAGCAAATTGAACACCCTGATAACCACCAAAGGTTGGGGTGTCTGAATAGCTGCCCCATAATTTACCAAAGGCGTATAAGTTATCTTTAGGTAAACTAAAGTCTAGATTATTTGGTTTATCGGTGGTGCCTTCGCTTGCTTTTAAAGGTATTGATTTTGATAGACCATATCCTAATATTGATGATGTTATGAGGTTTCTTCTAGATATTAGTGAGTTATAGACAGAAGCAAACATTTTGTTGCTTAATCAAGAGCATTTTCATTAAACTCTTCGATGTCTTCCTCTTCTTGGTCTTCTTCTGCATCAGGCCAGATCTTAGTAAATTTTGTTCCCTCAAAACTCACGCCTGCAATAATGCCTTTATGCCCAAACACAAAGCCTACAATTGGATCTTGACTTTCTGTGGTGTCTATTGATCCGCCTACACCCATGGTCCATAATGCCACAGCCCCATCGACTCCAGCTTGCCATCCTGAGCTGTAAAGGAAATCATCCATAGCTTCATCATCAAAGAATAGGATAACAAGGTCTTTTGCACCAACACCTAGCTGTATTCCTAGAGAAGTGCTGAATGCTCTATAGTATTGCACCTTTATATCATCTACGATTAATGCGCCTTCTCCATATTCCATGCCCAGAACTACCCCTGCCTTGATCATCCTGGGGATAACTAATATGCCTCTAGCACCATCTAGATAGCCTTGACTTCCTTGAACTTCTTCACTGAATCGTGCTAATGCACTTTCAATAGAGGCATCAATTTCGTTTGAATTTTTTGCTGATGTTGTTTCAGTAAAATTAACAGTCAGTAATAAAATGAGGCTGAGTAAAAAATATTTATTGAAGTAATTCATTTGCTAATCCTTAAGTATGTCATCATAAAAGTCAGTTCTTCTATCTCTAAAGAAACCCCATGATGAACGATATTCTTTGATTTCGTCAAGGTCAAATTGATAAACAATGGCTTCTTCATTGTCACGACTACATTCTTTTACTTTAACCCCCGTGCCATCAGCAATAAATGAAGAGCCATAAAATGACATTGAAAAACGATCATTAGACTCTGTGCCTATTCGATTTGATGCAATTACTGGCACGCAATTAGCTGCGGCATGACCTTGCATTACAATTTGCCAGGAATCTTTAGAATCAAAATCAGAGTTATCCGGTTCACTGCCTATAGCAGTAGGGTAGAAGATAAGTTCAGCACCATTTAAAGTCATGATTCTGGCAGCTTCTGGAAACCACTGATCCCAGCAAATACCAGTGCCAATTTTCCCAAAAGCTGTGTCAAAGACCTTAAAACCAGTATTCCCGGGATGAAAATAATATTTTTCTTCATAGCCTGGACCATCAGGGATATGTGATTTCCTATATATATCTAGTATTTTGCCATCAGCATCTATCATCGCTAAAGAGTTGTAATAAGTATTATTGTCTTGTTCAAAAAAACTCATCGGTAAGACAACACCAAGTTCTTTTGCAAGCTCAGACATTTCATTGAGCAGGGGATTATTGTTAAACGGTTTTGCCAGTTCAAAATTTTTAGGATCATTTAGACAAGGAAAATAAACGGATTCAAACAGTTCTTGAATGAGTATTATCTGTGCACCTTCAGATGAGCATTTTCTGATTAGATCTTTTGCTTTATCGATATTTGCTCTTGAATCTTCAGAACATGCCATTTGTGTTGCTGCTACTGTAACTTCTCTCATTCTTCCTCCATTAATCAAATATACGGTTGTTGTTGAGTAATGCAGTGAACACAACCACCGCCTTCAACAATTCTTGATCCTTCAAGTGTAACAACTTTTCTATCATGAAAAACCTTTGAAATAGTATCAATGGCTTTTTTATCCATTGGGTCGTTGAATACAGGAAGAACAATAGCATCATTAGCAATATAAAAATTAATATAGGATAAAGCCATACGCTCATTAAGAAATTTCCGATAACTAGGTTGTTGTATGGGAATAATTTCATAATTGTCACCATTTATGTTTTTTGCATGATTTAGGCGATCCTTATTTTCTTGGAGTCTATCGAAGTTTGAGTCTTGTTGATTACTTTCAGTTAAAGCAAGTATCTGGTTATTTGGCGTAAAACAGGCCAAATTATCGATATGCCCTCCAGTATCGTCGTATTCCAATGCAGCTATTAGCCAGATAAAGTTCTCAACACCTAGATATTTTTCAAGTATATATTCAGCTTCTTTTTTATCTAAACCGGGGTTTCTTGATGAATCAAATATCACATCTTCAGTCAGCATAAGAGTCCCCATGCCATCTGTATGAATAGCACCTCCCTCAAGAACAACAGGTGCTTTAAAATGATAATATCAAGGTGTTTTAAAATTTTTTCAGCGATCCTTGCATCATTGAGATAATCTGGACCAGTTGCTTCGCCATAATTATTAAAAGTCCAATCAATACCTGCTATTTGGGAATTATTGGAAATAAACGTCGGCCCTGAGTCTCTGCACCAGCTGTCATCAATTTGTTTATCCATTGTAGAAACATTATTAGCAATCATCGAACTCAATGATTTTATATCGTTTTCATTGGCTATTATTGTTACAGGTTCGAACTCCGAAATAAGATTTGCAGTCTCAGCATAAGCATCTCTCATGGTATCGATATTTGGGTATCTTTCAGGATCAAGACCTGTTGGCCACATCATCCAGGTTTGTTGATGGGACTGCCATTCAGCAGGCATAAAGAAACCTAAATCCTTTGGGTATTTCTCTATCAATTCATACATATCTTTGGTGGAGCTTATGGTTAAAAATAGGAACCAACTCCTATTTAAGTTTATTTTCGTTCTCGACGTGGAATAACTTATTATAAATTTTCCACTCTTCGTCAACTTTTATAAATGACAAAATATCCACGAAGGTAATACCTAGATATTTGTCTCTTACTTTTACTAACGCTGTGGTACCTAATACTTCACAAAGGAGCGTTTCAAATTCTACATCTTCGCCTTTTTCTTGTGGTGTAGGTTGTTGAGATGCTACAAAACCAGCAAAATCATCCACTGACATCTGCATAAAATCACCATGTAAATAACCAACAATTTTTCCATTCTCATGAAACGCTGTTTTTACTTTTTCGGGATTAGATTCATTCATGCTGTCAATATAAAGTTGAACGATTCTTTTAATTTGTTCTATATCAGTCATTACTTATATTATCAATGTAGTGTTCTAATTTATCTACAAGATTATTCATTAGATATTATAAAAGTCTTTAACTATTATGTTTCTTATGAGTATCGATACAGTAAGTTTAAATTTTTGCACCAATCTGGCAAAAAAAAATTATGGAGGTTTCGGTTATCTGACTCTTTTGACTCTAATGTTCAGTTGCAGCAGTATTGTATTACTCCAATATCTCTTGGCCACTAATCAGATTAGCTTTTGGTTACACCTACCATTGAGCGCCTATTTGTTCTATATGATCTATACCCCATTGCATGAAGCAGTGCATGGAAATATCTCCGGAAAACAGCGATCACTGAAGTTTGTTAATCCTCTTGTAGGTGTCATTTCTGCAATGTTTTTAATGTTTTCATACACCGAGCACAAATGGGATCATTTGCTTCATCATAAATACACAAATGAACCAAATTTGGATACTGATTATTTCGTAAAATCTGATAACCCATTTGGCGTTATTATCAGGTGTGCACTGATCCTCTTCAAAAATATACCTTATGCCTACAGAAACTGGGATCATCCTGACACAGATACCAAAAGAAATATGATTCAGGGTAGATTAGAAAATTTAATACCAATAGCTATTTTAGTGTTAATTACAAATATGACAACACTGCCTTGGTACTTCTTTTTAATCAGTTATATTTTACCGTTATTAATGGGTACATTTCTTCTTGGATTATTTTTTGATTACTTTGTTCATATGCCCCATGACAATCAGGAACGCTTTGGGAACACCAATGTGATCAGGTTCAACCCTCAACTGGATCGACTCGTCACTTGGATTTGGTTATGGCAGAACTATCACGCCGTACATCACTTGTTTCCAGCTATACCTTTTTACAATTACAAAAAGTTTTTCAATCAGTCTGAAAAAGAGCTCAGAAGCCTTGGCTTGCCGGTCCTTGATCTTGCAGTAAGAAAATAATAATAATAGGAAATATAGAGATATGAAAAGGAATGGTGGAGGCGGCGGGAATCGAACCCGCGTCCGCTAGCTATCCGCACAATGATCTACATGTTTATCCTATTCTTTTAGTTTAGTTTCATAGAACCGAAAGGAAGGTAGCTATAAAACGATCTTCTGACTTACTATTTAATAATTATTTGCAGAAGCAAAATAATTACGATCTTGGATAATTTTCATTAATTTAACCCTCCAAGAGAGGCCAGATTAATGCCAGCTGGTTTATGCAGCTAGTGCGTAGTTGTCGTTTGCAACTAATTTAATTCAGACTTTTTTAAGAGGATCCTGTACCTCTACATGCACATAATGTTTCAACACCAACGTCGAAGCCTTGACGCCCCCTATATTAATTATCAGGAAAGCATTATCTCAACTAAAGAAATAAGTTTAAACTAGAAATATTATTGTGAGTCTATTGAGTCAAATATCCATTCTTTAAAATATGGATGAGTTAATAAGCCTTTTGAGTTAAATGTGTAATCAAGACCGTCAAAATCTTTTTGAATGCTTCTTTGGATACCTTTGCCCGACATTAAGTTTGAAACCATCAGGACCTTCTTTCCATTATTGTTAGAATTATTAATAAAGTCCTTAATCATTGAAACATTCTTATCTCTGATCTTTTTTCCCCCGCATCATCTTGAAGTGTAAATGAACGAACAGTATCAAATTCGGAGTTATCCATTATATATTTGCCGATATTATCCATAATAACTAATTCTTTCTCGTTATCATCAGCATCAAGCGGACCATGGCAATTATAATAACGACTTCATTTTCTTCATTGGTGCTTATCTCTTTGGCATATTCTAATATAATTTTTTTTGCATAAATGTTGTCACTGATAGTATCTAAAAACATCACTCCTTGAGTATCGACTTGATTAACATCAGCATAAGTAGGTTGATCTTCTAACTTGAAGATGTACCGCCACTGCCTAACTAGCGTGTTATAAGGAGTGCTACTGACAGGAACAACATATATTTGCTCTACATTGTTTTTCTTCACATCAATTAATGAACAGTTAATATGATCAGAGGTCATCATACTCATCCCTAGTGAAAGTGACGTTACATAATCATCCCCAAAATCTTTCATGCTGTTATATAGTTCATAATCTCCTTGTTTCCCAAAAACCCATGAGCTAGGACAATCAGAGCTTCTTTTGAATTATTATTAGTTGGAATAGGCCAATAATAATTGGGTCCCATCATCTTCATCATATTTTTTAATTTGATCATTCGATAACCTAGCAAGAGGAGCGACTTTAGTCCTCAATTGATCGTATTTGCTCTCCATGGAAGACATCGACATCATGTGAGGCATTTTCTTACCTAATTCATCTTCAGAAAAGTGGCATCCCATATTATCCATTGCATGTGTATTAACAGATACAAATGGGAGTAAGAGGAATAGTTTTATATAATTATTATTCATTTTCTAAGTAGTGTTTTTTTTTGCCAATCTTTCTTGTTCTCTTTTCCAGTCTCTTTCTTTTATAAGGTGTCTTTTATCTTGTTTTCTTCTTCCTTTAGCTAAACCTAATTTAACCTTAACTTTACCATTTTTCCAATACATAGATATCGGTATTAATGTATAGCCTTTTTGACTGATATACCCATTAAGCTTAGCAATTTCTTTTTTATTGAGTAACAGTTTTCTGGTTCTAGTAGCCTCAGATTCATCTGTTATATTTGCATTTCTCAATGGTGAGAAATGTGCACCGATTAAAAATACTTCATTATTTTTTAAAATTGCATAACTCTCTTTTATATTACCTCTATTGTCTCTAAGGCTTTTTACTTCCCAGCCTTTTAGAGAGATGCCAGCTTCAATCTGATCTTCAATATTGAAATCAAATAAAGCTTTTTTGTTCTTAATAATTGTATTTGTCATTCATTTCAAGGTAATTTAGTTCTACCAATTTATAAGATTATAACGTTTTCAATCAAATGAGTAATACCTCAAACAATGAAAGAGAATCAATCCATGGCCTATGGTCATCAAGATTGACATTTATCCTTGCTGTTACTGGATCAGCAATAGGTTTAGGAAATATTTGGAAATTTCCATATGTAGCTGGAGCTAATGGCGGCGGAGCATTTGTCCTAGTTTATTTAATATGTATTTTAATTATTGGTTTTCCGATTATGGTTTCTGAAATTCTTATAGGACGTAAAGGTCGTAGAAACCCGATTACATCAATGCAACTTCTCGGTAAAGAGGAAACAGGGAGTCAATCTTGGAAAGTCGTTGGTTTTATCGGTTTATTTGCTGGCTTTCTTATATTGTCTTATTACAGCGTTATTGCTGGTTGGACTCTCCATTATTTCACGCTGTCAATAACAGGTGGTTTTGCTGAGTTAGACACAGATCAGGTAAATTTATTATTTTCTGAATTAACAAGTTCTATATCAACTCAGGCGATTTTTCATACCTTCTTTATGGTCATGACCATAATAATCATAGCAAGAGGCATAAAAAATGGATTAGAGAAGGCTGTAAAGTTCATGATGCCTGCGCTCTTATTTTTTATGGTGATCTTGTTGATTTACTAAATTTACCAAGGAGATTTTGCAAAAGGGGTTGATTTTTTACTCAAGCCTGATTTTTCTAAGATTACTGCAGAAAGTATTCTTGCTGCTATGGGACAAGCATTCTTTACACTCAGTCTCGGATGGGCTGTATCGTAATGTATGGAGCATATCTACCTAAAAATGAGTCTATAGTTAAAACCTCTTTTAAAAATTATTTTTTGCGATACGTTTAAATTTCTCTATTAGCGGGATTAGTTATATTTCCTATTGTTTTTGATAATAACCTTGCTCCTACAGACGGCCCCGGCTAATCTTTCTCACACTTCCTTTAGCATTTTCAGATATTACAGGAGGGATGCTATTTGGATCGCTATTCTTTATTTTATTGGGTTTTGCCGCTATTACTTCAGCAATCAGCTTACTTGAACCTCTGTTGCCTGGATGATTGAAACTCAAAATATTAAGCGAAGCACATCGGCGATAATAATTGGTTCAGTGATCTGGCTTCTCGGATTCTTAACAATTTTGTCATTTAATGATTTATCAGACTTTACATTTTGGAAGGGAACTATATTTGATAATTTTGATATTTGCAAGCAATATACTATTACCAATCAGTGGACTTCTATTTACTATCTTTGCAAGTTGGTTTATGACCAGATCAAGCAGTAGGTCAGAATTATCGATTCTCTCCAACACATATGCGATATGGAAATTCCTGGCCAGAGTAGTTGCACCAATAGGGGTCATAATTATTTTCCTTAATGCAATAAATATTGTTTAGTTTTGAGCACTTTCAAACGATCATTTCTTATACATAAGCCTGTCGACGATGTTTTTAAAACATTATCAGATGTCGAAGAATATGAGACTTTTATCCCTTATTGCATTGAATCTAAGATCATTGAGGAACAAAGTGATTATTCATTAGTTACTTTAAATCTAGAGTTCTTTGGTACCCGAGACATCATTCACTACCAAAAATGTATTTAAAAAGAATAAACCCTATTGAAATGAATCTAATAGAAGGTCCCTTTGAGAAATTCAAATCAAGTTGGAGATTAGAGGAGGTCGATCAAAACAGAACAAATCTTAGTTTTGAGATGAATTATCAAATGACAAATAAAATTCTAGAAATGGCATTTAAAAAAAACCTGAAGATAGCTAGCGAGTCAATTGTGAGAGCTTTTAAGTCAAGATTGAGCTAACCAGTTGGTTTGGAAATGACATCTTTTTCTATTCTTGCAACCCTGTCATTTTCAAAAAAGATAACTAACCAATATCTTTGAGTACTTCCATCAGATTCTGGCCCCATTCTGGTTTTGTAATAGTAGATATAATCCCATCGATTCTCTTCATAAGGAGTACCAATAACTGGCCCACCCAATAAATACTTTTAAATTTTACTCTTGGTCATATCAATTTGAACACGATCAATATTTTCTATATTCAATAGATTACCTTGTTGCAGATCAGGTCGGTAGACACATGCACTGATAGTAATAATGAGCACTAGAACTGATATTAGCTTAAATTTATTAATCATTTCTATTATCCACTCCCCATAAAAGTTTAGATTTCAGATTATCAAAATAATCATAATTCTCTGGATGTAATAATGAAACCGTCTTCTCTGCTTTTTTTATTAAAAGCTCTTGCCCAGGTTTAAGCTCTGACATAGTGTCTCCGTCTATATCAATGCCAACCATATCAGTTTGATTCTCATTTAATTGAAGAATAATCTCTGATGATGATGGAAGCACCATAGGCCTGTCATTCAGCGTGTGAGGCGCTATAGGAACTAACAGGAAAGCTTCTACATCAGGTTTCATGATCGGGCCGCCACAACTTAATGAATAGGCTGTTGAGCCAGTAGGTGTTGAGATTATAAAACCATCGCCTTCGTGAGTATTAATAGGTTTATTATCATTGAGGTTTCAATATTAATCTTTCCGACCTGTTTCTTTACGATTAATGACAATGTCATTAAAAGCATAACCGATACTATTTAATGAATTATTATCTCGTACAAAGACTTCAATGAGCATTCTATTTTCAATATCAAATTGCCCGGAGATAATATCCTTTATTACGGGAAGAGCTTGATTAGGCTTAATATCGGTTAGAAAGCCTAATCTACCGCGATTTATACCAGTAATCGGTATCTCGAACTCGTAGGCTAACTTAGTTGATTTGAGCATAGTTCCGTCTCCTCCAACTGAAATTATGAGATCGATACCAGTCATCTGATCTTTGGAGATAAGCTCATATTTATCAGGTTCATCTATAGTAGGATTAGGTGTTTTTGGGTCAATCAAGAAAAGTTCAAGATTTGAGCTCTCAAAGCTATCGATTATTTGCTGAATAACAGCAAAAGATTTCTCATCACTTGAGTTGAATGAGAAAACAATTTTTTTACATTCATCCATCCACTAAACCCTTGCCTGTTAAGAAATATTTGCAAATGATAACAGATTAATTAACTATTAGCTTAGATCCATTATTTCACTAAACATGTCGGCAAAAACTAAAATTAAATTACCTTCTGATAGAGCTAAGAAAATACTCTCAGCAATAATCGATAATTATATCGAAGAGGGAATTCCTATAGGTTCAAAGAAACTCGCAACTTATGATAGATTTGACTTGAGTCCTGCAACGATTAGAAACGTAATGTCAGATCTTGAGAATTTGGGATTTCTATCATCACCTCATACATCATCGGGGCGAATACCTACCCCAAAAGGATATCGATTCTTTATTGACCGCTTACTTCAATTACAACCTGTTGCCGATGATCAATTTACATCTATCCAGGAAACTGTCACTCAAACAAAGTCTAATAGTAAGGATTTAGCCACTAATGTTTCTTCAACTCTATCAGCAGTCACACAATTAGCAGGCATTGTGACCGTACCAAAGAAACAAGAAAGCACTTTAAAGGAAATAGATTTTATTCCGCTCTCAGAAAAAAGAGTTTTGGCCATTGTAGTAATTAATGATTCAGAAGTTGAGAATAAGATTCTCCAGATGAAAAGAAGCTATACGAGGGAAGAGTTACAAATTTCTTCTAACTACATAAACCACAATTACGTAGGAAAATCATTTGAATACATCAAAAACGATTTAGTCAATCAATTAAAAGAAACATCGGAACTAGCTCAATCCTTGATGAACGATATTATCAGTATTGCTGATGAAGTCTTGAAAACTCAAAAAACTGAGGAATATGTTGTCAGTGGCGAGAATAAACTGATGGATTTTGATGAACTTGCAGACATCAAAAGGCTGAAACAGCTCTTTAATGCTTTTAATGAAAAGCAACAACTTCTTCAATTATTGGATAAGAGTATCTCAACCAGTAACATACAAATTTTTATTGGTGAAGAATCCGGCTATAAAATTCTAGATAATTGCAGTCTAATTACAGCACCCTATACTAATGAGGAAGGGTCTATTGGAGTGCTGGGCGTAATTGGACCAACTAGAATTGCCTACCAAAAAGTCATTCCCATTGTTGACATAACCGCAAAATTACTTAGTCAATCATTGAAATAAAAAATTATGACCATAGGTTATGGTTAGAGGAATTGAGATGAATGACAAAAATAAAAATGTTGATAACGGTGCAAGCGATCAAATCGAGGAGTTAGATTCTGTAAACACAGATGAGGAATTGCTAGACCAAACTAGTGAAATTGATGAATTAAAAAAACTTGCAGATGAAAACTGGGAAAAGGTCCTAAGACTTCAGGCCGAGTTAGAAATCTTAGGAAACGAACCCTAAAGGATGTAGAGAGTGCTAGTAAGGGTTCTATAGAAAGGGTCTTCCAAGAAATACTTCCGATAATGGACAGCTTTGAACTGGGAGTAAAGGTCGACACTTCAACCAAAGAAGGAGTAGAAACCTTTATTGAAGGACAAACAGCAACATTTAAGCTATTTCAATCGGTGTTAGATAAATTTTTAATCGAAACAATTAACCCCGAGAACATGAAATATGATCCTGAACTTCATGAAGTTATTAGCATGCAAGACAGCGATGACACTGAAAGCGGCTATATCATAGAAGTGATTCAAAAAGGTTATCGATTAAAGAATCGATTACTTCGTCCTGCTAGAGTCATAGTAAGCTCAGACGATAAAAGTTAATTCATTACTTGAATTTTAAAGAACTGTTCATATAACTAGCAAAACAACGCTAACGGAGTAAATAATGGCGAGAGTAATAGGAATTGATTTAGGAACGACTAATTCTTGTGTGGCTATCATGGATGGTGATCAAGCTAAGGTTATAGAAAATTCTGAAGGAGATAGAACAACTCCCTCAATAGTTGCATATTCTAAAGACGAAGACAGAAGCATGGTTGGCCAATCAGCTAAAAGACAAGCTGTAAGCAATCCTGAAAACACGCTTTATGCAATCAAAAGGCTTATAGGTCGTAAATACGATGATTCTGTTGTTAAGAAGGATATCGATAAAGTCCCTTTTGAGATTAAAAAGGCTAAAAACGGAGATGCTTGGGTTGTTGCTAATGGTAAAGAGACAGCACCGCCAGCAATATCTGCTGAGGTCCTTAGAAAAATGAAAGAAACTGCTGAGAGCTATTTAGGTGAAACGGTAAATGAAGCTGTTATAACCGTGCCTGCATATTTTAACGATTCTCAAAGACAAGCCACAAAAGACGCCGGCAAGATTGCTGGACTTGAGGTTAAAAGAATCATTAACGAACCAACTGCAGCTGCTCTGGCTTATGGATTAGATAAGAAAAGAGGGGATAGAAAAATTGCAGTTTACGACCTGGGTGGTGGAACGTTCGATGTTTCTATTATCGAAATAGCTGATGTTGATGGTGAAAACCAATTTGAAGTTCTAGCTACTAACGGTGATACATTTCTTGGCGGTGAAGACTTTGACTTGAGAATTATGGACCATCTTTTAGATGAATTTAAAAAGCAAACAGGAATGGACGTTGCTAAAGATACACAAGCACTTCAGAGGCTTAAGGAAGCAGCTGAAAAAGCGAAAATTGAACTATCTAATCAAGCTCAAACAGATATTAACCTTCCTTATTTAACAGCTGACTCTTCAGGACCTAAACATTTAAATTTAACTCTAACAAGAGCAAAATTAGAGTCTTTAGTTGAAGATCTTATTGTTCAAACAATAGAACCTTGTAAGACAGCTCTAAAGGACGCAGGTCTTGGTGTAGGTGATGTAAACGATGTCATCCTAGTTGGCGGTCAAACAAGAATGCCAAAGGTCCAAGACGAGGTTAAATCATTCTTTGGTGTTGACGCAAGAAAGGATGTAAATCCAGATGAAGCAGTAGCTATTGGTGCTGCAATTCAAGGGGGTGTTTTATCAGGAGATGTTAAAGATGTCTTGTTGCTTGATGTAACTCCACTTTCTCTTGGTATAGAAACCCTTGGTGCTGTTACCACTAAGCTAATCGAAAAAAACACAACCATACCAACAAAGGCTGAGCAAATATTTTCTACCGCTGAAGATAATCAAACTGCCGTAACAATTCATGTTTTACAGGGCGAAAGAGAAAGAGCTCAAGATAATAAATCATTAGGAAGGTTTGACTTAACAGATATTCCTGCCAAGCCAAGAGGATTACCTCAAATTGAAGTAGCTTTTGATATTGATGCTAATGGCATCATCAATGTATCTGCCAAAGACAAAGAAACTGGAAAAGAACAGAAAATTGTTATCCAAGCTTCTAGCGGATTGTCAGATGAAGAAATTGATCAAATGATATCCGATGCAGAATCAAATGCTGAAGAAGATCAAAAGTACAGAGAATTAGTTGATATTAAGAACCAAGGGGATCAATTAATTCATGCTACCGAAAAATCTCTCGAGGAATTAGGAGAAAAAGTTACAGCTGAAGAACGATCTAATGTTGAAGCTGCTATTGGAGAACTTAAAGAAGCACTCAAAGGAGACGATAAGGATACTATCGAAACTAAAGTGAAGAGCTTATCTGAAGCCTCAGTAGGCATTGCTCAGAAAGCTTTTGAAGAGGCACAAGCTGCAGCTAATACAGAATCAAAGTCTGATGATTCACAATCAACGGATGAAAATGTTGTGGACGCAGAATATGAAGAAGTAGATAACGACAAAGAAAAAGATAAAAACTAAACCATAGTTTAGTATCAGATAATACAGGGTAGATATTTTGTCTATCCTGTATTTACACAAAAAAGGGGTGACATGAGTAAACAAGATTATTATCAAACACTTGGTTTGCAGAAAAACTCATCCGATGCTGAAATCAAAAAAGCTTATCGTAAACTTGCGATGAAATATCACCCTGATCGTAACCCTGATGATAAGACCGCTGAGATGAAGTTCAAAGAAGGAAAAGAAGCTTATGAGGTTTTATCTGATAATCAAAAAAGAGCTGCTTATGATCAATTTGGACATGCCGGTGTAAATAACCAAGCTGGTATGGGTGGAGGCTTTAACACTGGTGACGCGTTCAACGATATTTTTGGAGATATGTTTGGAGATATTTTTGGTAATGCTAGAGGACAACGAAGACAAAGCAGTGCTCAGAGAGGTTCGGATCTTAGGTATGAATTAGATCTTGATCTTGAACAAGCCGTCTTTGGTGAAACAATTAAAATAAATATCCCTTCACTGATTGGTTGTCAAACTTGTGCAGGATCTGGAGCAAAAAAAGGAACTCAAGCAACAAGATGCTCAAGATGTGATGGTAGAGGTTCGGTAAGAGTGCAACAGGGTTTTTTTACACTGCAACAAACTTGCCCTGAATGTAGAGGTGCAGGGCAAACAATTAAGGACCCTTGTGTCGATTGCTCAGGATCAGGGAGGGTTCAAAAAGAAAGGACTATATCCATTAAAATACCACCAGGAGTTGATCAAGACGACAGAATTAGACTATCGAATGAAGGTGAGGCAGGAATGAAAGGTGGGCCACCAGGAGATTTATATGTCGATGTTAATATTAGGTCTCATCAAATTTTTAAGCGTGAAGGTAGTAACTTATTTTGCGATGTTCCTATAAGTTTTACTAAAGCAGCCCTAGGCGGGACAGTAGAAGTTCCAACAATTGATGGCGCTGTAAATTTAACAATACCTAAAGAAACACAATCCGGAGAAGTCTTTAGACTAAGAGGAAAGGGCGTTCAATCGTATCGAGATAGAGTGTTAGGCGACTTATTCTGCAATATTCAAATTGAGACTCCTGTTAACTTGAATGCAGATCAAAAAAATATCTTAGAGTCATTTGAAGAATCGATCAATAAAAGCAAAAAGGAACATCGTCCAAACAAGAATAAATGGACAGAAAGTCTAAAGAACTTCTTTAATCGGCTAGGTGTTTAGTAATAATTAGTATAATTTTGCTTCTTTAGTTTATAGACTTATCTTTATAGGAATGAGTAGAGTATTTTAATTCTAAAACCTAAGGAATAACTGTTATGCATTTAGAGCCTTTCGATTTATTTGGTTTTCAGCATTTACTCACATTGTCAATTGCAGCATTTGTTATTTTCTCAGTTTCTTTCTACTTTCGAAATAAAAAGAATGATACAAAATATACTGCAGGAATTGCCATAGCGGTCTTACTTCTTGTTCAAGTAATCGACGGAATCTTAAATACCTTTACTTTTAATCATGTTTGGCAGGAAGCATTCCCTCTTCATATGTGTGATCTTTCAGCTTTTGCTATTGCATATTACCTTTGGAAAAGAGAAAAGATTTTCTTCAACTGTGCTTTTTTCTGGGGCATTGGTGGAGCCACAATGGCATTATTGACTCCTGATGTTGACTTTGCTTATCCAAATCCAGTTTTCTTTCCGTTCTTTTATATACACTCATTAATATTGCTAGGTGTTTTCTTTTCAGTTATTGCACTAAAACAAAGGCCTTATTTGAATGATGTTCACAAAGTTATAGGCATTAGCCTTGTTTTAATGATTTTCATTTATCTAGCTAATTTTCTGTTGGGCGATGGCGCAAACTTCTGGTATTTAAATGATAAACCAGACAATGCTACCATCATGAATTTATTCCCTGATCCTCCATACCATATCTTAGTCACCATCCCTGTTGCTATAGCGTTGTTTTATATCATCTACCTGCCACTTTGGATTAAAGATGCAATCACTAAAAACGACTAAATATAAAAAAAGATAATTAATACGTGACATGAGAAATAATTGAACCTAATATGTTTTGGGTTCCAAACAATTTTTAAGGAAGGGCCTCTTAGGTACCTTCCTTTTTTATAAAAAAAACAAAATTAGGAATAGAAATTGACTGACGCGGTTCTCACATTAGAAGACGGGACAATATTTAACGGAAAATCAATTGGTGCAAAGGGTTCTTCTATTGGCGAGGTAGTTTTTAATACAGCAATGACTGGTTATCAGGAGATTCTTACTGATCCATCTTACTTTAAACAAATAGTCACTTTAACCTATCCACATATAGGGAATACAGGAACTAATACGGAAGATTTTGAAAGTGCGAAGACATTTGCATCAGGCCTTATCATAAGAGAGACCTCACCAGTATCGAGCAACTGGAGAAATGAGATTGATTTAGAAGAATTTTTAAAACAACAGAACATAGTTGCTATATCAGATATAGATACTAGAAAACTGACAAATCACCTTCGATCAAACGGTTCAATGAGTGGTTGTATTAGCTCAGAGAATAAGGAGATTGAAGAGTGTATAAAGTTAGCTCAATCATTCCCTGGTCTAGCTGGTATGGACTTAGCAAAGGAAGTAACCACTGAAAAGATCTATGATTTTCAGTCAGCCAAGAATCATAATGCTATTGATACTTATAAAGTTGTTGCTCTGGATTTTGGTATCAAAACCAATATTTTAAACCTGCTTCAACAATCAGGATGTGAAGTAACAGTAGTACCTGGAGATACATCATTTTCCCAAATCAGTAAAATGCAACCGGATGGAATATTTCTTTCTAACGGTCCAGGTGATCCTGAGCCCTGTGATTATGCAATCAAGACCATAAAATCTTTTCTTGAAATAAAAATTCCAATGTTTGGGATTTGCTTAGGTCATCAATTACTTGCTCTAGCCAGTGGTGGTAAAACAGAAAAAATGAAATTTGGACATCACGGTGCCAATCATCCCGTTCAAGATTTGTTAAACGGGGAAGTTTTTATTACTAGTCAGAACCATGGTTTCACAGTGAATGAAGACTCATTGCCTGATAATGTTTCTGTATCCCATCGGTCTTTATTTGATCAAACAATTCAAGGCATTGAGATACCAAAAGACAATGCATTTAGTTTTCAAGGGCATCCTGAAGCTTCACCTGGTCCTCATGATATCAATTCATTATTTAACAAATTTACCGACCTAATGTCTCATGCCAAAAAGAACTGATATAAATTCTGTTTTAATAATAGGCGCTGGACCAATTATTATTGGACAAGCATGTGAGTTTGATTATTCAGGAACACAGGCGTGTAAAGCACTTAAAGAAGAAGGGTACCGAGTAATTTTAGTTAACTCAAATCCAGCAACAATTATGACGATCCAGATAGTGCTGATTCAATCTACATTGAGCCAATTAATTGGCAGACAATCGAAAAGATTATTGCTGAAGAGAAACCAGATGCTCTGTTACCAACAATGGGCGGTCAAACAGGCTTGAACACAGCTCTTGATCTTGCCTCTAGAGGTATTCTGAAAAAACATAATGTTGAACTAATAGGCGCTACAAAAGAAGCAATAGACAAAGCTGAAGATAGAGAACTATTTAAACAAGCCATGCAAGAAATTAATATTGATGTTGCTAGATCTGGATTAGCCAATAATTTAGATGAAGCTTTATCAGTAGCTAACTCGATTAAATACCCATTGATTATACGACCATCATTTACTTTAGGTGGGAGCGGAGGCGGAGTAGCCAATAATAAAGACGAATTTATTACTATCATAAAAAGAGGTTTAGAGTTATCACCAACATCAGAAGTTTTAATAGAAGAATCTTTACTGGGATGGAAAGAATATGAAATGGAGGTTGTCAGAGATAATAAAGATAACGCCATAATTATCTGTTCTATTGAAAATGTTGATCCAATGGGAGTTCACACCGGTGATTCAATCACTGTTGCTCCAGCTCAGACTCTTACAGATAAAGAATTTCAGATCATGCGAAATTACTCCATAGCAATTCTTAGAAAAATAGGAGTTGACACAGGAGGCTCAAATGTTCAGTTCGCGGTAAATCCTGACAATGGAAGAATGATTGTGATAGAAATGAATCCAAGAGTCTCTAGATCTTCTGCTTTAGCGTCAAAGGCAACTGGTTTCCCTATTGCTAAAATAGCCGCAAAATTAGCTGTAGGCTATACTCTGGATGAATTGAAAAATGATATTACGGGCGGTGCTACACCAGCTTCATTTGAACCAACCATTGACTATGTGGTAACAAAAATACCTAAATTTACTTTTGAGAAATTTCCAAAAGCAGACTCTACTTTAACCACCCAAATGAAATCTGTTGGAGAAGCTATGGCCATAGGTAGAAATTTCCAAGAATCATTACAAAAGGCAATCAGAAGCCTAGAGTCAAATCATTACGGCTTAACGGAAATGGAAGTTGAGGAAGATTTTAAAACCAAAGTCTCACAACCAAGTCCAGATAGATTGTTTTATGTAGCACAGGCATTTAGAGAAGGATTCACAATAGAAGATGTCTTTAATCTCACTAAAATAGATCCCTGGTTTCTCAGTTATATCAAAGATCTAATAAATACTGAAAAACAGATATCAATGACTAAAGTAAGTAATTTTCACCATGATTTTCTAAGAGATATAAAAAGAAAGGGTTCTCCGATAAGCGTATATCGGAGCTAACCAACTCTAGTGAACAGAAAATTAGACAAAAAAGAAAAGAATACAATATCAATCCGGTTTTCAAAAGAGTGGACACATGTGCTGCAGAATTTGAAACATCTACTGCTTACCTCTATTCAAGCTATGATGAAGAATGCGAATCAAAACCCACTGATGAAAAGAAGATAATAATCCTTGGCGGCGGTCCTAATAGAATAGGTCAGGGTATTGAGTTTGATTATTGCTGTGTACATGCAGCAATGGCTATCTCTGAAGCTGGTTATGAATCCATTATGATTAACTGTAACCCAGAAACAGTTTCTACAGATTATGACACTTCAGATCGACTCTACTTTGAACCTCTCACATTTGAAGATGTTATGGCTATTGTAGATGTCGAACAACCAGATGGGATAATAATACAGTTTGGCGGTCAAACCCCTCTAAAGCTAGCTAAAGAGTTAAAAGCAGCAGGCGCACCTATAATTGGCACTCAACCTGAAGCTATTGATACTGCTGAAGATAGAGAACTATTCAAAGAATTAGTGAATGAATTAAATCTCTTGCAACCATACAACGAAGTAGCAACCAATCTTGGTGAAGCCTTAAAGAATGCAAAAAAAGTAAAGTATCCACTAGTAGTTAGACCATCTTATGTCTTAGGCGGACGTGCCATGGAGATTGTATATAACGATAATGAATTAGAGACCTATATGAGTGAAGCAGTCAAAGTATCAAACGAGTCACCAGTTCTATTAGATCACTTTCTAAACAAAGCGATTGAAGTTGATGTTGACGCTGTCTCAGACGGAAAACAAGTCATAATTGGCGGAATAATGGAACATATAGAACAAGCTGGGGTTCATTCTGGAGATTCGTCATGCTCATTCCTGCTTATTCTCTTTCAGATGAGATACAAGAAGAGATTATCAGACAAATGATTCAATTCACTAAGCAACTTAATGTAGTGGGATTAGTAAACGCACAGTTCGCTATTAGAAAAGAAAAGATATTCATACTAGAAGTTAACCCTAGAGCATCACGGACAGTTCCTTTTGTTTCCAAAGCTACTGGAAACCAACTAGCCAAAATTGCAGCAAAAGTAATGATTGGGATACCTTTGAGTGAGCAAAATATTAAATCATCATACAAACCAAACTTTTTTTCAGTTAAAGGACCAGTATTTCCTTTTAATAAGTTTCCAGATACTGACCCAATTCTAGGTCCTGAAATGAAATCCACTGGAGAGGTAATGGGAACGGGTGAATCCTTTGGTGAAGCATACATAAAATCTCAGTATGGGGCAGGTATATCTATACCAGATAAGGGAAATGTTTTTATTTCAGTTAGAGAGCCTGATAAATCAGATAAGTTAATTAAAATTGCAAACTTTTTAACAAATAATAATTTTGAAATAGTCGCGACAAAGGGCACTGCTGATTATCTAAGAGAAAACAATATTAATTGTTCATACATCAACAAAGTTCATGAAGGCCAACCACATATAGTTGATTTAATTAAAGATAAAAAAATAAACCTTGTAATCAATACAACAGAAGGCAAACAGTCAATTGAAGAATCATTTTCTATTAGAGCTGAAGCTGTAATTTCTGGAATAACTTATTACACTAGCTTAGAGGCCGCGCTAGCAACTATCGAGTCATTTGATTTTCTTGGTACAATAAACGTAAATAAGTTGCAGAATTACTTAGAGACAGATGGATAAGCATGTAATGACAATTAATGGGAGTAAGCTTCTAAGAGAAGAATTAAAGACTCTCAAATCTAAAGATAGACCAGAAATAATACAAGCTATTGCTACAGCGAGAGGTTTTGGCGATTTAAAAGAAAACGCTGAATATCATGCTGCTAAGGAAAAACAAAGTTTTATTGAAGGTAGAATTAAAGATATAGAATCCAAGCTTTCAAATGCAGAAATAATAGATATCACAGAACTGAATATATCAAACAAAGTGGTTTTTGGCAGCACAGTAAAAATACTAAACATTGAAAGTGAGAAACAAGTTAAATACAAGTTAGTTGGAGAAGATGAATCTGATATTGATAAAGGTCTACTTTCTATAAAGCACCAGTATCTAAAGCAATCATAGGCAAATCAATAGATGATATTGTTGAAATAGTTATTGGCGATGAAAATCAAACACTTCAAATTCTAGATATAGAATATATATAGTTTAAAAATTATGGCTCAAAAAAGCTGGAGAAGTAATCAATCTAGTGACGAATATTTTTTAAAAGCAAAAAAACTTGGCTTCAGGTCAAGATCTGTCTTCAAATTAAAAGAAATTAATAAAAAGTATAAAATAATCACAAAAGAAGCACGGATACTCGATCTTGGTTCCTCTCCAGGAGGTTGGTCAGAATATATAGCTAATAATCACCGCGTAAAAACTATAACTGCTAACGATATTCAGCCAATGGAATCAATAGATAACGTTAAATTTATTCCTGGGGACTTTACTAAGGACGAAATCCAACGGGAGATTATTGCATCAAATAACAATCATAAATTTAACTTAATTCTTTCTGATATCTCTACAAAAAAGACTGGGAATAAAATTACAGATCAATATCAGTTCTATAATATTGCTAATGATGTACTTGAATTTTCTTTAAATGGACTTACATCTAATGGAGTATTGGTAATAAAGGTATTTATCGGACATGGATTTGATGATTTTAAAAACGATTTAGATAATTGTTTCGAAGATGTATATATATATAAACCAAAATCTTCAAGACCAGAAAGTAAAGAAACATACGCCATAGGAAAAAAGATTAGGTATACTCAAAATTTATGAATAACTTTTTTAAAAATGCAACTGTATGGATAGTGATGGGAATAGTGATGTTAACTGTTTTCAACTCATTTTCTCCAAACTCTGTCCGTCAGCAAACTATCGATTACTCGACTTTTCTGGAATTAGTGAGAACGGGTAACATTAGCGAAGTAGTATTTGAAAACGATGTTATTAAAGCTAAGAGAATTAATGGGGATAAATTTTTAACCTATAACCCAGAAACCGACAATACAGCATTAATTGGTGAGCTCAACAAATCTGGAGTAAGAATTAGTGCAAACCCACCTAAGAATCAAAATATCTTTGTAAGTCTACTTATAAACTCTTTTCCTGTAATTTTATTAATAGCTGTCTGGATATACTTCATGCGTCAAATGCAAGGAGGAGTAGGCGGCGGAAGAGGGGCTATGACCTTTGGTAAGAGTAAAGCCAGATTACTTGGGGAAGATCAAATTGAAGTTACGTTTGCAGATGTTGCTGGAATAGAAGAAGCAAAAGAAGAAGTTATGGAAATTGTCGAATTCCTTAAGGACCCATCTAAATTTCAAAGACTTGGTGGCAAGATTCCAAAAGGAGTTCTTATGGTTGGATCCCCTGGTACAGGAAAAACTCTTCTTGCTAGAGCTATAGCTGGAGAAGCTAAAGTCCCGTTTTTTACAATCTCCGGTTCAGATTTTGTAGAAATGTTTGTTGGTGTGGGAGCCTCACGAGTAAGAGATATGTTCCAAGAAGCAAAAGCACATTCTCCTTGCATAATCTTTATAGATGAAATTGATGCAGTGGGTAGGCAACGAGGTGCTGGACTTGGAGGAGGACATGATGAAAGAGAACAGACGCTCAATCAACTTTTAGTGGAGATGGACGGCTTCGAAGATAATGTAGGGGTCATTGTTATCGCAGCTACCAATAGACCAGATGTCTTAGATGCAGCTCTTCTTAGACCAGGACGTTTTGATCGGCAAGTTGTAGTCCCACTCCCAGATGTAAGAGGAAGAGAACAGATATTAAAAGTTCATATGAGGAAAGTCCCATTAGATAAAAATGTTAAACCATCCATTATTGCAAGAGGTACACCTGGCTTCTCAGGTGCTGATCTTGCCAATCTAGTAAATGAGTCAGCCCTTATAGCAGCTAGAGGTAATAAGAAATTTGTAAATATGGATGATCTTGAAAAAGCAAAAGATAAAATCATGATGGGAACAGAAAGAAAATCATTGGTTATGAGTGAAGATGAAAAGAAACTCACAGCCTATCATGAAGCAGGACATGCAATAGTTGGCTTATCAATTGATGGACATGACCCAGTTTATAAAGTCACAATTGTACCTAGAGGTAGAGCACTGGGAGTTACTATGTTTCTTCCAGAAGACGACCGTTACAGTATTAGTAAGAAAAGACTCATAGGTCAAATCACAAGCTTATTTGGTGGCAGAGTAGCTGAAGAACTAATTTTTGGAAAAGAAGCTGTCACAACTGGTGCTTCAAACGACATAGAAAGAGCAACTGACATTGCTAGAAATATGGTAACGAAATGGGGGCTATCAGATAAACTAGGTCCACTTACCTATAGTGAAGACGAGGGGGAAGTTTTTTTAGGGCGATCAGTTACTCAAACTAAACAAGTTTCTGATGTTACAGCTAAGTTGATAGACGAAGAAGTTAGAAAAATAATTGATGAGACTTATGCATCTGCCACAAAAATAATAAACGATCAAATGAATCGGCTTCATAAAATGGCTGAAGCTTTATTAAAGTATGAAACTATAGAAGATTCCCAAATAAAAGATATCATGAATGATAAAGAACCCAGGCCTCCTGAGGATTGGGATTCAGATGATGACTCTCACAAGACAATAACCCATCTGACATAGGTGGGCCAGCAACTCAGCATTAAATATTTAGCTAATTCCAGTTCGAAACCTATAAAATAGTTGTTTCTTTATGATAGACAATAAGAAAAAAGTTTTCGGTACAGACGGTATCAGGGGAAAAGTAGGTGAATATCCTATGACAGTTGACTTTACTATGAGGTTGGCTTCAGCTATAGCATCTACTTTGACACCTAATGGGGAACAGTTGCTATAGGTAAAGATACCAGGGTTTCTGGTTATATGTTCGAGTCTGCTCTTGAGTCTGCATTTGTAGGTTTTGGATTAAAAGTAATTTTACTGGGACCATTACCTTCACCAGCTATATCTCATTACGTAAGGACTACTGAGAGTGATTTTGGAATAGTCATAAGTGCGTCTCATAATTCATATGAATACAATGGGATTAAAATAATCAATCAAGATGGAGAGAAGCTTGATCTGGAGCAAGAAGAATTAATTGAAAGCAAAATAACAGATGAGCCAATAACAAAACAGGCTGATAATATTGGTAAAGCTTATCGATCTGGTGATTCTAGAGATAAATATGCCTCTCTCTTACAGACAGTTTTTTTAGATGAAGTAAAACCCCTAGAAGGACTTCAAATTGTTATTGATGGATCTAATGGGGCAGCTTATAAGATTGGGCCTCAAGTCTTACTTGGTTAGGCGCAGAAGTTATCCCAATAGCCTGTTCTCCAAATGGATATAACATTAATAAGAATAGTGGCTCCACTAATCCTGAAACAATACAGAATACAGTTTCGGCAACAAATTCAGATATTGGAATTGCCTTGGATGGTGACGCTGACAGAATAATTATCATTGATGAGACTGGCAAAATAGTTAACGGCGATGAAATTCTATATATCTTAGCTAGAGCAAGTATAGATAATCCAAAGTTTAATTCTAAGGTTGTTGGGACAATATTAACTAATATAGGCTTAGAAAGTTCGTTAAATGAGATAAATATTGAACTTCATAGGTCAGATGTGGGTGATAAGAACGTTTATAAAATGATGAAATCAATAGGTTCAATTTTAGGTGGTGAAACATCAGGACATATTATTCATGACGATTACTCTCCAACTGGTGACGGTCTGTTGGTGGCATTGTTAGTACTAAAGGAATCAATAAAATCAAAACAACCTATTAGTAATCTGTTAAAAGATCTTAAATTAGTACCTCAAACAAATATTAACCTAGAAATTAAAGATATTGAGATTACAAATGATGTTCTTAAATCTATAGCATCAAGAGCTACTGAAAAATTGGACAATGGAAGGTCAATTATTAGAAAATCAGGCACTGAGCCATTAATAAGAATACTGATCGAATCAGATAATAAAGAAGAAACTAACGAAGTTATCAAATTTATAAACGAAGAAATCTCGAAAGAAAATAGATGAATTACTTAATAGCAGCAAACTGGAAGATGAATTGTTCTAGAGATTTTATCGGATCTTATTTATCCGCTTTAGATATAAAAGATAATTCTGACGTAAAAATGTTAATTTGTCCTCCGGATTGCTATCTGGGCGAGATTAATTCTATGCATTAAAGATTATTTCAAGAGGTGCTCAGAATCTTTCGACAGAGTCTGAAGGTGCTTATACAGGTGAAGTCTCTAACCAAATGTTAATAGATCATAATGTTGAATATGTCATAGTTGGACATTCAGAGAGGCGGCAATACCATAACGAAACTAATGAAATAGTGGCTAAGAAATTTAAGAGAGCTATCGATTCCAATATCATACCAATATTATGTGTCGGTGAATCATTAGAGCAAAGACAATCAGGTGAAACATTTAATCATATAAGAGAGCAGGTTGTGAGTGTTATTGGAGATGACATGGTTAATAACAGTGATAGATATGTTATTGCATATGAACCAATCTGGGCTATAGGAACTGGAGAAACAGCAACACCCGATATGGCTAATGAAGTTCACATGTTTATTCATAAAACACTTAATGACAATGGCTTATCTAAAAACAATAATGTCATTATTATTTACGGAGGAAGTGTTAATAGTAATAATGCCTCTGATCTTTTTGAGATGAGCCATATAAACGGGGCACTAATAGGTGGTGCGTCATTAGATGTTAATGAGTTCACTAAGATATATAATATAGCTGAGGAAATAAATAATGAATGATATAAATTCCCTGTTGTTAGTATTCCATGTAATTACAGCAATAATAATTGTGGTATTAATTCTGTTGCAAAAAGGAAAAGGTGCAGACATGGGATCAGCTTTTGGAGCTGGAGCTTCAGGAACAATGTTTGGATCTAAAGGCTCAGCTAACTTCTTGTCCAGATCGACTGCTGTTCTAGCAACCATATTCTTTATTACTAGTTTAACTCTGGCTTACCTTAATAAAGGAACAGTAGTTCAGACAAATAACAGTATTCTAGACTCAGTTAACACTATTGAGGAAAATGATCAGAAAAATGATTCAAGTCCAGTATCACCTCAAATTCCCGAAAATTAGTCAAAATACTAGCCGATGTGGTGGAATCTGGTAGACACGCTGTCTTGAGGGGGCAGTAGCGAAAGCTGTGCCGGTTCGAGTCCGGCCATCGGCATAATCTAAAAACTGCATTCATAAGCATATGATATTTAGATAAATAATATTATCAATATAGATATCCACAGATATCCACATTATTAAATATTTGTAACAATATGACTGTATATAATTAAATCCTAAGTGATTGAAAATAAGACTGTTTTATTTTTTTAAAAAGGTGCTACAATACACGCGATTTTTGAGAAATAAAACTTGGTGCTATGCATGTTAGAGAATTATTTGCCAATTATAATCTTTATTTCAGTCGCTGCAGTGTTAGGCGTTCTCATGCTTCTTTTGGGATTTCTCTTCGGTAAAGGCGAAAAGTCAGATGCAAAACTATCGCCATATGAATGTGGTTTTGAGGAATTTGAAGATGCAAGAATTCCTTTTGATGTTAGATATTACCTTGTTGCAATCCTCTTTATAATCTTTGATCTAGAGATAGCTTTCCTATTCCCCTGGGCAATCGCCTTACAAGAGATTGGGATTACTGGTTTGATTGCCATGGTCATCTTCTTATTAGTACTAGTTGTTGGTTTTATATACGAATGGAACAAAGGAGCTCTCGAATGGGATTAAAAAAGAACAATGACGATCTGATAGTCCAACAAGGTCCAGGCTTCGTAACTACATCTGTTGATAAGTTAGTCAACTGGGCAAGAACAGGGTCTATGTGGCCAGTTACATTAGGATTGGCTTGCTGTGGCATCGAAATGATGCACTCAGCAGCTTCTCGATATGATACTGACCGATTTGGTGTGTTTTACCGTCCTAGCCCCAGACAATCAGACGTTATGATTGTTGCAGGAACACTCTGCAACAAAATGGCACCACCCTTGAGAAAAATTTACGATCAGATGGCTGAACCAAAATGGGTGATCTCAATGGGTTCTTGTGCTAATGGAGGTGGCTATTATCACCATTCTTATTCTGTTGTTAGAGGTTGTGATCAAATCATACCAGTCGATATTTATGTGCCAGGTTGTCCGCCTACAGCTGAGGCGTTAATTAACGGCATTATTGAATTACAAGAAAAAATTAAGTCTGAAGAATCAATCGCCAATGGCTAAAGAAAATTACATTAAATTAATTAATCAAAAACTCTCTGAGTATAGTTATTCATTATTATCCTCAGATCATGATCCGTTGTTCCTAGTTGAGCAATCCGATCTAGTTAATATTTGTAAAATATTAAAGACTGACAGTGAACTCGATTATTCAATCCTTATTGATATTTGTGCTGTTGACTATTTGACTTATGGTCAAGCTGACTGGGTAACTAATGACGCAACAAAAACAGGTTATTCAAGAGCTGTCGAACAAAAGATTATTGCTGATGATGATGATGAATTCCCAGATCGATTTGCGATTTTTTATCAACTCTTATCTATTTCTAATAATTCTCGAATAACATTAAAAACATTTACACAAAATCAAACCCCCCTAGTGTTCCCTCCATCAATAAAATATGGAATTCAGCGAATTGGTTTGAAAGAGAAGCTTTTGATCTAATGGGGGTGCATTTTAAGGGCCACCCAGATTTAAGACGAATTCTTACTGACTATGGTTTTATTGGACACCCCTTCAGAAAAGATTTTCCTACCAATGGAAACTTAGAGGTTACTTATGATGAAGATCAAGAAAAAGTTGTTTATAAGCCTGTAAGTATAACAACACGACCAAGCGTACCTCGAGTTATTAGGAAAGATAATGACTGAAAGTAATTTATCTTTAAATTTTGGTCCACAACATCCTGCTGCACATGGGGTGCTTCGCCTCATTATGGAAATGGACGGTGAGGTTGTAAAGCATTTAGATCCTCATATAGGATTACTTCATCGTGGCACAGAGAAGCTCGCTGAAATAAAACCATACAATCATTCTATTGGCTATATGGATCGGATGGATTATGTATCGATGATGTGCTGTGAACACTCTTACGTTTTAGCCATTGAAAGACTCCTAGGTATAGAACCTCCTAAACGTGCTCAATACATTAGAGTAATGTTTGATGAAATAACAAGACTCCTTAATCACCTGTTATGGCTAGGCGCTCATGGTCTAGACATTGGAGCCATGGCACTTTTTTTATATTGTTTTAGAGAACGAGAAGATTTACTTGATTGCTATGAGGCTGTTTCGGGAGCCAGAATGCATGCTACTTATTATAGACCTGGTGGTGTCTACAGAGATCTTCCTGACGAAATGCCTAAATATTCTGCCAATCGATATATTTCAGAAAAGAAGGTTAAGCAACTCAATTACAATCGAGAAGGATCACTACTTGATTTCATAGAGGATTTCACAGACAGGTTCCCCTCTTTAGTAGATGAATATGAAACCCTTCTGACAGACAATCGAATTTGGAAACAACGGACAGTTGATATTGGCGTGGTGTCTCCAGAAAGGGCCAAGGATCTTGGTTTTTCTGGCCCTATGCTAAGAGGCTCAGGAGTTGAATGGGATCTTAGAAGAAATCAACCTTACGAGGTTTATAACGAACTTGATTTTCTTATCCCAATTGGTTTAAACGGAGACTGTTATGACCGATATCTTGTTAGAGTCGAAGAAATGAGACAGTCAACCAAAATCATTCAACAATGTATTACATGGTTAAGAGATAATCCAGGTTCTGTCATGATTGAAGACAATAAATTTGCTTCGCCTAAAAGAGACCAAATGAAGCATGATATGGAATCTTTAATCTATCATTTCAAATTATTTACCGAAGGTTATTCAGTGCCTAAAGGTGAGGTCTATGCAGCGATAGAACATCCTAAGGGGGAATTTGGGGTATTTCTAATGTCTGATGGAGCTAACAAGCCTTATCGCATGAAAGTTAGAGCCCCTAGCTTTGCTCATCTTGCTGCTATCGATGAAATGTCAAAAGGGCATATGCTAGCTGATGTGGTATCCATTATCGGAACATTGGACATAGTCTTTGGAGAAATTGACCGTTGATCATGTCATTACTTAGCAGAGAAATAAAAGAAGAGATAGATCTATGGGTACAAAAGTTTCCCGAAGGAAAACAACGTTCTGCAATTATTGCTGCTCTTCATTCAGTTCAACATTTTAATAATGGGTTTTTAACATCAGAATTAATGAATCAAGTAGCTGAATACCTTGATGTACCAAAAATCCAAGTCTTTGAAGTTGCTTCTTTCTATTCAATGTTTAATACGCAACCCGTTGGTAAACACGAAATCTCTGTCTGTACCAATATATCCTGCATGCTAAGAGGGTCAGATGAAATCGTAGATCATATAGAAAAACGCCTTCAAATTAAATCGGGTGAATCAACAGCAGACGGCAAAATTTTTCTAAAAAAAGAAGAAGAATGCCTTGCTGCTTGCACAGGGGCTCCGATGCTAATGCTCGATCATCAGTACATTGAAAATCTAGACATAAAAAAAGTTGATGAAATTCTCGATTCACTGGAGAAAAAAGCCATGAATCAGTTAAACCAAGTTGTTTTTGCAAATATCAATGAACAAGAACCATGGACAATCGATTCATATATTGCCTCAGGCGGTTATGAGGCATGGAAAAATATCTTACATAATAAGAATGACTCCTATAAACCTGAAAATATTATTGAGACAATTCAAGAATCTGGATTGAGAGGTCGAGGAGGCGCTGGATTTCACACAGGCCTAAAATGGAGCTTCATGCCAAAGGATGATACCCAAAAGTACATCGTCTGCAACTCCGATGAAAGCGAACCTGGTACATGTCATGATCGAGATATCTTAAAACTCAATCCACACGCTTTAATTGAGGGTATTGCGATTGGGGTTATGCCATAGGGGCAACTATTGGATATAACTACGTTAGAGGGGAGTTTATGGATGAATGCTACCCACAAATAGAGAATGCATTAAATGAAGCCTATCAACATGGACTCCTTGGCAAAGATATCAACAATAGCAGCATAGATTTTGATTTGCATAATTTTATTGGTGCAGGCGCTTACATCTGTGGTGAGGAGACAGCTTTACTGGAATCCTTGGAAGGTAAACAAGGAAAACCCAGATTCAAGCCACCGTTTCCTGCTAATTTCGGTCTTTACGGTAAACCAACTACTGTTAATAACACTCAAACATTAGCGAGTGTTCCAATGATTATAAAAAATGGCCCCGAATGGTTTAAAACCTTCGGTACAGAAAAGTCATCTGGAACGATCATATTTTCTGTTTCTGGGCATATTAATAAACCTGGTAACTACGAATTACCACTTGGTATTCCTTTTAATAAACTCATTGAATATTCAGGTGGGATCCTGGATGGGAAAAAATTAAAAGCGGTGATCCCAGGAGGCTCATCAACAAAAGTACTACCTGCACATATTATTGAGGACTGCACCATGGATTATGAATCACTTCAAGAGGCTGGTTCAGCACTAGGTACTGCTGCTGTTGTGGTTATAGCAGAAGGGACCTGCATGGTTAACTTGCTAAAACGAATATCGAGATTCTATTTTGCTGAAAATTGTGGGCAATGCACACCGTGTAGAGAAGGAACGGGTTGGTTATATAGAATCTTAGACAGAATCACAAACGGCAATGGAAAGGAATCTGACTTGGAGTTACTGGTCGATGTTGCGAACAGAATCGAGGGTAATACTATCTGTGCATTTGGTGATGCATCAGCTTGGCCAGTGCAAAGTTTTATTGAACATTACTATGAAGAATTTGAATATATGGTAAAGCACAAAGGGAAAACTAAAGCTGCCTAAAGCATGACTGATAAGAAAGTAAAAATTACAATCGATGGTGCAGTTCATTCTGTTGATAAAAACAAAATGTTAATTGAAATCACAGATGAACTTGGCATCTATATACCAAGATTCTGCTACCACGAAAAACTCTCCATTGCGGCCAATTGCAGAATGTGTCTAGTAGAAGTTGAGAACTCCAGCAACGCACTACCAGCATGTGCTACACCAGTATCAGAAGGCATGGTTGTAAACACACAGTCTTCTTCATCTAAGACAGCACAAGAGTCAACGATGGAGTTTTTACTAATAAATCACCCCCTAGATTGTCCTATATGTGATCAAGGTGGGGAGTGTGAATTACAAGATCTTGCCTATTCCTATGGAAAAAATAATTCTAGATTTGACTTACTTAAACAAACAAAACCCAATGATGATTTAGGTCCTCTGGTTTCAACCGATATGACTCGATGTATTATGTGTACCCGTTGTGTACGATTTGGATCAGAGGTCGCTGGAATACAAGAACTAGGAACCATTGGAAGAGGTGAAGCCTCAACAATCAGCACATTTGTTGAACAAACTGTAGATCACGAATTATCAGGTAATATCATCGATCTATGTCCTGTTGGCGCCTTGAACAATAAACCCTATCGTTACACCGATAGAACATGGGAGTTAGATCAAATAAAAAGCATCTCACCGCACGATTGTGTTGGTACAAATATCTATATGCATGTTAAAAACCATAAAATTAAACGCATTGTTCCTCTCCAAAATGACAGCATCAATGAATCATGGATAGCCGACAGGGATAGATTTGGATTTGATGGAATATATTCATCAGATCGAATAGATGCGCCACTAATACGAAGAAATGGTGAATTAGTTACAGCTTCACATGAAGACTCAGTAAAATTGATGAATGAACATATTTCTTCCTTAGTTAATGCCAATTCGCAAGATAAGATAGCTGCCCTTGTTTCACCGTCAATCTCTTTAAACGAGCAATTTCTTTTAGCAAATTATCTATCTCTCCAAGGGATTAAAAATATTGATCATCGTATTCATCAGATTGATTTTACTGGCGATACACTCGATCCTTTATTTCCTCATTTAAATATCAATCTCAATGAGATTGAAAACATGAAAACAATTCTTGTGATGGGGTCTGATCTTAGAAAAGAAACTCCAATGATTGCCCATTGGGTTAAAAGAGCTGCAGACAAGGTTCGTCAATACACTTCATCGATAACTCGATCAGAGAATATCACTTTCCTATTAGTGATTACATAATGACGGATTACGACTCGATAACAGAGAATATTGGAATGCTGGTAAAAGCGGCCTTTAGTATTAGTGATTCATTTATCCCTAATCATATTGAAGATAGGTTAAATAAATTACCCGAACCAACAAGAACGCATAAACAAATTGCCTTATCCCTTTGCAATAATGACGAAACATTATTAATCAATGGTCTTTTAGCAAGATCGCACCCTGATTTCGCTTTGATAAGAAGTTATATCAATATTTTGTCGGAACTCTCTAGTTCAAGAATAGGCGAATTGTCTCACGGAGCTAATTCAGTTGGTGCCTATATTACCGGTTGCATTCCTCATCGTAATCAGCTCGCTGAACCATCTGATCAAGGATTAAATGCACTGCAGATTGCCTCTTCAAATCATGATCTATTAATATTATATGGTCTTGAGTCGAAAGATTGTCTCTATGAGAAGAATCTGATTGAATCAATCAAAGGCTCTAAGACTGTAATTGCCTTTAGTTACTTTGAAGATGAAGTCTTTAATGAATACGCAGATATTATTATTCCCATTAACACCACTTATGAGTCGAAGGGATCATTTATTAATTTAGCAGGGACTCTTCAAGAATTTAATAATGAGATGATGCACCCTCATGATTACTTGAGCAATGAAAAACTCTTATCAGATTTAATCAATATCAGCGGTCAAACATTGCCTTCTTTTGAAGATTTCCTTAAGCAATTAATTCCATTCATTCAAGAGAGCATTAATAACCCAAATTACATTAATGAACTCCCATTGGAAACAGCTGAGAAAGATGCACTGAATTCTTTGAATCAATTTAATATGTACAATCTTGATCCAATCCTTAGACGATCAAACCTTTGCAATCAACTAAAGAATCATTGGGCGATAGCTGATCATGGAACAATTAATCTCATCTTATCTTTCATTTATGTCACCAGAGGCAATAGCTCTGGTTATCTCTTCTCTTCAGATAGCAGTTGTCATTGTTGGGTTAATTTTGACGGTTGTTTTTTTGGTGTATTTTGAACGCAAAGTAATTGGGTACATGCATGCACGAATAGGGCCCAATAGAGTTGGTCCATTTGGTTTACTGCAAACAATCGCAGATACTTTAAAACTTCTGCTAAAAGAAATAATTATCCCAGCAAAAGCAGATCGTTTTCTCTTTTTACTAGCTCCTGTGTTACTCCTTATACCAGCACTTGCAGCTTGGGCTGTGGTACCACTTAATCCAGAATTCTTAATTGCCGACATTGATGCAGGATTATTGTATTTATTGGCTTTAACATCCTTTGGGGTCTACGGGGTTATTTTGGCTGGTTGGTCGTCTAATTCAAAATACGCTTTTCTAGGCTCTATGAGGGCTGCAGCTCAAATGGTTGCTTACGAAATAGCAATGGGTTTTGCACTCGTTGGCGTATTAATGGCAGGCGGTAGTTTAAAACTAGGGGCTATTGTCGAAGCCCAAAGTGGGGGTATTTTTAACTGGTTCTGGGTGCCTTTGTTTCCATTATTTATTGTCTACTTCATTTCAGGTATTGCAGAAACAAACAGACACCCTTTTGATTTAGCTGAAGGAGAAGCTGAAATAGTTGCTGGCTTTCATGTTGAGTACTCTGGCATGGGATTTGCAATATTCTTTCTAGCGGAATATATCAATATGGCACTGATCTCAGTGCTGACATCAATAATGTTTTTAGGGGATGGGAGAGCTTTTTCTTTGGCTTATCATTTCTTGACGGTACAACTTTAGAATTCATAACTGAACCTAGTATCTTTTGGCTGCTTCTAAAAACATTATTTTTCTTATTTATCTTTGTTTGGTTAAGAGCATCTTTTCCAAGATACCGTTACGACCAATTAATGACCCTAGGTTGGAAGGTCTTAATTCCAATAACCATTGTTTGGATTGGAGTAGAGTGTGTAATGTTTACTCTTGAAATTGGCCCTTGGAGTGTCACATGAACCTCCTTAGATTGATAAAAAAGCTCACTCTAACAGACTTCATTAAAGGGTCTTTAGTTACTCTAAAGGCGTTCTTTTCAAGAAAAGTCACTGTCCAATATCCCGAAGTCAAGACACCTCTGTCTCCTCGCTTTAGAGGTAAATTGGCATTAATGAGATACGACAACGGTGAAGAACGGTGTATTGCCTGTAAATTATGTTCAGCGGTTTGTCCTGCACAGGCTATAACAATTGAATCTGAAGAACGAGATGACGGTACAAGGCGAACCACTAGTTTTGAAATAGATGCCTTTAAATGTATCTATTGTGGTTTTTGTGAAGAAGCATGCCCTGTGGACTCTATTGTGGAGACTGATATTTTTGCATATCACATGACTGAAAATGAACAAAGAATCCAAACAAAAGAAATGCTGTTAGCAACTGGGGATAAATACAGAGAACAAACAAATGCAAATAAGAAAAAGGACTCTACTTACAAGTGATTAAAGAACTTATATTTTATACATTCTCTTCAGTACTAATTTGTTCATCACTGGCAGTGATATTATTTAGAAACCCAGTCTATTCCGCCGTTTCTCTTATATTGTCATTTATCACTAGTGGATTTTTATGGCTTTTGCTTCAGGCTGAATTCTTAGCAATTGTTCTAATACTTGTGTATGTCGGTGCTGTAATGGTGT
This sequence comes from Woeseia sp., assembly GCA_019653755.1. GTDB lineage: Bacteria > Pseudomonadota > Gammaproteobacteria > Steroidobacterales > UBA11654 > CACPJA01. Next base: position 302,868 of record BPCL01000001.1, on the reverse strand, counting down.
TGTTTCTATTTGTAATCATGATGCTCAATATTAACAATGAGAGAGACAAATCAAGTTTTAATTCACTTGCTCCTTTTCCCCTTATTTATCGGCTTAATCATTGCCGCTGAACTTATCACTCTTATTTGGATTAACTCTAGTCAATTCAATATAAACTCACTATCTATTCAAGAACCTGATCAAGTAAGTAATACTCTGGCATTAGGTAAAGAGCTCTTCACCAATTATATTCTCTCCTTTGAGATTGCTGGATTTATTCTTCTACTAGCGATTATTATCTCCATCTCATTAACATTGAGAACCAGAAAAAACGTAAAAACTCAAATTGCTTCAGAGCAAATCAATGTAGACCCATCGACTCGAATTAAATTAGTAGATCTTAAAGAAAGAGACTAACGATGCTTACACTTCAGTCATACTTATCATTAGCCGCTATTATTTTTGCTATAGGCATTATAGGAATAGTCATCAATCGAAAAAATATCATCATTGTGATGATGTGCACGGAGCTACTTTTAATTTCAGTTAACTTTAATTTTATTGCATTTTCATATTTTAACCAGGACATAGCAGGGCAAATCTTTGTCTTTTTCATTCTTACCGTTGCGGCTGCTGAGGCTGCTATTGGCTTAGCTATATTAGTGGCTTTGTACAGGAATAAGAAATCCATTGATGTTCAGGAACTTAGAACACTGAGGAATTAGATGTTATTTAATTTAAGCTTGATTGCCTTGATAATGCCTCTAATCGCAGGAATCCTCGCTGGTTTCTTCGGTAAAACACTTGGAAAAATCTTTACTAATGGTGTGACAATTCTCGGTGTTCTGATTTCGTTTATTATTTCGATATTTATTCTTATTTCAATACTTGAAAACCCTGAACTTGTCTTTAATCAAGATGTATACACTTGGTTATCAATTGGTTCTTAAAACACTCTCTATTGGCCTTCTAGTAGACAATTTGACCGTTAGCATGATGATCGTGGTTAACTTTGTTTCTCTTATGGTGCATATCTACACCATTGGCTATATGCATAAGGATCCTGGTTATCATCGCTTCTTTTGTTATATCTCCTTATTTACTTTTGCCATGCTCTCATTGGTTATGTCAAATAACTTTCTTCAACTCTTCTTTGGCTGGGAGGCTGTAGGTGTAATGTCTTATCTGTTGATAGGTTTTTGGTACACCAAAGAATCTGCCATTAAAGCAAATTTTAAAGCGTTCATAATTAATAGAATAGGTGATATGTTCCTTATCCTAGGGATTGCTTTGCTGTTTTCCATTTTTGGAACATTGGATTATGAGTATATTTTTAATAATGCCGAATCAATAACTTCTAATACCGTCGTCTTGTCATCTTCTTTTGAAATATCGAGCCTAACCTTAGCTTGTTTACTTCTCTTTGGAGGCGCAATGGGCAAGTCGGCTCAGATGCCATTGCACGTATGGCTTCCAGATTCAATGGAAGGGCCAACTCCAATTTCAGCACTAATCCATGCTGCTACGATGGTAACTGCAGGGGTTTTTATGTTAGCTAGAATGTCTCCACTATTCGAGTTATCAACAAGCGCTTTATCCTTTGTTTTGATCATTGGTTCAATCACAGCCATCTCTACTGGGTTACTCGGACTTGTCCAATATGACATTAAACGAGTTATAGCTTATTCAACATTATCCCAATTAGGGTATATGGTGGTGGCTGCTGGAGTTTCTGCTTATTCAGCAAGTTTATTTCACCTTATGACTCATGCATTTTTTAAAGCCTTACTCTTCCTTGCAGCAGGATCTGTTATTGTTGCTTTGCACCATGAACAAGATATCAGGAAGATGGGTGGATTGAGATCAAAACTCCCCATCACCTATATTACTTCTCTTATCGGCTCTCTGGCATTGATTGGTTTCCCAGGTTTTTCAGGATTCTTTTCTAAAGATGCATTGATTGAGGCTGTTTCTCATTCCTCTGTTTATGCTTCTGATTTTGCATACTACTGCGTACTTATTGGAGTGCTTATAACTTCTTTATACACATTTAGACTTTTTTTCTTGGTGTTCCATGGGCCACTTAAAGACGAAAATATAAACGTAAAAGAACCACAGTTATCGATATTGATTCCCTTGATTTTGTTGGCTATACCATCAATGTTTATAGGATGGCCAACAATAGGGCCATTGGTTTTTGACGACTTCTTTGCAAATTCAATTATACAACCATCTTCAAATGATATTTTTGGCTATCAATTTACAGATTCGTATCATTTTCTAACCCATTCACTATCAGGGCCTGTTGTCTATATTGCAATTTTTGGAATCCTTGTTTCCTATCTCCTCTATGTAATAAAAAAAGATATTCCAGAAAAATTGTCTCAAACCTTTAATCCCTTTTATAAAGTTCTAATTAACAAATACTATTTTGACCATCTCTACGAAAATATCTTTGCAAGATTATTTAATAATTTAAGCAACTCTTTATGGAACAACGGGGATATTAAAATCATCGATAATTTTATCGTCAACGGCACGGCTCATAGAGTAGGGCGTTTTTCTAGCAGAGTAAGAGAGCTTCAGTCTGGGTATATATATCATTATGCATTGATGATGGTGTTAGGTTTGGCCTTGTTTTTAGCTTGGGTTGTATTTAAGTCATTAGGTTTAGTTATATGATTATTGATCAACTAATTTGGGTTCCAATATTGACTGGCTTAATTGTACTAGTATTGGGCGAGAAGAGATCAAATTTATCGTACTCATTGTCATTAGTTATTTCATCAGCGTTATTTTTCTTATCTATTTACATGTATTTACTTTTTGATAACACATTAGCCTCTTATCAGTTTGAGCTTAAAGTGCCATGGATTGATCGTTTTAATATAAATTACCACCTCGGTATAGATGGAATATCTTTGCCTCTCATCATGCTAACTACTTTTTTAAGCCCAATCGTCATCTTTACGGCAAAAACATCCCCTAAAAATAAAATGCATCAATACATTGCCTCATTTCTGATACTAGAAGGGATGATGATTGGAGTCTTCTCTTCTCTGGATGCATTCCTCTTTTATGTGTTTTGGGAGGCAATGCTGATTCCTATGTTTCTTATCATAGGAATATGGGGTGGAAAAAATAGAATCTATGCCACCATAAAATTCTTTCTATATACCTTTCTAGGTTCTGTATTCATGTTGATTGCTATTATCTATCTGTATATGAAAACTGGCAGCTATCTAATCTCTGATTTTTATGAGGTTTCTCTATCCTTAAATCAGCAAATCCTTATCTTCCTTGCCTTTCTTTTTGCCTTTGCAGTCAAGATCCCTATGTGGCCAGTCCACACCTGGTTACCAGATGCTCATGTTGAAGCACCTACTGGCGGTTCAGTAATCTTAGCTGCTATCTTATTAAAAATGGGTGGTTATGGGTTTTTAAGATTTAGCTTACCTATTACTCCAGATGCTTCACTATTTTTGGCTCCAATTATGATCGCGCTATCCTTAATTGCGATTATATACATCGGTCTTGTAGCGCTCGCTCAAACGGACATGAAAAAACTTATTGCATATTCATCAATATCCCATATGGGTTTTGTCACATTGGGCTGCTTTGTGTTCTTTATTCAATCAGGTGCTATAGAACTTGATACGATAAACTTGGCTATCAGTGGCGCCATGATCCAAATGATTTCTCACGGACTAATATCCGCTGCCTTATTTCTGTCAATAGGGGTTATGTACGATCGACTGCACACTAGAAATATAGAAGACTATGGCGGCATAGTGACGAAAATGCCAAAATTCTCCGTTCTCATGGTCTTTTTTGCTTTATCTAATGCTGCACTACCTGGTACATCAGGTTTTGTAGGTGAACTCACAGTTATTCTCGCCAGTTTCAAAGTTAATATATACATAGCATTATTATCAGCATTGACCTTGATAATCGGGGCTGCTTATACACTCTGGATGATAAAAAGAGTTATTTTTGGTGCTGTAACCAATGAAAAAATTAATTCTCTATCAGATATGAAACTAATAGAAGCCATTCCTCTCAGTTTAATTGCTATTCTTATTCTGTTAATAGGGGTCTGGCCAAAACCTCTAACGGATACAATGAACTCAACAATCTTAGCACTTAGTTATTTAGTCAACGGGTAATGCAATCTATGAACCTAGAATTAACACTGATTATGCCTGAATTAATTATAGCATCAGCTATTTGCCTGCTGATTCTGGTCAACAGCTTCCTTACATCGGAAAAGCGTTATACCGGATTGATAATTGGCTCAATAACGATGGCCGCCTGTGCTTTAATTTCAATGGTTTTTTTAATAGAAACAACAAACTCATCGATCTTCAATAATCACTATAGAATTGACCCTCTATCAACAGGCTTAAAATTTACTACTTATTTAATCTCACTATTCATCTTCATAGCCACAAAAACCAATAAAGAGAACACAAAAAGTGAGCTCGTCTTATTGGAACTATTTGCCATACTTGGGGTAAGCATTCTTGCCTCTTCAAACAATTTGTTAACTCTTTACCTAGGACTAGAGACTTTAACTTTATCAATGTACGGTTTAGTCGCTTCGAAAAGATCATCTGAAATTGCCACCGAGTCAGCTATGAAATTCTTTATACTAGGGGCGATAGCTTCTGCAATCTTTTTATACGGCGTCTCCTTTATCTACGGTCTTCATGGGACTCTATTCTTTGATCAATTCAACAATGAAACGATAAACAACTCTATAGAAATGCAGTTAGCTCTGGCTTTCATTATTTGTGGGATAGCTTTTAAATTCGGAGCAGTTCCATTTCATAGTTGGGTTCCCGATACATATCAAGGTGCTAGCACCTCATCAGCTCTTTTTATTTCAACAATACCTAAATTAGGGGCTTTTGCTTTAATCTATAGACTCCTCTATGAAGCTTTTATAGCCAATGTAGAGTTTTGGTCTTTATTAATATTATTATTGGGGCTGCTTTCACTAATTCTGGGCAATATTATTGCGATTGCTCAAGATAATTTAAGACGAATATTGGGCTATTCTGCTGTTGGTCATATTGGCTTTATCCTTATCGGCCTTTCAATAGGCTCGATTGATGGTGCAATTGCTGCTTTGGCCTATCTGGTTATTTATATTTTAATGACAGCAACAGCATTTATGTCGATAGAAGTCATCTCCACAGAAAAGAGAGCTGTGGTTACTCTTACTGATATTAAAGATCTAAATTCTACCCACCCATGGATATCATTAATTATGTTATTTTCGATGTTTAGCATGATCGGAATTCCGCCTTTTATAGGTTTCTATGCTAAATGGATAATCCTATCTGAATTAATAAATTCAGACATGTTAGTGATTGCTCTAATCGGCATAATAGTGTCTGTGATTGCAGCTTATTATTACTTAAGAATTGTTTGGTACATGTATTTTGAAAAGAATGAACTTCCGATCATGAAAGGGAGTCCTAATATCTTTCAGAAAACATCTATTTCATTAATGGGTTTATCAATTCTTCTTCTGGGTCTATACCCTTCACCAATTATTAATTTCTGTAGGTCCATAATTCCCCCATTTTTATTGATTGATTGATAAAAAAAGATTAGTATCATCAACACAGATGCGGGGTGGAGCAGTCTGGCAGCTCGTCGGGCTCATAACCCGAAGGTCGTAGGTTCAAATCCTACCCCCGCTACCATTTTGGTTAGGCCCCGTCTGGGGCTTTATTTTTGTGAATTGGAAATGGATATTTTAGATAGAAAGATTAGAGATGAGATAGAACATTCGATTAATTCAATCGGTTTTGAATTAATGGAAATAGAGTGCAGCCCTGGTAGCAATGGGCTGAAGATTGTTACATTTATTGACCATTTAAATGGAGTGACGCTAGATGATTGTGTTAAAGCATCTAAGGTAATTGAGCCTATACTTGATAATGAAAACGAAGAGAGTGCTTATTTACTTGAAGTTTCTTCACCAGGACTTAATAGGAAGTTAATAACAAAAGAACATTTTGACAGATTTATAGGTAAAACTGTCAAAGTTAAACTTAAGGAAAAAATAGATAATAGAAAGAATTATAAAGGTAAATTATTAACTAGGCATGGAAACGAAATTGAAGTGATGGTTGATAATATTAAATTTACAATTGGCATAGATTCAATTGATATTTGTAGAATTGTACCTAAATTTAAATAAGGGAAGAAAATGGCAGCAGAAATTATAAGAGTTGTAGACACAGTATCTGAAGCAAAAGATGTTGAGAGAGAAGTTCTATTTGAAGCAATCGAGAATGCAATAGCATCAGCTACTAAAAAAAAGCATCAGGAGAATATGGATGTCAGGGTTATTATTGATAGAGACACAGGGGATTATAAGACTTTTAGACAGTGGATGGTATTTGAGGATGATTCAAGAGAATTAGAGGATCCTGACATTGAATTACGAATGATAGATGCAGTTGATATCCAAAAAGACGCATCACCTGGTGAATATGTTCTTCAGGAGATTGAATCGGTAGACTTTGGAAGAATTGGCGCTCAAATTGCCAAACAAGTAATAGTTCAGAAAGTAAGAGAAGCTGAAAAACAAAAAACCATAGATCAATTTAAAGATAATATAGGTGATTTGGTAAGCGGGATTGTAAAAAGAGTGGATCGTAATGGCTTTTATGTAGATATAGGTAATAACTCTGAAGCTTTTCTCCCAAGAAGGGAGATGATTCCTAAAGAAGCAATGCGACCCCAAGATAGAATCAAAGCCCTGCTAAAAGATATAAACACTGACTTGAAAGGCCCACCTTTAATCCTTTCAAGGGTTATGCCAGAATTTTTAATAGAACTTTTTAAAGTTGAAGTACCTGAAATTACTCAAAACCTTATAGAAATAGTAGGCGCCTCAAGAGATCCCGGACTTAGGGCAAAAATTGCTGTCCGGTCTGATGACAAAAGAATTGATGCTGTCGGTGCATGCGTAGGAATGAGGGGTTCTAGGGTTCAATCTGTTTCAAATGAACTTAATGGTGAAAGGATAGATATAATTCTTTGGTCAGATAATAATGCTCAATTTGTGGTTAATGCAATGTCACCAGCAAATGTGTGTCTATCGTCGTGGATGAAGAAAATCAATCCATGGATATAGCTGTGGAAGAGGCTAAATTATCCCAAGCAATCGGAAGAGGAGGGCAAAATATTAGACTTGCTAGTGACTTACACAATGGAAGTTGAACATTTTAAGTGAATCAGAAGCTCTTGAAAAAGATGATGCAGAGCTTAAAGAAATTACTGACCTTTTTGTTGAAACATTATCAGTTGGTGAAGATGTTGCAATTTTACTTGCTCAAGAAGGTTTTACAACAATAGAGCAAGTCGCTTATGTTCCAATCTCAGAACTTGAAAAAATCGAAGGCTTTGATGAAAAACTCGTCAATGAACTCAGAGAACGTGCTCAGGATAAATTACTTATTGAGGCAATCTCAACGGAAGAAACTCTAGACGAACACGGCCCAGAAGAAGATTTGTTAAACCTTAAGTCTGTTGATGAAGAATTAGCTTATTCGCTAGCTAGAAATGGCATTAATACAAGAGAAAAACTTGCTGAACAATCTGTTGATGAATTGATTGATATTGAAGGGTTAAATGAAGAGATTGCAGCTGAAATCATTATGGAAGCCAGAGAAATCTGGTTCGAAGAGGATAATAAGTAATAAAAATTAAAGTAAGAAATAAGTAATCATGTCTAACACAACTATATCAAAACTAGCTTCGGCACTTAAGATTAATTCAGATAAGCTAATCTCCCAGTTAAACGATGCAGGGATAAATGTAAAAAATGAGAATGATGAAATTTCTAACGATCAAAAATTAACACTTCTTAATCATTTAAGAGGTAGTCATGCTACAAAAAGTGAAATTAAATCGCCTAAAAAGTTAACTGTCAACAGGCGTTCACAAAGTGAATTAAAACTATCAGCGGGCTTTGGAACATCACGAACTGTTAATGTTGAGGTTAGAGAAAAGAAAACGTATTTAAATAAAGAATCTCTTATTGAAGAAGCAAAACAAGAAGACTTATTGAAGGAAGAAGAAAGGTCTAACAACGAAATAGCTTCTCATTCGGAAACAATAGAAGAAACTCTAAAAGCAGATAACGAAGATCGGGATAAGGAAAAAGATACTTCGATGCCTATAGTTGATGTACCACCGCATCTGAGAAAAACGCTAAGCCAAGTAAAAAGAAACGAAAAAAACCGAAATCCAATAAAAAAGAAGACCCTTTTGAAATTGAACAACTACATGTAAAAGGTCGTGTTAAGAGGAAAAAGAAAAGGCAAATTAGAAGAACAGTTAACCCAGCATCATTAGATCAGTCGCATTCATTTGAAAAACCAACAACACCTGTAATTAAAGATATTCCAGTACCATCTTCGATCTCTCCTCAAGAGATTGCTCAAAAATTAGCTATAAAAGTAAATGAAGTTATATCTGTGTTAATTAAACAAGGGATAATGGTTACTGGTAACGATCATATTGATCAAGATACAGCTATCCTGATCATCGAGGAATTAGGTCATAAAGCTTCCCCAATGGACGAGAGAACTATTGAAGACTCTATTTTTGATGAACAAATAAACCCAAATGATCCAATAGAAAGACCTCCTGTTGTTACTATTATGGGGCATGTTGATCATGGTAAGACATCGTTACTAGACTTTATTAGAAAATCAAAGGTTACAGACAATGAAGCAGGAGGGATTACTCAACATATTGGTGCTTACACGATTAGCTACAACAAAAAAGATATAACTTTTCTTGACACACCGGGCCATGCTGCATTTTCACAAATGAGATCTAGAGGAGCTAATGTTACAGATATTGTTATCTTGGTTGTTGCAGCTGACGACGGTGTAAAGCCTCAAACTAAAGAAGCTATAGAGCATGCAAAATCAGCTAATGTCCCAATAATAGTTGCGATTAATAAAATTGATAAACCCGAATCTGATTTAGAAAAAGTCAGGAACGAATTGATGGCTGAAGAAATCCTTCCTGAAGAACTTGGCGGTGAATATTTATTTGTTAATGTGTCAGCCATTTCTGGAGATGGAGTTGATGAACTGTTAGACACAATCTTACTCCAATCTGAAGTTCTTGAATTAAAAGCTCCCGTTGAAGGGAGGCCGATTGGCTCTGTCATTGAATCAGGCATAGAAAGTGGAAAAGGTGCTGTTGCAACAATACTTATGCAAGAAGGTAAATTAAATAAAGGTGATTTGCTTGTTGTTGGTGAAGAAACAGGAAGAGCTAGATTATTACTAAATGAAAATTCTGAACAATTAGACTTTGCAATACCATCCATGCCTGTAAGAATCTATGGCTTGTCGTCTGCACCAAATACAGGCGAAGAGATGAGAGTAATTGATTCAGAGAGACAAGCAAAAGAAATAATTGATATGAGAAAATCTAATCGAAAACAAAATCAACTTAATGAAAAACAAACTCTGAAAATGAAATCATTTATGGAAAGCACAGGTTCTTCTGACAGAAAAACTCTAGCAATTATGATTAAAGCAGATGTTCAGGGTAGCTCCGAGGCAATCAGGGAATCATTAATAAAGCTGGATAACGAAGAAGTAGAAATTGATATCGTATCGAGTTCAGTTGGCGGTATTACTGAATCTGATCTTAATTTAGCAGATGCATCTAATGCCTTTATTATCGGTTTTAATGTTCGAGCAGATAGTACGGCACGAAAAATGATTAAAGAATCAGATGTAGATATTAAATACTACAGTGTTATATACGAAACAATAGAAGATATTGAGAATATGATTAGTGGGCTTTCTTCCCCAGTGATCAAAGAAGAAATCTGCGGTCTTGCAGAGGTAAAAGATATTTTTGATTCGCCTACGCTAGGTAAAATTGCTGGATGTTTAGTTGTAGATGGGACAGTTATTAAGTCTAACCCCATTAGAGTTTTAAGAGATAACACAGTTATTTATGAAGGTGAACTCGAATCTCTAAGACGCTTTAAAGATGATGTTAATGAAGTCAAATCAGGAACTGAGTGTGGTATTGGTGTAAAAAATTACAACGATGTTAAAAATGGTGATCAAATTGAATGTTACAGATTGGTTGAAAGTAAGTAATTGATGGCTAATGAATATTCAGTAACGAATAGATTAGAAAAGAAAATTCAACGCATTATAAGTCACAACTTAATACACAATATTAAAGATAACAGATTAAAAAATATTTCTATTGATGATATTAAGTTAACAAAAGATTTAAGCTCAGCAAAAGTTTTCTGCTCAGTTCTAACAAGTGACCTACCGAAAAAAAACCTTGAAAGTCTTTTGGCTAAGGCTTCTGGTTTTTTTAAAAAAGAAATTGGTAAAGCATTAGAAATAAAAAAAATCCCAACTCTTATTTTTATTATTGACAATCATGAAGAATATGCGAATCGAATTAATCTCCTAATCGAACAAACAATAAAAAAAGATAATGAAAAAAAATAATGTCCACGGAATTTTATTACTGGATAAACCTAAGGGCATAACCTCAAATAAAGCACTTCAAAAGATAAAATATATCTACAATGCTAAAAAAGCAGGCCACTGTGGAACGCTTGACCCTTTAGCAACAGGCCTTTTGCCTATATGTTTTGGTAATGCTACGAAAACAGTCCCCTATCTTATTGATTCATCGAAAACCTATAACGTTATAGCTAAATTAGGCGAAAAAACAACAACCGGAGATGCTGAGGGAGAAATCATACGTGTGACTGATGGAGGAATTAAAATCACTAGTGACAAGTTAAAAACAGTATTAAGTTCTTTTTTGGGAGTTATTCAACAGATCCCTCCAATGCACTCTGCTCTTAAAGTTAATGGTAAGCCTCTTTATAAGCTTGCACATAAAGGCATATCTATAGATAGAAAACCAAGGAATATCACAATCCACCAACTTTATCTGAACTCATTTTCTGGGAGTTTAATTAACTTAACTATAACTTGCAGTAAAGGAACCTACATTAGGACGTTAATTGAAGATATTGCTCTAAAGCTGCAAACTTATGGTCATGTGAAAGAATTGCGACGTATATCTATAGATGCCTTTAGGGACAATGAAATGATTCCTTTTGAAAAGATCTTAGAATTTCAAAAAGGATAAATTAACCAGTTATTTGAAACCCGTTGACTATGGTCTGATGCATCTTCCCAGTATTTCAATAAATCACGATGACTTTATTCGTTTTTCTAATGGCCAAACAATCACACATAAAACCAACTTTAATGAAAAACCAGAAATTATAAGAATATATGATAGTGGTAAGATTTTTATTGGCCTAGGTAATCAACAAAAAAATGATCGTATACAGCCGCTTAAGGTTTTTGCAAATAATTAATTATCTTGTTGTTGTAATGTTTAATGTATGTAGAATAGCGTTTTGAAAATAACAATTAATAGAAATAATGACTTTAACATCAGAAATTAAGAAAGAAGTTATAGATAAACACCAGTTATCAAAAGAAGATACTGGCTCGACCAATGTTCAAGTTGCACTATTGACAAAGAAGATAGATTCTTTATCCGATCACTTTAAGATCCATAAAAAAGACAATCATTCTAGAAGAGGTCTTTTGATGATGGTAAATAAGAGAAGAAAACTTCTCGATTACCTCAAATCAAAGGATCTTTCGTCATATAAGCAACTTATTTCAAATTTAGGGTTAAGAAAGTAATTATTTCTGCTAGAGCAATAGGGCTCTAAAAAGCAAGGAAAATAAGTGAATCAAATATCTCAAGAGATCATAATCAATGATCAAAAAATCGTTTTAGAAACAGGAAAAATAGCAAGACAGGCAAATGGCTCTGTCCTTGTTTCATGTGAAGGAACAACAATTTTAGCTACAGTTGCAGGTAGAAAAGAAGCAAAAGAAGGGCAGAGTTTCTTCCCCCTATCTGTTAATTACCAAGAAAAAACATACGCAGCTGGAAAAATACCAGGCGGATTTTTTAAACGCGAGGGTAGGCCATCGGAAAAAGAAACATTAATATCTAGGCTCATAGATAGACCTTTACGTCCATCGTTTCCAGATGACTTTTTAAATGAAATACAAGTTATTTTAACTGTGATGAGCTTAAATCCAGAAATTCAAACAGATATCTTATCTATGATTGGAGCATCTGCTGCTATTTCTATATCAGATATCCCTTTCAATGGCCCCATTGGTGGAGCAAGAGTCGGTTACATTGATAATAAATTCGTAATTAATCCGACAGTCAGTCAAATGGAGAACTCTAAACTTGACCTTATTGTTGCAGGTTCTAATGATGCAATCCTGATGGTTGAGTCTGAAGTAGATATCTTGTCTGAAGAAATTATGTTAGATGCGGTCATGGCCGGCCATGATGCAATTAAAGATACTATTAAAGGAATAGAATCATTAGTTAAAGAGACTGGCAAGGAAAAGTGGGTTCTTGAAACTGTCAAAGAAGATGAAAATCTTAAAAAGATTGTTAATGACTTAGCTTTTAAACAGAATTAAAACAGCTTATCAGACTGCTGATAAAGTAGATCGACAAAATCAGCTTGAACAAATCAAAAACGATGCTATTGAAAAAAATTGTTGAAGATTCCGAAGAATATGAAGCATCTGATGTTTCAAGTCTAATTAAGAAAATCGAAAAAGAAACAGTCAGATCACAAATATTAAACGGTGAACCAAGAATAGATGGAAGAGATACCGAGACCGTTAGAGATATTAATATCGAATTAGGTCTTCTCGAAAGAGCTCATGGGTCAGCGCTATTTACTAGAGGAGAGACTCAAGCAATAGTTGCTACCACCCTCGGTACTGAAAGATCGTCTCAAATTATTGATGCGCTTGAAGGGGAATATAAAGATAAGTTTATGCTTCACTATAATTTCCCTCCATATTCTGTAGGTGAGACTGGATTTATTGGGTCACCTAAAAGAAGAGAAATTGGCCATGGTAAGTTGGCCAGAAGATCCTTAGAGGCAGTGTTGCCAGAAATGGATAAATTTCCCTACGCAATTCGATTGGTATCTGAAATAACTGAATCCAATGGATCAAGTTCCATGGCCACAGTTTGTGGATCAAGCCTATCTTTGATGCACGCAGGGATACCTATAAAATCGCACGTTGCTGGAATAGCTATGGGTCTTGTTAAAGAAGGGGGATCAATTCAAAGTTCTTACCGATATCCTTGGAGATGAAGATCATCTTGGAGACATGGACTTTAAAGTTGCCGGTACTTCTGAAGGGATTACAGCGCTTCAAATGGATATTAAAATTGATGGTATCACAAAGCCAATAATGGAAGACGCTCTAGAACAAGCTAAAAAGGCTAGATTACATATACTTGATATAATGAATGAATCTATTTCTAAGCCTTCGAATGACTATTCACCTTATGCTCCCTCAATAATCACAATTACCGTTGCTAAAGATAAAATTAGAGACGTTATCGGTAAAGGTGGAGCAACCATTAGATCTTTAACCGAGGTAACTGGTGCTCAGATAGATATCAATGATGACGGGATCGTCACTATTGCTTCTGTTGATCAATCCTCTGGGCAAATGGCTAAAGAAAAGATTGAATTACTCACAGCTGATGTAGAAAAAAACAAAATTTATGAAGGAAGAGTCTCTAAGATCATGGATTTTGGTGCTTTTGTAACAATTTTACCTGGTAAAGATGGTTTGGTACATATCTCAGAAATTTCAAACGAAAGAGTCGAAAAAGTAACTGATGTTCTCTCAGAAGGCCAAATAATAATGTAAAGGTTATCGAGATAGACAAGCAAAACAGAATCAGATTATCTATGAAGGCAATTGATAACGACTAACGATTGTCCTTAAATTGTTTTTCGGTTATTTCTCTTCGTTCTTGTGCCTCAAGAGTAAGATTTGCGACAGGTCTAGCTTCGAGTCTTTGAAGGCCAATTTGCTCACCTGTTTCTTCGCAATAACCATAAGTTCCTTCATCTATCTTAGTCAACGATATTTGTATTTTGCGAAGTAGCTTTCTTTCTCTGTCCCGAGTCCTAAGCTCAAGTCCAAATTCAGATTCTTGGGTTGCCCTATCATTAGGGTCAGCTAAGCTGTTACTGTCATTCTGCATATGGTTTACAGTTTTCTCGGCTTCTTTTTCTAATTGACCTTCCAAGCATTTAACAGTTTTCTGAAGTGAGTCAATTGTCGTTTGGTCATGTAGCTTTCTTTTGCTCTGAGCTTGTATGGTTTCATGCCGAACTGCTCTAACAATGAACCATTATGAATATCAGTTTTCTTAGCCATATTTTTAAAATTCTATTGATTGAAAGAAGGCAATTATACTTTCCATATTAAATTTGTGAAGTGATTTTGCTTATCTTTTTTAAAGGCTTATTTTGGAGTCCCAGTTTTCTTTTCTATCTTCAAACTCAACTTCAGTGTAAATTCCACCTCTCACATTAAATTTTGCTCTCACTTTAATGTATCGAGGCTCGAGGATTGTTTTTAAGTCACCGTATATTTTGTTAGTTACAGCTTCATGAAAAGCACCTTCATTCCTATATTTTGCGATATATAATTTTAAAGACTTAAGCTCCACACATAACTTATCAGGGACATACCTGACATAGATAGTGGCAAAATCAGGTTGTCCCGTTACAGGACAAAGGCATGTAAATTCTGGAATTTTGATCTTGATCAGATAATCTGATTCTACATTTGGATTTTCAAATGAATCTAGATCATTAGACGAAATGTTCTCACTCATAAAGGTTCCTTGTAAACTAGTTGGAATAAATAATGTATATATATCTTAATTAATTTAAAATAAAGCAACTAATTTTATAGTTATTTATGCGACTAAGTAAAATTAAACTCTCAGGCTTTAAAACATTTGTTGAACCAACAACGCTAACTCTACCGTCAAATCTCGTAGGAATCGTAGGTCCCAATGGTTGCGGTAAGTCAAATGTCATCGATGCTGTTAGATGGGTATTAGGTGAGTCTTCAGCTAAATACTTAAGAGGAGAGTCAATGTCCGATGTCATCTTTAATGGATCTTCAACTCGAAAACCTGTCAGCAATGCCTCGATAGAATTATTTTTTGATAATACTGAAAAGAAAATTGGAGGAGAATTTGCTCAATACAATGAAATATCTACACGACGAATACTATCAAGAGACGGTCAATCTGAATACTTCCTTAACGGAACAAAGTGCAGAAGAAAAGATATTACTAATTTATTCCTTGGAACAGGCTTGGGACCAAGGAGTTATGCAATAGTGCAACAAGCTATGATTGCCGATCTAATCGAAGCAAAACCTGACGAAATGAGAGTATTCATAGAAGAGGCTTCAGGAATTTCTAAATACAAGCAAAAGAGAAAGGAAACTGAATCTAGAATAAAAAATACACGGGAAAACTTGAATCGCTTGAATGATCTTAAAGATGAAATAGAAAAGCAAATTAAACGGCTCAAAAAGCAGAGAAACGATGCTGAACGATATAAAAAGTTAAAGTCTCGAGAAAAAGAAATAGGGGCTGAAATAATCTATACAAAAATCCTAGAAATAAACAAACTCATAGAAACCAACAAGACTGATTCTGCAAAATACCATGAAACCTATGATGATCATTTAACTAAACTTAGAAAAATAGAAGCAGATATCGAAGAATTAAGGATTAAAAACAACAAAGCGAATGAAGACTTTAATCAAAAACAAAAAGAACATTTTGCTATCCAAGCCGATATTGCCAGACTTGAACAATCGATTGAATATGAAAAAGAACTGGCTTCACAAAAAACAATAAACGCTGAGGAGATTAAATCAGAACTAGGAAATCTTAATGTAGAGGTTACTAAAGACAAAAAAGAACTTGAAACAATAGAACTTGAATTAGGACAAATATTAACTGCATTTAATGATGATAAATCAGAATTGAGAGAGTTATCGATAAAGTTGGGAGAAATAAATCAATCTTTTGAAAAAGCAGAAATTAAAAATGAAACCATTAAATCAGAGTTCAATGAAAAAAATACGATAGTAGAAAAAGAAAGAGTTAAGGTTAACTTATTAGAGAAACAACTGTCCAACCAACAACAACAAAAAATTATTATTAATAACTTGCATCAACTAGAAAGTTCGTTTAAATCATTAAAAACTAATATAAACAGTCTTTTAAACACTTTAGGAGATAATAGTTCGGAAAATATATCCCAACAAATTAATGATTTTGAAAGCCAATTAGTCTCAATTTCTAACGAACTTGAAGATACAGAGAATAAAATTAATGAAAATGAAAGAGAACTTAAAAGTTCAATAACTTTACTTGAACAAAATTCTGAACTAGTAGGTCAGTTAAGTCTTGATAAGAATGAATCAGATATCGTTAAGAACAATCTGGCTAATCAAAAAAACACCTTAAAACAAAAAATTGAAAGCTTGACGCTAAAAGTCCAAGGCCAAGAATTAAAAGTTGAATCTCTAAAGTCTTCTCAAGAAGCAATGAATACTGCAATTAACAGACTTGAAGTCCAAAGAACTCAGCTAAAAAGCAGATCTTTAGAGCTTACATTGAAAGCTAAAAACGATGAAACCCCTGAAGATGATTCCAAGAGAAAATTAGAAAGCTTACTGAACAGCAGCCTTAATAAAGAAAAAGATCTAGATGCCTCAAGAAAGATATTAGAAGATAGTCAGACAATACTTAGAAATTCTGAAATTGATCGAACGAATATCAATAGCCATGTTAATCAAGCTAGAGAAGATCTTGAACACTTTAAGCTAAATCAAAAAGAATATGAGGTTAGAAAAGAATCTTTAAATGATCAATTAAGTAATTACGGACAAAACTTTGAAACAATAAGAAAAAAATTAAATGATAATTCCATTGATCATAATGCATTACAACAAGAGCTAGAAAAAATACTTAAATCTATCGATAGACTCGGCCCAATCAATCTAGCTGCAGCCCAAGAATATGACCAAGAAAACGAACGCATGGAAAAACTTCAATCACAATTTGAAGATTTAAATCGTGCCCTAGATACACTTAACGGAGCAATTAAAAAAATAGATGATGAATCAAGAATAAGATTTAATGAAACTTTTGTAAAAGTTAATGAAGGTCTTGAAAAGCATTTCCCGAGACTTTTTGACGGTGGCAAAGCTTATTTAGAATTAGAAAATAATGATGCCTTAGAAGGAGGTGTTTTTGTTATGGCCAGACCACCTGGCAAAAGAAATAGTAATATTCATTTACTATCAGGTGGTGAAAAAGCTCTTACTGCTGTTGCATTGCTTTTCTCTATTTTTGAACTGAATCCGGCACCATTCTGTTTATTAGATGAGGTGGATGCTCCTTTAGACGATACAAATGTAGGTCGCTTCTGCGATATTGTTAAAGAAATGAGCAGTAGTGTTCAATTTGTCGTTATTACTCATAATAAAAAAACCATGGAACTCACTAAGCAACTTATTGGAGTAACCATGAGCGAACCTGGCGTGTCAAGACTAGTCTCAGTTGATATAGATGAAGCTGTAGAGATGTCAGAAGAACAAATCACTTAACTATGGAAAATGCATGGATATTGTTAACTGTAATTTTTACAGTTCTTATATCTCTCTTAATTTATGAGAAAAGAAAACGAGCTAATCATCAAAATCAATTAAATATAAATGAAAAGTTTGTAATTAATGAAAATAAGGTTGGAAAAAATAAAGTTATAACCATGAGATTATCACTTGAAGGCAAAACTATAACGCTAGTGGATGCTATTAAATTATTTCAACCTAAATCAATAAGGCTAAACAACAAGGGCATATTTGAGAAAAAAATAACGGATAGTTTCTCTTACTTTATAGCTAACCTAACAGAACCTGGTTACTTCAAAGATGATCAGAGAATTCTAGGATTTACTTTCTTTTTTGTATCTAGCTATGAAATTGATGATAAACGACATTATGAAAATATGAAAAAAGATATTTATGAAATTCACTCAATTATCAATGGGAAGATAATAGATGACAGTTCGTTTAAAAAAGAAATAACCGGTAAGGAGTTTAGTTAACTAAATATCAACATAATAAATGAAATTAAATTTGAGAAGATAATTGACGACACAAGAAAAGGATCATAATAAGCCACAACAAAGTGAAATGCCATTTGCTATAGTTGACGGCGAACAAATCACTGAATTGCCTAAAGATTTATATATCCCCCCGTTGCATTACAAGTCTTCCTAGATGCATTTGAAGGTCCTCTAGATCTATTACTTTATTTAATTAGAAAACAAAATCTAGACATACTTGATATACCTATTGCAGATATAACACAACAATATGTTGATTATATTAATCTAATGAAAGAACTAGAACTTGAATTAGCTGGTGAATACTTGTTAATGGCAGCAATGCTTGCAGAAATAAAATCCAGATTATTGCTTCCAATCTTCGAGGAAATCGAAGATGAAGAAGACCCTAGAGCCGAACTTGTAAGGCGACTTCTAGAGTATGAAAGATACAGAAAAGTTTCTGAAGAAATCAATGAATTAGATAGGGTTGAGAGAGATATATACCCATCATCAGTTGAAACAGGACAGTTTGAGCAACCGCTGATTCTGCCAGATATCCAATTAAAAGAACTAGTTTTCTCTTTCCAAGAGGTTCTTAAAAAAGCCGAAATGTTCTCAACGCTTCATTTCACAAAAGAACCTTTGTCCGTGAAAGAACGAATGATAATGATTCTGGAAAAAATAGAAAATGAGGATTTTGTTAAATTTGAGGAACTGTTTAATTTTGAGGAACAAAAAATTGGTTTAGTGGTAACTTTTCTTGCCATTTTAGAGTTAATGAAAGAACTCCTTATAGAAATCGTTCAGGCAGAAGAATTTGGTACAATACATGTCAAAACATTGATAGAAAAATAATGATTACAGATTTCAATTTAAAAAATACTATAGAAGCTCTTTTACTATCATCAGATGAGCCTCTCTCTGCTGACAAGTTGTATAAAATTATAAGTAACAAGGAAAGGATTACAAAAGCAGATATTTTAGATTCAATAAAAGAATTAGAAGATGATTATGAATCTAAAGAAATTGAAGTTTCGAGAGTTGCTAGTGGATATAGAATTCAAGCCAAAAAATCAATCAACGATTATCTAAATATAATATTTGCAGAAAAAACACCTAGATATTCTCGAGCCTTAATGGAAACTTTATCCATTATTGCTTATAAACAACCTGTAACTCGAGGTGATATCGAAGCTATCAGAGGAGTTTCTGTGAGCTCTAGTATTATGAGAACGCTTTCAGATAGGAACTGGATTAAAATTATTGGATATAGGGATGTACCAGGTAAACCAGCGATGTTTTCAACAACATCTGAATTCCTTAACTATTTTGGCCTCGAGAGACTTGATGAACTTCCAGATCTTCCTGATATCAAAGAACCACAAAATCTAGATTTAGAATTAGATGATCAAAGTAGCAATCAAAATAAAGAAAACCCAATTACTGAGTCGATGCTTAATTAATTACTGACAATCAATACTCTGGCCATCAATTTCTTTACTGCTATCACTCATTAGCCAAACATATTTATCTAAAATATCTTCTGGTGTTAATAGTTTTTTGGGATCCTCGAGAGGGTATGCTGATTTTCTCATTTTAGTTTGAATTGCACCTGGGTTTATGCAATTAAATCGAATCGTCTTATCGTTTTGATATTCATCAGCTAATATTTGACATAAGCCCTCAACTCCGAATTTTGATACGGAATAAGCTCCCCAGAAGGCCTTACCAATTTTACCGACACCACTTGTTGTGAATATTACAGAAGCACTTTTAGATTTTTCTAAACTTGGCAATAAAGACTTTGTCAGAATAAATTGTGAAGTCAAATTGACATGTATGGTATTAACCCATGTGGAGACATCATATTGGCTAATTGGCGAACGGTCACCTAGTATTGCAGCGTTCAATAGTAATCCATCTAAGCGCCCATATTTATTGATTAAGTTATCTGCGAGTTCTTGGTAATCATTACCATCGGCTTTCGATAGATCCATTAATGAAATCATTGGGGAAGGTGATTTTTTGAAATTATAATCTCGTGAGTCTTTTCAAGATTTTTTATATCTCTTCCTAATAAAATCACAGAAGCTCCTTGAGAGGCATATTCAATTGCTGCCGCTTTTCCCATTCCATCTCCTGCTCCAGTAATCAGAATGATCTTGTCTTTTAAATTTTGGTTAGATGACATTTAAAATCTCAATTGGTTTATCAATACAAAAATCTGCACCCCATTTTTCTGGATGATCGTCTTTCATTCTATAACCGTATGAACAAGCAATGGATTTAATGCCTGCAGATTTAGCTGATTCGATATCCTTTGAAGAATCACCGATATAGTAACAATTCTGACGTTCTTTGGGTTTAACTCTCTTTAAAGCCTCTAGAATAGGTTGGGGGTGTGGTTTTGCGAATTCAACATCATCTCTAGTGATTAAGCAAATAGCTTTATCAATTATTCCTAGTTTTTCTAATAGGGGCTTAGCAAATCGGTGCGATTTATTTGTAACTACACCCCATAAATGATTCTTTTCTTCTAATTGTTTTATAACCATGTTCATACCATCAAATAAAGCAGCATCACTGCCGAGTATCTGTTCATAAAGACTCAAGTATCTATTGTAACGATCTCCATTAATCTTGGGTTCATCATTAAAAACAACTGAGAATACACCCATTACTCCATGAGAAACAAAAGGTCTTACCTCATTATACTCAACTGAATTCATGCCTTGTTCTCTGAGTAAAATGTTTAATGCTCTATGCATTTCAGGTGCCGTATCAACCAATGTTCCGTCTAAGTCAAATAGTAATAATGATGGTGATTCCATTTAACCAGTCTTTTTAAAGTGCATCATATAATTAACACTCACATCATCAGTAAGATTAAAATTTTTAGTCAAAGGATTGTAGCTAACCCCAATCAAGTCAATCAATGACAAACCAGATTCTCTAGACCATTGCTCCAGTTCAGACGGCTTAATCAAGCAATCGTATTCGTGAGTCCCTTTTGGGAGAAGATTCAAAACGTACTCTGCACCAACAATTGCCATAATAAAAGATTTTAAATTTCTGTTGATTGTGGAAAAGAAAACATCTCCCCCGTCTTTAACAGCATATGTGCAAGATTCAATGATCTTTGAAGGGTAGGGGACATGCTCTAACATTTCCATGCATGTCAAAACATCAAATTTTTGATGATTTGCTTTAGCGAAAGATTCTATATCAATATAATGATAGTCAATATTTTTAATACCAGATTTTTCTTGATGAATTTTTGCAACACTAAGCGCTTTTTCAGCTAAATCGATACCATCGACATGTTTTGCTTCAGCAGCTAATGACTCAGTTAATATACCTCCGCCGCAGCCCACATCAGCACAGATCTTATTATTTATAGGAGCTGCATTATTAATATACTCAAACCTCAGTGGGTTAAGAGTATGGAGCGATCCAAATCCGCCATTAGGATCCCACCATTCATCTGCCAAAGCATTAAATTTCTTTATCTCTTCTTGGCTTGAGTTTGACTTATTTATATTCATTGAATTCATTCAAAACAACTGTGCGAATTGCTCATAAATGAGCTGACAATATGTTAAAATTATACCCTTAATAATCATCTAAACCTAAATAAACAATTTTCGATTATAAATTAATCTTAGACAGTTAAAAGATATCAAATGATTGATAAGATCACACAAATAAATCTCGAAGATGAAATGAGGAAATCCTACCTCGATTACGCAATGAGCGTAATAGTAGGAAGAGCCTTGCCTGATGTTAGAGATGGATTAAAACCAGTTCATAGAAGAGTTTTATATGCTATGAAAGTCTTAAGTAATGATCATACTAAGCCCTACAAAAAGTCTGCGAGAATCGTCGGTGATGTTATCGGTAAATATCACCCTCACGGTGACAGCGCTGTCTATGAAACTATTGTCAGAATGGCACAAGATTTTTCTCTAAGATATATGCTTGTAGATGGACAGGGTAACTTTGGATCTATTGATGGTGATAGGGCGGCTGCGATGAGATATACCGAAGTTAGAATGCAGAAAATTACCCAAGAATTACTGGCTGATATTGATAAGGATACGGTGGATTTTATCCCAAATTATGATGAATCTGAATCTGAGCCAAGCGTCCTACCTACGAGATTACCTAATTTACTGATCAATGGATCTGCAGGAATAGCTGTTGGCATGGCTACAAATATCCCACCCCACAATTTAACAGAGATTATTGATGGTTGCCTTCTAATGCTGAGCAATCCAAATAGCACTATAGATGATCTGATCAAAGTCATTCCAGCACCTGATTTTCCAACAGCTGCGACAATACACGGTATCGATGGAATTAAAACGGCTTATGAAACAGGTAAAGGCAGAGTTCACGTTAGAGCTAAAACTGCAATTGAAGAGATAAAAAATTCAGACCGAGAATCTATTGTTATCTCAGAACTCCCATACCAAGTTAATAAGGCGCGCCTAATAGAAAAAATTGCTGAACTAGTTAGGGATAAAAAAATAGAGGGCATTTCAGAAATTAGAGATGAATCAGATAAGGATGGAATGAGAGTTGTCATTGAACTTAAAAAAGGTCAGGTGACCGATGTCTTGTTAAATAACTTATACAAACAAACGCTTCTAGAAAGTACATTCTCAATAAATATGGTTGCTCTGTCCAATGGTCAACCAAAACTAATGAACCTAAAGGAAATGCTAGAAGCATTTATTGCTCATAGAAGAGATGTTGTTACCAAAAGAACAATTTATGAACTTAACAGATCTATTAACCGTGCTCATATCTTAGAAGGTCAAACAATCGCTCTTACAAATATTGATGCAATGATAGAGCTGATTAAAAAATCAAAAACTCCTGCAGATGCACAAAAAGCTTTAGTAACTAAAATCTGGAAAATAGGAAAAATTAAACAGATGCTAAAGAAAGCGGGAAATATATCTACTGTTCCAAATAAAATAAATGAAAATGAAAAATTTGGAATTGAAAAAAAAGGTTATCGACTTTCTAATGAACAAGCCAAAGCTATTCTAGAGTTAAAACTTAACCGTCTTACTGGTCTTGAACAGGACAATATTCACAATGAATACACGGGTCTTCTAGACGACATTAAAAAGTTTACTCAGATCTTATCTGACCCTGATACCTTAACTGAAGTAATTAAAAATGAACTTAATGATACTAAAAATCAATTTGGTGATGAGAGAAGAACTGAAATAGTCGAATTCTACTCAGACTTAACAGATGAGGATCTTATACCGGAAGAAGACCTAATTGTTACCTTATCGAGAGAAGGCTATGCTAAAACACAATCACTAGACGTATATCAGGCTCAAAATCGGGGCGGAACCGGAAAGAGAGCTGCCTCGTTTAAAGATGAAGACTTTATTAGAAAGCTTTTCGTAGCAAATACACACGATACACTTCTTTGTTTTTCTAGTTATGGAAAAGTTTATTGGATTAAAGTCTACAGATTACCAAAGGGAGGGAGGAACGCAAAAGGTCGACCAATAGTCAATTTACTGCCTTTAGATAAAGACGAAAGAATTCAAGCAGTTCTTCCTGTAAAAGAGTTTGACGATGACCGGTATGTCTTCATGGCTACAGAAAAAGGCACAGTAAAGAAAACCAAATTGTCAGCATATTCGAGACCAATTAAGAGCGGTATAAAAGCCATAAAACTTAAAGATAAAGACAGAGTTGTTAATGTAGAAATCACAGACGGTCAAAAAGAAATAATGCTGTTTGCTAATTCAGGGAAGTCTATAAGATTCCATGAGAAAGATGCCAGGCCAATGGGCAGAGTATCCCAAGGTGTAAGAGGCATGAGGCTCGATAAAAATCAAAAACTAATATCACTTATTGTTTTGGATGAAGGTAATATACTGACAGCAACTGAAAATGGATTTGGAAAACAAACAAAAGTTGATGAATTTTCAAATCAAAGAAGAGGCGGTAAAGGCGTCATAGCCATACAGACTTCTAAACGAAATGGTAATGTAATTGGTGCAAATCAAGTACAAGAGAACGATCAAGTTATGTTCATTAGTTCTTCAGGGAATTTAATTCGAACAAAGATAGACGCTATCTCAGTAATTGGACGTAATACACAGGGGGTAAAACTAATAAGGCTTTCTGAAAAAGATAAACTCCTAGGTATGGAAAAAATTATGTCTGATGATGATTCAGAAGACTAAACATGCCTCAAAATATTTTTAACTTTTCTGCAGGTCCAGCAGCTCTACCGCAATCAGTAATTGATGAATTGCCATCGAAAATTATTGACTTTGACCGTGGGATGTCAATTCTAGAGATTAGTCATCGTAGTAAAAAATTTAAAGAATACGCAGAAAGATGTGAATCAACTCTAAGACGAATTTTAGATATTCCAGGCAATTACGAAGTGTTATTTCTTCAAGGGGTGCAACTCATCAATTTACAATGATCCCTCAGAATTTATCAAATAATGGCGAAGCTGATTATTTAATTACCGGCGGATGGTCAAAAAAAGCTGCTGCTTATGCTGAACATCATACCAATGTAAATATTGTCTCAGATTCAACAGAGAACAATTTTACAAATATTGCTGAGATGTCAACTTGGAATGTAAATACTGAATCAGATTACTTCTTTTATTGTGCAAACGAAACTGTTCATGGTGTAGAAATTCATGAGTATTTAGATGTTAATACTCCTTTAATTTGTGATATGTCCTCAACTTTATGCACTAGACCAATTGATGTAAATAATTTTGATTTAATATTTGCAGGAGCACAAAAGAATCTTGGTATAGCGGGTCTTACAATAGTTCTTGCACGAAAAGACTTTATTGAAAACCAAGCGAATCACCTCACACCAATAATGAGATATGATGCTCATGCTAATGATAATTCTATGTTAAATACATCGCCTGTTTTTGCTTGGTTTGTAGCGGGATTAGTATTTGAATGGATAGAAGAGCAGGGTGGTCTAACAAAAATGGCTGATTCCAATAAAGCAAAGTCACAGCTTCTCTATGATTATATTGATCAATCTAACCTTTATCAAAATCCTGTAAGCTCGAAATATAGATCTTGGGTCAATATCCCCTTCACATTATCTGTCAATAATCTTGATGATGAATTCTTAACTATGGCCAATAAGTCAGGTCTATATAATCTAAAAGGTCATAGAACTGTTGGTGGAATGAGGGCAAGTGTGTACAATTCCATGCCTATTGAGGGTGTCGAAAAGCTTATATCCTTTATGAAGGAATTTGAAAACAGACAATAGGGACAATGTAAAAAATATTAAAACTTAATAATATCGCCAGTGAAGGTTTGCTGTCATTTGATAGTAATAGCTATCATATTGGCGATGAAGTTACTTCGCCTGATGCTATCTTAGTCAGGTCATACAATATGCATGAAATGGAGATCTCAACTAACTTACTTGCAGTTGGAAGAGCAGGATCGGGAGTCAATAATATTCCTATAGAAAAAATGACAAAAATGGCAATCCCTGTTTTTAACGCACCAGGTGCTAATGCAAATGCTGTTAAGGAGCTGGTTTTAGCTGCAATTCTTATTTCTGCTAGAAACATTCATAGAGCAATTAATTATGTGAACACCTTAAAAGACTCAAAAAACCTAAAATCTGAAGTTGAATCGGCAAAAAAAGAATACGTGGGATTTGAATTACCAAATAAAACACTAGGAGTTATAGGTTTGGGCTCTATTGGTATCAAAGTCGCTAATGCTTGTCATGACCTTGGTATGAAGGTTATTGGCTATGACCCAATGATAAGTATAGATAACGCTATTAATTTAGTGCCTGGTGTTAAAAAAACAGATGATTTGAATGAATTACTAAAGAATATAGATATTCTCACAATCCATATTCCATATAGTAATGAAACAAAAGGATTTATAAGTTCAAAAGAAATAAGCTTAATGAATAAAAGCTCAACCATTATTAATCTATCGAGAGAAGAGATTGTTGATACAGATTCTATTGTTTCAGCTTTAGAGAGGGATCAGATTGATACATATGTAACTGATTTTCCTAAACTTGAGCTAATAGGAAACCCAGATGTCCTTTTAATGCCTCATCTAGGAGCTTCGACTAAAGAAGCAGAGATAAATTGTGCTTTAATGGTTGCAAATAGTCTGATCTCTTTTATAGAAAATGGAAATATAATTAATTCTGTAAATTTCCCAGATGTAAGTTTAGTTAGAGATACCGAACATCGGCTAACCATCACTAATTTAAATAAACCAAATATGTTAGGACAATTCACCTCTCTACTTGGTGAGGCTGATATCAATATAAACGACTTATCACATAAAGCCTTTAAAGATATTGGCTACACGATACTAAATATTGAGACACCTGTAACCGATGATGTAATTAATCAAATTAATAATATAGACGGTGTTATAAAAACTAATATATTATCCTGAAGACCATGAACGTTTCATATTTAGGACCAAAAGGGTCATTCTCAGAAATAGCCTTGCTTAATTATTTTGATAATGATGCTGAGCCAATACCATTAACTAGTATTGCTGACGTATTTGAATCTATTGAGAAAAATCAATCTGATTACGGAATCATTCCTATTGAAAACTCAATAGAGGGTTCAATTAATAACACCCATGATTTGCTGATAAGCTCTAATGTTAAGATTACTGGTGAAATTGAACTTCTAATCAATCAATGCTTACTTTCAAAAGATAATTCTATTGACGGTATCAAAATTCTTTATGCTCACCCTCAGTCATTAGGGCAATGTCAGAATTATATTAGAGTAAATCTACCAGATGTTAAGTTATTGCCAGTCATTAGTAATTCTGAAGGTGCAAAAATGATTGTTAACTCAGATGAAGGCTGCATCGGATCAGAAAAGTTATCAGCGGATTATAACTTAAATATACTTGATTCTGGCATCCAAGATTTCTCTGATAACACAACTAGATTCATAATAATTGGCACTCAGACTGCAAAAAAGAGCAGCAAAGATAAAACATCCATTATTGTATCTCCACCTGACAGTCAAGATTCAGGTTCATTGTTTAAAGTTCTAAAGTCATTTGCAGACTATGATGTCAATTTATCTAGAATTGAATCTAGACCTTCAAAGAAAGGTAAATGGAGTTATGTCTTCTTTATTGATCTAGAAGGTCATTGCGAAGATATAAATATTCTTAAATCATTCAATAAATTAAAAGAACAGAATATAAAAATCAAAACTTTGGGTTCTTATCCAATTGCTCAATAATGAATTCATTCACTTTAGTATCCAATAAAGTAAATTCACTAAATGGGGAGATAGAAGTTCCTGGTGACAAATCTATTTCACATAGGGCTGTTATATTATCAATGTTATCTGAAGGCCAAACTGTTATTGAAAATTACTTATCCTCTGAGGATATATTTAGAACTGTAGAAATTTCAAGAATTCTCGGAGCGGATATTTATTTAAAAAACGAAATTATGGAAGTCCATGGCATAGGATTGGAGGGCTTAATAGACCCTAAAAAAGTACTAAATTTTGGTAATTCAGGTACGTCTATTCGATTGTTTATGGGTATTTTAGCTGCTCAAAAATTTGAATCTGTCCTGACCGGTGATAAATCACTAAGAAAAAGACCAATGGAAAGAGTAGCAGAACCACTAAGAGCCATGGGTGCCGATATAGAAACTAATAAAGGTAATCTTCCTGTTAAGATTAAAGCTACAAATGGGTTAAATAATTTAAGGTATAGATTAGATATTCCAAGTGCACAAATAAAGTCTGCTATTCTTCTGGCAAGTTTGTTCACAGACGGCAAAACGATTATCGAAACAGATACTGAAACAAGAGATCATACTGAGATTATGTTAAAAGATTTTTCCTCTACAATCGAAGTTGATGATAAAACAATTTCAATAGTCGGCGGAAAAATCTTTTCGCCAGAATATATATATGTCCCAGGTGATCTATCCTCAGCTTCTTTCTTAATATTAGCTGGATTAATCTCTAAAGATAGTGAATTAAAGATAAAAAATGTTGGATTAAATCCTACTCGTATGGGATTCATAGAGATCATGAAATTAATGAATGCTGATATAGAAATTGATGCTGATAACCAATTTAACTCCAATGAAAAAATAGGCTCAATTGTTGTCAGGTCATCAAAGTTAAAAGGAATAGATGTGCCAACGAATCTTATAGCCTCAGCTATTGATGAGATGCCTTTGGTTTTTCTAGCAGCAGCCTGTGCTGAAGGCTCTACCTCAATAAGGAATGCTAAAGAACTTAGATATAAAGAATCTGACAGAATAAAAGCTATGGTCAATAATCTTACATCACTATCTATAGACGTTAATGAATATGATGATGGTGCAACGATTATAGGTGGAACAATACAGGGAGCTAATCTAGATTCATTTGATGATCATAGAGTGGCTATGGCATGCCTTTTGGCTTCTTGTAGGTCTGAAACACCTGTTATTGTTAGGAATTGTCTTAATATCAATACTTCTTTCCCAACATTTAAAGAGACAATGAATTCAATAGGGATGAACATTAATGAAGTCTAATTATTTATGTTAAT
Source organism: Woeseia sp. (assembly GCA_019653755.1). GTDB lineage: Bacteria > Pseudomonadota > Gammaproteobacteria > Steroidobacterales > UBA11654 > CACPJA01. The sequence goes on along the minus strand of BPCL01000001.1, from coordinate 274,179 downwards.
TATTACTATCGATGGACCCAGTGGTGTTGGCTAAGGGAACACTTGCTCTTAATTTGGTTGAAAAATTAGAATTGAACTACTTGAACAGTGGATCGATATACAGAAGCATTGGTTATATTGCTGAAATAAATTCTATTGATTTAAATAATACTGATGAGCTTATCAATATTGGCAGCTCAATTATTTTTAATATCAAACATGATAGTCATGATGTCGATATTATTTATGAGGATAAAATAATTAATAATCTTATATTTAATGAAGAGACAGCAAAAATAGCATCCAAGATTTCATCCAATAAAGCACTAAGATTATCATTGGTCTCAATACAAAGATCCTTTGCAAAAGAACCAGGCCTAATTGCTGAAGGAAGAGATATGGGAAGTGTTATTTTCCCCAATGCTGAAATTAAATTCTTTTTAATGGCTAATAATGAAACTAAAGCAAAAAGAAGACTTAACCAGTTGAAGGAAAAAGGAATTAATGTTAGCCTCACGCAGTTAATTGATGAGTTAAATGCAAGAGATAAAAGAGATTTAACCAGAAAAGCATCACCTCTGGTAATTCCCGATGATGCTTTGGTGATCGAAACAGATAATAAATCAATTAAAGATGTACAAAAAGAAGCAATGAAGCATATAAAAAGTAGCAATCAATTATGAGTGAAAATTTTGAAATTCTATTTGAGTCGAGTGAATATAGTAAAGCACTCAAGTTAGGGCAGCTAATCCAAGCTGATGTAATAGATATAACAAATGATCATGCCATCCTATCAGCGGGCTTAAAGTCTGAATCTCTAGTAAATATTAATCAATTTAAAGATCAGTCAGGTGATGTTGAAATTAAAGTTGGTGACAAAGTCGATGTAGTCATTGAAGAAATTGAAGATGGGGAAGGAAGAACCAAGTTATCACGTCAAAAAGCGAAAAATGAAAAAACATGGCAAAAACTCATCGATGCAATGAATAATGATGAGATTGTTAATGGCTTCATTCAAACAAGAGTAAAAGGTGGCTTTACTGTTCTTGTAGACCAAATTAATGCTTTTCTTCCGGGGTTCACTAGTAGATGTTAGACCAGTTAGAGATACTCAATATCTAGAAGGTTCAATGTCTGAATTTAAAGTAGTTAAAGCAGAAAAGAAGACAAATAATATAGTTTTATCTCGTAAAGCAGCGATTCAAGGTACTGCGGTTGAGAATAAAAACGATTTAATTTCTAAAATCAATAAATGGTGATATTTTAGAAGGCGTAGTAAAAAACTTAACTGACTATGGAGCATTCGTAGATCTTGGTGGAATTGATGGATTGCTTCATATAACAGATATCTCATGGAAAAAAGTTAAACATCCCTCAGATTTTTTATCTTTAGCACAAAATATTGAGGTTAAAGTTATTGGTCTAGATAGAGAAAAATTCAGAGTTTCATTAGGACTGAAACAACTTCAAGACGACCCTTTGGGGAAAATATTATAAAAAAATATGAAATCGGTATGAAAGTTCTTTGCCAGATATCTAATATAACTGATTACGGTTTATTTGCTGAAATAGAGGAAGAAATAGAAGGTCTAGTTCATATTTCTGAAATTGATTGGACGAATAATAATCCAAACCCTTATAAAGTTGCAAACGTGGGGGAACAAATAGAGGTAATGATATTAGATATTGATAATGATAAAAGAAGAGTTTCTTTGGGGATGAAGCAAACAAAAGATAATCCATGGAAAAAATTTGCAGAAGCGCATGATGAAGGACAAAAAATAAAAGGTAAAGTTAAATCAATCACAGACTTTGGAGTATTCATTGAACTAGAAGGAGGTATCGATGGATTAATTCATATCTCAGATATATCTTGGGAATCAGAAGATAGTATAGACCTTTCAACTTTCAAAAAATCAGAAGAAATAGAAGCTATAATAATCAACGCTGACCCAGAAAAACAAAGAATTTCATTAGGGTTGAAACAATTATCAGGTGACCCTTTTCAACAGTATCTATCAAATAACCCTAAGAACACTATTGTCAAAGGCGGGTTTTTCAAGAAATTGATGAAAGAAATGCCTTAATCAAACTCAATGAGCAAGTAAAGGGACTTGTTAAATGTCTCTGAGGTTTCAAGAGATAAGGTTGAGGACCTTAGGACAGTTTTTAAAATCAATGACGAAATAGAATCTAAAATTATTGGCTTTGATAAAAAGAACAGAACCCTCAAACTATCAATTAAAGCGAAAGAAGAAAAAGAAGAGAGAGAAGCAATAGAATCCTATAAAGCTGAAGAAAAAGAATCTATTTCAAAGACTAGCCTAGGAGACCTTCTTAAATCTAAATTCACAAGAAGCAAATAATTTAATTCCTATTTTTAATTTTTTTTGATGTAATTCATTAATGAGTATAAATAAAAAAGATCTCATTGAGATCATTGCCAAAGAACAAGATCAACTTCCATACAGGGATATAGAGCTATCTGTAAAGACAATCATAAAGTCAATGGTAAAATCTCTAAGAAAAGGTGAAAGAATTGAGATTAGAGGATTCGGCAGTTTCAGCTTAAGATATCGAAAACCAAGAGTTGGAAGAAATCCCAAGTCTGGTCAGTCAGTCAGCATAGAAGAACGCTATGTGCCTCACTTCAAACCTGGTAAAAACCTTAAAGAGCGAGTAAAACTAAAGCAATAACAGCTCATACCAAATGATACTTTAATGTTTTCAGACAGCATTCTCTACTTATCCTCTATATTCTTATTGTTTGCCCTTATGGGTTATCTATACATAAAGTTTTTTGATTCTGAAGATAATAATAAAAAGATCAATCCTGATTATTTAACAGGACTAAAATATTTACTAAATGAAGAGTCTGATAAGGCAATAAACTTGTTTTCAAATATTATCGAAATTGATGATGACACAATTCAAACACACTTAGCGCTTGGCGTTTTATTTAGAAGACAGGGTAAAATAGATAAAGCAATAAAACTTCATGAGAACATAATTAGTAAACCGGACCTTGAAGAAAATTACTATTTCCAAACACTAAATGAATTAGGAGAAAATTATTACGCTGCAGGTATATATGATAAAGCTGAAGAGATTTTCTTAAAATTAAAGGAAGTAGAAGCCCATAAAATATCTAGCTTAGAAAAATTAATCAAAATTTATGAATATTTATCTCAATGGGAGCAAGCTTTAAAAAACTTAGAAGAATTATCAAAAGTTGATAATGGCAATAACCTTATTAACAGTACATCTCACTATTATTGTCAGTTATCCCAAGATTCGATAGACAACAATAATTTAAATAAAGCAGCAGCCTACTTAAGAAAAGCTAGAGAAAATAATCCAAAGTCGATAAGGCAAATGTACTTGTCTTCATAATTGCTCTTGAAAAAAATAAACTTAATAGTGCTTTAGACCTCTATGAAGAAATGACAACTGAAAATCCTGTTGGTCACTTTATACTATTGCCAATGCTATTAAATAGAGCAAATAGAGAAGAGAAAGAAATTATTGAAAATAAACTGATTCAAATGGTTTCTGCAAATCCGAGATTGAAATCTACTTTTCCATGTTGTCTGTCATGAAACCTGATATAAAAAATAAAACACTTTTTAAATCCTTCAGAAAACAAATCCTTGCAAATACAATTGTTAAAGAAATACTTAATCAGAATAATGCATATCTTCAGATATAGTTGATAGTGATCTTATAGAAAATATAAAATCAATTATTAATAAAAAAACCATGAGTGATTATAAATATAATTGCACTCAATGCGGTTACGAGACAATTAGCCATTCATGGCAGTGTCCGACCTGCAAGAGTTGGGAAAAATCTAAACCGATTAATTTTATAGAAAAATTTTAAAGAAAATGAAAAAACTGGAGTTATTGCAGGGAATTTTGATGTAATTCATCCTGGTTATATACATTTATTTAACGAATGCAAAGAATTCTGCACAGAGCTAATCATCCTTTTACATGAAGATCCTTCAATTGAAAGACCAGAAAAGTTAAAGCCAATTTTGAATCTTGATGAAAGAAAGATGATTCTCTCATCACTGACCCAAGTTGATCAGATAATACCGTATAAATTAGAAGTAGATTTATACAACTGCTGTCAAATTTAGATATAGATATACGATTTCTTGGTGATGACTATAAAAGTAAACCATTTACTGGCGATGATTTAAATATACCTATACATTTTCTAGATAGATCACACGGTTGGAGTACTACAAGATTTAAAAATAAAATAGCTAAGAGCACTTAATGTATTGAGATTCTGGCTCCCCGGGCCGGACTCGAACCAGCGACCAATTGATTAACAGTCAATCGCTCTACCAACTGAGCTACCGGGGAGTAGAATATAAAAATGAGTCTGCTTGAACCTTAATGAATAGTCAAGAGAGCAGGTTATTACTTTAAGGAATGTTGTATCCTTCTTATTGATTCTTCAGCAACTCAATACTGGTTGCGTAGGATATTCTAATATAGCCATTAGCACCGAAAGCACTTCCAGGGATAACGGCAACATTTGCCTCTTCAATAAGAAAACTAGAAAATTCAACATCATCTGAAAATCCTTTTTTCTCAAGTGCTTGTTGTACTTCTGGTAACAAATAAAATGCCCCGGTTCCAGGGCTAGTTTTAAAACCATCAATTTGATTTAGAGCATCACACATATAATCATGTCTTTTCTTATACTCAGTAACCATTTTTTCTATTTCTTCTGAGGATCCATTTAGTGCAGCAATTGTTGCTGCTTGAGATATTGATGAAGGGTTTGATGTACTTTGACCTTGAACTTTTTTCATTCCCTTAACGAGGTCTTCATGGGCTCCACAATATCCAATTCTCCAACCAGTCATTGCATATGCTTTAGATACACCGTTAATTGTTATTGTCCTATCAAATAAATCAGGGCATGCTTCAGCAAAAAAATGAAATTGGCTCATCACCCCAATATATATGTTCATACATATCATCGGTGGCAATGAGTATATTTGGGTAATTGATTAAGACGTCACCTATAGTTTTATATTGTTCTTTCGAAAATGTTATGCCGGTAGGGTTTGAGGGAGAATTAAGAATAATAAGTTTTGTTTTTTCACTAATACAGTTCTCTAAATCTGCTTTACGAATCTTAAAATTATCTTCTTGGTGAGTCTCTAGAAAAACTGGTTTAGCGTCTGCCAATAGAATCATATCAGGATAGGAAACCCAATATGGGCTAATAATTATAACTTCATCTTCAGGCCCTAAGACAGATTGGAATAAGTTATATAGAGTTTGTTTAGCGCCTGTTGAAACAATTATATTTTCTCTTTTATATTCCAGATTATTGTCTCTTTTGAATTTTTGATTATTGCATCCTTGAGTTCAGGGGTTCCATCGACCTGAGTGTATTTAGTCTGACCTTGATTAATAGCATTAATAGCTGCTTCTTTTATGTGTTTTGGTGTATCAAAATCAGGCTCTCCAGCACTCAAGCTAATAATATCAATACCTTTTGCTCTCAGGTCCATAGCTTTTGCCGAGATAGTAATAGTTGCTGAAGGTTTTACCTTATTTACTCTTTTGGAGAGGATCTTTGACATTATCAATACATTTTAAACAATAGGTTTTAATTGATGGCTATAATATCAAATTATGAAAAAAGAATGTTTTAAATTATCTGCTGAATACAAGCCTAAAGGAGATCAACCACAGGCAATAAAAAGTTATCAAAAGGATTATCTTCAGGGCTTTACAAACAAACTCTATTAGGAGTTACAGGTTCTGGTAAAACATTTACTATCGCTAATCTAATCCAGACTGAACAAAGGCCAACACTTATTCTCGCACCCAATAAAACACTTGCAGCTCAACTCTATGGTGAAATGAGAGAGTATTTCCCAAAAAATAAAGTTGAGTATTTTGTTTCCTATTACGATTACTATCAGCCAGAAGCCTATGTGCCTACTACTGATATATATATTGAAAAAGATGCATCTGTTAATGCTCATATTGAACAGATGAGATTATCTGCTACCAAAGCACTAATCGAGAGAAATGACACCATAATTGTAGCTTCAGTATCTGCAATTTATGGTTTGGGTGATCCTGAGTTATACCTCAACATGGTACTTTCATTTAAGCCTAAAAGATAAAGTAGAACAGCGATCAATACTGAGAAGACTCGCCGAACTGCAATATCAAAGAAATTCGATGGAATTTAAACAAGGTATGTTTAGGGTATTAGGTGATGTTATAGATGTCTATCCTGCAGATTCAGACAATCAAGCTATAAGAATTGAGATCTTTGATGATGAAATTGAAAGTCTTTCATATTTTGACCCTTTAACTGGGGAAGTTCTTAAAACAACAAGACAATTAACTATTTTTCCTAAAACTCATTATGTGACTCCCAGAGAGATTATGTTACAAGCTACAGATAAGATTAAGATCGAACTAGCTAAGCAATTAAAATTACTAAATAAGTCCAATAAACTTGTTGAAGCACAAAGGCTTGAACAAAGGACGCTCTATGATATTGAAATGATAAAAGAATTAGGCTTTTGTTCAGGAATAGAGAATTACAGTAGATATTTATCTGGTAGAGAAGCAGGGCAACCCCCACCATGTCTGATTGATTACTTGCCTTCAAACGCAATGATAGTTATAGATGAAAGCCATGTAACAATCCCGCAGCTAAGAGGAATGTATAAAGGTGATTTCTCAAGAAAATCAACGCTCGTTGAATATGGCTTTAGATTGCCTTCAGCACTTGATAATAGACCATTAATGTTTGAAGAGTTTGAAAAACTCTCGCCTCAAACAATATACGTTTCTGCAACACCTAGAGAATTTGAAATAGAAAAATCAGATCAAATAGTCGAACAAATTGTAAGGCCTACCGGATTAATTGATCCTGAAGTAGAAATAAGACCAGTGCTTAATCAAGTTGATGATTTACTATCAGAAATAAAGAAAAGGACCCCTAAGAATGAAAGAATATTAGTCACCACACTGACAAAGAAAATGTCAGAGGATTTAGCTGACTACTTTGATGATAAACAGATTAAAGTTAGATATCTTCATTCCGATATAGATACTGTTGAACGCTCAGAAATACTTAGAGATTTAAGATTGGGGGTATTTGATGTTCTTGTAGGTATCAACCTCCTTAGAGAAGGACTGGATTTACCAGAGGTTTCACTCGTTGCAATATTGGATGCCGATAAAGAAGGCTTCCTAAGATCTGAAGGTTCACTTATTCAAACAATGGGTAGGGCGGCCCGTAATATTAACGGTAAAGCGATTATGTATGCAGACAATATTACTAATTCAATGAGCAGAGCGATCGAAGAAACAAAACGACGAAGAGATAAACAAATCCAATACAATACTGATCATAATATTAAACCTAAAACTATTATAAAGAATGTCCAAGATGTTATGGACAATGCTAGAAGCAAACCATCAAAACAATTTCTAAAAATACCTAAATCCATTAAAGGAGAATTTAACCCAGATGATCCAAACTCTATAAGCAAGATAATAGACAAACTTGAATTAGAAATGTTTGATGCTGCAAAAGATCTTAGATTTGAAGACGCTGCTAAAATAAGAGATGAGATTAAACTCATTAAAGATTTTAATTTTGGTATTAATTTTATCGACGCAAAAGATAGGGTTACTAATTAAATCTCAAAATAGATTTTTTACTATGAGTCATATATCATCTTGAGTTAAATAAACGAGGGTTAAACAGTCATGAAATTTTATTTATTTTCAATAATGATGACGATGCTTCTATTCGTTGGCAATGTTAACGCAAATAATCACCAGGTAATTGAAGGTGATTCTGAATACGGTAAGACTTTAGTAGAATCTGCTTTTGGACGAGGCTGCATGGGGTGTCATTCTATTGATAAGTTTAAAGATGCTTCAGCTGAAGAGATTTTAGATCGAATAACAGCATCGTGGCATTCTGCCGGTTATACCTACGAAGATATTAGAGACATATCTGTCTATCTGTCTAAAGAAGCTAAATCTAAATAATTTTCTATGGAGGCGCGTAGCTCAGCTGGTTAGAGTGCTTGCTTGACATGCAAGAGGTCGGCGGTTCGAGTCCGCCCGTGCCTACCACTAATAGATAAGCTAAAGAGGTTTGATTATCCAGGAGGCAATGGCTTCTCACTTGTCAAAACAAACCAAATGAAAAAAATAACGACGATAATGATCATTATAATTTCGCCATTTCTTTTCAGGCCTTCTTTACGAGTAATAGGGTAACCATGCATTCTATAAAATAATCCCTTAGTAATTTCAGTGTTTAGCCACTTCCTAATACGATAAATAAAATTAGACACAGGTCTAATAATTATAGCAATAGTAAAAGGTACTAGTTTTTTCATTTAGTTTTACTGAAGTGGTTTTGGCTTAGTCAACATTATTTTTTGGTGAAAGAAGGTAGTGCGATACATACCATTCTTTTCCATTATTGATACTAAAGAATTCAGAACATGCGATATAGAAAAGCCTCCATCTATGAAAGTGAATTAGTGGGCGGTCATAATGCTTTTTGAAGGTTTTGAGTATATTGACTTTTGATTCATCGTGGATTCTAAGCCATTCATTTAGTGTTCTTGTGTATTGAGTTCCATTGATCATCCATGTCTTTTTGATGATGAATTCTTCAAAATAACTAAAAATATCTTCTGATGGCATGATTCCACCACGGAAAAAATTACGCGTCATCCAGTCTTTCTCACCTTTTTCTTCATAAAGGTAGGTTGCAGTTTTATGACAGAATATATGCACAAAAAGAGAACCATCGGGTTTGAGTATATTCTTAATCTTCTTAAGTAATAATTTGTAATTTCTTATGTGTTCAAACATTTCGATTGAAATGACTCGATCAAACATTGTTGGTAAATCCAAGGAATTAACATCCTGGACTGAAGCATGAACATGACTAAAACCCAAATTTTTTGATTTCTCTTGAATAAATTTGATTTGATCATTGGAATTACTCACTGAATAGATTACAGAGTTGGGAAAACGCTCAGCTAAGAATAGGGTGAGACTTCCCCAGCCACATCCCAAATCCAATATAGTCTGACCGTCTTCTATTTTTGCTCGTTTAATATAGAGTTCCATCATTTTGATTTCTGCTTCCTCTAGTGTTGACTCATTATTATCAAACCAACAGCATGAATACTTGAGACTTGGTCCTAAAACAGATTTAAAGTAATTGGCAGGAACTTCATAGTGTTGATCGTTTGCGTCAAGTGTATTCTCAGCAATAGGGCCAGTTTTCAAAGCTTTAATAACTAATTCTTTTCTTTTTTCAGAGTCAGCTTCCACCAATCTACTCAGACTGAATTTTCGGATGAACCAACGAAGAACAAATTCTGGTACATACCCTCGTTCTGTCAAATAAATACCAATAGAAATCACGATATACTCTTACTTGTTTGGGCTCATTAAAGGCATTAAATTACTCAGTTCATTAATTAGGTTGATAATAAACCTACAATCAGCAAGCCTATCATTGCTAGAATCATTGCTAAACCAAGAATCAGGACTTTCTTCATTTAATTAACCATTAAAGCGATGATAAACAATACTAGTATTGTAAGTGGTAGCCATTGTAAGATTCTCATCACTATTATTGCTCTTTTAATTTTTGACGAGTCATTTAACCAAGGATAAGGGGTCTCTGGGATTCCAACATCAAGGAATTCACACAGTGGTTCCCATCCATCTTTTGAGCTATGAATTAGTAGTCTTTCAGCAGGAAAGGTTTTTTTAATAGCTTCTACACGATCTTTGTAAATCTGAATTGCTAGTTTTTTGTCTTCAAATTGACCTGAGAATTCACCTTGCCATATTGTTTTCTCAATCATATTAAAGACTTTGTCAGACCTGGGGAAAATGAACCTGATCCATTTAGGGAAATTTGGTATAACTCTAAAAATAGTATTGTTAACACTCTTATACCAAGCGTCAGGATCTCTTATCGCAAGAACAATTTTTGCTTCAGGAAATATATCAGCTAGTTCCTGATAATATGCAGCAGCTGGCCAGTCTACAGCTGATGAGTAATTCTTAAAAACTTCATGCCAGTTGACTTCAATACCCTTTGATGCTTTTGAGAACCATTCAGCCTGGTCATTATGCAGCATAACCTCTTTCATGTGATGGCAAGGGCCATATCCAAGTTGCTCTAATGCAGCCTTAAGAGAAAGTGTTCCTGTCCTTCCAAACCCAGCACCGATTACTTTTAATGTCATATTGATTAACCTTTGAGCTATGAATATTAGTTGATTTTTCATTGCTTATCTAATTTTTAAAAATTTTTGATTCAACATAAATAATGTTAGAATCATTAAGAATAACGATGGATCGTTATTTTCAAATTAAAATAAAGAGGTAACACATGAGAAAAATCACATTGATTTTAGCCATGATTTTTATTTCTACATCATCTTTTTCACAGGGGATTGAAGAAATAATTGTAACGGCTAATAAACGTGAACAAACCGTGCAGGATATTCCAATGAATATCTCTGTTATAACTTCTGACGCTATTACCGAGAGAGGGATTTATAACCCTGAAGATTATCTTAGAACTCTTGCTGGCGTCTCAACCCCAGGTGGAGATACCTATTACACGATGAGAGGACTTAACACTGGTACAGCCCAAGTTAATTCTGGAACATCGAACACCTTTATGGGTGAAATATCAATGGGTATGACTAATCTCTACGATATTAATCGAATTGAAGTCCTTAGAGGGCCTCAAGGAACTCTATTTTGGTTCAAACGCTGTCGGCGGAACAATTAGATACATTACTGCGATGCCATCATTTGATGAATTCGAAGGTAACGTCACTCTAGAATACTCTGATAAAAAACTTGCAGAGGACTCTGGCTACGCCTACAACGCTATGGTTAATGTTCCTTTGTCAGACACTATGGCAATGAGAGCTGTCTATACATCTGGAAAAAACCCTGGAATTTATCAAAATATTGCTACGGGTAGAAAAGACATTGGTAATCAGGATGATGACGAATACAGACTGATGTTCAGATACGCTGATGGCCCACTGGATCTTAACCTTATGATCATGAAAAGAGAACGCTTTGATTTTGGTCAAAAAGAAAAAGGTAACGCAGATAAGCCTGGTACAGCTGACATTGTTGATCCAAATTGCGTCTATGATACAGCATGGTATTACGGTGCCACCTGTACAAGAGTTTTCGCCACTGCTGGAGGAGATTTAGCAGGATGGGATGAAGACGTGGCTTTTTACTCATATACTGATGAAACTTTTGATGTTGAATCAAGTGTAGTTTCATTAACCGCTAATTATGATTTTGAAGCATTCTCAGCAACACTAATTTTAGCCAACTATGATTTTGATGAATATTCTGTTACTGACTGGTCAAGAATTGATACCGATGATCTTTATCCAGATCCTCTTTATTACTATGGTGATGCTAAAAGAGAAACTCAGGAGTTAAGATTCACTTCCAAAGGTGATGGACCTATTCAATGGACAGCAGGTTACTTTAGAACTGATTATGAATCTGCACCAAATAGTGTTATGGAGTGGGAAGTAACAAATGCCGATGGGCTTGATTATCTGGGTTATATGGGGTTCAGCTCACATAATGGCACTTATGATCCCTCATTTTATGTTTCACCTTTTGGTGATACAGAATTTAGAGGTAACACTGGTTTCTTAGTCTATGGCAGTTATAACTATTATAATTATGCTGAAGAAGAAGCTATCTATGGGTCAGTTGACTACACAGTGGGTGATTGGACATTTACATTAGGTATGAGGGACTTTGAATTATCTGATGGATTTAAAACCTCAGAGTATGGAGTTTTCTATGAAGATCCTGAAAACACTGGTTGCGGTGGTGATGAAGCAGTCGGTGTAACATGTTCTGAAGAAAATGGATCTGAATCAGATAACCGATTCAAGTACACCGTTACCTATGAAGTTAATGATGACTTAACTGTATTTGCAGTTTCATCAGTTGGCTACCGAGCAGGTGGTAACAACGCTGCACTTCCATTCTTTTGTGCAAATGATCCTGAAGCTGCAGGTTTCAAAAGACGATACACTTCTGATGAAGCTGAAAATACTGAAATTGGTTTTAAAAGCTAGAGGCGATGGGTATAGTTTAAATCCCACTTATTTCAAAATAGACTGGACAGGAATTCAAGTGACTGTAAGACCAGCTTGTGGATGGTCATTCCCCTAAACGGTGGTGAAGCAGAAACCTCCGGTCTCGAGCTTGATTTCTCTGTAAACTTAAGCGATAGACTTGCTTTAGATGTTGCTGGAAGCTTTATCAGTGCTGAAATTGCAAATGATATTGCTTCATTAGGAGCTGTTGCAGGTGACCGATTGCCTAATATTGCAGAGGAGCAAATGGCTGTAGGACTTTCATACGCTTTTGATATTGCATCTCTTCCTTCATTTGCAAGATCGATATGACTTATTATGGAGAAAGTTACGCACATTTAAGATGAGGATGAAGATATGTCGCCAAGTTACACTCAGCTTAATCTTAATCTTGGAGTCGAGCTTGATGAACAATCTGGGCTTCAATTATCTATCAGTAATTTAACTGACCAGAGAACTGAGGCCTTTAGATTCTCAGCTGAATCTCCAGGTTACAGAGCTAGAAACTACTTACAATGGATACCCCTAGAACAATCGGTATTTCATACTCTAGAGATTTTTAAAGAGTAACTAGCAATAGATAAAAAGCCCGCTTTAGAGCGGGCTTTTTTTATTAATCACAACACCATCAGACATTACGAATTTGACGTTTTCAAGGATGGTAATATCTTCTAATGGATTCCCCTCGACGCCAATAATATCAGCTTGATATGATTCTTTTATTTGACCTGTATCATCCATATCAAATAGCTTGGCAGTACTAATTGTTGAACCCTGTATTGCCGGGAGTGAGGTCATTCCCCATTCAACCATATACTTAAATTGCCTTGCGTTCTTTCCTGAGGAAAAATACCTGCATCAGTACCAAATACAAAATTTGCATTAGCATCCACGCTTTTTTAAATTTTTCTCTTTGAAGCCTTCCCACTTGTTTTCCCCTTGTTAAGCGAATACTCAGGAATTCCCTGGTCTACTCCTTCACCTAAGATGAAATCTGATACATAAATATCCATAGCAAGATAAACACCTTTGTTTTACCCAGTTCTATTGTTTGTTCGTCAATTAGGCTGAATGCTCGACTGAATCGGCACCAGCTATTATGGCTGCTCTAATCCCCTCTAACCGTGTGCATGGGCTGCAACTTTCATTCCTCGAGAATGAGCCTCATCAACAATTGCCTCCATTTCTTCTTGAGTGTATTGTTTGTCCTAAGATTTGTATTTTTAGACATTACCCCACCTGTTGCACAAAACTTAATGAGATCAGCACCGTATTTCTTGTTTTCTCTTACCTTCTTCCTTTTATCCCAAGGCCATCAGCTACTCCATCAGAACTGTATTCAAAGTCATGGGGGAGGGTATTGCTGTCACAATGACCGCCAGTAATTCCCAGTGCAGGTCCTGAAACTAAAAGTGTAGGTCCGATTATTGCTTTTTGGTTTATTGCCTGTTTCAGAGCGACATCTGAATAATTTCCTGCTCCTACATTTCTAACAGTGGTAAAACCAGCTAAAAGGGTGTTTTTCGCATTTTTTGCCCCGTACAAAGTTGCTAGATAAGAAGACTCAGAAAAGCCCTCTAGCCTTTAAGATCTGTATTACCTATTAAATGAACATGGGCATCCATCAATCCCGGAAGTAATGTTAGCTTTGGAAGATTTATTATCTCTATCTCATTAGAGCTCTTAATAGACCTGAGATTTCTATTATTTTTCCATCCCCGACTAACACTTGGGCTTTAATTAATTCGCCCGTTTCAACATTTAGAATCTGTTTAGGATTAATTATGAAAGTATTAGCAACACCAACATTTGAAATACCTAAGGTTATTAACCCAATAAAAAGTAGTGCTTTTCTCATTTAATCGCTCCCTTAATAATATTTTTTAAGTTTATATAACTAATCACTTGGGGATATTACTTTTAAATTACCATCTAGAGCTTTTGGAAAATATTTATCCAGGATGCCCACAAGATTGCTATTGTTTCTATATCTACTCACCATTAGCTTTGGCTGGTCGAAAATGATACTGAAATGCCCTGATAACATAAAAACTATCCTTTTCAGATGATGTTGTCTCTATCTTGTAACCATAATGATTTAAAGCACATTGAATCTCTGAAAGTGATGGTAACTTACCACTCTCAAATTCATTTAAATATTTATCTCTTGTTGAATCCTCATACCATGCACCAATTCCATTCTCATAAAGAAACTTCCAAGGAAATTTAGGGCCAGGATCAAATTTTCTATCCGGCGCTATATCTGAGTGACCTACAATATAAGTTGGTTTTATTTCTTCATGCTTGTCGAGAATTTCTTTTAACAAGGTATTAAGAGATCTATTTGTTTTGAATCGAAGTTAGGAAATGTGCAAGAATAATTTTCTCTGTACAGCAATCTCATATCCTTGTCTGTATTAAAATTACACTCAGCTTGATTCACCAATTCAATACCTATTGATTGATCATTAATATTCGTTCTTTCTTCCCACTGACTTTTACCTGCGTGCCAAGCTCGATCCTTCTCATCAACCAATTGATAAATACTCAACTTTGAACTTGGATAACTTTGATCTTCTGATTCTGGGATCAAATAATGAGAACTTACTGCAAATTGTTCTTCAGTTAAGACTCTCAGGGAGTCTTCCCAGTTGAGGCTGGTAAAGTGAATCACAATAAATCTTACTCTAGTACTAACTGAATCAGACTGATATTTTGTAATTTTCTTAAGTTGTAGATCTTTATCGATTGAACTAAAGTCCAGATGATCATTTGCTTGGGAAATAGGAAATATAATTAAAACCAGAAATAAAAGAAATGTAATTATCATTGATCTCATTACACACCCATTAATAACGAGGCAAAATATTGCACAATTCGAAATATAGGTTCAAGTAACCCCATAAAGATTAGTCCTAACACTAAGAAAATCCCGAAAGGTTCAATGCTGTCTAAAAGTCTTCCATGTTTTTCTTTAACTAATGATCTTAGGACTCGCCCACCATCAAGTGGAGGGATCGGTAATAAATTGAATATCATTAAGACTAAGTTAATAAAAATACCGTATTGACACATCAGTATAATCAATTGCTCGGCAAGACTAACATTTGGATCATTAATACTTGCTTGAGATATAAATAACAATAGAGACCAAAAGAATGCCATCAATAGATTAGCCATTGGACCTGCAATTGCCACAAAAAACATTGCCCTTTTAGGTCGATAAAAATTGTTTGGATTTATGGGAACTGGTTTTGCCCAGCCAAAAACTAAACCGCCCATCCAAACTAAAAGAGATGGGATTATAATTGTCCCTATCGGGTCAATATGAGCGATAGGATTTAAAGTCAGACGCCCTTGTCGATCTGCAGTGTTATCACCAAAACCTCTTGCAATAAAACCATGAGCAACTTCATGCACAGTTATAGCAAAAACCAAAGGGATTAAGATCGCTATGATTTGAAAAATAATCTCTAGAGACATCGACTGTTATCGGGCAAATAAGTACTGTTTGTTAATAGGAAGATAAACCGCAATAAAGACTATACTAAATATGGATTGATAAAAGAAAACTTGAGAGGCAAGTAGATTTGGATCGAAGATTTCATAGCAAATAATAATTTTGTGAATATTGATCTTCTAATTCTGATTGATAGCCCCATTTTTTATTTTCAATGATACTTGTGACAAGGGTAGTAGAAGCAACCAACATAATTGCTAGCATACAAGACTGTAGGTATGACTGATCGGCAATGGTAAAGATTATAATTGTTGAGATAGAGCTATTAATTATAAATTGAACTGAAGTGAAAAACTTGGTGGTTCTATTTGCATCGGGGTCATACTTTTCAAAATCTTCTAGATCATTAGTTACATGTGGAAATTTCTCATAAACATCTTCTGGCCGCCATCTGGTGCTTGAAAACCATACTTTTATTTTATTTTTAAGTGTTTTTGTATGAATCGTGTCTCTTATCATTTGATGATATATCTCAAGATTTGACCAAATAGGGTTCCAACTTCTTAGTGGTTTTACAGTCCCGTAGATTGGCTTAAGGTCACCTCTCTCTGGAATATAAGTACCAAAAATCCGATCCCATATGATGAAAACACCGCCATAGTTGGCATCGATATACTCTGGGTTCTGGGCATGATGTATTCTGTGGTTAGAGGGTGTGATAAATATTAATTCAAGTGGGCCTAATGTTTTTATGTGCTCTGTGTGCACCCAGAATTGATAAAGTAGATTAATTGCGGCCACCGTAAAAAAAACTTCTCCAGGGATACCTACCATAAACATTGGAATATAGAATACCCATTTCCATAGCCATCCTGAACTGGTTTGCCTTAGCGCTGTGCTCAAATTGAATTCTTCACCCTGATGATGAACCACATGTGAGGCCCAAAGAACTTTCACTTCATGGCTCATTCTGTGCATCCAGTAGTAACAAAGATCATAAAATAAAAAAGCTATAACCCAGGTCACCCAACTATCTTTCGGCATTAGGCTCATATTGAGATTTGTGGCAACATAAGTCCAAACTACTCCTTGTATTCCCAGATTGAGAAGCGGCGGGAGTCGACTTATTAGACCTAAAGATATAGCTGCTATGGAATCATTTAAACGATAATTATTAGTGCCTTTAATTACTCCAAATATGAATTCTATACCAATCATCAAAAAGAAAACTGGCACGGCATAGGTAATAAAAATTGAACTGTCCATATTTGTATTATTCTATCAGAACATAATCTTGTTTATTTTTACTAACAACTTTATTTTCCATCAACTTGATTAAATGGGCTTCAAGTGACCACTTCGCAACTGGATGCAGAAATGAAGCCACATCATCATAAACATCATTTACCAGTTCATCAATATTAGCAGGACCTAGCTTTTCTAACTTTTCGATGATCTTTTGTTCACGTTTAAGCCTATGTTCGATGGTAGCATCAACGATTGCTATGGGATCGTGGATTAAATCGCCGTGTCCTGGAGCGATGGTTTTAATTGGGTATTCTTTTAGAAATTTCCCAAAAGGATTTTAAGTATTCACTCATATTGCCATCTGGCGGAGCAATAACAACAGTAGACCCGTCCATAATATGATCACCAGTAAACAAGGTGTTCTCGTCAATTAAAAAATAACAGAGATGGTTTGAAGCATGTCCAGGGGTATGGATAACTTCGATTGAATATTCGGATGTCTTGATCTTATCTCCGTGGTTTAGGATTTTATCAATATCTATCTCTTCGTCCCTTTTTCTAGAGGATTCTGTCGTTAACCCATACAAAGGAACCCCTGTCATTTCTTTTAATATGCTTGCACCCGGCGAATGATCGGGATGTGTGTGTGTGATTAATATTTGTTTTAAAGACTTACCCGTTAAAGATATTAAGTCTTCAATGTGATTAACCATCGGTGGACCTGGATCAATAACAGTCACCTCATTCTCGCCTAGTAGGTAAGAATTAGTTCCTGGACCGGTAAACATGTTGGAGTTTCCTGCGGTAAGTCTTCTAATGATTGGTGTGAGCTTAGTGATCTTCATATCCGATATCTCCTGGCAAGAGACCCACTAATTTACCATCTTCGATAAAGAATTTAGGCTCAATTGGGGGTATGTCTTTAGGTTGTATCATTTTCTTATCATTTAGCAATGAGAGAGTTGATTCGTAACCAGACACAAGCTCTAAATTTTTTATTGTCGGCATTATAATTGGAAAATTACCTTGATTATATTCTTCCAATCCTTGTTCTATTTTCACCCAAAGACTGTCAACAGCTTCATGGCCATCATGAATTGCCTTCTGGTCATCTGCAATACTGGCAACAAAAAATCTGGTGCTGTATCGTCTAGTTTCCATTTTAGGAGTTATCCAATGAGATAAATAAATCAACTTATCGACAGCAAGTTTTAAATTGAATTCTCTTAAAACATCTGCAAAACCTATCTTCCCATTATTTAAGTTGTCTCTTAGGATATTCAGTAAATCACTTTCTTCATCATTTGGATTAAAATCAGAACCATCTTCACGGTAGGCAAGAAGGACGCCAGATTCTTCAAAACACTTTTCTCAAACACGCTACCCAATAGGAGAGTCCATTAGATTTTATGTTAAGAATTACTGAGGCTTTTTTGTCATCTAGACCCTGGCATAAGTTTAGAATCTCTGAATCTAGGTCTTCTTTATCTATTTTGCCTCCTGGAAAAACCCATGCGCCACCAAAGTTTGTTTTGGATGCTCTTTTAATCATAAAAACTTCTATTGATAAATTGATATCTTTGAGAAGCAATAGAGTTGATGCTGGTTCCGGGTTCATTGATGTCAATCAGGTGGTTTCTGTTAACTGATTCATTATTAATTTCTTAACTGGCCAAAAGTTATTGCCAAAACGAAGGGCAGCTCTTCTTAGTAATTTTGCTGTCAAGCGATCACTATTGTACAAATCAACAATTAAATTAGTCCCATAGTAAAGGGGTCTCGTGACTAGTTGGTGCTGTTTATTGTATTCTTCTAAAACGACTTTAGAGAAAAATGGGTCAGAATTTCTGCTTATTGCTTTTTCAATGATTTTTTTCAAGTTATAACTACCTCTTAGACCTAAGTTAAAACCATGTGCTGTAACAGGGTGCATGCCAACAGAGGCGTCACCAACTAAAACAAATCGGTCTGCATGAAAATAATCAGCGTGTGATGCGAAAAGAGGGTAGGAAAATTTTTCACTTGAAACTTTCATCTTACCAAGGCGTTGGTTAAATCGTTGCTCGATATCAGCGTTAAAATCTGCGTCAGAAAGATTTAGGATCTCATTTGCTTTATCGGAAGCTATAGTTATAACAATTGATGAAAAATTACCTATCATTGGCAACACGGCCAATGTCCTACCGTAATGAAAGCACTCAAAAGCAACATTATGATGAGGTTCTTCATGCTCCATCTTGCAAACAATAACTGTTTTCCCAAAATCTTTAACTTCAGATGGGATACCCATTTGCCTTCTTGATCCAGATAATCTTCCGTCGGCAGCTACTAATAAATCTGAGGTTATAGTATCTCCGTTACTAAGATCGAGAGTAACCCCATCATCTGTAATGAGAAACTCCTTTGCTACAGTCTCGGTCAAACAGTCGACATTATTAAGTTTACTTATAGCCCTATAAGCAGCTGCTTTAATAAGGCGATTTGGCACTAAATAACCCAGTGTTTCTTCTTTTGTCTCTTGATGACTAAAATGAAGAGAATAGGGCGATAATCCATTCACTACTTTCGCTTCTTTAATTAATGAAATAGATTCTTGATCTATGAAATCCCAAGAACCGAGCTCACTTAAGATTTTCTTTGAAAAATGAGTAATCGCAACTTCTCGACCATCGTCCAAAGGAGTAGCAAGTGTTGATTCATTTTGTTGATCAATAATACATATTCTTAGATCCAAAGAAGACAATGCCTTAGCTAAACAAAGACCAACGGGACCAGAACCTATTATAGAAACGTCATAATTCATAAACTTATCTTGATATAAACTAATGTCATAATTGATTATTGTAATTATAATGCTCTTAACATTATATTTTTCATAAATTTACATGGATAAGTTTAAGAATATTACAGCTCAGGAAGCGAAGGATCTATTAACAAAGGATAATTATCTTATTGATATAAGAGACGAGGATAGTTATTCAGCTTCTCATATTGATGGTGCCCTAAATCTTGGGAATCTCAATATTGATCAATTTATCAGGACAGCTGAAAAGGATATACCAACAATTATTTATTGTTACAAAGGTATCTCAAGTCAAAATGCAGCGGAGTTCCTTATCAGTGAAGGGTTTACTGAAGTTTATAGTATAGAGGGTGGTTATGAGCTCTGGCCAAAGTAATACCTTTGAGCCTCTAACTCTTATAGAACCTTTTATTGAAAAGAAAGGAGGTCTAATGCCTGCATTACACGCTCTACAAGAGCATCTTGGGTATATCTCTAAAGAGTCTATTGCAGAGTTAGCTACTGCTTTTAATTACTCTCAAGCGGAAATCATTGATGTAATAACCTTTTATGATGATTTCAGAACCAAACCTATTGGAAAAAACATCATAAGAATCTGCTTAGCTGAAGCTTGTCAAAGCCAAAATTGCAAAAAATTATTAAAAGATATTTCTTCACAATTAAATCTAACATTAGATGAAACAAACCATGACTCAGGTATCACTCTCAAAGAAGTTTTTTGTCTAGGTAATTGTGCTATTGGTCCATCAGTAATGATCAATGAGACTGTTATCGGTGAAGCGACGACAGAAAAGATTATCAACCACTTAGAAGAAGATGATGCATAGATATAATGAGTAAGTTATAAAAATCTATATCCCCAATGAAACTTCAGCAAATTCTGTTGGAGCTAACATGCTCCACAAAACGATCTCAAATCTAATTAAAGAGGAGAGCGTTAAAATTATTAGAAACGGATCCTGGGGCGCCTACTGGCTTGAACCTTTCATAGAAATTGAAAAGGATGGAGTGAGGACAGGAGCTAGTTATAGGAACATAGACTTGACACATTTAAAGACGATAGAGGATTTTTTCTTAGATTTTGAAAAGAAAAATCCATTTGATATCAATGAAATCGACTTTATAAAAAATCAAAATAGAATTGTCTTTTCCAGAATAGGTCAACAAGATCCTCTAGATATAAACTATTATAGAGCAACCAAGGGTTATGAATCTTTAATAACTGCACTAGAAATTGGACACCAAGAAACCATAGATAGAATTAAATCATCTGGACTCACAGGTCGAGGAGGGGCAGCATTTCCAACCGGAATAAAAATGCAAACGGTCTTTGATCAAGATGTTTCTACAAAATACTTGGCGTGTAATGCTGATGAAGGAGATGGTGGAACATTCTCTGATCGTTTAATTATGGAGTCAGATCCCTTTTCATTGATCGAAGGCATGACAATTGCTGCCTACGCAGTTGGTGCCTCTAAAGGTTATATCTACTTAAGATCTGAATACCCATTGGCAAAAGACTTTCTGAGTGATGCTATCGATATTGCATTAAAGAATAATTATTTAGGGGAGAATATTCAAAATACAGATTTTAATTTTGAAATTGAACTCAGAATTGGTGCGGGATCTTATGTTTGCGGTGAAGAAACAGCAATGATGGAGAGTATTGAAGGTCGAAGAGGGTTGGTACGATCAAAACCACCTTTGCCAGCTATAAATGGCTTGTTTGGAAAACCCACTTTAATCAATAATGTGGTTACTCTAGCAACGATACCTGCGTTGTTATCAGACCAGCATTCAGAGTTTTCTGAGATTGGATCAAACAAATCAGTTGGAACAATGCCTTTTCAGTTAAGTGGCAATATTAAGAACGGCGGTCTTATTGAGACTAGATTTGATATCACACTAAAAGAAATGATTGAAAACTATGGATCTGGTACAAAATCAGATAAACCTCTGCATGCCATACAAATAGGGGGTCCTTTAGGTATTTACTTATCATCAAATATGTTAAACACATCTTTAACTATAGAATCACTAGAAGAACTTAAAGGGTCTGTAGGACACGGCGGGATTATTGTGTTTGATGATTCGGTCGATATGTCAGAACAAGCAAAATTTGCTATGGAGTTCTGCGTTAAAGAGTCTTGCGGTAAATGCACGCCCTGTAGAATCGGATCAGTCAGAGGTGTTGAAATCATTGAACGATTACAAAAAAATAAAGCATCTAAGGAGGATGCTATACTTTTAGAAGATCTATGTGAAACATTAGAATCCACCTCACTATGTGCAATGGGAGGAATGACGCCCAACCCAATTCACTCTATAATTAATTATTTCCCAAACGAATTGATTGAAAAATGACTTTATTAAAAGAAAAAGACTACGGAACACCAAGGATAGAATCTGATAACAACGTTACAGGCTATATAGATGGAATTGAAATTACAGTTCCAGAAGGCACATCTATAATGAGAGCTGCAGCTATGGTTGGAATAGACATTCCTAGTTTATGTGCCTCAGATAATATAGATGCCTTTGGTTCTTGCAGACTTTGTATTGTCGATTTTGAAGGCAGAAAAGGGTTTGGTTATCCGTCCTCATGCACCACACCACTAAGCAATGGGATGAAGGTGAAGACAAAGAATTCCCACCTAAAGTCACTGAGAAAAGATTTATTAGAAATGTATATTTCAGATCATCCTCTTGACTGTAACACTTGTTCAGCAGATGGTGACTGTGATCTACAAACTCAGGCCGATGATCATAATCTTCTTAACAATAATCAGTTGGTGGCTTCAAAATATGATTTTAAGGATGGTTGCACTCACCTAGATGCTGAAGTGGACGCATCGAACCCTTACTTCAATTTTGATCCTGAGAAATGTATCGTTTGCTCTAAGTGCGTAAGAGCATGCAATGAAGTCCAAGGAACTTTTGCACTTTCTGTAGATTCAAGGGGGTTTGATCTACAATTAAACCCGGAGTTTCTGATAACTTTTTCGACTCTGAATGTGTTTCTTGTGGAGCTTGTGTGCAAGCTTGTCCGACCGGTAGCTTGATAGAAAAATCAGTAGCAGAAAAAGGAATGCCCAATGAAACAGTTTTAACTACTTGTGCTTATTGTGGTGTTGGATGTTCATTCAAAGCCGAGGTAAGAAATAATGATGTCGTCAGAATGGTCCCGTACAAAGAAGGTGGTGCTAATAATGGGCATAGTTGCATCAAGGGTAGATTTGCTTGGGGATATGCAAAACATAAAGATAGGCTTTCTAAACCGTTGATCCGTGATGATATTAAGGATGATTGGAAAGAAGTTGAATGGGATGAAGCCATTCGATTTGCAGCAAGACGTTTTAAAGAAATACAAAATGAATACGGCACTAATTCTATTGGCGGTATTACATCTGCTAGAACCACCAATGAAGAGGCATACATTGTTCAAAAGCTAATCAGAACAGCCTTCGGAAACAACAATGTAGATACTTGTGCAAGAGTTTGTCATTCACCGACAGGTTATGGACTAAAACAAACATTTGGGACATCAGCAGGAACGCAAAACTTTGAGAGTGTTCAAAACGCCGATGTAATAGTGGTCATTGGCGCTAATCCAACAGTAGGACATCCTGTTTTTGCATCTCAAATGAAAAAAAGAATAAGGCAAGGCGCAAAACTAATAGTCGTTGACCCAAGAAAAACAGACATCGTAAAATCACCCCACGTCAAAGCTGATTTTCATCTTCCAATTTTACCAGGATCAAATGTACCACTGATAAATGCATTTTCACACGTAGCTGTTCATGAGGATTTGATCGATCATGAATATATTAAAAACCGATGTGATGAGGCTTCGTTTAATGATTGGATTGACTTTATAAAAGATGATTCAAATTCACCAGAGGCAGCAGAGAAACCAACAGGTGTTGATGCAAGTACGATTAGAAAAGCGGCACGCCTGTATGCATCTGGCAACAACGGTGCAATCTACTATGGTTTAGGTGTGACAGAGCACTCACAAGGTTCAACAATGGTAATGGGAATGGCAAACCTAGCTATGGCGACAGGTAATGTTGGATTTGTAGGAGCAGGTGTAAATCCACTGAGAGGACAAAACAATGTTCAAGGTTCATGTGATATGGGTTCATTCCCTCATGAATTGCCTGGATATCGACCCATTACAGATGATGCAGTAAGGTCAATTTTTGAAAATAAATGGAATGTCAAAATACAAAATGAACCAGGCATGCGATCAGTCAATATGTTCGATGCAGCAGTTGGAGGTCAATTCAAGGGTATTTACATTCAAGGTGAAGACTTTCTTCAGTCAGAACCAAATACTCAACACATAGAAGAGGCCTTTGGATCCATGGATTGTGTTGTTGTCCAAGATTTATTTTTAACTGAAACAGCAAACTTTGCTCATGCCTTTTTCCCTGCAACCTCCTTTCTAGAAAAAGATGGAACTTTTACGAATGCAGAAAGAAGAATTAATAGGGTTAGGCCCGTAATGGAACCAATAACTGGAAAACATGAATGGGAAATTACACAAGAACTGGCAGCCGCTATGGGTTACGAAATGAATTTTGAATCATCAGAAGAAATACTTAATGAAATAGCTGAGCTAACACCTACATTTACCGGTGTATCATTTAAAAAACTTGATGAAGTTGGCAGTCTACAATGGCCTTGCAATGAATCTGCACCATTGGGAACACCAATAATGCATGTTGATGAGTTCGTCCGTGGTAAAGGTCAATTTATAATAACGGATTATGTTCCAACAACTGAAACTGCTAACAGAAGATTTCCTTTACTACTTACAACAGGGAGGAACCTAGTACAATATAACGTAGGCACACAAACTAGAAGAACTCATAATACATTATGGTCAAATGAGGATGTTTTGGAGATACATCCAGCAGATGCTTCAACCAGAGGTATTGATAATGATTCCTTGGTCTTATTAAGAAGCAGAAAAGGGGAAACCACTTTAAAAGCGTTTATCACTGAGAAAATACCGGCAGGTGTTGTATACACAACATTCCATAACCCTGAGACTGGAGCTAATGTAGTAACAACAGAAAATAGTGATTGGGCTACTAATTGTCCAGAATATAAAGTTACTGCTGTAGAGGTTGAGCCTGCAAATCATCGATCTAAATGGCAAAAGAATCGTAATGATGATTTGAGTCAAATACCAATAACTGTCAATCCTTAAAAGAGATGCAAGCTATAACAGAGTCTATTCCTGAACAATTCTTTGAGAACAACACAATCGAAGACTTAAAAAAGCTTTCTGCAAAGCAATTGAATGATTTAGGGAGGATTGCAAGCCCACTTTATAAAAAAGAAGGAGCCCAATCTTATTCTGCAATCTCTTACGAAGATGCTATAAATCTTATCGGTAAGAAATTAAAACAAGCAGATCCAAATAAAGGTTTCTTTTATGCTTCAGGGCGATCCTCTAATGAGGCTGCATTAATTCTTCAAATCTTTGCAAGGGTATATGGATGTAATCATATAATTAATTGCTCTAACTACTGTCATAAAGCATCGGGGCTTGCTTTAAATTCAACTATAGGTACAGGTCCTTCAACAATACGTTACCAAGATCTGGAAAAGGCAGACCTAATCTTTGTTTTAGGCGCCAATCCTACTTCTAATCACCCTCGTTTTATCAAAGCATTATCTGAACACAGCCAAAAAGGAGGGGACGTTATAATTGTCAATCCATCCCTTGAATCTAGCCTAGAGGAATTTGCTTCACCTGCCCATTACTGTCAACTACATGTGGGTGGAGATACTGCATTATTAACAGGAATCTCTAAGTACCTAATTGAGAACCAGTATTGCGATATGAAATTCTTAGAAGATTTTTGTGATGATTACGAGGATTATTTTAAATTTGTGAAAAGTATAAGTTGGGAAACAATTACTAAAATATCTGGCGTTAAAATGGATGAAATTGAAAAGATTAGTTCAATCTATCTCAACTCAAAAAATACTGTATTTGCATGGGGAATGGGATTAACTCATCATACCAATGGTACGGATAATATTGAATCTATAAGTAATCTTGCTCTTCTTAGGGGGATGGTTGGCGACGAAGGGAAAGGCCTTCTGCCTTTGAGATGGCATGACAATGTTGAAAATGTTGGTTTTATGGGTATTAGCGAGCAATTAAAATCAAAAATATTAGAAGTTATTGAACAACGATACAATTTATCCTTACCAAATTATCAAGGAATGGATACCCTGTCATGCATACAAGCTGCTGCTAAAGGGGAGGTTGACTTTGCTTTTTTACTAGGAGGCAACTTATTCTCAGTCAATCCAGACCGTGATTTCTCAGAGACTGCTCTAAGCTCAATACCATTTAAAGTGATGATCAATTCAACCCTAAATCAAACAAACTTAAACGGTATCGAGAGAGAAAATATAATACTGCCGTTCAGGATCCAAGATGAAGAAGAAAGAAAAGAACATTCTAATAATTCTGAGATTGAAATAATGTCAGACGTAGCGACTTCAATTATTAATAAAGAGACAATTGACTTCAGTGTCTTCAGAAAAGATAAAAACATTCGCCGAGCACTCTCTAGGCTTCTTCCAGATTTGGATGATATAGATAATATTGATACTGAGAAAAAACATTTTCATATCGGAGGAAACTATCTACTAAAACCTGAATTTAATACAAATTCTGGCAAAGCATTGTTCAAGATCCCCAAACACACCGAATGGGTCTCAAAGAATGAAATTGGCTCATTTAATCTAACTTCAGTAAGAAGCGAAGGACAGTTCAATACCATGATATATCATGAAAAGGACATCTATAGAAATCAAGAAACCAGAAATGTCCTCTATATTAGTCAAAGTGACATTCAGTCGTTAGGGCTATCAAGTGGTGATACAGTCGATGTTGCCAGTGAAACAGGGGTCATGAAAGAACTTATTTTGGCTGAATACAATATAAAACCAGGAAATGTGATGACTTATATGCCGGAAGCCAATATATTGATCCCACAAAATGCTGATGAAAGAAGTAGAACACCATCTTTTAAATCAGTTTCAGTTACAATAAAAAGCCACTAAAAATGAATATTACACTACCAGACGGATCTAAACAGAAATTACCAAAAGGCTCAACAGGACTAGAGTTAGCTCAAAAAATAGGTCCCGGCTTGGCCAAAAGTGCCGTAGCAATAAATATTGATGGCATTCAAAAAGATTTGAATGACAGAATTGAACACGATTGCTCTGTGTCAATAATTACAATCGATTCAGATGAGGGGTTAGAGATTATGCGACACACTCTTGCCGCACAAGTTCTTGCTGCTGCTATTAAAAATCTTTTCCCTAATTCTAAATTGGCCATAGGCCCTACGATAGATAATGGTTTTTATTACGATGTCCTCTCCAATAAAACCATATCATCAGAAGACTTATCAGCAATTGAGGTCGAAATG
The DNA here is from genome assembly GCA_019653755.1 of Woeseia sp. Classification (GTDB taxonomy): domain Bacteria; phylum Pseudomonadota; class Gammaproteobacteria; order Steroidobacterales; family UBA11654; genus CACPJA01. Next base: position 247,012 of record BPCL01000001.1, on the reverse strand, counting down.
CAAAGTCTTATAGCATCAAAATCATTGATCAATAAATCGATGCATTCAAAAAAAGAAGCCGTTAATTTTTTTGAAAAGAAAAAAGAAGACTACAAGATTAAAATTATCAATGAATCAGAACAAGACAAGGATTTTCAGATCTATACGAATAATGACACGCAATTTATTGATCTATGTGTCGGTCCACATCTGCCAAATCTAGGTTTTGTTGGGCCTTTCAAACTAACAAAAGTAGCTGGAGCTTATTGGAAGGGCGACTCTAGCAATGAAATGCTGACACGAATATACGGAACCGCATGGAGAACCAAAAAAGAACTTGAAGACTACCTCACTCAGATAGAGGAAGCTGAAAAAAGAGATCATAGAAAGATTGGAAAAGATCTTGATTTATTCAGTATTCAAGAAGATGCCGGAGGAGGGCTTGTCTTTTGGCACCCTAAAGGGGCTAAAGTAAGGAGTATTATCGAAAGCTATTGGAAAAAAGAGCATGAGGATGCCAATTACGAACTTCTCTACACCCCTCATATAGCTCTAAATACACTCTGGGAAACATCAGGTCACACGGACTTCTACGAAGAATCCATGTACAAACCAATCGAAGATGAGAATCAACTGTATCGATTGAAACCTATGAATTGCCCGTTTCACGTATTAATCTACAAAAATACTATCAGATCCTATAGGGAACTCCCGATCAGGTGGGCAGAATTAGGCACTGTTTATAGGCATGAAATGACAGGAGCGCTTCATGGTTTAATGAGAGTAAGAGGCTTTACACAAGATGATTCTCATATTTTTTGTTCAGAGGATCAAATTGAAGACGAGATTAAGCAAATATTAGATCTGGCAATAAAAATGCTGAACGCGTTTAATTTTGAAGAATTTGAAATTCACCTTGCAACCAGGCCAGAAAAATATGTCGGTAGTGAAGAGATTTGGGATAAAGCTACAGACGCACTAGTTAGCGCTCTCGAGTCCAAGTCATTGGATTATAAAACAGACCTAGGTGGAGGAGCATTTTATGGCCCTAAAATCGATATAAAAATAAAAGATGCTATTGGCCGCTTATGGCAGTGCTCAACTGTTCAGTTAGATTTCAATTTACCTGATCGATTTGATATGAACTATATTGGTAACGACGGCAAAAAATATCATCCGATTATGATCCATCGAGCCTTATTGGGATCCATTGAAAGATTCTTTGGAATCTTGGTGGAACACTATGCTGGAAAATTTCCTTTATGGCTTGCGCCAACTCAATTTTGTGTGATGTCAATCAATCAAAAACAAGATGATTATGCTCAAGGTGTTAAAGAAGAAATGAAAAAAAATGGGTTTAGAGCCGAAATTGACTTGAGAAACGAAAAAATAGGCTCTAAAATTCGCGATCACACTTTAAAAAAGGTACCTTATTTAATAATAGTGGGAGACCGTGAGGTTAGCAGTAAAGAAATTACTGTGAGAACTCAAAAGGGTGAAGACTTAGGAAATATGAAATTAAAAGATTTTCTAAAAAGTATTGAAAAAGAACTGGTTATATAAGGAGGAGCACTATCGCTGCAAAAAAAAGGGTCAGAAAGAATAATCAAATTAAAGTCTCTGAAGTGAGACTAATTGATGAAGATGGGACTCAACTAGGTATTTTAAGTATTAGCGAGGCTATAGAGCTAGCAAGCAACAAGGGGATGGATGTGGTTGAAGTGTCTCCAAACACTGAGCCACCGGTTTGCAGAATACTCGATTACGGTAAGTTCTTATTTGAACAAAAAAAGAAAACGCAAGGCGCAAAGAAAAAACAAAAAGTTTTCCAAGTTAAAGAGATTAAATTTAGACCCTTGATAGAAAAAGGCGATTACGAGGTAAAAGTTAATAAAATAAGAGAGTTTCTCGATCAAGGAAATAAAGTCAAAATTTCTCTTAGATATCGCGGTAGGGAAATGAGACATGTAGAACTTGGACATGATTTATTAGAAAGAGTTCTTAAAGATATAGAGACAGTAGCTATGATTGAACAAGAAGCGGAATTTGAAGGTAGACAACTTGTTATGATTGTAGCCCCAAAAAGTAACTAAAAAAATTATGCCAAAATTAAAAACAAATAAAGGAGCTGCGAAAAGGTTTAAAAAAACTGGAAGTGGCAAATATAAGAGAAGTTCATCACACATGAACCATATTCTTACTAAGAAGAGCAGCAAGAGAAAAAGACATCTTCGGTCCTCTTCTCTTATTGCCGATGGTGATAAGAAGAGCATAAAGAAACTTCTGCCTTATAGTTAATTCAAGGAAGTAAAATGGCTAGAGTAAAAAGAGGTGTTACCTCAAAAGCTAAACATAAAAAAGTACTAAAAAAGACAAAAGGTCAATACGGTGCAAGAAGTCGACTTTTTAAAGTTGCTAAACAAGCTGCTATAAAAGCTGGTCAATACGCCTATCGGGATAGACGGAAAAAGAAGGGACAGTTTAGATCACTGTGGATTATTAGAATCAATGCTGCTGCAAGACTATATGATCTTTCATACAGCAAACTAATGCATGGACTTAAAACAGCTGGTGTTGAGATTGATAGGAAGATACTGGCTGATCTAGCTGTTAACGATATAGAAGCTTTCAAGGTCCTTTCAGATAAAGCCAAAGCAGCTTTAGAAAAATCATAATATGACAAAGAGTTTGTCAGAACTTACTCGTCAAGCTAAAGAAGATATATCTAATTGTTCATCTTTAAAAGAGCTCGACTCTGTCAGAGTTTTCTATCTTGGCAAGAAAGGCAAGGTTAGCTTGGAGTTAAAGTCACTCTCGAAACTTGATCCTAAAGAACGACCAAAGTTTGGAAAACAAATTAATAAGATTAAAAAAACTCTCCAGGAAAAAATATCGTTAAAAAAAACTGACTTAAATAACCAAAAAATTAAAGCTAGCATTGAAGAGGCTGCAATTGATATTACATTACCAGGTAAAACTTCATTTATTGGCAATATACACCCACTATCAACTACGCTTAATGAAATAGAGAAAATCTTTATCAATGCTGGCTTTTTAGTTGATGATGGGCCTGAGATAGAAGACGAATATCATAATTTCACAGCATTGAATATCCCTGGCAACCATCCTGCACGAGCAATGCATGATACGTTTTACTTTGATAATGAATATTTACTTAGAACGCATACTTCACCCATCCAAATTAGAAGTATGGAAAGAGATGGAGTCCCAATCCGTGTAATTGCTCCTGGTAAAGTCTACAGAAGAGACTCTGATATTACACACACACCGATGTTCCACCAAGTTGAGGGGTTAGTCATAGATAAAGATATAAACTTTACACACCTAAAAGGCATACTTCACGATTTCATTAATAGTTTTTTCAAAGACGAAATGACTTTAAGGTTTAGGCCTTCATACTTTCCATTTACAGAACCATCTGCAGAAGTTGATTTACTATCGGGTGATGGTCAGTGGCTAGAAATACTGGGTTGCGGAATGGTCCACCCAAAGGTCTTGGATAATTTAGGTATAGATAATAAAACATTCAGTGGCTATGCGTTCGGCATGGGCGTAGAAAGATTAACAATGCTTAAATATGGGATTAAAGATATCAGGCTGTTTTATGAAAATGACCTGAGTTTCTTAAGTCAGTTTAAATAAATCATGAAACTTCCAGTAGATTGGTTAAATGAATTTTTTAGACAGGGTCTGGATGCAGATAATGTGGTAGAAAAATTAACGCTCTCAGGACTTGAATGTGAACTAGTAACGCATAAAAAGAAACCAGTGATTGACTTTTCATTAACACCTAATCGTGCAGACTGCTTTAGTGTTAAAGGAATCCTACAAGAACTTTCTGCTATAAGTAATAAATCTTATAAAAAACCCACAATCCCTATTTGTGAAGTACACCATAAAGAAATTATTCCAACAGAGATCAAGTCCAGTAAGGACTGCCCTGTTTTTATAACTCGAGTTATAAAAAATTATAATAACAAGATTCAATCCCCTAAATGGTTAAAAGAACGCCTTGAGTTATGCGGATTTAAGTCTATTAATTTGGTTGTGGACATTGCGAATCTTGTCATGCTTGAAACAGGTCAACCACTTCATACTTATGACCTTGATTGCATAAGATCCAAAATTATTGTCAGAAGAGCCAAGAATAAAGAAACTTTAAACATTCTTGATGGAACTCAGCAAATACTTAACAAAGATTTCCTAATAATAGCCGACGAGGAAAAGTCATTAGGTGTAGCTGGAATTATGGGAAGCCTCGAGTCTGGTATATCTAAAACAACCTCATCAATTCTTCTAGAATCAGCTTACTTTAATTATGAAACAATTATGGGTAAAGCCAGAATGCTAAACCTTTCTAGTGAAGCAAGTTTGAGATTTGAACGCGGTGTAGATCCAAATATTCAAAAACATGCAATTGAAAGGTTTACTCAGCTTCTTAACGAAGTGGCAGGTGGAGAGAATGGACCAATAAATCAATCCATCAGCAACAAAGATAAACCAAAGAATAAAACGATTTTCCTAAGAAAAGAGCAAATTAAAAGAATTTTGGGTATTAGAATTCCTAATAAAAAAATTAAATCAATACTTGAAAAACTCAAAATGGATACGCAAGAAAAAGACTTTGGCTATGAAGGATGGAAAGTGCAAGCACCAAGTTATAGGTTTGATATTGAAGATGAGTGTGATCTGATCGAAGAAATCGCAAGAATCTATGGTTATGACACTATTCCTGAGGCGAGAGAAACTCAGGAGATTAGCTTAGGTCAGGAGACAAAAAGATTAGATAAACGAAACTTAATTAATAATCTACTGTGCAATCTTGGTTATTCAGAAGTCATCAATTATAGTTTCGTTAGCCCTTCAATGAATGCTTCGTCTAATAATTTCACTATTGATGTTATGGACCTTCAGAACCCTCTGTCTCTCGAAATGTCTGTAATGAGAAACTCATTATGGCCTGGGCTATTATCAAATTTAGTCTATAACATTAAACGACAACAGAAAGACGTTCGTCTTTTTGAGATTGGAAAAGTCTTTTCATCAGTCAAGAAATCTCCTCATGAAATAACAGTTATTTCAGGCTTAGCTTATGGTAACCGCAATACAGAACAATGGGGTAAAGCTAATTCCCCAATTGATTTCTTTGATGTTAAGGGTGATTTAGAGGCTCTTTTAGAAAGCTTTAATCTTAAATCTAAAGTTTCTTTCAAACAAACAACTCACAAAATACTTTGTCCGGGGAGAACAGCATCGATCAATCTAAAAAATAAAGTTATTGGTTACATCGGTGAACTTAATCCAGAGGTGACAAACGACCTAAAACTGGATTCCAATCCAGTTGTCTTTGAACTTAACCACGATGCACTAAAACCATCTATAAATCTAAATTATTCACCATCAAAATACTTTCCATACTCAAGGAGAGATTTATCATTATTAATGGATGAATCAATAGAAATTAACGAAGTCATAGAATTGATAGAATCAATCAAAATCAAAGACTTAGAAGAGATTATAATCTTTGATGTCTTCAAAGGTGATAAAATTGCTACCGGCAGAAAAAGTGTTTCTATAGGCTTGATTTTTCAGTCAAAATCACGCACCCTTAATGACGATGAGATTGATAAATCCATGTTGATGATCAATCAACATATACTCAAAAAATTAAATATAACAGTAAGATAATGACATTAACAAAATCAGAAATTGTTGAAGCCCTTAACAACGAAATTGGACTCAATAAAAGAGAAGCCAAAGAGTTAGTAGATTCTTTATTTGATCATATAAAGGATCTGCTTGAAGACGGTCAAGAGGTTAAACTTTCAGGATTTGGTAATTTTCAACTTAAAGATAAATCACCACGACCAGGCAGAAACCCCCGGACTGGAGAAGATGTTGAAATATCTGCAAGAAGAGTTGTTACTTTCAAATCAGGACAAAAGCTCAAAGAGGCTGTCAAAACTCTCTCAAATGATTGAAAATACTTCACAACTCCCCTCAATACCGACAAAAAGATATTTCACAATCAGTGAAGCTAGTGACTTATGTGAAGTCGAAGCGCATGTTTTAAGATACTGGGAACAAGAATTCACCCAGCTTAAGCCCATCAAGAGAAGAGGTAACAGAAGATACTACCAAAGACATGATGTTTTATTGATAAGGCAGATTAAAGAATTACTGTATGAAAGCGGTTACACCATAAAAGGTGCTAAACAAAAACTCTCGGTTGATGAGTCAGAAAAAGAGTCAAAATCTTCTGCTTTAAGTGACATACGATCAGATCTAGAAGCCGTAATTGATATCTTAGATTAATGCATTAAATCTCGGGGCGTGGCGCAGCCTGGTAGCGCACCTGAATGGGGTTCAGGGGGTCAGAGGTTCAAATCCTCTCGTCCCGACCACAAAGACTAATTCTTAGTATGGCCGTTAATAACTCTCGATATCTGTCGTCTAGAGTATCCTGTACCCTGCAGCTATGGCATCAATAGACCAATTCATCTTATTAAGCTCTAAGACTCTAAGATGTCTATTCTTTACAGGGTTTTTAAATTCGCTTATTTGTAACTTTGAGAAGCTTGTCAATTGAATCAACTAAAATCTCATTGTAATTTTCATCGCCTGCCTTAGAACAGTGATCCCAGAGCATGATGAGATTATAACAGGCATCTTCAGCATCATCTCGTTTGAGCGCCTCCCTAATGAAGTGAGTCCTAAATATAATGTAACAGGCATCTCTTAAGTCTTCATCGATCGATTCTTTATTCAAATAATTCTGAATAGATTTCAACTCAGCTTGGAGACCAAAACTAGCTAGGGTTACCCCAGCTTTAAACTCTAGTTCTCTGATTACATTGTCTACAATATTATTCAAAATAAAAATACAGCCTATTCATAATTGTTTAACATTATAATTATTTAAGAATTTTTGAAGTAAAAACACAAATGAAAAGTAAAAATGCATATTTCATAATCCTTGCGATTACCACCATTTTATTCTCAATGCTACTTATTGATTATTTAATTCCTGTTTTTTGGGCAATCATCTTTTCAATACTTTTTTCGCCATTTTATAATTGGCTGAATAAAAGAACTAAAAGGGACCATCATTATCAAGTTTAATTACAATTTTTGTTATTCTTCTCTTGGTTATTCTGCCAAGCATCCTAATCCTTGGAGCTATAACCAATGAAGTATTTAAAATAGTCTCCATCCTTGAATCGGGAGGTTTTGAGATTAGATCTTCATCAATAATTCCGAGTATTGAAAACGCTATAAAGCTCATCGGTTTGAATATTGATGATATCTATAAACAATTGAATCAATTTGCATACAGCCTATCTCAATTAACTTACACAACTTTGATCAGGATTACTGAGAATATTTTTAGCTTCATCGTATCGTCTCTAATAATGGTCTACCTGCTCTTCTTTTTCCTAAAGGACGGTGAAAATATTATTAATAACTGTATCAGTGTTTTTCCTATGGATGATGATCACGAGAGGTATTTACTTGATCAATTTCATCAAGTCACAAAAGTTACTATTAAAGGAACTTTTATAGTTGCTTTTGCACAAGGTTTTTTGGGTTTTGTCATCCTTTCAATATTAAATATCCAAGGGGCTATTTTGTGGGGATTCTTAATGGCTCTATTTAGTATCCTTCCTGGAATTGGAACAGCGATTATTTGGCTCCCAATTGCTGTATTTCTTATCTATAGCGGAATGTGGGTGCAAGGTTTAATCTTATTATTCTCAGGACTTTTTATTATCGGTCTTGTGGATAATTTACTAAGGCCCTACTTGATAAGCAAGGAGACGTCTTTGCCTGACTATTTGGTCCTGCTTACAACCATTGGAGGCATTAGTTTGTTCGGGATATCTGGCTTTGTCATTGGTCCGATTATCGCCTCGTTATTTATTTCGATTTGGTCTTTGATGAAAAAGATTAATGCCTGAATGTTTCAAAGATTTAAATATTAAATTCCAAAAAGTAGTTGGGATTAAAAACTGCATAACTGAAAAGAAAGAGATAGAAAAATATCTCGAAGATTGGAGAGGGCAGATCAAAGGGGATACTCCGTTAATAGTGCTTCCAGAATCTGTGGATCATGTGATGGAAATCGTCTCTCTCTGTAACAAAAATAATGTGGGTATTACAACACAAGGAGGTAACACCAGTTTATGCGGAGCCAATATGCCTTTATCAGAGGATGAACGTATTGAAATTGTTATTAACACCTCTAAGCTAAATAAGATAATAGATATTGACCTGTATAATCGATCAATCATTGTGGAGTCAGGTTGTATACTCCAAACTATTCAAGAAGCAGCGTCTGTAAATAATCTACTTTTCCCTTTAAGCCTTAGTGCTGAGGGATCGTGTCAGATTGGTGGCAATATTTCAACCAATGCTGGCGGTGTTAATGTTTTAAAATATGGCATGGCTAGAGAGCAAGTAATGGGCATAGAAGTAGTTCTTCCGAATGGAACATTATTCAGCGATCTAAAGGGATTAAGAAAGGACAACACTGGCTACGACCTAAAACAACTTTTTATCGGCGCTGAAGGGACTCTTGGAATAATCACTAAAGTCTGTTTAAAACTTTACTCTGAACCAAAAAACATATGCACTAGTCTTCTTGCCTTAAATAACTCTGAAGAAGCAATAGATTTATTGAACTTAACCAAAGATTCATTTGGTGATAATGTTTCTGCATTCGAATTTATGAGTGACACTTGCATACAGGCAGTAGAAAAATACTTACCTCATTTTCGTATTCCTTTAGGTTCAAAACACCCGTGGCAAGTCATTGTTGAAATAATTAATACAGAAGATGCACTTATATTAGATTTTTTAAATAAACATATGGAATCAGGAATGATCATTGACGCAATAATTGCCAACAATGAGAAAGAAAAGGATGACATATGGAAAATAAGGCATAGTATCTCTGAAGCTGAAAAGTTATCAGGCAGAGGAATTCATCATGATATTTCTGTCCCCATAAAGAAGATTCCAGAATTTGTTGAAACCGCATCAAAAGCTATGCAAGAAATTGTAGGCGATTCCATTGTTTACACCTTTGGGCACTTGGGTGACGGCAATCTGCATTTCACTAAAAAACAACCAGATGCTATGAACGAACAGGACTTTCTAGATAAAATCTTTGATGTAAACAGAATGGTGCACGAAATTGCTGAATCACTGGGTGGCTCTTTTAGTGCAGAACACGGGATTGGAACTAAATTAAAAGATGATTTGGTGTACTTTTCAGATCCGGTAAAGATTCAGTTAATGCAATCACTTAAATCGAGCATTGACCCTAAAAACATAATGAATCCCAATAAACTGATCTAGTTTCAGACCTTAAAACTGTAATCTTTATTGGGGTCTCTTTCATTGTTAGGAGGAAAACTTTTTCTCTTGTCTTTAAAATAGTCAATTCGATGATCACCCTCTGATAGCTTATTGTAAGTAAGGTATATATTGCAGCGTCTTTGATTTGAAGAATTGGATTCCGAACCATGAGGGACATAGCTGTTAAAAATAATTATATCTCCACTATTTGTTTCAATAGGTTGCAAATTTAAGTCTGGTAAAGCATCTGCCTCTAAGGGCTGCCACAATGGGCCTGCTAATGAATCTTTATATGCACCAGAAGTATCGAACTCAACACAAGCATTTTCCGTGGTGCTATTTTCTACTGCTATCAATACAGACAAGAATTCACTGCCATAATCATCCCAACCTGCCTGCGAGTCTTGATGCAGGTGATCGGGTGGTGAACCAGGTGGTTTATAATTAATCTTTTCTTTTAATAATACCCCTGGCTCACCAAATAATTCTGTGAGTGTTTTATGAATTGTTGGATGATTTACAATGGAACTCAGATAATCGTTAGCCTCAATGAAATTTTCAATACGAATTAGGAGAGGTTTAGCAGGAGTTTGGTTTGAGTTGTTGCTGGATTCTTCATAATATTTCATGATCCCGCCTTTGAGAGGTTCCTCGTGTTCCATGAGATTGACCTCTTTGAGAATATTGTTCATTACTTTTGCATCAAAAAAGTCCTTTATCACTAGGAAGCCTAAGTTTCTATAATTCTCGATTTGGCTTTGTGTAATTGTCATATCTTACTTATGATGCCTGGATTCAAGTTCATTTGAAATATCATCCAAACTTATATCATTTGCTCTCATTAACACAAGTAAATGATAAATTAAATCTGCTGCCTCCCATAAAAGCTCTTCTCTCTTAATGGGTTGCTCTAGAGATGCAACCGCAAGCTCAGCACTCTCTTCAACCAATTTCTTTGCCATCAGACCAGAACCAGATGAAATAAGTTGGAATGTGTAACTACTCTCGTCTGATTCAGCTATTCTTTGGTTAATGATAGTTTCTAAATCATAAATAAAACTTCTTTTATTTTCTTTCATAACCTAACCTCGATATCCTTACTTTTTAAAAATACTTTTAAATCATAAATATTGATTACATTTTTATGAAACACACTAGCAGCAAGGGCGCCACTTACATTAGCATTTAAAATAACCTCTGAGAAATCAGCTAATCGACCAGCACCGCCTGAAGCAATAAGAGGGATATTGATAACCTCATTAACTCCAATTAGTTGTTTAATGTCATAACCTTTTCTGACACCGTCTTGATTCATACAATTTAAGACGATTTCACCTGCACCTCTGTCCTCTGCTTCTTTTGCCCATGAAAATGTCTTTTTTTTGGTCTCTTTGGTTTTAGCTGGGTTTCCAGTGTGGCTGTAGACCATATATTGATTATCTTTTTGATAACTATCGATGCCAACCACCACACATTGTGATCCAAAGTTATTGGCCAGCTCAGTGATTAATTCAGGACTTTCAATAGCTGGGGTGTTAATAGAGATCTTGTCTGCCCCATAGTTAAGTATCTCTTCAGCATCTTTAATACTTTTAATGCCTCCTGCGACACAAAACGGGATATTAATTTTACTGGCAACTTTATTAACCCAACTTCGATCGACTGTCCTTTGATCCGGGCTGGCTGTAATATCATAAAAAACTAACTCATCAGCACCTTCTTCATTGTAGCGAACCGATAAGTCTAAAATATCACCAACGATTCGATGATCTCTGAATTTTACACCTTTGACGACATTGCCGTCTTTGACATCAAGGCAGGGAATTATTCGCCGAGTAAGAATCGTTTTATCTCCTCTTGTGAAATTTTACTTTCAAGCAGCGATTTACCAGCAACTGCTGCATGGATTGATTTATCCCTAAGTCTGATTAAATCTTCAATACTGCTAACACCACCAGAACATATGAAGCGTGCAGTAGGACTGGTCTTCATGCATCTTTCGTAAAGCTGAATATTTGGACCCTGAAGGGTTCCGTCTTTTTGAATATCTGTAATAAGAAAGTCATTAAATCCAAAATTTATAAACTCTTTAATTAACGTCCATAAATCCATCCCTGATGATTCTTTCCAGCCTTTAATCATTACTTCAGGTGGTGAAACATCCGTTCTTACATCCAATGCAATAATAAATCTTCTTTTATCATGATCGTCTACAAACATGTTAAAATCTGCAATATTCTCTATGGCATAGCTCCCAATTACCAAATAATTAATTGATGATTCCAACCATTTGCTAATCTGACTCTTGGATCGTAAGCCACCTCCCATTTGAACCTCTAGATTTGTCGAATTAATAATTTGCTCAACAATATTCTCATTCATGGTAATTCCATTCCTAGTGCCATCTAAATCAACCAGATGAATTCTAGAAAGACCTAAGGATTCATAATATTTTGCTAATGAGACAGGATCTTTGTCGTAATAGGTAATGTCATTAAAATCACCTTGAAACAATCTAACGCATTGTCCATTCAATAGATCTATGGCTGGTATTAATTGCATATTATTGAATATTTAAGAAATTAGATAACAGAGTTAATCCCTGCAATCCTGATTTTTCAGGGTGAAATTGAGTGCCAAAAAAATTGTCTTTTTGAATAACTGATGAAAATGATGAAGCATATTCTGTGATGCCGACAGTCTCCTTAAGAATTGGAATATAATAACCATGCACAAAATAAAAATACTCGCCTTCTTTTATCTCATTAGTTAACTCTGATGAATAATTAATGCTCAGGCTGTTCCAGCCCATATGGGGTACAGGGTGGTCACTGTCAGCTACAAAAGACTCACAATTGCCTTCTATGATTCCAAGGCATTCACAATTATTCTCATTCGATGTTTGCATGAGTAACTGCATGCCGAGACAAATTCCTAAAGTTGGCTGATTTAGCAATGGGATAACATCAATTAGATCATTGTTCTTTAGGTTCTTTATGGCTTTTTGTGCAGAACCAACACCCGGTAAAATTACATGGCTGGAGTTAATAATTTTTTGAGGGTCCTCAGTCTCACAATAATTAACATCTAGTCGATCTAAAGCGAATTTAAGAGAAGCCAAATTAGAGCCTACTGAGCTGATAATAGCAACTTGCTGTTTCATTTATAATGTACCTTTGGTAGAAGGCAGATCTTTGTTTCCTGAAATATTTAGAGCTTGAGATAGGGCTCTACCAAGAACCTTAAAGCACGCTTCTATTTTATGGTGATCATCCTCACCTGAAACGCTCAAATGTATATTTGCTCCGAGTGATTGACTGAAGGTATAAAAAAAGTGTGGAACTAATTCAGTCGGCAATTCTCCAATAACTTCTCTTCTAAACTCTCCATTAAATTTAAAAAATGGTCGATCCGACAGATCAATAGCAATTGTTGCTAGAGCATCGTCCATTGGAAGAGTAAAACCATACCGACCGATTCCCCTTTTGTTGCTTAAGGACTCTTTGATAGCTTGACCCAATGTAATTGAAACGTCTTCAACCGTATGATGCTGATCAACCTCCAAGTCTCCATTGCATTTTAGTTCTATTGATATTCCTGAATGTTTCCCTAATTGTTCAATCATATGATCAAAAAAACCTATGCCTGTATTAATCGATAATGGTGAAGAACTATCTAGGTTAACGGCTGCAATTATTTTAGTCTCATTGGTTTCTCTGGAAACCACTGCCATTCGATCCTCACTCAAAATAGAGTCACTGATACGAATCCATTCACCTTCGGTCTTTGGATTAATTTTTATACCTTGCAAACCGAGATTGTCTGCTAACTGAAGATCGGTGTCTCTGTCACCAATAACATAAGATCTTGATTTATCTATATTCCGATCTACGAGGAATTGTGTTAATAAACCTGTCCTGGGTTTTCTGCAATCGCACTGATCGCTTTCAAAGTGAGGGCATATAAAGACCTTCTCAAAGGTAATATTCTGTGAAGACAATAGATCAATTAAAAACTTCTGACATTTTTCAAAATCAGCTTCTGGGAATGACTCTGTGCCCAGTCCGTCTTGATTTGTTACCATCACTAGGAGATAACCGCTATCTTTGAGTTTAGTTAAAGCCTCTATAACACTAGGTACTAAACTTATCTTAGAAAGCAAATCAACTTGAAAATCCTCCGGCTCATGAATTAAAGTCCCGTCCCGATCTATAAAGAGTATTTTTTGTGATTGATTATTCATCTTTTAGGCCTCTTATAAGATTTTGGTTTTGTTCTCTAGTGCCGACAGTAATTCTTACACAGTTATTTAGAGTTGGTTGATAACCAACATTACGTAAAAGAAATCCCGATTCTTTCGCTCGTTCACAAAATTGCTCTGCGCCTGTAGTTTTTACAAGGACAAAGTTTGTTTCTGATGGAAATACCTCTTTAACGCTGGTTAAATTCTTTAACTCATTTTCTAAGTATTGGCGTTCCTTGAGTATTGATTTTATGTTTTCTTTTGATTTTTCTATGCCTTTCTCAGTTAATGACTCAAGAACTGTCTGCTCTGATGGTTTTGAAAAAGAGTAGGGCGGTATAACTCTCATAATATATTCGCATATCTCATTACTACCAATCAAAGCACCGCATCGTGATCCTGCTAGGCCAAATGCTTTTGATAGGGTCCTTAAGACAACTACATTAGAGAAATCGTTGAGTATCTCTCGATAAACAGCTTCATCCGAAAATTCTGCGTACGCACCATCAAGAACTAAAAGACCATAATCCTTTAACGATTCACAGACTTGATAAATAGTAGTTGTATCTATCGAATGACCTGTTGGGTTAGATGGAGAGCATAGAAAGGTCAGTTTACTTTTTTTGCTTAATTTACTTTTAAAACCATCAATATCAATTTGATAGTTGCTATTTTCAAGTAAAGGAACACTAACAATATTAATCCCCTGGATGGCTGCATAAAACTGATACATTTCAAATGTCGGTGGGAAAATAATAATCTCGTCATCTCTAGGTGAACAAAAAGTACGAATTAAAATATCTATTGCTTCTGTGCTGCCTCTCGTTACAACACAATTCTCCTCAATAATGCCTAAATAATTAGCAACTGAACTTCTAATTCTATAAGGAACTGCATCTGGATATAAATTTAGCGACATTGCTTCAGCATTGTCAGTTACAGAAAATGGACTTTCATTCGCATTTAATCTGACTGTATTTGTAACTTTTTTAGCTGGTATATAAGGTTTTAAGCGAAGCACCTCTGGCCTGACTATACTTTTGATATCAACATTCATTTTTACTCACCCTTACTTCAACTGCTCTAGCGTGAGCTTCAAGGCCTTCTGCACGAGCTAGCTTTACTATATCGTTTGATAGGTTTCCTAAGCCCTTCTTTGTAATCTCCTGAACTGAGATAGTCTTTTGGAAGCTTGCAACAGTAATTCCACTAAGTGACTTTGTAAAACCACCAGTTGGAAGCACGTGATTTGTTCCACTGCAATAATCACCGGCTGATTCTGGACTCCACATGCCAAGAAAAACTGAACCTGCAGATTTTATTTTAGAAAGCCAATCAGTTGCTGCATCAAACGAAAGAATCAAATGTTCAGGAGCATATTCATTGGAAATATTGACTGCTGTCTCTAAATTATCTACTAAAATAAGTTTACTGTTAGTCATGGCTTGCTCGGCTACCTCTCTAGTAGATAAAGTTTTTAAAGATTCTTTTATTTGTTCTTGGACTTCATAGAGTTGTCTTTGACTCGTTGATAATAGAATAACTTGTGAATCAACCCCATGCTCAGCCTGAGATAAAAGATCAAAAGCTAAATATAAAGGATCAGAATTTCCATCAGCGATAATAAGAACTTCAGTTGGCCCTGCTGGTATATCAATTGATACACTGGCGTCATAGCTTGAAATCAGTCTTTTTGCTTGAGTAACCCAACTATTGCCTGGGCCAAATATCTTATTAACTTGAGGAACACTTTCTGTACCGAATGCAAGAGCTGCGATAGCTTGAGCTCCTCCTATTTTAAAAATACGTTTAATGTTGCAAAAATGTGCAACAGTCACAATTGTTGGATCCACCACCCCATTTTTATTGGGAGGTGAAACCAAGACTCTCTCTGGGCACCCAGCAATCATTGATGGAACCCCCAACATCATGGCAGTAGAGGGCAGGGGATTATTTCCTGCTGGCACATAGAGACCAACTTTTTCAATTGGTCTGGTTATAGCGCTGCATTTAACTCCAGCAACAGTTTCGACTGTAATATCATCTATATCGGAAAAAGATTCGTGAAAGCTCTTTATATTTTCAATCGCATTCCTTATGGAATCCTTTAACTCTTTTGGTGTTTGTTCAAGAGATTCATGAATCTCTTGATCTGTCATCTCTATTGAATCGATTTCGACATTATCAAAAGCCTTTGTGTACTCTCTTAACTTTTTATCACCTTGACTCATCACTGCAGCAAATATTTTTTCGATAATCTCGTTCTGATCTTCACGAATAACCCGAGTTGGTCTTTCTAATAGATCAACCCTTGTGTCTTCAGAGACTTCGTTCCAATTGATTATCTTTTCAAGACTCATAACTACATCAACATCTTTTCAACTGGAACAACAAGAATAGAAGAGGCGCCAATAGATTTAAGGTCCTCTAAGGTCTCCCAGAATATTGTTTCCTTACAAACCACATGCACTGCTACAATCTCACTTGTCCCTTCCAGAGGAATAATTGTTGGTGATTCAGTTCCTGGTAAGAGTTCAGTTATCGTGTGAATCGAATCTTTAGGAGCATGCATCATAATGTATTTACTCTCTCTGACTTGAAGAACACCATTAATTCTTTCCAAAAGCTTAGAAACCCACAGTTGCTCTTTATCGTCCAATAAATTATTTGATTGAATCACAACGGCGGTGCTATCAAGGATGACTTCACCCTGAGTTAAATTATGAGCCTTAAGCGTAGCTCCAGATGAAACCAAGTCGCAAATTGCTTCAGCTTTACCTAAACTAGGAGCCAGCTCCACAGCACCAGAAAATTCAGCAATCTTAATATTCAACTTTTTGTCCTCTATGTATTTGGAAACAATAAATGGGTAGCTTGTAGCAATCGTCTTACCCTCGAGCTGCTCGATAGCTGAATATCCCGAATCTTCTGGATAAGCAAAAGCAAGCAAGCATTGACCAAAATCAAGTGTCTGTTCTATTGTATAAGCACATCCTTTCTTTGCATTTTCCATACCTATTTGTTTTTCCATAGCCACATTTAGACCAACAATACCTATTTGGCATAGGTTATCTTGTATCAGGTCTGGAATATCATCATCACGAACAAACATTAGATCAAATGGCATATTCTCGCCATATCCGATCAATTGATCCTTAGCATGGCTGAAGATTAGTCCACACTTCTGCAAAAGGGAAGTGGAGTGCTCTGTTAAGCGACCTGATTTTTGAATCGCTATTTTTATCCTTTTATCTGACATTATTTAAGTCGCTTTAATGCGAGCGAATAGCCGCCTGAGCCATCATGAAGAAATCTTGCTACTCGACCTATTGTGGTCACACTTACCCCTGTTAGCGTGTTAATTTCTCGATATGTATATCCTTTATCAAGCAATTCAGCCACCGACCAACGATCTTTGATTGACTGAAGTTCAGCTGGTGTAAAAATATCGTTAAAAAAAGCTTTATGCTCATCAAGATTACTAAGTGTCATGATGGCTTTGTAGAATTTTTCTTCTGTTTCTTTTTCTTGTTTACTATTAAACACTCTATCAATTTTCATAATATATATACCAATGTATTAATGTGTTAGCACATTATATGTAGAAAAGTTTATTTAGCAAGTAAAAAGAGTAGGGGAAATTAAATTTTTTGAGCTATCTTTTCGCCCATTATAGAAGTACTAACGCTATTAGATGTAGATAAATCAGCTGTGAAAATACCCTCATCTAATACATTGTGAATTGCTTGTTCTATAGCTATTGCTTCCTCGTTTAAATCTAGAGAATGTCTAAGCAGCATTGAGAGTGATAAAATCATGCCACAAGGGTTTGCAATACCTTTACCTTGTATATCCGGTGCAGACCCGTGTATTGGCTCGTAAACACCAAAATTATTATCTCCTAGGCATGCAGAGGCTATCATTCCAATAGAGCCAGTGAGCATAGAAGCTTCATCGGTAAGAATATCACCAAATAAGTTATCAGCTAAAACCACATCAAAATAAGCTGGTCTCGAGAGAAGATGCATGGTTGCTGCATCAACCAGCATATGTTCTATTTCTATTTCAGGAAAGTTATCTTCTAGGTATTTCGTCGTAACCTCTCTCCATAATTGAGAGGTTGCCATAACATTTGCTTTATCAATGGATATAATTTTCTTTTTTCTTTGTTGAGATAGTTTGACAGCAACATCTGTAATTCGTTCAATCTCAGCAGTTGAATATTCACAAACATCTTTTGCATAATTATTCCTTCTTTCCTTATCTCCAAAGTAGATACCTCCAATTAACTCTCTCACAAAGATAATATCTATTCCTTCAAGGTATTCTTTTTTAATTGGAGAGTTATCAATCAATTGAGGATAGGTTCTAATTTGACGTAGATTTGCATAAACGCCTAAATCAGATCTCATATCTAAAAGCCCTTTTTCAGGTCTCGTTTTAGCTCTGGGATCACTCCATTTCGGGCCGCCAACTGCACCTAATAAAACAGCATCTGCCTCTTTACATAAATCTTGTGTCTCTTGTGGATAGGGAGATCCTGTCTGGTCAATTGCTATGCCACCAAATAGAGCATTATTTAATGTAAATGAATGATCAAATTTCTCTTCAATAACTTTTAAAACTTTTACTGCTTCGTCGGTAACCTCGGGTCCAATTCCGTCACCTGGTAGGAGTGTGATAGTAGCTTTCATAATTTACTTTCGTGTTTTGTAATTTCTGATTCCTGACTAAGGATGTATCCTAGCTGATCTATACCGTTCATCAAACAATATCTAGAAAAGGATTCAACTGGAAAAGATGATTCATGACCTTGTTGGGTTTGTATTAAGGTTTTTCTAAATCAATCATTACATCAACTCCTGGATTATCTATCAACCATTTATGCATCTCTTCTGGAACGGTAATAGGTATAAGGCCATTTTTGAGAGAATTGTTTTTGAAAATATCAGCAAACGATGTGCTAACAATAGCTTTAAATCCATAATCGACCAAGGCCCATGGTGCATGTTCTCTTGAGGACCCACATCCAAAATTATTACCTGCAACAAGCACTGAACAATCTTGAGATTCTTCTTTGTTAAGAACAAAATCTTTATTAGGTTCCCCAGATTCATTGAATCTCCAGTCATAAAAAAGACATTCGCCAATTCCTTCTTTAGATGGAAGTGTTAAGAATCGAGCAGGAACTATTTGATCAGTATCTACATCTTCATTAGGGAGGACGACCGTTTTTGATGAAAATTTTATTATCTTTTCCATATTCTAATTGTTTCCAAATACTCTTGGATCTTGAACAACTCCTGATATTGCTGAAGCGGCTGCAGTTTTAGGACTAGCTAGAATCGTTCTTGACCCCTTGCCTTGCCGACCTTCAAAGTTTCGGTTACTGGTGCTTACGGCTAATTGACCATTGCCAACGGTATCACCATTCATACCAAGACACATAGAACAACCTGATTCCCTCCATTCTGCACCTGATTCTAAAAAGATTTTATCTAATCCGATTGTTTCTGCTTCGGCCTTAACTGCTTGTGACCCAGGAACAATCATCGCTCTAACACCATCGGCAACTTTTCTACCTTCGAGAATTTCTGCTGCGTCTTTTAAATCAGATAGTCTTGAATTAGTGCAACTACCAATAAAAACAACATCAATCGGTTTTTGAAGAAGGGGTTTACCAGATTCTACTTTCATGTAATCAAGGGCTTGCTTGAAACTCTGATTACCTTTATGATCCGGGACTTCAGAATCTATTGGCATAACCATGCCTGGGTTGGTACCAAAAGTTACCATAGGCTTGAGAGAATCACGTCAATATCAACCTCTTTATCAAACACAGAACCCTGATCACTAACCAATTTTTTCCATTCCTCAACTGCCTCATGCCAATGATCACCTTTTGGCACCATTGGTCTTCCTTCAAGGTACTCAAAAGTTGCTTCATCTGGAGCAAACATTCCTGCTCTTGCTCCTCCTTCTATGCTCATGTTGCAAATTGTCATCCTTTCTTCTAATGAAAGAGAAGAAACTGTATCTCCTCGGTACTCTATAACATGGCCAGTTCCACCATCGACACCAATAGTCCCTATGATTTTTAATATTATATCCTTAGCAGAAACCCCATTATTAAGATTGCCATTCAAATTAACTGCCAATGTTTTAGGTTTCCTTTGCAATAGACATTGAGTTGCAAGTACATGGGCAACTTCAGTTGTCCCTATACCGAAGGCTAGGGCACCAAAAGCTCCATGGGTACTGGTATGGCTGTCTCCACAAACCATTGTCCTACCAGGTTGAGTTGCTCCTAATTCAGGACCAATGACGTGTACAATTCCTCTGCGATCACTATCAAAACCATAGAGTTCGATGCCAAAATCTTGACAATTTTTAATCATATCTCTGATTTGCCCAGCGGGGCCCGATTCAGCAACTAAATCTAAATCCTTAATTGTTTTAATTGGCACAGTCGGTGTGGAGTGATCCATGGTTGCTAAAACTTTATCAGGAGCTCTTACGCTTAGATTGCTTTCTTTTAATTGAGTAAATGCCTGAGGAGTTGTAACTTCGTGAATCAAATGAAGATCAATATATAAGATAGCAGGTGTGTCTTCAGTTTCAGGAACAACGATATGTTGATCCCATATTTTTTCAAAGAGGGTTTTTGGAGAATTATTCAACACTATCTAACCAACCCCAATCGTCTGGAGTTGATCCATCAAATAGTCCGAAAAATACTTTTTGGATCTCTTGTGTTATTAGACCTCTAGAACCATTACCAATATTAATCCTATCCACACTTCTTATTGGAGTGATTTCAACTGCAGTACCTGAAAAGAATAACTCATCAGCTAAATAAAGTTCCTCTCTAGCAATTTCTCTCTCCGTAACTTCATAGCCTTGGCTCTGAGCAATTTTAATGACAGAGTCTCTCGTAATACCATCAAGGATTGATGAGCTAAGAGGGGGGGTAAAGATTTCATTATTTTTGACCATAAATATATTCTCGCCGGCTCCCTCGCTTACCATTCCCTTAGAGTCAAGGCATATACCTTCATCATAACCATTCTCTTTGGCTTCAATTGCTACCAGAGTTCCTGAAAGGTAGTTACCAGAGGCTTTTGCCATTACTGGAATAGTATTAGGAGCAATCTTATTCCATGATGAAACACAAACATCGACACCTTTCTCTTGTCCGTCAGTTCCTAGATAAGCTCCCCATTCCCATGCTGCTATTGCGACATCAATTCCATCATCAAGAGAGGCGTGGAGACCTAGGTCATTATAGCCACGAAAAGCAATGGGTCGAATATAAGCCCCATCGTTTAAATTGTTCGAAGTAATTGTGGTTCTTGAGGCCTGCATAATTGCCTCGATATCATAAGGCATATTCATTCTGTATATCTTTGCTGAATTAAATAGTCTTTTTATGTGGTCTTCCAATCTAAATATCTTTGTCCCATTTTTGGTTGAATAAGCTCTTATTCCTTCAAAAACAGCGGCCCCATAATGCAGCCCATAACTCAAAACATGAATCTTTGCTTCCTCCCAAGGAACAAGTTCATTATTGAACCAAATATGTTTTGTTGGTTTTAGTGGCATAATTCCCCTCTAGTGTTTCTCTCTGTTTCGCTCTATTCGATTAATTACTTCAAGGTAGGCTAGGGCGCCAGATTCAATTATGTCGGTGCTGACTCCATGACCTCTATAGTCTTGTCCATCAAAATTAACAGTAACAGTGACCTCACCTTGAGCATCTTCACCCACACTGACACTGTGAATCTCAAAATTAATCAATTCCAAATTGTATCCGGTTATTTGATTAATGGCATTAAAAACTGAGTCTATAGGTCCACTTGATCGTCTCTTTTCAGAACCTGACTCATGCAATGTGCCATCGATTTTTTTAAGCTTTAAATCTGCAACAGCTCCCCAAGAAGAACCAGATGAAGTTTCTAAATCAACTAATTCCCATGTATTAAGCCTGCTTGTATCAGCATTAAGAACTATTGCTTCTATATCAGAGTCAAAAATTTCTTTTTTTCTATCGGCTAGTTTCTTAAATTCCTTAAATGCAGGATCTAGTTCATCCTTACTTATCTCAAAGCCAAGCTCTTTTACTCTATCTAAGAACGCATGTCTGCCACTATGTTTGCCCAAGACAAGGTTAGATCTACCTATGCCAACATCCTGAGGTTTCATAATCTCATAAGTGGATGCGTGTCTAAGCATTCCATGCTGATGTATTCCAGCCTCATGTGAAAAAGCATTGTCACCAACAATAGCCTTATTTCTAGGCACATGCATGCCTGTGATACTCGAAACCAGCCTGCTGGTCGGATAAAGCTTGGTTGTATCTATAGAGGTATGAAAATCAAAATACTCTTTTCTTGTTTTAACAGCCATACATACTTCTTCAAGAGAGGTGTTACCTGCTCTTTCACCAATACCATTAATGGTACATTCAACTTGTCTCGCTCCAGATTCTAATGCAGCCAAACTATTAGCAACCGACAAACCAAGATCATCGTGGCAATGAACACTGAAAACAACATTTTCAGTGTTCTCACAATTTGTAATGAGATGACTAAATAGCTCACCAAATTCATAAGGAATGGTGTAACCAACAGTGTCTGGTATATTAATTGTAGTAGCTCCAGCATCAATCGCAGCATTCACAACTTCAGTTAAAAAGTCATGGTCAGTTCTTGATGCGTCTTCTGGAGAGAATTCTACATTGTCGCAAAACTCCTTAGCCATTTTAACCCCCTCATAAGCTGCCTTGAGGACCTCTTCTTTAGCCATATTTAATTTATGTTTAAGATGGATCTCACTTGTGGCAACAAAGACATGGATTCTTCGATTTGGATTAACCTCTAATGCCTTATGAGCCTGCTCTATATCATCCGGATTACATCTTGCTAATGTACAAATCGTCGGTCCCTCTATCTCCTTAGCGATAGTATTTACTGCTTCAAAATCTCCTGGAGAAGCAGCTGCAAAGCCTGCCTCAATAACATTAACATTAAGATCTTTAAGGGCATGAGCTATTTTTAACTTTTCTCCTAATGTCATGCTGCAACCAGGAGCTTGCTCTCCATCTCTAAGAGTGGTGTCAAAAATTATTACTTCTTCAGATTGATTCATGATTCATCCATTATTTCTTGTTAATTTTTTGATTTATCTACTATTTTATTTTTTGCAATCCAGGGCATCATTCCCCTTAATTCATGGCCTACATTTTCTATTGAATGGTTAGACGCCTGATCTCTATAATTTTTCATCAAAGGACCAGGTTTACCATTATCACTTTTATTGCAATCATCCATAAATTCTTTTGCAAATTCTCCAGATTGGATTCTTCCCAGAATCGACTCCATAACCTTCTTGGTGTCTTGATTAATTACTTTTGGTCCACTTACATAATCACCGTATTCAGCTGTATTAGAAATGCTGTATCTCATATTTTGAAGACCGCCTTCATAAATCAAATCAACAATCAGCTTAACCTCATGCAGACATTCAAAATAAGCCATCTCAGGTGGGTATCCATTTTCAACTAGCACATCGTATCCAGTTTGAATGAGTGAAGTAAGCCCTCCACATAAAACAGCTTGTTCACCAAAAAGATCTGTTTCAGTCTCATCTTTGAAGTTGGTTTCAATTATGCCAGCTCTACCTGACCCTATTGCAGAAGCATAAGACAAACCAATGTCTCTAGCATTGCCTGAAACATCCTTATGAATTGCTAACAAACAAGGTACTCCTGCTCCTGATTCATACTGAGATCTGACAGTATGGCCAGGGCCTTTTGGAGCGATCATGATTACATCCAGATCTTCTCTAGGTATGATCATTTCAAAATGAATATTAAAACCATGAGCAAAAGCTAAAACAGCTCCTTTTTTAATATTATCGTTAATCTCTGATTTATAATTTTGCGACTGAAGTTCGTCGGGAATTAAGACCATAACCAAATCAGCATCTTTAACCGCTTCAGGAACTGAAGAAACGTTTAATCCTGCTGCTTCGGCTTTAGTCCAAGATGAAGAGCTCTCTCTAAGAGCAACTGTAACTTTACCACCTGAGTCTTTTAGGTTATTAGCATGGGCATGACCTTGTGAGCCATAACCTACAATAACTACTTTCTTATTCTTAATTAAATCTTGATCTGCGTCGCTGTCATAAAATATCTGCATTATTTTTTACTCCAATTTCAAATTGTATTTCTCAAAAAAAACCCCGCTTTGTTGCGGGGCTTATTATTTAATAAAATTTTTTTTATTTCTATAGGGAAGCCCCACTAGTTCTAATCTCTAGCAGAATTAGTAGTCCTAGAATTAAATTATTAAGTTCTTTTTTAGTGTTCATGGGAGGAAATCATCTTTGAAGTAAGGATTATTGTCAACATAAATTAACAATAAATTAATTCGTAGAAAGATTTTTTTAGCAAAAATTAACAAAAACTCAACCCTTTTTTTAATAAATAATTCATTATTTAGTCTTTGGAGTCTTTTTTGATTATGCTATTATCAAATCTTTCGTGAGGAAGGGAAAACCTCATACAGCTATAATCATTTCAGGAGTATTTTTATATGAAACGTTTTCATAGACTAACTACAAAGATTCTAATTGGCGGTGTCATCCTTATAACATTGCCTATGATGGTTCCTGCAGAAACATTGAGTCAGGTTCTCAATGGTCAGACAGAAAGAACTCTCTTAGCACAGGAATCACAGCAAAGAATAGATAAAGTAGTAGAACAGACAAGAAAAATGGAGGATAGATATAGAGCCGCTCTTAAAGAGATTGATGGGCTTAAAATCTATAACCAACTTCTTGAACTACAGATTGAGAATCAAGCAAGAGTTAAAGTAGACCTTGAACAGTCAATACTCGTTGCTTCACAAATAAATCGAAAAATCGTTCCAGTCATGACACAAATGATTGACTCACTGGATCAATTTGTACAATTGGATGTACCTTTTTTGATGGAAGAAAGAACGGAGAGAGTCGATTTCCTTAAAGAACTAATGCAGAGAGAAGATGTAACTGTTGCCGAAAAATTTAGAAAAGTTACAGAGGCTTATCAAATTGAAAACGATTACGGTAAAACTATAGAAACCTACAAAGACACCCTTGAAGTAGACGGAAAGACTCTTGAATTAGATTTTCTTCGTATCGGAAGGGTTTCATTCTTATACCAATCTGTGGACGGAGCAGTTTCAGGTGTCTGGGATCAGAAGACAAGATCTTGGGTAGATGCCGATGACAATAGAAACGGTATTAAAGCAGGTTTAAAGATTGCTAAGAAACAGGTTGCACCTGATCTAGTTATTCTGCCTGTAGATTCAGCGGAGGCAATATAATGAAAAATTTTAAAATTATTATTGCTCTGATATCTCTGATGTCAATACCAGCATATTCTCAGCAATCAGCGAATACTATAGATCAACTTCTTGATCGAGTTCAGCAAGGTAAACTCTCTGATACTAAAGAGAATCAGCAAAGAGAAACAGAATTCAGACAAAAAAGAGACCAGCAAGAACGAATGTTGGCTGATGCTGAAACAACAAAAGTTAATGAAGAAATTAGAAGTTCAGAACTAGAAGCATTGTTTGAAGCAAATGAAGCTGTCAATAATGACCTACAGGATACTCTGAATGAACGCTTAGGTGCACTCAAAGAACTCTTCGGTGTAATGCAGCAGGTTGCGGGTGATGCTAGGACTAGATTTGATAACTCAGTAACAAATGTCCAATACCCTGATAGAACTATGTTTCTTGAAGACCTAGCTAAGAAAATAGGCAGCAACTCAAAACTTCCATCTATAGCTGAGATTGAAAGACTCTGGTTTATGCTTCAACAAGAAATGACAGAATCAGGAAAAGTTGTAAAATTTACAGCAGATGTTATTGATACCAATGGCGCTAAATCTCCTACAGAAGTCGTAAGAGTAGGTCTTTTCAATATTGTTGCAGATGGAAAATATCTTAATTATTCTCCAGAAACTAAAAATGTAACTGAAATTCCAAGACAACCTGAAGGCAGAAGATTTACTGGTAGCACTTCAGAACTGTTTAATCCATCAGATGAAAAGATCGCTTTCGGCTTAGACCCGACATTGGGTGGTGTTCTTGCCTCCTTGGTAGCTCGACCTAATCTTATAGAGCGAGTACAGCAAGGTGGTATCGTTGGATACCTAGTTATACTTCTAGGCTTATTTGGTGTAAGTATAGCTGGTCAAAGGTGGTTTATACTCCAAGCTGCGGACAAAGCAGTTACAGCTCAACTCGAATCAAGCACAATAAGCGATGACAATGCTCTAGGTAGAGTTCTTGGTGTCTACGAAAATAATAAATCAGTTGATACCGATACACTTGAGTTGAAATTAGCAGAAGCTGTTTTTAAAGAAACACCTGAGCTTAATAAGGGATTACTGATCATTAAAGTTATTTCAGTGGTAGCACCTCTTATGGGTCTTCTGGGAACTGTTACAGGTATGATTAAAACATTCCAGGCCATAACATTATATGGAACAGGTGATCCTAAATTAATGGCTGGCGGTATTTCACAAGCACTTGTCACGACTGTTCTTGGTTTAACGGTTGCAATACCTACGACTCTACTACATACAATTGTAAGTGGAAGAAGCAGACGAGTTACACAAATCATTCAAGAACAAGCTGCAGGAATAATTGCTAATCATTCAGAAAAATCATGATGAGTTATTAACATTAGGATTGATTAATGGGTGACATCATAATTGCAGTTAGAGACTTCCTCGAAATGGGAGGACAAGTACTTAATATTATTGCATTAGTCATCTTCCTAATGTGGATGCTTATTTTAGAGCGGCTTGCTTACTTTCAAACAGAGGTTAAGACGCTTAAATCGAATATCCAATCATCATGGAATCAGCGACAAGAAAAGAAGTCTTGGGCTCAGATGCTATTAGAGAGCAGATGATCTCAGAGTTTAATATGTCGGCAAATCAATACATTCCTATTATCAAAACGCTTGTTGCTCTCTGTCCTCTCTTGGGACTTATGGGCACTGTAACAGGAATGATTGAAGTGTTTGACGTTATGGCTGTATCAGGTTCAGGTAATGCAAGATCAATGGCATCTGGGGTCTCCAAAGCTACTATCCCAACAATGGCAGGAATGGTTGGTGCATTGTCTGGAGTATTTTTAGTGACTATACTTAATCAGAAGGTAACTTCTGAAGCTGATGATCTTGAGGAATCACTAGGATCTGATTAAATAATTTAGAGGAAATAAAAATGAGAAAAAATCTATTTCAAGCAGCACCAGAAGAAGAAGCAGAAATCAACTTAACTCCGATGCTAGATGTTGTATTTATTATGCTTATTTTCTTCATAGTAACCGCCTCTTTCGTTAAAGAATCTGGACTAGATGTTAATAGACCTGACGCGCCAACAGCGGTTAAGAAAGAAAATGCAAATATCTTAGTCGCAATAGGAGCGAACAATGAGATCTGGATTAATCGAAGAAGAATAGATCCAAGAGCAGTTCGTCCCAATATTGAAAGATTACACGCTGAGAATCCAGAAGGTTCTGTGGTTATTCAAGCAGATAAAAAAGCTTTTCACGAAACAGTTGTAACAGTTATGGATGCGGCCAGACAGGCAGGTGTTTATAACGTTTCAATTGCTGCAGAACAGGGGCAATAATTATTGAATTATGGCTGAGATATCAGAACAAACTAAGGGCAATATCAGTATAGAGGATCCTTTAACTCGTATAGCTGTAGCTGCACTCATTTCTGTGTTTACTACTTTTGCCATCTTATGGGTCATGCAAATTCTGATAGCTACAGGTAAAGGAGCGATTTCATCTAAGTACGAAGGAAGATTTGTTGATTTTGTTCGAATAAAAAAAGATGAAGACCTTGATACAAAGAATGCTAAACCGAAAAAACCTCCAGAACCAGAAGAACCGCCACCAGATACTCCACAAGAATTAGATGATATCGACACCTCTGCAGATACTGTTAACATTGGTGCAGTTGATGCTAATGTCGGCGTGGGAGCAGGTATAGGTGGATTTAATGCCGGTGAAGGAGAATATCTTCCGATAGTGAAAGTTGCTCCGATTTACCCTAATAGAGCGCTGTCTAGAGGTATTGAAGGATGGTGTATTGTCGAGTACACAGTGACTAGAAATGGAACCACAGCTGGAGGTAAAGTAGTTGAATGTACAAGTAGTTTATTCGCAAACGCTTCACTTAAAGCTTCTTCAAAGTTTAAATATAAACCAAGAGTAATCAATGGCACACCCATAGATGTCCCGGGAGTGCAGCATAAAATTACCTTTGAACTGGAAAAATAAAATGCAAAACAAACTCATACCTATCCTTGTCTTATCAGTCATCATGCTTGGTGTTGATGTCAACCAAACATCAATTAATTTTTCCACTGCATATGGCCAAGAAGATAACAGCCAAAGAAAGACTAAGAAAACGGGCTCAATGACTGAGAAAGTGGCTAAAAAACTTGGCGAAGCTCAAGAACTCATAGACTCTGAACAACTTGATGAAGGTGTGGAAATTTTAAACAGTATCTTAGAATTTAAAAAATTAAGCCCTTATGAAAGAGGTCAAGTAAATTATTTCTTTGCCTACGTTAGATACCTTAAGGGAGATTCAAGAGGTGCTATAACCTATTATAAAAGAGTTGTTGCAGATCCAAATGTACCAGACGGTTTGATCCAAGCGTCCAAATTTACAATTGCACAACTTTATTTTCAGCTTGAAGAATATGCCAATGTCATAGCAGCTGTAGATTCATTATTGGTTGAGCAACCTAACAGAACTGACTTATACATTCTAAAAGGCACAGCGATGTATCAGCAGAAGAAATACAGGGAAATGATACCAATAATCCAAAAGGGTATCTCAATTGCAGAGGAAGCAAATGCCTTTAGAGTAGAGAGCCTCGAAAAAGCTGTTAAAGAAACGGCTAGTAAATACAGAGTTAAGTACGATAGAGATACTACTGACTCAATTACTCTGGCTTTACTAGTAAAATCAAAACTCCAAGAAGACTTAGCTGATACGAGAAAGAGTACTGATAAATATACTGAGATTGAAGAAGCAATTAAAAGTATTGAGGCAGATGCTGCAAACTTGGCTAAAGGTCCTACCAGAGAAAATTGGTGGCTCTTGTTAAGAGCTGCTTACTTTGAGCTTGAAGAAATGGATAAAGTTAAAGAGATTCTAGAAAGACTGGTTGTTGAATGGTCAAAGAAAGAATACTGGACTCAGCTGTCAGCATTTTACGGTCAAGACAAACAAGAAAAAGAACAGATGGCTGCTTACCAAACTGCATATCATGAAGGGTTTCTTGAAAAGAGTTCTGAATTTGTCCAAATGGCTCAACTCTACTTATCAGTAGAAGCTCCCTATGAAGCAGCAAAGCTACTTCAAAAAGCTATTGATGAAGACAAAGTAGATAAAGAAGTTAAAAATTGGAAGATACTGGCGCAAGCATGGTTTTTATCTGGATATGATGAACCAGCAATAGTTGCTCTAAGAGAAGCAGCTAAACTCTCAGACGATGGTGAATTAGACATTCGTCTGGCTCGTTCTCTTAATAATATAGCTGATTATGAAGGTTGCACTAACTCAGCAAAAACTGCGATACAGAAAGGGGATCTTAAACGACTTGATGAATCTTACATCACCCTTGGAATGTGTCAGTTTGAAGTAGCCGATTTTGAAGGTGCAAAAGATGCTTTTGCTAACGCTAAGATTGATGCAGATCTAAGAAATGATCAAGCGCTTAAGGATTGTGCAGCAGCAGAGAATATGGGCCTAGAGGAACTTCTTGTGACAATGGAAACTCAAAGAGCTTTTAGAGAAATGAATAAAGAAATTGAAGGTAAAGTAATCAGTTGTTCAACTCCATCTTCTGTTAAAACAGTGGCCAATTGGCAAAAGTTTTTAGAAAAAGAAGTTGAGCGAGTCACAATGCTTGAAAATCAGCGAAAAGCTCTTGAAGAAATTCTAGCTAGCAATGAATCAAACGCTCTAACTTTCTAATCTCTAGATTAAGTCAGAAAACATCCTAATAGCAGTAATACTTAAAAATAATGCGAAGAGCATTCTTAGACCTTTCTGTGAGGACTTGTGTGCAATCTTTACTCCAATAGGAACCGTCATTAATGTAATAGGGACAATCAGTAAGAAAGCCATCCAGTTTACATAGCCAATAGAGAAGGGCGGAAGCATATCAGCCATCTGATAACCGCCCAGCATGAAACCTATAGATGCAGGTACGGCAATTAAAAAACCAAAAGCAGCCGATGTACCCACAGCTTTTTTCATATCAATTCCTGAATAATTCATAATTGGAACACTCAATGATCCGCCACCGATCCCCATCATGGCTGAAACTAAGCCAATAAAGAACGGAGAAGCTCTAAAGATTGATTTCGGTATTTCAACCTTCCTGTCAGAGTCACTAAAAAACATTTGGATTGAAACCAATGAAGCAATGACAGCAAAGAGGAAGGTTAATAATTTAAAAGAAGAATATATTGCTAATAAACTGCCTAAAGCTGCTCCAATAATTATTGGGATACACCATAATTTAAAAACCTGTTGATCAAAAGAACCTCTCACTCTATGTTCGACAGAAGAACGAATGCTTGTGGGTATTATTATAAATAATGATGTACCTACAGCTACATGCATAATAATTGATTGGTTATAATCTAAAATGTTCAAAATATAATAGAGCAAAGGAACTATCACTATACCCCCACCAACACCAAGAAGCCCTGCTAGGATTCCTGCGAGTGTTCCTGCTAAAAGAATCAATAAAAGAAAATCAATTTGACTAAATATTTCCATAATTTAATGAGAAAAAAGGCCGGTATTTCTACCGGCCTTTATATTAGCAATTATCTAAATATATTATTTAGAAATCGTATCTATATGACACTCTCCATAATCTCGGTATATCTTGGAATTGTGTTACAAATCCGAGATTCCCAAAATCAAGTGTGGAGTTAGCTTGATGCTCATCTGTACAATTAGTACATCCGGCACTAAGTCTCCAATTGCCATCATTAGGTCGGTAAGTCATGTTAACGTCAACCTTACTAACTGCTGGTCTAAAACCATTAGGAGTATTATTTTGATTACTAAAATATTCGTCTTCCCTGTTTAAAACAGCGGTTAAACTAAATTCCCCATTGGCTAAAGCTCGATCATAGGCAAGACCGTATCTGTAAGAAAAATCTGGAGTTCTTTTAAGATCTTTCTCTGCAATACCTTCAGCACCTGGCTTAAGGTCAGTATACCTTCCCTCTAATGTTGCAATATTAGCAAAAAGAGTAAGATCG
Source organism: Woeseia sp. (assembly GCA_019653755.1). Taxonomy (GTDB): domain Bacteria; phylum Pseudomonadota; class Gammaproteobacteria; order Steroidobacterales; family UBA11654; genus CACPJA01. The sequence continues at coordinate 216,037 of BPCL01000001.1, read as the reverse complement.
TCTCGAACTGCATAAAGGAATTCCCCCTCAATACCTTCAACATCTGCATCAGCTTTGTTTGAATAAACGAACGCACCGGTTTCTTGGTCAATGGCAGTGATCTGAAGATCGGTGTAATTAGCACTGAAGTATGTAAGATTTACCCTAATAGCACCATCATTCCATTCACTCTTCATACCCATTTCAAAGTTATCAACAAATTCAGGTTTTAAATCTTTGAAATCAGCAGCAGCAGTTACACGTGATGCCCATCCGCCGCCTTTAAAACTATCTGCAAGGCTGGCATAGAACATGAGGTCATCAGTTGCCTGATAATCCACTACTAAACGACTAGTAAATTCATCCGTGTCGATGGTTGTTTTGGTGCCCAAAGCTTCGACAGTTGCATTATCAAACGGTTGCCCTATAGCAGCCGTTGATAGCCAACCACTTCGATCCATAAAATTAGATTTGTCTCTAGCTTCCCAAGGCACGCCGTTGAGGTCTAAAAACTGCTCTACATTAACTTTTCTTTCATCTTTAGTGTATCGACCGCCTACTGTTAAGCCCCAGCCGCTTCCTAGATCAACTGCAATATCTGCATAAACTGCTCTGGCCTCTGTAACATTGGTCATGTCTCTCATAAAGGTTCCGGCTACAGCGCCACCAAATAAGAACAATGCATCACCAAATACTACAGCATTATCGTCATCGTAATACGAGGCTCCCGCTGCCCATTGAATGGCTCCATAATTGTTGCTCTCGATTTCACCAGTAAAGTTCAATTCAACGCTTTTTTGAATATGATCACTCAAATTAGGAATCGAATAAGCTGGTGTTGGTTGGTCTGAATAGTCATTGTTAAAGCTATGCTCTAAATCTCTATCCGCTGCAATCAATTCCATTTGGAAATTATCAAAATCAATCGTAGCCTTCATGCTTAATGCCATTAATTCAGTACCAGCCCAAGTGTTTTCAAGGCCACTTTCGATAACATATATGTCATCGCCACAACACGCACTCAATTTGTTGGCACCCACAGCGCCACCAGTTTCATCGTTTGAATATTCGGCTGTAAATAAGAATTCAGTTCTATCATTAAGTGTGTATAGAATTTGAGCTCGGGCTCCATTAGCATCTCGTTTAAATTGATCCCTATCAAGAGTAACGTTATACAAAAATCCTTCGCCTTGATCAATATAGAATGTAGTAACTTTTGCAAACACATTTTCTGCCAGTGGAACATTTAATTTAGCTGACATTTCTACCGTTTCATATTCACCGTAAGCTACATCGATATAGCCTTCTGTCTGATCTGAAGGCTTTTTGGTAATAATCCTCACAGCACCCCGGTCGTATTTCGACCATAGAGAGTTCCTTGAGGTCCCTTTAAAACTTCCACACTCTCAATATCATAAAGTCTAGAATTGTTAGCAATCTGCCTTGAAACAAAAACGCCATCAACGAAAGTTCCTACAGCTGGATCAAGAGTAGCAACTGATTCATCCTGACCAATGCCTCTTATAAAATAAGCCGCAGCTTGAGGAAGACCAACATTAGTCACTCCAGTCATTCCTGGAATGTTCTTAACTAGGTCAATGGTATTACTAATATTTAATCGTCTATTTCGTCTTCAGAAAAAACTGCGATAGAAATTGGTACTTCTTGTAAAGATTCAGTTCTTTTTTGAGCAGTAACAACAATCTCTTCTAAAGCGCCTGAGTTTTGTGCCCATGCATTGAAATTAATTGCTAAAGCAAATAACCCCCCAATAAAAGGCACAATTAGTTTTTTTACTTTCATCATATTCCTCCAATAATGGAAAAGTAGTGTGTAATTCTATCTCAAAAAGATAAAAAATGATAAAAAACGCTGTAAGAGTTGAAAGTTATTTATGTACCAGTTCAATAATCTCTTGTTCATTCCCATGGATAATTGAACACTTTTTACCCTTAAGATGGGTTAAATTGCACTGATAGATTAAAGAATCTCTATATACATTGTCATAAGCAAGAAAACTAACCATAGAAATTCCTGGAAGCAAATAACCAGGCTCAGAAGATCTTATGGCAGCTCCATCTGGTAATTCATCAATCTCTATTAAGCATTGATCTTTTATAGGGATTGCAGCAGATTTATATTTCGGTATCTTCAGGGTTGCCAAAAACTCTTGAAATAGCTCTAATTCGAGAATCCAAAAGCTGCTGCTTTATCTAAATTAAAACTATTACAGTAAAACTCTTGCATTTGATCCATAGAAGAACCGGCTAGAATAACTATAAAGGTCTGATCAACATCGCATCGTGCTATGGGGCTATCAAACTCTGGCAACTTGGATTTAAACTCAGTTAAAAAAGAGAATCTCGCTTGAAGGGCCGATAACCTGCATTGCTCTTATTTGATCTGTAAATGAAAGGTCAGCAGGTGGTCCGATAATCTCAAATTCTGAATTACTCAGTTTTATTGCCATTTCATCAACATTACGGACAATTAGTTCAGCCGCGTTCCATCCTCCGCTTTTGAAAGGATATATTCTCCTTGGCTTTCCTGCTTGATGAACCTAAAGCAAAATCATTAAAAGTTCTCAGGTTGTAAAACAATATAATCTGCTCCCTCAATATTTTCTGCCTTCCAAGCTATAGCTTCTTCTTTTGAAACTTGTCCTTGTCAACCAATCGATAATTTAGAAAATTAACATATTGCTCGACAGATTTAGATAAATCTGGAGAAGGTATTGTTACAGCTGAAATTTTTCCAATATTCATAGTGCTATTAATTCAAAAGATAGAGAATATTACAATATTTGTATACACTTGATTTGATTAAAAAATCAAAAAAAAGAGGAGTTCGAGAAGTGTCAAAGATATCAATACTTGAAGTTGGACCAAGAGATGGATTACAAAGTGAGCCAGAGATCCTTCCAACTGAAGTAAAAAAGGAATTTATCACTAGAACGATTGATGCTGGAATAAAGCAAATTGAAGTTACAAGTTTTGTTCATCCTAAAAAAGTTCCTCAAATGGCTGACGCTGAAAAATTAGTAGAAAGCTTACCTGAAAACGACGACGTTACCTTTTATCGGCTTAATCATGAATCAAAGAGGTTTTGAAAGAGCCAGAGACTGTGGTATTGATGAAGTGGGAATGGTTATTGTCAGCACTGATACTTATAACATGAAAAATCAGAACGTTGTTACCCAAGAATCTATTGATAATTGGCTGAGTATCGCTGCTGAAGCAAAATCAGCTGGAATAAGAACAAGTGTAGTTATTGCCTGTTCTTTTGGTTGCCCTTATGAAGGAGAGATCGACCCAGAGCATATAGCATCAATTGCTGAACAAGTTTTAAAAGGAAAACCTGACGTTCTTGGATTGGCAGATAGCGTGGGGGTTGCCGTTCCAAGCCAAATCAAAAAAACCTTCTCATTGATCAAAGAACTTGCCCCATCGATCCCTTTAAGAACTCACCTTCATAACACTAGAAACACAGGCCTAGCCAATGCAGCCGCTGCAGTAGAAGCTGGTGTAAGCATTATTGATGCCTCGACTGGGGGGATAGGCGGGTGTCCGTTTGCACCAAGAGCAACTGGGAATATTCCAACTGACGATCTTTTATACATGTTGGATAGATCAGGAGTTGAGACGGGTGTTGATCTAAGGCAAGTGGTTAAAACAACTGACTGGCTGGAAGAACAATTAGGCAGAGCAGTACCAGCAATGGTTCCAAAAGCTGGAATTTTTCCAGAAAATGCTGAAATTAATATGCAATAAAAGTATTATTATTTTGCTAAATAATAAATTAAATAAGTTTTATAGATTAGTAAGATTTCAAAGATCATTAGGAATAGATCAAAGTTTTTTGTTCGTTACCTAATGTAAAAAAATTAGGAGTTATTATGAGTTATCGACTAGGTGTTGATGTTGGAGGGACCTTCACAGACCTTCTTTTAATCAATGAAAAAACAGGCACGATGTGGACTGCTAAAGTCCCAAGCACTCCAGAAGATTCATCTATAGGTGTATTTAATGGGATTAATAAAGTTTGTAAAAATGCCAGAGTAGAGCCATCAAAGATTACCTCTGTTATGCACGGAACTACTGTAGCAACCAATACCATACTGACAGGGGACAGGAGCCAAAGTAGGATTGATAACAACAAAAGGTTATAGACAAGTACTACAAATTGCTCGTTCTTTTGTCCCTGGAGGATTAGGGGGCTGGGTAATTTACAATAAAAGTGATCCGCTAGCTCCTCTTTCATTAACCATTGAGGCTGATGAAAGGATTTCTGCAAGAGGTGAAGTTTTATCAAAACTTAAGGTCGGTCAACTGGCTAAAGATATTAAAGAATTGTCTAACAAAGGTGTTGAGGCAATTACGGTCTCGCTAATTAATTCTTTTGCAAACGATAAGCATGAGAAACAAATTAGAAGTGTCATTAGAAAGAAAAAACTCCTGCCTAAGATACCAGTATCTTTATCTTCTGAAGTTGTACCAGAAATGCAAGAGTATGAACGTACAATTACCACAGTTGCAAACTCTTATGTCAGACCAAAGGTGGCAGAATACGTCAAAAATCTTCAAAAAGGTCTAAAAAGAAGAATGAAAGATGTGAAACTCCGTATTTTGAGATCAGACGGTGGATTAGCTTCAGCAAAAGCCTCTTCTGATTCTCCTGTTAACCTACTCATGAGTGGTCCAGCAGGTGGTGTCTCGGGTGCCATATGGATAGCTAAACAAGCAGGATTTGAAAACCTAATGACATTTGATATGGGTGGAACCTCAACAGATGTATCGCTCGTTAAAAATGGAGTTGCTGAACAAACCAGAGAAACCTCCGTTGGTGATGTCACTGTGAGAGCATCATCGGTCGACGTAAGAACAGTAGGAGCTGGGGGTGGTTCAATTGCTCATGTTCCAGAATTAACCGGTGCACTTAGAGTTGGCCCACAAAGTGCTGGAGCAGCTCCGGGTCCAGCATCCTATGATAAAGGCGGGACAGAACCAACAGTAACTGATGCTAATGTTGTGCTAGGGTATATACCTGCTGAACATGTTGCCTTAGGTGGAGACAAGGACTGGAAAATCAGAAAAGACTTAGCAGAAGAATCCATCAAACCTGTCGCAAAAGCACTTGGCTTATCTGTGAAACAAACAGCAGCTGGCATTGTTGATATCGTTAACGAAAATATGTATGGGGCATTAAGATTAGTCTCTGTCGAAAAAGGCTATGATCCTAGGGATTTTGCGTTAATTGGTTTTGGAGGTGCTGGCCCTTTACATGCGAATGCTCTGGGAAAACTCACTAGTTCTTGGCCAGTTATCATTCCTCCAGGCCCGGGGGTACTATGTGCCTATGGAGATGTATCAACCAATATTCAAGATGAATCATCTATGTCCTTTATAAGGAGATTCTCACATACGAACAAAAAAGAAGTGGTCAAGATTTTTGAAGACTTAGCCAAGAAAGCATCTAAAACACTAGATGCCGAAGGCGTTTCTAAAAGCAAAAGAACTACCTCTTATCAGGTCGATCTTAGATATCTCGGCCAAGGTCTAACAATAAACGTGGACTTTGAATTATCTGAACTAAAGAAAAAAGGACTGGATGCAATTGGAGACAAATTTGACGAATTGCATGAACAATTGTTTACCTTCTCCCTGGATGAAGAGAAAGAACTTGTTAATTTAAGAGCAGTGGTCAAAGACCAAGCATTATCTCTAAAAGCTCCATCCGTAAAAAAAGGTGGGCCCAAGCCATCTAAAGATTCTGTGATCGATGATGGCGCTAAAGTCTTTATGGATGGTAAAGAATCAAAAAGCCACGATCTATGATCGTTCTAAACTAAAATTCGGAAATGTTATCAAAGGTCCTGCCATTGTAATGGAGATGGACTCAACGACTGTTATCCTCTCAAAACACAGAGGTAAAGTAGATAAATTTGGCAACATACTAATTACACCTCAAGGTTAAGGGAGTCAACATGCCTGCAAAAATAGTACAAAAAAATAATAAAAAATTTAACCGAGTAAAACTAGACCCAATTACCCTTGATGTAATTGAGAATTCAATGTTTTCTGCACGATGGGAAATGGACGCGGTCCTATTTAGAACAGCTATGTCGCCGGGTATCCGGAACAGGGTGATGAGTTCCCAATGATTGCAAACTTAGATGGAAAGATGGTAGTTGGACAGTTTGGTAGCTTTATTCATGGCTTTAAAGAAGCTTTTGATGGGACCATTGAAGAAGGGGATATGTTCTTAACTAACGACCCTTATTCTTGTAATGGTGCTGTTAGTCACGCTAACGACTGGTTACTTTTAAGGCCGATCTTTAAAGATGGGCGACTTATTGCTTATGCGGCGATGTTTGGTCATATGACAGATGTTGGCGGGAAAGTCCCTGGCAGTTTGCCAACCGATGCTACTCAAATATTTGAAGAAGGGGTTAGAGTACCTCCTACCAAAATATACAAGAATGATGAATTACAAGAGGAGATTCTCAACATCATCTTGCATAATTGCCGACTTCCAATCTGGAATAAAAGTGATTTTAATGCCATTGTAGCCTCAATAAGAACTGCTGAGAAACGCGTTATTGAAATGGCTGATCGTTTTGGAGATGATATTTTTTACTCAGCTCTGGAAGATTTACTTGATAGAAATAAGAAAGCTATGGGTAAACTTATCATGAACACAGTTCCAACAGAGAAACAATATTTCGAAGATTACATTTGCGATGATGGTCTAGAAATGGGTCCATATAGAATCAAGTGTGCAATGTGGAGAGAGGGCAAAAAAGTGATCTTTGATTTTGAAGGCACAGATCCACAATCAATAAGTTCGGTGAATTTTTTCTTGAATGAAGAAATGTTCAAAATGTTCTGTGGTGTCTACATGATTATGGTTTTTGACCCTGCCATTATGTTTAATGACGGGTTCTATGACTTGATGGAAGTTAAAATTCCTGAAGGGACACTGTTGAAACCAAACTATCCTGCTGCTTTATCCTGTAGAACACATGCTTTGGGAAGGATCTTTGATGTATTAGGCGGACTTCTGGGTCAAGGAGCTCCAGAATTCTTATGTGGTGCAGGATTCTCAGACAGTCCTCATTTAATGTATTCAGGATATGATAAGAACGGTGAATGGTATCAACTCTATATGATCGGTTTTGGCGGTGTTCCTGGTAAACCTATGGGTGATGGTCCAGACGGACACTCACTATGGCCCAGCTTTACTAACGTCCCGAATGAATTCTTAGAAAGCTATTTTCCATTGGTGATTGAAGAATACTATACCGTCCCAGACAGTGGAGGCGCAGGCTATAACAGAGGAGGCAATGCTCTGTTGTACAACTTATAAGTTCTTGGAACCTGGTGAAGTCTCCATTCATGACGATAGATGGCTAACCTATCCTTGGGGGGTAAATGGTGGTCTTCCTGGTGAACGAAGCACAAAAACACTCGTTAGAAAAAACGGTGAAACTGAACTTCTCCAATCTAAATGTGACAGAATTGCCGTCGAAGAAGGTGATAAACTTTATCACGTTACATGGGGTGGAGGAGGCTGTGGAGATCCTTTCACTAGAGAACCTGAAAGAGTTCAGTTTGATGTAGATGCTGGACTTGTTACCAGGGAAGGTGCCAAAGAAAATTATGGCGTCGTTCTAAGAAAAGACTTGAGTATCAATAAAGCTTCTACGGTTAAGCTTAGAGCTGAGAAGACGAAAGCCAGAGGCAAGGTTAAGTTATTTGATAAAGGCTTCTCATCGATTAAGGAATTAAAGGCAAGATGTAAAGATGAAACCGGACTAGAAGCACCTGCTGATCCTAAGTTCCAGAAATGGATGACGGCTTCTTAAAAAACTGCTCTAGCTCCTCAAAGCAATAGTAATTTATATCATTCTTTGTGATTATGAATATGCACGTCTGATTGAGGGTAGGGAATTGAAATCCCTTCTTTATCAAAGCGTTTCTTGACTTCCTCCAGGAGTGAATAATAGACCGGAAGATAATCTACTCTTTTAACCCAAGGTCTAAAGATAAAGTTCACACTGCTGTCAGCAAGTTCTGTCACAGCAATTTGGGGTTTTGGATCTTTAAGGACTCTTTTTTCTTTTTTTATGATGTCTTCTAAAACAGATCGAACTTTATCTATATCGTCTTCATAACCACAACTAATAATAAGATCGATGCGCCTTGTGTCCTGATCTGAATAATTAACAATACTGCCGTTCATTATGCTTCCGTTCGGCACAACTACGATTTTATTGTCTGGCGTTTTAAGGACGGTAGAAAAGATTTGAATATCCTTAACAGTGCCAGCATAATTCCCAGCTTCAATATAATCACCTACCTTGTATGGCCTATAAATTACAATGAGTATTCCAGCAGCAAAGTTTGATAATGACCCCTGTAGGGCAAGACCTATTGCTAATCCAGCTGCACCGAGTACAGCGATAATTGATGTTGTCTCGATTCCAAGCTGATTTATTGCTGCAATGAAAACTAAGATCATCAACAGTGTATTCAATAAATTAGTAACAAATATCCGAACAGTGTCTTCAACGTTAGATTTTTCAAGTGCTACTGTGATTAACCTTAGAATAAGCTTAACCAGTTGTCGGCCAATAATAAGGATTGCTAAGGCCATTAAGAGACTAATACTTATGGAACTCCCGATCTCAATCAAAGAGTCCAACATATCTTTTGTAAGTTCTGTTCCCATTTATTTATACCCTAGCTTTAGCATGATAATCAGTATTGGGCATAAGATCTATGGCTAAAGACATTCTATTCGACATATTGAAAAAAGAAGCAACTGCCGAAATATCCCATATATCTTGATCGTTAAATCCGTTTTCTCTTAATGCTTCTCTATCTTCTTCAGTAATTTTTTCAGGTGATTCAGATAATTTCCAAGTAAAATCGAGCATGGCTCTATGGCGTTCTGATAATTCTGCAGCTCGATAATTCATCACCAGCAGTTCCCCTAACATCGGGTCATCAGACATATGCCTAACCGCTGCCCCATGAGCTACGAGACAATAGTAACAATGATTATAAGAAGACACGACAACCGCTATCATTTCTCTTTCAAGTTTTGTCAAACCAGATTCACTCAACATTAAATTATTATAAAAACCCATAAAGTGATCGAGTTTAGCCTCATCATGTGCATAAGCGAGTAACACATTAGGTACAAAGCCTAGTTTTTCATTGCATAGATTAAAATAGTCTTGGGTTTCTTGTTTTAAACTTGTGGTGTCAATATTCTGGGTGATGCTTAAGGCAGATAAGTGTTCAGGTTGTGTCATTTTTTTTCCTCATTTAAGTATCATCATTAAATATTATTTCTTGATATTATTATACTTATACCAATTGCTTAAAGGAGAATATAATGCCAACCGTTTTTGTTACAGGTGCCAATAGGGGGCTCGGTTACGAACATGTAAAACAATACGCCGAAAAAGGCTGGAAAGTAATTGCTTGTGCTAGAAACCCAGAACAAGCCAAAGAATTAAAAGAACTCCAAAAAGAACATGGTGCAGACTTTATTATTGAGCAGCTTGAAGTCGTTGATCATAATCGAATTGAGGAGTTAGCTGAAAAATATAGCGATGAAGCTATTGATATACTTATTAATAACGCGGGGACCACAGGACCTATGGGTGTCCCTGGTGCGATGGGGTATCAGAAAATAGACAGCATGGATTATCAAATTTGGAGAGACATTCTAGAAGTTAATCTTCTCTCGCCTTTTAAAATTGCAACTGCCTTCCACAAACATGTAGCTAGAAGTGATAAAAAGATTCTTATTATGATGTCTAGCGATTTAGGCTCTGTAGAGCAGAATAACTTTGGCGGTTTTTACTCCTACCGTGCCAGCAAGTCAGCTTTAAATATCATCTCAAAGGGTATGTCTGTTGACTGGAATGATGTAACTGTAATTGCTTTAGCTCCCGGTTGGTGTAAAACGTATTTGGGCGGCGATGAGGCTGAAATAGAGCCAGCAGAAAGTGTCGAGCAACAGCAAGAAATGTTTGAGGGCATTGCTGCTAAAGATAGTGGAAAATTCTTAGACCGATTTGGGAAAGAGGTCGCCTGGTAAGCTAAAAAATGACAGTAGTTGCCTTGGTCTTAAGATAAGGCTCGAGTCCTTCTTGACCAAATTCTCGACCCCACCCTGATTGCTTATTACCTCCGAAAGGGATCGCTGGATCAACAGCTGCGTGACAATTAATACTTACCTGACCAGAGTCAATCAACATTGCCATCTTATGGGCAACAGAAATGTCTTGTGTCCAAACACTTCCAGATAGACCGTAACTGGTGTTGTTGGCTTTATTAGCAATAGTTTCAAGATCTGAATCATCAAATGATTCAGCGCATAGAACCGGGCCAAAAATTTCTTCTCTAGCGATCCTCATATCACCGTTAACATTAGAAAAAATTGTTGGTTGCACAAAATAACCTTTATCGCCAACTGACTCACCACCTGAGATAAGATCAGCGCCTTCGTCTTTGCCGATTTGGATGTACTCCATGACTCGTTCCTTTTGAGTAGCTGATATCAATGGCCCAAAGTCATTGGTTGGAATTAAACCGTGTCCTATCGTAAAAGCCTCTGCCATCTCTTTCACTCCTGCTAAAACAGGCTCGTAGATATCTTTATGAACAAACAATCTTGTTCCCGCCATACAATTCTGTCCCTGCAAGAAAAAACAAGCTCGAGCGGCCCCTGGTATTACTTTCTCCAAATCTGCATCAGGAAAAACAACCACTGGACTTTTGCCTCCCAATTCAAGGGTAACTTTCTTTAAGTTGCCAATTGAAGCCTCAACAATCTTCTTTCCCACCTCGGTTGACCCAGTAAAAGCAATTTTATCAACATCGTGGTGTTCAGTTAAGGCTGCTCCTGCAGTTTCTCCATACCCAGTGACTATATTGACAACACCCTTAGGAATTCCTGAATTCCTTATAAGTTCTCCTAAAAAAAGGGCTGTCATTGGGGTTAACTCTGCGGGTTTTAAGATTACGGTACATCCTGCAGCGAGAGCAGGGGTTAATTTTAATATGGCAAAAATTAGAGGTGAATTCCAAGGAATGATTGCACCAACGACCCCTATAGGTTCACGACGAGTATATGTAATAGATTCACCGTTCATTGCGCCACCAGGCGAAACCGGTATCGTACTGCCATGAATCTTCGTCGCCCAACTGGCGTAATATCTCAAGAGGGCAGTCCCATGACTTGCTATCGAGTATTGAGCCAAAGGCATCGGCATTCCATTATCTAAAACCTCAAGTTCTGATAAAACATCGAAATTCATTTCAATTTCATCTGCTAATTTATTCAATATTTGAGCGCGATCGTGAGAAGGGATCTTTGACCATTCTCCTGTTAAGGCTGACCTTGCTGCAGCTACTGCATCATTAATATCTTCAGCATTACCAGCATCTACTTCTGAGATCTGTTCTTCTGTTGCTGGGTCGATAACTGCAATCTTATCGCCAGATTTTGATGCAACCCATTCACCGTTAATTAGAAGCTGGTGATTGGAATCCAAAAATTCTCTTGCTTGGTTAGATATATTGATTTCTTGAGCTTCTGCCATGATTACCTCATTATTTCAAATTGTTAGAGTTCATAGTTTACAATGATTTAAGATTTATCCCAGATTAATATCGTGGCAGAAAAAATATTAAATAAAATAACTCAATTTGAAAAATGGATCACTTTTGGTGCATTTATGATTCTTGTTATAGTTATGTTCTCAGACGTCGCTCTAAGAGAATTAACAGGTGCAGGATTACATTGGTCAAGACAAATTGGCGTTTATGCAAACCTTTTTGTTGTTATGTTTGGCCTCGGTGTTGCCTCGTCAGAAGCTGCCCACCTTAGGCCAAAATTTGCAGACAATTGGCTCCCAAAAACTTGGGAACCCTTTCTTGAGCAATGCCAAGAAGGATTAATGTTTGTATTTTGTTTATTGTTTTCAATAGTGGCTGCTCAGGTGGTCATCGAAACCTTTAATGATAATGTTCAATCGATTGTCTTAAGAATAGCGATATGGCCCTTTCAAGCTATTATTCCCCTTGCTTTTTTTCTAACCTCTATAAGACATTTAATCTATACCTTCTATCCCAATCTTAGGCCCATCAACAACCAAACTGAAGAGCTGGTTTCGGAGGAAGTCTGATGGCAGCAGCTTTTTTACCCATTATTATTATTGTTTTATTTCTTTTAAGACAAAACCTTATTGTAATCCTTGGAACTGCAACTGCTTATGCTTATTGGGCTTTTGGTGACGGGGTAATCAGTAATATCGTTGTCGATGCATGGGATGCTGCCAATAAAGACATTCTTCTCTCAATACCTCTATTTATTCTGGCTGGAAATATAATGTCCAGGGGGGGGATGGCTTCTAGATTAATTGACTTAATGAAATCACTTACCGCACCAATACCGGGAGGCCTAGCTATTGCGACGATACTCTCCTGTGCAGCATTTGCTGCAGTCTCTGGATCGGGCACCGTAACTTTACTGGCTATTGGAACATTAATGTATCCAGCGCTTATTAATGCCGGTTATCCAAAAAGTTTTGCTTTAGGAGCTCTCTGTGCAGCGGGGACACTTGGCATAGTTGTACCCCCGAGTATCCCTCTGATCTTATACGGGATCATGACTCAAACTTCTATAGGGGATTTATTCATTGCTGGTATTGGCCCAGCGTTACTTCTAACAATATTGATGCTCGGATATGCAATTACGCAGAATTTTTCTCACAGAGAAAGTTCATGGAATTTGAATTACATACTAACGTCCCTCAAAAAGGGGGTCTGGGCTTTATTGATGCCAATCATTATCTTAGGCGGGATATATACGGGCTATTTTACTGCCACTGAGTCAGCTGCTGTTGCAGTTGTTTATTCAATTATTGTAGAGACGTTTATCCATAAAGAGATGAAATGGGAAATCTTATTTGATGTCATAGCAGAAACTACTAAGCTTCTTGGGTCTCTCTTTCCAGTGTTAATGATTGCACTGAGTTTAAATGTTTTTCTAACCTACGAAGAAGTCCCACAAAGCCTAGTTGCTTGGATGAGTCAGAGAATTGATAACCCCACGACAGCTTTATTGGGTATCAATCTGTTTTTGATTCTGATTGGTTGCATTATCGATATTGGTTCAGCCATTTTAATACTTGCTCCAATGTTAGGGCCAATTGCAAGTGCTCAAGGTATAGACCCGGTACATTTTGGAATTATTATGGTCATGAACCTTGAGATAGGCTATTTAACACCACCATTAGGGCTTAACCTGATTGTGGCTATGGGAGTTTTTAAGGAAAAGTTTTGGACGGTATGTAAGGCAACAATACCTTTTCTACTGATCATGCTTACTGGATTATTAATTGTTTCTTTTGTCCCTAAAATAGCATTATTTATGGTTGAATGAACGCCAGTGTAATAAAATATCTATAGACGTATTCCAGTCTAGAGAAAAAATTAAGGAGAAAATAATGACCATAAGTGTAGGAGATAGAATTCCAAATGTGAATTTTACAACGATGAGTGAAGAAGGGCCTAAGCCGGTAGGCTATACAGATTTATTTGAAGGTAAAAGAGTGGCTTTATTTGCTGTTCCAGGGGCTTTTACACCCACTTGCTCTCTTCAACATCTACCTGGTTTTGTAGAAAAGGCTGATGAGCTCACCAACAAAGGGATAGATACTGTGGCTTGTATGGCAGTTAACGATGTTTTTGTTATGGATGCTTGGGGAAAAAGTCAAAACGCAGATGGAAAAGTCTTAATGCTCTCAGACGGCAATGGAGAATTTACCTCAGCACTAGGTCTAGAACTAGATGCCTCTGGCTTTGGAATGGGTACTCGATCACAAAGATTCTCTATAGTGGTGAATGACGGAGAAGTGGAAATCCTAAATATTGAGGACGGTGGTGAATTTAAAGTCAGCAGTTGTGATTATATGATTGATCAACTCTAATTCAACTTGAGCACCAACAAACAGATCATTCTTAAAAAGAATCCTGTAGGGATTCCAGAGATTACTGACTTTGATACTATCGAGACAGATATTCCTGAGATCACCAATAACCAAATATTAACTAAAACCGTTCATCTCTCTCTTGACCCATATATACGCGGAGTAATAACTGGAAGACACATTTACTCAGAAAAAGTAAATGTGGGTGACACAATTGTTGGCAGGACAGTTTCTGAAGTAGTCAAATCTAATCACACTAATTTCAGTGAAGGGGATATTGTGGTTTGCTCAAACGGTTGGCAAGAGTTTGGTGTCTCCGATGGTGAAGGCGTAAGAAAATTAGACCCGTCATTGGCACCCTTAAGCACCGCCTTAGGTATCTTGGGAATGCCTGGCTTAACTGCTTATGCAGGATTGACGGTCTATGGAGAACCAAAGGATGGTGATCACGTGGTAGTGTCAGCAGCTAGTGGTCCTGTGGGTTGCATGGTGGGCCAGATTGCACAAATATATGGTGCTAAGGCTATTGGTATAGCAGGGAGTGAAGAGAAATGCTCTGTGGTCAAAAATAAATTTGGGTTCATTGATTGCATTAATTATAAGACCGAAAAGATTGAAGAGCGTCTCAAAGATCTTTGCCCAGACGGTGTGGATATTTATTTTGATAATGTTGGTGGAGAGACACTGAATATAATGACAAGAAATCTAGCTATGCATGCACGTATAGTTTTGTGCGGATTCATGACCCAATACAACTTAGATTCTCCGCCACCTGGGCCGAATCTAGGGCCAATTGTTGGATCTAGAGCTACTATAAGAGGGGTCGTTGTATACGATCATTACGACAAACAAGATGATTTTATTTCTATCGCTTCTGATTGGCTAAAAGCAGGTAAAATAGATTATATAGAAGATGAGGTTTTTGGCTTGGAAAACGCTCCAGCTCAATTTTGTAAACTGATGAGAGGAGAGAATTTTGGTAAAACCATCGTCACCATTCAATAACATATTAGGGGGTTAAAATGTCAGGAGAAGATATAGCATTATTAATGCATCTATTACTTTTTGCTTATTGGTTAGGAGGAGACATCGGAGTGTTTTATTCCAGTGGTTTTGCAATCAATAAAAATCTCACGCGAGAAGCTAGGCAAGCCGCTGGCAAAATCATGATGAATTTAGATCTTATTCCCAGACTATGTTTGAGTATGATGCTGACCGTGGGCGGAATCTTGACCCATTATTATGGCATCGATCATCCTCTCTGGCAGATGGTTGGCATTATTTTACTTGGGCCAATTTGGACTTGTGCATTGATATACATACATTTTAATGAAGGCACTGACTTGGTGAAAAAAATGACAACAGTTGATTACTATTTTCGTTGGATCATGGTCTTCACTCTTCTTGCCTCAGTTTTCTATGCCTTTAATTACACTGACAGACTTGATTCTGACCCTTGGGTAGGAGCTAAGTTAATTGTTTTTGCTGGCCTAATCTTTTGCGGAATCATGATTAGAAAATATATTGGTGGGTTTATAAAAGGGATCCACAACATTGTTAATGACACAATCAATGAAGCGGACGATATTGCCATGGCTGAGAGTTTATCCAAGGCTAGAATATTTGTTTTAACAATATGGTTCCTTCTTTTAGTTGAAGTCTGGATAGGGGTTGCTAAGCCAGGGAAATTACCAGTTAATCAAGCAGCTTCTGTAATGGAACAAACTGTTGAATTCAGGGTCAATTAACTATTATTTTCTTTCTCGCCTGAAGCAATCAAAAGGTAACTGAGACCACAAAGTACAGTGGATAAAGTGACCAATGATGCAATGGGTAAGAACTCACCTGCGTAAATTGCCCCTGATAAGATACTGAACAATCCACCGGTTACTAAGCCCATTGAGCTTGATAATCCAGAACTTGATCCAGCTATCTCTGGTCGATTACTTACCGCTTTTGTCAATGACATTGAGACGATAAAACCATGTGCAAAGAACATCAATGTTAGAGGTATTAAAATACTGATCAAATTAGTACCAAGAAAGCTAACTAAGAGGTAAATTGAAAAACCAGCAACTAGATTGATTATTACGCCACGCTTCATAACCTTCATCAAACCAATACGTGTTGATAAATTTCCCCCTAATATGAGCTAATCGCATAAAGCAAAGTCATGCAACTCCAGGTTATCCCGAAACCTCTTGCGTCAATTCCTAAATCGTTAGAAAAAACTGTTGAGGCAACAGCCAATAACGCAAAAAAACTTCCCGTGGTAAACCCATAAACCATCGTTGACCCTATAAATACCTTTGATTTTAAAAGCACGGCATACTTTTGATGCCACAGCGGCTCTGTTCTAGATTTTTGCAAATTCTTATCAAGCGTCTCAGGTAATAAAAAAATCACTGGGAAGATAATGAGAATTCCCAGAACCAGGGTAACTATAAATATTCCACTTGGATCACCAAAAAATTCCAAAGCTAAAACACCAACCACAGGCGCTATCATCGGCGCCATACCCATAATGGCAACTACTCTTGATAATGGTTTAGCAGAATCATTATCCGTTGTTGTGTCCCTAATAATGGCTCTAGACATAACAGTTCCTACACTAGCACCAATGCCTTGCATAAATCGAGCAAGAATCAGTGTTGTTAAAGTTTCGGCTTTCAGGCAGATAAATGAAGCAATCAAAAAAAGAATAATGCCGTAAATCATTACAGGTCTTCTGCCCACTTTATCGGATAAAAACCCGACAATCGGTTGAGCTAAAGCTAAGCCAAACAAATAGGCAGAAATAATAAATTGTATTTTTGAATAAGGAGCATCGTATTGCTGAGAAAAAAGCTCTAAAGTAGGCACAACTAAGGCCATTGCAAAAGGCGACATGCCACTTGCAAAACCTAGCAATAGGGTTGAAGGCCGATTTGTTTGCACTGGAGAATTAATCCAATTTTGAGAGAAAATCAGGAATAAATTCAAAAAGATCAGCAACAATTCCTATATCGGCTATTTCAAAAATAGGCGCATCAGGATCCTTATTAACTGCAACGATAGTTCCAGCATCTTTTATCCCAGCAATATGCTGGATGGCGCCTGATATTCCAAATGCAAAATACAGATCTGGTGCGATTATTTTCCCTGTCTGTCCTACCTGCATATCATTAGGCACATATCCTGCATCTACTGCGGCTCTAGAAGCACCCACAGATGCTCCCAATTTGTCAGCAAGCTGGTAGAGAATCTCAAAATTTTCTGCGCTTCCAACCCCTCGTCCTCCCGAGATAACTACCGAGGCTACTTGAAGGTCTGGCCGCTCTTTTACTTCAGACTGTATTCCTTTAAATCTGGTGTGGTTAGGAATATCAACAGATGGAAGATCTAAAATTTTTACTGAAGCGTTATTAGAATCCCCTACATCTTTAAAAGAAGCTGGTCGGACAGTAGCAACAACTTTTTGACCTTGATTAATTTCTATTGTCTCGATTGCATTCCCTGCATAAACCGGCCGTTTAAATGTTCTGCTGTCTATTACTTCCATAATGTCTGTGATTTGACTTACATCCAAAACTGCAGAAACTCTAGGTGTTAAATCTTTACCAAAGGTTGTGGAGGGTGCAAGCACATAATCATAGGAGGAAGCAATCTCTGCGATCACTGGGGCCATTATAGATGCGATTGAATTTTCAAATAAATCATCGTTAATAACTAAAACCTCATTAATACCATCATATCGTGAAGCGTGATCACTGAGATTAGGGTCATTTGATAGCACTAACAAATCAACTTGGGATGAGATTTGTGAAGCACAATTAATAGCTTTACTAGTCGAAGAAATAATTTCTCCTTGAAAATGTTCAGCAATAACCAGTACTTTTTGGTCGCTAGTCATTTAAAAGACCTTTTTCCTTTAATGAGCTAACCAACTGGGAAGCATCTTCAAGCATCACTCCAGATTGTCTTGGAGGTGGAGCAGAAACATTAAGAACTTTAATCGATGGATCAAGACTAACATCTAATGAAACTGGGTCCAGAACCTCTAAAGGTTTCTTTTTTGCCTTCATGATGTCAGGTAACTTGACATAACGAGGTTCATTTAATCGAAGATCCACGGTTACGATTGCAGGTAAATCTACGTCTAGTATCTCTAAACCTTGATCAACTTCTCTGACAACCTCTAAAGTATTGCCAGTAAGAGTTATTTTGGAAGCAAATGTGGCTTGAGGATAAGAGAATATTTGTGCCAGCATTTGCCCAGTTTGATTTGCATCATCATCAATCGCTTGCTTACCCATTAGTATTAGCTCTGGCTGTTCTTGTTCAACAATCCTGGAAAGTAATTTTGCCACCTGAATTGGCTCGAGGGGAGTAGGGTGCTCAATGTGAATTGCCCTATCAGCACCCATTGCTAAGCCTGTTCTGAGTTGTTGCTGAGTGTCATCTGGTCCAATGCTTACTATAATGACTTCATTCGCATTCCCACTTTCTTTAATTCTCAATGCTTCTTCTAAGGCAATCTCATCAAAAGGATTGATGCTCATTTTAACGCCATCAGTGATAACACCTGACTCATCAGGCTTTATTCTGATCTTGACGTTATAGTCAATAACACGTTTTATGCATACAAGGATTTTTTCCATCTTTCTGTTGTTTGTAATTGTCCGTTTTAAAGAAGTAGAGATATATAATTTTTAGAGTGGTATTCTGACTGAAAATTATAAAAAATTACAGTAAATTTAATCAAAATGTTAAAGAGAGAAAGAAAACAAAAAATTCTGGCTTTATTTTTAATACTGGTCACTGTAAATGCCTGTAGTAATGAGTCTGAAATAAGAGACGACAGCAATTACGAATCTGCACCTAAAAAGGCAGCTTGTTTTAATACCATCGATATCCGAGATTACAGAGTTCTTGATAGGGGCAATCTAATTGTTTACGGTAGACCAAAATCAAGATCCTATCATTTACAGGTAAGCCCTCCAAACCTAGATGATGGGGGCATGGATATGATTAGTTTTAACTCATTTACTGGAAGAGTTTGTGGGTTTGCTGGAGACGAGCTAATTATTCCAGATAATATTTTCCCAGAAAGATTTTCCATTATGTCGGTTACAGAACTTGATGAAACAGCACACTATAATCTAATGGTTCGTTTTGGCAAGGCAGAGCCTATGCAAGAAGTAGAACCTGAAACTGATTCATCACCTCAAATAACACGTGAATTAGATGAAGGAAACGAGAAAGAAGATGGATGAGAAAATTTTACAAAAAGATCATAAAACTGTTATCGGTAAAATTATTTATTTAAGCGATAAAGAAGATCGCAAGGGCCAAGAACGAGGTCGAGAATATTTCATTATTAACAAACATGCGAACGGGCATCGAAAAATAGTAGCCCATTGTGAAATAGATGACCGACCAGCAGTTATGAGAGATATAACTTATTCATTGGATGAAAATTGGTTGCCCTTAGATTGTTTTGTAAGAATTTCAGTCGATGACAAGTTTATGGGTTCAGGCTGGTTTAACTTTGGTGAAGGATTTGCTGAATGTGAAGCAGATACATTGCTAGAGGGCCGTGTAAGCCAAAGAATGAAAACCCAAGGGCAACTCAAAACATTCCAGAATCATGCCATTGCTTGTGACGCTTGGCACTTAAGGCTTTTCGATCGTTCAAAATCTGAAAACCCTCAAAACATCGGAGAGATGATGCTATCTTCTCCAGATCATAGAGGTGCCACTGGACCAATGCTTTTCTCTATTACCTCAAATATAGAATTTGTTGGAGAAGAGTCAGTAACCGTTAAAGCAGGAACCTTTGATGCTCTTCATTACAGATTCGTTGGAACCCCTGGTTTACCTCAAGAACATCCTCCTTATGATGTCTGGTGCACTAATGATGGTGATTTCCTTTTTCTCAAGGGTGCTGTGGGCGGATACATGCAAACTTACTATGAACTTGTAGAGCTTGAAAACAGCTAATATTTATAGAGTTTCTGGATTTTTGCTAATTTACGGCCTTTATTCTTTTAGGGAATTACATTATTTCTTTTAGAAATTTATTCATGTAAAATTACTTTTGCAATTTGTTGATCTATATCAAATTGCATCAATTTTTAAATATATGAATATATGGGGATAAAAATTATGAAAAAACTAATAGCTTTTTCAACCATTTTGTTCGTGAGTTTATCTGGGGTTCTTTCTCCAGGTCTCTACGCACAAGATGCTTTAGAAGAGATAGTAGTTACCGCAAGAAAACGTCAAGAGAATCTTTCTGAAATCCCGTTAGCAATTTCAGTTTTTTCAGCTGAAGACATTCAAGAAAGTGGATTTAAAAACTTAGAAGATCTCTCACTGCAAGTTGCAGGTTTTCAACATTCAGCACAAGGTGGACAAGCACCAGGTCGTGTTAATTCACAATTGAGATTTAGAGGGATGAATGTAAATAGCCTCTCTGAAGATCCTTCATTAAATATCGCAACAATGTTTGTTGATGGTATTTATGTAATTGGTGGATATCACTCAATACCTCTAGAAGAGGTAGAGCGAGTTGAGGTTGTTAAAGGGCCTCAATCAGCACTTTATGGTCGATCTACTTTTGGTGGTGCTGTTAATTACATCACGAAAGATCCTAACTCAGAAGAAAACGAGGGACACGTGGATCTCTTATTTGGTGAAGATGGTGAATACGTCATCTATGGGTCAATGGAAGGTCCAATTACAGACGGATTATCTGCTAGGCTAGCCGCCAAACACTACAGCAGAGATGGTATTTTCACTGCTGCAGACGGTGGTGACATGGGTGCCGAAGAAACTAAATCTATCATTGGTAGTATTGTTGCAAAGGGAGACACTTGGAAAATGAAAGTAAGAGCCTTTCATAGTGAAGACCGAGATGGTGGACCAGCAGGTGGATATATTCTTGGTTACAGGAACGATACCTGTACTGGAACATCAGCTACAACGAATGATCCAGCAAACCCATCGGTAAACCCTCTAAACTACATTTGTGGAATGGTCCCAGGACCAGGTGATGCTGTTGACTATTTTGGTGGAAATAATGTTATCAACATGAATGCTATCATGAGCAGTAACGCTGCAGCTAAGATGGCAGCTCTACCAATCTCTGCAAGCTTTGATGGGCAAGTTCCAATGATGGATGATGGAATGTATGGAATGGCAAGAGATATTGATAGGATCAATGTGAATACCACATTTGACCTTAGTAATGATATGACTCTTGAGGCCAGCTGGGGCTATAACAAAGTTGCACAATGTGGGTAAGAGACTTTGACTATACAGCTCATAGTAATTCCACAGCGAGAGACCCTTATATCTCTAGAGACAGAACCTTTGATGTTAAGTTACTTGGAAACCAAGACAGTAATCTTAGGTGGCTAGTTGGAGCAAACAGTTACAGTCAACATTTTATTCATAGAGGTCAAGGTGGTGCAATTCTTCTAGAATGCGTGAACAGCTTTGGCATGCCTGTAGCAGGTTACTTTGTTGCACCAGGTGTTCCGGCACCTCCAGGACTATGGTTCTTAGGTTCAATTAGACCGCCATTAGCACCGTTCGACTTTGCTAGCAGGGGTTGTCATATTGAATATGGGGCAGGTAACAGTGTTGATAGTGGCTCAGGTAATAACTCAGATGATGTGCAATCAATGGGTATTTATGCCTCTGTTGATTATGATATTAATGAACAATTAACACTAAGCGCTGAAGCTAGGTGGCAAAAAGAAGAAATTCAACAAATTCTTCAACAGTCTTCAATTAATGAATTGAATTTTGATAATATCCTACCTCGCGTAATCCTTAGATATAAAGCTAGTGATAGCTCAATGTTTTATGCTAGTTACTCAAAAGGCGTTCTCCCAGGTAAAGCTAATGACGCAGTAGCAAATGCTACTGACAGAGAGCTTGCTCAGTACAAGGCCACCCAACCAAATGTTGCTCGATTCTTAAAAGAGGAAGAATTAGACAGCATTGAGCTTGGATGGAAAGGAAACGTTGGAAGAGTAAATCTTTCGGTTGCTGTCTATCAAGCAGACTGGGAAAACCAAAAAGGAAGAAGTACAGCAGTTATTAATGAAGACTGTCGTGCAGCTGACCTTGGTGCTGCTAACTGGTATTGTGCATCAGTAGGTGCTCCAAAACTTGAGCTGGATCAGTCAACGCCTTACTACAATGTTAGAAACTTTAATGCCATGGGTGATTCTGAGATTTCAGGAATTGAAATTGAAGGTGATATTCAGCTTAATGACAACTGGTCATTAAACGGTACACTAGGTATGGCTGACTCAGAGTTTAATGATTATCAGTATAACTTTGTAACAGCTTTTGCTGGCTTTTCACAAATGGCTGGTAACACAATGCCTAGATACCCAGAGGATATGGCATCTCTAAGTGCTACATATAAAAACACACTAAACAATGGTTGGGATACGTTCTTTAGAGCAGATCTTAATTATTTTGGTGAAACCTATGCTGATGAGAGTAACTTCGCAACTTGCGATAGTTATAGTCTCATCAATGCACGTGGTGGTATCCAGAGAGATAATATCAGAATGGAAGTCTATGTCAGTAATGTTGGCGATGAAGAAGCATGGACAGCTTGTGCAAGATGGAGTGACTTTGCTTCGCCAAGCTCATTTGCTTTATTCACGGCAAGCCAAGGAATCTCGGTCACACCTCTTAGACCAAGAAATGTTGGCATAAGAATTTCTTACGATTTTTAAAGTCGTTAGTTCATTCAAAAAAAACCCCGGTCTAAAGACTGGGGTTTTTTTTATATGAATCCTAATTGATGCTAAAATTGACTGCTCGTAGATAAATATCAATCCTTAAAAAGGTATTAGAGATGTTACAAAGACTTAGAGAATGGTGGACATTAGATATAGAAGCAGAAAAAAACAGTGCTGATAATCCTTTAACAGCATTATCCAATGAACAAAGAAGGAACACTGGCCCTTTATTGGCTCTGGCATTTGGCTGGGGCTTTTTAGTAACGGGTTTATTTACTGGAAGCCAGTTAGGAAATGGTATCCCATTCTGGCCAGATATTATCCTTTCAACCTTTCTGGGTAACTTAGCAAATTTTATTGTTGGGGCGATTGTTGGTTATATCGGCTACAAAACAGCTGTAATAGTGGGTTACTCTACAGATACGTCTATGGGAACGTAGGCGCTTATATTCCTGTTCTTTTTATCTCTATCCTTACTATTGGGTGGCAGGGTATCGTGGTCGGAGCTTTCGGGATAACTTGGACTCTAGCACTTCATCCCAATATTGAGGCAACTGAAATATTTTCCTCTTCCACGTTTCTTACTTCAGCTATCTTGGCTGGTATTCTCTATACCGCAACAACTTATTTTGGAGTTAAAGGACTTGAAAGAATAAGTATTCCCTCAGTGGCTGTTCTGGTTTTTGTAGGTCTCTATGCTATCTACCTTAATATAGTTCAGGCAGGTGGTTTTTCAGGCTTTCAGTCGCTATCAACAGCATAACTGCAGAAAGCCAAATGACCACGATTGAGGCTATAAATATTGTTATCGGTTCCTGGATTGTCGGAGCAGTGGTGATGCCTGAATACACAAGGTTTGCTAAAAAAGGGTGGGTAGCAATTGCTATACCTTTCATAGTTCTCATTATTGCTCAATGGTTTTTACAGATTCTCGGAGCCTTAGGAGGTGTTGTTTCAAATGACTCTTTATTCTCTGTCTTTTTAGGCGTTGATTTAAATATTTTGATGCAGCAAGGAATGATTATTGGATGGATTGGTATTATTGGCATGAGTCTTGCACTTTGGACAACAGGTGACGCCAACTTATATCTTCCCGTCATTCAAACATCTAGTATCTTAAAAAGACCTAAGCATGTAATGACCGTTATTTGTGGAATTTTAGGAACAATTCTAGGGTTAGGTTTATATCAATACTTTTTCGCTTTCCTGGCATTATTAGCCAGCATAGTTCCCCCATTGATTGGTCCAGTGATAGTTGAGTATTATCTTATTGATAAAGAAAAATTCCATCAAGGTAATTTTGATGGAGTTGTCAGCTGGAATCCTTCAGCCTTTATAGCTTATGTGATCGGTGCAATCAGCACTTACTACTCACCTGTATTTATTATGCCAGCAATCACCGGTCTAATTTCATCCATGGTTATTTATTGGCTGGCCAGGAAACTATTAAAATAATTACCATGGATTACACTTGTTTTAACTTTGAACTAAAAGGACATATAGCTCATGTGTCACTATCTAGAGGCAAAACTAAACACAATGACCAAAGCTTTTTGGTCTGACTCCCACATTTATTGATAGCATTTCAGATCAAGGTGACGCAAGAGTGATTCTATTGAGGCTGAAGGAAAACACTTTTGTGCTGGCATGGATCTTGCTAATTTTAGTGAAGGTGAAACTAAAAAGGATAGTCTTAAAGCAAATTTAGGTCGAAAGAATGAAGCCTCCTATAGAGTCACT
The DNA here is from genome assembly GCA_019653755.1 of Woeseia sp. Lineage (GTDB taxonomy): Bacteria > Pseudomonadota > Gammaproteobacteria > Steroidobacterales > UBA11654 > CACPJA01. The sequence goes on along the minus strand of BPCL01000001.1, from coordinate 191,557 downwards.
AGAGATCTTCAATACACTATTAGTTGTTTAGAAAAAGCTAGAATGCCTGTCATAGCAGCAATACAGGGTGCCTGTATTGGTGGCGGAGTCGACATGGTGAGTGCGTGCGATATCAGATACGCAACCAATGATGCTTTCTTTTGTATACAAGAAATTAATATCGGCCTTGCAGCTGATGTTGGAACCCTGCAAAGACTACCTCATTTGATGCCTGAAGGGGTGGTAAGAGAGCTTGCTTTTACTGGTCGAAGATTCTCTGCAAAGGAAGCTCTTGAATACGGCTTAGTTAATTCTGTATTCGACAGTCAGAATGACATGATTGATCATGCCGAATCAGTGGCCACAGAAATTGCGAATAAATCACCGCTAGCTATTTCAGGGATAAAGGAAGTGATTAACTACAATCGAGATCACTCAATCGAAGAATCTCTGAACTATGTGGCATTGTGGAACACGGCAATGAACTTCACGGACGACATGAAAGAGGCGTTTAAGTCTCAATTAGAAGAAAAAGATCCCCAATTTGAGAAAATACTTAAAAAGAAAAAGTATTTGGAAGACTAGACTTACCTTTTATTCCTCTATTAATTCAATCCATTCACCAGCAACGCCAATAGTTACGCCAACTCTTCTGTTATTGTAAGGAAATGAATCAATAACAGTTGGCTCTTTCCTCCAAGTCACATCTATTTCATCTAAAGAATCGACATAAAATGAAACAACAGATGTCGATGGTGGGAGATGACCTTCGGCTACTTCCCTTGCTACTATTGCTTCTTCACAGATTTTGATTAGTGAAAAAAAGAAGAATTGGCATGAATCTGTTGGATATTCATCTAATTCAATAAGGAAATCCTTTTCAAATTCAGCGACGGCAAGGGGATAGGTTGTATCTTCTGGTAGATCATTTAATCTGGATATAACCCCTATAGTCCAATCTGAGGCTTCAGTCACAGGCATATCAAAGGTATCCCGGTAATAGTTCTGTAGATCCTCCATTGAAGGACCACCAACAACCATAATGAAAACTCGATCCACGTAAGATTGGGCTGAACCAAGATTAAACCCTGATCCCTCTGGAATAATACGAGTAAGATAGACCATCTCTTCAGAAGGGCCAAGTACCTGCATTGCTCTTGGTGCATCAGGAGTAGGGTATAGGTCGTATGGCATACCTATGATTTCAAAAGGTGAATTAACCAATTCTTTAGCTAAATTATCTGGGTCTTCTACCAGTATTTCCGTAGAATTCCAACCGTGTGTTCCAACTGGCTTATAGTTAGTTGTTTGCTTATCCTCTATAAAGCGTAAATAAACTTCTGCACCGCTCTCTGGTTGCATGATGGTATACGGATGATCAATCATCTCCTCAGCATTCCAAATTGTAGCAAGGGAATCACTTACTATTCCCTGTTCGACAACTTTATAACCAAGATATTCTTCATAAGCATCTTCAGTGACACTGAGATTTGTAACCAGCATGGTTACCATTAATATGGATTTCAGCATAACGAACTCCTAATTCCCGAATTAAATAAAAACAATACTTTTGATTAATTATAGAATAATGTATGTTTCGATGAAGTTAAAAATAAAGATTAATTTATGATTAGCACAATTTCCCAAAATCCAAAAAACTATCGATGGGTTATTCTATTTTTTTGTTTTCTTACGATTACTTTCACTAATGGCTTAACATTAGGCGGTCTCTATGTTTTTGAAGAAGAAATAATTAAGTCCCTCACAGCAATTACAGGACAGGATGTTTTGAGAGCAGACCTTAAGCTAAGGGATGCATTAACCTTGTGGTCGACAGCAGCTTTTGGGTTTTTCTCTGGGATGTTGGCCGATAAAGTTGGTGTAAAAAAATTAATGGTCAGTGGACTTTTAATTCTTGCAGCTACTTTCTTTTATTACGGACAAGCTCAATCACTCTCTGATATGTATATTCTTCATGTACTCATGGGTCTTGTGCTCTGCATCTCAGGAATGATTGTAAACGTCATATTAATTTCAAAATGGTTCAATAACAGTCGCGGGTTAGCAATTGGGATCCTTCTAGCTGGTACCAGTGTTGGTAATGGTCTATTTCCACAAATTAATACTTATCTTTTAACCCTTGGCGATTGGAGAGAAGTAATGGTGTGGCTAAGCCTCATACCGCTTTGTTATATTCCCTTTCTATTGCTTTTTATCAAAGATAGCCCAGAGGACTTAGTAAAAGAGCAAGAACAAAAAACACAAGAGTTCAGTCAAAGTAATATGCAAGGTGGTTTAACCCTCATGGAAGCTCTGAGCACGAGAAATTTCTGGTTACTATCACTGATGGCATTTTGCACTTTCTATTCCATATTAGCTATGACCGGTCATGTTTTCTTACTGATGAGAGAAGAAAACTACGCCCCTCAAATAGCTGCCACTGGGGTATCTATTATTTTCTTTGGTGGATTTATAGGAAAAGTTTTAAGCGGTAAGATGGCGGAAGTTATTGGAAGAAAAATGGTTCTCCTGATAGGGGTCGGCGTGATGCTTATAGGATCCATTTTTATCGTACTGGCTTTATTTTTCAAAGATCCTATCTTCATATGGATTGGGCTAGCTCTATATGGAACAGGGTGGGGCGGGCTTTATACTCTGATCCAACTATTAACCGCAGACTTATTTGGAATTATAGCCTTGGGAAAGATAATGGGTGTCATCAACATTCTCGACACTATAGGTGGTGGTTTAGGGCCATATTTGACAGGTGTCTTATACGATATCACTCAGGGTTATTTATTACCTTTTGCATTAATTAGTGTTTTATTAATAGTGGCTTTGATCTCATCCTCAATGCTTAAAATTAATGATCAGGAAATAGAATCTAACCGATAGACCTAATCAAAAGGTATAATCCAAATATGACTGAGTTAGATAATTACTCTCTTAAAAGTGAAATTTCACTTATAACTGGCGCTTCTAGAGGAATTGGAGCATCAATAGCTGACCTTTTTGGTCAATCAGGCTCTTTGGTGATTGGAACTGCAACCACTCCTGAGGGAGCTCAATCAATCTCAGATCGTTTCGAGAAACTCCAGATAAAGGGTAGAGGTGTCGTTTTAGATGTTTCTGAGTCTGCACAAGTTAATCAGGTCGTGAAAGATCTTAAAGGAAAAGATGAGCTACCCAGTATCCTGGTAAATAATGCAGGGATTAGCATGGAAAGCCTAATGATGAGAATTAAAGAAGAGGATTGGAATAAGGTCATAAACACAAATCTATCTTCCGTGTTCTTCATGACCAAAGCAGTTATTGGTGGGATGATGAAAAAAAAACACGGAAGAATCATTAATATTGGTTCTGTTGTTGGCTCAATAGGGGCTGTAGGCAATGCACATTATAGTGCAACAAAATCAGCCCTTGAGGGGTTTACGAAATCAATAGCTCTAGAGGTAGGCTCCAGAGGAATAACGGCAAATATCATCTCTCCAGGTTATATAACCACAGATATGACTAAGGATATCAATCAGGAACTAAATCAAGCGATGATGAGAAAAATCCCTTTAGATCGATTTGGAGATCCTGAAGATATTGCTAAAGCTGCTATTTTTTTAGCTTCTAAATCAGGGTCTTATATCACTGGTCAAACTATTCATGTGAATGGTGGAATGCACATGGAATAATATTTGTCTAAAATTGCTTGAGAAAACAATGATTTTTCATACAATACAAAATATCTGAATATAGGGGAATTACATGAGCGTTGATGAAAGAGTTAAGGGCATTGTGGCTGAGCAACTTGGTATTGGCGTTGACGAGATCAACAATGAATCTAGTTTTATAGATGATCTGGGAGCTGATTCATTAGACACAGTTGAACTAGTCATGGCACTTGAAGAAGAATTTGATATAGAAATCTCTGATGAAGAGGCGGAGAATATTTCAACGGTTCAAACTGCAATCGACTATATCAATAAGTCCCCCGACTAATAAAACAACTACCCTTTTATAGAAGATCTGAAGGAATAAATTCTTTCTTTATTACTCTTTGATTTTCGAATTAAATCGTAAAATTTAATGCATAATAAGAATTATCTTAGGTTCATAAGATGATAATTTAGAATAGAGATATATGTCAGGCTTATTTATAACAATAGAAGGGATAGAGTGTGTTGGTAAATCAACTAATGCAAAATTTATATCCGATCTCCTAAATAAAAAGAATATAAAAACGCACATGACCAGAGAGCCTGGTGGCACCTCATTGGGGGAAAAAATTAGGCAGACACTCTTGTATGAAAAAGATGACACTATTTCGCCTATGGGTGAATTACTTCTACTATTTGCTGCAAGAGAAAAACACATCAACGAAGTAATTAAGCCTAATTTGAAAGAAGGCAAATGGGTTATCTGTGATCGTTTTGCAGATGCTAGCTTTGCTTATCAAGGTTTTGGAAGAGGCTTGGGATTTGAACAAGTCAACCAAATCAAGAAAATTATCCAAGGTAGCTTTGATCCAGATCTGACTTTTCTTTTAGATGCCCCTATTGATGTTATTTCTAAACGCAGAAAGCTTAATCCCAATGACCGGTTTGAATCTCAAGACAAGTTATTTTTTGAAAAAGTGAGAGAAGGTTATCTGGAGTTAGCAGATATTTTTAAAGAAAGAATGATTATTGTTGATGCAACTAAACCAATAGAGCAAGTTCAATCAAATATCCAAACTCACATACTAGAATTTATCAAAAAGAAGATATGATTAAAGAAATGTCATGGCTAGATGAACTATACAATAAGTTAGCTAAGCCTATAGAAGATCATCAAAGCGCACATGCTTTATTAATACAAGGAGATCAAGGAATTGGTAAAGCAAAGCTTGCTTTGAGTTTAACTGCTAGCTTCTTAGCAGAGAATATTGATCTCGATGAAGAAGATATCAATGAAGGGAAAGTCCCTGACTGTAAATTGATTAACCCTGATGAAGGCAAAGAGATAATCTCTATAGACCAAATAAGATCGTTAAAATCCTTTATGTTACTCACCAGCCTAAAAGGTAAAGGGAAAGTAGCGGTCATTAATCCTGCTCATGCCATGAACAGAGCTGCGGCCAATAGTCTTTTAAAAATTCTTGAAGAGCCGCCTCAAAATACATTAATAATTTTAATCTCGGAACCTAATAATAATCTTCCAAAAACTATTATCAGTAGAGTACAAATTATTGAAGTTAATAGGCCAACTAGAGAAGAAACATTAAACTGGTTGAGCGCCATGAATCCAGAACAGAACTGGGAACAAATAATTGATATATTTGGCTCAAGGCCAATTCTTCTAAATGATCTTGGGTTCGAATACTTGAACAGTCAAATCCAACAAGTGGCAAAAGATCTAGAGAACCTTCTTACAAAAAAAATAAAGCCTTCTGCGCTGGCTGGCTCCTGGAAATCTGAAGATTTAGAGACTAACTTAAGGATACTTTATTTCTGGTTTTCCAAGTTCCTTTATCATAACCTTTTGCAAGAAGGAGAAAGTAATCTATTGCCTGATTCTCTGAATCAGTTATTGAAGCTCGATCTTAATGCAGAAGAAAGTTTTACTTTCTTGAAGGAAGTAGCGAGTATAAGGAAATATAAGATAGAAGGGAGAACATTAAATTGGAGTCTGCAAATAACTAATTTACTTAGTCCAATGTATTCAAATTTAAAAGGATTACAAAATAATGAGCCAAGAAACCAAACATATTGATGCCTTGATAGTGGGAGCTGGCCCTTGCGGCATATTCCAAATCTTTGAACTAGGATTGCTCGGCATTGATTCTGTGATCATTGATAGTATGGAGAAGATTGGCGGCCAATGCTCTGAACTTTATCCTGATAAACCGATCTATGATATTCCTGGCATTCCAGTTTGTTCAGCTCAAGAATTGGTTGATAATTTGATGGAACAAATTGAACCATTTAACCCTGAGATATATTTGGGAGAAGAAGTTGTTTCAGTCGAGAGTAAAAATGAAGAATATTTTGTTACCACTAGTACTAACAACCAATTTATCACCAAAACTATCTTTATAGCTGGGGGCGTAGGCTCATTTCAGGCTAGAAAAATCAAATTAAAAGACATCGATGATTTTGAAGACAAATGGCTACATTACAAAGTTAAAAATAAGAAAGGTTTTTTTGGTAAGAATCTTGTTATTTTTGGTGGCGGAGATTCAGCACTTGATTGGGCTAATGACTTTGCAAGTGATAAGGAATTTATAGATTCTGGAGGTACTGTAACCTTGGTTCACCGTAGAGATAAATACAGAGGAGTTGCTGCCTCGGTCAAAACAATGAAGGCTTTAGTCAATGAAGGGAGAATTAATCTTTACGAAAAAAGCAATCTAAAATCCTACAGTGTTGATAATGAAAACTTAAAAACATTAACGCTATCAGTAAACAAAGAAGAAAAAGTTATAGCTGCAGATAGCATGCTTGTCTGTTTTGGGCTATCACCAAAACTTGGACCTATTGCTGAATGGAATCTAGAAATTAATAAGAAATCTATAGAGGTTGATACGGAAAAATTTCAAACTAATCTACCGGGAATTTTTGCAATAGGTGATATTTCTAACTACCCCGGAAAGAAAAAATTAATCCTCAGTGGTTTTCATGAGGCAGCGCTTGCTGCATTTGCTGCAAAAGCCATAATAGAGCCTGGTAAAAAAGTTCATCTTCAATACACAACAACCAGTCCAAAACTTCAAGAACGACTAGGGGTATCAGAAAAATGAAGGTAAACTATAATTTCTTCAATAGGGGATGAAGAAATGGGTATAGAAATTACAGGTTGGGGTAAATGCACACCACCCTCAATACTTACAAATAAAGATCTTGAAACATTTCTTGATACGGATGATGAGTGGATTATTTCCAGAACAGGAGTTAAAGAGAGGAGAATAGCTCACACATCTCTAGGAGATATGGGAACTGTTGCAGCCCAACACGCACTTGCAGCGGCTGATAAAGACCCCCAAGATATAGATGCGGTTATTATGGCAACCTGCACACCTCAATACATCATCCCAACCACAGCATCAAGAATACAAGAAAATATCGGTAACAAACATGCAGCAGCTTTTGAACTGAACTCTGCATGCACTGGTTTTGTCTATGGCTTAACCACTGCCTACTCATTAATTTCATCAGGGGTTATGAAAAACATTCTCTTGGTCGGCGGTGAAAAGGTTAGTTTCTTTCTTGACTGGAGTGCAAGAGATACTGCTGTTTTATTTGGTGATGGTGCTGGAGCTGTAGTGATTGAAGCAGTTGATAACGACTCTAAGCTCTACTCGTCTAAACTAACCTGTGATCCTTTTCTGGGTGATACGCTAAAACTTGATAATTTTGGCTCTAGCATGGAATTCAAAGATCCAAAAGATGGTTATTTTCTAGGTATTCATTTTGAGGGACAAGAAATATTTAAAAATGCAGTCAAAACAATGGCTAGATTAGCTCAGGAAGCTTTAGAAGAATCAAACCTTACGGTTGATGATATTGATCTTTGTATACCTCATCAGGCTAACTTAAGAATTTTGGAAGCAACTGCTAAAAGATGTAATTTTCCAATGGAGAAAATGATTATTAATCTGGATAAATACGGAAACACGTCGGCCGGATCAATCCCTATTGCTTTAACAGAAGCTCTTGATGAAGGTAAAGTTAAACCCAATTCAAAAATGCTATTTCTAGCATTTGGAGGTGGACTAACAGGTGCTGCTGCTGTTATTGACTGGGGCAGTCGAGTAACATCCATTAAAACCTCAGACGCTGTCCTTCCTGATTCCAATAAAACAGCCTTAGAGTTAGTCAAAGAAATTTCAAACCCTTAAGTCGGAATCCTTAATGGCGGACAAACCGTTTAAATATATTTCAGGGAAAGTTCTTTATTGTCATGATGATCGAGGTGAAGTAGGGCGAGAGTACTTCACTATCAGTAAAGACAACCATGGATTTAGGACACTGCGTGCTAGATGCGAGATTGATGAGGATCAGCTCCTTAGAGATGTTGTGTACACCGTTGATAAGCATTGGTTACCCATAGACGCTTTTGTCAGGCTCTCAGTTGGTGGCGCCTTTCAAGGAACAACTTGGTATAACTTCTCAGATCAAATGGTGGAATGCGAAGCTATAACTAAAGATGCAGGTCGATTCTCACAACAACAAAAAGTTGATAGTTGGCCTATGGCATTTGGTGCACACCCTGTGGCAAACGATGCCTGGGGTTGCGCTGTATTTGATATGAATAATAAAGAAGAGAGACAGCATTTTAAGAACTGTGTGACCACTTCCAAGACACCTCATGGAAATACAGGTCCAAATATAACGATGACAGAAAAATTTTTAAGCTTTCATGGCAACGAAGAATTGTCTGTCCCTGCAGGAACCTTTAAAACAAACTATTTTCAATTGAGCTGGGACAGCGATGTCGTGGGTTATGACTGGCCACCAATCCACATTTGGACCTATAGTGATGATTTCATCATTGTAAAAATAAGATGGGATCACTTAAAATCAGACTACTTGCTTGATAGCTTAGAAATCACTTAATAAATAGAGGGTTCTATTGTATGAGAATTGAAACAGATGTACTCATTATCGGAGGCGGAGTTGCCGGTTCTGCTATGGCAGCTTGCTTAACCGATAAAGGTTATAAAGTGGTTCTTGTTGAAAAATCAGAAAAACCACAAGATACCGCAAGAGGTGATCATATTCAGCCTTTTGTCTGCGAGATTCTTAATCAATGGAGTGTTCTGGATGATTTCTTTGATGCAGGCGCTAAAAAAAGAGCCGGTTCACTTTGGTTTGATGAATCAGCCAATTTTTTAATGGATGCTAATGTCTCAAAACTAGATATTCCTCAGCCTTTCTTTATGTTTATCAACCATGAAGATATCAGTGAAGTGTTTTTAAAATTCGCATCAAAGGATGAAAATTTTAGCCTTTATAGACCTATTATCAATTGTCAGCATGTATCCACAGATCATGATGAAAGTTTGTATCAATTAATATTGAAGGACAAAACTGAACTTACTATAGCAACTAAGTTAGTTGTTGGAGCTGATGGTGTTGCGTCAAACATTGCTCGAAAATTTGAATTAGAAAGACAAACATTTCGATATGAAAGAGCCTTGGCTGTACTTTTTTCTGAAGACTATGAAGCAGATTCAGAAAACAACCTGAGAACCTATCTTACAGATAGAGGTATAGTCACAATGATACCTCGATCAAAAGGAGGCTGCAAAATTGGGCTAACCATCGACAGGAATGAGGTTAAAGAATGGAAAAAAATGAGTAATGAGGATTACACCAATTTTATAGGCTCATTAGTCCCAGAATACAAATCCTTACCGATGTATTCAGCAGGTATTTATCCACCATCAATGATTATTGCCAAACGCTGGACAAAAGATAATCTTGTTCTTATTGGTGATGCTTGTCATGGCCTTCACCCTGGAAGAAGCCAAGGAATGAACACTACAATTAAATGCATAGATGAATTGGTCAAACTCTTACCTGAATACACTGATTTTAATAAACAACGAGTCGCGGAAGTACTAGAAATATATCAGAAGAAAATGCAAGGTGAGATATCACACTTACTACAATCAAATCATAAAATGGGACTGGCTATGGACAAATTTGATAGGAAGTCAAAGATAGCAGAAATTAAAAAATATGTTGAACTTGAGCAGGATCAAGAAAAAGGAATTAATTATCGAATGAATTCTGCAGGATATGGAGTTTTTTAATCACAATGGAAAAAAGCCTAGATAAAAAATACTACTTCAGTGACGAGATCTATAATCAGGAATTAGATAATATCTTTTACTCGGATTGGGTATGTTGTGGCAGAGAAGAAGATCTTGATTCAACTGGTAGTTATAAAATCTTTACAATTGGGAATGAGAATCTATTTATTATCAAAGATAAAAATAATGAGATTAGGGTTTTTCATAATTTTTGCAAACATAGAGGTTGCCAAATTCTTGAGGATGAAAGATCTAGTCCTTTGAAAAGAAATATCAGATGTCCATATCACTCATGGGTCTATAACTTTGATGGAAGCTTATTTAAAGCACCTCATTTAGACGTAGATACAAAAGATAAAAAGTTTCATTTGAATAGAGTAAAGAGCGAAGCATGGGGCGGCTTCATATTCATTAATCTCGATGAAAAACCATCTTCTTTTGAGAAATATATTAAAAAACTAAGTGATCAATTTATTCGTTTTCCCTTAAGTGAATTAGTTTCTTCTAGATCATATCAATATGACGTCTCAGCAAACTGGAAAGTGATCGTTGAAAACTATAATGAGTGCTATCACTGTGCTGGGGTTCATCCTGAGTTGGTTAGTATTATTCCTGCATTCAAGGAGAACGGCGGGAACGGTTTAGATTGGGATGAGGGTATTCCTCATAGACCTGGTGCAAATACTTTTACATTCTCAGGAACAACAAATAGAAAACCCTTCCCGGGGCTTAATCAATCTGAGAAAAACAACCATTTCGGTCAAGCGCTTTACCCAAATCTAATGATGAGTCTTTCCATGGATCATGTTGCTGCATTTATTCTTCAGCCAATTTCGCCAACTTATACAAGAATAGACTGTCGTATTTTGTTTCACCCAGATGAGGTAGTTAAATCAGATTTTGATCCAGATGACGCTTCTGAATTTTGGAACTTGGTCAACAAACAAGATTGGAATATTTGCGAACGAGTGCAAAAAGGAATGCAATCCAATACTTTCAAATATGGCTACTATTCGCCAATGGAAGATGAGAGCCTAGATATTCGGAAGTATATTCAAGAAAGGCTAGACATCAAATTGTGACAAACTCAATCAGAGCAACAAATATTAGATGGAGAGTTCTATTTATTACCCTTTTGCTTGGATATATTGCTTACGTATTCAGGGGTAATCTTTCAGTAATCGGTAAATATTTGATGGATGATATCGGCATCACACAAATAGAATTAGGTTGGCTTCTCTCCTCTTTTTTATGGGGTTACACACTCTTTCAATTTCCAGGAGGTTTGCTCTCAGAGAAAATAGGTCCTAAAAGCACACTAGTTTTTTGTACATTGGGTTGCACTTTAATAACAATAATATCTGGTTTAATTGTAATGGGTGGTTTCTCAGTAGCTTTGATGATTCCACTTTTATTTATCTGTCGATTCCTATTAGGTGCATTTCAAGGTCCTTTATTTCCTGCTATGGCAGGAGGAGTAATAGCAAGATGGTTTCCTTCAGGGTCTTGGGCACTCCCCAATGGAATGACCTCCACAGCACTTGCATTGGGGTCAGCATCGACTCCTCCTATCATTGTTCTTTTGGCTGAGAATTTTGGTTGGCAATCGACATTTTTCATGATCTCAATATTGGGTCTAATCGGCTCAATAATATGGTGGAAATATTCAAAAAACTGGCCCAGAGAACACCCTGATATCAATCAAAAGGAATTGGATTTGATAGGCGAGTCTGAATTCAACAATAATGAGATGTCTTGGTCAATGGTTAAGGAAGTGCTTGCTGATAAGAATGTTTTATTTGCTGCATTGGGCTATATGTCAATGAACTATGTTTTTTTTATATTCTATTCTTGGATTTTTATTTATTTCGTCAATATTAGAGGTTTCAGTGTTTTGGAAGGTGGTTTTCTTGCAAGTTTACCATTTCTTATGGGTGCGATAGGTGCAACTTTAGGTGGATACCTATGCGATAGGCTGCAAAAAAGCTATGGCGTCATATGGGGGCATAGAATCCCTGTTATCGTTGGTCTGGTCCCATCTGCTGGCTTCTTAATCTTTGGCTCGATTACCGAAAATCCCTATCTCGCAGTTCTTTCTTTATCTCTATGTTATGGCTTTATTGAATTAACAGAAGGGCCATTCTGGTCAGCCATAGGTTTTGTTTCAAAAAAACCTCAAGCTGCAGGTGGAATTCTTAATACAGGTGGAAATTTAGGTGGAGTACTAGCAACTCCATTAATCCCAATATTAGCAAATCAGTTTGGCTGGGTGATAGCTCTAAATAGTGGGGTATTTTTTGCTCTATTGGGAGTCTTTTCCTTCATGCAAATAAAGTTTAAATAATTGAAATGATTTCTTAAAAAAGACAAAATTTTAATATGAATGTTAACCCAAGATACAAAGTCTTGTTTGATCCCATAAAGATAGGACCAAAGACAGCAAAAAATAGATTCTATCAAGTTCCTCATGCTATGGGTTCAGGTAATGACATGCCTAACACAAGAGCTGCTCAAAGAGGAATTAAAGCGGAGGGTGGTTGGAGTGTCATTAACACAGGTTATTGCTCTATTCATCCGAGCTCAGATGATAGACCACTTCCATTTGCAAGATTATGGTCTGATAAAGATATTGCTTCTCATGTCCCTATGGTAGATGCAGTGCATGAGCATGATGCACTTGCTGGTATTGAATTCTTTCACGGAGGAGCATATGCGGCTAACAGACATACACGAATGCCTCCAATCTCTCCATCTGGAATACAAGAAAAGGTAAGTGAACTTGTGGACATGCATCTTACAGGACCAAAAGTAATGGACAAGAGAGACATTAAAGATCTCATTCAATGGCATTTGGATGCAACCAAGCGAGCGATCCAAGCTGGCTTTTTATATTATATATTGTTATGCAGGAATGGGTTTTCTGCCCTATCATTTTCTTCACCCCACATTCAATAATCGATCGGATGAATACGGAGGAAGTCTAGAAAATCGTTCCAGATTAATGAGGGAATTGATAACTGAGATGAAATCAGTTGCAGGTGATAAAGCTGCAATTGCTGTTCGAATTTCAACAGATGAGTTATTAAGCTTTAAAAGTGAATCAAGTAAGAGTGAAGCTCATGAATTCTTTGAGTTAAATGGTGAATTACCTGATCTATGGGATATCAAATTATCAAAATGGTCTAAAGAATGTCCAAGCAGTAGATTTTCAGAACCAGGTCATATGGAGCCTTACAACGGTTTTGTAAAACAACTGACTTCTAAGCCTGTTGTAGGAGTAGGGTGGTTTACTTCGCCAGATAACATGGTTAGTCAGATTAATAGAGGAATTCTTGATTTTGTTGGTTCAGCAAGAGCATCAATAGCTGATCCATTCCTTCCAAATAAAATATTGGAAGGCAAAGAAGATGATATTAGAGAATGCATTGGCTGTAATATCTGTGCCTCATGTTACAACCAAGGTATACCTGTTCGTTGCACACAAAATCCATCGATGGGTGAAGAATGGAGAAGAGGGTGGCATCCAGAGAGAATAAAACCCAAATCTTCTGATAATTCAGTTCTGGTTATTGGGGGAGGTCCAGCAGGGCTAGAAGCAACTTTATCGCTTGCTAGAAGAGGGTATCCAGTCGCTATTGCAGATTCAGAAAAAGAACTAGGAGGACGAATCAATAAAGAGTCAATACTTCCTGGTATGTCTCCATATAAAAGAGTAACTGATTACCGAGTGAGTCAAATTAATCAAATGGATAATGTTGATATATACCTAGAAAATAAATTGAATCCAGATGATGTTTTGAAATTGGGATTCGATCATGTGGTAACAGCTACAGGTTCGGTTTGGCAACCCTCGATCATGGATGAAAAAACAGCGCCTATAGCCATAACTAAGACGAATAGCATTCTCACTCCTGAGGACGTGCTTAAGGGTTGTGAGCTAACATCACCGGTGATAATATTCGATTTTGATTATTATTATATGGGCGGCCTTTTGGCTGAATTTATAAAAGATTTAGGTCACGAAGTAACTATTATTACGCCCTTTGAAAAAGTTTCTCCATGGAGTTTTAATAGTAATGAGGTCACTGAAATTAAGCTGAAACTATTAGAAAAAGGTATTAAAGCTATCACTGATCATCGCATTATAGAGATAGAAGAATCATCAGTGAGAATCAATCATGAGGTGAGCAATAAGCAAAAAGATATTACCAGGGGTTCACTTGTGCTCGTCGGTAATAGAAAACAGAACGATTCGCTTTATAAGTCACTTAAATCAAACCAAGAAGCTTTAAAAGCATCAGGCATTAAAACACTTCAAAATATTGGTGATTCTAATGCGCCAGGGGCAGTTGTTCATGCTGTCTATGCTGGTCACCTTTATGCGAATACATTTGATCAAGAAGATGGGGATTCAATCAATGAATTCAAGCTTGAGTACCCTGTAATTCAGTAATTAATAATATAAAATTGTTATTTGGAGAAATTTTATGAAAGGAGATATGCAACGTTGGACACCAAATGTAGCCTCAATTATTGAGCATGCAAAAGAGTTACATCCAACAACTGAAATCGTAAGCAGAATGATTTCTGGTGAGATTCATAGAACAAATTATGATGAAGTATGTGTAAGAGCTAGAAAACTTGCCTCAGCCCTAGAGAAAGATGGATACAAAAAAGGAGATGTCCTTGCCACATTGGCTCTTAATACTTTTAGGCATCTTGAAATGTATTTTGGTATTTCTGGCATGGGTGCAGTTACCCACACATTAAACTTCAGACTTCATCCCGAACAGGCTGTTTATATAATCAACCATGCCGAGGATAAAATAATTTTCTGTGAACTGCCTTTCATACCAATTCTTGAAGCGCTAAAAGATCAACTTAAAACTGTAGAAAAATATGTCATTCTTTGCGATGAATCAGAGATACCTGAAACAACCCTTGAAAATACAATCTCATATGAAGAATACATCAAAGATGGTGATGAAGATTATAAGTGGCCGGCTCTTGAGGACGATGCGGCTTGTGCTCTCTGTTATACCTCGGGAACAACAGGAAACCCAAAAGGGGTTTTGTACTCACATAAATCTAACATTTATCATGCCACCTCAGCTTATGCAGCACTGACAATTAATAAAGATGATTGTATTTTAATGGTGGTCCCAATGTTTCATGTTTTAGCTTGGGGTATTCCATACTTTGGTCCGATGACGGGGAATAAACTGGTAATGCCAGGAATGGGGATGGAGGGTGATTCACTCTATGAACTTATTGATAAAGAGGGTGTGAACAGTACCTTTGGTGTTCCCACAGTGTGGATGCAACTTTTGGCTTATTGCCGAGAAAACAATAAAGTCCTAGATTCAGTTAAAAACACCATCATCGGAGGATCCGCTTTATCTCTCGCTATGCTTAAAGAGTTTGATGAAGTTCATGACGTTAATGTTATCCATGCCTGGGGAATGACTGAAATGAGCCCATTAGGAACCACGAACCTACCCACAGCAGAAATGGAGACGATGAGCAAAGACGAAAAATACGCAATACAACTTAAACAAGGAAGACCTGTATTTGGTGTGGAACTTAAAATTACAGATGATAATGGTAATGACTTACCTAACGATGGAGAAGCCTATGGGCATTTGATGGTCAGAGGTCCATGGATCTTGCAAAAGTATTTTAAAGCTGAAGAAGATGCCGTTGATGAAGAGGGATGGTTCGATACTGGCGATATATCAAGTATAGATAAAGACGGTTACATGACTATTGTCGATAGAGCTAAAGATGTAATTAAAACCGGTGGGGAATGGATTAGCTCAATAGATTTAGAAAATGCAGCTGTTGGTCATCCAGAAATAGCAGAAGCATGTGTAGTCGGTGTTCCTCATCCGAAATGGGATGAAAGGCCAATTATGTTTGTGGTAACAAATTCAGGTGATGAGATTGGCAAAGATAATATTCTTGATTTTCTTTCTTCAAAAGTAGCGAAATGGTGGCTTCCTGATGAAATTATTTTTCTGAAAGAACTCCCTCATGGTGCAACGGGTAAACTTCTCAAGTTTGACTTAAGAGAAGAATATAAAAATTTATTAATTGATAAAAAATAGGATTGTGATTTCAATACATCTTTGAAGTATTTTTAGGCTATGACAAATAATTACGCACTGATTACGGGTGGCTCCTCAGGAATTGGTTATGAAATTGCCAAGAATTTAGCTGGGCGAGGATATAACATTCTTTTGATTTCAAGGAATGAGAAAAACCTACAAGACTGTTGTCATAAAATTGCAGATGAATTTAATGTATCAGCGGATTACATTTCGAGCGATCTAGCAAACAAAGACTCGGTGACTTATATTTACGAAACCTCAAAACAAAGAGGATATAGCATCGAGATATTGGTCAATAATGCTGGTTATGGAATCGCAACCCCATTTCATGTCACTTCCATAGAAGATGAAGAAAACTTCATTCGTGTTTTAGGAACCTCAGTGATCACTCTAACCAAGCTATTCGTTAAAGATATGATTAAACAGAAAAGCGGTAAAATCATGATAGTTTCTTCAGTAGCAGCATTTGCGCCACCTTCTGCAATTCAGGTTCTCTATGGGCCTATTAAAACATTTATGAATCGATTTAGTGATGCCATGAATTCTAGCTATAACCGTCTAGGAATTACTTCCACTGCTGTCTGCCCAGGTTTTACTGTGACCAATTTTCACACAGCGAGTAATGTGCAAGAAATGATGGATGCAGTCCCTTCTTTCATGAAATTCAGTGCTGAAAGAATTGCTAAAGAGGGCGTTGAAGCCATGTTTAAAGGGAAGAGCTTATGTGTTCCAACAAAGACATATAGATTCCTGGTTTTTCTACTGAGGGTCACACCATACTCTTTTATAAGATTGCTTGAAAATGTCTTGGCTCCTGGGCGATATGAGCAGAAATAAGCCTGAATAAATCACTTATCAATATGGATACTTTTGAGATAGATAGTTCAGAGATCTTACAACCTCATGATTGGACAACCCCTATCCCGATTGCTTATGGCCCTGGAAGACTCAAGGAAATTGGTGACTTTTGTAAATCATTCGAAATTAATAATCCTTTATTAGTCACCGATAACAAAAGTAAGGATCTGGCATTTATAGAAACTTTAGAAAGATATTTATCCAA
This sequence comes from Woeseia sp., assembly GCA_019653755.1. Lineage (GTDB taxonomy): Bacteria > Pseudomonadota > Gammaproteobacteria > Steroidobacterales > UBA11654 > CACPJA01. The sequence goes on along the minus strand of BPCL01000001.1, from coordinate 174,618 downwards.
TTCAGGTCTTGATTCGGAGGTGTTTTATAAAATCTCTCCTAACCCTAGGGATGATGAAATAGAGAAGGGTTGTGAAATTTTTAAAATGGGCAGACATGATGCCATTATTGCCATAGGTGGAGGCAGTGCAATGGATGGAGGTAAAGCGGTTTGCTTAACAGTAAATAATGAAATTCCTCTTTGGGATTTTGAGTGGGAAAAACCAACGCCAAAAATTGGCAAGCGTAATTCCTTTCCGAAACTGATCTGTATCCCAACCACGGCAGGAACCGGAGCAGAAACAGAAAGCACAGCCATGGTCACCCATCTAGAAAAAGGCATGAAATTTTGTATCTGTCATCCAGACCTAAAACCATCATTGGCACTTTTAGACCCAGAATTAACTCTAGGTCTGCCAGCAAACCTAACGGCATGGACAGGGGCCGATGCCATGATCCATGCTCTAGAAGCCTATTGTGTTCCAGGAGACCATCCGCTGTGTGACGGAGCAGCTTTACAGAGTCTTTATTTGATCTCAAAGAGCCTTATTCCAGCTGTAGAAGAACCGGATAACCTTAGGGCAAGAGGAGGCATGCTTGTTGCTTCATGTTTAGGTGGTGTTGCATTTTTAAAAGGATTGGGTCTAGTCCATGCAATATCCCACATGGTCGGTGCAGAATTTGATACTCATCACGGACTAACCAATGCCATCGTTCTCCCTGTTGTGACCCGTTTTAACTTACCGGGAATGGATAAAAAAGTAAGGCGTATGTCTGAAGCGATGCAGTACAAGGATCATTCTGTAGAATCCTTCATATCCAACATTGATGAGCTTTTGGATAAAATTAATATCCCTAAAAGCTTAAATAAGATTGGCGTTCCAGAAGACAGTGCTGAGAGAATCAGCGAAAAAGCCATGCTGGATCCTGCCTACGCAACCAATCCTAGATCATCTTCATACGATCAAGTTCTTGAAATCGTCTCTGCTGCTATTTCAAAGGCAAGATAGATGCTTGAAAGTCTATCTGTCCAAGACATTGTTTCAAACATTCTTTCAAAGAAAATAAAAGCTGAGGAAGTTACAGAATTTTACCTTAATCGAATAAAAAAACTGAACCCAGTCTTAAACGCTATTGTTTCGCTTAAAGATGAAGATCTGATCAGGGATGAGGTTAAACATTTAAAACAAAGCAATGAAAATACTAAATCACTATTATTTGGTCTGCCAATGGCAATTAAAGATCTTACAGATGCAGAAGGTCTACCGACCACATATGGTCTAAAAAAGTATAACAATAACCTGCCATCAAAAAACTCGATAATGGTCGATCGGTTGATAAAACATGGAGCCATCATAATAGGAAAGACGAACACACCTGAATTAGGACTAGGTTCGCACACCACAAATAAATTGTTTGGTCCCACATCTAATATTTTTGATCACACAAAAACAGCTGGTGGCTCAAGTGGAGGAGCTGCTTCAGCAGTGGGAGATTCTTTGCTTCCCTTTGCTGACGGTTCAGACATGATGGGTTCGTGCAGAAATCCAGCCGCGTACTCAAATCTTTATGGTTTTAGACCCACACCAGGCTTAATTCCAGAATACCGAATCATGAAAATAGATAAACAATTTCCCCTGTTATCTACACCTGGTTGCCTAACAAGAACCCCTGATGATATGGCTCTATTCCTAGATGCTGTATCCGGTAAACACCCCTTAGACCCATTCTCCATAGATCTGAATTCTCGTTTAGAAAAGAGAGTGATCATGATTTTTCTGAAATCAAAATAGGATGGCTTTCAAACATGAATGGGTCATATAAATTTGAAGCAGGAATAATGGATCTTTGTGAAAAAAAGTTAAAAGAGTTAGATAAAACTCAGATGCATGTCTCAAGTCTAGTGTCAGACATTAATACAAATATGTTATGGGATAGTTGGACAACGCTTCGTGCAAAAAATATTTTTGATTATTTGACAGAAATGAAATTAGAGATGAACGAGGAATTAGGTCTACCAGTTAGATGGGAATACGAAAAGGGTAGGGGCTTAAAATCCAAAGATATTGAGGCATCTCTTGATCAGAGGAATGAATGCAATATTGTCGTGGAGAAATTATTTATGAAATATGATTTTCTTGCAATTCCTTCTGCACAAGTTTTCCCATTTGATAAGTCATTAGAATACCCCGATCAAATAGCAGGCTATAGTATGGATACCTATCATCGGTGGATGGAAGTAGTTATCTTAGCAAGCCTTCTTGGTTTGCCAACAATGTCAGTCCCAATTGGCTTCAATAAACATGGGTTACCAATGGGAATGCAAATAATTGGCAAGCAGGGCGACGACTTAAAAGTGGTGTCCTTTGCTAAAAGGTATCATCGTATTTTTAATTACTCTTAAAGCAAACAAATAAGCAATGTTAAACATATTTAAACAAATAGATTCTTTTAAGGAACGAATTGCCATAGAGTCTAATAATAAGCAATTCTCATATTCCTATCTAATAGAACAATCAGATTTGATAGCTTCATCTTTACTGGATGATAAACCAGATTTAATGGAAGAAAAGATAGGTCTGCTGATGAACCCCGATATTGACTATATCCTTCACTTTGGGGTATATGGAAGGCAGGGGGTATTGCTGTTCCTTTGAGCCTTTCAGCAAAAGAGAATGAGCTAAAACACTGTATTTCTGACTGCAATATAAAACTTATTATTTCCTCTAAGTCATGTGATGCAAAACAACATTTACCCAACAAAGAAGGACTGGAGGTTAAGCATCTGGAGGACTTTAATTCCCAAGTAATAAACAAGCTTCCTGAAATCTTACCAGACAGAAAAGCTATGATTCTCTATACCAGTGGCACTACCAGCAAACCTAAAGGTGTTATCTCGACACACAAGAATGTCGAATCACAAATAACGGCATTAGTTAAAGCTTGGGAATGGACCAAAGATGATCACATACCTCTTTTTCTTCCATTGCATCATATTCATGGAATTATTAATTCCCTTTCTTGCCCACTTTATGTTGGAGCTAAAGTGACAATGTTAGGTTCATTTGAAGCTGAGAAAGTTTGCAATCAAGTTGCTTCAAAAAATTTTAGTGTTTTTACAGCTGTTCCAACTATTTACTTCTCACTCATAGAAGAATTAGAAAACTCCAATAATAAAGACCTTTTTGAAGGTTTTAAGAAGATGAGGTTAATGATGTCAGGTTCTGCAGCTCTGGCTCCAGAAATACATAAAAAATGGAAAGAACTAACAGGACAAGAACTTCTTGAAAGGTACGGGATGACAGAAGTTGGTATGGCACTTTCAAATAAACTCAACGGTGAAAGAAGACCAGGATCAGTAGGAGTTCCTCTTCCGGGAGTTGAAGTGAGGCTAGAAGATGATAATGGAGTCACAATAAATAGTGAAGGCGAAGCAGGGCAATTATTAATTAAAGGACCTCAGGTCTTCCAAGGCTATTTAAATCTTGCTGATAAAACTAAAGAATCATTTAAAAACGGTTGGTTTGCAACAGGCGATGTTGTCATGCTTGAAAAAGGCTATTACAAGATCTTAGGCAGAGATTCTGTGGATATTATTAAATCGGGAGGATACAAGATCTCAGCTCTAGAGATAGAAGATGTTCTCCTAAGAAATCCTGAGATAAAAGAGTGTGCTGTTGTGGGTATACCAGATGATAAATGGGGAGAAATCGTTGCTGCAGCTGTAGTGATTAAGGAAGAGATAATTCAATCAGAGGAAATCCAAGCCTGGTGCTCTAGTTACTTGTCGGACTATAAAATACCAAGAAGAGTGATCGTAATGAAAAACCTTCCCAAAAATTCGATGGGCAAAATTACGAAACCTAAACTAAAAGAAGTGCTTGAAGATAATTAGTCTCCAGCGAGTAAAGAATTGTAATCTGCCTCGCTAATAACACGAACACCTAGATTCTCAGCTTTAGCTATCTTTGCTGGTCCTACTTTTTCTCCACATATTAAAAGATCTGTTTTCGAGGAAACCGAACTTTGTACCTTAGCTCCAAGTTGCAGTGCATTTTTTTTCATCTCATCCCTTGATCCAAACACCATTTTTCCAGTAAAGATAAGCTTCATACCGCTTATAGGGGAGTTAATAGTCTTTGTTTCAGAAAGCAATGGTGTTTGGATAAGGTTGAACCCAAGACCAAGCATATATCGAATTGTAGGCCATCGCTTGGATAAACCCTGGACGATATCTGCTGATGAAATTTCTGCAAATCCTTCTATTGCCATAATTTCTTCTTGGGTTATCTTGTCAAGTTCTTCAATACGCATATGTTCAAGTAAACGTCTTGAATCGCCTTTCCCTAATTGAGGAATCCCAAACGCTCCGAGAAAACGCCAATCCTCAGTTTCAACACTCAAGGATCGATCCAACTCTCTTCTTAGATTCTTTGATTGGCCAGGACCAAACCCAATACTTTGAAAATCCTCCTCGTTTGAAGCATAAATCTTCTCTAATGTATCGATACCTCCAGCAACTAATTTTTTAATACTCTTGGAACCAAATCCATCGACCTGTCCATGAATCTTAAAAAAGTGTTCGAGTGTGTTTTCCATCTGGGCAGGGCATTCAGAGTGATTTGTACACACTAGAAAATCACGATGCCATGTCAATTCCTGGCCACAAGAAGAACATGTATTAGCAATCTTTGTTTTAGAAGCTGCTTTTATAACATCTACAATCTTAGGAATAACTTCACCGGAACGCTCAACGGAAATAACAGCTCCTTTACCAAGTTTTAGTGCTTTAACATTACCTGCATGGTGGGCTGTTACTCTCGATACATTTGCCCCCGATAGCTCAATAGGCTCGACTTCCAGAACCGGGGTAACACGCCCAGTTCTTTTGGTTTGCCAAACAATATTGATGACAGTGGTTTGCTTGGTCTCAGAACGCTGTTTAAGAGCAATTGCCAGCGATGATGATGGCTCGTTGAGCCAAGCTGGTCTTTAGAAAATATGTGTAATTTCAACAACAACTCCGTCTGTTGGGTATTCGCAGGATTCCAAAACCTTTCTGTTGAATCTGTTCATGATTATCAATGAGTTCATTAAAACTTCCTTCCCAGCATCCATTGTGGAGTAGGGGAAAAAACGGACTGCTCCATCTTTAAGTGCTTCGATAAAATCCTCTTTGACCTCATCTGAGTTGCCCACTCCAACACAAATATTTCGGGATGAGCGTAACCCAATTTTTTAGATTTTTTTCAAAATAATCTGGGGTCATCCCCAGTCACCAACCCCAGGGGTACCTTTCCCGAATTAACCACGCCTTTATCAAAACAAGAAGTAATATCATTCCCATGAGTCCTCACCGCGAGTGGCTAAAAGTCCATCCTCACGATATACCGCAGCTAGTCCGTCTAATTTTGCAGTGGCAATTACGCGAATCTCATCTGAATCTATGGTTTGTTTATTTGCTTCTTTTAAAACCCTATTCACCCATTTTTGAGTCTCTTCTACGAGTATGATTTTTCAATACTGAGCATTGGTTCTGAGTGTCTTAATCTGCCTGTGCCAAAATCAGGCTCTTCTTCAATTTTTTTTAAAAAGGGTGCTCAGGTTTCGTTTTCGCAGTTCTGCTAAATAAATATGATCGTAAGATCATCATCAATAATAGGGGAGCCATTTCATAGGCCAATGAAGCTTCCTCTAAGAAACTTACTAGTTTTGATGTTTTCCAAAATTTTTGGATCTTGATTACTCATTTATTAAAAAATTTTTTGATTAAGTTCTAATTTTAATGATTGCTTCTCATTATGTTTTGCAGACAAATAATATAAACACTTTAATAGGTTAATTTTATCATAATCAAGCACTTAGTTATCTTTTGAAATTTCTAAAAAGGGGTAATTTATGAAAATGTGGAGCAATACCTTTAAACTTACAAAAAAGTATTTACAGCTATTTTGAGCTAAAAGTGTCCATATAGCACAAAATAAACCCTTTATACCCAAAACCCGGGCACAATAAATCATTATAAACACTAGTAAAAGACTCCCTAAAACCCTTAAAACCCTAATTAAACCCTTTATTTATAAGAATAGTGGGCTTATGTAAGCCTTATTTTATGAATTATATGCGTATAATATATATTATGTAAAGTTTTTATACTTATATTAGAATATATATCTATATTTCATTTTTTATAGATACTTATTAATGTTTATTTTTTTATTTGAAAAAATTTACTATTTTTAGATATTTCCAAATAATAACTTTTAGAGAATTCTAAAATTTCTTAAAAATTTGAAATTCATAAAATCGCCCTACGAAAATACCAACAAAAATTAATATGAAAATCGTCATATAAAAACTCTTTTTCACGTCATTTTGAACTAAAGATACCCCTAAATTAAAAAATGCAGATTTAGAACTTATACCTCTCAAAACTATAAAAATGCCCTATTTCTTCAAAAATAGATAAAATAACATTCAAATGGCAGTAAAAAAAAAACCCTACACTGAAGCTCTAGGGCTGAAATACTAAATATCAACCTTGGGAGAAAATTATCTACTAAAACCTCTCTCTTATTAAAGATGCTATTAATAAGTATCACGTAGTATTCTTTAGAGATCAGGATATAACCTCTCAACAATTCATTAATTTTGGAAAAAACTTTGGCCCTAGAAATACATCCCTAATTCCAAAACTTAAAGGCCCTCCTGAAATCATAGAATTAGCTAGCTTGGAAACCGGTCCCGGACCTATGACTAGAAACTCAGCTGTATGGCATTCAGATATGACTTATACAAAAAAACCTCCATATGCAGGATCCTAAAGGCACAAAAAATCCTGAAAGTGGTGGTAATACCATGTTCTTAAATGCTGCCCTAGCCTATCAAGAACTATCGGATTACATGAAGAAATTTTTATCTAAATTAAAGGCAGTTCATTCCATAGTAAAAACCATTACACACGATGAATTATTGGATGGTAATTCACTGAAAAGATTTAATATTATGAATGAAAAATTACCTCCTATCGAACATCCTATTATTAGAACTCATCCAGAAACTGGCAAAAAATTAATCTATGTTAATGAGATTTTTACATCCCACATTAAAGGACTTAATATAAACGAAAGTGATGCTATCTTAGAGTTTCTCTATAAACACTTACACAATCCAAATTTTCAGTGTCGTTTTATCTGGGAAAAAAACTCAATTGCATTTTGGGATAACCAGATTACTCAGCATTTTGCTGTAGGTGATTATAGTAGCCTCAGAGTAATGCACAGGCTAACGGTTGATGGTACTCATAAGCCCTATTAATGACATCAGAATCAATAAAATCTTTAAGGCTATGGATCTACGATCTATCTCCAGGGATTAGTTACAAGAACTTTTACACTTATCTTTATGCCTCACTGGTAAGTATTGCCCTCCTATCTGCAATGGGCTTTCTTCAGCCCTATGTTCTCAATGCAAATCTAGGAATAATAAGGGGTCAGCAAGGTCTTGTTTCAGGGAACCTGGGAGTTGTAAGTGAAATTGTGACCATTCTACTTATAAAACCTTTTGGCTCCTTATCGGACAGAATTGGACGAGTTCCTGTTTTAACAGTAGGAGTGCTCTTACTTGGTTTAGGGTTTGCTTTATATCCTACCGCAGACACAATAAATGAACTCTATATCTATAGAGGTATTTGGGCTGTTGGAGTTGCATCAACAGCCACTACACTATCAGCTATAACAACTGATATTCCTGAAAATCATTGCAGAGGCAAACTTATCGGGACCGGTAACGTTTTCAATAATATAGGTATCCTGATGGTTACTCTTGGTCTATCACAGTTACCCGCTTATCTAATGAGCAATGGCACAGATGCTAGGTTGGCCGGCCAAGCTGCTTATTGGGTATTAACTAGTGCTTGCTTGTTATCAACATACATATTCTTTAAAGGGTTTGATGGACCAGTTCTCACAAAAGCCTCAGCAGACAATAAAGAGGTAAAGTTCCTAGATTTACTTACAAATGGTTTATCCGAAGCTAAAAACCCAAGGATAATGCTTGCATATTTAGTCTCTCTAGAAGCAAGAGCTGATCTTACTCTAAAAGGTACTTTTATTTCATTATGGGCTGTTCAATCTGGCATAAGCCTAGGATTAACACCAGCAGAATCATTGGCAAAGGCAGGTCTTCTTTTCGGCTTTATGTTGACGGTCGGGATTTTTACTCATTTTTCATGGGGCTTCTTTTTCGATAGAGTTAATAGAGTCACAGCCACAGCTGTATCAATGGGTTTATGTGCAAGTGGTTATATGTCTATGTATTTTGTCTCCTCGCCTCTTGATTATGTTAATTTACCATTTTTTGCCCTACTCAGTGTGGGTTCAGCAACATCAATCTCTGTATCAATCGGTTTATCTGGTCAGGAGGCTACGCCACAGAATCGAGGATCAATTATGGGGATGATAGGTTTGTTTGGTGCTTTTGGAATCATGCTCACCCAAGGTATTGGTGGACGTGTGTTTGATGCTTGGGGGCCAAACTGGCCATTTATTATTGTTGGTATGTCTCAGGTTTTCATTATGCTCGGAGCTATAGGTGTAAGAATTTTTGCCCCAGGAGATAGAGAACCAAATACTGAAGTAATGAAAGCCTAAGGACTATAGTCCGTATCTAGTAAAAATATCCCTCTTTCTACCCAAGATTTTAGCCTGTATAAACCTCCACGCAAGCCTATAAGTAGGCATCCAAGCAATTCTTTTGCCGCTCTTTTTGTTCTTTAGTATTTCCTCTACTATCCAGGGTGTGGCAGTCTCCACATGATCACAAATGATGCTTACCATTGGTCTGATATTGGCCCACTCCTCGCTTGTTAATCTCTTTTGTTCATTCAACCAGTTTTCAGTTACCAAAACTCCAGGGCTAATTGAACCTATGGTGATACCTGTTTTTTTATTCTCTGTAATTAAATACTTTGTGAGTATATTGATGCTAGCTTTAGTCGAACTATATACTCCCATACCAGGGGTTAAGAATTTCCCATCAAAACTGCCGCCCAACATGTTGTATAAATTTCCACTCCCTTGGGCTCTGAATCCATTTATGGCCACTTGAGAACAAAATAAAGTCCCTATAGAGTTGGTATTTATCATCGTATTAATAAGACTTTCAGGAACTTTATGAACAGGGTTTTGACCTGATGCATAACCGGCATTATTAATCCAATAATCAACTTGCCCGAATTCACTTTTTGCTAATTCCCAAAGGGCTTCAATTTGTCTCTTATCAGAAATATCACAGACTTGACCAATCACAGTACCCTCAGATTTTTTATTCATCTCTTTCGTGGCCTTTACAATATCATCTTCACTTCTACTGCTTATCACCACATTATGTCCCAGGCGTGCGAACTCATTGGCAAGTCCTCTGCCAACTCCTTTAGTGCTTCCTGTAATTACCACGCTAGCCATCATCTACCTCATTTTTTTTCTAATATACCAAGTATATATCGCTAAAAGTAGCACAGTAAAATTAAGAAAGCCCATTAATAAATACGGACCCGTATAAATGTAATCAAATAAGAACCCACCAACACCTCCAGCTATAACCTGACCAACAGCACCACACATTGCAAATGCACCAAAAACAGTCCCTCTAATAGCTGTAGGAGCTCTTTTACCGATCATTGCGGTCGATGAAATAATGGCGGCGCCCTCTCCCATTCCTAAAAGGATGGCTACAGGTATTATGCTGTTAGACATTGGGTTATCTATAAAGCCCATTGCCGTATAACCTAGAGAAGCCAAAAAGAAAGCAATCATAATCCCATACATGCGACCGATACGATCAATAATGAAGCCGAAGATGGGAGCTGTAACCAAGACCGTCGAGGCAATAATAGGAACAATCATTGCACCTCTAGCATAACCCTCCTGTATGCTCATATTGTTATCTAAAGCATAATTCTGTGTCCACAGGAAAGTAAAGAGGCCAACAACTATTAAATCGCCTCTCGCTGCAAGAGAGGCAAAATATGCTAAACGGATATCCGCATCACTTCTTGCTGCTTGAAGTCCCTCAGTAAACAGCTTCTTGAATGAGGACGTGTTTTGTTGTTTTTGATGCAATCCAGGCTTGAGAAAGATAAAAACAATAATTGCAGCCAAAAGACAAATCAATGTTCCAATCCACAAGGTGTATGTACCTGATTCTATGGGGTCAAAACCTCTTTCAGTAAAAACAGAAGGCATCTTAACCAAGACCAATGAAGTCACTGTTACACCAATACCTTGGAAGAACCCCATAATGCCGATTAACCTTCCTCTCGATTGCTCCTGTGGATAATCACCTGTATATATAAGCAGGACTGTTGAAGCAGCAGAAACACCTACAGCAAAAATTGCCCTAACAAAATAAATCTCATAAAAATTGGTCATCAATGGGAAACAGAAATAAGCCAAAGCCATAAGAACCAATCCAATCGCAAACACTGGTCTTCTGCCTACCTTATCCGCCAAAGCCCCCATTACTGCAGTGAGAAGAAGTATCATAATCTCCTGCATGGTCGCAACTGATCCGGTTACAGCTCCTTGTATGTTTCGAGCTATACCTAAGTGCTGTTCTAATACATAAGGCTGCATGAAATTCATAAATGCAAACACAGAGTTGTTGAGCATAGCTACAGGAAAAATACTTAAGGCGTTAATCTTTCCTACACCTGGCATGAGCAAGATTGGACCTATTTTATTATTATTGATTTGACTCACTTATTTAATCACTTATAGTTTTAGATTGAATTAATTGTATCTTATTATCTGCTTTCGATAAGGTATCAAAATGTAACAAGGACAAATAAAGATGTATACAAATGTATGGTATGTTGCAGCAAGAAGTGAAGAGCTAAAAGACCAACCTCTATATGTCCAAATGCTGGGTGCGGACTTTGTTCTTTTCAGAGACGATAAGGGTAATCCTGCTTGCCTAAGCAATGCTTGTCCTCATCGAGGTGACAGCCTATCTAATGGAAGTATCAGTGATAATGGAGAAATTATTTCCCCCTTTTCATGGTTGGCAATTTAATCGTGATGGGCAATGCACAAAGATTCCTTCAATTGGTGACGATGACCCACAGACGGCTGCCCCAGGTGTAAAAGTTGATGCCTATCCCACTATAGAAAAACAAGGACTCATTTGGGCATTCTTAGGCGATGACCCCGAAAGCGCTAAGCCTATTATGGATATTCCTGAACTAGACGATTCACAATACGCAGTAATTCCTTATGACGTAATTTTCGAATCAAATTTTCATTTGGCAAAATTCAGTAATCTAGACTATGTACATTTACCTATTGTTCATGGCATTAGATTTGAGGATCAAGAAAACCCGTACCAACCTCCTCCACATACAGTTGAAAAAACTGATTATGGAATGACTGCCTTTATAGAAACAGAATCAACATACAGTAAGGGTGCATGGTCCAATGTTCGCGAAGAAGGCACTAAGGTAAAGTCGATACTTAAGTACTTTATTGCTGGGCAAACTCTAAGAGGTCAGGTTGAGATTGGCGCTATTGGCTCGGGAAAATTCAATTGTTTCTATGAGTTCTCTACACCAATTGATCGAACCAGAACCATGATGAGATACTATTTCTTCAGGAATTTCATGACACACAAATGGATGAATAAAATGGCTCTAAAAAGAAACTTGAAGAATATCTTTGAGGATAAGGTGATTGCAGAAGCCCAAGTACCTAAATACGGTCCTGATGGAATGTCAGAGATAGTAGGCAAACACGAAGACACAGTTATTAAAGTCTACTGGGACTTAATGCATGAAATGAAAGATAAGGGCTGGCAAATTGACTACTCAGCTTGGAACAAATTAATTGAAGATGGAAAGTATTGTGTCATTCCTTCAGTCACTAGAAAAAATAACCCTGAAAACTGGCAATACCCTGCAATTCCAAGGATAAATACATAACTATGAGCCAAGATATGAGTACAGTTTTAATCACAGGGTCTAATAGAGGTATTGGTCTAGAGTTTGTTAAACAATACAGTCAGAACGATTGTAATGTGATTGCCACATGCAGAAATCCATCCAAAGCCGATGATCTCAATGAGCTTGCAGAAACAAATAGTAATAAAAAGCATCATTGCTGCAGACATTACTCAAGAAGAAAGTATTAATAATTTATCGGCAGAGCTGAATAATCAACCGATTGATATTCTGATAAATAATGCGGCCTACTTAGGTCCGCCTGACCCTCAAAAATTTGGTGCCATTGATTATGAAATGTTTACTAGAAGTTTTGAAGTTAATGCTATTGGTCCTATTAGAATTACCGAAAGACTCATTGACAACGTTCGATCCAGTGACACCAAAAAAATAATTTTCCTAGGCAGTGCTGCTGGCTCTATTGCACAGATCACTCCACCAGTAACGCTATACTCTTATCGATCAAGTAAAGCCGCGCTCCATTTAGCGGTGCATAATCTCTACCATGAATTAATGAGTGAAAATATTATGGTCTCATTAATTAATCCTGGACTGGTAGACACACGTGGCTTCCTGGATTTAAAACCTGAGGATCCTATACCTGAAGAATTGACAAAGATGGTCCCAGAGACCTTAATTCGGATGATTCAAGAAGGTAAGATACCGATGATTACAACTTATGAATCAGTGACCAAGATGATGAGTTATATAGAAGAACTTACGATTGAAACAAAGCCATTGTTTGTAAACTGCGATGGAACACCAATGCCATGGTAAATTAGATATAAAGGATTGAACATGAAATTCAGAAAACTTGGTAACTCTGATCTTGAACTCCCAATAATTACCTTGGGGGCACTTAATTTTGGATTCTTTTGCGATGAAGAAAAGAGCATAGAGACAATAAAAGCAGCAGTTGATAATGGAGTGAACTGTATCGATACAGCCCCAACTTATGGGGGGATGAGAGGCAATTCAGAAACAATCACGGGCAAAGCTATAAAAGGCATTAGGGACAAAGTAATCATTGCCACGAAATTCGGGACTGATCCTGCAACGGGTAGAAGTTCTATAAAAGGTGGTGGCACCAAAAAATACATTATGGGAGCTGTTGAAGAAAGTCTTGAGCGATTAGACACAGATTATATTGATTTGTATCAAATGCACTTCCCAGATGCAGAAACTCCAATTGATGAAACTCTAAGAGCATTGGAAGAGCTCATCTCTTCAGGTAAAGTCAGACACATAGGAGCTTCAAATTTTGCATCATGGCAAATTTCAGAATCAGGCTGGACATCATTAACCAATGAATTAAATCAATTTGTATCTCTGCAAACTAGATACAGCGTTTTAACCAGAGATATAGAAAAAGAAATATTACCAGTATGCGCCAAGCATGATGTGAGTCTACTGCCCTACTTTCCTTTAGAAAGCGGCTTATTGACTGGGAAAGTTACCAGAGAAAAAGAGGCGCCTAAAGGCAGTCGATTAGCCTTGTGGAAAGGAGCATTCACCTCTGAAGAAAAATTCGACATTATCGATAAATTAAATGGTTTCGGGTCTGAGATTGGGCGTAATCTCCTTGAGATGTCGCTCGCATGGGTAGCCAACCGGAGTCAAGTTGCCTCGGTCCTAGTGGGAGCCACAAGCCCTGAACAAATGGTCCAAAATATAGAAGCTATTTCATGGGATATATCAGAGGAAGAAATTCAAACGATCGATAGTCTTGTTCTAGGGGATGAGTCTAGCTAACTATAAAATCCCCATGGGCGAATTGCCTCAGAGCATAAGAGAGTCCATAAAAAATGATATCAAGAATTGTGAATTCTTAGGGTTCAAAGACGCTGCTCATTTACACCAAAAAGAACCGTTTTCCGTTGGAATATACAGAAATCAGAATAAAGAAATGCTGGTTACTTGCATCACTGAAATGCCTGAAGTGACGCCAAGGATGATTGATTGGTGGTTCGGTTGGCATTTAAATGAATCTGAGCGATATCAGTTATGGCACCCTAAAGCTCATATCTCTGCATCACTTAAAGAAGATAATTCTCACTTTGAAACCGATAAAGAAAAATACTTAAATATGGACTCTTATGTAAGTGAGTACATTGGTAATGAATTAAACGATCTGTGTATTAGTTTTGTTGAACCTAAACAATTTGGCTTTTCAGACTTAAACGATGAGAAAGAAACAGCAATTTGTGCTCATGTCAGAGATATGAGTAACAATATCTCTGTGGCTAGCATTACCCATTTGGTAAGTCGAAACGCAGAGGGTTCTAGAATGCAGAGCAGCTTTTGGTTGGGTATGAACCCAACTCACACGAACAGTATCTTAACCTCGCTCATCAAACCCTTACTTGAGAGTCGTTTAGCAAAAAATATTTTAATAACAGATGACTTAGCTAGAAACTTATTGATTCATTGTCCCTGAAGAAATGAATCACTTGGTTAAATTCCTACCAACTCTTTTCAAAGACAAAACTAATTGAATTTAGACTTTTATTACTTCTCAAGAAAAGTCTTCATACGCTCAGCATCGTAGACTTTAATTTGAACTTCATCGCCTTCATGAATTGATCCAGCCACATCAATCACCCCTACTAGACCTCTTAATTTTTTTGCAGCTTTAAGAAAATCAAGTTTTCCAGGAGCTTCGCCCGATGAGGTGATATGGGTTTTAGCTATTTGTTCAGACATGTCATGACAAGGAGGATTGTATTCTTCGACTATCAAGGCTGCACCTGAAGGGAATAAGAGCTTTGTGCCTTTAGGTAATTGAGACAAATTAGGAGCTCCTCCAAAGCAAAGATTAGCTCCTAGCTCTTGAGGTGTTAAGGGTTCCTGCAGGCTCATAGACTCTGTAATCTCAGCGAGCTCCTCAACAGAAACGGCTGACCATTGTCGGTCATTCCTCCTTACGGTGCCAACTGGATAAGATTCTCCTTCGTAAGCACCTCGCATATAACTCCGATGCTTATCTCCCTCAAAACCATCCAATTCAGCTTGAGCACTGCTGATAGAGTCCTTAATAAATTCTACCGTTTTACCAATATTTACAGATACTAATGTAGCGGTGAAATCACCAGAATATTTATTCACCTTATCTCCCCTCCTCTATCTCTAACGGATAATTTGATTGAGACCACGCCATTATGTCGCCGTCTATATCAATAATATCAAGAAAGCCATTCTTCTCTAGTTCATTAATCACTAGTTCTGCTCTCCTGCCACTTCTGCAATAGACAACCACTTTCTTTGTCTTATATTGAGAGACGAGAGCAATATCCGAAAGTAAATCCTCATGAGGTATATTAATTGAATCCTTTATACTTCCAGATTCAAATTCTTCCTTTGATCTTACATCAAGAAGAACGATCTCTTCTGATGATATATCAATAATGGCTTTTAACTCATTAACACTCCAAAGTTCAGCAGCATAGATTACTTGCCCCAGAAATACCGAAGCTAAAGTGATAAGTATAGATTTCATCTTAGCTGATTCCCTTATTCCAATTCTCCTTAAAAAACGGAGAGAATAAAAAAATAGGAAATACAATTATTAACTCCAAATAAAAAGTTCTAACGAAGTCCACAGGACCTTTGAAACCTTCGAATTGCTCGGGTTCAAACTGATGTCCTATAGCTTGAAGAATAATGCTTAATGAAATAACTGCAAATGACAACGCAAGATTATAAAGATCAACAGTAAACAAGGAGTATAAGAGAAAAATGTTGGCGGAGATAAAAAGGACTGAACCGATAATGTGGAGAATCAGATTCAATCTAGATTGATGTAGATTTTGATAATATTTTAAAACTTTCTCATTTATCATTTTTTTCCAACATAGATGTTAATTAATTAAGCTCAATTGTTCATTAATTGCCTGTCTCATGTCAACGGATAGCTGGGAGTCTTCCAATAACTTCAGCCATCTCGTTCGTGCTAATGCTTGATCACCATTGGCTCTAGCAATCAGGCCTCCAAACCACAGTGCTCGTTGATCTACTGGATCAATTGCCAACGCTTGGTTAACCAAGTCATTTAAATCGTAGATCAATACTTCGGGTCGACTCAGAAGTGTCGATTCGATTAGTCCTATGATGATTGAAATATCATTTGAAGCATTGGCTAGATAGGCTTGCTGATAGTACTTATAGGCCCCATCATAATTACCAAGTTCCAAGTTATATTCTGCAATTACTTTTACTGCTTGGGCATCACTAGGGTTAGCCTCGACATATTGCACTAGAGCCTCAAGTACTTTATCTCTTTGACTCTCTTCTTCGTTCTTAGCCTCTTGGTAATTTGAGACACTCTGGTAAGTCAGTAGATAAAAAACTGAGACTAATGCAATAGAACAAATTAGTATTAGTATGGTCTTAGTTTGATCTGGTGATTTCTTGAACAAAGAGGCAAGGCTCCAGGTGATGACTAGAACTCCTAGAGCGATAAATAAATAAACCTCAATAGTCATAATTTAGAATACGCCTATCTTTCTTAGCCAACCCAATATCAGGATAAGTATTAGGATAGGTGATAACCATAAAAAATAAGTGCTTTGCTTGAAGCTTGGCTCATAGAGGACAAAATCACCATAGCGTTCCTGTAAATAGCTCTTTACCTGTGCTTCATTCCTCCCTTGCTCCACTTGCTGAAAAATCTCCTCTCTCAAGTCTTTGGCTAATTCAGCGTTGGATTCTGCAATGGACTGATTCTGACAAACCAAGCATCTGACTTCCTGGATAATCCCCTGATATAACTCCTGCTGAGTTGCTGTCAGGTTTGTATTCAGGTCATCTGGAACAACCTGAAAAGGCAACAGTAAAAACATTAGAGCAATTTCTTCATTTTCTTAATGCCACTATTCTTGGCAGAATATCTTGTTCAAAATTTTGACGATCCATCGGTCCAATGTGTTTGTAATGAATGATTCCTTGATCATCAATTAAAAATGTTTCCGGTGCACCATAGACTCCAAAATCAATAGCTGTATTACCTATTGGATCAGAGAGTATCTTGGAATAAGGATTGCCTTTTTGAATAAGCCAACGGGTAGCCAAATCATCTCGGTCCTTCCAGTTGATACCTATGATTGGTATATCTAGATCCTGATCAAGGCTAAGCTCGACGAGAAAATCGTGTTCAATTTCACATCCAACACACCATGTGGCCCAGATGTTTATCAGAGCAATATCACCTAATAAATCTTGATGGGTAACGGTGCTAGATTTACCTAATTCGTTAAGAGAAAAACTAGGTATTTGCTTCCCTATTAATGGTGATGGGAGATCCATTTGAGGAACAAAAAGACTTCTAGCTAAAAGGATGAATAGTCCCAGAAAAATTGCTATAGGTAGTAATCGCTTCACGAGTTCGCCGTCTCAGATAAAGGTTTTAAAAGAAACAATCTAACTAGACCTCCTAAAATCATTATGAAAGGACCAAGCCAAATTAATCTAAGAAGAGGTTTGTATTGCAGATGCATGCTCCATATATCGCCCCCTAAATCCTCACCGAGCGCAACAAACAGGTCTCTAAATAAATTGGCCTCTATCCCTGCTTCCGTCATCGAAGGGGATGTGGTGTCATAGACTCTTTTTTCTGGAAACACAGTGCCAATTTTTTGATTTTCTGAATAAATCTCTACCATCGCAACTTTAGCCGTGTAATTAGGACCAGTTCGATCATTAATGGTGATTAATTTAAACTCATACTCACCCACCGTTTTGGATTGACCAAACCCTAGGGTGTCATCAAATGTAATTCCGTATGAACTAGTTACAGTGATGCCAAGCACCATAATTCCCAATCCAATATGGGCCAACGCCATCGGTAAATTTTTTACCAAACTGCTAGTTCTAGATCTGATTAGAGGTAGACAGCCAGTGATAATTGTCCAAACTGCAAGTATTAATCCAATGGTGGTCAGTGGTGTGTCGTAACTAAGAATTAGCAATGAAACAACTAATCCAATCAGAATTGATAGGAGAGCAACTCTGGATGATCTTAATAAGAGCTTACTCCCTTTTCCATTCCAGGCAGAGAACATGGCAAGACCAACAAAAATTAACAACGGGATACAGGGGAATAAAATAACAAAATTAAAATAAGGTGGGCCTACTGAGATCTTTTCAGAGTTAACCAACTCGAGAACCAGTGGGTATAGTGTTCCAATCATAACTAAACCGGCAGCCGAGCATAGAAAAACGTTATTTAAAAGCAACAGTGACTCTCTTGATAAAAGCTCAAGCTTTAATGGTGCTGAGCGTTTTTGCTTTAGGGCAAAAAGCATTAAGGCCCCGCCGGTAAATAAGCCAATTAACATTAAAATAAACAATCCCCTTTCAGGATCAGATGCGAAGGAATGGACTGAGATGAGAACGCCAGATCTAACCAGGAAGGTTCCCAAAAGGCTTAAGGAAAAGGCGATGATTGCCAACAGCGTGGAGAAACTATTAAACAACCCTTTTTTTTCAGTGACAATTAACGAATGAACTAAGGCAGTAGCCACCAACCAAGGCATTAATGAGGCGTTCTCCACAGGGTCCCAGAACCACCAACCACCCCATCCTAGCTCATAATAAGCCCACCAACTCCCAAGGGCGATACCCCCAGTGAGAAACAACCATGAATTGATGGTCCATATTCTTGCGATACCTGCCCAAGATGATGAATGAGGCGTCAATAGAGAAGCTAAAGCCAGCGCGAAGGGAATAGCTAGACCAACATAACCAGCATAGAGTATAGGAGGATGTATGGCCAAAGCAGGGTCTTGAAGTAATGGGTTGAGCCCTCGGCCTTGATCAGGCATCGGAAATATTCTCTCGAAGGGATTGGAAGTATAAATAATAAAGAGTATAAAACTTAAACTAACTAACCCTAATATTGATAGGGAATAAATTTTTAGCATTTTATCTTGATCGTTGAATTTTTTCGAAAAAGCTAGCGTCACGCCCCAAAATGATAAGAGAAACATCCATAATAATAATGAGCCTTCATGAGCTCCCCATATTGCAGCAATTTTATACGGTACAGGCAGATTGGTGTTTGAATTCAATGCTATATAAAGCACTGAAAAATCATCATTGAGAAAGCTGTAACCCAAACAACAGATAGCGAGAAAAATAGAAAGGCATTGGATAAGCGTAAAACGCTTAATCAAAATCATTCTAAGAGATTGATCAACTGTAAATAATTTTAGGCCAATTAAAAACTGCAACAAAGCCGCTGCAAGTGCTGTAATCATTAAGAGTTGTCCGATCTCAGGAATCATATTATTCCAAGGATGTCTCCATTGCATGTATCTCAGGTGGCATATAGTTTTCATCATGTTTTGCCAACACTTCAGAAGCTATAAAGAGATTAGCGCTATTAAATTTCCCTCTAGCAATAATTCCCTGCCCTTCTCGAAATAAGTCAGGAAGGATACCCTTGTAGCTGACTTCTATAGAAGCTGACCGTCAGTTAAGACAAATTGAGAAGTTAAACTTCCTGTCTGCCTAAAAAAACTTCCAGTGACCACCAAACCCCCTATTCTGAATTCTCGATCCTCTGGAGCTTTGCCAGCAATCACTTCGGATGGGGTTAGATAATATAAGAGGTTATCTTGGAAAGATTTTAAAATAAAAAAAGAAGCCAGGCCTACGGTCAGCAGAACCAAACATATACCCAAAAATCTGCGATGTCTTGGAAGCATTTATCTCTTTAAAATTATCTTATTTATTTAATTTTACTTTATTTAGCTCTGAAATAAATTCTCTATGAACACATAAGTAATTTATCAATAGAACAAACATTGAAATAAGAAAAGAAGACCAGACAAAAAAGCTGTATTCACCCATAGATAAAGCTTCGATCATGATTGATGCTCCTCAACATATTCCTTAACCCAGTTAGACCTTTTTTCTCTTTTCAATAATTCAGTTGCACCGGCTCTACAGATAACGCCCCAAAAAAAGAAACCGTAACCAAAAATCATGACCAAGAGAGGCCATAGCATTTCGCCGGCAATAGAGGGGGAACTTAATTTTGAAATTGTCGATGCCTGGTGAAGAGTATTCCACCAAACCACAGAGTAATGAATGATAGGCAAGTTAATAACGCCAACAATTGCCAGAACCGAAGCTGCTCGGTCAGCTTTTTTTTGCTCTCTAATTGATGCGTGTAAAAGCATATAACCAAGGTAGAGCAAAAGTAGAATAAATTCAGAGGTTAACCGTGCATCCCAAACCCAAGCAGTTCCCCACATAGGTTTACCCCAAAGCATTCCAGTTACCAAAGCAAGAAATGTAAACGAGGCACCAAAGGGAGCAATACTTTTAGCCACTGAGAAAGCCACATTGGATCGCCATACAATTCCAACTAAGGCTGCTAACGCCATGTAGGCATAAGCACTCATTGAGAGATACGCACTAGGCACATGAAAATATATTATCCGGAATGCGTCGCCCATCTGGTAGTCAGGAGGCGCTAAGAACAAACCACCATAACAACCAATGATGATTAACAGAAAACCTGGAACAGTAAACCAATTCTCATACTTTAAACATAATCTGAAATAATTTGGTGGAGAACCGTATTTGTAAATTCTTTTAAAATTCATTCATCTATTCCCTAATTAATCAAGAGAAATCCTTATCGCAAAAGCAGTCGCTATGGGGCCTAAGCTAAAGCTCAGCAACATCATACCTGTAAGGAAATAGAATGGTCCAGAAGAATCAATACCAACAATAGAATACTCTATAGCTTTTGATCCAAAAATCAGAATTGGCAATGATAAAGGAAACAAAATTAATGTCATCAATGCTCCTGGATACCGAACACTTAGAGTCAAGGCTGCAGCTAGTGCGGTAATATTAACTAAAGTGGTTGAGGCCAATAAAACTGTGATTACAACGGCAATTAGACTCGTTCCAGTCACATAATAAGTGGAAGCAATAAAAACTGATACCGCCACCAACGGCAGTGATGAGGTAGCCCAATAGCTTAGAATTTTCATCAAAACCAAACCATTAAGCGAGTGATGACTAAGAGTAAGCTGTTCTAGCGACCCATTGAGAAAGTCAGGTTTAAAAATGTTCTGCATTGATATCAAGGAGGCAAGAAGAGCTGATAATAGCATTACAGGACCTATGATTTTGATAAGAAACATCTGATCAGAACCGACTGTTAAAGGAAAAATAAGTGCCACCAGAACAAACATAATTACCCCAGTTAAAATATCAGACCAACGTTTCATTGAGACTTTGATTTCTCGCACAAATATTTTTAAGTAAATATTCATCAAGAGCCAATCAATAATTCTGTGGTTTTAGTTGCAATACTGTCATCCCTATTGGTGGAAGTGATCACGATTCCACCTGTGTTTATATGATCACCTATACAGTTATTAAGGTAGCTAATTGAATCACTATCAAGGTTCGCATAAGGCTCATCCAATACCCACAGAGGTTTCTTAGAAGACACAACTCTACTCAAAGCGGTCTTTCTGGATTCGCCATTGGATAAGTTTTGAATCAAGGAGTGTTTTAAATCCGTCAACCTAAACCCATTAATAACTTGATCCTGTCCATCCTTGTCTGTCTGATCTAGTCCGTAGTTTAGATTTTCATCCAAGGTCAACTCTGGAATGAGACCGTTTTTATGACCAAGATATGACAGTTGCTCGTAATAATTAAAGAGAGACTCATCTATGGAAGCTTCATTCCAAGGACCTTACCCTTATCGGCTTGTGTTAATCCACAAATCGTTCGAATAAGACTGGTTTTTCCACTGCCATTCTGCCCTCGGATAACCAGATGATCGCCACTCTCTATTTGAAATGAAATATCGGAGAAAATTAAATGATCTTCTCGATACAGTTCGAGCGATTCGACTTGAAGAAGGTTGCGATTCAAGAGATTTACCCTCTAGTACTCACTTAGCTATTGTATTTTATAATCGTTTTACCAAAGTGCTGTCCGGATGCAATGCCCATAATTGCGTCAATGCCTTCGTCAAATGAATACTCTTTATCGATAACAGGATGAATTTGGTGTTTATCGAAAAACTCATTCATTGCCTGATGATCTTCTCTTGTGCCCACGGTGATACCATGGGTGTGTGCGTTTTTGAAAACCATTTGCAGAAGATTAAGTTCAGCTTGAACGCCTGTAAGAGCTCCAATAAGGCTTATATGACCACCAATTGCTATGGCCTCCATACTCTGAGCAAAAGTGGCTCCACCGCCTATCTCTATAACTAAATTTACCCCCATACCAGCAGCTTCAAAAGCCTGTTTACCCCAATCAGCATTGTCTTTATAATTAATGGTTGTATCGGCTCCAAGTTCTGCTGCTCGCTCTAATTTCTGATCACTGCTTGACGTAATAATGACATTAGCTCCCATTGCTTTAGCAATTTGCAAACCAAAAATTGAGACGCCACCAGTTCCGAGAAATAAGACATTGTCTCCGGCTTTAATGTTCGCAGCCATAATGCAGGTCCAAGCGGTAACTGCTGCACAGGGTAGAGTTGCTGCTTCTTCATAGCTCATGTAATCAGGAATTTTGAGAACCGCTGTCTGAGGTAGCACAGCATATTCACTAAGGACACCTGCAGCTTCACAACCCGTTGAACTCATTCTAGTGGATTGCTCTGAATTCCAATCTTGCCAGAATACTGAACTTACCCTATCACCAACCTTAAAGTCCTTAACATCATTGCCTACGGCAATCACCTCACCAGCTCCGTCTGATAAAGGGATCATAGGTAGAGATAACATTGGGTTATACAAACCTTTAGCTATCATAAAATCTCTGAAATTGATCGAAGCTGCTTCTACTTTTATAACAACTTCTCCTAAACAAGGGCTTGGCGTTCCTCTCTCAGTGGCAACTAAACCGCCCTCCTCGAATGACTGTAACTCAAATAATTTCATTGTCCTCTCCATGAATAAAATCAACATACAATGGTAATACAGGTCATGTTGATTTGCTTAAAAGTTTATGAAGAAAGGTTAGTTTTTTCTGGGTCTAAAAAAGAAAAGCTGGAATCAGTCTAAATTAGGGGATTTTGACTAATTCCAGCCTTGGTTCTGCCTTGCTAGGCAATCAAATCTATATTTGTCTGAGACCTTCTTAGTTTTTTGGCTTATTTCCTTTTTTCTTATGTTTATGACCTTTTCCGCCCTTTCCGTGTTTGTTCATTTTTTTACGTTTGTTATCACCACGCATCTTGCCTTTGCTCATCTTGGCTCTATTCATACGTTTGGCGTTCTTTTCAAATTGAGACATTTGATCATCATTAAGAACTCCGGCTAATTGCTCTCGGTGTCTTTCTTAATCGCATCGCCTTGCTTTTTTGAGTCTTCTCTGAGTTCCTTACCCTGCTGCATGCTTGAGTTCATGATTTGTTTGACTTCTTTTCTTTGTTCATCGGTCATATCGATTCCTCTGAACAACATCCTGGCTGAGTTATTACCGCGATCGTGATCGTGACCTTCTGCGCCTTTATGTCCACCAGCAATGGCACTATCTATCAGGAATAAAGAGCCTAAATATAGGCTAAGTGAAATTATTACAGCTATTCCTTGTTTCATATTTACCTCCAAGGTATTTCTTTGATTGTTATTATTATGGTAAAAGATGAAGTAAATATGAAGAAACAATGAATGATTCGTTTGTGAATAGAAAAAATATCTATAATTCAAACGGAATGGATTAAAAGTGATATGAAAATTTTTCCAAAATTATTTCTCGCCTCCTCCATGAGTTTTCTTGTGGTGATCGGCCTTATGCTGTTTGTTATTCAATGGAGGTTCGAACAAGATCTAACTCGCTATATCAACAACATAGAAACCAACCAATTGGAAGTATTTGCATCGGAATTAGAAGAATACTATGCGGAAGTACAAACATGGGATTTTCTCGAGTCAAACCCTAGAATTGCTGAGCTGATCTTGCGTCAATCAAGATCCTTTGATCAAAATATTATTATTGTCCCTAGAGCCATGAGAGAAAGACGGAGATTTAGGTTTTCATTTGATGAACCAAATGACACTAGAGCTATGGGTCGTCTGATTCTTTTAAACCAAGAAAAAGAAGTGATTATTGGCGCCAAGGAATTACCAGAGAACTTAATCCAAATACCGATTAACTTTGAAGAAGAAGTTGTAGGAACCTTAGCGCTTTTGCCGTCGAATAAACTCTTTGAAAGCATTGACCTTCAGTTTGCTGATGCGCAAAGACAAGCGTTATATTTATCTGGATTTGCGGCCTTATTAATAGCTGCGATCATTTCCCTTATCCTGACACAAAATATAAGCGGACCGATACGAAAATTAGCCCGAGCGACTCGAAGTCTAATTAGTGGTGAATTTAAAACCAGAGTTAACATCACAAACAAGGATGAACTGGGTAAATTATCAAGAGATTTTAATATTCTCGCTAAAACACTCGATAAGGAAGCCGAATCTGCTGACAAATGGTTAGCTGATATCTCGCATGAACTCAGAACGCCTCTGGCTATTCTTAAAAGCGAACTGGAAGCCATTGAGGATGGCATCAGGGAATTTGACGAAGAAACACTCAACTCTCTCACCCACGAAGTGAAAAGAATCAACACCTTGGTTAATGATCTCTACGAACTATCGCTTTCAGATTTAGGTGCAATGAAGTACCAAATGGTAGAAACGGACATTAAAAACCAATATCGAGTCTTCCATTGAATCCTTTAGAGACAGATACAGGGAAGCTGAAATTGATATCAAAACGAATTTCGATGAGGTGGGAAATATCTTGGGAGACCAACACCGTCTTACCCAATTATTTACTAACCTGTTGGAAAACACACTAAAGTACACCGACGGCCCAGGTTCGCTAAACATTAATATGCAAGGTATTGATAATGAAATTATTGTCTCCTTTGCTGACAGTGCTCCTGGCGTGGATGAAGAAACGCTGGACAAAATCTTTGATCGTTTTTACCGAGTTGAGTTATCCCGATCACGAGAAATGGGCGGTGCTGGTCTTGGGTTGTCAATTTGTAGTGAAATTGTCGATGCTCACTCGGGATCGATTAAGGCTAAACGATCCTCAATCGGCGGGCTGGAGATCGTTATAATATTTAACAAGGCTGAGTCATGAGTAAGAGTATTTTGATTGTTGAAGATGAAAGCAAGCTTGCAAAGGTCTTGGCTGATTATCTTGAAAAAGATGATTTTAAAACCAGTCACCTTATTAACGGGGATGAGGTTGTTGACTGGGTTAAGAGAAATAAACCTGACTTAATTTTATTGGATCTCATGTTGCCCGGAGCCAATGGCAAGGATATATGCAAGGAAGTTAGAAACTTCTCAGCGGTACCCATCATAATGGTTACTGCCATGATCGATGAAATAGATCGATTAATCGGTCTTGAGCTAGGCGCTGATGATTATATATGCAAACCCTTTAGCCCCAAGGAAGTTGTCGCCAGAGTCAAAGCCGTTCTCAGGAGAATGGACCCTGATTTTATTAATCAAGCAGAACGGATGAATTTAATATTGATCACGATGCCTTCTCCATATCAATTAGGGGTAAAAAATTAGATCTGACCCCGGTTGAATTTAGAATGTTGGAAATGTTTATGAGTCAACCTGGAAGGGTTTACAACCGAGACCAGATTCTAAATAATGTTTTTGACGATGGAAGAATTGTTCTGGATAGAACGGTTGATACCCACATAAAAAATCTAAGACAAAAACTAAAGGAAGCTATCCCTGAAAGGGACTACATCCGTTCGATATACGGGATCGGTTATTCTTTCGAAAACGCCTAGTTAGCTATTCTTTTCTAAAGACGCGGTAAGGCTCATAATCTTCGAGTATGCCGTATTCTCCGCTGTACTCATAGCCAAAGTAATTCTCGAAGAGAAAAAATTTTGGAGGATAGTAGGTAAATGTAGAAAACATCGCGAGCATGACAAGATAACCGGTCAAAACTGCATTCTTAGTTGGTTTTGATAGAGGTGGCTTAATCATAATTTTATAGGCGACAACTGAACCAAGAGTTAAACCAACAACCATTGTCAATAAGTCCATTCTGAAAAAACCAGTGCCGTACAAAGGCAGTGAAATTCCCTAGATAACCATAAAATGAAGCACAGATACCAATCGGTGTCATCACCAAAGAAGCTAGCTTGGCGTACCAATAATTATTCGCAATATCCCTGGTGTAGGTATATTGAACCAAGGCGTAGATCAGTCCTGGCCAGAAATACATTTTCAAATGTTCCCAAGTGCTCTCGTTAACCGAAGAGAAAAATGCAAGAGGGGTCCAAAACTCGCTCAACTCAAAGGAAAAATGGAACGCCGATCCTGCCATTGCAACCCAGATAAAGCTTCCTATTTCCCAAGTTATAAGTCTTTTTTTCATATGATTCCTTTTTTCTTTAAATAGCAGAGATTAAGAAATAAAGTCCAGATAATGCAATGAATCCGCCAAGAGCTCTGAGCAGGGTCTTACCCTTCTCATAGTGTGTGGAGATATCGGCCAAGATCAGTCCCGAAACATGTAAAAGGATAGTGCCCGTCATAAAACCAGCAATATAGGGCGCTGGTTCAGCAATTGTTGGTATCTCCTCCCCGTGAGCAAAAGCCGTGAAATATCGCAAATATAGCCACTGCAAGCATGGCAAATCTAGAATCCAGAGTCTTATCAGCCGCTAGCGATGACCCTAAAAATAGAACGGAAAGTGCAATTCCAATCTCGTAACCGGTTAAACCACCCATATTGAGTCCTACCAGACCTCCAAAAAACATCACGGTCACAAATGTCAAAGGGACACTCCAAATTGCTCTCCCACCTATCTGAGCACTGACCATACCAACACTGACCATAGCCAAAAGGTGATCTAAACCTAAAACAGGATGGGTTATCCCGCTAAGGAAAGGGCCATATGGCAAGCTTTGTGCCTCATGAGAGAATAAAGGCATTGAAAAGAGCAGTAAAAATAATGAGAGGTATTTTTTCATAACAGTTAAGTGCTTGATTTTAAGAAGTCTAAAACTTTTCTATTGACTTCATCTGGCTGATCGTAGATGGCAGCATGCCCGGCATCTTTGACTATTTCGATTTGTAGATGCGGGATAAGTTTTTTAATCTTCTTACTAATTTTATAAGGGTTGTAAAGAACTTCAAATTCGCCAAATATTAGCAAGCCTTTATTGCTAAATGTCTTCAGCTTTTTTTTATTCACCGAGAAGAAAAATTTTCCAATAACCTTAAGGGCTTTAATGTAGTTAACCCTTGAGGTTTTTTCATTGTATACACCCAAAGACTTATCGACTCGATAAAAGCGCGTGCATAGAGCCATTCCCCTGGCTAGCTGACGATCGAAAGATCCAAATGTCTTTCCTGATCTAGGCTTTGAGAACGATGAAGCTGTTAAATCATCCGATAATACATCGGCATCTTTTTGCTTGGCCATAGCTCTTGAGAACCATTGATGAAAAGGTAGTCTTGCTCTAGCTAATCCCGTGGGCCCACACATGACCACCTTATCTATTAAATCTGATTTACGAATTGCCATGTCCATGGCAGTGGTTCCGCCAGTGCTGACTCCGATGCAATGGGGTTTATCCAACTCTAGACCATTTATCACATCTTCCAACCAATCTACAAAATCATCATTGAAGACGGACGGAGGATTTGGATCACTATTCCCTGGTTGACCAACAATATCTAGAGCATAGATTTTAAAGTGTTTAGATAGTTCATTAATTTGATGCCTCCAGAGTGGAGCACAACCTGCCACACCAGGAATTAGAATTAGAGATTTATCATTGTTTTTTCCAGCAACTATGGCATGGGTTTTGCCGAATCTTGTATCCACATATTGTGATTCATGTTCAACAGTGATTTCTTCTTTTACTCGCTCGTACCAGGACATAATTTTTTCTAAGCCCTCTTCAGACTTATATAATTTCATGCTAGGTTTTTGGATTGTCTTTACAACCATTAGTTTAACCCCTAATCACTATAATTCTTCGATTGCTTTTAATGATTTAGATTCAAAAAAAGACAAAATCCTTGGTGCCCAGGGCCGGACTCGAACCGGCACGAGAAAAATCTCAACGGATTTTAAGTCCGTAGCGTCTACCAATTCCGCCACCCGGGCTCAAAAATTGAGGCAAGGATCGGAATCGAACCGACGTCCACGGCTTTGCAGGCCGCTGCATAACCACTCTGCCACCTTGCCCAATAAAACAATCAGATTATACATCTTCTATATAGAAAATAATTGAATAACATGTGTTATGGTATTGCTCTATAATAATTACGTTAATTTTATATGGGGAGTAAAAATGAATATTAACTATCTTATTAAAAAGAATATTCTTTTGTTTGCTGTTATCGCTTTTTCCTCTTCGGCCTTCGCTCAAATCGAAGAAATTGTTGTAACTGCTCGGAAGAAATCAGAATCTTTACAAGACATTCCTGTCCAAGTTGATGTATTGACTGGAGAAGAAATACTTAGAAAAGGTGTAACTAGTTTGGAAGATGTTTCTAAACTTAGTTCAGGCCTGGTTTTTGATAATGGATTTACACAATCGGACACAAGAATCTCATTGAGAGGTCTATCTCCTATTAGAGGCAGACAGAATGTAGCGGTCCTCCAGGACGGTGTGGATTTATCAAGTGAAAACTTAACCACTGCCGGAGGAACAGCTCTGATCAACCCAAGACTGTTTGATCTTGAACGAGTTGAAGTCGTTAAAGGACCTCAAAGTGCTTTATACGGTCGTTCAGCATTTGCTGGAGCCATAAACTATATTACTAAGAAGCCAACTCAAGAAGGTGGGGGAAATTATTCAGCCACAATAGCTTCTGAGAATGAAGTTGATCTTAGGTTAAGTTGGAGCACTGGTATTTCAGATTCAACTGCCATGGGTATCAATATAGCCTCATGGAGTAGAGATGGATATCACGATAATTCTGTCACTGGGGAAAAAATTGGTGGAGAAGAAGGAACAGCTGCTGCAATTACTTTCAACTATGAGCCATCTGATGACTTTAGCCTGGTTACAAGAATGGAAGTCAGTGATGATGACATAGAACCAGCAGCACAATTCCAGTTATCTGGATCAACTATGCTTCCAGTGCCATCGATAGCAACTGAGCCTGTTAATGTCTGTATTATTCCTGCTGGACCATCGTGTTTGGCCTACTACACTGTAGGTAATATTATCTCACCATTAGTCACAAGCATGCCTAGTAATGTAGGTATTCTGCCTGATATTGATGATCTAGGCGGGGCAGCCTTAAATCATAACCCGAGAACTGGTCAAGATTATCCAGGGATGAACAGGGAAATAACAAGATTCTCGATGACTGCTGTTAAAGAATACGATAACTTTACGTTCACCTCTGTAACAGGATTTAGTAATGCTGATGTTTTCACGTTTGAAGATGCTGCTTTTAGAGGGGATGCCTCTCTGAGAACACATGGTGGGGAGATTTATTACGATCAAAGCACCGAGACACACAGCCAGGAACTAAGAATTCAATCGAACAATGATGGTGAAGTAAGATGGACCTTTGGTATGCAATTATGGGACCAAGAAATGGAATTAAACGATGGTTCATTTAATGCCATTACTTATCTTGAGACGCGTCCTTGGTTTCCACCTGCCTTCTTATATAACTCGATTCATAACAATCCAATAACTAATGGCAACAGCAATCAATATTTAGGTGCTGTTTGTGCCCCAGGAACGGCAGGAGGAGAAGCTTCTGGATGTCTAACAAGAGGTATGCAACTCTGGAGTCGAGATGGCAAGCACGAATCAATCTATGCCATGTTTGAATTCGATATCACTGATAATTTTACTCTCTCAATAGAGGGCAGATATAGTGAAGAACAAGAAACAGTTTGTGGATCTGACGGCGGTGGAACAGTTGACCCTAATGGGGTTGGTTTTGCCGGTCCTGGTGGAGCAACACGATTAACTCCAGGAATGTGGACCTATCGAATTTGCGGTGATCATAAGGAGACTTTAGTGACGCCTAAGATGACGGGAACCTACACTGTTTCTGATGATTTAATGATCTATGGTTCTGCATCCTCTGGAAAGAAGCCTGGTGGTATCAGTACGGTTACAGGTGGAGGTTTCAGTATCTATAACCCGGATGATAATCGTTTTGAATCAGAAGAAATGATGGTTTATGAACTAGGTATCAAGTCAACTCTAATGGACGGTAGACTGCAATTAAACGGTGATATCTTCTTACAAGACTTTACCGATAAGCAAGCAGCTACTCAGGTTGTTAATCAAACTACTGGATTACTTCAAAGTAAGGTGGTTAATGCAGCTTCTGCTGAAGTGAAAGGTATTGAATTAGATATGCTTTATCTAGCCTCTGATAATCTAAGCTTAACACTCTCATACACACATCTTAATAATGAGTATGGAGACTTTAGACGCTTAACAGCAGGTGCTTCAAACTTAGCTAACGCGGGTAATTGTACTGTGGTGACTGATTCAGGTGGTTCTAAAACATGCTCTATTGATCTTTCAGGCAACCCGCTTGAGAATGCTCCTGAGAATGCATTTGTGCTAGGAGCTTCATACAATTGGGACACAGCTGATGGACGCTCATGGGTGGTTGAAGCTGATGTTGTCTATCAAGATGAGCGATATATTGATTCTTTCAAGAGAGTATCTTTGGATTCATACTATAAAGTTGACTTAAGAGCTGGTTGGGTTTCTGACGATTTTGAAGTCATAGCCTATGTAGAAAATGCTTTTGATGACACTTCCACAAGATCAGGATACGGTTTTACTGATTTTGAGCAGATGAAGTTTGTTCTTGGAATTCCAAAATTCTGCGGAGTAGCAGGACCAGGAGCAGGATCCGGAGTCTTCTACCCTACTCCATGCGTAAATGCTGCAAATATTGGACAATCAAATGGCCCGAGTACTTTTGTGCTCCCAACAAGTCATGCGATGTTCTTTCCTGATGGCAGACGCTATGGAATCAGAATCAAGAAGAGTTTTTGATTAACTCTTAATGAATATAAAAAGGCCTGCTGATGCAGGCCTTTTTTTTATAGCTTTTCTTTAAGTAAATTCCTAGCTATAAACTTAATATTCTTCCATTCACTAAGACGACGCATGGTGTAGGCAAACCAATCACTTCCATAAGGCAGATAGATTCCAACAGAATGTTTCTTATTCAATTTATGCTGCAAATCTCTTCGAACACCAAAAAGAAATTCGAAGGCGATCCTTTTACCAATGTTGTCATTTAATAGTGAATTTAGTATAAGTTCATCATGAGTCGCTAGGGCATCGTGATCTGATTGATAACTAAGTAAAATATCTGCGAGCTTTAGGAAATTATCTCTAATTTCATTCATGGATATAAAAGCAATTGATTTTTTTTCCCTATAAGCGCCTTTGACGAGGCGTATGGAAATATTCTCAGATTTTAATGCCACCAGATCATCAGCAGTTCTGAATAAATTAGCTTGAAGTGCTAGACCTACAACATTTGGAAAGCTCTTATTCAGTCGCTGACATATCTCGATCGTCGAATCAGTTATCGCACTGCTTTCCATATCAAAACGTATCTTTTGATTCGAACGATGTGCGATTTCAACAATTGGAGTTAAATACTCCAAACAATCTTTAATCGAGTAATTAAGACTTAGGAGTGAAGGCTTAATTGAAAGACTAAGAGTTTCCATAGGAAAGAGCTTTAGTGCCTTTAGGTATTCATTTTGAGCATTCAGAGCTTCTTCTTTAGTACTGCCTGACTCACCGACTAAGTTAAGAGCAACTCTGAAACCTTGATCTTGAAGGTCTACTATTTGCTCAGATGCATCCTCAAGGTTTTCACCAGCTATAAATCTTTTAGCGAATGGGAAAAGTAACTTCAATTCTTCGGAAAGATCAATTGACCAGCAAAGTAGGTTTTAGAAACTTTTGTTGATTTTAATTCTCGTCCAACTGGTTTTGAAAGCGTTTGATCAAGGATGACGAAATCG
Organism: Woeseia sp.; assembly: GCA_019653755.1. Lineage (GTDB taxonomy): Bacteria > Pseudomonadota > Gammaproteobacteria > Steroidobacterales > UBA11654 > CACPJA01. The sequence goes on along the minus strand of BPCL01000001.1, from coordinate 142,631 downwards.
GCGTATTTTCCGACAGTTATACTACCAATTTGATCGCCCCACCCAGATAGTTCTGCACCAATCTGAGTATAAGCATACAACGCGTCATCAAAACTAAGCGCTTGCTCTGGGTACCATGGACCATCATAAAGACCGCTTGGGCTTTCTCTAAAGACTGCGTCAGCTAATTGAATCAAAGGCGAAAACGGAGATGTTGCAAAATCACTACTGAGTGCTAGACGAACCCCAGACTCAAGAAAACCATTCCAGATATAGGCAAACTGCTCTCTTTCTTCCCCTACTCTAGGTGTGATGTATTTCCCAATAACTCCAGTGCCATGATTAGGCTGCATTGAAGCAGTGACTTTAAGCCTTTTAAATCTTTCCACATCATTAGGCTCTATAATCTCAACATGTTCTATTCGATTGGCTAAAGAGATATTGTTGCTGTATTCAAATGAGTTTAATGCCATTTTTACCCCCCGATCACCAATTGCATGTATTGCTACTGGCATTCCAAGATTGTTAGCACGTTTAACCAGACGATTAATCTCTCCTTGGATATAGAAAGGTTCGCCAACAATATCAGGTCGATCTGAATAAGGATCTATCAATGCTGCTGTGTGAGTAGATAGAACCCCATCAATCACATATTTTATAAAACCGTATTCAATCATGGGTCCATAATCTTGATCATGAACTTTATATTCCTTGATAAGTTGTTTAATCAGATCCTCATCATCAGTACTATCATCCTCTTGGCTAAATTTTGACATCTCTCCCCAAAAGATCCTTAAAAATAGTTTTTTGCTAAGTGCCAAATCCTTGTATTTATTTAATTCAATACGGCTGGACATATCATGGACACTAGTAATACCTAAAGAATTAGCGTAATCAATAACCTGCTCTATCTCATTCCTAGCGCGATCTGAATCTCTAATATAAGTTGGTGCATCCCAGATGAGTTGCATGGCACCTTCAAGGAGGATTCCATTGGGTTCACCTGATGTTTCATCAATTAGTATTTGCCCACCTACAGGGACTTCTGAATCAGCTTTTATCTTAGCTTTTTCAATGGCCAAGGAATTGACCCACATTGAATGTCCATCTATATCTGAAAGTGCAACTGGATTATTAGGAGCAACACTATCCAAATCCCAACGAGTAGGAAGGCCTTTGTTCTCAAAAGTATGATCCCATCGACCACCCAATAACCATTCACCAGGCTCCATGGTCTTAACTCTTTCTGCAATCATCTCCAACCAAACAGATTTTTCTTGGATACTTGTCAAATTAATGCCGGTAACTATTTTAGAACCAGAAGATAAATGCGTGTGACTGTCTATAAAGCCAGGCAATATTGTTTTACCTTCAGCATCCAAGACCTTAGTATCTTTGTCTTTAAGTTTTTCAATTTGCAAGGAACTTCCTAACGCAAAAAATTTACCGTCCTTTATGGCGATAGCTTGGGCTGTCATTTGTTTGGGATCTGCTGTTCTAATATCAGCATTGACTATAATTAAGTCTGGAGCAGCATATGAAGTCTCAAAAGGGACTATCAAAACCAATGCAATGATCCAACTTAATGGTGTAGAAAAATTGATTCTTTTTTTCATCGGTAGCTCTTCGATTAATTCCTAAAGAGCATTGATATCTTTTTAATGCCCTTTAGGAACTTTTTTTATTAATAGCTTTAAGTCTTATTTAAAATTGACTCTATTAATTATCTGATGATCAACCATTTTTCTGATTTCTTCATAACTCTTAGAAATCGTATTGTATTCTTCATCTGTCTCAGAAAACCTTTCAGCCATAATTTTATTTACAGCATCATATTTTTCTTTAGTTTGTTGCATTGCACCCATATTTTCATATGTAACCGTGATCCATAAATTAGGACTATTGGCAACTTCAGAAGTCCAAACAGCATAATCAACAATGTGACCAAGCTCTTTCTGAATCTCAGAATTTCTTACCCATGTCTTTTTTAAATTGACTAGGTAGTCATCCATATAATTAGGTTGTACAGCAATAACAGTGAGTTCTGTGACTTGCTCGCTTGGCTCATAATCTTCATAAATTTCAGCAAAAGCAAAGTTAGAAATTAAAAGTGGGATTAATAGTAAGTATTTCATGATTCTCCTCGTTTATTAAACTGGAGCGGGAAACGAGATTCGAACTCGCGACCTCAACCTTGGCAAGGTTGCGCTCTACCAACTGAGCTATTCCCGCTTAAAGTAAGAGATTTATTCTAACTCTATCTCATGATTAGATAAAGATTAATAACAAACCTTTGTGAACCTTGATAGATTCGAACTAAAAGAAAATTAAACAACTGTGATAAAGTAGCTAGTTATCGTTTAAATAATATAATTAATATATAAAATCAGGGAACTATTATGAATAAGACACTGCTAAGCATCGCCTTACTATTATTGGCTCAACACTCTTTTGCAGGCCATCATGAAAAGAGTGAGAAAGACATGAGAACCATCATTGGTTATGAAATATCAGATGAAGGTGAGAAGCTTGATATTGTCGCCGGAGACATATCCGTCGTCGACGTCTGGGTTAAATACGTTGAAGCACATAATAAACGTGACCTTGAGGCTATCGACAACTCAAATGCTGCTGACTTTGAAGGCCGGGCACCCAACGGTCTTATCGTAAAAGGACCAGAAGCTCACGCTGAATTTCTAAAGGAGTGGTTCGCAACATCTAATCCATCTTGGGAATTAAACTATGCAATGGCAAGCGATGTTCTCCAAGCAGATGGGACACACGATCATTGGGTGACCTCATCCTACACAGTGACAGACACCATCGATGGCGAAGAAGTTGCCTCTGAAGAGCTTTTTGATGTACAAATTGAAAAAGGTAAAATTAAATTTATCTTAGTGCGCTCAAGAGTATTAATTGCTGAAGAGGAATAGATTAGATAAAGATTAACATCTATTTTTCGTTTCCTTTAATGGCAAAGTAAGTACCCAAAAGTAAAAGAAACAATTGTTCACTAGCAAATAAAATAGAACCGCGTTCACCAAAGAAAATTGACCAATTAGAGTGGGCTATTAATAAGGCACCTATCATTATTACCATTACTGCTCCACCGGATAATCTTGTGATTAGATTTCCAATTACATGAGCTTTTACTCCAATTAGACCGCCTAAAATAATACCGATTCCGGATAATATTTCTCCCCATGCAACAAGATGAGCGGTTGTATCAGCAAATGGAATACCTTTAGATGCTAGCCAATCAATAAAGCTCTGCTGAATAGGTATTTTCCCATAGCCATGAAGAAAAAAAGAGGTTCCGAGACCTATTCTCAATAGGCATGTAGAGTATTTCTTTAAAGGTGATGCCAGTTGCTCTAGAAAATTATTTAACTTGTTCATAATAATTAGTTTAATTGCAATTAATACTTTAGCAACAAACTAAGTATATTCTGAAGATTTCCTATAGTTGTTTTCTGCAGGCTCCTAATATTCCAAATAAAATTGAAATCTTCAGATTGCATAACGATATTTTTTATTAGCTCCTCTTTATTTGGTCTTTGAGTTTTTGTTTTCTCAGCTTTCTCTATTTCTTTTTCCCAATTAATTGTAGGTTTATGGGTTGCATCTCCAAGTGCTTGATGGAATATTTCTGATTCTTTCTTTTTCATAATTTTCATCTTATCAGAAACCCAAACTTTGTGAATCTCAACAGTTTTGTTAGGATTTAGTCATGAAAAAACTCCTTCTTTTGCCCTGTCTTGTATTTATCACCTTCTTGAGTGTAGGAAACACCCATGCTAGTGAGAGAACTGAGAATAATGGCAATTTAATCCTCAAAAATATTCCAGACATTCCAAACGGCATAAAAAGCGATCTTTCAAAATATCAAAATGTTCGCTCTGCCCCCTTCAGAGGCTTTACCAGATCTGGAGATGAAATTTACATCACTACTCGATTTGGAAATGTGAGTCAGTTGCATAAGGTTAAAGAGAATGGTGGTGCAAGAAGGCAAATAACATTCTTTGATGAGCCAATCGGATCTTCAGCTAGACAGCCTTCAGGAAACTCAATTGCTTTTACAATGGATGCCGGAGGCACAGAGAATAACCAAATTTATCTTTTGAACCCTGAAGATGGCTCTACAACGTTACTCACTGATGGCAAATCCAGAAATGGTGGCCCTTTGTGGGAAAGAAGCGGTTCTCGCTTTGCCTATCAGAGTACTCGGAGAAATGGGCAATCAAATGATATCTGGATGATGAATCATAATGACCCTGATTCTGCTGAATTGATCCTTGAATCCCCTGATGGAACTTGGTGGGGCCCAAGCGATTGGTCTGATGATGGAGAAAAGATACTTATTCAAAACTATATATCCATCACTAATGCCAAGAGCTACATTCTAGATATTCAATCTAGAACAAAAGAGATCGTCTTGGGAGCAATTGGTAAGCAATCCTTTAATGCAGGATTAGCCTTTGATGCATCACAAAAGGGTATTTTCTTTATTACCAATGAATTTGCTGACTTTAATCAACTTGCATACAAAAATTTGATCACCAATGAAGTTACCGTCCTAACAGAATCAATCCCATGGGATGTAGACGGTTTCACGATTTCAACTGATCGACAGAAAGCCACTTTTACAGTTAATGAAGATGGCTTCAGTTCTCTGTATTTACTAGACACCCAGAGCAAACAATTTAGCAAGGTTGATGGGATACCAATTGGTCTTATCGGTAGTATGCAGTTTAGTGAAGATGGTGAAAAGTTGGGCTTAACATTAAATAATTACCAATCGCCAGCTGAGAGTTATGTGCTCGATCTGAAAGACAATCCTCTGCTCTATGGAGGTCTAACCCGGTGGACGTTTTCAGAAGTTGGTGGGTTGGATGTTTCGAAATTCGTAGAACCTAAACTCATTTCTTTTCAGACGTTTGATGATAGATCCATACCAGCTTTCCTTTATGCTAGAACATGCAAAGATCCTCAGCCAGTCATTATTTCAATCCATGGAGGTCCTGAGAGCCAGTCTAGACCATCCTTTAGTCAAACAATCCAATTGTGGATTGAAAGATTGGGTGCCGCGGTAATTAGACCTAATGTTAGAGGCAGCGATGGTTATGGGAAGCAATACCTAGGTCTTGATAATGGATTCCTCCGTGAAGATTCTGTTCGCGACATTGGAGCATTGCTTGATTGGATCGAGAAACAGCCATGCCTCGATTCAAAAAGAGTGGCAGTAATAGGAGGATCGTATGGGGGTTATATGGTTCTTGCCAGTGCCACAAACTATAGCGATCGACTCAAAGCTGCAATAGATATTGTGGGGATATCAAATTTCGTAACATTTTTGGAAAATACTGAAGACTATCGACGCGACCTGAGAAGAGTGGAATACGGCGATGAAAGAGATCCTGAAATGAGAGCCTTTCTTCAATCGATTAGTCCAAACAATAATATTGAAAAAATTAATGTGCCTATTTTGGTTGTTCAAGGTGAAAATGACCCTAGAGTTCCAGTAACTGAATCAGAGCAAGTCGTTGAATCTCTCGAGCAGAACGGTAAGACTGTATGGTATATGAATGCATTAAATGAAGGGCATGGCTTCAAAAAAAAAGAAAATCGTGATATTTATGAACAAACGGTTATTTTATTTTTGGAAAAATATCTCTAATTCTTAATTTTCTTAAATTAACCAAGTTCTGAAGTATAAATCAGATCTTCTTGCAAAATTTCTAGGTGAATGATTTCTTCATAATTAAGCAATAGCTCGTATTGTTCTTTAGGGAGATTATTATGAGATATAATTTGACTCGAATTATGAGAAACGGGGCTATCTGGCAGATGATCAAAATAAAGAAGATCAGTATCCTCGGTAAGCTCTTCCAATAAAATATTAGAGAGCTCTGTGGCATCTAATGCAACAGTAGTTTGAATCTTATAATCAGTTATGTCTGGAAAGACGATAGGCCCCTCATATTGATCTAAGTCGACTATAGGAAAATCCTCTTTAGATTGTTCGCCGTCTATTTCATTGGTGGTCTTGCACATTTTACATCCACACGGTCCAACAGGCTTATGTTCAGTATAATCATCGTTGACAACTCTAGGCTGATTCGGTTGACTATAGTCAGTGTCATCATCGCCAATGTCTTTGTTATAAGCTGCTGTAGGAGTGCTGCCATCGTAGGAATAAGTATTAAGATTTTTTGCACCTAAAGCAGATATCTCGACCACACTGGTACCACTATTGACAGCAAACCAGATCGTGCCATCACTCGATTTATAATAGTCGTAACCTTCATAGACATTATCATCATCGACCACTAGACCTTCCACTAATGTCCAACCCTCTTGATTGACTTGTATTTCATCAATAGATGCATCGTCATAGGTGTAAATGTAATGAACGATCTCGAGCATCCCATCGCCATCTATATCCCTGGTATAACTTCCCTCAAGGTCTCTTAAAGCTTGCTCAGAAATCTGGAGAATTGTGGCTTTACCATCATTGATATTAATGTCCTCAATACCCGTTATATGAAAATCTGTGAAACTCCTAAGATCAATGGTCTGATTGGCGTAGACTCCAAAAAAGTATAGGGAATCGCCTTCGCCACCAGCTACACTGGTTCCAGTTCCGCCATCAATAAGTCCAAAATCAAATGAATCTATAAAAAAATTATCGTAACCGTTCCCACCATAAACAATATCATTGGTCCCAATGAAATATGTATCATCGTTTCCGAAACCGCAGGTAATATTATTGTTTGCACTGTTGCAAAAAATGATGTCGTCACCACTTCCTAAAACAGCCTTCTCGATAATGGTGCCTTTCTCAATTGTGAGAGGAAACCCTGTGTCTTGCCAATCCCACTCCCAACTTCGATTACCATAAGGAACCTCAAAATCCAATTCATTGGTACCAATGTATGAGACGCTACCAGGTCTAAGATCCAATGTGGTATTGATTGTGTAGGCACTTAAATCAATGGTGTCAATTCCCTGAGTATCGTAAATAGTGGTGTACACTGGTCCCGAAAAAGTATAGGTAGTCGGACCAGGATTACTCATGGGTCTCATGCCATAAAGGTGCTGTATTGCTGCTATATCATTGACCATTGGTTGATACGCAGGAAACCAATCGCCAGCTTCATAGCCAAAATCGATCCAATCATCATTGTTAAAATTACCCCATCCGATATACGACATAACAGAATAGATATTGGTGTTCTCTTCAGCTGTAGATCGATAACCGTTATCGTGAGTATGAGCAAGACCAATCGCATGCCCAATCTCATGAATCAATATCAACGGGCCATAGACAGAGCCATAGACGATAGGGTCATACTGTTGACGTATCCAAATATCATTGGCTGTGCTGTTGTTTTCACCTTGATAATAATAAGGCACATTAGCCCAACCCCCTGCTCCCCCAAAATCACCAGTCGAAAGCCCTACTCTAATATCGCCACACATATTGGCATTATCATCGACTCTAACAAATGTAATCCCTGAGACTTCACCCCAATACTCAAAAGCCTGGACTACCATAGCTTCCCATTCTGCAGAATAGTCAGATCTATTATCATAAACATCTTGATCGTAGCCATCATCGTAGTTGTCTCCCAAAACAGAGTTTGAATCGATAAGACTATAAGTGATCACCAATGGGGTGTTCGGGTCATTGTCATGAACAAAAATGAGGCTACCTTCGCCGTCTCCTCCATAAGTCCATTGAAGTGCTTGAACACTCGGGTCGTCGGATATCGGTGCAACAAAATCGCTCTGCACTTCGGTGTGATAAGGATTGCCATAATGAACATCATTAACATCAATATTAAATGTTTTTTGGAGGCTGAACCCACCTTGGTCAATAACGGTGACCGTTACTGTATAGGTAGCCTTAGTTTCATAATCGAGCCAAGTCCCAGACTTAACCTTAAGCACGCCATCGATAACCTCAAAACTTGCTGCATCACTGCCACTTAGAACGTAGGTAAACTCATCATTGGCATTTGGATCAAAAACCAGAAAGGCGCCCACAGAAGCGCCGATATAACTCTCGTCAACATCCATACTGTCAAGTGTTACTGCTGTTGGTGCAACGTTCACTTCGATCGTGTAGTCCTCAGACCAACTCAACCCGCCCTTATCGGTAGTTGTTATGCTGATTTCATATGTACTTTGTATACTGCTAACAGCAGTGGCAGTATTTTTCAGCTTGAGTGTGCCATTAACAATTTCAAACGAAGAAGCGTCAGCTCCTGATATGCTATAAGAGTGACTATCAACTGCATCCTCATCAATAGTTGATATCACTCCAACACTACCGCCAGTTACACCGTCATTAACAAATAGACTGCCGGTTATATCGATGCCGGTTGGCGCATCATTTATATCGTTAATGTTTACTGTAATATCAGTAGAAATTGATAAACCTCCTGAATCGGTGGAGGTCAAAGTTAGAGTGTAAGTATTTTTATCCTCATAATTTGCTGCAAAATTATCTTTCAACTTTAATTGACCATTAACTACTTCAAAATATTCTGAGCCATCTCCAGATATCGTATAAGTATGAGTGTCGCCTGAATCTTCATCTGCTGTTGTCAAGGAACCAACGATTCCCCCAAACTGATTTTCATCAATCGCTGAAGCGGAAAGTGAAACAGATGTAGGAGCGTCATTAACATCAACGACGTTAAATGGATAAGTGGTCGATTCTTCATTGGTTCCATCAGAAGCAGTGATCGTAATCTGATAGCTATTAAGCACCTCAAAATTGGCACTATAGGAGTCAATTAACTTTAATTGACCATTGACCACCTCAAAATTCTCAGAACCCTCTCCTGATATTGTGTAGGTTATATCGCCACTTAAATCAGAGTCAATAACGGATAGATCGCCGATAATCGCGCCGGCTTTATTTTCTTCAAATTGAAGCCCTGTTATTTGAACTGTTCCTACACTTAGAGTGAATTCTTCTTGATAAGTCAGACCGCCCTTATCAGTGGTGGTAACAATGACAGTAACTCTTGGCTCGGTAAGACTGTCAATGGTTATTCCTGATTTAAGCTTTAATACCCCATCCACTACCTCGAAACGATCGTCATTTACAGTGTAGCTATGACTTTCGTTTCCATCTTCATCAACGGTGCTTAATGTTCCAACAACAGCAGCATCGCTGTTGTCCTTTAATGAGAGTCTCGATACACCGATATCAGTAGGTGCCTCATTGATATCGTTAATTGTAACTGAGAAATTTTGAGATACAGAAAGACCGCCGGTATCGGTTGCGGTGACTAAAACACTATAGATGTTCTTTTCTTCATAGTTAGCACTGACTCCGTCTTTAAGTTTTAGTTGGCCATCAACTACTTCAAACTTATCGGCATCCTCCCCAGTTAGAGAATAGCTGTACTCATGAGTGGCATTAATATCATCAATTGCTGCTATTAGATCACCAACCACAGCCCCCTCTATATTCTCATCAATACTTGTATTAGAAATGGTTATGCCCGTGACTACATCAGTAACGATAATATTAAACGTTTGTGTGGCAGAGCCTCCATTCCCATCATCAATCGTAATTTCAACGATATAAATATTATCTGCGTCGCTATCTTGTGCATTTTCAAAATCAGGACGATCTATAAATACCAGCGCACCAGTGTCTGGATCTATAGTGAAGAAAGACTGATCCTCGCCTCCACTAATAGAATAAGTGAGAGTATCACCATCGATATCTGTTGCAGTAAGACCATTAATCTCAGTACGATTTTCCTCAATATTAAGATCAGGACCTGAATTAAACTCTGGTACATCATTGACGGGAGTAACGGAGATATTGACTGTTCCTGAGGTGGATGTACTTCCATCAGAAACGCTGTATGTAAAAGAGCCAAAGTCAGTGTTATCGTCATTCAGATTGGCATCTGGAGTAAAAATCAGTCCCGTAAGCTGAGAAATGGATAAAGTCATTCCATTTGTAACTTCGTCGCCATCAGCTGTGTACAGGGTTCCCCCTGTGGGTAATCCGGTTACCGTGATTGTGAGGCTGTCTCCATCGGCATCGGTGGGTGTAGAAATATCAAGTCCAACATCACTGGAATCCTCGTCCATTGTCTTAGTAACAGTGCCTCCCGTGTTAGGAGCTCTATTTGTTGGGGGCGATGGTTGAACCATTGCTCCCCCGCCGCCGCCACCGCCACATGCGGTGAGAGTCAATGCTGCTAGAGTTGGGAAAGTTAGGTTTGTTTTATTTTTCCTAAGAGGCATTGATGCAAATCATAGCGTAATTATTGATGAGAAGAAAGTGAACTATTAAGGTTCTTTTTTAAATTTTTTATATAAAATTAGACAAGAGTATGACTTTTAATAAAAAAGAAATAATTGTAGTGCTGCTATGTTTGCTTATTGGGCAGACTGCACTTACACAATCCATTGTGATTAGTGATTTTGAAATGAACAAACAAGAACAAGAGGTTTTTATCGATTCGCTAATTTCCTCTATTCAAGATCATCCTGTATACCTAGAATCTCTGGCAATAGTTGGATCAAGTAAAGCCTCTTTGGATATAGCCCAATCAGCCAATAAGCCACAGATACAGTTTCAGGGAAATTCTAGGAACAGCCTTAAACAAAAGTTTAATAATCCACTCAGTGCACTTACGGAAAGCTCAAAAGATCAGCATAGAGCCGATGGTAGCTTGATAATGCAACAATCCTTATTTGACCCGATTATTAAAGAAGAGATAAGCAAGCAAGAATATATACTGCAAGCTGATTATTACAATAATCAGCAAAAAGTCTCTGAGCTTACTCTGGATATGGCTATAGCCTGTCAAGACACCGCTGCGTATAAAATTATTTCTGATCTGATTGATATTTCAATAGATAGCCATTCACAAATCGTCGGACGAATAAAAATGCGAGTTGAGAGCGGAAGAGCAGCTCAAGCGGAAATGATGAGAGCAGAGGCTAGGTTGGCAGAAGCGCAGGCAAAAAAAATGACCATAGATCTTAAGCTTCAAAGCGCTAGGGCTAAATTCAGTCAATTAATTGTAGACACTAAACCCTGTTTAAAATTTTTAAAGGTCGATTCAGAGCAATTGATTAATGATAGCAGTAAAGTTAGGGATGCGATCGAAGAAAACTACTCTATCATGAAGGCCAATGAACTAATCAAAGCCTCTGAAAGAGAATTGGAAAAAGCTAAGGCTGGCTTTAAACCCAAGATTAACCTAGAACTTAGAGGGGATAGGTATGATCTTACAGGGGATCAAAATTATGATCTCTATGCAGGGGTAAATTTTAATGTAGATATTTATACCGGGGGCAAGAAAAAAGCGCTGGTTAGACTGGCCGAGGAACAATTAAATTCTTCTACACTAAAAAAAGAAATACTTCTGAAAGAATTAAAAATAAAATCTGAAGCCAACTTAGCAGGAGTTGGAAAACAGCAGCGAAAGATTAGCAATATTTAATAATGCGTTTGAAGCATATGAGCAAAGCAAAAATAAATTAAGTCTTCAATTTGAATCATCCAATGTTTCTCTATTAGAGTTGTTGCAAGCTGAAAGGGACTATATTGAGTCCGCTGAATTGTTAATTATTAATAAAAAAGAAATTAATTCCTCACAATTGAGACAACTGTTTCTCTTGGGGAAAATCATCAAATATTTTGAACAAGAAAATACTGTAAATCAATTCTAGAAACGATGAGTGAACAAAAAACTAATCATTGGTTCAAAGCTGCCTTCAGCGAAAATAAGAATCTATATTCCAGGGTTCTTCTGGCCTCGGCCATGGTTAACCTTCTTTCTGTTGCTAGCTCTATCTTTATCATGGTGGTCTATGACAGAGTTATACCTAATGCTGCCTATTCTTCCCTGTTTGCACTCACTTTCGGAATGGCGATAGTTGTTGTATTTGATTTCATCTTAAAAAACTTAAGATCATGGTATATCGATCTAGCTGGACAAGATTTAGATCTGGGTGTCGGGGAAGAGATTTATTATCGCCTTCTCCACTCACCAATTGGTTCAATTGATAACTCGGTGGGAAGTCTTGCAAACACTTTCAAAGAATTCGATGCTCTCAAACAATTTTTTGCTTCTGCAACAATTGCATTATTGGTTGACTTGCCTTTTGTATTCTTGTTTGTTTTGGTCATTTATCTCATTGCAGGACCTTTAGCAATTATCCCTTTATCAGTCATTCCAATAATTTTAATCATTGGTATAGCTGTTCAGCCTTTTATTGAGAAACACAGCAAGACTGTCTCTGAAATGAACCAAAGTAAATACAGTTTATTGGTTGAAAGTTTAGGAGGCTTGGATGCCATACAGACCAATAATAGCTCTTCATTATTCATCGATCGATACAGAAACAGCGTAAAGGATGGATCAAGCTCATCAAGAAAATCTAAAGTCCTCTCCCAACTTGCAACCAACTCGGCGTCAAGCGCACAACTTATTAGTCTTGTAGGGATTATTTTTTATGGAACTTATTTGATAGATTCTGGAGAAGTCTCTATGGGTGCCATGGTCGCTGCGGTTCTTCTCTCTTCAAGAGCCCTCTCCCCTTTAGCTCAAGTAGCTAACCTCTTTGGAAGATTGAATCATGCTAAGACAGCATATAAAAAGATTGATTTATTGATGAATACAATCTCAGATCGAAGCAATAATAATGAAGGGATGAAAGTCCAAACATTGGGCAATCTTGAAATAAAAAATCTTAGCTTTTTCTATCTAAATTCATCTATTCCCTCAATCAACCAACTGACAACACAAATCAAAGAGGGAGAAAAAATTCCCGTTATGGGTAAAAATGGCTCAGGAAAAACGACCTTAATAAAACTTATTTCTGGAATTTACACGCCTACACAAGGCTCTTTAAGCTTCAATCATCTTAATATAGATGAAATTGATCAGGATACTTTCAGAGAAAAATTAGCGGTTGTGCTTCAAGATTTCCAACTGTTCTCTGGATCGATTAAAGAAAACATCGTTATGGGGAGAAATTGGATAGAAGACAAAGCAATCCAGAATGCAATAGAGCTGAGCGGCCTAAATAGTTTCCTGAATACCATTCCAGGTGGTTTAGAGTACATACTCTCGGATAAAGGTAAGTCCTTATCAAGAGGGCAAATGCAGTCCATTGCATTAGCTCGGGCAATAGCGGGAAACCCTGAAGTGCTGCTATTGGACGAACCCACTGCATCACTCGATATCAATTCTGAGAAAGACCTTCTTGAAAATCTTAATTTGGGAGGGTTTAAAACAATCATAGTGGTAACTCATCGAATGTCTATGTTAGAACTGGTTGATCGCATTATTGTTTTAGCTAATGGATCGGTAGTTTTGGATGGTGAAAAAGATGAAGTTTTAATGAAATTAAGACAAAAAAATGATTGAAGAAAGACAACTTAGAAATGCAAATATAGTTTTATATTTAATATGCTTATTTTGGATCGTTATCCTAGTTTGGGCAAATTTTGCGACACTAGAAGAAGTAACAAAAGCACAAGGGAGAGTCGTTGCCTCTTCGAAGATACAGGTTATCCAAAACTTAGAAGGAGGAATAATAAAAGAAATTCTGACAAGAACTGGGCAATCAGTTTCTTCAGGAGATCCTCTAATAGTATTTGATAGCACCAAGTTTGAATCGGAATTATCGGCCTTAGTAAAAGAAAAAAAAGCAGCTGAAAACAATTTTGACTTACTCAATGAGGAGTTAGAAATACTTCAACCCCTCGTTGATTCTGGAGTGGAATCCAGAATGGAATTAATCCGTCTACTCCAGCGTATTTCTGATGCGGAAGCAGGATTAATGAAATCAGAAGAAACTCTTCCAATACTTCAAGATAGGCTTATGAGAACAACTGTAATTGCTCCAGTGGATGGGATTGTAAATAGACTCTTGGTAAATACAACGGGAGGAGTTGCACAACCTGGAGAACCCTTACTTGAAATAGTCCCTATAGATGATGACCTTATTATTGAGGTTGAAATTAACCCCAAAGATATTGCCTACGTTCTCCCAGGACAAGAGGCTATTATTAAACTTACAGCCTTTGATTTTTCTAAATTTGGGTCCCTGAATGGAGAGGTTATAACAGTAGGAGCTGACACAATTCAAAAAGAAGATGGCACTATTTGGTACATCTGCCAAATAGCTGTTGAGGAAAATGGTTTTACATCTTTAGGAAAAAACATAAGAATTCTCCCAGGGATGGTTGCGGAAGCAGATATAGTTAGTGGTGAAAAAACTGTTCTGAATTATCTTTTACAACCTGTTACAAAAGTTGCTAACGAAGCATTTAGAGAAAGGTAATAAAAAAACAATGAAGAAAATCCTACTTACGTCCCTAATTCTCTTCAGCTTTAATACATTTGGAGAAATAACACCTGAAATAAAAGCACTTAAAGATAATCCAAACAGTGTCTTATTTATTGGTAATAGCTACCTATATTACAACGACAGTCTACATAATCACTTTAAAAACATGGCAAATGAAAGATTCGCCAAGTTCGACGGTAGCAAGAATGTGAAATCGGCAACGATTGGAGGCTCTAGGCTAAAGCATCATGATGTTGAACGTTTAATCCAACCTCTTGCTATTAGCAGCATAGAGAAATTTGATCTAGTTATACTCCAAGGTGGGAGCGGCGAAGTACTATCGGAAAGCGACAGAATTGAATTCAATGAAGTAGCTCACCAACATATTGAAACCATCAGATCAAAAGATATTGAACCTGCTCTTTATATGACACATGCATACACAGAATCACATAAAAATTATGCCCCAAACCTAATTAGATCAATTGAGGAAATGTACACATTTTCAGGGAATGCAAACCAAGCTTTAGTAATACCTGTTGGTTTGGCATTTGAGGCAGCTTACAAGGAACGACCTGATATCAAGTTACATAAATTAGATGGGACACACCCGGATTTATTAGGAACTTATTTAGCAGCATGCACAGTTTTTGCGAGTGTTTTTGGTGAATCCCCTGTTGGAATCAATTATGACTACAACGGAAGTGTAAGTGCAGATGACAAGCTATTTCTTCAAAAAATAGCTCAGTTAACAGTTAATAATTACTATGGCCTATCTGGATCTCATTCAACTGAGTAATCTCTAAGCATTTTTCTAAGCTCTAATGAATGCTGTTCTTCTTGCCCTATCTTATTTCTAGCGTATTCCTCTATAAAAACAGATCTACCTTCTACAACACTCAAAAGATCTTTGTATAGATCTAGTGCTTTTAGTTCATGCTCCAAACTTTCTTTTAAAATATCATCAACAGAATGCTTATGGGTTTCCTCGATCGGTGTAATTTGCTGTGAGGGATGGCCTTCTAGACCTGTTAGCAATTCACCAGCCTCTTGAGCATGAAGAAGTGATTCTTGAGCTTGGGCTTGAAGAAATTCAACAATAGGTATTCTATAAGGCCCGCTAACCATTATTGAAGAATGGGTATATCGAACAACACCTGCTAGTTCGTATTCCATGATATTGTTTAAAATAGTACAGGTTGCCTCTACATCTAAGTCTTTCATTTCTTCCCTCAATCCATTTTTAACTATTTTAGCACAATTTATTACTAGCCTGGTTAGTGGTGGTGCTCATCATTTAAATCTTTCTCAATGTCCTCGTGATCTCCAACCATAATATGGCTTTTGCTCTTGGTGACATATTTTTCGAGTAATGGAATAAAAAGTAGGGGTAAGAGTCCACCTAAAACAATACCTGCTGTTCTTGCTCTCATTGTCGGATCTATCAGTGCAGCTAACAGGTCAGCTATGACATGGGCTAAAGAAGCTCCAATAATTCCAGCTATATAACCCTTTGTGGCATTCTTTAAGAGTCGATTAATGCTCCAGCCGGTATAGAACCCTAGAATAACTAAACTGACATGAACGACTCCGAAAATAAATCCAGGTAAAATAGTTCCGTCTTGTATCAATCCTAGGTTTTCAAGAAGATGTTCCATAGATTTTGTTTATCAAAATTTTATATTGAGCTAATATTTACAGCCATGAGCAAATACTATCCTTTATTAATTTATATTTCCTTGTTTATTTATTCGTCAGCTAGCCTAACAGAGAGTATAGATTACCCTTTTTCAAAAAAGTCGGATGTCGTCGATAATTATCATGGGTACCTGATTGAAGACCCCTATAGAGATTTAGAAAATTTAGATTCAGTTGAAACTAAAACCTGGATTAAGAATCAGAATATTCTTAGTCAATCTTTTCTAGAGAGATTTAAAGAACAACAAGAGTTTAAGGAAATACTAGATAATATTTTTAATAAAGAGACTCAATCTGCTCCCTTTAGAGAAAAAACAAAATTTTTCTCTTATTACAACGATGGCTCATGGGAACAAAGCAAATTGTTTTATTCAGAAGATGTCAATTCAATAAAAACGCTGTTGTTAGATCCAAACGATTTATCCGAAGACGGAACAATATCAATTAGCTCAATATCCATTAGCCCAAACGCAGAACTCCTTGCTTATTCAATCTCTGATGGAGGCTCTGATTGGAGAACTTGGAAAATTAAAAATATAGAAACCAAAAAAGATTTATCAGACACAATCAATTGGTCAAAATTTAGTGGCGCTGAATGGGCTAAAGATAATTCAGGATTTTATTACTCAGGATATTCTGAACCTAAAGCAGGTGATGAATACGAAGAGTTGAATCGAAATCAAAAACTCTTCTTTCACACAATCGGTCAAGCTCAAACTCAAGACAGACTCATTTATGAGCGACCGATAAGCCTGAATGGGGTTGGGGTACAACTGTTAGTGAAGACGGCAGTTATCTAATCCTTTCGGTTAGTCAAGGCACAGATGAAAGAAACAGAATCTTCTATCAAGACTTGAGAAATAATAATGAAGCCTTTGTAGAACTTATCCCAGAATTGATAGGTCAATTTATTTTTCTAGGAAATATTGGCACAGAGTTCTTATTTTTCACAGATTTTGAAGCCCCCAATGGCAAGATAATCTCCATTGATATTAATAATCCAGACCAAGTAAATTGGAAATTAATGGTTGCAGAGACTGAAAATGCTCTAACACGTGTTGAATTATTGGAAAACTTTATTTTGTGTCAATATCTTAATGACGTCTCGACTGAAATCTTTCTTTACAACAAGCAAACACTGGCTAAGAAAAAATTAAGTTTTGACAAAAAAGGGATTATCTCAAGTATTTCTTCTAACCATGATTCTGATGTTTTTTATTTTACGTTCCCCGAACTACATCAAGCCAAACGAAATCTATGAATACAATGCAAGAAATGGTTCAACTCGTCTCTTATGGAAAAAAGAAGTCCCTGATTACAATTCTGAAAACTTCATTACAAGACAGACATTTTATCCGAGTAAAGACGGCACATTAATCCCTATGTATATCTCACACCAGAAAGATTTAAAGATAAATCAAAACACACCCTTACTCTTATATGGTTATGGTGGATTTGATATCTCAATACTGCCTAGTTTTAGAGAGCGATATCTTGCATGGATGAAAATGGGAGGTATCGTTGCAGTGCCTAATCTTCGTGGCGGCGGTGAATATGGAGAAGAATGGCATCGACAAGGTATGTTAGATAATAAACAAAATGTATTTGATGATTTTATTGCAGCGGCTGAATACCTCCATAATCAAAAGCTTTCAAGCCTGGAAGAACAGCTATCGAGGGACGATCAAATGGAGGTCTTTTGGTGGGAGCAACGATGCTTCAGAGACCTGATTTATTTGGTGTAGCGCTTCCCGGTGTAGGGGTTATGGACATGCTTCGATTTAATAAATTTACCATTGGCTGGGCCTGGGAGAGCGATTATGGATCACCTGAAGATGAAAAGGGGTTTGAAACTCTAGTGAAATACTCCCCCTATCACAATATTAAAAAAGGCGAATGCTATCCACCAACATTGGTGACAACATCCGAACTCGATGATCGGGTGGTACCATCTCATTCTTATAAATTTACAGCCAGACTTCAGGAAGCACAAAACTGCATTAACCCAATATTAATAAGAATTGAAACCAGAGCTGGGCACGGTGCTGGTACCCCAAGAAACAAAACCATCAATTACATTTCTGATGTTTATGGCTTTGCTTTACATTATTTATTACAAAATTAGTTAAGATTACTTATTATTAGAACAAGGAAACAAAGAAACATGAAAAAATTTATACTAAGAGCAATTGTATTGATCATTTTAGGCGGAGTTGCCTATAACTATCTGTTAAAAGATGACCCCGGTCACCTACGGGATAACTGTAGATGGGGTTGATATCGATATCATTGATATGCATCTTCACACTGGAACATGGGAAGCTCTTACCGAGCCCTACAAGGAAAGATATTCAGAACGAGTCCCAAAGCCTTTTAAATTCCTAATGAGTGGACTATTGGGCAGTGGTTTAACCTCTGAAGGTATCCTTAAACAAATGGATAATGCAGGCATCAGGAGAGGTGGTGTTTTTGCTGTCTACAGTCCTGACACAACCGGGATAGCCAGCAATGAATTCTTGCACGAACAAATCAAAGGTCAACCTGAAAGAATGTTTGGATTTTATAGCATTCGGACCGATCATTGGAACATTGATTCTGAGATGCAACTGGAAAAATTAGAGGCCGACCTGCTCAAGTATAATGCTCATGGAATCAAATTAGCACACGCTCATCAGCAAATGCGATTGGATGATAAAAGATTTGATGGCATCTATGAAATTGCAGGTAGGCTCAATAAACCTTTATACATTCATACAGGAACGAGCCCTAATCCCTACACAAGAAAAGAGCCACCTTATGTTGATCCTCTGTATCTAGAGGAATCTATTATTAAATACCCAGACGCAAAGTTTATTCTGGGTCACAGTGGTTATGACAGTGCTGAAGTCAAGTTAACCTATCTCAACTCCTGTATAGAGTTGGCAAAAAAATACGATAATGTTTTTTTAGAGCCTGGGGCATTAGGTGCGAGGAAAGCCACTGAAATACTCCCCGAGTACCTAAAGATCATTAAAGAAGAAGAGTTGATAGGAAAAGTTATATACGGCTCCGATGGTCCACAATTTCCAGGCTATACTGGCAGCCATCTAAACAACTTCCTTGAAGCCATGGAGGCCAATGAGTACTCATCTATGGAAATGAAATCACTTCTTCAAACTAATTTTGAGGATTTATTTAACCTCTAAAAGATAAGTCTCTATATTTTCTTCAAGAACTGCTAATGGAAGCGCGCCTTGGCTTAGGACAGCATGATGAAACTCTTTGATATCAAAATCATCACCAAGCTGTTTTTTAGCTTTATTTTTCAGTTCTAATATCTTCAACTGTCCAATCTTATAAGCCAGCGCTTGTCCAGGCATAACCAGATATCGATCAATCTCGTTAATAATATCTTGTTCGGTTTTAGCTGCATTAGCAGTAAAGAAATCGATCGCTTCTTGTCGAGTCCAGCCTTTATAATGCATCCCTGTATCTACAACAAGACGAACAGCTCGCCACATATCATAAGTTAGAGCGCCAAATCTAGAATACGGATCTGAATAGAGCCCGATATCGTAGCCTAAACTCTCACTGTATAAACCCCAACCCTCGACATAAGCCGTGTAACCAGAATATTTTCTAAAATTAGGTATGCCCTCAAGTTCCATAGCTAGAGCTATTTGAAGATGATGCCCGGGAACAGCTTCATGAACAGATAAAACCTCAATTTCATACTTAGGTCTAACATCAGGTCGGTATAGGTTAACATAGTAATATCCAGCTCTAGATCCATCAGCTGCGGGTCTCATGTAATAAGCTGTAGTAGTATCAGGTGCTGATTCCATTGGTATGGGCTTGATCCCATAAGGTGTTCTGGGTAAAACTTTGAAAAGGCTAACCATCTCTGGATCAATTTTCTTGGATGTGGCTAAATAGGCCTCGAGCAATTCATCCTCAGTTTCATAGTAGAATTGCGGATCAGTTCTCAAAAAGACCAAAAAATCATTGAAACTTCCATCAAATCCTAAAGAATCTATCACCTCTTGCATCTCTGAACGAATACGTTCGACTTCAGATAAACCTATCTCATGAATCTCATCAGGAGTTAAATCAGTGGTGGTGTGGTATCTGGCTAAATTCTCATACCATTCAAATCCGTTTGGTAAATCAAGAACACCGTATGTGGTTCTAGAAGCAGGGAGATATTCTTCAGTGAAAAAATCATTGAGCTTGTAATAGGCAGGAATAACCTTACTCTTTATGACATCCCTGGCCATCGATTGGATTGTTTCACGATCTTGAATATTTTCAGGGATATCTATAAAGACATTAAAGAATGGACTCTCCTCTGGGTTATCAACCAATTGAAGCTGTATTTGATTGGCCACTCGTTGCATTAGGATATTTGGAGCTGTTATTTTTCTTTCATGCCCAGCCTACCAAGATTGATGTGTTGATCGATTAATGTGGGTAATTTCTCCAGTCTGACCAGCCAGTCTTTGTAGTCCTGTGAAGTATTAAAACTTAGCCCTTCAGCAGTTTCATGTTCTAACTGAATACCTCCCCTTTGACCAAAGGTAAGTAAATGACTATCAAATTTTTGCCCTCGAACAGATCGCTCGTAATTGTATAAGAATAACCTGTAATTAAGTTGGTTCTCAATGGAGAGGCTTTGTGGATCAATTGATCTTATCTGCTCAAGCACCTCTCGAGTTTTCTTCTGCCGCTCTCTGACAGCACCTTCAGAAATATCAGGCCAATCCTGATTAGCAGACTTGTCCCCCATATAAGAGGCGTAAACTGGGTTCTCTTGGATCCCTCTCTTCCATTCATCATCAAGAATCTGATTAAAAGATTCATCATTACCTGTACCACAGGCAGTAATAGTGAGAGATATTAGGGTAGTTAATAGAAATTTACTTTTCATAAGTTTTCGCCTTTAGATATTATTGGCCATGCTTTAAATAGGTAAATAAACATGGTCCAAAGAGTAAGTACAACAGAACCAATAAGACAAATGGTTCCAATAAGATAAATGTCGATGCCAAAAAGGGACTTTAAAGAATAACATGCAGGATAACCCAACCATCTGAAGAATAGTTTTAAGCTTAGCAAAGCCGATCACAGAAACATGGTGTCTTTCCCCTAGTTCCGCCATCCACTCGCGAAGAGCAGAGATGGTAATTTCTCGACCTATAATAATTGATGCAATCACCGCATTAGTTAAAGAGGGATCACTTTGTACAATTAAAATTAAAGCAACAGACACAACCAGCTTATCTGCAACTGGATCAAGGAAAGCCCCAAACCTTGAAGACAAATCATATTCCCTAGCGACCCACCCATCAAACCAGTCGGTCAATGCAGCTAGAATAAAAACAATTGCTGCGATAGGCCTAGCATTATCAATTGATGAAAAAAATAAAGTTGCAATCAAAGGGATACTTGCAATCCTGAATAGCGTTAATAGATTTGCGAAATTAAGAGTTGTTTTCATTGCTTAATTATAATATCTAATTTTCAGAAAAATTAACTAGCATTGAAGTGTTTGTATATTTTTTTGGCCAGATTATCGTTTATACCTCTAACCGTCATTAAATCCTCGACAGAAGCTCTTTTAATCTCCTGAATGCCTCCAAATTGTTTTAATAAGTCTCTTTTTTTACTGGGCCCAATTCCATCGATGGACTGCATATCTGAGGTTAGCAATCGTTTTCTTTTCTTGTTCCGATGTCCTGTGATTGCAAACCGATGTGCCTCATCTCTTATTGATTGAACTAAAAATTTAGCCGATGAGTTCTTTGACAATCTAAGGGGCATTTTATTGTCATTCAAAAACACACGATCTTGACTTGAATGACGTTTAGACCCTTTAGCGATTCCCAAAACAGGGATTCCTATGATTCCCAAGTCTTTTAACACATTGATGGCAATATTCACCTGACCCTTTCCCCCATCAACAAGAACCATATCAGGCAATGCTCTAGATTCTTTTATGCTCCTAGAATAATGACGATTTAGAGCTTGTGACATTGCAGCATAATCATCCCCTTTTTTTATTCCACTAATATTAAATCGCCTGTAATTTTTTTTATTAAAGCCATCACGATTAAATGACACGCATGAAGCAACACATTTATCGCCCATAATATGGCTTACATCAAAGCATTCAATATGCTGAACAATTACTTCATTATTTATGATTTCAGACAGTCAAACAGTTGTGCCTCTATCGAGGCCTTAGAAGCTAATTTGGATTTTAATGATTCAACTGCATTCGATGTTGCGATCTCTACCCACTTTCTTCTATAAGATTTAACACGATGCTTTATCTTTACTTTCACCCCAGATTCATCAGTAATAGCTTCTCTTAAGATTTTTATGTTATCTAGATTAAAATTAATTAGGATTTCTTCAGGGGGCTGATGCTCCGAGTAATACTGCATTAGAAATGATTCGAGGATCTCATCATGATCAGTCATCCTTGTCCTCTTCGGATAAAATGATCGGTTGCCTAAAATTTGCCCCTTCCTAATAAAAAGGACTGAAATACAAAACATACCAGAGGACTCACAAAGTGCTATGGCATCAACATTAATGCGATTTGAACCATCGACAAACTGATGCGATTGAACGACTTTAAGTGAGCTGATTTGATCTCTAAAAAAAGCTGCTTTTTCATAGTCTTGCTGTGAAGAAGCATGATCCATTTTTGCGATAAATTTATCAATAATCGATTGATCGTTGCCTTTTAAGTAATCAAGAGCCTGATCAACATTAAACCGGTATTCTTCCTCTGAGACCATGTCGACGCATGGAGCTGAACATCTTTTAATTTGGAACTGCAAACAAGGTCTAGAGCGGTTTCTATAAAAGGAGTCCTCACAATTTCTCAATAAAAAAATCTTTTGTAATTGACTCAGGGTATTTCTTACTGCATTCACATTTGGATAGGGCCCAAAATATTCCGATTCTTTTATATTCTTTTTACCTCGATGAAAAGAAAATCTCGGGAATTGATGTTTAGTATTTACCTCAATGTACGGGTAACTCTTCCCATCCTTAAGTAAAACATTGAACTTGGGACTGTGTTTTTTTATAAGTGTATTTTCTAGAATTAACGCTTCTCTCTCAGTACGAGTTACTGTGACTGATATCGAGTTTGTATCCTTTAGAATGGCTTCTTGCTTTTCCTTAGAATTATTCGAAGTGAAGTAACTGCTGACTCTTTTTTTCAGATTTTTTGCCTTACCGACATAAATTACCACCTCTTTTGTGTTCATCATGCAATAAACACCTGGTCTATTACTAAGACGCTTTGAGTAATTTTTAAGGGTATTTAATCTTTGATTCATCAGACTATTCAGTTGCTTTTACCTGCTCCCATAAATCATCAAGTTCTCTAGATGACATCTTTGAAAACTCCTTGTTAGATTGTTTTAACAATTGTTCCATAGCTCTGAAACGTCGTTCAAACTTTCTATTAGCCTTTCTTATTGCGGTTTCAGGGTCAATTGAAGTATGCCTTGATAGACTCACCACACTAAATAAAAGATCGCCAGCCTCCTCTTCAATATCTGTTTTATTTCCGTCTGTTATAGCCACTTTAAGTTCGTCAATTTCTTCTTCAATTTTATTAATCACACCACTGACATCATTCCAATCAAAGCCAACTGAACGAGCCCTCTTACCGATCTTATAGGCTCTATTTAACGCAGGCTGATTTGAACCTACATCATCTAGAACACTTTTAATGTCTTTCTTTTGTTTTCTTTCCTCAATTTTAATACGCTCCCAATTGTCTGTCTGTGTCTTAGCATCTTTTATTGATTTGTCTGCAAACACATGTGGGTGTCTTTGAGTTAATTTTTCAGAAATTGAATCAACAACATCATCGAAAGTAAATAAATTCATTTCTTCTGCCATGCTCGAATGAAATGTCACTTGAAACAATAAATCGCCCAATTCATCTTTAAGCGAGTCATAGTCCTTGTTTTCTATTGCCTCAACAACCTCATAGGCCTCTTCTATTGCACAATGGGCAATAGACTCAAATGTTTGCTCCTTATCCCAGGGACATCCCTTATCAGGGTCTCTAAGTCTAGAGGTGATTTGGTGTAATTTTTTCAAAATTCCCTCCCGTTATTGAATTGAACTGCAAAATTTTCTTATGATTTGTGCCGTAAGACCCCAAATATAATATTGCTTATAGGTGTAACTATATACAGACCATTTTATTTGGTCATAAATCTTATATTCGTGCATAAGATTTGCCTGGTCTATGAAAAAATCTATAGGCACATGA
Source organism: Woeseia sp. (assembly GCA_019653755.1). Taxonomy (GTDB): domain Bacteria; phylum Pseudomonadota; class Gammaproteobacteria; order Steroidobacterales; family UBA11654; genus CACPJA01. The sequence goes on along the minus strand of BPCL01000001.1, from coordinate 118,324 downwards.
AAAATTTCCTCTACTTCATCTTCATTTGCAACAGGCTTAAAATCATTTGTTATTAAAGCAATTACTGGGGTAACTATAAATCCTGTTCCTAAGCTGATTTGAGGAGGAACAAATCCTATGATTTCTGATGATTGCTGTGACAAACCTATCTCCTCATAAGCCTCTCTCTTCGCTGTTTCTATAATGCTATTATCATGTGTTTGATCAAAAGAGCCCCCTGGAAAACTAATCTCTCCCGCATGATTCTTAAGTTTAGTTGTCCTCTTAGTGAATATTAAATCCATTCCTGAAGTGGACTGTTGAAGACCCAAAAGAACACCCGCATGCTTTAGTTTTATATTTTGCAAATAACCTTTAACTATATGCTCTGGCAATCTATTCATTACCTCAGAAACAGGATCATCAGAAGGTCGTGTATGTTGAAAACTCTCTCTTATCTTATTCAACATGAGACAGAGAATTATTATCGGTTTTGAGTGAGCTTAAGAGGGTCCAGAATATCTTTTAAGGTTTTCTCGTCAAGATCTGTTTCTTCAAGTGCTACATCGATAATCGATCGTTTTTCTTGATAAGCTTTTTTTACAATTTTGGCGCCTGCTTCATATCCAATCTTGGAGTTAAGAGCTGTGGCTAATATTGGATTCTTACCTAAGACTTCGTTGATATTATCGAGATTAACTTCAAATCCTTTAATAGCTTTATCTGCCAATGCATAACATGAATTGGTTAATAATTTCATTGATTCAATAAGATCATAAGCAATGAGACTTAACATCAAATTGAGTTGGAAATTTCCAGACTGAGCTGCTCGACTAACCGTCGCATCATGTCCAAAAACTTGTGCAGCTACCATACACACAGACTCTGGTATAACAGGATTAACTTTGCCAGGCATTATACTGCTTCCCGGTTGTAAAGCAGGCAATGTGATCTCACCAAGTCCGCCTAGTGGACCACTTCCCATCCATCTAAGATCATTAGCAATCTTTGTAAGAGCAACTGCAAGGCTCCTGTTAGCTGATGAAGCTAATAAGGATCTGTCTTGGGAACTTATAGCATGGAATAAATCACTTGAAGGTTTGAAATCAAGTCCAGTTCTCTTATTCATTAGTTCGCATGCTCTTCTTCCAATATCAGGGTGAGTATTAACTCCAGTCCCAACTGCAGTTCCACCTATTGCTATTTCCTGAATTTCTTCTAGCGCATTCTCAAACTGTTTTATTGAGTCTCTGATTGAAGCCGACCAACCACCCAGCTCCTGTGCCATAGTTATTGGCATTGCGTCTTGTAAATGGGTGCGGCCCATCTTGACGACCGAAGTTAGTGTAGATGCTTTTTCATTAATTGTTTTTTCTAGATGAGCTGCAGCTGGAATCATATGTTCATGGAGGTAAATTGCCACACATATGGAGAGCGCCGATGGAATAACATCATTACTGCTTTGCCCAAGATTAACATCATCATTAGGATGGATTTCAATATTGTCATTCGAACCAAGATTTGCAATAACTTCGTTCATATTCATGTTAGTGCTGGTTGCGGAGCCTGATTGAAAAACTTCGACAGGAAACTGATCAGCAAATTCACCTTCCGAAATCTTTAGGGCAATATCTTTTATAGCGTCAGCTTTTTCAGAGGGTAATAGATCTAATTCAGAATTAGCTGATGCGAGTGACCATTTTAAGAGTGCCAGAGCTTTAATATATTGTTCTGGCATCATGTAACCGCTTATTTGGAAGTTCTCAACTGCTCTTTGTGTTTGAGCACCCCATTTTTTATCAGCTGGAACTTTGAGTTCGCCCATGCTGTCCTTTTCTATTCTAAAGTCTTTATCAGCCAAAATTATCTCCTATGAATATATGATAATACACAGAGAATAGCAGTCACAGAAGAAACTTTCGTGTATCATTCAATTTTAAGAATATAGGTGGTTGAAATGAACGACGATCAGCTACAAACAATTTCTCCTATTGACGGCAGATATATAGAAAAAACTGCACACTTGAGAGAATACTTTAGTGAGTCAGCGCTCATGCGCTACCGAGTGCTAACGGAAATAAGATGGTTAGTGTTTCTTTCAGAGAATAATGACCTGAACCAAATTCCAACATTATCAGATGATTTAAAGAGACAACTCGATGAAATCATTACTCAATTTTCAATCGATGATGCTAAAACCATTAAATCCATTGAGAAAGAAACCAATCATGATGTAAAGGCGGTGGAATATTTCCTCCAAGAGAAACTTAGTAATCTATCAGGTGGAAAAGACTTAATACCGTTTATTCATTTTGCCTGTACCTCAGAAGACATAAACAATATTTCCTATGCAATCATGTTAAAAGACGCCTGCAAGTCTCAATATAAAGAATTAAACCTATTGAGAGATACACTGAGAGATTATTCTCATCAATGGGCAGAAGATGTAATGCTATCTCGAACGCATGGACAAGCTGCCAGTCCCACAACCATGGGCAAAGAACTTGCTAATTTTGTATCTCGTCTTGATCAGCAGATAAGTACATTAGAGGGTATAGAATATAGAGGGAAAGATGAACGGTGCTGTTGGTAACTTTAATGCCCATAAAATTGCCTATCCTGAAATAAACTGGATTGACTTAAGCTCAGCATTTATTGAAAGCTTAGAATTAGCCAATAACCCATACACCACACAGATTGAGCCTCATGATTGGATGGCAGAACTATTTCATGCCCTGATAAGAATTAACAATATCTGTCTAGACTTAAGCAAAGACATATGGACCTATATCTCTTGGGGTTATTTTAAACAAACCATTAAATCATCAGAGGTTGGATCTTCCACGATGCCGCATAAAGTAAACCCAATTGACTTCGAAAACGCCGAGGGTAACCTAGGTTTAGCCAATTCAATTCTGGATCATCTTGCTTCAAAATTAGTGATATCAAGACTTCAAAGAGATTTAAGTGATTCAACGGCACAGCGAAATATAGGATCGGCATTTGCCTATATGTCAATTGCCAATCAATCCCTAATAAAAGGCCTCAATAAGATAAAAATTGATAAAGAGATGCTAAATGATGATTTAGATAAGAATCAGGAAATATTAGCAGAAGCCATCCAAACCATATTGAGACGAGAGCAAATTGAAGATGCTTATGAACACTTAAAGAAACTCACAAGAGGCAGAACTCTCGATAAAGACACACTAATAACTTTTATTGATTCTCTGGAAGTAAGTGATTCAGTAAAAAATGAACTCAAAGACCTTTCACCTAAAAACTATACTGGGGTTGCCTCAAAATTAGCCAAAAAGATTTAATTATAGTCGGTATGTCGGGAGGGGTGGATTCTGCCGTAACAGCATCAATTCTAATAGAACAAGGTTTTGATGTTGAAGGTTTGCACATGACCAATTGGAATGATGATGAGCCTTATTGCACAGCAGCTCAAGACCATCAAGATGCAATGGATGCCTGTAAAGAATTAGGAATAACCATGCATCACGTTAATTTTTCAAAAGAATACAGAGAGGAAGTTTTTGATACTGCATTAAATGAATTAAATACAGGGTTAACTCCTAACCCAGATGTTTTATGCAATCGCATGATAAAGTTCGATCGATTTGCTAAATACGCTGAACGTTTAGGAGGGAATAGGATTGCTACAGGTCATTACGCAAGAAACCTTCAAAATAATGGAAAACAAGAGCTCCATAAGGGTGTTGATAACAACAAAGATCAAACTTATTTCTTGCACGCCATTGATTCAAAAATACTCCCAAAGGTTCTCTTCCCAATTGGTGATATGAATAAATCAGAAGTCAGGGAATACGCTTACAAAAAGGGGCTTCCAAACCATGATAAGCCAGACAGCACAGGAATCTGTTTTATAGGAGAACGACCGTTTAAAGAGTTTATTCAAACATTTGTTCCCCCAAAACCAGGCGATATTGTTAATACAGATGGGGAATTTCTAGGCAAGCATGATGGTTTAGCCTATTTCACTATTGGTCAAAGAAAAGATATCGGTATAGGTGGGATGAAAAATCATTCAGGGGAGCCCTGGTACGTTGCTGATAAAGATATGAATAGTAATAAATTAATAGTTGTACAAGGCAGAGATCATGCGCTCCTATGGAAAAAGAAAGTTTTTGTGGGCTCATTGAACTGGCTCGACGAAGGAGTAGCAGCAACAATAAAAAATGGAGAAATTATTGAATGTGAGGCCAAGAGTAGGTACCGACAAGATGATGCTAAATGCTCCTTTGAGACTCTTAACGATGGAGTAATTGTTGAGTTTAATGATTCGCAATGGGCCATAACAAAAGGACAGTACTTGGTCTTTTACAAAGAAGGTAAATGTCTAGGTGGTGGAAAAATAATGTCTGAATCTTATTCAAGTGACTAAAGACAATTCTATGATATTCATATACAATCAAGCCCGGATTAAGGATATCTAATGTCAAAACACATTCAATCATTAACTGTTGGCTCTAAGGAATATCAATACCTAGATCTCAAATCATTAGACACAAATAACCTAGATCAAATACCCTTTTCCCATAAAATTCTTCTAGAAAATGCTCTTCGGCACAGTCTAGAGGATGAAACTAGAGAAAAAGACGTTGATTCCATACTCAACTGGGATGCAAAATCAGGTAAAGCTATAGAAATCTCATTCACGCCAAGCCGCGTGATCTTGCAAGATTTTACTGGGGTACCGGCTGTTGTTGATCTAGCAGCAATGAGAGATGCCGTGGCCTCTATGAAGGGAGATGCGACTCAAATTAACCCCTTATCGCCTGCTGAACTTGTCATTGACCATTCTGTGCAAGTTGATCACTTTGGCTCTAAGGATGCTCTGGAAAAAAATAACAAAGTCGAATTTGAAAGAAATCAGGAACGTTATAAATTTTTAAGATGGGGGCAGGAAGCTTTCTCAAACTTCCAAGTTGTGCCTCCTAACACAGGTATCGTTCATCAGGTTAATGTTGAGTATTTAGGTAGAGTCATTTTCTCGAAAGAGAGTAATGATAATCTTTTAGCCTATCCAGACACGTTAGTTGGCACGGATTCTCATACAACGATGATCAACGGTATCGGTTGCCTTGGATGGGGTGTCGGTGGAATTGAAGCTGAAGCAGCCATGCTAGGACAGCCAATTACTATGCTTCTGCCTGATGTTATTGGTATTAAAGTTTCCGGCCAACTTAGAGAAGGCGTGACTGCGACAGATCTTGTATTAACGGTTACAGAAATTACGAGAAATTACGGTGTTGTCGGCAAATTTGTTGAGTTTTTTGGTGACGGTTTGAAGAATTTACCCGTCGCTGACCGGGCAACCTTAAGTAACATGGCGCCTGAATTTGGGAGCACCTGTGCTATTTTCCCAATAGACGAAGAAACCATAAGATATCTTAAATTATCTGGCAGATCTGCATCACATGTAGAGCTAGTCGAAAAATACTCGAAAGCTCAAAACCTTTGGCGAAAAGAAGGGCAAGAGCCTGATTACACCGATGTTATAGAGTTAGATTTAAGCGCAGTAGAACCTTGCTTATCAGGGCCTAAAAGGCCTCAAGACAGGATTAACCTGAATCAGGTCCCAGAGGTAGTAAAACAAGAAATTAATGGGGCTGATAACTCCATTGATGAAATATCAAACGGATCAGTACTGATTGCTGCAATAACCAGTTGCACCAACACCTCAAATCCAGCAGTTATGATTGCTGCGGGGCTTGTGGCTAGAAACGCAAGATCTAGAGGCCTTCAAACTAGGCCCTGGGTTAAAACAAGTCTTGCACCAGGATCAAAAGTGGTTACAAAATACCTCGAAGAAACTGGCTTACTGGATGATCTTGAGAATATGGGCTTTAACATAGTTGGTTACGGATGTACCACTTGCATAGGAAATTCAGGACCATTAAACCCGGATATAGCTAAAGCTGTGAATGAAAAACAACTTTTCACGTCATCAGTTTTATCCGGTAATCGTAATTTTGAAGGCAGGATACATCCTTTAATTAAACATAATTTCTTAGCATCCCCTCCTCTTGTCGTTGCCTATGCTATTGCAGGATCGATGCTTGTTAATCTAGAAAAAGAACCCTTGGGTATTTCTGATGATGGCGAGGAAATATATTTAAAAGATATATGGCCAAGCAAACAGGAAATTGACAATCTTATCTCATCAACCATAAACCCTGAGATGTTTAGGAAAGCCTATGACGATTTACTTAAAGGTGACTCAGTCTGGCAGCAACTTGAAATTCCAACGGGTGAAATATACGAATGGGACAACGATTCAACCTACATAAAAAAACCACCCTACTTTGATTCTATGACCTTGGATCTACCAAAGATGAGTACAGTAAGTAACGCTAGAGTGCTGGCTCTCCTTGGCGATTCAGTTACCACAGATCATATATCACCTGCCGGTAACATTGATCCTAAATCTCCAGCTGGTGAGTATCTCTTGGAAAGAGGTATAGAAAGAAAGAGTTTTAATTCATACGGATCAAGGCGAGGCAATCATGAAGTTATGATGAGAGGAACCTTTGCTAATATCAGACTGAGGAATAAGTTGGCTCCTGGAACCGAAGGCGGATGGACTCAGATGGAAGAGAATCAGGAGCCTATTTCGATATTTGAAGCCGCTGAAGAGTTCCAAAAATCTGAAACGGATTTAATTGTCATTGCGGGAAAAGAATACGGGACTGGATCTTCAAGAGACTGGGCCGCTAAAGGCGTATCACTCTTAGGTGTTAAAGCAGTTATTGCTGAATCTTATGAAAGAATCCATAGATCTAATCTTATTGGGATGGGTGTTCTACCCCTGGAATTCTTACCAAATGAAAATGCCGAATCTCTGTCAATCAATGGTTTTAAAGTCATTCAGTATAGAAGACATCAAACCGGGTGATAAGACAGCTAAAATCATCATTTCAAGCAAAGATAATAAGTCACACACCTTTGAGGTAACTGTAAGAATTGACACACCTAAGGAATGGGAATATTTCCAACACGGTGGCATCCTCCAGTATGTCATCAGAGGTCTAGTTTCGACTTAATTTAGCTTTTAGGTTTTTCGCCTTCTGATAGGCAGGTGCTATCTCTAGGGATCTTTCAAGATACTGTGAAGAAATATCAAATTCTCTCTGCTGAAAAGCAATATTCGCAAGATGAAAAGAAGCAATGGCTATAACCAAGGACGATTCTCTATCGTTATTACTTTTAGATAAATCAATGGCTTTTTTAAGGTAGGTAATTGCTCTTGATTTATTGCCTCCAGCAAAAGCTGGTCTGGTGTAATCACCGACACCTTTTATCATGTTGTTAAAAGAATTATTGGAATCGAGCTCAAGCGCTTTCTCGATCATCCTTCCTGACTTTGTCCCGTGAGAGGCAGCTCTAAATAGATTAGTTTCTGCACTAAGGCCAAAACAAGCAGAGAGTATGGCGTATAATTCAGACTGAATATCACCCTGATCTAAAATATTCTCTGTGCTCTCGGTGCATAAACGACTGTATTTTTCTTCACTTTTTTTGAAGACATATCGGCAATTAAAAATTCATGAAACAGAATTTCGAGTTGCAGTTGTTTTTGATCCTGCTCTTTTAAGAGATTGCTAAGCTCTTGATGTTTAGCAATGAGTGCGTCTTGGTTCTCGATTAAATAATTTTCTAAGGCACTGATCACAATTTCATTCTCGTGATCATCAGCGTTGACTGATGGCAAAAAGTCATCAGAAGAAAAATTGGAATTATTTTTGTTAGAAAAGCCTTCATCAATGTATTATTTTTAAAAATGTATTGTAACAATATCCTTTGGAGACTTACTGAAAAATCAATTTATGCAAGATTCATTCATAGATATAGGCGCTAATCTAACCGATCAAAGCTTTGATCAGGATAGAGATACGGTAATCAAGGATGCATTTAAAAATGGAATAGAGCAGATTATTGTCACATCCAGCTCTGTTAATGAAAGCCTTAAATCCATTCAATTAGCGAGATCTTACAAGGGCAAGATTTGGGCGACCGCAGGAATACATCCACACAATGCCAGCAAAGCATCCGAGAACTTCAAAGATGATCTAATAGCGATATTAAACAATGATGAAGTTGTGGCTATCGGTGAATGCGGCTTAGATTATTTTAGGAACTTTTCATCGAAAGAAGAACAAAGAAAGATCTTCAAAGGTCATTTAGAACTAGCACATAAGTAGATCTCCCTCTATTCTTGCATCAAAGAGACGCTCATGATGATTCCTTGGCATGATTAAAGACTATGACCCAAAAGAACTCAAAGGAGTTGCACACTGCTTCACAGGCACTAAAGAACAAATGGAATCTTATCTTGATTTAGGGGCTATATATGGTGTCACCGGATGGTTATGCGATAGTCGCCGAAAACTCTGAACTTCTAGGGGCTATCAACTATATCCCAAAAGATCGACTCTTGATTGAAACAGATTCCCCGTATTTAATGCCAAAATCGTTGTCTAAATCATTAAACACTAGAAGAAATGAACCACAATTTTTAGGTTATATTGCTAAAGAATTAGCCAGTCTTATGGAGATTAGCCTTTCTGAGCTCTCTTCGATAACGAGAACAAACACCAAAACTTTATTCGCAAAAATAAGAGCTTTATAAGTCCCCTGTCAAGCAATCACAAATTGTTAATGCTGGTGGATGGTTTTAAGACCATGAACTTGAACTGTTAATCCAAATTGTACCTACCCACCCTAGAAGGATTAGAACTGCAATCCAAAAAAACAGTTTGATTTTGATTTTTTCAAACCACAGTCCAATAAAACTAGTTACGAACAAGGAACTTGGAATTATTACACCTGCTAGCATTATCATCCCCACAAATTCCCAACCTGTTTGGTGAGGTTGAGTACTAAAATTGATGGCAGTCCACTCCATAAGAATACCATTTAGGACAATCAGAAAGACTACGGACCAAATAGCACGTTTCCAAGTAGAGGTTAATGGCTCAATAATTTTCATGGAGTACCCACCTACCAAAATAGAGCAAACTATTAATATGGCTCCAACAACAGATGCACTTATTCTTAGAGGTGAGCTTGTTATTATAATTCCAATTAGCAGCAATACCCATGCGAGTGTTTCGAGAATATTTTTTATTTTATTTCTCTTGGAGTCTTCACCTTCCAAGATAGAACCAACCATTAAGATGTAACCAATTAAAGCAACTAATGAGTTAACTACGGGATATGCAGAGATTTTCAAAATGCCAAGCAGTAGCAATACCCATGCAATTGGCTTTAACTTATCACGATGTTTTTTAATAAGATCTTTCATACATAAAGCCTACAATAAACCTCCCTGCATATACAAACTAGCAGTCTTTCAACTGCTTCGAAAAAGTCTTTAATGCCCTAAATAAGGAATTAAGCTTTCTAAGTCTTTTCCGATTGTATGAAAAGATGTTTCCAGATTTAAAATAGTTTTTAAATTCTCAGGGATCTCTATTTTTGTACCTATAATAGGCTCAACAATGTTCTCGAATTTTGCCGGATGAGCAGTTGAAACCAATACCCAGTGCGATTGATTTAGAGCGGAGGAAGGCAAATTTTTAAAAGCATTAAACGCAGTGGCAGTATGAGGGCATATCGCAATATTATTTTTTTCAAATACAGAAAAGATCTCTTCATTAATTTGAGCATCCTCAACAACATACGCTTCAAGATTCTCCAATAATTCTTTTTCATCAGAGTATTGGTTAAAAAATCTTTCCATGTTGCTTGGATTACCGACATCCATAGCAGAGGCTAAGGTAGGAAGAGTTGGCATTGGCTCCCATTTACCAGTTGCAATAAAATGAGGGATTGTTTTGTTGGCATTGGTTGCAAAAACAATTTGATGAATGGGAAAGCCCATCTCTTTTGCCATAAAGCAGGCGAAAGCATTTCCCAAGTTTCCTGTAGGGATTATAAAACTTGAAGAATCTTCATGAGCTTTGTATCGATTCAAAGCTGTCCACGCATAATAAGTTGACTGAGGGAGCAAACGGCCAATATTAATACTATTGGCAGAACACAGATTGTGCTGTTTTGAAAGCTGCTGATTATTAAAAGCCTCTTTGACAAGTCGTTGGCAATCATCAAACTCACCATCGACCTCTATTGATACCACATTATCGCCCCAGCAAGTTAATTGATGTTTTTGCCTTGGGGACACCCTCCCCTTTGGAAATAAAATCACCACTTTAAAATCGGTTTTATTGTTAAAAGCCGAAGCCACAGCACCGCCTGTATCACCCGATGTGGCAACCAGTATTGTGGTCAAGGAAGATTCATTCTTATTCTTCACCAACTCAGACATTGTGGAGGCTAGAAAACGTGCTCCAAAGTCCTTAAAAGCTGCTGTAGGGCCATGGAATAATTCAAGAACAGAATATTGGACTTCACCTTCATTGTATTCCTTTGAGACCACTGGAAAATTAAAGGCTTGGTTAATAATATCTTTTAAATCGTCCTCCAAACTCGAGTCTTTAAAAAAATGTGATAAGAGTTGATATGAAAATTCTTGATAATTATCAATTGTCATCAATTCTTCAATGTTAATTTTAGGTATAGATTCAGGCATATAAAGTCCGCCGTCTTCAGAGGTTCCACTCATTAACGCCTCTTCTATAGAAGAAATGGAAGTGCCTTTTGTGCTGATAAAATTCATCTGCTATTTATAAGTTTGTCTAATGTGTATTTAATAATGCTAATAAATCACTAAATATTCCTGCAGCTGTTACCTCGGGACCTGCACCTGGACCTCGATGAACCAAAGGGTAACTAGAATAACGCTCAGTGTTGTATTTTATAATATTTTCTGTGCCTTCTAATCCAAAAAATTGATGTCTTGATCTATTTCTTTAAGCGAAACAGAAGCTTCACCGTTCCCATTTAGCTGGGCTATATAGCAAAGAGCTTTTCCTTCATTATTGGCTTCTTGATATCTGCTTTGCATTATTTCATCGTCATCAGCCATTGCTTTTAAATAATCTTCAACACTAAGATCTTGATGGGATTTATTGACTAAGTTTTCAATCTCAACATCCTCGACTTCAATATATTGACCCATTTCTCTAGCCAAGATCACTAATTTTCTCGCCACATCCATGCCTGATAAATCATCCCTAGGATCGGGTTCTGTGTAACCTTGATCCTTAGCGCTAGAAACAATTTCAGAGAACGGTTTTTCACCATCAAAAGTATTAAACAAATAGGCCAAGTCCCTGAAAAGACCCCTTCTATTTCCTTAATTTTATCCCCTGAAGCTGTAAAGTCTTTTACCGACTTTATAAAAGGCAGGGCTGCACCTGCAGTGGTTTCATATAAAAAATTACACTTGTTCTCTTGGGCAGACTCTAAAATGTCTTCATATCGATCTATTGATCCACTCAAACCCTTCTTGTTTGCAGTAATAACATTAATTTTTGCCTCAAAGCATCTAGCATAAAGATCTGGAATTACATCACTTGCTGTGCAATCAATTAGCACTTTTATATTTCCTGGTGAATCGTTTAAAAATTTAATCATCTCTTCGACATTCGATGCTTGGCATGATTGATCCCTTCCTTTAAGAGATGCTATATCTGACTGAGAAATAGTGTCGCTAAGTACCATATGTGATGAATTTGACATAGCCACAAAGTTTATTTCCACATTAAAATCTTTATAAATAGCTTCTTTTTGTGTATCAACTTGACGATAAAATTCTTCCCCAACATTACCTAAACCCACCAAACCTATAATCAGTTTAGTTTTACCCGTAAAAAAAGAATTGTGAACAAATTGTACTGCTCGATGTAAATCGTCCTTACTGACCACCACTGAAATATTTTTCTCTGAGGAACCTTGTGCGATAGCCATAACATTAACTTCTGACTCAGTAATTGCCCTAAAAAATTGAGCAGCAATTCCTTTTGTCCCAGTCATTCCGGATCCAACCACTGCTATTACACTGGCGTTGTTTTGTATCTCGATCTCTTGAAGATTTCCAATACTGAAATCATCACTAAACTCGTCTTTTATAACGTCTTCAATTTGATCTGAGAACTGCTCATCTATAGCAAAACAAATTGAATGCTCTGAACTGGCTTGTGTCAAAAGGATGACCGAAATTCCAGCATCACTAAGACAAGAAAATAAACGCTTTGCAGTTCCAGGAACCCCTATCATTCCAGAACCTTCAATATTAACGAGTGTTATATTCTCAATAGTTGTTATCCCTTTAACACTTTGCCCTTCAATCAAAGCAGATGAAATTTTAGTCACTTTTGATTCTGGATTAAAAGTGTTCCGAATATAAATGGGTATATCTTTATCAATTAAGGGCGACATCGTCTTTTCATGGATGACTTCTGCGCCAAAGTAAGCTAATTCTATTGCTTCATCGTAAGACATTTGCTCAATGGTTTTGGCTGAATCAATCTGATTTGGGTCAGCAGTCATAATCCCGTCTGTATCTGTCCATATAGAAACTGATTCTGCTTCAGCCAAGGAGCCCATGATAGAAGCAGAATAATCGCTGCCATTTCTTCCTAGATTTGTCGCTATTGAATCTGAACTCATAGCTATAAAACCTGCCATAATAAATACCCCGTTCTTGTCAGAGAGAGATTCGCTGAATAATTTCTTTGACTCTCCCCAATCAACATTGACACCCATTTCAGTTTTACAAAGGGTAATAATTTCCAAGGGATCAAGGAGATGAATATCTCTTTGATCTTTAGATTCATTGAGAACGCCTTGAATAAGTCTGGATGACCAAATTTCACCAAAACCTAAAATCTGATTTTCTTCAGTCTTAATTGATTTTTCCGAATAAGATTCTGCTAGCTCATTAATGATTTTCAGATCATTTGAAAACTCTTCCAGAAGTGCTTCATGAATTGATTCTTCTTGAATTGTTTCATTAATTGTCGCTCGATAACGATCTGCTATTTTATCTAAAATTGATTGGTTTCTTGATTCGGAATAATCCACAAGCTGATCGGTGACTCCTGCCATTGCAGAGACCACTACAATCAAGTTTTGGCTAGAGTTCTCCTTAATTAAATTGCAGACATTTAGGATGCAATCTGAATTATTTAAGCTACTTCCGCCAAATTTGTATATTTGCCAACTGTTTTCTTGCATTTACTTTTAGCTTATCCAATAAAATTACTGTTATAAAAAGTCGCCCATGATACCCTTTTTCTCGAAAAATTATCATAATGAGCATAGGAAACCATAAAAAAGGGTTACCCTAGATAGACTTAGAGATAAAAGATATGAAAACCACAGTTGAAGAATTCTCGGCAAAACCTAATAAAGCAATAACCTTATTGGGGATGTCTGGTATTGGCAAGACAACACTAGCTAATAAATTACCAAAAAGTGACTGGTTTCATTATTCTGGAGACTATCGGATAGGCACTAAGTACCTAGAAGAGCCAATACTCGATAATATAAAAGAACAATCAATGCAAATAGGCTTTTTAGCTGAATTACTAAGAACAGACTCGATTTATATCTCCAGTAATATTACTGTGGACAATTTGCTGCCAATCTCGACTTTTCTTGGAAAAATTGGTGATAAAAGTAAAGGCGGCTTATCTCTTGATGAATTTTAAAACGTCAAAAAATGCATAAAGATGCAGAAATCAAAGCCATGCTGGATGTCCCAGAATTTATAGAAAAGTCTAGGCGAATTTACTCCTACGATCACTTTATTAATGATGCAGGTGGAAGTATTTGTGAATTAAACAACACCAAGGCAATGGAAACCCTTATTGAGCATACGCTTATCCTTTATATTGAAGACGATGAGGGGATTAGAGATGCGTTAATAGAAAGAGCAAGGAAAAACCCTAAACCAATGTATTACACAGAAGAGTTTTTAATCGAACATCTGAGGAACTATTGTGATGAAACGGGTGAGACTAATGAAGAAATTGACCCCGATGATTTTGTTAGATGGGTCTTTCCAAGATTACTTGATTATAGAAAAAAAGAAGTATGAAGAAATTGCAGACAATTATGGTTACCGAGTAACCGCTTCAGATGTAGCTTCTGTTGAAAACGAATCCGATTTTCTTAACCTGATCAATAACTCCATTAAAGACAAAGAAAATGGATAAAAAGAAAATCTCGATCGATGGTAAAGAGATTGCCTATCATCAGCAAGGCTCGGGTGAACCTATTGTTTTCCTCCATGGGAACCCAACTTCGTCTTATTTATGGAGAAATATAACACCGTACTTGCACGATCAAGCTTCTTGCATCTCTATGGATTTAATTGGGATGGGAGACTCTGACAAATTAGATAACCCTGACACAAACTCTTATCGCTTTGAGGAGCATTTCTATTATGTTGAAAAAGCCATTAAAGCCTTAACCAATAATGAAAAGATCACCTTAGTTGTCCATGATTGGGGTTCGGCGTTGGGCTTTCATTGGAGTTACAAGCACCCCGAACTGATAAAAGGCATAGCTTATATGGAAGCAATTGTAAAAGAGATGACTTGGGATGATTGGGATAAGAACGCTAAAAGCATATTTCAAGGTTTTAGATCGGATGCAGGAGAAGATCTGGTTTTAGAAAAAAATTACTTTGTTGAAAAGGTGCTACCAGGCTCAATCATCAGAACGTTGGATGCCGATGAAATGAACGAATACAGAAGACCATTTCTTAGCTCGGGGGAAGATCGACGCCCTACTCTGTCTTGGCCACGCGAAATACCAATTGAAGGTGAGCCTGGGAACGTTTGTCAGATTGTTAATGAATATGCACAATGGATGAAGACAAACAATATCCCCAAATTATTTATCAATGCAGAGCCAGGTGCTATTACCACAGGGAAAATTAGAGATTTTTGCAGGAGTTGGAAAAATCAAACTGAAGTAACGGTTAAAGGCATCCACTTTATTCAAGAAGATTCGCCCGATGAAATTGGAAAAGCATTATCAAAATGGTATAAGGAACTCTAATATAGCCCCCAAAAAGGTAAACTAAACATATGAATAAAGCATCACAAGATAAGCCATTGAGTGGAATGAGAGTCATTGAAATGGGTCAATTAATTGCTGGTCCTTTCACCGGTAGTGTCTTAGGTTATTTCGGTGCAGAGGTTATTAAAATAGAACCCATCACTGGCGATCCAGTCAGGTATTGGAGATTAACCGAAAATAATACCTCGTATTGGTGGCACAGTGTTTCTCGCAACAAAAAATCAATCACGCTCAACCTAAAATCAGATGAAGGAAGACAAATTGCTAAAGATCTAATCTTGAAGTCTGATGTCTTAATTGAGAATTTTAAACCCGGCACTCTAGAGAGATGGGGAATGAGCCCCGATGATCTAAAAAAAGACAATCCTGGATTAATCTCAGCAAGAATCTCTGGTTACGGCCAAACTGGGCCGAGATCACACCTACCTGGTTACGCTTCAGTCTGTGAGGGTTATGGGGGTTTCAGATACGTGAATGGTTTTCCTGATAGACCTCCAGTCAGACCAAATTTAAGCATTGGAGATACGCTAGCAGGTTTGCATGCCGCCATGGGTGTGATGCTGGCCTACATTCAAAGAGAGAAAGATCCTAATGGAAAGGGACAAGTTGTCGATACAGCTATCTACGAATCCGTCTTTAATCTAATGGAAGCTGTTGTGCCCGAGTATTCTGGATGTGGGGCAATTAGAGAACCTTCTGGATCAACAATCACAGGTATTGTACCAACAAACACTTACCTCACATCGGATGATAAGCATGTAATAATCGGCGGCAATGGAGACTCAATTTTTAAACGGCTAATGATTGCAATAGGCAGACCGGATATGGCTGAAGATCCTAGATTTGAGCACAATCAAGGAAGGGTTGAGAATGAAAAAGAAATCGATGCAGCCATTGAGAAATGGACACGAGAGCATACCTCAGATGAAATTTTAACCACAATGGATGAAGTATCCGTCCCAGCTGGACCAATTTTAAGTGTGGAAGACATGATGAATGATGAGCATTATATTGCCAGAGGCATGTTTCAAGAGGTCGAGGCTAACGGAAGAACCCTTCATATTCCAGCGATGCTTCCTATATTAACTGAAACACCTGGCAGCACAGAATGGCCCGGTCCAGAACTTAGTGAGCATACTGAAGAGGTGTTAACGGAGCTATTAGGAAAAGATGAGGGAGAAATAACCCAATTAAGAGAAGATGGTGTGGTTTAGTTTAAGCCCTCTTCTTTCTTCTTCTAATCAAATAAATAATCGCCAGTAAAATCACTAATGGAGTTAACCAATAGGTTGTGGTAAATCACCGGTGGCAATCTTGCCAAATTCACCCTCTTTTAGATTTGTAAACTCATCTTTCCATGCCTCGATAGGTAGGGATTCATCATTGATGACTTCGAAGGTTTTATTCGAAGCATCGTCATTAAAAATTGATTCAACCATTACAGCAGCAACGTCACCTCGTGGTATCCAGCCAATGACTTCATCACCCTGCTCAAAGCGAATGCCCAGTGCACCTGGCTCGCCCCTTAACCCCCCTGGTCTAACAATAGTAAAATCTATTCCGCTATTCCTTATATAGTCCTCGCCCAGCGATTTCCATTTCATGGTCTTGTTAGCAACAAGATTTAGAATCACCGTGCTAAAGTTTTCTGCGCCACCTGCACCTATTGAAGACATGTAGATAATACGGCTAACACCACTTTCTTTAGCTGCTTCAACAAAATTAATTGAGCCTTCATAGTCGATCATTTCCGAGTTATCTCCACCGGTTGATCCTATAGTTGAGATGAGAATATCTACACCTTCAAATGCTAGTAAGAGACTTTTTGGATCGGTTACATCAGCAGGTACCCACTCAAAATCACCGCCAACTTTTTGTTTAGCGGTTTTCAATATTCCTTGAAAGCGCCCTTATATCAACATCTCTCGATTTCAGCTCTTCGAGAACATAAACACCCGTCCTGCCTGATGCGCCTAAAACGGCAACTAAAGGACGATCGGCAACACTCATAGAACCAGTTGAATCATCGGTAAATAGAGAAGCTTGAGGTTCTAACATTGTTCTATTAACAGCTAATGACCGAGGGATAAGTCGTTCAATACATGGTCTGTTGAACTCATTATTTGTTGGTTCAAAGGCATTCGCTGTTATGTGAGACAGCAGTTTGTGAAAACAGCAAGAGTATCGTTGTGGGTAAAATTTTTCTCAGATTCATAATTGGGTCTCTTAATTATTACTGGCTAAATATTCTAGCTTAAAATAACATCCAATTAGTATTAAAAAAAGTAAGTACGAACATGAGAAATTATTTTTATCTATATACCTTCTTTGTTCTTATAATCTCTAACAACTTATTTGCTCAAGAGATTGAAGAAATAACCGTAATTGGAAGTTATATTGGTTCAAAATCTGACAAGATAAGTGTCGAAGTTATTGGTGAAACTGAATTCAATAATTTAAACATTTCTACTGTGGGTGAGATAAGTAAGTATCTTGCAAGTTCTGCGGGCTCGCACTTTCAATCCAACACACTCGATGGAGTTGACCAAGGTATGTCTGCAATCACCTTGAGAGGCCTTGATCATGCGTCAACACTGGTTTTACTCAACAATAAAAGACAAACTTTCGCAGGAACCCCTTCTCACGAAGGTGAAGGCTACATCGATGTAAATATCATTCCTGAAATAGCACTTCGTCGGACTGAAATTCTTTAAAAGAAGGTGCCACTTCTCTTTATGGAAGTGACGCCGTTGCTGGGGTCATTAACTTCATCACTCACGATGAGTTTACTGGAACTAGAATCAGCCTTGGTCACCAAGAAACAACAGGCTATGATCAAACCGATAAAACTATTGGTATTATCTTTGGCAAAGAGTTCAACAGTGCAAACCTAGTCTTAGCTGCAAATTTTTTAGACCGAAGCCCTCTATCATCTTCAGAAATACCAAGAATAGCAGAAAACGGTTTAAGCACTCTAGGCAATACATTTAAGGTCAGTGAGGGTGACTCAGTTCTGTCGGGAGACTATGCTGGTGAATATGCTGCTGGGCAATGGGTCCCAGATCCAAATTGCGAAATAAACGGTGGGGTGTTAGCCGGACCATTTTGTAAATTTCTCTACGGAACAAGATTCAATATTGTTAATGATGAGGATCATAAGAAATTCTACCTAAGCTTCAAGAAAGACAATGATAATTTGAGTTATAAATTAACTGCTATAGTTGCCAATATTGATGTCAATGACAATCCTCAATCGCCTTCTTATCCAGCCCTTTCTTTTATGTCAAAAAAGATAATGCCAGGACAAGGCGGAAGCCCATTTAATGTACCAGTAACTTGGTACGGCAGACCTTTAGGATCAGCTTTCCCTTCTCCTCTATCTCCAAAGGATATAGACCAATATCACGTCAGTGGTCTTGTTAATTTAAGTCTCAATGAAAACATTGATCTAGAATTATCGATTACACAAAGCAAGCATGAAAATTTTCATAATCGACCAGACACAATTAATTCACGAATGGAAAATGCTATTTCAGGAAATGGGGGAAGTAATGGGAACCAAACATGGAATATTTTTGATCCATTATCAAATTCAGAAGATCTTATTGAATACATAAAAGGCTCAGAGCAAAGTTTAAGAACAGGTAAGTTAACCTCCCTCGATGCCATTCTTAGGACAAAATTTAATAATAATAATATTGCCATTGGTCTACAGCTAAATGATGAAACATTGGATGTGAAATACAATGAACTAGCTAGATCCGAATTTGATCAGTCGGGCAACCTAATTAAAGGTGCGGATCTTCTTTTTTTAGGTGGAGGTAAAAATGTTTCTTCAGATAGAAATAAAAAAGCTCTTTTCTTTGAGGTAGAAAAAATATTCTCAGAAAATTTTGATGTTCTTTTTGCTACCAGGTATGAAAAAGTAGAGAACGATTCTTCTTTTGACCCAAAGCTGTCACTTAATTTTAGGCCTACTGATAAATTATTAATAAGAGGCTCTGTGGGAACTTCATTCTCAACACCTTCGATGGCTCAGCTTTTTAGCTCAAAAATTGCCTTAGGTGGTGTAAGAGATGTCATCAATGGTGTTGAACAATCCAGCTCACTTTTTGTAAGAGTCATTCAAGTGGGAAACCCTAATCTGAAACCTGCCACTTCCACCAACAGTAATTTAGGGTTATTTTGGAATTTAAACGACAACATCTCTTTGTCTGCTGATTTTTGGAAAATAAATTACAAGGATCGTCTTGAGCTTGAGGATGCACAAACTAAGATCATAGAAAACCCAGACAATCCTGACATTCAAAGGAATGAACTCGGTGATATCACAGCTGTGAGCACAACTTTCTTTAATGAGGAAAAGACAAAAGTTAAGGGTTTAGATATCAATTTTGATTATAAGAAGACATTAAGCAATCAGACCACTTTAGACCTAGGAATCAATGCCACACATCTTTTTGACTACCTTACACCTGAACATGAAGAAGGAGGAGATCATGAAGATGAACACGAATCACACATGGTCAATAGAGTCGGAAGATTTAATTACAACGCTCATACACATTCACTTCCTCGGCTTCGATTAAACGCATTTTTTGGTTTAACTCATAATGGGATTCGCTATTCAGTAAACACCAGATATTTGGATGGCTACACAAATCTAAGACCATTACCAGCTGCCGCTGTCTCAAGCGGGTATGAAAACAAAGTCGATTCTTTCTTGGTGTTTGATATTGGCGCCAGTAAGATCTTTGAAATAGAGAAGAGTGAACTAAAATTAGGACTGCATTTAATGAATGCTTTTGATGAATCAGCACCATTGCTCTATGATTCACCAGACTTTAGTTTTGATACAAGACTTCATGATCCAAGAGGTCGCCTAATTAATCTCTCACTAGACTATGAATTCTAGGTCTATTTGAAGCTGGGAAGGACTTCAGTAGCAAAGATTTCTGTTTGTTCTACCATTGCCCTAAGCCTGGCATCGCGAGGCTCTGCTACAGGAGAACCGCCGAGTAAATAGACATGATCAAGGCCTAGATCAATCAATTCTCCCAATCGGTCAATGCATTTTTGTGGTGATCCCGCTATAGAGAACCAGTCAATGAATGCATCATCAATAAGATCAAGATGCTTTACCCTTTTCACTGGAGTGATTCATCATGTCATAATCGGTCTG
This sequence comes from Woeseia sp., assembly GCA_019653755.1. Classification (GTDB taxonomy): domain Bacteria; phylum Pseudomonadota; class Gammaproteobacteria; order Steroidobacterales; family UBA11654; genus CACPJA01. The sequence continues at coordinate 98,139 of BPCL01000001.1, read as the reverse complement.
AAGTTTTTCAGTTATAGGGTTTTAGTTGATCAGGTAAATGCTCTGTCGGAGCTTGCTTCATGGCTGTAAAATGTGCAACAAGACCTGCCAACATTCTTGCCATAGATATAGCTTTTTTTTCATCAGGATCACAGATCAGATTAATATAAGCCCCTATTTTTAAATCGTCTCTAGATCTCCCAGTTTCCTCTAGTCTTTCTCTAGCAGTGTTCATGGCCCACTCTACTCTTTCGGTTGCGCTTCCCACAGCAAAAGAAACTTGATCGGCAACATCACAAGCCATAGCTATTGTTTTAGGGCCTGTGCATGCAATATCGATTGGTACAGGTTTAATAATTTCTGGATCAATCCACCGAATAGGAGATTGCATTTTCCCCACATCAATAGCTTGCCCCATAAAATAATTCTTTATTGTCAATACCGAATTCCTCAGTTCTTCAGTGGTTGCCTGTCGTTTGCCAATATGAGCAGCCGATGAATCACCTCGTCCAATTCCACAGATCGCCCTACCATCAGATTCTTCCTGTAATGAAGCCATAGCTGAAGCGGTCACAGCAGCTTCTCTAGTAACTGGATGTGTAACTCCAGTGCCCATTTTTATTCTAGAAGTCGCGTTTGCTATCAAAGAGAGTTGCCCATAAGGATCAGCTGATAGATTCTGTGTATCGGGGCATAAAAGGGAAAGTCAAAACCCATTTCTTCTATCAGTGATGCCATCTCTGCTGAACACTTTGGAACAGGCTCCATTACTACACCAATTTCTGTCACAATCCTTCTCCTTTGAATTAGAAAATTATATCTTCATTCTTCTAGCAAATAAATGAGTGCTTCGCTGCCAGGGCATTCTAAGCAAAGCAGCTTTCAAGCCATTATCTTTCTCAAGATGTATGAAAATTGCTGAGTACTATTTAGGTCATGCTCTGAGATAACCTTTTGAATATCAGGGATAAGAAAGCCTTGTCCAAAATACCCAATATTTGGCGGACAGGCATTACTGATATTATTTGGGACCGAGTAATTAATAGGTTCAGAAAGTGCGATCTTTCCAAAAGAAATGGCTCCCTTGCATAAACGTGATTAAGGTTCTTCCATCATCGGGTCTTCTAAGAAATTGATTGGATATTTTACTTGAGAGCTCATCGCTAAACATTTGATGCATTCCTAGAGCCTTGAATAAAATTCCTTGGCTGCTTGAGTGTCACTGACGCAATGAGATGTTGTCACAATTTCTGTAAAACCTTTTTCAGTGGTTCCATTGGTATTAAAAAATTTACACATTTCTTGTATTGATTCATTTTCTGAGTTCTTTGGTAATTGAACTAAATTGATAGCAATACCGTCAGGACCATCAACAATAACTTCTATCGGAGTCCCTACATTATCTCCTATTTGATGCTCTGCGGGTTTAGACCATGAAAAATAACCCTTACTCTCTAATACTTCGACAGACTTCACAATATCTTTTACATAAAAATTAATATTCCAAAACCCTCTTATCATTCCTGCATTAAGATTACTTCTTATGTATTCACCCCTTTAAAATCTGGGAACTCTATTAACAATAACTGACCAATCTCACTTTTCTCTCTTCGGCAAATTGATTGTCTTATCTGGTTCCCTCAGGAACATTCCAGATATTATTTTCTTCAGCGTTATACTCAAAGACGGGTGATGCTTTTAAGCCAATAATCCCTGAGTAAAATTCAATTGATTGAGCAAGATTCTCTACACAAACCATTGCAAAATTTAATTGAGCTTGATTTGCTGCAATTTTTGACATAAAACATTCCTTATATAAATCATAACAATGAACTAAATAGAAAGATGACGCAAGAGTTACAAACTGAGATTGAACAAGTCTTCAAAGAAGCTGAACGTATTTGGGATTCACAAAAGTATGGCGATCTAAAAAGACTCTGGGATGAAGATGACCCTGATCCATTTTATCTAGCCGAGGAACAAGCAGACTGGAAAATCGGCTGGGATGAGCTAAAAAAATATTGGGAACCTATACCTGGTAAGAGAATGCTTGAAGCTATTCGTATGAGATTTTATAACATTAAAGTCAAACCCTTGTCAGATGATTTCATTTTTGCGGTCGGCTGGGTAAGACACGATATGAAAATGAGAGGCCCAATGAAAGCTTGGGGTGGAGACGCAAGAATCAGCGCTCTGTTTAGAAAAAAAGAGGACGGTTGGAAATTTATAGCCTACACGGAAAGTCATAAGACCCCTGTCATTTATATGCAAGAGCTGTATGCAAAATGGTCAAAAATACCTCTAATCCACACGATCACAAAACGTTTCCTTATGCAGCTCTATGAAAGAAACGTTCATCCTAAATTTGAACCTTTTAGAAGAAGGGTCATGGATGATGAGAACAAGGAATACAAAGTCAGTATAAAAAGGAGGTTAGGTTTCTTAAAGCCTATTCTGATCAACCTCTACAACAAGATTATTGGAAAGAAGGTGATACCAAAAGCCTACATCCCAGGGCTCGTTCCTTGCCTAAACGGAAGGGGCTTTATGGAAGAAGACCTTAATGATGTTTCTCAGTCTTTTGTAGAAGAATCTTCAAAAATGGAAGGACTATCACTTGATGTTGGCTGTGCTTATGGAATCGCAACGATTGCTGCTTTAGAAAAAGGAGCTGAAGTCCTTGCATCGGATATGGATCAGGGCCATCTTGACCTTCTTATAGAAGGAACTCCAGATGAACTAAAACCTAAATTAAAGACTAAGGCAGGAAAACTACCAGATATTGATTTTGAAAATGATTCATTTATTTCAATCCATTGCTCTAGATGTTTACACTTTTTAAAGCCAGATGAATTAATTGAAACCTTACAAAATATGTACGCCTGGCTTAAACCGGGGGGTCGAGTTTATTTAATTACTGACACCTGTTTCTCGGGACCATGGAAAAACTATCTCCCAGAATATGAAAAGAAATTAAAAGCTGGAGACCCTTTTCCTGGATTTATTGATGATGTTTTAGATTGTTTACCCGTGCCGAGAGTACCTAAAGGTATGACGCCCCATATGAACTGTTTAGACCCAGATACTCTATCTAGGGAGTGCAAATCTGCAGGATTTGAAATAATCACAGCAAAATTCTTTGGGCCTGCAAGAGCTAGTTCTGATTATGGTAAAGATCATGCAGGGATAATTGCGATAAAAAATTAGTCGACCCCATCTCTTTTATCGTTTTCAATTCTAAAGATAGCGCATGCAATTCATCCTTTAGAAATTCTGCCAACAGAGAATAAATTATTTGGTGTCGTTGAATGGGAGATGAATCTATAAAATCATCGCTCACTATTGAAATCCTTAAATGCATTTTTCCTTCTTTGGCAGGTTTATGGCCTTTATGCAAGTGGCCTTCATCCTCAATGATGAGCTCATGTATGTTGAGCTCCTGACGAAGGATTTGTTCAATAATGTCAATGCGACTATTCATATCTTTTTGTATTTTAAACTTCAATATTAATAAAGATCATATAAGATTAGCCTAGTTGATGTAAGGAAAGTATCTATCAAGTGAAAAAAATTAGCCTAGAAAAACTTCTCAATGGATCTGACTCTAAAAATCAATCCGATGAATCAAAAAGATTAAAAGATGCAATGACAGAAGACTGCTATTTTCTCCTTGTCGACCATGGCGTTTCAGAACAAATAATTGATGATGCTTACGAACAATCAAGAATCTTTCATAATTTAGATGACTCAGACCTAAAAAAGCAGGCTGCTCATTACCGTCATGCACATTCGGGTCGAGGATGGTCCCCATGCGGTGAGGAACCGGCATACTCAGCAAACACAAAAGCTACCTGCTCGGCCTTTGATATGTGTTATGAGATTAAAGAAATCGATGAAGAATTTGAAAACTTCGGTCCAAATTTATGGCCGCCCGAGATGCCAGATTTTAAAGATGCGGTCTATAAATATTATTTAGAATTTTCTAAAGTTGAGAAAAAATTAGCAAATCAAATAGAAGAAACATTTAACCTAGATAAAAACTTTATATCATCAAAGATGACTGAAAAGTCTCCATCTACGATGAGGTTAATATATTACCCTGCAGTGCAAGGCACACCAGAAGATAATCTATTCGGTATTAGTGCACCCTACTGATTATGAGGTTTTCACTCTCCTGACACAATCCGAGAAGGGATCACAGCTAAAACATAGATCAGGAGAATGGCATTTAGTTGACTGTAATCGTTATGAAATAATAGTCATGCTAGGAGACATGCTTGAGGTGATAACAAACGGTCTTGTCAAGGCAACCCCTCATCGAGTTCCTCCAACAACATGGGAGCGATACTCTATTACGAGGTTTTGTGCCATAGAGGGCCATTACGAAGTCAGCCCACAAGAACAATTTGTAGATGCGGCTAAGGGTCCGTTGTATGAACCAGTAAGTCAGCAGAAAAATATCAAAGACGGGCTAGCTCAAGCCTCTGCTAATTCTGAAGCTATGCTCAAAGAAAGCAGGGTTGATGATAGATTCAAAAATCAGAAAGACAATCTATAAAATATCAATCTGAGAACATCGCCCATTTTGCAAATGGTGTTATCCAGGCAATCTTGATGACCATACAGCAAATAATATAGAGGGTTAGAACCGTCCCAATATTACCGCGAATTGCTCCACTGATCATTCCATGTTTGGGGTCATCTGAATTTCGATTTCTCCCATAACGAATAACATCCGGAGTGATACTTATTGCCGCCATTAACCAGAATGCAAAATAACCATTCCAAGCCCAAGGGGCATTGTGCAAACCTCCCCAGGATTCAATAAGCATTAATCCAGATATTGGAATAATAATCGAGGTAGTCATTGTGATAGACAAGGCACCTTTTCTTAAAAAAGACCTCGCCCAAATACCCACTTCTTTGGGTTGATGAAATCGAATTTGCATGGCCCAAATGTTTGAGAAAAACGTGTGTCCAAAAAAGAGGAAGCCAGAAAATTCATGAATAAATAATAGTAATAAATAATTAATTCCAAAATCACTAAGCCTTAAACCAAATAAAGGCAATGCACTAACAAAGGTAATTGATAAATAGATGAAGTACCAAAAAAAACGGTTAGGATCTTCGTCTTGTATTGCTTCTGTATCGTGTTGAATTGTTTCTGAATTCACTCTAAGGTCCTAAAATTTAACAGTGGGTGCAACATTTGCAGTTGCCCATACATCAAATGGAACGATCTTGCTCGCAAAAGGGTCAGAAAATAATTGATCTATTAGCCAGCTTTTCCTCATTTTCTCTTGAGCAATTAAATCTTCCTGAGTATAAGGATCGTCCATCCTTTCTTCTATAATTTCAAAATAGGCATCGACAAACTCAGAATACATTCCCTTGATAAATCGGTAACTTAATTCCCCGCTTTCCCTATAAACTGGAGGTCCATAAAAACTCACACCAGCACATGTGGGCTTTCTTCTAAATTCAAAAATAGTTTCCTCTGTGCCTTTACAAACCAATCTTCTGTATAAGCTTGGATCCTTATTATTTTCTGCAAAATAATCATCTGTAACCTTTCTCAGATAATCAATATCACTCTCAACCCTAGTGCCTGGCATTACATCAAGCCAACCACCAGTTCCTACAGACCCATCACTAAAAACTTGAAGAACTAAAGTGGCGTGAAGCATTCCAACAAGTGGGGTTTTTGGATGAACATCTATGGAATAAAAGCGACCCCATAATAATTTCCTTTTTTCACCTCTTCCTGGAGCAGTCATCTTGCCCTCTGATATCATTCGACCAATTTTTTCAACTGCAGGTCCTCTAGCCACTCTGACATCAAAGTCTGAATATTTTGTATCTGATATAAACGTTTCATCTGAAGTATTGCCATTGCTATCAGGGCAATCTGAATTCAAGGAAGCATTATCATCATTATTTATGCAGCCACTCCATTTGAAATATTTCTCATCAGAGTCTTTAATGAACTGAATTAGATCTTCAGCAATTACTCTATTTTCAACTGATAGTTTATCTAGCCTTTGAGATTGGTCTCCAAAATCCTTATCTGGAATTAGGGAACAACTACTAATAACTAGTGAGAAAATGATTAAGCTTATTTTTTTCATATGCATTTTTTTTGATTTAATTAAAACTATCTTATTTCAAGTTTAATAAATTGCCTATTTTTAATCTCATAAAATTACAATTTGACACTATTTTGGTTCATTAGAAAAAGTGTGAGATCGCTCATCACACTGACTTGTTTTAAGAATAGGCTTGCATTGAAACTCTCTATTCCTGGTTGAGTCGACCAATATCCACTCATGCTAGTGCTAATTCCATAACCTGGAACATTCAATTTTTGTGAAATATTTCCCATGCCTGCCCAAGGTCCTTGCCCTCCTCTATCGGGGCATAAAACATATGTTCTTCTCAAGTTATTGTTCTTAACTGAGGTGATAACTTCATCAATCAGTCTTTGATTGTTTTGACTATAAATATATGTCCTATCTTCTTTACCACTTAATCCGTATTCATTATTCTTTTCAATAAACTCCATCTGACCTAAATGCTCTACAGCAACAACAGATGAAATTTTAGAGCTAAGTTCGCTATGTTTTTTAAACCAATCTATTGAATGTCTTCCAGGGGTAAAGTGCTCAGGATCCAATAAAATTAAGATGCTTCTTTCTCTCTGATTGATTGGTATTTCACGGATTTTTTCGATTATTTTAATAATTCCAAATGCGCCATTATCTTGGGTTAGATTTGGCCCGTCAGTATGAGTAGTTAATAAAACGAATCGATCATCCTCTGTTTTATATTTTTTTCCAGGTAAGAATCCATACAAAAAATATGACTCTGTAATTTCTTCTTCTGCTAAGAGTCTAATGGTTGCTTCTTTTTTATTTCTAGCTAAAAATCTTACTTTTTCTGAATGTGTTCGATCAGTATATAACCCAGGCACTCCAATTGTTCCAGATCTTAATAAAGGAAATGTATAAAGACCTTCTGCTCTCCCAGGACTTAGGTCTAAAATAACTACAGCCCCTAGTGCTCCACTATTTTTTAGAAACTCATCAACTTTTCCAAACCTAGTGAGATAATTTACTTGGTACCAATAGTCACTCGTATTATCTAAGAACTCTCCAGCAGATACATCCTCGGATGCATACTCATAATTACTTATTGCTGAGAATTTTTTTATATTTTCAGGTAAACCTTCAAGCTCAAAGACAATAATCTTTCCTCTTAATTCTTCTTGGGAAAGATTTTTATCAAATAGTAATAATTCTCCTGTTACTCCCTTTTCAGTGGTTCTTCCAGAATATGCCCAATAAGAAGAAACGGGAATGATTTGTCCATCAATAGTTAGTGACCATTTATTATCACTTTTACTATCCGAAGTATGCCACCTTGAATATTTGAAAAAGTCTTTTCTGATTCCAGTGACCTGGTTCATCCGAAGTTCTTCTTCAATAACTTCCATAAACTTAATCCATGAAAGACTGCCTGAAAATGATGGGCCAAAACTATCTTTATATTGATGCCAATCATAAATCTCTTGAAGCTCAGATTCATTATGGTTAATAGATTTAGATTGAACTGTTGTTACTAGAAAGAAAAATAAAAACGAAAAGATAAATATTTTTTTTCTTGTTTCCAAAATTAAATATTCTTAATTAATATCTACAGCAAAATTTTTTAGGTTCTCTAAATCAACGTATTCCAAAGCGCCTTGGTGTGTGGCAGACAACAGTACTTTTGGAGCTGAGCCTGCCTCATACGCTTGCTGCCATCTTGGAGCACAAAGACACCAATTATCTCCTGGATTCAGGCCAGGAAAACCCATAGCAGGCATTGGTGTTGATAAATCATTCCCTACAGAAGTACTGTATTTTAAGAAATCTTCAGTCATTATGACGCAAACTGTGTGGCTACCTACATCTTCATCTGAAGTGTCACAACAACCATTTCTAAAAAAGCCTGTTTTAGGAGAATTACTGCATTCTTTCAATGGTTCTCCAAAAACATTTAATGATTCCTTCATGATTGTTTCTTCCTCACTATTGTTAATCCATCGCCAACAGGAATCATTGATAAATCAATTCTTTGATCGTTGAAAAGTATTTCATTAAGATCTCTCAATACAATCGTGTTCTTGCTTTTATCATCCATGTCAGCTACAGCTCCGCTCCATAAGACATTATCAAAGATAATTATTCCATTGGGATTTAATAATTCTAAGCAGAGTTCATAGTAATTCTGATAATTTGCTTTGTCAGCATCGATAAAAATAAAATCAAAGCTAGATGAGTGTTTTTCTTCTATTAGCTGATTCAATGAATCTAAAGCTTGACCAAGACGCAATTCAATCAAATGATCAACCTCCCCCTCTTTCCAAAATCTTTTGGCAACTTCAGTTGCAATATGATCATTATCAAGAGTAATTATTTGCCCGCTTTTCATAGCCATCGCACAAACCATAGAGCTATAACCCGTATAAGTTCCTATTTCTAATAACTTCTTGGCTCCAATCATTTTTACTATCATTCCCATGAACTGCCCCTGATCAGGTGCAATCTGCATTCTTGAGCCAGGCATTGATGAAGTAATTTCTCTCAACTTTTTTAATACTTTATGTTCCCTTAGTGATACTGACAAAAGATATTTGTATATCTTGTCGTCAATTTGGATGGTTGTGTTACTCATGGCTTAAATTTAACCGGGGAGAGAAAGAAAGAAAATAAAAAGCAGTATTATAAAAAAGAACACTGAAACTAAAGATGAAACAATCCAATATTTTTTTATATCTTTCTTCATTTAAATGGTGGGCCGTGAAGGATTTGAACCTTCGACCAACTGGTTAAAAGCCAGCTGCTCTACCAACTGAGCTAACGGCCCTTTGGAAAATAAAAAATCTGGTGAATAATAACCTAGGTGTAATAAATAAAACAGCCATTTAATCATATTCAGTTAATTAATAGTATCGAGCTTCTCAGAAGCAAGTCGAGCAACAGAAGAGTTTGGGTAATCAGCGATAATTTGTTTAAAAATTTGGATAGATTTATCTATATTGCCTAATTCAAAATGACAAAAGCCAGCTTTTAATATTGATTCCATAATCTTCTCAGACTGAGGATAGTCTTTTTGAATGCCTTCAAAAAGTTCTAAAGCTAAATTATATGCTCCTTGTGAATACATTGATTGAGCTAACCAAAATTTAGCATCGTCAATAAAATCACTATCCTGGAAAGTCTTTATGTAATTTGTAAAAGCCACTTCTGCTGCCTGATAGTCTCCTGTCCTGATCAGCTCAAAAGATTGTTGATAAGCCTGTCTTTCAGAGTCATTGGGTAGAACTGAATCGCTCTCATCTTCAATCAACTTTTGGATCTCTGATAATTGATTCTTTAGAAAAGAAATTTCTTCTTCATTGGATTTATTCTGCTTTGTAAGTTGAGCTATTTGATTGATAATATTTTTGTTTTCTTCTGTTGATTCTTCTTGATCAATCTCTATGGTCGAACATGAAAAGATCGCAATCATTAAACTCATTGTGAAAAAAAACTTTATTAATATATTCACTTGACTAGGTTCTAGTTAGCTTAAGGGTCATTAAAGTTATAAGTGTTAAAAGTATTAATGGTGACCACCCAATTAAAATTGGATTTATTGAATAAATCTGAACTGATTCCATTAATGTATTTTGCATAATAAAGTATGCTAATCCAATAATCATACCCAGGGTGACCCTATAGCCTGTACCTCTTGATCTTTGGAAGCCAAAAGACAATGGTAATGCAAATAAACACATTATCGGGATAACAAATAATGAGGCAAGCCTGCTGTGGAACGATGCTTTGTATAACTCAGCATCCAGAGTATTACTTTCTAAATATTCTATATATCGAAATAATTCAATAATATTCAAATCTTCTGATTTCACTACACTGAGACTTACAAGATCTCTGTCCAACTTAGTTTTATCAATTTTATATCTTGAATAGGTTGATTCTATGCCGGAACTATTGAAAATAGACTCACTAAGATTACTCAAGATCCATTGATTATAATCATCAATGCCTGCTGATGATGCTCTAGAAATTTTGTCAATCTGGCCCTCTAGCCCTAGCTCAAAGATAGTTAATTCACCAAAACTCTTATTTTGTGAAACAAAATTAATATTAATTATTTTATTTTCCTCCTTCACCCAAAAACCCTTCGATTCGCCGATTGATTCCAAATTATATTTATTCTTTGTTCTTAACTGGTCAGCAAGTCTCTCCATTGGAGGTGAGAGGTACTCTCCTAGACTAATGGTCAAAAAACATAAAATCAGGCCGGCAAATAATGTCGATAAAGACACTCTAAAAAAGGAGAAGCCAGACGACAGAATCACGGTGATTTCATTATTTTTACTTAAATTACCCAGACCAATCAAACTTCCTATTAAAACTATTATAGGTATAAGCTGAAATACGGAACTCGGTAACTTCAAAAGTGTGTATTGGACAGCTTCATAAACTCCATATTCCCCAATACCAATGTCATCAGTCTGGGATATAAAATCAACAAAGCCAGAAAGCGCTGCAAAAACAAAGAGAACAACTAATGTCATTTTTGAAATTGCTTTAAAAATATACCAATCTATTAGTTTCAATTTCTAAGACCTCTTTGTTTTAGGCGACTAAAAAAATTATAGCTAGATAAAATCATTAAAGAAGTGAATGCTAAAGCAACAGCGTGAACCCACCAAATGCCATATATTTCTGGAGAGTCCCCTTGCTCAAACCAAACCCTAGCTGCTCCTAATAAATTCACATAAATCATATAAATTAATATCCCTAAAACTAATCCTCCATATTGTCCCTGCCTTGGTGAAGATCTACTTAATGGTATAGAGAGTAAAACTAAAATAATTAAAGCTATTGAGGGAGAAAGACGCCACTGCAATTCTGCTTTTGATTCTAAATCTTTTGCATTGAGAAGGAGATTGAAATTCTCAGTAGAAATATCTTTATCTGTTTCATTTTTTTCATTTATATATAAAGGCAACTGATGTTCTGAGAACTCTAAAATCCTAAAATCTATATCTCCAGGCTTGCCCTGATACCTCTTGCCATTAAAAAAAACTAGAAAATTGTCATTTGTATTTGTTTGAATCTCAGCATACTCTGCAGTCACGACACTGACCTCATCTCCTAGCTCCGTCTGCAAGAAGACTTCGACAAAACGATTGTCATCATATCTTTCCTTGGAATAGAAAACTGAACGATCCTTTAAAGTTATAAATCTCCCAGGTTCAAAAAACTCAATCCCAATGTTTGAAAGAGCATTTTGTTTTGAAAACTCTATATTCTTTCTGGCCTCAGGAGATAAATAAACTGAAATTGAAAATAATGCAATTGTCAGAACAATCATTGGAAGTATTAAAATTCTATAGATAAAAGATGGACCTATTCCTGAACTCAGTATCGCTGTCATCTCTTGATCTTTATAAAAACGACCCAATACTATTAGAATTGATAAAAAAGTACTTAATGGAATCAAGATCACTAAATAATCTATCGAGGAATAAAGGATTATTTGCACTAGTGAAGCAGGCGGTAAATCACCTGAAGCAATATCACCAATAACATCAGCAAATTTATTTGTGGCTAAGACAACGAGCAGAATAAAAGTTACAGAAAACCAAGTCACTGCCAGTTCTTTTAAAAAATATTGCCCAAGAATTTTATTCATGCATTCTGTTATTTCATTGAGTTAGTTAATAAATAAATAAAGTCCTTTAATTATTGGTTTCAAAGCTAATACCATTACACTACAATTATCGTCATACTGAAACTATATAGATTATAGTTGGTTTTGATATTTTCCTTTTAAAAAAATAAATAAATAGGTAATAAAATGAATTTTCAAATAAACACTAATAAAGCAACAGAAGCTAAAGCAGATTGTCTAATCCTGCCAATTTTTAAAGATAAGAAATTGCGAGGAGCTACAAAAACCATAAATACAGCAAACAATAAGGTAATTGATGATTTTCAAAAGAACGATGATATACAAGGTAAAATCGGCCAGACAAGAATTTTACCCGTTGTTGGCAAAGGCTATAAAAGGCTGATGCTTGTTGGCTGTGGTGAGTACGATAAATACTCTGAAAAGAATTACAAAAAAGCATTAACGTCATCGCTAGCAAAACTTTCAAGCACCTCTCATAAATCTGTAATTAGCTATCTTAGTACAAGTGATATTTGTGGAAAAAAACCTGAGTCACAACATCGATCAACAAGGATTCTTGCTGAAGCTTGGCATCATGTTTCATACCAATACACAACCACAAAGAAAAGCAATGCAAAGAAGATATCCTTAAAAAAGATATCACATGGAACTAATGGGCAACCAAGAATTGCTCTAATGAAGAAAGGTTTTGATGAAGGAGATGCAATAGGAAAAGCGACTCAAAAAGTTAGAATGCTTGGAGATCTCCCTTCAAATATTTGCACACCATCGTATCTAGCAAAAGAGGCGAGAAAGATTGCCTCAAAACATAAATCCTTAACTTTAAAGGTTATGAATGAAGCACAAATGAGAAAGCTAGGTATGCATTCACTCTTATCAGTAACAGCGGGAGCAAAAGAACCAGCAAAACTAATAATAGCTGAATATAAAGGCTCTAAAAAGAGCGATAAACCGATCGCTATTGTCGGGAAAGGTATCACCTTTGATACTGGAGGTATTTCACTAAAACCATCAAATGGTATGGATGAGATGAAATACGACATGTGCGGTGCGGCAACAACAATAGGATTAATTCAAGTCGTAGCTGAACTAAATTTACCAATCAATGCCGTCTTTCTAGTCCCCACATGTGAAAATGTACCTAGCTCTACAGCAACAAAACCAGGTGATATTGTTAAATCAATGTCTGGTCAAACCATAGAAATTTTGAACACGGATGCTGAAGGCAGACTAATACTGGCTGATGCATTGACCTATGCTCAAAGATTTAAGCCAAAATTTATTATTGATATGGCAACCTTAACTGGAGCATGCGTTGTTGCTCTTGGTGCACATCATTCGGGTTTGATGTCTAATTCTGATGTATTGGCTGAAAAAATTATCAATGCAGGTTTAGCTTCCGGAGATGCCACATGGAGACTCCCATTAACGGAAGATTATGCGAATCAGATTGTTAGTAACTTTGCTGATGTGGCAAATATAAGCACTAGAGGATCAGGTGCCGGGACAATTACGGCTGGCTGCTTTCTTGAAAAATTTGTAGGTGATTTTGACTGGGCCCATATTGATATTGCTGGTGTCGCTTGGTTAGAAGGTGCAAATAAAGGTGCAACGGGAAGACCGGTCGCTTTAGTTTCTGAATTCCTTATAAGTGAATCAAGCAATTAAGAAACCCCAAGTTTTATTTCATCAGTTTAAAAAAAAATCTGGAAGGGATTTGCTTGTTTATGCCTGTAGATTAGTTGAGAAAGGATATAAACAAGGCACTTCTTCTATCTACATTCACTGCAATAATGAAGACGAAGCTAACGAAATTGATGCATTGCTATGGACATTTAGACAAGAAAGTTTTGTGCCACATAGCCTTATAAGCAAAGAAAATGGATCACCAATAGAGATTGGCTGGCAAGAAAATCAGGCTAGCAATATCATAGCGATAGTAAATCTTAGTAATCAGATTCCAGAGGCTAGTAAAGATAGTGATAAGATCCATGAAATCGTTGAAAATGATGAAGATAAGAAAAAGATTGCTAGAGAAAAATGGAAGTCATATAAATCAAATGGATTTATAATCAAGTCTCATAAAGCGGACTAAATATGGAAAAGACATACAATCCAAGTTCAATAGAACAAAAGATCTATAAAAACTGGGAAAACTCAGGCTACTTTGCTCCAAGCAAGCAAGGGGACTCTTTTTGTATAGTGATTCCTCCGCCTAATGTGACAGGAACTCTGCATATGGGTCATGCGTTCCAAGACACTATTATGGATACATTGATCCGATATCAGAGAATGAAAGGGAAAAATACACTCTGGCAAGTAGGAACAGATCATGCAGGTATAGCAACTCAAATGGTTGTTGAAAGACAACTTGAAATTGAAGGAATCTCCAGAACAGAATTAGGAAGAAATGCTTTCGAGAAGAAGGTTTGGAAATGGAAAAAACAATCCGGTGACACAATAACAAGACAAATGAAAAGGCTTGGTACTTCCACTGACTGGACCAAAGAAAAGTTCACCATGGATGATGAGCTTGCAAATGGTGTTAGAGAAGTTTTCATTAAACTTTATGAAGAAGGGCTCATTTATAAGGGTAAAAGACTTGTAAATTGGGATCCTATTCTGTTGACAGCACTCTCTGACCTAGAGGTAATGCAATCAGATGAAAGCGGTCATTTATGGCACTTTAGATACCCTATAAATGACTCAGATAATTTCATTGTTGTTGCCACCACAAGGCCTGAAACTATGTTAGGTGACACCGCAGTAGCTGTTAACCCAAAAGACAGTCGCTATAAAGACTTAATTGGCAAAGTGGTTAATTTACCTTTGACTGACAGACAAATACCTATTATTGCTGATGAATATGTCGACCAAGACTTTGGTAGTGGGTGCGTAAAAATCACGCCCGGACATGACTTCAATGATTTTGAAATTGGTAAAAAGCATTCCCTTGATGTGATTAATATTTTGACACGAGAAGCGTCTATGAATAAATCTGTACCAGAAAAATATATTGGCTTAGATCGTTTTGAGGCTAGAAAATTAATTGTTCAAGAAATGCAAGGATTAGATCTTATAGAAAAAATTGAAGACTATAACCTCAGTGTTCCCAGAGGGGATAGAAGTGGAGCTATTCTAGAGCCTTTTCTTACAGATCAATGGTTCGTCAAAATGAACCTCTTGCTGAACCCGCTATAAGAGCTGTAAAAGAAGGTGATATAAAATTTGTTCCTGAGAATTGGTCTAAAACATATTTTGAATGGATGGAAAATATACAAGATTGGTGTATCAGTAGACAATTATGGTGGGGTCATAGAATTCCAGCATGGTATGACGAAGACAATAATGTATATGTTGGAACAAATGAGGAGGAAATTAGAGATAAAAATAACATAAGTTCGTCAACTCAATTGAAACAAGATGAGGATGTCCTAGATACATGGTTTTCATCAGCGTTATGGCCTTTTTCTAGTCTAGGCTGGCCAAAAAAAACTTATGATCTAGAAACTTTTTATCCAACCAGTGTCTTAGTTACAGGTTTTGACATAATTTTCTTCTGGGTTTCTAGGATGATCATGATGGGAATTAAATTTATGGGTGAAATACCCTTCAATGAAATATATATCCATGGACTGATTAGAGATAAGAATGGACAAAAAATGTCAAAATCAAAAGGAAATATTTTGGATCCAATTGATCTCATTGATGGAATAGATTTAGACTCTCTTGTCGAAAAAAGGACTCAAGGGTTAATGCAACCGGAAATGGCAGATAGGATAATCAAAGAAACAAAAAAAGAGTTTCCAAACGGTATCCCAGAATTTGGAACTGATGCATTAAGGTTCACTTTTGCAATTTTAGCCACAACAGGCAGAGATATTAGGCTCGATTTAAATCGAGTGGAGGGGTATAGGAATTTCTGCAATAAACTATGGAACGCTACCCGTTTTGTAAAAATGAACACGTCTGACATGGTATTTAAGAAAGAATCCACTGATTCTAAAGATTTAAATTTAATAGATAAATGGATCCAGTCTAGACTTAATGACACTCTTGATACTGTTGAACACAACTTCAATGCATATCGATTAGATAGAGCTGCTAAAGCCTTATATGAGTTTATCTGGAATGATTACTGTGATTGGTATCTTGAACTATCAAAATCTTTTTTGAATGATCCCGGTCAATCTGAGGAAGAGAAATTAGTAACAAAGAATAATTTAATAAGTGTTTTAGAAAAATCATTAAGGGCCCTACATCCAATCATTCCATTTATCACTGAAGAAATCTGGCAGTCGTTAATCGACAGTAATGCAAGTAAGAGCATAATGATGCAGAGCTTCCCTGAAAAATATGATCTTAAAATCACTAAGACAGACAATGAGAGTATTGAGTGGCTTCAATCTTTTGTTACTAATGTTCGACAAATACGTTCAGAAATGAACATCTCACCGAAGGTGAAGATTGATGTTCTGTTAGAAGAAACCAACACCGAAGATATAGAAATACTGGATCAAACTAGTTCATTGATAAAAGACCTAGCTTCCTTAAATGACATTAAGGTTTTAAAAAAGAAAGAAGATACACCAATCTCTGCAATTGCTCTTTTAGGAAAATCTAAAATACTCATTCCATTAGAAGGCATAATTGATATTGATGAAGAAACGAAAAGACTAAAGAAAAAGTTTGATAAAAATTCATCTGAAGTTAACTCAGTAAAAAATAGGTTAACAAACAAAGACTTTATTAATAAAGCCCCAAAAGAAGTAGTTGAAGAGCTAAAAAATAAACTTGAGAAGCTAGAATTTGACCAAGAAAAAATTGAGGAGCAAATTAGAATGCTCTCATCAAATTAATCTTCATCTGGAACCATCCATAAGATTATCAGTCCAGGGATAAAAAGAATTAATAGGCTTATAATCCCAATCCTTGAATCATTGAATGCTACAGCAAACAATGAAACCAAAGCTGGGCCGAAAACCACAGCTGATTTCCCAACTAGGTTATAAAAACCAAAGAATTGTGCCTCTTTGTCCTTAGGTATAATACTACTAAAAAAAGCTCTGCTAACTGCTTGCATGCCTCCCATCACCAGGCCAACAGTGGCTGCCAACACATAAAATTCTGTAGCTGTTGTCATGGAATACGCAAAAAAACAAATAACAATATAGATAATTATTCCAATACTAAGAATTTTCTGGAACCCAATACGATCAGCTAAATAACCAAAAAATAGTGTCGCAGGAAAACCTACAAATTGAGTAAGTATAAGTGCAGTAATCAATGATGAAGCATCTAAGCCTATATCGGTTCCATAGGCAGTTGACATCCTAACAATGGTATCGATGCCATCCATATAGAACCAGTATGCTAAAAGGAAGATGCCCACTCTTTTATATTTTCTGATTTCAATTAAGGTTGAGTAGACTTCCTTAAAGGATCTCACCATCGTCTTAGTGAATCCGTTATCATCATTTAAATGGGTAGATTCTTTAACATTTTTAAATAAAGGCAATGAAAAGAGCGCCCACCACACAGCTACGGTCATAAACGACAAGAGAACTGCTTCAGATGATGAGCTAATATTAAATGATTCAGGATAGAGGTACATCAATACATTCAAAAGAAATAAAATACCTCCTCCCAAATAGCCCAATGAATAACCTAAGGCAGAAACTTGATTCCTGTTTGATTGATCAGAAACAGAAACAATCAAGGAATCATAAAAAATATTCCCCCCAGAAAAACCTATGCAAGCAATTCCATAGAGTAATGCAGCAATAACCCATTGACCTTCGGGAACAAAATAGAATGATGCTGTGCAAACAATTCCAAGAGATGCAAACATACCTAAGAATCTTTTTCGTTTAGCGCCCAAGTCTGCAAAGGCTCCTAATATTGGTGCTAAAATAACTACTACAAGACCAGAAAAGGAATTTGCATAACCAACCATAGCTGTGCTGTCGATGTCAGATAAATCGTTAGCCCAATAAGCCTTAAAAAAGATTGGAAAAAATCCAGCCATCACAGTTGTAGCAAAAGCAGAGTTAGCCCAATCGTATAAGGCCCATGAGATTACATTCTTTTTCCTCAAATAATTCATAGATTATTCCATTACAGATCTTGCCAATTGAAGATCTGACCAGACTTTGTATTTTTGTGATGGGCTTCTTAAAAGATATGCAGGATGATACAAAACTACCACAGGGATGTTTTCCGGACTATAACTATGAACAGTACCTCTTAATTTTCCCATCGTTAAATCAGATCCTAAAAGGTTTTGTGCCGCAATTCTACCAACAGCAATTATTATTTTTGGCGATATCATTCTAATTTGTTGTTCTAAGTAAGAACTACATAAATTTATCTCCTTTGATGAAGGGTCTCTATTTTTTGGAGGTCTGCATTTAAGTATATTGGCTATATAGATGTTCTCTCTATTCAAGCCTATTGAGAAAATAATCTCATTTAATAGCCGACCCGCTCTTCCGACAAAAGGTTCTCCTTGAAGATCTTCATCTTTTCCAGGGGCCTCACCAATAAAAAGCCAATCGGAGTCCTTATTTCCAGACCCAAAAACAGTTTGAGTTCTACTTTTATGCAAAGAGCACTTTGTGCAATTTTTTACCTCAGATTCTAATACGCTCCAATCGCTTTTAGCGTTTTCAAGTTCTTCTGAGTGTTCATTTACTCTTAATTTATAGCCTTGGATTCCAATGAGTTGAAGTATCTTATTTGTATCGAGCATTGAATTAAAGCAATTAGCTTTCTTTGTCTGAAAGCTCTGCTTTGGTAAAAAATGACAATAGATGACTCAGAGGTCCAGAGATAAGAAAGATAACGGAAATGATTGTTAAAATCATTGGTGGGTTTAAAAGGATTAAAATCATCAACAAGGGAATAAATAATGTTCCAATAAAAGGCATCCTATTAGAAATTTTGAGATCTTTAAAATTATTATATTTAACTGATGAGACCATTAGTGCTGCAGACAAGGAAAGTGTGCTTGAAATTATTGCGTAACTAATTAACGGGTCAATATAATTAAGGTGGCATTGCCAAACAACAACAGCACAAAGTGTCGCAGAGGCAGGAGAAGGTAGACCTATAAAATGGTTATCATCTTTTAATTGTAGAAGATTATTAAACCGGGCCAATCTTAAAGCGGTACAAACAATATAGAAAAACGAAATCAGAAATAGAATTCTTTCTTGAGAACTATCGTAAGGATTATTTGAGCACCAAGAATAATATAGAATTGCAGGTGCTACCCCGAAAGAAATAAGGTCTGACAAACTGTCATATTGTTTACCAAAATCAGAAACGGCATTTGCAGCTCTGGCTATTCTTCCATCTAATCCATCCAAAAAAACAGCAATAAAGATAGCTATGGCTGCAAGATCAAATCTCCCATCAATGGAGCAAAAAATTGAGAAGCAACCTGAAAAGACATTCGCACTAGTAAATAAATTGGGAAGAATAAATATACCTTTTTTTAGTGCGTTCCTTTTTTTATTTTTATTTCTTTTAACAATCATAAACTTATTATAGAGAATTGGAGCAAAGCTTGGAAATTTGAAACTAGTGTAACTTTATATTTTTTTTATAAGGTCAGGTGCATTTCTCTCAGTAATTACTTACTATTCTATTATGGAATTATCAAAATACCCTTTAAGAACCTATAAAGATACTCCATCAGACGCGGAGTTAATATCACACCGTTTGATGCTTCGCTCTGGTTTGATAAAAAAACTTGCCTCAGGATTATTCACATGGATGCCTCTCGGGTTAAGGGTTATAAGGAAAATTGAAGAAATTGTTAGGAGAGAGCTAGATTCATCTGGAGCTTATGAGCTCCTAATGCCAGCTGTTCAACCTTCGGAGCTTTGGAAAGAGACAGGTCGGTGGGAAGAATATGGTAATCTTCTGCTTAGGATTCAAGATCGTCATGAACGCTTTTTCTGTTTTGGGCCAACCCATGAGGAAGTTATTACAGACATTGTGAGAAAAGAGATCACAAGTTATAAGCAACTCCCCGTAAATTTCTATCAAATACAAACCAAATTTAGGGATGAAATTAGACCAAGATATGGTGTTATGAGAGCAAGGGAGTTTTTAATGAAAGACGCATACTCATTTCACTTGGATCAGAAATCATTGGAAGATGAATATGAGAATATGGGAAATGCCTATAACAACATATTCAGTAATCTAGGTTTGAATTTTAGAAAAGTCACTGCCAATAGTGGAGAAATTGGTGGCTCTATGTCTCACGAATACCATGTTCTTGCTGACTCAGGTGAAGATGAAATAGCTTATTGTGACGAAGAGGATTTTGCCGCCAATGTCGAAATGATTGAGTCTAAGAAAGCACCTGATGGAGGTAAACTCTCCTTTGCTAGAGGAATAGAGGTTGGACATATTTTTCAGTTGGGTGACAAATACTCAAAAAGCATGGGCCTCACAGTGCTCAATAAAGAGGGTAAGTCAGTAAGTCCAATGATGGGTTGCTATGGGATAGGTATTTCAAGGATTGTGGCTGCATCTATAGAGCAAAACCATGACGATAAAGGCATCATATGGCCTGGAGAGATAGCTCCTTTTGAGATCATAATTATTGTTTTAAATGATAAAAGCTCAGACCTTACTGAAAAAGGACAAGAAATATATAACTCAATAAAGGCTATTGGCAAGGAAGTTGTAATTGACGATAGAGATGAAAGAGCTGGAGTAAAATTTGCTGAAGCTGATCTGATAGGAATACCCCAACAAATTGTTCTCAGTAAAAGGGGTATTGATCAAGGCACAATTGAATTGGTTGATCGGCGATCAGGAAATAAAGAAGATTTATCTATTGAGGATCTAATCCAAAGAATCTCATCTTAAAAGAGTTATTTATTATTATTATCAGCTATAGCTTGCTCGATAAACTCTATAGCTTCTTTCTGCGCTCTAAGCGCATCCTGTCTAGCAGAATCATAAAGATTAACCTCTATCCTCCTTTCTGCTCGGGCTAAAAGTCGCTCTGCTTCAATAATTTTTTTGTTGGTAACAGCATCGGTGCTGAGTTCCTTAGCTGCTGATATTGTTTGTCTAGCATTGCTCATTTCCTGCAACGGCGGTAATGTCGCACAAGATACGATTGCTATAAGAAATAGAGCAGCGATATAAGACTTTTTTTGCATAAAAAACTAATTCTTTATTTGTAAAAAAAATATCAGTCAAATCAACCTAGGTCAAGCGATGTTTAAAATGTGATCTTTATTTAATGTCTAATACGGTTTTAATGAAGGGAATTGTTAACTTTCTCTGCATTGATAAAGACTCATAATCAAGCAATTTAATCATATCAATCAGTACTGAAACATCTCTTGGAACTCTATTGATTAGATATTTTGCAGAATCTTCAGGCAAATCAAAACCTCTGGCCTTTGAGTGAATTAAAATTGCTTTAATCATCTCGTCTTCATTCATTGGTCTGAGTCTTTCTATCAATGCTAAATTAAAACGAGATGATAAATCAGGCAATAAAAAATTAAGTCCCTTAGGGGTATCGTTTGCGGTAATTAAAATCTTATTTCTGGTGCTATATGAATCTTCATAGAATTTTAGTAACTGTTCTTCCCAAGTCATATCACCAATAATATTTTCGATATCATCGATTGCTACCAAATCATACTGAGCTAGATTATCAAGGATATCAGGAGTGAAATCTTGCGATTCTGACATCGGTAAATAGAGTACTTTTTTATTTTCATGCTCATGGCTATTAAGAAATGCATGAAGCAGATGTGTCTTTCCAAAACCTTCCAATCCTGCCAACCAAATTAATTGGTTCTTCTCATCTCTTAGTGAATCAACAACAGACTTATTTGGTCCCAGATAAAAAGTCTCAAAAGTCATATATTCCGATAATGAAACATCAAGAGGTATTTGACGCATAATCTATCCTGATTCAGTTAAAATATTTTTTGCTTTAATCGACCAAGTGATCCAATAATCAAGGCAGCTTAAGACTGAGGTAACAAAAACTATGGCGCCCAGAATTAAAGCTAATATTTGAAAAGGTTGCATAATAATTTGAGACGCAATGACAAAAAGCAGGAAAAAGATCTGTAAAAAAGTATTAAGCTTGCTGATAAATGTGGGTCTTGATTTAGGCTTTTCAACAAAATAATTGTATAAGAATAAGCCAAAACCAATCATCACATCCCTCATAATAACTACGGCGGTTAACCAGTAGGGAATAAGTTGCATGATATAAAGACTGATGAAGAGTGAAATTAATAGAAATTTGTCTGCAATAGGATCAAGAGTTGCACCCAACTCTGATCTCCAATTATTCTTCCTTGCAAGAAACCCATCAAAATAATCAGAGATACCTGCAAGGGCAATTAGAATTAATGAATAAAGATATTTCTCATTGGTCAGATAAATGACTATAGGTAGTACTAAAATTATTCTGAAAATGCAGATTGCATTAGGTATATAAGAGAGTTTAAATTTAATTGCCATAAAGAATGCTCTAATACTAAAAGAATAATAAAATTGTTGATGTTAATATACAGTCTCTAATGATTATAGTCATGGCAAAACATTACCACTAAAAATAGTAATGAAGTCTAAAAACGAAAAACTTACCTACTCCAAATCTGGAGTTGATATTGATAAAGCTAATGACTTAATTGAAAACATTAAACCAATTGTTGCAAAAACCCTAAATGATAGGGTCATCTCTGATTTAGGTGGATTTGGCGGATTATTCGAGCTGGATATCAACACCTATAAAAGACCTGTGCTTGTCTCAGGCACTGATGGTGTGGGAACAAAAGTCATGCTAGCTAAGCAATTGTCCTCCTTTGATCAGATCGGTATTGATTTGGTGGCTATGTGTGTTAACGATGTAATTACACTTGGGGCAAAACCGTTGTTTTTTCTAGACTACTTTGCCACATCAAAACTGAAAAATAGTGAAGCTACTAAAATAATAAAAGGGATAGCTGACGGTTGTATTCAATCAGGAATGGCATTAATAGGTGGCGAAACTGCTGAAATGCCTGGAGTGTATCAAGCCGGTGATTTTGACCTGGCTGGATTTTGTGTGGGTGTCGTTGATTATGAAAATATAATTGATGGAAAAAATATAAAACCTACCGATAGTATAATTGGCATATTATCATCAGGTCCCCACTCCAATGGCTATTCTTTAATTCGGAAAATTATTGAGCTTAATTCAAGTAACCTAGAACAGAAAATAGGTAATCAAAGTCTAGGCCAAGCTCTGATAGAACCAACAACAATATATTCTAGAGCTGTCAATGAAGTAAATAAGAACTTCGAAATAAATGGAATGGTCCATATAACAGGCGGTGGATTCAAAGAAAACATCGTAAGGATTTTACCTGACGATGTTAATGCCGAAGTTAATCTGGGATCCTGGAAACAGCCAGAAGTTTTTGACTGGATTGAGGAAGAAGGCAACGTTGATAAAGATGAGATGTTAAAAACATTCAATTGTGGAATTGGATATATCCTAATTGTAGATAAGGAAACAACCACTGATGTTATTAAAGTAATTAATAATCTAGGTCACCAAGCCTTTCCTATAGGAGACATATCAGCAGGAAATAAAGAGGTAAGGTTAAATCCATGACAACAGGCCGTGACTCTCTAATGAGAGCTGTCTGTTTACTTTCTGGAAGTGGGACTAATTTACAAGCCATCCTAGATAATATCTCAGCAAAAAAAATTAAACTCGCAATGACTTCAGTCATTTCAGATAACCCTATTGCAATGGGTCTTGAAAGGGCTAGATCATCTGGGATTAAAACCGGTGTTATTGATTATGAGTCTTATGCAAAAAAAGAAGGTTACCATGCAGCTCTTAAAGAATATGTAGCCAATGAAAACCCTGATCTGATAATTCTAGCCGGTTATATGAGGATATTATCTGATGATTTCTGCAATGCTTTTAAGGGTTCTATTTTAAATATTCACCCTTCTCTACTTCCAAAATACAAAGGCTTAAACACACATCAAAGAGTCATAAATGAAGGAGAAATATATCATGGCTCTAGTGTTCATTTTGTTATCCCTGAGTTGGACGAGGGTCCTTGTATTATTCAATACAGACTAAAGATTAACCCAGCTGACGATGCTGAAAGTCTAAAAAACAGAGTTCAAAAAGGTGAATATAAAATTTACTCAGAGGCAATAAGTCATTTCATCTCAGGAACAATAAAGATGGAGAATAATAAAATAATGTATAAGGAAGGACATTTGGTTAAACCTATTCTAATAGAGGAGACTTAAGCCTTAGGAAGGGTAACGCCAGTTTGTCCTTGATATTTTCCTGATCTGTCTTTGTAAGATTCGTCACAATCTTCATCTGACTCGAGAAAAACCATTTGAGCAACGCCTTCATTGGCATAAATCTTTGCTGGAAGTGGGGTAGTATTTGAGAATTCTAAAGTAACATGTCCCTCCCATTCTGGTTCTAAAGGGGTGACATTTACAATAATTCCACATCGAGCATAAGTTGATTTTCCGAGACAAATTGTTAAAACATTTCTTGGGATTCTAAAATATTCGACGGTTCTGGCCAATGCGAATGAATTAGGAGGAATGATACAAATATCAGACTCTAGATTCACGAAACTGCTTTCATCAAAATTCTTAGGGTCTACGACTGCTGAATTAATATTGGTAAAAACTTTAAATTCATTAGCGCACCTGACATCGTAGCCAAAACTTGAAGTTCCATATGAAATAAGCTCTTGATCACCATTTTTTCTAATTTGAGATTCAGTGAAGGGATCAATCATTTTATGTTCATTAGCCATCTGCTTGATCCAATTATCTGATTTTATCGTCATAGTTTTCGTCGAAATGTATAAGAAAAGAATTAAAATACCCTTGTAAATAGTATCATGCACTAAAAGTTTGATTGAGACTAGTTAGTCTAGGTGATTTGAATGCGTTTAAGTGAATTTATAGATTCTGGGATGAAAAAAATGATAAGCAGACCCTGGGTTCCGTTTGCTTTAGTCATTATCGTTTCAATTTCCTTTGCTAGCTATATAGATGACTTTGAGCTTGATGCGTCTTCAGATTCCCTCTTGTTAGAAAACGATGAAGATCTAAGATACTACAGAGGAATCAAAGCACGATATGGTGATGATGAATTCTTAGTCGCTACCTATAAACCCCAGCAAGATTTATTCGCAACTGAATCAATAGAGGATCTAAGGCAGCTCAGAGATAAATTATCCAAAGTTAAAAACGTGGAATCTGTAGTAAGTATTCTTGATGTCCCTCTTCTCAAATCGCCTCCAAAGAGCTTGTCTGAAATTGCCGATTCAGCACCCACATTCTTTAGCGAAGGAACAGATAAAGTTATGGCTAAGAATGAATTGCTGACCAGCACTCTTTATAAAAACCTCATCATTAGTGAAGACGGTCAAACCACTGCCATCTTATTGAATTTAAGGATCAATCAGGCTCTCGAATCAATGATCGAGAAAAGAGATAACTTGAGATTAAAGCGGCTCTCTAATCCCCTAAATCAGGCCGAATTAGATGAACTTGAAAGTGTCAGTGAAGAAATAAAGATTTTTAGAAAACAAGAAAGGGGGGAAACTGCAGAACTGATAAAATCGATCCGAAATATCCTTAGTCAACATAAAGAAAAGGCAGAAATCTTTCTTGGCGGCGCACCAATGATTACGGTTGATATGATCGACTTTATCCAGAAAGATATTCAGATCTTTGGCGCTGCTATTCTGCTTTTCCTCATTGTCGCTTTACTGGTTATCTTTAAAAACCCAAGATGGATGCTAATCTCGATGGCATGCTGTTTACTGGGTTTAATTAATATGACTGGTTTTTTAGGTCTAGTGGGTTGGCCGATTACAGTCGTCTCTGCTAATTTTGTAGCCCTATTGCTTATTTTCAGTTTGTCTATTTCTGTTCATCTCACAGTAAGATATAGAGAATTAGCATCTTTGAAACCGGATAAAGATCAAACTTGGCTGGTTCACAGAACAATGAAAGATAAGCTAGAGCCTTGTTTCTATACAACAATCACCACAATGGTGGGTTTTGGTTCACTTTTGGTTGCGGGCATAAAACCAGTAATTGATTTTGGCTGGATGATGCTAATTAGTATGGGAGCCATATTTACTTTGGTGTTCTTATTTTTCCCAGCGGTATTGACCTCACTTAAAAAAATTGAAACTAAAAGGAAATCAGATTGGTCAAGAGGGATCACTAATGGCTTTGCCGAAATGGTGGTAAATCGATCAAATCAGATCCTCATCTTTTTTGTATTGCTGGCGAGTGTGAGTGTTTTTGGAATAACAAAACTTACTGCCGAGAATCAATTTATAAAAGCCTTCAAAGAAGACACTGAGATTTTCCAAGGCTTAACGGTTATTGATAATCAGCTTGGTGGAACCACACCTCTGGATATCATCATTGAGGCTGATCCTGATTTTCAACAAATTGTAGTTGCCGATGATTTTGAGGATGAGTTCTTTGACGATGAGTTCTTTGACGATGATGACATGGGCTACGATATAGGTGGCGATAGCTATTGGTACAATTCCTATCGATTGAAAACTATTGATTCGATACACGAATATTTAGAATCATTAGAAGAGGCAGGCAAGGTTGTCTCCTTTTCAACCACGATGGAAGTATTAAAAACCTTAAATGATGATGAAGAAATTGATACCTTTTTCCTTTCACTGCTTTACAAAAAAGTGCCCGAAGATGTAAAAGAAGCTCTATTTGATCCTTACCTGTCTGATGATGGAAATCAACTAAGAATCTCATTTAGAGTATTTGAGTCATACCCAGAGTTAAAACGCAATCAACTCATAGAACAAATTAAATCTGATTTGGTAGAAAAAATAGGCCTTAAACCGTCCCAGGTGAAATTAACGGGATTACTGGTGCTATACAATAATGTACTTGAAAGTTTAATCCGATCACAGATCTTAACCATAGGGGTGGTTTTCCTAGCTATCACTCTCATGTTTTTAGTCCTCTTTAGGTCGATCAGGTATGCCCTAGTAGCTATCGTGCCTAGTATCATAGCCTCATCGGGTGTGCTTGGTTTGATGGGTTTATTAAATATTCCACTCGATGTAATGACGATAACTATCGCTGCCATATGTATAGGAATAGGAGTGGATCACTCGATTCACTATATCCATAGATTTAGAGAAGAAATTGACAACGATGAGTCAAGAACCCAAGCAATTCAAAATGCTCATTCAAGCACAGGGCAGGCTATCTATTTCACTTCGATAATCATCATTGTAGGTTTCTCTATTCTGGGTCTATCAAATTTCATACCGACAATATACTTTGGGATTTTCACCGCTTTTGCCATGGCAATTGCATTAATTGCCAATTTAACGTTGCTTCCAGTATTACTAATGAAAATGAATCGGGTAAACTGAAACCAGAGAGAAAAATTGAACAAAGAGAAAAAAAAGCTATTGGTCACAAATGCATTGCCCTATGCTAATGGCCCTATTCATATAGGTCACCTGGTAGGATATATCCAAGCCGACATCTGGGTTAGATTTAAAAAAATGAAACAACGAGACGTTGTCTATCTTTGTGCCAGCGATGCTCATGGAGCGCCAATCATGTTAAGCGCAGAAGAATTAAGCGTCGAACCAAAAGATTTAGCTGCAGAGTACACTAAACAGCATGCAAAAGACTTTGCTGATTTCTTTATTGAATTCGATAATTATCACACCACACACAGCAAGGAAAATGAGGAATTGGTCAACGAGATATTTGCAAATCTGAAGGAATCAGACTGCATCGAGAAGAGAACAATTGAACAAGCTTATGATGAGCAGGAATCTATGTTTCTACCAGATCGTTATGTCCGAGGAACCTGTCCACAATGTAAAAGCTTGGATCAATACGGTGACAGTTGTGAAAAGTGCGGTGCCACCTATAAGCCCACTGATTTAATTGATCCTAAATCGGTATTATCCGGTAAAGCCCCTGTGTTAAGAGAATCAGAACATTATTTTATGAAATTAGGAAAATTTGAGTCTTTTCTCAAAGATTGGCTCGGTGGAATAGAACTTCATGAATCAGTAAGATCCAAACTCCAAGAATGGTTTGAAATTGGCCTAAAAGATTGGGATATCTCTAGAGATCATCCTTATTTTGGCTTCAAGATCCCTGGCGAGGATGAAAAGTATTTCTATGTTTGGTTGGATGCACCTATTGGCTACTTGGCCTCGCTCAAGCATCTGTCTGAGCGTGATTCAAAAATTAATTACGACGACTACTTTTCAGAAAAGAATGAATCTGAACTCGTTCATTTTATTGGAAAAGACATCATTTATTTCCATGCCCTCTTCTGGCCAGCTGTACTCGAAGGTGCGGGATTAAAAAAACCTGATGCTATTTATGTGAATGGATTTCTGACAGTGAATGGAGAAAAAATGTCAAAATCGAGAGGCACCTTCATCAAGGCCAGATCGTATTTAGAGCATAATAACCCAGAATATTTAAGGTACTACTTTGCCTACAAAACGAGTCCTGGAATAGATGACTTTGATCTAGACACAAAAGATTTCTTAAACCGAGTAAATTCAGATCTGGTCGGTAAGTGGATCAATATAGCCAGTCGTTCTTCGAAATTCCTAAATCAGCAGTTTGGTAATAAATTAGGTGAAAATGTTGATGAATCACTTTTGGAAAACTTTGAGAGCAGTAGTGATGAAATTTCTGACTTATACGATAGAAAAGAATTCGGTCAAGCCATGAGAAAAATTATGTTGCTTGCAGATCAAGCCAATCAGTATTTGGATCAAGAAAAGCCTTGGGTATTGATTAAAGACGAAGAAAATAAAGAACGTGTTTTAAAAGTCTGCACAACCTCCATAAATCTATTTTTTAAGATAATGGTGATGCTAAAGCCAGTGGTTCCTAGTATTGCAAAGAACGGTGAAGGCTTCCTTAATCTAGAACACACAGACTGGGATAGCATTAATACAAGACTTCTAAACCATCAAATAAGTGACTATAAGCCCCTGCTCACTCGCATTGAGAATGAAAATATAGAAGCCATGCTAGGATAAGAATAAGGAGATACAATGATAAATTTTGATGACTTTATAAAAACTGATTTAAGGGTAGCTCGCATAATAGAGGCAGAAGATGTTGAAGATGCTGATAAACTCCTCAAAATTACCGTTGACCTAGGAGACGAAGAAAGAACCATTTTCGCTGGAATCAAAGGTTTTTATAACCCAGAGGATCTAGTTGGAAAGTTGATAGTTGTAGTCGCAAATCTAGAGCCTAGAAAAATGAGGTTTGGCGTTTCTGAAGGAATGCTATTAGCCTCTGGCGACGATGAGTCAGGGGTCTTTTTAATTTCACCAGATGATGGTGCATCTCCGGGACAAAGAGTAAGCTAAAACAAGCTATTGATACTTGTTGAAAGATTCACTAGGGTTTCTTGTGTATGAATGGTTTCGTCCTTTTTGGGTAGCACTCTTTACAAATCTCACATTCAAGACCAAAGCACGATCGAGCTTGACAGTATTCCCTACCCCAGTAAATGATTTGAAGGTGTAATTTATTCCATAGGTCTTGTGGAAAGAGTTTTTTTAAATCAGCTTCCGTCTGCCTAACATTCTTACCTTTGGTTAATCCCCATCTTTGCGCAAGCCTATGTATATGGGTATCAACTGCAAAGGCAGGCTGTCCAAAACCTTGACTCATAACAACAGAAGCTGTTTTGTGCCCAACTCCAGGAAGTGATTCAAGATCTAAGAATGTATTTGGAACTTGATGATCAAAATCATTCACAAGGATATTTGATAAATCATAAATTGCTTTTGATTTCTTAGGGCCCAAGCCACACGGCTTTATAATTTCATATATTTGTTCAATGGTGAGTCGGCTCATTGATAATGGATCTGGTGCCATTTTGAAAAGCATAGGGGTTATTTGATTAACTCTCTCATCTGTACATTGAGCAGAAAGAATAACTGCTATTAACAATGTATATGTGTCATTGTGATTTAGAGGTATTGGAGTCTCTGGATACCTACTTTCAAGAATGCTCAAAACAATCTGAGCTCTTTCTGATTTATTCATAAAACCAAATGTAGCATAATAAAGAGATAGCAAGAAAACCAAAATGCTATAAAGATGATCTCAAGAAATTATTTTTAAACAAGGAAAGATTTTGACCATAAACGATAAATCATCAGAAGTAATTGCAGCAATTCTGCTTGGCTGTGCGGGTGTCTTTATGGTTTTTGGAATGCCCTTTTTCGTTGGAGGGATAATCTCTGAATTGGGCTTCACTCAATCACAGGCTAACCTAGTGTCCTCAGCAGAAATTGCTGGCATGTCAATTTCATCACTTATGGGAATATTCTGGATTGGCCGATTTGGCTGGAGAAGAATAGCTTACCTTGCACTTTTGATAATTATTATTGGTAATGTTATCTCTAGTTTAGTTTCAGATTTCCAATCTTTGGTTATGATTCGTTTCCTCACCGGTCTATTTGGACATGGTGTAGGCTTTGCCTTAGGGGTTGCTGCGATTGGAAGCACTCATAATCCTGACAAAAATTTTGCTTACAGCGTTGCCTCACAGGTAGTAATGGGGTCATTAACTGCTCTGATAGTTCCTACCACCATAGCTAAATATGGGATTGCAGGTATGTGTGTTCCTGCGATAATAATCGCCCTCCTTGCTGTATTTTTTATTAACAACCTCGCCAACGGATCAAAAAGTATTGAAAATAATGCTGTAGAGAACAACTCGAGTGGTATCTTGGTTCTACCTCTGCTATGTCTGCTTGTTATGATCATCTGGCAAATGGGGGTTGGTCCGTTTTTCAATAATCTGGTTCCCTTTGGTCTAAGCATTAACCTAGACGGAGATGATATAGGTAAAGCATTATTCTTAAGCACAGGGCTCAGTATTATTGGCCCACTCACTGCTTCCGCCTTTGCTGCAAAAATTAATAGAAGCGTGGCCATTTGCTGTGCGTTGATTGTGCAAATAATTATCGTCCTAAGTTTCCAGGGAGACTTGGATTGGTTTGGTTTCACGATAAGGGCGATTTTGTTCCAAACCTCATGGAATTTTGTCGGTCCATTTCTTATGGGTATGGTTGCTAGTGTGGATGAGACTGGAAAATATTCAGTGTTGATCCCAGCCTCTCAATTGGGAGGTATATCTATTGGACACGCTATTATCGCTGCTCTTATTGAAGGAAATAACTTGGTCTTGGTGAATTATTTTTGTGCCATGGTCATTCTAATTTCTATAGTTTTATACACCATAACATCAAGGCAAATAAATAAAGCGACTGCTAATTCTTGATATAAAGATCCGTAATTGTTCCTTCAAATACTTCAGCTGCTAGAGGAACAGTCTCTGAAAGAGTTGGATGCGGGTGGATTGTTAATGCTATATCGCTGACATCACAATCCATTTCGATAGCAAGCGAAATCTCAGCGATTAAATCTCCAGCATTGGTTCCTACAATACCGCCACCTATAATCTTTTTGGATTTAGGGTCAAATAATAATTTGGTCAAACCTTCACTTCTACCAAGGGTTAAAGAACGTCCGCTTGCAGACCAAGGAAACAATCCTTTTTGGTATTCTATATTGTCTTTTTTGCAATCATTCTCAGTTAATCCCACCCAGGCGATTTCCGGGTCTGTATAAGCGACAGAAGGAATGCATCTGGCATCCATTGCAGATTTCTGTCCAGCAATCACTTCAGCAGCTATCTTGCCTTCGTAGCTTGCTTTATGCGCCAACATGGGGTCCCCAATCACATCGCCTATGGCAAAAATATTCGCCACGTTGGTTCTCATTTGCCTGTCCACATTGATAGTACCGTCATCGTTTACTTCTACTCCTGCCCTATCTGCATGTATCAGCTTTCCGTTGGCTGTCCTTCCTATAGCAACCAAAACTTTATCAAAGGCTTCTGTTTGCCCTGCTCCATCACTTTCAAAAGAAACAGAAATACCTTCATCATTAGCCTCAGCTGAGAGGACCTTTGTCGACTTATAGATATTCTCGCATCTTTCAGATAAATATCGCTCTAGAGGTTTAACCAAATCCTTATCTGTTCCCGTCATTAACTCTTCCATTAATTCGACAACAGTTACCCCAGAACCTAATGCAGAGTAGATAGTGGCCATCTCCAAGCCAATAATGCCGCCACCTATAATCAAAATCTTTTTTGGAATAATTTCTGGATCCAATGCTCCTGTTGAGTCTATGACTCTGGGATCGTTAGGCATAAAATCTAATGAAGCCGGCTCTGATCCAACAGCGATGACCGCATATTTAAATGTTATTTGTTGCTTTTTATCCCCAGAGGAAACATGCAATTCTTGATTTGAAGTAAAAGAAGCGTCTCCTTGGAAGCAATCAACTTGTCTTTGTTTAGCAAGGCTTTCTAAACCGCTTGTTAACCCGCCAATAATTCCGTCCTTCCAGTCTTTCATTTTTTCCAGATCAATTTTAAGATCCTTAAAATGTATTCCCGCCTTTGATGCTTCGCTTGAATCTTCGATTACTTTTGCAGCATGCAAAAATGCTTTAGAGGGAATACAGCCAACATTGAGACAAACGCCTCCTAAAACAGGGTTTCTATCTATTAAGGCAACCTTGAGACCAAGATCAGAAGCTCTAAAAGCTGCTGCATACCCCCCCGGACCAGCGCCAATAACGGCCAGGTCATATTCTGCTTCGCTATTACTAGCCTCTTTATTATTTTGATTTTCTACTTCAGATTCAATTAAAGAATCAACTGAAATCTCAGCGATAATATCGCCCTCGGAAACTTTATCCCCTGATTTAACATTAATGGATTCAACTTCACCTGTTGCTATTGATGGAACATCCATTGCTGCCTTTTCAGTCTCTAGGGTTATTATCGGATCGTTTTCTTTGATTGATTCACCTGGCTTAACATGAACTTCAACGACCTCTACTTCATTAAAATCTCCCAAATCTGGAATCTTAATCTCAGTCATCTTTAGCTTCCAGGTTATCTAAGAATGATGACGGGTCTTCTAGCGTGTTCTTAAGTTCTGTCGTAAATTGAATACCCCCTACTCCATCTATTACTCGGTGATCATAAGAGAGAGATACGGGCAAAATAAGTCTTGGTAGAAATTGACCTTTAATAAAAACGGGTCTTACCTGTGACCTTGCGACTCCCAAGATTGCAACTTCAGGCGCGTTTATAATTGGGGTGAAGGCAGTACCGCCAAAACTACCCAAACTCGATATAGTAAAAGTACCGCCTTGTAAGTCTTCTAGTTTAATTTTTCCATTTCTTGCCAACTTACTCAGCTCACTGAGTTCTCTAGCAATATCAAATAAATCTTTTTGGTCGGCACCCTTGATGACAGGAACCATTAACCCTTTATCAGTATTGGCAGCAAAGCCAATATTAATATAATCCTTTTGAATTAAATTCTCTCCATCAGGGTCGAGCGATGAATTAAAATCAGGAAAGTCTTTCAAGATTTTACAAACAGCCTTAACCATAAAAGCAAGTATGGTTAATGAAAAACCCTCAGCTTTGGCTTTATCTTTTAGATCAAGTCTTATTTGCTCCAACTCATTGATATCAATGTCATCATGTTGTGTGACATGAGGAATATTAATCCAGCTCGCCTGTAATCTAGGTCCTGATATCTTTTTAATCGACTAAGTGGAACTGATTTTATCGACCCAAATTTTGCATGATCAATGCTCGGGATCTCAGGTAGTGTCGCTCCAGGTGAACTTGTTGCACCTGTTAAAATAGCTTTCACGTGAGATTTTAAGTCCTCTGGCTGTATTCTATTCTTTAACCCTGATCCAATAACCTGAGTAAGATCAACGCCTAATTCCCTTGCAAGTTTTCTAACTGAAGGACTGGCGTGTACCCCTGTAAATGACTTGTTTAAGAATACATTTGGAGCTTCAGAAGCGGGTGTATCTTTGATGATTTTTCTAGATTCAGGTTGCTCTTCAGTTGCGACTTCCGTTCCTGTTGTGTCATCAATAGTCTCTGGATCTTCTGATTCAGGTTGATGAGATAAATCAACATCAATTTCACAAAGATCATCCCCCTCATTAATTGTGTCACCTTTCTTGATAAGAATTTCTGTTACCTTTCCAGGGTATGGTGAAGGAATATCCATCGCTGCTTTATCTGTTTCTAGGGTGATAATAGGGTCATCAACTTTGAGTTGATCGTTCTTTTTAATGAGAATTTCAACAACCTCTACATCACTGAAATCCCCGAGATCAGGAACTAGAACTGTTTTTTTATTTGAAATAAAGCTCTCCTAAAGAAAAAATTATTCAGGCTATTCGACAGTGTCCAATATTTTTCCTAATTCGCCACTTTCAAACATTTGCTCGATAATATCGCATCCTCCGACTAGTTCTCCATTGACGTATAACTGAGGAAAAGTTGGCCAATTGGAATAAGCCTTAAGCCCTTCTCTTATTTCATGGTCCTCAAGAATATTAACAAATGCAAAACGCTTTTCTGATGCTTTTAAAATGCCACAAACTTTTGCTGAAAATCCACATTGAGGGAAATCAGGGGTTCCCTTCATATAAAGCAAAAGAGGGAATTCGCTTAATTGACCTTTAATTCGTTCATTTAAATCCATCATAAACTCCTTATTCATTATGAATCACACCTTATTATAAATTCTATCGATTGAAAATATTGAGTATTTTAAAACTATCTGTGAGTTTGACTGTGAGTGAAAATTGTTATACTTTTTCTTCATTAATGAAATGAGGGTGAAAATATGAATCCACTAGATAAGATTACAGGAACAATAGTAACTGGCTTAGTGCTGGCTGTCTTGATTGCTTTAGGTACAAATCTTTCAGGGGCAAATGCTGCAAACTCGATAGTTATTTGGCTACATGTTGCTGCAGGTGTGGCTTGGATTGGCTTACTTTACTATTTTAATTTTGTGCAAGTGCCATCAGTCGCAGAGGCTAATGCCGACTCAGATGGTCCTGGACCAGCTGCCATAACTAAATACGTAGCTCCTAGAGCTTTGTTGTGGTTTCGATGGGCAGCTCTAGTCACCTGGTTAACCGGCGCGCTCTTTCTTTACCTGAATGGTAATTTGGGTGATGCTTTTGAATTAGGGTTTAGAACTGGCAATGCTTATGCAACTACCATAGGCATAGGCGCCTGGATGGGAACTATCATGCTGTTTAATGTCTGGATTTTAATCTGGCCAAATCAGAAAAAAGTTTTAGGTATTGTTGAAGCAACAGCGGAAGAGAAAGCAAAAGCAGCAAGAACTGCATTTCTGGCTTCGAGAACCAACACAATGCTATCCATACCAATGTTAATGAGCATGGTGGGCGCAGGCCACGGTTTCTTTATTTAATACAAAAGCTCTACTAAAAAAGCTCGCCTTAAGCCAGCGAGCTTTTTTTTATAACTAAACTCTTAAGCAACTGGATCAGATTTGAGCAAGTCCAATAAAGAACCATTCCTGATGGGAAAGTAAAAAACAAAATAAAAAACAACGCTGCCATGATGTAGAGCTTTAATTGCTGGTCCTTAAGTAGATCACCTGTTAGATATTGGTCACGATAACTCATTGCGCTAACTAAAGTGATGATCGTCATCAATAAAGGCAATAAATTAAAATATGAACCGAAAAAAGGTATTACAAAAGGAAGCTCTAACCACTGATCAGGTTTACTTAAATCTTCAATAAACAAGAAAGACTGACCTGCAAGTAGGATGCTCTCTCCCAAGACATCAAAGACTGCAATAAAAATTGGGACTTGTATTAAAAAACCAAACAAGCCTTTAATGGTAAAAAAGGGGCTAATATTATTATCTCTATATAGATTTAATATTTTAGTGTTTGCCGCTTCACCTGAATATTGCTTATTAATTTCATTAATCTTGGGTTGAATCCATGCTTGAGTCTTATTGACCTGTGATTGCCACTTCTCAGCAATGGAGGTTAATGGGTAGAGCAAAAACTTTACCGAAACTGCTAACAATAAGATCGACAATCCTGGATTACCAGTAATAGATAAACACCATAAGAATAATATTTCTATTGCTCTGCATATCAGTCTTAACCAATCCCAAAGAGCTGAATACATTAATTGGTTAAGTGTGGGCGAAACTGTCTCGATCTGAGATCGCTCTACAGGACCAAAGTATATTCTAAACTGATGCTTACTGATCGCATCAGCAGAGGATACTTTAAGCCTGAAAGAAAGATTCTCTTCGTTAACATCATCAATCACAGTTGAACTCAGATCATCTGAATTGATTAAAAAAGTCCAAAAACGGGATCTTGCTCCCAACCATTCGGTTTCCTCATCTTTAATATTAGATAAAGAAACCAACGATTCAACTTTCTGTGAATTGATTGCCACAAGCCTAGTCCCGTTGTAAAGACCTCCAAACCCACTAATATTCTCCTGAGGTAAAATATTTTTTAGATTAAACATCAAGTCATACGAATCATCTGAATAAACAGTCATATCGAGCAGTGAATTTTCATTAGAGATTTTGAAAACGACTGCCTTAATTGAAGATGCTTGATTATCTCTGATGTTATAAGTGGCAATATAACCCTATCATTCTCTTCTGTAGAAAGATTGTACAGGGACTGATTTGGCTCGCCGTCTTCTTCAAAAGTTATTAATTCATTTTGATTATTGACAAAATCAACTGCCATCAATGGCTTTTCATTACAATTTCTGAAGCATGCCTGCCAACCCTTAATGGCTGGGTGTTCTTTATTAAAGTCGATATTTTGAAGGGTGTTAACTAATGGTTGCTCTAGAGACACACCGTATTGATAATTGGCCAAACCGACTAAAATAAAAACAACTAAAGCAATTTTCTTCATTTATAAAAACGCTTCATCTCTAACATTGCTGATTGAATAAGATCTTTATCGTCTTCCGATAACTGCGTTAATTTATAATTCTCATCCCTGACTTCATAATATCCACCAAATGAAGTAATAGTTTTTTCAGGAGAAATAATGGCAAAAGAGTCGTAGCTTCCTGCGACTATAAATTGCCAAGGCTTTTTATCAAAGAGACTGTGACCGCTGCTAAAATCTAAGCTTGAATTTTTACAGCCTAAAACTGAATTTATAATTGTAGGTGGCAAATCATTATGCGAAGTCAGATGATCAATCACTGTAGACTGTTTTCCTGGCCATTTAATGAATAACGGCACCCTCATCTGAGCGGGTGAATAATTACTTGAATGTCCATAATAACCGGTATTGTAATCATTGAGTTCATAACCATGATCAGAAGTGATTATAAGTATCGTGTTTTCATCCAAACCTCTTGCACTGAAGTTATCCAAAACAATTCCAATCTGATTATCAACAAATTGAACTGATTCAATGTATTTGGCAACTTCTTCTTGGTGTGATTTACCTCCAGCATTGTTAAATTTTTTGGGCACCGACACATTAATTAATCCATCGACATCATCAATTGGGGGATCGAAATGAAGAAAGGTAAAAGATGATTGTTTTTGGCTGGAATTAGAATTGAGATGATTCATCCACTGACGCGTCACAGATCTGTTGCTTTCTTTTTCAGAGCTTTCAAGTGATTTTAAATTAATACCTTCAACAGTCGCCAAAGCAGTCCGATCAAGAAGTCCTGGACTACCAAGACCCGAAGAACTGATAGCTTTTATTCTGTAATTATCGGATTGTAACTGCCGGATTAAAGGCGCAGGTTCAAGATTGTCATGAAAAATTCGCCAATAAGTGGTTGGTATGCCATAAAAGATTGAGAACATACCCATCCTTGATGATGTTCCTCCCGTGTAGTGGTTATTAAAACTAGAATTCTCCTTCTTGAAGGCATATAGATTAGGTGTAATTTCAGCTGAGATAATATCAGGACGAAGAGCGTCTATGACGACAAGCAATACATTTAAACTTTCACCCTGGTCTACATCACATATCAGTTCTTGTGTGGGGTAATTAAGTTCAGAGAGTGATCTTCGATCTGATGTCCTTATTTGTCTTAGATCATCAGAATCAATCCAACCCATCTTAGCTAAATCCCTTTTAGCGTGAATGGGTCTATACATTGGTAAATATCGGGTAAAAGTAGTGATCGAATTTTGATAAGTAGCATCTGCCCAAATATGAGTCCCTTGAACATACAACCAAAAAAGGATAAATACAGAAGCTAAGGCAAACCCATGGCTTGCTCTTGGCGTCGGTTTATAAATTTTTTTTAAAAACACCTCTAACCCTATGAATACTTCAAAGATCAGAGCAATAAAAAATTGTAAGCCCATAATCCAATAGGTGGAACTCTCAAAAATAAGGAAAGTTATAAGGCTAATATGAAATTGATTTTCTGCGAAAAAATTAGTGTCTAAAATTAACAATGAATTAATTATTGCAGAAAAAATAACCGCTAAAAAAAAAACAAAGAAGCCTTGAAGAAGTGATCCAAGCAATTGGTACTAATATAATGACGAGAGGAAGGTAATGGAGCGTTATAAAATGAGTCAGGGTAGCTAGAAAAACATATGAAAAAGATAGAAAAGTCTCAGGAAAAGGGAAAAACAGAGCGTATCTTGTCCCGATAATTGTTGCGATCAGCCCATTTATAAAGCCAAACCAAGCCACCCATCTGATTAAGCCCGATCTATCTAGTGATTTATTTGGTTGAGTAATTGTTTTATCTCTCTAGGTCCAATGGTTCTAGTTTGTCCTAAATTATATACATATTTTTCTCTCAACTGTCCTATCTCTTGGCTAAAGTTTTCCTGATTATCAATCATTCCTTCTATGACCCTAGGTAAGGAATTAATATCCTGTGGTGAAATGATTTTCCCTATCTTTGTTCTTATACTTGATTCTAAAGGCTCTATATTTAGTCTCTCCCAATCGTCTTTCCCTTTAACTCTTGGGAGAAATCAATAAATGCGACTGGTTTTCCAAGCCCTAATGCGTATTCAATTGCTATCCCAGACCAATCAGAGATCAATAGATCTGATGTAAATAGGGAATCTTCTCACCCATCTCTAGCACCAGCTGAAAATTTTCATGCTCTTTAAATTGATTCTTCAGTTGCTCTATAACCTCAGGAGTTCTTTTTGATGTTTCATAATGCGGTCTAACGGTCAATATATAACCTGCATCAAGAACAATTTCACACAGTTCAATGCCCACTGTATTTAAAATACTATTCTCACCCCAAGTCGGAGCAATTAAAATTTCACGACTTGGATTTTTCTTTTAAATATTGCAATTCAATCAACTCTTCTAACCTGTGATATCCATAAGCGATTAAGTTTTTAGCTGGCAATTTATAGTGATTTTCCCTCGCTCTTATTTCTTTTATCTGATGGGGGCCTGCACATAATAAACTATCGTAATTATCAAAAGATTCAGCATTATCGACCATATGGGTGCTGGTTAAGCTGTGAAACGGGTAGACATAATGGACATTGTTTATTGATCGTTTAAGCTCAAAATTATCTAAATCCATCATTGTGAGTAACAAAGAGCCGTATCAAGATATTGAAAAAATAAAATTCTAAAGACACCAGAGCCAATAAAATATGTTGTGAGTTTATTATCTTTTAATCTCAAACCAGGATCATTGGGACCCGAAGAAACATAAGCGATCTTGTGATCATAATTATCCAGCATCCCCTTAATAAGGGGGCTAAAATGATGCCAATCTTGACCGCTTTCAGAATAAAAAAACGAGCTGTTTATCACTGGCGTTAGCACTCTTAAAAGATCGATAACCACCCAAAGCTTTTAAAAAATTGTTCAATTTAAATATTTTTCAGGATTATTCCTCAGTGTCATCCTTAGTTGTGAACAAAGATTTTAACTTATACCAGTAAGACTTTATAACCAGGCCGAGAGTGGCGAACATTCCAACGATTGCCGAGATAAGCATTCCGCCTGTACTTGGATCAAGGTAAGCATAGGCCGAAGACCCATAAAACATGGAAAAAAAAATAAATTTAAAATCTTATATTCTCTTTTCATCTTGGTCCTCGATCAATGCTTGAGGTTATTATAAAAAAATATATTGGCTTATCCCAACTCTAGCTTTCTCGTCTTTGGATTTGTGGATATATAATCTCTTTCGCACGCTGTAAATGGGTGTAATCATCTATCTCAGCCCACACTAAATCGGGTATCAATAAACAGTCGATATTTTCATTTTTAGCACAGCTAACTAGGGCGTCAGTTTCATAGTCAATTAATAATGATTTTTTAAACTCGGTCTGAAAAATCTATCATGGCGGGAAATAAAGATCGGCTGATCTTTGAAATACCGACCAACTCACCTGCTGGCTCATTTCCCAAATAAGGTTCGATCTTTTGACATAAAAACCAATTGCTTTTCAATAGTTTCAACAAAGACCTCATCTCCAGACCCTGTAAACCCTGATAATAAAACACAATTCTCTTCAGAATAATTAACGATCCGTTCTAGGCCCTAAATTCATAAATAATATCGGACTCCAAAAGTAGAAAAGGCGGGTTAATTAATTCGCTCATTTGAGCTAAGGAATACATCGAACCAGAGATTTTATAGGATTTATTTCTGACGGTCTTAAGATGATCAGGGAATCGGTCAACCAGTTGATCAAAATACTGTGACTGGAAACCAGTGACTACCCAAATTGTCTCAACACCAATATTTATAAGTTTTTCCACTGATTCTTCGATGATGCTTAAATCGCCTAGCTTAAGACAACCTTTAGGCTTATTGTCTGCATGTGTGCCCAGTCGCAAACCTTGGCCTGCAGCCAGAATTACTGCTTCTTTAGTCATTTAAATTATCAAAGTATTTGATAAACAAGTCGCATAATCTTGTTACATCTGAAGTTGAAATTTCACCCATTGTAGAAATCCTAAAGATTCTGTCGCTTAAGTCGCCCTGCCCTTGATAGATAATAAACCCATTTTTTTTTCATAAATCGATGAAGATCATCATAGCTTGGTCTGAGGCAGTAAATAAGAATGTAAAACACAGGAAAAATCTTCGGCTTTTATCAAAGGCTCTATTCCTAATTTGGATAATGTCCCCATTATTCGGCTTGCTTTTTCAGAATACTCTGGTTTTTTTGGAATCCCATCCTCCCTGCTGAAAAAATTCATCTAAAGCCACATCAAACGCATCAAAACATGGGTTGCTTGAGTGAAAGGAGAAAACCCTTGATCTTGCTGAAGCTTATAATATGCATAAAGATCAAAATAAACGCTACTTGCTTGATCTGGCTCATCATTCCATAAATCTTGATGTGCAATAACAAATGAGGCGCCAGGTGCACCATGAAGGCATTTATTAGCACTGGCAGCAACGGGAGCTAGATTTAAACGCGTTTGCTTGAATCTCCTCAGCACCAAAACTACTCACAGCATCTAAAAAAAAACTTAACATCATAGTCCTTACATAGTTGACCTATAGAATTTAAAGAATTTAAACGACCTGTTGTTGTCTCATGATGGACTAAGGTCATATTGCTTATTTCTCGATCAGACTTTAATTGGTTCTCTAGTCTCGCAAGATCAATCTCATGATCTAGATCAAACTCTATCGCCTCGTAGGGTTTTTTATAGATATTTAGAATTTTCTCCATGCGTTTTCCCCTAAACCCCATTGCTAATGGCTAAAGTTTTGCCTTGATTAATAAATGAAGAAATCATGGCTTCAACGGCTCCAGTTCCTGAGCAACTTAAAAGCACAGCTTTTAAAATTTATCAAAAGAAGGATAGATCTTAATTAATCGTTCATTAATCGATTGCACTAGTTCGCCAAATTCAATTTCTCTGTGACAAACATCTTCATGATTCATTGCTTGTTTAACCGCTTGACTTAAATTAACAGGTCCCGGGTTAAGTAAAATATTATTTCTTGCATTACCCATTAATGATAATCCTCTATATTAGTCCTGAATCTATCTGCAACCTCATAAGGCTTTATATTCGGTCGAGGCAGGTTATTTTTTACACCATTTACAATAGGAAAATGAACGAAAGTTGTGCCTTCATTTGGTTTATTAAGTATTTCTTTGAGTTGATTCAGTGAATTGGTAGAGATCGCTCTTGTGTAACTGGAAGCTAGCGCAATACTCTTGAAATCAACAAATTGAGAAACTGTCTTCTGTGAGCCTGTAGACTCATAAGTGCCATTATCTAAAACAAGATGTAACAAATTTCTTGGGGCTTCATAGCCAACAGAAGTTAATGCCCCTAGTCTCATCAATAAAGCCCCGTCGCCGTCGATCACAATCACCCGATATTTAGGTTTTGATAAAGCTAAACCTAAACCAATATCTATCGCACAACCCATTGAGCCGACCATATAAAAATTATTAGGTTGGTCTTTCAAGCTATACAACTCTCTTCCTGTGTACCCTGTGGTAGCAATTAATAAGTCCTGATCAGAAGTATGATCCAGTATCGATAGCAGAACCTCTTCTCGAGTTACCTCATCGTCTTGATAAATATTATCCTGAATAATTTGGTCCTCTCTATGATTTTCAGTTCCGCCGCTATGCAATTCATAAGGCTCCACAGCACCTTGCTTCATTACCATCACAAAAGAGCATTTATCTTGGTGTATCCTCGCTGATGCTTTCTCCAGTTTGAGATCTAATTCTTTTCTGGATTCAGGAAACCAATCCCATTCCAGCCCCATAAGTTCTAATAGATCTGTGGTTATTTTACCCATTAGTTGATGTTGTGGCTCGTCTGCTGGAGCATTAGGATCGCCTCTAAGGGTTACTATTATTAAAACTGGTATCTTGAACGTCTGTAGCAAGGAAGTAATCGGGTTTACTGTATTACCCAGTCCCGAGTTCTGAAGCATAACCACTGGACTCCGTCCACCTAAATAAGACCCTGCAGCTATTCCTATTGCATCTCCTTCACTTGCTGCCGGTATATAACTTATGTCATCTGAATCAATAATATAATTAATAAATGACTTCAAATAAGAGCAAGGAACACCACTGTATATATTAAATCCCTTCTCCTTTGACCTGAGAATAAAATCTTCTGCTGTAATCATAGGAAATTAGATGCCTCCACAACATCATCCAAGCTATCTATATCTAACCAATGCCCTGTGGTGTAGATGACCCTAACCTTGATATTTAAATCCGTTAAATGTTGAAACAGATGATGAAATTTCAACTTATTAAAATCGTCTCTAGATTCTAAGTCTGCAAGAATTGTATTGAGTTCAGGAATAATTTCTTTTGAGAATCTGGCAACCCCCATCCACTCGCCGTGAATTTCTTCCTCTTTTAAATCTTCGCCACATTGATCAAGAAAAATTTCATGGCTATATGAATCTCTTGAATGAGGTTCGTTGCATCTAACATAATCTGCCGCTCTATTTTTATTTGCTGAGTTTTGCCATTGTGTATCAACACTAATAACTATGTCGTCATTGAATTCGTCAAAGAGTTTTAATAGGTAAGGTTTGAATAAAACATCGCCGAAGGAAATAAAAAAATCTTCATTCCTGTTCTTCAGAGCTAGATTAAAAGAGGCCAACTCACTGCTTGTTGAAAAGTTATCGTTATCAACGTAATCAAGTTGAGGTAAATCAACACTTTCTTTTTTGTACCCCCTAACCACTGTAATGTCTTTAATCCCGTGTTGATTATAGACATTAGTAATATGCTCAAGAATACTT
This sequence comes from Woeseia sp., assembly GCA_019653755.1. Taxonomy (GTDB): domain Bacteria; phylum Pseudomonadota; class Gammaproteobacteria; order Steroidobacterales; family UBA11654; genus CACPJA01. The sequence goes on along the minus strand of BPCL01000001.1, from coordinate 54,654 downwards.
TTGTCTTTAATTTTAACCATCGCTTTTGGCTTTGTTTCAGTTAATGTGGACATCGCTGAGCCTCTGGATGCAGCCAAAATAATTGCTTTTTGAGTCAGGTCTGATTTTGGAAGATACATCTCCTCTGCTTCAAGCAACTCAGAAACTCCTTGAAGTCTAAAGACTTCATTCACCGTTGCAATTTGATCTTCAAGTTTAGTGATGGAAGAATCGTTATAAATCGCCTTAGCGGTTTCTTGCATAGAGGCAATTGATGATCGAATCATATGGTTCGCCCATATTGCAATTGAAAACCCAGCCTCTGAAAAGATATTCGTCGGCGTACTGTAATACTTTGTTGGGACAATAATCACAGGTGATCGATTAGCCCACTCTTTCTTAAAAGCTAATATTTCAATTGGTTCCGTCAATGCGCTATGAATTAAAATGCCATCAGATCCGGCTTGATGGTATGCTTCTGCGCGCTTTAAAGCTTCGGTAAGACCCCAACCAGCTATAAACGCTTCGACTCTAGTGATAATGGAAAAATCGTCATCAGTTTGAGCATCTTTTCCAGCTTTAATGCGACTGCAAAACTCATCAATATCTGCTAATTCTTGTTTATTGCCATCAATAAAGCTGTTGGTTTTTGGGTAAACTTTATCCTCAATACACACCGCAGCAACATCTCGTTGTTCGAGTTTGTTAATCAGGCGTCTAACGTTATTAAAGTTTCCGTACCCAGTATCACCGTCCAACATAATTGGTATCCTGGTAGCATCAGCCATGAATTCCAAAGTCTCGAGGACTTGAGTCCAGCTGGCTTCATTATTGTCTCTAACACCGTATTGCGCAGAGATTGCTAATCCTCCAGCCCATAGACCCTTGAAACCAGTCTCTTCTGCTATTTTTGCACTAATACCATTATGAGCTTCAATTAAAAAATCGAGGTCTGAGCTATTTAACAAATCCCTGAATTTTTGAGTTTTTTTCTGCCCAGGCATTAAATTCAAAGAATATCTTTTAATTTCTCCGCAATAGCTGCCACATCCTCTGCGTTGGCATTACTGTATTCGGGATAAGTGTGGAAGCGTTCAAAAACCTTAACAGTTGCATCAATGCCGATTTGCTCTGATTGAAGAGCAATCCCATGCCCTGGATCTTTTGGTGCCGAAGGATCCATGAGAAACGCTTGACCGGATTTATTGATAATGGTGTCAGAAAAGGGTTGAACCCTTGTTTGAATTGCCCATTCAACTTCATTCAAATCATAAGGATTTACATCAGGACCGACAACGACAACAACTTTGGCTGTCCTTCCCCATCGTCCGCTAGCCCCCCAAAACCCGCGTGGAGTAAAAATTTTTCCCAAAATTTCCCGGGGTGGGTTTTTGTGCTCCATCAACAGAGAGTTGAACAAAATAACTAAGATTAGGTGTCACCACAACGTTTTCAACTTCTGGTTTTTTTTTCTGCAAATCACTAAGTAATTCCCTTCGATAGGTAAACAAGCCATGTAATTGGGGTCAAAAGGTGGTTCCATCTCCATTGTTGAATACCAAAGCGGATCGTTTCTATGGTAATCAATCCACTTCAATTAATGGAAATAATTGTGCTCATCATAAAAACCAATGGGATTGGAATGGGCCCAATGGTTACATCTCTTTTGGGTAAAAATTGACCTTCAATAACCCACTCAGAATTGGCGGGCACTTGAATATCCACTGTTTCCAGTCAACAACTTCAATGGCCTCACCTCTTAATCCCCCTGCAAAATCCATCTCATCGAGACCAAAAGGGATGCTTGTAGCCCCTGCTATTTGAATCACAGGATCAACCATACATGCTATGGAAATTTTCCCAAGGGTTTACCCATTTCCTGAGCCTTTCCCCAAATGCAAGCCAATGTGGTTCCCAGGGGGTTCCAGAAAGCAAAAATTGAAAGGCATGTTCTTTTTTCCCTCTTCTGAAAAAACCCTTCACCATGAGGGTGCGAGGCATTCCATAATTGGGTTAATCGATAACACCCAGTGTTAGGGATGCCAGTTTCCGGATCTTTTGTAATGACAACTGCATTTGTTATATAGGCTGGGCCTTCTTTCCCGAACCAAACATGAGGCAACTGCTTTCCTATATTAATATCCCTCTTCTCTATCTTATTCTCCTTGCAAGAAGCTTTAGAGGCGTCAATCAGATTTGGTTTTAGCCATTTTGATTGATCGGTAGGATCTCAGCGTGTTTTAATTTAGCCTTTAAAGGGTCATCCTCCCTAAAATCATAGCCGTTCTTTGCCTAGTCCCGTGGGGGTTAAATAAGACAGGTATTTCTTTGGTGTTATAACCAGAAAGATTGTTCAGCATCAAAGCGGGACCATCTTGATTATGTAAATGACGCATTAACGGCTGCAGTTCTGTGGTTTCCCTAGCTACATTAAGTTCTATATCTACGTCTATCAGTAAACCTTTTTCTTTGAGGAAATTTCATGTATCCTCTCATATCGTTAAAAGCCACTTCTTCGCCTCCTTTAATCAAATTTTGATTGTTTTGATCTATTATTGTGCCTTTAAGCCAATTCAAATTAAATCAAAGATTTTATTTAGTTTAATCGATACAATAACTACGAATTAAAACTGCAGAAAATAATGGAAAAGGGAAAGTTGCAATAGTTACAGGATCGGCCACTGGTGTGGGAGCAGCTACTGCTGTTTTACTTGCAAAAAAAGGTTGTAATGTTGTCATTAACTACACTCGCTCCGAAGAAGAAGCAATTTCCACTAGCAAATTAGTTGAGGAGCAGAATGTTGAATGCATTGTCGTAAAAGCTAACGTAGCTATCGATAAGAATGCAAAGCGATGGTACAAGCAGCGATAAACAAATGGGGTCGAATTGATTACTTAGTTAATAATGCTGGCAAAACTAAATTTAATCCGTTTCAAAATCTTGAGGGGGGGTTTTTCTGAAGATTTTTTAGACATCTATTCAGTTAATGTCGTAGGCCCCTATCAGATGATAAAGGCAGTGGTTCCTTATATGAAAAAACAGGGTTTAGGAGCTATTGTTAATGATTCCTCATTAGCTGGAATAAATGGAATGGGTTTCCCCAATTGCCTAGTTTCCTCCAAAGCTGCCTTAAACTAAAGACCAAGTTTTGGGCCCTGTTTTGGGGCCGAAATCAAATCAATCTGTTGCGCCAGGTCCAATAAAAACCAGATGGCTTAAGGGTGGGAAAGGGAGATGAAGCCTATGCTGCTCTTATTCAACAAGCTGAAGATAATTTCCCTTAAAAAAAGTCGCAACGGCTGAAGATGTTGCTGAAACCCTAGTTTGGTTTTTGGAGGGCGCGAAACTTATTACCGGAGAAATTCTCATTGTTGACAGCGGGCTCATTTAGGAAACCCCCCGACTATTCCACCTCAGACGACTAAGGTTTTATAGCCCCAAAAATCGTCTTTCAAAACAAGCTCCTGTTTTAAACCAAAAAAAATGAATTATCGATAATGCGAAAAAAATTAGGTTTTAGAATACAAACCAAAATTTTTAAATTTTTCAGCTATTTTCTTTTCCTGTTTGCCCTTTTTTGGGTTTTTAAGAATTTGTCCAAAAAAACGTACTTCTTGATGTAGTCAGCTAAAATCTTATCCCTATAGATGATCTACCTCAAAACCCGGCCATGCCTTGAAGACCCTTTAATGGATTGCCAATCCTCAACGTCTTTATAAACAGTAATTGCTACATTCTCATCAGTCTGAATATTACCTATTGTTTAGTCTTATCAGAGGATAAAAAATAAAGGTTCATTCGGTGTCAGAAAAATAAAAAACTGTAGCTGCCCATACAGATTCATTATTTTTGCTAGCGATGCTAACAGTTTGTGATTATTTAAAAACTCTTGAACCCGAAGAATAATATCCTGCAAAGAATCAGAATTCATGGGAGGTTAGACACCCTTCCATCTCTTAACAACATCGTTGTCAACACCAGCTAAATCTAAAACACGGCCCACAGTATGGTTGATAATATCGTCAATACTCTCAGGGTTATTATAAAAAGCTGGATTTGGAGGGACAATGTGAGCCCCCATTAGCGAGGCCTTATAAAAGAGTTCTGTGTGACCAAGATGCAGAGGTGTCTCTCTAGGGATGATAATAAGCTGTCTTTTTTCTTTTAAAATCACATCAGCTGCTCTGACAATTAAATTGGCTGCGTAAGAATTGACCACTGCTGAGAGTGTTTTCATTGAACACGGAGCAATAATCATTCCTGTTGTCTCAAAAGATCCGCTAGCAATACTTGCTCCAAGATTACGATCACTGTGAACAACATCTGCCATTTGCTCGATGTCTTTGAGATCAAAATCAGTTTCCAAGGAAATATTTAGCTTGCCTCCATTAGTAACAACCAAATGAGTTTCAATGTCTTCAACATCCTTCAACATTTCAAGCAGGCGAATACCATATATAACGCCACTGGCGCCAGAAATTCCTATAATAAGTCTATTCATGAGATGCATTATATCAATTTAATGTGCTTTCGATTAATCTAAGAGTAAATATTTACATAATATAAATAAGTAATTTGGGACAATGGCACAAATTAAAAAAGCATATATCAACACTGAATCTGGGCAAATCCACTATCGCTATCTCAGTGGCAAAGGAACACCTTTATTATTTTTTCATCGAACCCCAGCGAGTTCAATAATGTTTGAAAAAATGATGTTAGAAATGAAGGATGATCGACCTATGTATGCCTTTGATACACCAGGGTTTGGAGAGTCATTCAATCCGGAAGGAATGCCTAGTTTAATTGATTATCGAGATTGGCTGTCTGAAGCCATTGATGCAATTGGAATAGAGAAATTTCATATCTACGCTCATCACACTGGCACCCATATTGCTTCTGAAATAGTCCTAGAAAGACCGGAAAAAGTCCTTTCACTCTGTCTCAATGGTGCGGCATATCTGACGGCTGAAGAAAGACAAGTCTTTAAAGATAATTTTACGCCCGCTTTAGAACCGGATGAAGACGGTAACTATTTATTGAACACCTTTAACCTGATCAAAACCTTGTTTCCTAAATTTGATCCTGAATTGGTTGATTTAGAGTTAAGAGGTGCACTACGATCAAAACAAGGCAGAAATCAGGCTTTTACGGCTATTTGGGAGCAAGATTTTATTGCTGTCTTGAAAAAAATTACTTGTCCAGTATTTGTAATGTCTGCAGAAGATGATTTCTTTATTGAGCAGGTGGCATTAATCGCTAATGCTCACCCTGAAATCAATACCGCGGTATTAGATCAATCAAGAATTGTCTCGCCAGAATTAAGGACGAAAGAAATTGTTGGCTTAATTAGGCCCTTCATGAATCGTTCGGAAAACAATTAAGGTTTAACAATTACTTCTATTTTTTTTGAAGCTACCGGCGGTTGATGCGGAATGTGATTTCCATCTCCTAAAAGCAATTGGAGCGAGTGTCTTCCGGGTTCAAGAGTTAATACGGTTCGATCCTGCCCCTTACCGAAATGAACGTAGTTCTCGCTGGCTGGGATAGGCAATGATAAAGCAGGTAATTCAGCATCAATTATTAAATGATGATGTCCGGTATTATTCTGGTAAGTGCCAGCCGGAGCAAGTGTCATACCCTCTATCCCAAAGACTACTTCAAAAGTTTTGTCCACCATCTCCCCGTTCTTCGGCTGAATTATGAATACTTTTGTGCTTGATTCTGCTGCTAGGCTTAGCCCATTGAAGCAAACTAGAAAAAAGGTAATAAAAATAACTCTATATCCTCTCATGTCTTCTCCATACCCAGAATATGATCCCATTCCTCTTTTGTGACTGGAAGCACCGAAAGACGGTTTCCTTTTTGTAGCAATCTCATGCTCTCTAGAAATTTTTCACCTCGAAGTTCTGTCAATGTAATTTTTCTTTTTAAATGTCGCTTATATTTAACATCTAACATTAACCACCTAGGGTTATCAGGGTCGCTTTTGGGGTCAAAATATTTTTCAGTCTTATCAAATGCTGTGTGATCAGGATAAGCCGTGCTTGCTATCTCCATTAACCCTACTACTCCTGGTTCTTTGCAATTTGAATGGTAAAAAAAAGCTTTATCGCCCACTTTCATTTGATCTCTGAAGAAATTTCTAACCTGATAGTTTCTGATTCCATCCCAGTGGTCCGTTTGAAAATCTCTTAAATCATCAATACTGTAAGTATCTGGTTCTGATTTCATTAACCAATATTGCATCTCAATCCTTAATAGGGTCTATCGTCCTCATCATACCAAAAATGTCTCCATTCGATATAGGGATCTAGATTCTCACAAAGTCCATTTGAGAATTTATTCAGCCAATCGTCAGCCGCAACATTATCGTATCTAATAGCAATATCGACTAATTCACACCTCATCTTATAATCCATAATATTAGGATCATCAGCAATACCTGAGAAAAGTGACTCTCTTGTAATAGAGCTAGATGACATCACAATGCCCTGATCGCTTTCACTATCGAGTATTATAAATTTAGGACTTTCTAATGTACTCTCATCCCAAGATCTCCATTTCAATTGATCACCGCTCCGACCTTTCCCTGGATCTCCGTTATAAGCAAATTCTGCCCAATAACTCATCATAGTCCCGGAAAGTCCTTTAACTTCATTCATGTTTTTCTTACTAAGAATGTATCTGGTAAGAGTGTCTTCCTCAAAATTACCCATAACAAAGGGAATCTCAAAAGCATGCGAGGCGCCCAAAAGATCAGAGAGGTCTTCTCCATATTTTCTAGGTTCGTCATCCCAATCAAACCTGTAGGCGAAAACATTCTCTCTACCTAAGGAGCTGAGTTCTCTTACTGGGTTATCAACTGCTAAGAATTTCCAAGTGTCTGAACGATGTGACGAGATTGCATTCCACAACTGCAAGTCCCTAATTCTTGGCAAGCCAAAAAAATAGCGTACCAAACGTTTATTGCCAACTAGAAAGAGCTTGATCTCATCTCGATTGGTCCCAAAAATTGTTGGAATATCTGAAGATGCACCATTTTTCAGCGCATTGAGGATCCCCTCTTCATCTAGAACCACTCCGTCTGGAAAGGGCCTTAACATTTCATTGGTATTGACTCTGGAGGCTTCAAAAGACTCGTATATTTCTTCTGAACTAGCCCCTCTTAGCAATGTAGTAATTTCCTCATCGCTCATTGAATTCTGAACTGATACAGCATCTTCTCGATCACGAGCTAATTTTTTTAAAATTAATAATCTATTGGTTAATTCCCTTGATGTGTAATTCTTCCAAGGTATATTTTCTTCAAGAAAGGATTCTGAATGAGTGATGTCACCTGGCTTAATCCCCCCGCTTTGAATAATAGCTTTATGGAACATGCCCTTTGCTAGCGGTGATGATAACAATGCCGCAACATTATAGCCGCCTGCTGATTCGCCAAAAATTGTCACGTTATTAGGGTCGCCACCAAATCCAGATATATTAGAGCGAACCCATTCTAGGGCTTGGATGGTATCAATGTTTCCATAATTCCCAGAAGCATTTACAGCATCGTTAGATGTTTCTCCAATACTTGGATGACGAAACCAGCCAAAGGGACCAAGTCGATAATTAATTGTGACTACAATAAGTTGATGCTCTGAAGCCAGTGCAGATGGATTATAAAAATCTGCATTCCCAGAAACATTGCTTCCACCATGGATCCATAACATTACAGGCATAGGTGCAGTAGTTTGCAAATTCTCAGGATTCATTTTTGGTGCCCAAATATTTAGATAAAGACAATCTTCAGAACCAACCATGTCACCCCATTTTCTACGTTTTGAAGTATTGATTAAAGAACCTCGTTGTATGCAACTTGGTCCAAAATCAAGTGTCTCTTTAACCCCATCCCAAGAAGCGGGTGTATTTGCTTTTTTCCAACGGAATCTAGAATCCGGTATAGACCCGTATTGTAAACCGAGCCACTGGTGAGTTTCTCCATTATCTCCTCCAATAACCTGACCGTTGATCGTCTCTCTAATAGAGCTTTGGTCTGACGTTAAGTCAGTTTTGGGTAAACTGCACGAGGCCAGAGAGACAATAATAAAAATCGTACCTATTATTTTAAAATTCATTAGTTAATTCATCTATTGGAACGAATCTATTTTATATTCGATTTAAATCAAAAATCAGTTTTTTTTAGCAGATTATCCATCTGAGTAGTAGAATACGCTTAATGAAAATGAGACTACCTAAAAAGTTTATCTTTATCGCATGTGTTCTAGCCTTAATTGAAGTTAAACCCTTGCAAGCATCTCCTTGGGTGATGCCAGATAATTTACTAATCAGACACGATATCCAAATCTTGGTGGATTCTGGAGCTCTAAATATACCCATCTCAACTTGGCCAATAGCTTGGGGTGATATTGCGTATAATCTGACAAAAAATGAGTCTGAAATGAGTCTAATTGAAATAGCATCATTTCAACGTATAAAAGACGCTCTAATTGATGCAGAGATGGGAGGTTTATCTGGGCAAACTGATATTAAAGTAGCCAAGAATCCCAATCCGTTTACTTGGTTCAATGACACTGTGACCTATACAAAATCGGCCGGCGCTCAATCAACTTTCTTATCGAAGAATTTAGCAATTAATCTTAAAGTGGAAAAAATACCGGGCGATACCTTATTCAATGAATCCTATCTATCCATCGCTAGAGGTAATTATTCAATCGATGTTGGCTCTAAAAAACGTTGGTGGGGTCCTGGATGGGGTAACAGTTTAGTTCTATCAACTAACGCCAATGCTATTAAAGGCTTAGCTATTGAAAGAACTTTTTCAGACCCTTTTGAATCAAGATTTCTCAAATGGATTGGTCCATGGGATTTCTCAATCATGACAGGGGAACTAAATCATTCCAGAACTGTTCCTGACCCACGTTTTTTCGGTATGCGTTTTGATTTTAGACCAATTCCTACTCTAGAATTAGGTTTCTCTAGAACGTCAATTTTTTGTGGAGAAACTCAATCTTGTGGATTTTCTGGATTTACTGACATGCTCCTAGATAAAGATGATTCAGGGTATAACTCTGTCAGTTTTGATTTTAGATCCTCTCATGTAATTAATAAAACTCCATTGGCTTTTTATGGGCAAGTCATGGGTGAACCTTTTAAAGATTCGATGGGTCTATTTGGGTTTGAGACTTGGGGTTTAATTGATTCATTTGCAGGATTGGAAAGTTACAGAGTATTCATCGAAGCATCATCAACCTCCTGTGAATTCTATAAGAATAATAGCAGTAAATACGGGTGCGCTTATCGAAATGATGTCTATGTTGATGGTTACCAATATGACAATGCTAATATTGGACATTCAAGCGATGGAGATTCAATCACATTGAGTTTAGGAGGAATTTTGGTAGCCAATAATTCTCAATTAATAAAGTCTAAAATTACCATGGGCCAACTCAATAGAGGCTCTGTTAGTTCATACCAACTCAAAGAAAACCGCACTAATTTCTTTAATTTTATATTGGGGTATAACTTCGACCTTTATTGGTTTGATATCCCACTGGGAAGTTTCGATCTGGGCTTTGGATACGATATCTTCAAGGACAAAGTAAACAACTCTTCTGAGAACGAACCGAGAGTTTACATAGCTTGGAGTAACAGCACCGATTTTTCACAAGAAAAGACTAGGGATTTCTCAGAGTACCTTGACTTAATTGAGGTCAGTGATGAGGATAAACTCCTAGCTAGTGAAGGTATTACGAAAGTTAAAAAAGACTCTTTTACGGATTTCGGCAATTTAGACCTCTTTGAAATTATTGATGTGTTGGATCAAGTCTCTATTCAGAGAGGGGACACAAGCATTTTAGCTAAAGTCTCGACCAGCATTCAATCAGCTGACAAAATTATCAGTGAAATTGATTCACTCTCAAAAGACGGTAAAACCTTATCAGACTATTTAGGACTAATCGATTCTACGATCTCGCAGAGAAATTAATTCAGTCCGAGTTTTTCCAAATACCTGTCCCTAAGGCGTTTTGAACGTGTCATTAGACTCATGTTTTCTCCATCAATTAAGACTTTTGTGGTGAAACTTGAGACTTCCAATGGGTCGTTATCCCATATAACAATATCCGCGTCTTTACCCGCTTCTATAGAACCAATCTGATCTGCAATACCAAAAGTTTCAGCAACATGTATCGTTAAAGCTTTAATGGCACCCTCTTTTGATAACCCATATGTCACTGCATTTCCCGCACCTTGTCGACTAAGATAGGAATTATGATCACTTTGTGAAGAGATCAGAACTTTTACGCCTGAATCCTCCAGGATAGCTGCGTTATCCAATCTTGCGGCAATTGAATCAAAGGAGCTGGGTATATTATCCATAGGATCGATAATTACAGGGATTGATTCTTCAGCAATTGAGTCTGCAATTCTCCAAGCTTCCTTGGCTCCTGCAAAGATAATCCTAATCTCATATTGATTAGCAATTTCTATCATTCTTAAAAGATCACTAGCTCTGTTTGCACGAACAACAAGGGGTATTTCTTGTTTTAAAAGTCTTTGAATAGCTTCTAAATCTCTAATCGTGTAATCTCCAAAATCAAAATCATCGCCCCTCATAATCGAAGACCGTTTCATTGCAAAACGTCGAGCCACATCAAAAGAATCCTCTAGCGACATTATTGTTGATGCACGAGAATCTTTATTTCCTCCAAGATTCATGATCAAAGCTATATCTTCAATAATTGATTCCGTCATTAGGGCACCGTTAATCTTAAACGCTGAAGCCATTCCAGAAAAAATCCCAGAAGCTGATGACGGGGTCACAATCGCAGAAGTAATCCCGCCTGCTCGATTATAAGGAATCAAAGAAGAAGCAGGGTTAAAGGCCTTGGCAATACTAAAACCTGCAGAGTAATGATCTGTGGAATCGTCCCTAGTTGCTGCCTCCAATTCAATCTCTTGAAGACCTAGTGTGGTATGAGGCGCAATAAGACCAGGGGTTATAAACTTACCCGTCGCATCTATCTCAGACCCATCAATGATTATTAGGTTCTTGCCTATCTCCTGAATGATTCCATCTTCAATAAGAAGATCCGTGTTTTCGAGTGTCCCTTGGTCAGAAGCAGTTATTATTGTTGCGTTTTTTATCAAAATTACTGAATGATTATCAGCAAGTAGATTCGAAGATAAAAAGATAAGACAAACAAAACTGATTAATTTTAGATGACTCATAATCGATCTCCCTCTGGATCTATAATACCCAGATCAAAATCTGTTCTCTCAAATTCCTCTACGGTTTCATTCTCATACTTTATATGACCATCAATAAAGACCTTTTCAACCGTTGAGTAAACACTAAATGGATCGCTACTCCAAATGACTACATCGGCCATTTTCCCGGCTTCAAGGCTTCCTACCCGATCCTCGATACCAAGTCCTTTTGCGGCATTTAAAGTAATCCATTGAATAGCTCTAGCTTTATCAATATCGAGACCTGATCTCCTTCCAGCAGCCAAGGCCTTAGATGCCTCTTGGTTTAAATGTTGAATTCCAACAGCTGAGTCTGAATGGACGATGGCACAACCGGTTCCATTGCAGCTTGATCAACTATAGCGACATTCTCCCAGACCATGTCATATGCCTCATGTTTAAAACCCCACCAATCGGCCCACATAGCCGAACAAACGCCTTGTTCAGCAAGAATATCTGCAACTTTGTAAGCCTCAATCGCATGGTGAAAGGTGGTCACCTTGTAGCCGAATTCTTTCGCTATATCGAGCATGATGGCCATTTCTTCACCTCTATAGCAGTGATTTTGAATTAGAATTTCGCCCTTTAGCACACCTACCAGAGTCTCTAATTCTAAGTCTCTAGAGGGTGCGTATTCTAGCTCTTTAGCTTCTTCTGATTTCGATTCATATTCCTCTAATCGTTTTTGATATGCTTTGGCTTTAATCCAAGACTTTCGATAACCTGCAACATTACCCATTCGAGTTGAGGGTTCTGTATTTCGGTTGCCGTAAACTCGTTTTGGGTTTTCGCCACAAGCCATTTTCAAACTATGGGGTGCGTTTGGAAATTTCATCCCTTGAACGGTGACACTTCTTATATTTTTCAATGTTACCCCTCTGCCACCAATAAGATTGGCTGAACCTGGGAGAACATGAAAGGTGGTTATACCTCCTTTAAGGGCAAGAGTGTATTGAGGGTCCTGAGTCCACACAGAATGCTCGGCCCAAACATCTGGAGTGGTTGGGCTGGTTGCCTCATTGCCGTCTGAGTTAGATCGTAAGCTAGGAGCGGGATAAACACCCATATGCGAATGAATATCAATAATACCTGGAGTAATCCACTTTCCTTCTGCATCGATAACTGTTGCACCAGTTTCATCAATATCACTTCCAACAGAGACGATCCGATTATTCTCTATTAAAACTGATGATTTTTCTAACAACACTCCAGTTCCAGTAAGTAAGGTTCCATTTTTAATTAAAATCTTTGGACTCGGGTCAGGGTTATAGGTTGATTGGTATGCACCATTCATCATCTCTGCCTCAGAAGAGGCCTCTAGAGTTGAAGAAATAACCGTTAAATTGATTATAAAAATTAAACTGAACATACAATGAATGAATCTTCGCATTTTCTTTATACTCCCCCTTTAGAATTTCTTGAGTACATAGATGAATATAAAACATCTAAAAAGTCAAACCTTGATATAAATAAATACTCTCTCGAATTGATGGGGTACAAGTTATAGAATAATGGTTTTGAGATTTTTTACAACAATAGCACTAACCGTTTTCGCTTATACTGTTCACAAATCAAGTCAGGTCTGAAGACTTTAATGTTGATGCTGATGAAATTATCAACGCCGATAAAAACAGTGATCAGTGGTTAAGCCATGGCAGAACATATAATGAGCAACGTCACAGCACCCTAGACCAAATCAATTCAGAGAATATTAAAAATCTTGGGATTGAATGGTTCCATGACCTGGACAGTAGCCGCGGACACGAAGCTACGCCATTGGTTATAGATGGAATCATGTTCAGCACCGGGGCTTGGAGTGTTGTCTATGCCAACGACGCTGTAACAGGGGAATTAAAATGGAAATATGATCCAAAGGTCCCAAGAGAAAAGGCTTATTACTTATGTTGTGATGCCGTTAACCGAGGTGTAGCAGCATGGGAAGGTAAGCTTTACCTAGGAACCCTAGATGGAAGATTGATTGCTTTGGATGCTAAAAATGGGACCGTGATATGGGAGACAATGACGGTGGATAATTTTAAAGCCTACAGCATCACTGGAGCGCCTAGAATCATTAAAGACAAAGTCATTATAGGCAATGGAGGAGCAGATTTTGGTGTTCGTGGTTATGTCAGTGCCTACGATGTTAATAACGGAGAAATGATCTGGAGATTCTTTACCGTTCCAGGGAATCCAGAAGACGGATTTGAAAACGATGCCATGAAAATGGCAGCAGAAACTTGGAAAGGCTCTGAATGGTGGGAAGCTGGTGGCGGAGGAACTGTATGGGATTCCATGGCATATGATCCAGATCTCGATCTGCTCTATATAGGCACAGGCAATGGATCTCCTTGGAACTATAAGACCAGAAGCCCTGGGGGGGGAGATAATTTGTTTGTTTCATCCATTGTTGCTTTAAAACCCGATACCGGTGAATACGTGTGGCACTACCAAACAACGCCAGGAGATAATTGGGACTACACAGCAACACAGCATATTATCCTGGCTGACATTACCATTGATGGAAATCTTAGAAAGGTACTTATGCAGGCTCCAAAAAATGGTTTTTTCTATGTCATTGATAGAACCAATGGCGAATTTTTATCTGCAGAAAACTATGTAAAAGTAACTTGGGCCAGTAAAGTCAATCCAGAAACCGGAAGACCAGAAAAAATTGATCTGGGCGATTATGAAACAAGTTTGAAACTTGTTTTTCCAGGTGCATTGGGCGGTCATAACTGGATGCCGATGTCCTATAGTCCAGAAACGGGATTGGTCTATATCCCCGCCCAAGAACTCTACATGCCGTTTGCAAAAGATAATAACTATGAATACGACAAAGGTGGTTGGAACACCGCGGGTGATATAACAGTATTGGCGCCACCAAAAAATCTACTTCAGCTCTCCTTATTGGTTAGAAGTGTTAGAGGTCGGCTCAGCGCATGGGATCCCGTTCAACAAAAAGAAGTTTGGAAGCAATATTTAACTCTACCCTGGAACGGTGGTGTTTTATCAACCTCTGGAAATCTTGTGTTTCAAGGAACATCGGATGGTGAACTGGTTGCATATGATGCGCAAACAGGAGAGAAGAAATGGAGCAAAGATCTTAAAACTGGGATTGTTGCTGCGCCAATTACTTACAGTATAGACGGCAAACAATACGTCACCGTCGTGGCAGGTTATGGCGGTGTTTTTGCACTTCAAGCCGGTCTACCTCCAAAGAATTCTGGAGGTCCTATAAATGCACGGATCGTAACCTTTTCGTTGGACGGCGAAACTGAATTACCTCAGAGACCCGTCAACATTAATATGCCTGAACCTCCTCCACCAATAAAAGATCAAGCCAGTATTGCTAGAGGAGAAGATCTTTATCACTGGGAATGTCACATGTGCCACGGAGCTGGCGCCATGGGAGGAGGAGTTATTGCAGATCTAAGATTTATGACGAAGAGACGCATGAGAAATTTATGGAAATTACCCTTGGCGGGCTTTACACAGAAAAAGGTATGGTTGGTTTTGCTCGACGATTAAGCGAGCAGGATGCTGAAGACATTCACGCCTATTTAATTCAAAGAGCTAATGAAACTTATTTACTAGAAACTATCAACTCGGCTTTGAAATAACGTATTCTTCAACGACAGATCCATTAACTAAATGCTCTTGAATAATCTTCTCTAGAACCTCCGGTGTGCATCGCTTATACCAGACTCCATCGGGGTAGACCACAGCGATAGGTCCTTGAGAGCAAACTCTTAAGCAGTTTACTTTAGAGCGATATATCCCTCCTCTATTATCAAGCCCAAGTTCACTAAGTCTAGTCTTAAGGTATGCCCATGACTCAAGGGTTTTTTTTCTAGGAGAGCAATTGGCTTCTGTTTGATCTGCACATAAGAAAATGTGTTTTTTCAAAACATCTACACCGAGTTCTGTGAGTTTATCTTGGAGTATTTGCTCGGGTGTTTTTTTCACTTACTTTTTGATGCGACTTGATAGTATCTGATCAAACAGTTTTCCATAAGGCGGTCTCATAAGCTTCAGCATAGCTTCTATGCGGGTCTGTTTATAGACACCCCTTGCATGAGAAAATGTCTTAAAGCCTTCTATGCCATGATAATGACCCATGCCACTCGGTCCTATGCCCCCAAAGGGAATATCATCCTGAACAAATTGAAAAATGACATCATTAAGAGCCATACCACCAGAAACTGTGTTCTTAACTATAAGATCCTCCTCGCTCCTGTTATGGCCAAAATAATAAAGGCCCAACGGTCGATCATGGTGATTAATATAATCAATCACCTGGTCAATTTTTGTGTAAGTTTTTATGGGCATAATCGGGCCAAAGATTTCCTCCTGCATCACCAGCATCTCATCGTTTGGATTAATGATCATTGCCGGCATGATCTTATTGTGATTTCTATTTTCTTCGGTCTCATTTGAAGGATTTATTTTGATGACTTTTGCACCCTTTTGTTGTGCATCTTCTAGATATTTAAGCATCCGTTTATGATGACCCTCATTAACCATAGAGGTGTAGTCATCATTATCATAAATTGAAGGATACATATTATTGACAGTCTCATTGGATGCCTCAATCCATGCTTCTAACATCGTCTCATGCACAAATGTGTAGTCTGGAGCTATACAGATCTGTCCTGCATTCATTAATTTTCCATTCCAAACGCGATCAGCAACAGTATTTATGTTTGCCTCAGCACTTACAATTACAGGTGACTTTCCCCCCAACTCCAAGGTTACAGGAACAAGATTTTTAGAGGCCGCCTGCATCACTTTTTTTGCAACAGCAGATGAGCCAGTAAAGAGCAGATGATCAAAAGCCAGTGCTGAAAACTCTTGACCAACTGAAGCATCACCTGGAAAAACCTGAACTTCATCTTCATCAAAATACTTATTAATCATGGTCTTCATTAACGCTGACGATCTGGGAGTAAATTCTGAAGGCTTAATCATAGCTCTGTTACCAGCAGCTAGGACAATCGCAAGAGGCCCGTATGTTAAATTAAACGGAAAATTCCAAGGACTGATAATACCCACTACCCCAAGAGGTTGATACTGTATATAAGCTTTAGCGCCTAATAAATTAAAGGGAGGTGCCGCTCTTCTTGACTCGTCTTTCATCCATTTTTTTAAGTTTTTCTTTATGTAATGGACCGCATCAAACACAGCTGCGACATCAGAGAATCTTGAGATCATGTGTGACCTATGACCAAAATCCTCAGATAGGACAACCGGTATTTGATCCTGGTATTCAAGCATCATTTCAAGAATCCGATCAAGTCGATCCTGTCGGATAGACAAGCTAGGATAAGTCTGTCGTCTAGACTGGATTTTTTGCTTATTTAAGGTTTCTTCTAACATTAGTCTAAAAAATCAGGTGATATTTGGTATATCAGATCATACAGGGGTTGGAAGCTTGCCCAAAGCACCATATCACTGCCTGCCTGAGCCTTTGCATGAAGGGCTGTTTCTTCGGGAATTATTGTGGGTTCACCGGCAGCTTCTGCAATGAGTTGACTTTGACAACATTTGTCCATAGCAATAAATAACCAAGCAGCAATATCAACGTTGGATCCTGTCGTTAATAAACCATGATTTTGAAGAATTACCGTTCGATTATCACCTAAAGCCTTTGCAATTGCGGCTCCCTCTTCTTTTTCAAAGGCGACTCCTCCATAATCTGCATATATAGACTGTTCTTGAAAAAACATCGAAGCATCCTGGGTGATGGGATCTAACATTTTACCTAAAGTTGAAAATGTTCTTCCATAAATGGAGTGGGCATGAGCTGCAGAATTAACATCTGGTCTAGCCTTGTGGATAGAAGAATGGATATAAAAAGCAGCTGGATTAATGGGTCGATCTCCTTGAATGATTTTTCCGTCTTCTTTAACTAGGAGTAAATCAGAAACACAAATATGTGCAAAATTCATCCCCAATGGATTAACCCAAAAATGATCACTAAACTCTGGGTCTCTCAAGGTAATGTGGCCTGCTAACCCTTCATCAAAGCCATATAGAGAAAATAGTCTAAAACTGGCTGCTAAACGTTCCAATTGAAGTCGTCTTTGTTCTTCGATTGATTGTGCAGGTATAGGGTTTAGTGACCCCTTTTCTTTTTGAGGCAATTTACCTTTGGTCCTATCTATTTTTTCAGGACTCATTTTTCTCCCTTTTGCTGCATAGTTTAAGTAATATAATACACTCGATAATTAAAAAACTGGATTTAATTAATAGACTCTAATCTAATTTTCTCAAGGAATCATTCATGAAGAAAACTATTATAACTTTAGCGGTGTTCTTTTTTATCTTTGTCTTTATCGTAGCGTTTGAGTTTATTCTTGTCGGCGAAATGGCAAAAAAGCAAACAGAACCAGTGCCCAGCGAATTATCTGAGATACAGATAGATGAAAAGTAATAACACAGATCAAATAACAGTATTTAGCATCTTATTAGCAATTGTTGTAATTACGCTACCAATGGCGATATACCCTATAGAAACGGGTGAATTAATTCGTAATATTTATCAAAATATTGTGGATCTCTTAGGACCCACCTACATGATCTTTGGCATCTTAACAGTTCTATTTATTCTCTATATTGCTTTTTCTAAATATGGAAATTTTAGGCTTGGTGGGAAAGATATAGTCCCTGAATACTCTAATTTTAGCTGGGCATGTATGTTATTTTGCTCAGGGATTGGTGGCGGTATATTGTATTGGTCAATCGTAGAATGGGCTTATTATGTGGACGAGTCTTTATTTGGGATTGTGCCATTTAGTGAGAGAGCGTTCCACCTAGCTTCAGGATATGGGATTTTCCATTGGGGTATCACCGGCTGGGCTCTTTATTGCTTTCCTGCGATCGCGATAGCAGTTCCGTTCTATCATTTCAAATTAGGGTCAATAAGACTCAGTTCAGGTTTAAGAACAAATTCTGAGACTTCTGTTGAAACCTCCTTTTTTGGTCGCTTGGTTGATTTTATCTTTGTGTTTGTGCTGATTGGCGCAAGTGGAGGAAGCATGGGAATGTATGTGCCCATTGTTGGGGCAGGCGTTGCCGAAATATTTAATATTGAACATAATTTGATGCTAGATTTATCTATGTTGGCCTTATGCACTTCTCTGTTTGCCTATAGTGTTTATAAAGGGATATACAATGGCATTAGGGTCATCAGCAATGCCAATATTCTAATGTCACTTGTTTTCTTAATTGCCGTCCTATCATTCGGTCCCGCCTATGAGATCCTGGCACTGACCTTTAACTCTCTAAAAGAAATCTCGATTAATTTCTTTGGTATGAACACGCTAGGAATCATCGAAAAATCTAAATTTGCTGAAGATTGGACGGTGTTTTATTGGGCATGGTGGATAGCACTTGGTCCACAAGTAGGTCTTTTTGTTGCTAGAGTCTCTAAAGGTAGAACCTTGAGAGAGGTAATCACTGGAATGCTTCTCCTTGGTTCGCTTGGTTGTTTCGTCTTTTTTGCAATTATGGGCAATTACGCAATCACACTTGAACTCTCAGGACAGCTTATTGTTTCCGATATTCTAGCCAATGAAGGACATACGGTTGCTGCAACTAAGGTTCTCCTAACCCTGCCTTACGGAAAATTCTTTGTCTTTGCCTATTGCTTAATTGTGGTTATATTCATAGCAACCTCTTATGATTCAGTCTCCTACCTCCTCTCATCACACGTCAAAAAGACCAGCAGTGATAATGTTGAGCCCAGCCGATACAGCCGATTATTTTGGGCATTTATTCTTGCGATACTTCCCGCCTGCTTATTTTTTATAAATAGCAACCGGGCCGCCATGGACGTCATATTAATTATGTCTCCACCGCTACTCGTGCTCTTTCCAATTTTTGCCGTCAGTCTATTGAAAACATTAAAAAAACATTATGCTTGATCGATGAATAAAAACGCTTTTATTACTCGACTTTTGGGAGCTATATTTTTCTTGGTGATATCTACATCAAGTTTTTCAAGCACTGACCCTAAGCTTATTAGCACAGATGATTTATACGATTTAAAGGAAGTCAGCCTAGTTGATCTTTCAAAGTCTGGGAATGTAATTATCTATAGTGTTTCTGCCGTTAACTCAAAAGAAGATGAATATCAGAGCACTCTTTTACTATTAAATACAGACAACAATAAAAAAAGAGTAATTTTAGAAAATATTGAATTTGGAAAAGCTCAATTTTCACCAGATGGAACATCGATTATCTTTCTTTCTCCAGGTCGAGGCAAACTGAAAGATTTCAATCAGCTATGGGCAATCAGCCTATCCAACAAGACAAAAAAACAGCTGACAAAAATAGAAGGAGATATCCTAGATTTTGAAATATCACCCAACAATGAAAAAGCAGCTCTCGTTGTTAATATATCTGTTCCAAAACAAGAAGAAGATGAAACACCTAAGCCGTATGTAATTGATCGATATCAATTCAAACAAGATTATAAAGACTTTCTAGGTTCTGAGCGCGATCATATTTTTATTACTGATCTAAAATCAAAAGAAAGCATCCAGTTAAGTACTGATGATACAAATCACTATCTTCCTTCTTGGTCTCCCGACAGTAAGAGAATAGCCTATGTAACCAAGAAAGGAGATTTTGATCGGCACAACAATTGGGATATTTACATTCAAGATATTAATGAGAAAGAAGCCATACAATTAACCACACATCCTGGAGAAGACTCTTCACCTTCTGGAGCTTCAAGGCCTCAATGGAGCCCAGACGGGAAACGAATTGCTTATCTATATGGGGGAGATCCTGACTTACTTTGGTACTCGCTTCAAGAAGTTTCTATTATTGATGTTGAATCCAAAGAAACAGAATATATTACCAGTAGCCTTGATCGCAATACAGCCATTCACAGCTGGTCCGAAGACGGTGAAACTGTTTATTTTGTTATTGAAGATGACATGAAAAGTCAATTGGCCAGATACTCTATGTCAGAGAAAACCATTGAAAAAATAACCCCTCCTGAGTATTACTTATCCAACTATACGAATTCATATGTTCAAAGAAATAATAAGGTTATCTTTCTCGCTTCATCCACAGCCAAACCTGCTGAGCTTTATAGCCTGAACAACGGATCAGTAACTCAATTAACTTTTTACAATGAAGACTTTATCAATAATAAAGGCATAGGTAGCACGCAAGAGATTTCTTTTAAAAGTTTTGATAATGAAAACATACATGGAATGTTAGTAAAGCCAAGCAATTTTGATTCAAATAAAAAATACCCGCTTCTAATCAGAATTCATGGCGGTCCTGTTTCACAATATGGATTGAGTTTCAGATTCGATTGGCAATTATTCGCCTCAAACGATTACATAGTGATGGCTGTTAATCCAAGAGGTAGCTCAGGACGTGGCTATGATTTTCAAAAGGCTCTCTTTGCAGATTGGGGAGGCATTGACACAAAAGATATTAGTGCAGCACTAGACTATGCATTGACTCTGGGTTATATCGACGAGAATAAACTTGGCATTGGAGGCTGGAGTTATGGAGGTATGCTTACAAATTACGTGATAGCAAAAGATCAAAGATTCCAGGCTGCAACATCAGGTGCTGGCATTTCTAATCTGTTAAGTGGATTTGGAGACGATCAGTATATTAGAGATTATATTACCGAACTTGGAACACCTTGGGATAATACTGAAGCCTGGTTGCGTGTCTCTCACCCTTTCTTAAATGCAGGCAATATAACAACTCCAACATTATTTCTTGTTGGAGAGAAGGATTATAATGTCCCTTTAATTGGTTCAGAGCAGATGTATCAGGCCTTAAAGCATCTCGAAATACCGACTGAGCTTATTATCTATCCAGGTCAACACCATTCTTTTTCTATACCCAGCTATAACAAGGATGTTTTAGAACGCTATCTTGACTGGTATGAGAAATATTTAAACTAATTAAGAAACTCGTAATACTCGATCCCGGCATCTTGAAAATCAACCCTCTCTTCTGAACCAATTTTTCTGACAACGAATTCATTCTTTAGGTTATAGTCAATTCCATTGGTTGTCTTCTCTGATCGAAGCTTAAGATATTGTTTATGAGTAAGATTAATATATGATTCGAACGCATTAGAAAATGGAGTTAACTTAGCTGATTCTTGCCATCCCTCAACAAAGAAAATTGGAATCACCTCAGCAGCATCCCCGCTACCATATCCAATCATTAAAGCTTCCTCATTAGATAAATCAATTCCATTTTTCAATGCATCTTCTAATCCAGCTGATAGCCATCCAAAAACAGAGCCGGAATAAATATTTCCCATCTCTGTTGTAAGAGCTGATCCAAAACTAAGCTTTGAAACCACATTTGTTTGAAAATCAGGTTCTTTATGAATAATCTTCACTAACTCTGTTGTTAATGGAAATGCTTCACGATTTATATCCGTCTCAGGAAAATCACTCACATTGGGCTTATTAAGAAGTTCTTCAAGGATTTTATCTTGATCTAATTTTGATAAATCTATATATCTTGTCAATTCTTCATGATCTGTATCGTCTCCATGTGCTAGAGCATAAAGATAAGCAATTGAGAACGCAGTTATTGGCATTTTTTTGAATGGTCTGTGCATAAAAATAGCCTTAGTGCTTCTTAGATGATTTGCCAAGTGTCCTGAATTTTTCGAAGACATATTATCCATGGCATTTAGAGTTCCATCGACATAACAGGAAGAGGAGTACTTGCCATTAAATATTGGTAACTCGAGATCAAAATCTGAATGGCCATTTGCTTGCTTAGCTCTGTATTGAATAGGTTTTCTGAAATCCAGATGACGATAGTCAGAAGCAGAGCCTGCTTCTGAAGTTCTAACTTCTGCAATCTTTGGGTTTGACTCAATTAAGGCAGCCACCGCTCCTGCTCCTTGAGTAGGTTCACCAGTTGCTCCTATTTGATATAGAGCAATGTCTGAACATACAACAATGCTCTTAAGTGAGGGAGCATCTGTTTTAATAAATCTAACTGCATTCTTTAGAGCATAGATCCCTGATAAACAAGCCTGCTTATACTCTGGTACTTCACAATTATTTGAAATAGGTTTCATTGATCTTCTTTCTAATTCTTTATTGACCATACCCTTAATAATAATTGAGCCTGCAGAATTATCTGTGCTCGATTCAGTGCCTAGTGCAAGAAAACCTATCTCTGATGGATCAACCTCATGAGAGAGAATTAAGTCTAGAACGGCATTGGCAGCCATCGTATAGACTGTTTGATTTGGGCCCATCATTCTAAAGCCAGTCCCAATGACGTTCTCAACTTTTTCCCAAGATTGATTAGTCCATTCACACCATTTCTCTAGATCCACACGATAAGGAGGAACGTAGGTTGAAATTGCACTAATACCGACTTTCTGGTGATTCATAATTCAGGTTTTTTTTAAGAATTTGAGATTGTATTACTAAATAAATCCTTCTAAAAGAAATTTGTCATTTTTTAGATTGTAATTAATCTAAGTGAATTGGTTCCGCCAGGAACTTTTAATGGAGAACCTGAGGTTACAATGATCAGATCGCCTGAATTAACAACCCCTGAATCAAGTAGTTGCTCTCTAATATCATCAAGGACTTGACTTAAGTTATCAGCTAGAAAGGGGTAAGGAAATGAAATCACACCTCGATAAAGTGACACTCTCCGCTGAGTAACTTCATTTCTAGTAAACGCATATATTGGTATATCAGACCTTATTCTGGATAACATCAGAGCGGTTGAACCAGATTCAGTTAAAGCGATAATTGCTTTAATGCCCATATTCCTAGCAATACTCATTGAACTAAGCGCTATAGCTTCATCTATATGCTGAACTTCAGAATATTCGAATTCTTCTTTCTTTGAAATTGACTGATGATAGCTTTCTGCACCAATACAAACCTCATGCATAGCTTCCACAGTTTCAGCTGGGTATTTACCAATAGCAGTTTCAGCTGAAAGCATCACTGCATCAGAACCATCTAAGACTGCGTTTGAGACATCTGTCATTTCGGCTCTGGTTGGACTGGGGTTATTAATCATTGACTCCATCATTTGAGTTGCAGTAATTGCAACTTTCTTCCCTTTTATAGTTTGTTTAATTATATTTTTTTGTAGTCCTGTTAATTCTCCAGGTCCTGATTCAAGAGCTAGATCACCTCTTGCAACCATAATTCCATCACTCGCTTTAATAATCCAATAGAGTTGCTTCAGGGCCTCTAAACGTTCAATTTTTGCTATAAGCTTTATATCACTGCCAACTTGGGAAAGAACCTCTCTAGCTTGATTCACATCGCTAGCATCATTAACAAAAGATAATGCAATCCAGTCAACGCCAAGTTTAGCTAATTTTTTTATATCCTCTTTATCTTCATCGCGCAGTCCAGATTTATTAATTATTTTATTTTCAACCTCAAAACCTTTATTGCTGCTTAAAAGCCCTCCTTCAATAACTTTGCAGTGAAGGGTTTTATTATTAGTAGTTATTTTTTCTACTCTGAGCTTAATTAAGCCATCGTCCATCAAAATCAAGTCATTCTTATCAATCTCTTGAAACACGTGGTCAGCATTGATAATAATTTCATTTTTATTTGTCACTGATTGATCAGTGAATCTAACATCGATTTTGTCAGAGGCTTTTAACTCTATAAGATGCTTTTTAAAATTCCCTATTCGTATCTTATTGCCCTTCAAATCCACTAAGGTAGCTATTGGCTTGTTGATCTTCTTTGCTGTTTTTTGAACTAGTTTTATCTTTTTTGCATTGTTCTGGCTATCCGATTTATCCCAAGTCCCATGTGCCAGATTGAAACGAATTACATCGGCTCTTTCTAAAACTTTTTTTAGAATTTTAGGATCTTCTAAAGAAGGTCCAAATGTGGCTATAATTTTTGTTTGCCTCATAACAAATGTCTTTTTATTTCTAAATTACAGACTCATTTCGGTATTCTGTCTCGTTGATTTCCCCCTCAGACTTGGCGACCAGAACAGAAACGGTTGCATCACCACTTATATTTACAACTGTTCTAGCCATGTCGAGAATTCGGTCAAAGGGAAGAACAAATCCAACAATTAATGCTGTTTGAGCATCGGAAATGCCTATTACAGATAAAACTGTTGCGAGTAAAAATAGTGAGGCCGAGGGAATACCTGCTGTACCTATTGAGGTCAATGTTGCTGTCATAGCTATTAAAAGATAATCAGCAAATGTTAATTCTACACCGAAGATTTGTGCTGAAAATAACGCGACTATCCCCAAATATAATGCTGTCCCATCCATGTTTATAGTTGCTCCTAAGGGGAGCACAGATGAGGCTACAGTTTTTTTAACGCCTAGATTATCCTGGACACACTGAAGAGTTACTGGGAGTGTTGCAGAACTTGAGGAAGTTGAGTAAGCAACTGCTTGTGCATCGAGTATACCTTTAAAAAAATTACTCAAAGGCAATCTAGCTATGAATCTAATTAATCCTCCATAAACGAAAATGATGTGAACAAGACAGCCTACATAAAGGATTACAGTCAAAACGAATAGATTCTGGAGAGCTGATAACCCCATTGTTCCAGCAACCCAAGCGATAAGTGATAAAACCCCATAGGGCGCCATTTGCATTACCATATGAGCTATCTTTAAAACAGCTTCTGCTGCTGCAGAAAAAACATCGCCCAAGGCTTTTGTCTTTTCCCCTCCCAATATGATTCCAATACCCAAAAGAATGGAGAAAAATATAATAGGAAGCACATCGCCCTTAGCAAGAGAGGAAATAGGATTAGTAGGCACAATACCAAAGAGACGATCAGCTACACTCATTGAAGAAGAGCCCATGGTGAAAGGATCAACTCCAGTTAATTCTATACCCATACCGGCTTAAAAAGAGTTCCCAAAACTAAACCAATAATAATGGCAAAGAGAGTGGTCAACATATATAGAGCAATTGTCTTAACACCAATTGAGCCAAGCCTTTTAGGATCACCCATCGAAACAACGCCAGCTACTAGTGAGGTAAATATTAACGGGACAACCAACATTCTGATAAATCTTACAAATAAATCTCCAATCCATTTCGAAGATGCCGCGAGATCACCAAAAATAAAGCCTAAGATGGCGCCTGCAACTAATGCAATAATGACTCGAGCCCATAACTTCAGATCAGTTTTTGCTCCTAAATAATAAATACCGACAAAAGTTGACAGTAATACTATCCAATAAAAAATTGTTAATCCCATAACGTAATTCTACCTACATTTTCATTTTTAAATAACTAATCATTCTGAATAGCAACTCCAGCGTTAGGTCTCCTAAGATCTGCATAACCTTGGTTTGAACCATCTATAATATGGATGCTTTGTGTGCTTCCCATGGTTTTAGATAATTCAGGCATGTGCCCTAGCCTATCCAATACTTTTAAAACATCCTGACTAACAGTGGATTCATGATCTAAGCCTGAATATGGCCAATCTTTATGCAATCTTGGCAACATGGTCGATTCCCCAATATTAAGATCAAAATCAATCACCCCGGTAACTACTCTTAATATCGTTGCAGGTATAAACGAACCCCCAGGTGAGCCGGTAATTAAACTTAAATTGTCATTTTTATCAAAAATCATGGTTGGTGCCATAGTGCTCATTGGACGCTTTCCAGGCTCAAATCTATTGCCTGGACTGGCAGCTCTGCCCTTAATAGATTTATCACCAAACCTATAAGCAAAATTATTCATTTGGTTATTCATGAGGATCCCAGTACCAGGGATAGTTACCCCTGAGCCAAATGATGATCCCAATGTGTAAGTGTTGGAAATCGAGTTGCCCTCTTCATCAACAATTGAATAATGGGTGGTATCCTTTGATTCGTTTCTAACTTTAAGCGGTTTAATTGCAGAAGATGCGGTGGCTTTCTTAAAATTAATATTACGAGCTAACTGTTTTGTTCTCTCACTCGATAAAAAATTCTCGATTGGCGTTTTGTAAAAGCTCGGATCACCAACATGATGAGACCTGTTGTTGTGTCCGCGTCTTAAGGCCTCAGCAAGCAGATGATAAGTGGTTGAAGAGTTACTGCCATGCTTCTTAAGATCAAAATTTTCTAGAACATTTAGAGCGGTGAGCAAAACAATGCCACCGCCTGAAGGTGGACCGTGTGTAAAAACTTTTTGCCCTCTGTAATTAATTCCTATAGGAGCAGAAAACCTCGATTTATAATTTTTCAGATCAGCATCAGTTAACAAGCCTTCGTTTAATTGCATTGCTAGAACAAATTTTTTAGCAATCTCTCCTTCATAGAAGGCCTTAGCCCCATTCTCAGCAATTAGAGATAGGGTTTTTGCTAAATCAGGCCTTTGCATAAGACTGCCCTGTTTTATGGGAGAACCATCTTTGAAATATATTCTTCTCGACTCGGCATCTTTTTTAAGTTGAGATGAACTCCCTATTGCTTGCTCAAGATCGTATGAAACTCTAATACCTTCTTCAGCTTGTCTGATAACCGGCTTTAAGACTTCTGTTAAAGGGAGCTTTCCAAAATTCTTATGGGCCTGCAATAATCCTGATACTGTTCCAGGGACTGTGGAAGCTTTGTAACCGTATTCAACAACCTCAAAATTTGTATTTGCATAATCTCTGGAAGGGTTTGTGTTAAATAACTCGTCTAAATTAGTAGAGGCAGATGCTTGACCTCTATAATCAATTGCAAAGATCTCGTCCCTTTCTTTTAAATAAATCATCATAAATCCGCCGCCGCCAAGATTACCGGCTCTTGGTAGAGTGATTGCCAAAGAAAACCCAACCGCAACTGCTGCATCGATCGCGTTCCCGCCTTGATTGAGGATTTCAATACCTATTTCAGATGACTCTATATTCTGAGAGGCCACCATACCCCTTTTATTAATCGTGGGATGAAACGGTGATTGATAATCAATATAACGAGATTGCCCCCATGCGTTGGACGAGATCAATAAAATTAGCAAAAGTCTAATAAACATAAATAATCAGTAATTTTCCTTATTTAATTCTAACTATAGAACTGTGAGTAAGATATAAAAAAAGGGAGCAAAGCTCCCTTTTTTATTTTTTAGTTATTGCATTAGAAACTAACTCTGAAATCTGCGTAGAAGTTTCTACCTAGATCTTGGTGAGCATCAGCATAGTAACCGTAGTATCGGTCTGCTAGTGGTGCTCTTTCATCTGCAATATTTTTAACTGCAAACCTTAGTTTGGCGTTATAGTCTGAAATATCAAAACGATAATCAATGCTAAGGTCCATCGTGGTCATGGCATCAATCATAAACTTAGTGCCATCACCTTGAGTAAGGCTGTTTTGAAAAAACTCGCCTTTTCTCAAAGCCGTAAGAGAAGCACCAATCGGTCCTCTTCTCCAAGAGACTCTTAATGAATGTTTCTCATCGTAGTTGCCATCCCTTAAGAGAAGATCTCCAAATCCTCCAAGAGGAATATAAGCAGGAATTTCTCCAGCAGCTTGTTTAGCTTGAAGCGCTGCAAATTCTCCGCCTGGAGTCTGCTCAAACTTATCAATAAAGCTTCCAATATATCGAACAGAGATGTCACCAATGCTGGTATCAACGTTGTAGTAAACACCAACATCAAAACCTTCTATGGTTCTGGTCGCTAAGTTTAGATAGTTGTCAGCAACGTGCTTAACATTACCAAATGGGCATATTCCAACCGCGTTAGCTGCTGCTATTTGATCGTCATCAGCAGGATCTCTAACGACCGCTGGATTTCCTGCACAACTGCCAGGGTTAGAAAATCTAATCACCATGTCATTAACAGTGTGATTTTCTCGACCAAATAGTCCAATGGTATTTTCTTTCTCAATTGTCCAATAATCTGCAGTAATTGTTAGGCCTTCTAAACCTGGGGCTTGAGGGGTTATAACAAAACCTATTGAAGTGTTATCAGACTCTTCTGGAACTAGGCCAGAGGCTCCTGTTGCTTGTCTTTGCTGAGAAGATCTAGAATCTAAGTCATCAGAATCCAGTCCTGCTAGCGTTTCAAGTTGAACCATTGCATAGTCATATCGAGTTCCACTTCTAACTACTATCTTTTCATTGATTTGAATAATATTAGGAGCTCTAAAGGCTGTTGAGGCTGATGCTCTGAAAAGGATTGCATCGCTAATATCCCAACCAACAGCAATTTTACCTACTAGTGTACGTTCAACATCTGAAAAGTCCTCGTACCTCAAAGCTAATTGTGCATTCACATTATCAGCAAGTGGTAATTGAGCTTCAGCAAATAATGATGTTACATCTCTAGAACCATAGACATCGCCAGTTGGGCTTGAGTTAACCACATCACTTACCTCAGGATACGTGTCACTCTCATAATCTACATAGGTAATAGTGCCATCAAGTCTGGGATCTCTATCATCCTTAATCTTTTCATGTCTGAATTCAAAACCAAACATTAAACCTAGAGGTCCAGCTGGTAGTTCCATGACTTCAGCATTTGCTACCTTGAAATCAAGCATTGTTAGTTCACTTTCGCCTTTTCTATAAACATCAACAAGAACTCTCTCAATATTCGAATTCACACCAGCGCTAAAAGGGTTATAAGCTGCCGGCGTTGAATCCCAAAGAGCTTCTTTTAAAAGATTGTTGGAAGTTCTATTCCGAGTAATATCATCAGCTGTCGCCTTTGAATGAACAAAAGCACCTTCCCAATCCCATTCATCAAAACTTCCCCTGAAACCTTGTAAGATTCGGTAAGTTTCTTTTTCAACATCAACCATTCTCATTCGCTCAGCATATCGATAGTTATCGATGTAGAGTTGTTTACCGGCGAATAATGCGGTTCCATCTGCTAAAGTCATTTGATTAAGCCAATAATTATCAGGGCCTACTCTGTGTTTAACAGAAGAAAATGCGTAAGAAGGGTGCCGTGTTAAAAGATAATCTGAGGTGTAGTAACCAAGTTCAGTAAAGGATTCTAACCCGTTACCAAAATCATGGTTAATGTAGACAAAGACATTCGTTCTTTGTAAATCAGATCTCGCATCAGTAAATCCCCAAAGATTAAATCGCTCAGTACCATTACCGTCTTGAGCTATACATGTACCGTATCCCGTATCAAATACTTCGCCACCTTGACTAGATCGGTTACTGCATCTTGAGTCACCCAATGGGAATACTTCAAACTCACCATTGGAGTCAGTGAAGACATGATTGTAAGGATTGCTGCTTCCGTGCTCACTTGAAGTGACCATATCAAATTGGCCGTACAAGCTATTAGCACTCGTGTTTCTAAAAGAGCTTGAATTTGCCCATGGTGATCCAGCTTCTAAGCAACGACCTTCATCTGAGACACCATCTGGAAGATCACATGTGGTCCACTGTCTGTGATCAGAGTTGCCCCATCTAGGGTCTTCCTGAGCTCTTATAGGCTCACGATCGTAATAATCCATAAAGACAGCTACATTGGTGTTTCCATCGTTAAAATTTCTACCAAATTTAACCGTAAAGGTCTTATCTTCAGCATCGAAATGGTCGTACCATCCCATTTTAGTTCTAAAAGAAAATCCTTCATAGTCTTGCTGCATAGCATAATTCACAACACCTGCCACAGCATCAGCACCATAAATTGCAGAAGCGCCATCGCGAAGTATTTCCATTCTATCAACACCCCACACTGGAACTAGATTTGAGTTCACAGTAACTGCTGGAACAAAATCACCACCGATGTATTCCGTTTGATAGCCTGGTGAGTTAACCAACCTTCTTCCATTAATAAGAGTTAGGGTATTACCTGTTCCCATGTTCCTAAGGTTATATGCACCCATATCACCTCTAGCAGAGTTAACTCCACCTGAAGCATTTTCAGCCTCATTAAACATGTTCATACCGTTTTCAGCGATGTTTTCTAATAACTCATCTCCTGAGTCCACACCCAAAGATTCGATATCTTCAAACTCGATAACTGAAACCGGTAAAGAACCAGTAATTTTAGCCCCTTTAATTTGCGAACCTGTAACTGTAATCTCTTCTACTTCACTGCTAGCTGTTGCTGCATCTTCCTGTGCAAAACCAGAAACAGAAAAAGTAAGAGCGAAAAACGCAGTTACAATTTGTTTTCTTATAGACATTATTGCCCTCCAATAATTGATAACAATTTGTTACAAAACTTAGATAAACTATAGCATAATCAATGTTTAAGGCGATAGATGTAATTTTGTGCAAAAACAACAATCACTATATTCTTAAATTTCTAAACTGTATCTAAAGGAACTATGTCAAATAATAAAAAAAGCGTCGGCTTCTTTGTGGGAATTGTTGCAAGTTTCATTGTGCTTGTTTTACCTGAAAGTGATGGCTTAGCTCCTGAGGCACAAAGAGCAGCTGCAATTTTTGTTTTGATGGGAGTATGGTGGGCAACCGAAGCTGTCCCTATTGCAATTACAGCTCTCATACCTCTCGTGTTTTTTCCTTTACTCGGGGTTGCCAATATAGAATCCACAGCAGCGCCTTATGCAAATAAGAATATTTTTTTATTTTTAGGTGGCTTCTTCCTCTCAATAGCTATTCAAAAATGTAATCTGCATAAACGCATTGCTCTGACCATTCTTAGATTCACTGGCACTAGGGGTAAATCAATCATAGCTGGGTTTATGGTCAGCTCTTGCGTGCTAAGCATGTGGATTATGAATACCTCAACCACAATCATGTTACTCCCCATTGGCTTAGCTATCATTGCTGTGGTTAAAGAGTCAATGTCTGAATTAAGTGAGCTAGAAAAACTCAATTTTCAAGTTGCCCTTCTCCTAGGAATTGCTTACGCGGCAAATATTGGCGGAATAGCTACGCT
This sequence comes from Woeseia sp., assembly GCA_019653755.1. Lineage (GTDB taxonomy): Bacteria > Pseudomonadota > Gammaproteobacteria > Steroidobacterales > UBA11654 > CACPJA01. The sequence goes on along the minus strand of BPCL01000001.1, from coordinate 23,591 downwards.
TATTGGGACTGCGCCTAATATGGCTTTGAACGGTTTTATGGAAGAACAATATAATGTTTCTATCTCCTTCCTAGATTGGATGAAAGTCGGCGTACCGGTTAGCTTAACCCTACTCCCTCTTGCTTGGTTGAGTTTAACAAGATTGTCATTTCCAGTTAATTTTGAAACATCACCTCAAACACAAGCCACTATCGTTGAGATGAGAGATGATTTAGGAAAGATAAAGACTTCTGAAAAAAGAGTACTTGTTATTTTTCTATTCACAGCCTTTCTTTGGGTAACAAGAGCTACAATTAATAATATACCTGGACTGGAAGGGCTTACTGATCCAGGGATTGCAATGCTGTGCGGTCTCACTTTATTTTTAACCCCGAGTGGAAATATCAGCAAAGATAATCTCCTTGAATGGAAAGATGCAGAACGAGGAGTTCCTTGGGGTGTGTTACTACTTTTCGGAGGCGGCCTATCTCTTGCTGCTGCGGCACAAAGTACTGGTTTAGCGGCCTGGATAGGAGGTTTAATGCCGGTGGGCTTAAGTTTAATATTATTGGTGTTTATGTTTAGCACTCTTATTATATTTTTGACTGAGCTAACCTCTAATCTAGCAACCACAGCAACTTTTCTGCCTATTGTTGCCATTATCGCAACGCAATTTGGATTTAATCCAATACTCCTCACAGCCTCCATAGCCATAGCTGCCAGTTGTGCTTTTATGTTGCCTGTTGCCACGCCACCTAATGCTATCGTATTTGGCTCTGAATTAATTAAGGTTCCACAAATGATGCGAGCAGGAATAGTCCTTAATTTAATAGCAATAGTTGTTGTCTCACTAGCAAGTATTTATCTCGTTCCTAGATTCCTTATGTGATAGATTCCTTATATGAGTCAATTATCCAATAACATCAAAAATATTTGTGTATTCGCAGGCTCAAGCCTAGGCAATCGTGAAATATATTCAGAATCAGCAAAGCTCTTAGCAAAAGAAATTGTTTCCAATGGTTACAATATTGTTTTTGGTGGAGGAAGCAATGGCTTAATGGGTATCCTTGCTGACAGCGCCATTGAGAATCAAGGCTATATTATTGGTGTCATCACAGAACGCTTAGATGACATTGAAGTTGGTCATCCTGGTCTTAATGAATTGGTCGTTGTCGACACCATGCATGCGAGAAAAAAATTAATGGCTGAAAAGTCTGATGCCATAATTTGTTTGCCTGGTGGGGTTGGAACTTGGGAGGAGTTTTTTGAATCGCTCACCTGGAATCAGCTCGGGATTCAATCAAAACCTATTGTCATTTTGAATATTGAAAACTATTACGCAACGCTGAAAGAGTTTGTCAATCATGCTGTTACTGAAGGCTTTTTGCCTAACTCCACATCCAAAGAACTTCTTTTTATAGATACTATTGAAGAGGCAATGGATGAGATAAAAAACTTTGTGCCTAAAGATAAATCTACCTGGTATAAACGCCTAAAAGACTAGAAAATCTTATCTGCTCTTCCACAATGAAGGGAAGAACTTATTGGTTGATTCCACATAGTCTTTATATTCAGGTCGCTTCTTTAATTGTGCACTCTCTAAAAGTCTGATTGTTAACTTAAGGAAGATAAAGAGCATCATTGCTGGAGCTAAAATACCCCACAAAAGACCTGTGTTTAATGAAAGAATAAAAATGCCTAGCCATTGAACAAAGTCACCAAAATAATTGGGGTGTCTAGAATATCTCCATAGCCCTATATTAATAATTTTATCTGCATTAGCTGGATCGGATCTAAATTCTTTGAGTTGTTGATCAGATAGTGATTCGATAAAGAATCCAATGAAGAACACCACTAGAGCAATAATAGTGAATAATCTTGATTCAAAATAATCTTGGTTTGAAAATACGATGAAGATTGGGTAGCAATGATTAATTGGAGTAATCCTTGAAACATAAATACTCTGAAAAAAGCTGACAAATCTCCAGTCCTTTTTTGAGGTCTCTCTCATCTTGACATAGCGATAATCCTCACCTTTACCGATGTTTCTTTGAGCGAGAAAGTAGGTCAGCCTAAGCCCCCATATGCTCACAAGCCCACACATGTACCATTGATTAATTGATACTTGATTCCCATCGAGATGACTAAGAAAAAAAGCGCTCCAAGCCATAACAACAAAACCAAATCCCCAATAAATATCAACAATGCTTGAGTCTTTTATCCTGACGCTTAAAGCCCATAGCAATGTTAAACAAAACCAATTAATTAAAATTACATGACCTATCATTATTCCTCCTAGGGTTGTCTTATATTATCAACCATTTCTTTAACATCTGCTGGTGTTTTAGCAGTTAAAGAAGCAACTAGAGTGGCTGAGAATAGATTTAAAATCATACCAATAAAACCTATGCCTTCAGGAGAGATCCCCCATAACCAATAATCTTTTGAATTAAGTTCTGGATTTATAAATTTAAAAAATAAGATGTAACTAAAAGTAAAAATGAGCCCGACCAGCATTCCTGTAATCGCACCCTCTTTGTTCATAGATTTTGAAAAAATACCCATCAGTATTGCTGGGAAAAGTGTTGCTGCTGCCAAACCAAAAGCAAAAGCGACAACTTGAGCCACAAATGCGGGGGGGTATATCCCAAATAATCCCGCAATGACGACAGCCACAAAAACCGAGATTCTTGCATAAGCCAGTTCTTGTTTCTCCGAGATATTGGTTGCGAATGTTTTTTTAATTAAGTCATGAGAAACAGCTGATGAAATAACCAATAATAAGCCAGCTGCTGTTGAAAGAGCTGCGGCTAATGCACCTGCTGCAACTAGTGCGATAACCCATGGGGGTAAATTGGCAATCTCAGGGTTTGCCAAAACAATAATATCTCTATCTATATAAACTTCGTTATTACTTTCTGAATTATTTTTATTATCTATTGCTCTTTCACCTTGATCACCAAATTTACCTGTAAAAATAGGTTTTACTGGCTCAAAGGCATTGCCAGGTGCATGCTGTATTTTTCCGTCTTGATTCTTATCTTGCCATGCAATTAATCCAATCCCCTCCCAATTTTTAAACCATTCTGGGGCTGCTGTATAACTAACATTGTGAGTTGATTCAAAGAGATTGATTCTGGCAAAAGAGGCTACTGCTGGAGCTGTCGTGTATAGAATAGCTATAAAAATAAGCGCATAACCTGCAGACTTTCTTGCTGCCGCCACATCAGGCACTGTAAAAAATCTAACGATAACATGAGGCAGACCAGCAGTACCCAGCATTAATGCAGCAGTAATACAAAATACATCGATAGTCTCCTTAAACCCAGAGGTATAGGCGTTAAAGCCTAAGTCCGTCATTACACCATCTAACTTATTGAGTAGATAAGTTGGCTCATCTACCAACTGGTCACCAAAGCCTAGTTGAGGAATTGGGTTACCTGTAATTAATATCGAAATAAAGACTGCTGGGACTAGATAAGCAAAAATTAATACACAATATTGAGCAACCTGCGTGTAAGTTATCCCTTTCATGCCTCCAAGAACTGCGTAAAAGAAAACAATCCCCATACCAATAATTACCCCGGTATTTATGTCAACCTCAAGAAATCTGGAAAAGACAATACCCACACCTCTCATCTGTCCAGCAACATAGGTAAATGAGACAATAATTAGACAAATAACCGCAACCAGTCTTGCTAGAGATGAATAATATCTGGTGCCAATAAAATCAGGGACAGTGAATTGACCAAACTTTCTAAGATAGGGAGCTAGCAATAGTGCTAAAAGGACATAACCGCCCGTCCAGCCCATAAGATAAACTGAACCATCTCTTCCTAAAAAAGAAATTAATCCAGCCATGGATATAAATGATGCAGCTGACATCCAATCTGCAGCTGTTGCCATGCCATTGGCTATAGGGTTGACACCTTTTCCAGCAATATAGAATTCGCTAGTTGAGCCTGCTCTAGAACGAATTGCAATCGTAATATAAAGAGCAAAGGTAATTCCAACGAATATATAGGTAAGAGCCTGAACTGACATTCTTTAATTCCCTTTGCCGCTTAAATTCTTAAATTTCTGATCCAGTTTCTTCATTCGATTGATATAAATAAAAATCAAAATAACAAAAACATAGATACTGCCTTGCTGAGCAAACCAGAATCCTAATTTAAAACCAAAGAATGTGAACTGATCTAGATAATCTGCAAATAAAATACCGCACCCAAAGGAGACAAAAAACCAAATAAGTAAAAGACTGGCAACTAACTTAAGATTAGCAACCCAATAATCATTTTTATTAGTAAAAGATTTTTCCATTAGATGACTAGAGATGCTTAGACATGGTCTCAGCAACTAGAGTTAGTGCCTTGAATGGTCGAATAAAAACCCTCTAAGTTCGGTCAGTTTTTGCTCTTCATTCCAAATTATGTAATCCACACCGTTGATATAGATCTCTTCAAGTTTGGTTTCGAAGATTAAAAAAGCAGAACCTTCTCCAACAATTTCATCGGTGTATTTGAAGTGTTTGTTATTAATAACTTGATTAGCAGCATTTAGGTAATTCATGACGTTTTCAATACCTTGAATAGGCTTATAGACGAAGGGTAAAGTAAAACTCTATATCCTGATCCATGAATGAAGCATCAACAATTTTTTTCTCAATACAGAGATGCCAATTTTCAATCGCTGATGACATTTTTAAGAATCTAAATCAGGTTTAGCAACTTTCACATAAATATAAGCCAATACTACAACATACATGCAACCGGCAAAAATGCCCCCTGCTATCATTCTCGTGGAAGGATCGATAATAGCCGCGACACCATCGCTAAGTGCATTACCTAATAGAGCGCCAAATAAAGCTCCATAGACGCCTTTGCCGCCTAGTTTTCGTTCAAGGTTGACACCAAATAGAGAAACAAAGACTAGAATGCCATTATCTATTATCCCAAACCAAGTTCCTTCGCTGAAAATATAGGAAAAAATATCCATAAATTACTCCTTTAGCTTCCTTATTATCAAGCTATCTGAATGTTACTTCAACAAGATACTTAGTCTTTTCTAAATAAATTTTCTTGATCTTTAAAGGATTTGAATTCAATGGCGTTTCCTGAAGGATCATTTAGAAATAAAGTTGCTTGCTCTCCAACTTGACCTTTAAATCTAATTGTTGGCTCAATAATAAATTCAACCTTATTATTTTTTAAATCCATAGCCAGTTGATGGAAAGTATCCCATTCCAAGACTATTCCAAAATGAGGGACAGGAACATCGTGTTGATCAACTGGATTCTTACTTTGAGCGTTACTACTCTCCGTCAAATGACAGACCAATTGATGGCCGTAGAAATTGAAGTCAATCCAAGTTGGATCGGATCTTCCGATTTCTGCTCCAAGAAGACCGTTGTAAAACTCTTTAGCCTTATCCAAATCATTGACAGGTATAGCTAAATGAAAGGGGCTCAGTTTATCCAATAAAGTCTCTCCGTCAAAAGTTGATGGTTTAAAAGAGTAAGAAAAGAATAGCACACAAGAGCTTATTTCAGATTGCAATTTTATTATATAATTTACCTTTGAACTTTCATAAGGTGCCTTAGAAATTTCATAAACATAATAATAGCGAATAATTTGGAGACAATATTAATGAGTGACATTTATAAGTTCGACTGTAAAAACGCTGAAGGTGAAGTAGTTTCCCTTGGTGATTATAGAAATAAATTACTGCTTATAGTTAACACAGCAAGTAAGTGCGGCTTTACGCCTCAATATGAAGGTTTAAACAACCTTCATCTTAAATTTAAAGATAAAGATTTTTCAGTATTGGGTTTTCCCTGTAATCAATTTGGAAAGCAAGAACCCGGTACGAATGAAGAAATACAAGAATTCTGTTCGTTAAATTTTCAAATTGAATTTCCTGTCTTTGCAAAAATTGATGTTAACGGACCCACAGCAGATCCTCTGTACCAATATTTATGTGAAACAAAGCCAGGGTTGCTGGGCTCTAAAAAAATAAAGTGGAATTTCACAAAGTTCCTAGTTGACCAAAAGGGAAACGTGGTTTCTAGATTTGCACCAAACACTAAGCCAGAAGATATCGAAAAAGAAATCAAAGCTATTATTTAATTCTGGTATCCCGATTATGGCCGCATATTTTATTGTTCGCTGCAAATATCATGATATGGATAACTATAAAAAGTATGCAAAAGCTGCTGCACAAGCCGTTAATGCTTTTAAGGGTAGGTTCCTAGTCACAGGCAAAGGTGTTCAATCACAAAAAGAGAGTGGTCAATACCCCAAGACTGTGATTGTTGAATTTGAAACCATGGAAATTGCTATCGCATGTTATGAATGTGAGCTATATCAGGAAGCTTTAAGTCACATCGAGCATTCAGCGGATCGTGATTTTGTTATTGTTGAAGGCTTGGAGACTAGCTAAGCAGGTATCTTGTTTTCTTCCTGTGCTTTTTTTATTTCCCTTGAGCTAATATCGAGTCGAAACTCTGATTCTGGGATACCGTCAAAACGATCAACAATACTAGAAGGTATTGAGACTTGATCAAGAGTTTTATAGATGTCATCAATCCTCCTTCCAAAAACTAAGAATTTGACATCGTTAGCATTAAAGACATCTAAACTTTCTAGCATTTGCTTTTGATCACCGTAAAATCTCTGATCAAACATCCTAATTAATGTATCCACTCCTAAAACAAAAGTTGAATCTTTAAAAATAATTGCTTTATCAGAAAAAGTGGGGGCATTGGTCAGTGTCCAGCGATCATCTAATTTAAATTGATCCAATACTTTATGGATTTCAAAATAACTCAATAGTGTTTTTTCAACATTACCAATTGAAATCTCAAAGGTAGCTGGCATCTTAGTCTTTTTCTCAGCAATTTCCTGAATCCTTTTATGACCCTCATGCAATGGGTTAAATGCCCCCGGGAAAATAAGTTTTGATGGCTCCAGAGCACCATGAACCAATGACTTTTCTCCTGATTCTAATGCATGCCATTCTGGTTTTGAGCTGAAAACCTCATATTCAATTTTTTGAGTCAATTTTGGCAACTCATTGTTTACTCCGCAAACAATACCAATTAATGATTCTAAGCATTCAGTTACAAGCTCCTCTTCAGATGACCTTGTCCGTTTTCCTTTAGTTAAATAACATGAAATAACATGAGTGGCATCTAAGCCATGAATACAAACAAAAAACCGATGACTACCTAGTTTTTCATAGGTTGTTGATAGTGTTGCCGTAACCGCCACTCCGAGTAGATAGGACTGATCGACAGAAGTAGCCAGCTTTTTTGCCCTGTTAAAAGCAGTAACTGCCATATTTACAGTTGTTTGAAGTCCGCAATAATGACTAGGCTGGAATCCAAGATATTCATCCATAGATTCCCTTGAATAAGGAATATAGGACTCAAGTATTGTTTGGCTTGCACCAGGTACTTTTAGCAAATCAGAGATTGCACTCCCCCCTCCTCCGCTCGATACAAAAACTAGCTTAAAAGGTCCATCATGAATGGATCTTATGTCTCTAAAATTCATTATTTTTCGAGTTCCTTATCAATTGGAAGCAAGACTCTTTTTAAAAGCATTTGTCTTCTATCTTTTCTTTCTTTTATTAAATCATCATCAGGCTCAAAAGTTTCAATGTCCTCAAGGGTGATTGATTTCTTATTTACCAGAAGTTTTTCAATAGTATCTAACCGATCCCTTAAAACTGAAATCTCTTGAGTTAAGGTCATAATCATTGCCATTAGGTTATCTATTGATCTTTCATCGAGATATATTGGTTTTTTACCCTTTGCTACTCGAGGTAATTCTATTTTTGAGTTCATTGTCTATGGGGTTTTTGTGCCAAGTAGATTGGTAGTTTTAAATAGAAATCTCCGGTATAACCTTTGGTGTATTTTGCAACAGCTTCTGCTGATGTAAATTCAATGCTCTCTTTAGAAAATCCCGCGTCCTCGAATATTTTTGGAAGATCCATATTCCTTAAAGCACCAGAAAAATTTTCATTGTTATTGGTTACCTCCCAATCTTTAAGGAAATCATATAGTGGCTCTATAGCATCTCTATGAAAGGGATAAACATCCAGGTGAATCATCCAGCCTCCTGGTTTAAGGAGCCTATAACTTTCATTAATTATCTTAGGTACAGCATCGTGTGAGGTCTCATGAAGGAATAGACATGAAGTAACAAGATCAAATGTTTCATTACTGAAGTCGGTTTTTTCAGCATTTTGTTGGCTAAAATGTGCGGTAACTCCCAATGCATTAGCTCTTGCATGAGCATATCTTAAACAAGGCGATGCAACATCAATTCCGTGTATTTCACTATCAGGAAAAACCTTTGCAAAAGGCAATGTAGAATTTCCAATTGCACATCCCATATCAAGGATTTTCTCAGGTTTTAGGTTGTCTATATATTTCTCAATATGACCAATGATGGCTTGAGATAACAAATCATTCTCACTGCCCATTGAGTTTCTAGAATAAATTGGGAGTGATATGTCATAAACTACTCCGGGTGAAACATCATCTTCTGTCGATTCAGTATGATAGCCTCCAGGTTGTTGATGAATATCATATGCCGTCAAATATCTTGGCATATCAATCTTGTTGTCAAGTTTAAGAGAACCTAAGTCGTTATTCTTTTTCGAACGCTCAATTAGATCATCAAGAGTTCTTTCAACTGTATCAATCACAGAGGTAAACATCATTTGCTGACTTAATCTTTGCAATAAACTCCAACTTTGATAGGCATTATCTTTCAGCATAAGATCTCTCACCTCATTCTTATCTTTTGGTTTCCTGTTTTTCTCTTTAATAAATTTCGATTCAACATTTTTTTCATAATACGGCGTGATCTTTGGGTATATCTCATCAGTTAGAAACGCTCTGAGATCAGTAACAAAATCTTGTCTGACCGATTCATCATGATTCGGTTGAGGTTGCATCGAATGTTTTTGTTTGGAACTACTCATTTTTTCTAAGCATATTATAAGCCAAGATAGCTAGAGCTTTAAGCAAAAATCGTAAGAGAAGCTTGAGTAAATAAAGATATTCTAATAAAGTTAAAATTATCAGTAATTGGAGGAATAAAAGATGAGAATCGTATTAATCAGTCTTGTCATCGCTAGTTTTTTAGGTTCTGTTGGTGAACTGAAAGCTGGTGGTCACAGTAAAGACAAAAAACTAGTCGCCCCAACAAGTGGTTATGAAGGTATGGAAGATCAATTAGCTAGGGCAATGAATGTTGTCTTGATGACTTTGAATGAGAGGAGCGCATATCAACACGATATTAATGACGCATTAGTTAAGATGATATTAACCACAATTCAGTTTGCTAAAGATAACGATATGATTGATGAGTTAATTGCAAATGAAGTTGAAACCACAAGACCACTTCTCGAGAGAGTTAGAAGAAATTATTTAAAAACAGGTAAACTCGATACAGCCATGGTCGGCATGATTGACAGAACCGCTTGTGCTTATCAGTTATATCTTAAGATAGATAAAACTGATGCCGAAAGAAGCTGGGAATCGCCATTTGGTCTCGTGCTTGAACAAACCAGAAGAATGGGTCAGCACGATCTTACTGAACAAGAAGTTCACGATATATGGATCAAGAAAAGATACCACGCATTTGCTGAGGTAGTAGGTGTTGAATTATCGATTTCTGATATTGATGAGAATGGAAGAGTGTCAGTAAGAGCTCTAAGACCAGCGTCTGTGGCTAAGAACTAGATTAATGTTCGAAAACAATGTGACGGAATACACTGTTTACGCAGTCGGTGCCCCGATTGTTCTCACATTGATTCTTATCGAAGGGGTCTTTTCAGCTTCCAAAAGATTAGGCTATTATAATCGGGGCGATTCTCTAGGAACAATTGGTCTAATCGTTGGAAATGTGTTTGTTAACCTTATAACAAAAGGCTCTATTCTTGCTTTTTACTTATTTTTATATCAGTTCAAGCTTTTTGATATTGATTCATACCCACTGTGGGTTCAAATCTCCCTCACTCTAATAACCATTGATTTTATCTATTACTGGTTTCATCGAACATCTCATCGTGTCAGATTCTTTTGGGGGATTCACATGAATCATCACTCCAGTGAAGAAATGAACTTTTTGGTCTCGCTTCGACAGGCATGGTTTAACCCGATATTCAGAGTCCCGTTTTTTTTCATTATGCCCTTAATAGGATTTAATCCCCTCCTTACATTTGTTGTAGGAGCTGCATCAACCCTTTGGGCTGTCATTCAGCATACTAAAACCATTGGCAAATTAGGGCCTTTGGAATGGTTCATGGTCACCCCCTCTGCTCACCGAGTTCACCATGGAGTAAACGATGGGTACTTAAACAAAAATTTTGGTAATGTTTTTATTATCTGGGATCGGATGTTTGGTACTTATGCCGAAGAACGGGAAACAGTAATCTACGGTCTTACTAATAATGTGAAAACCTTTAATGCCTTTAAGATTACTGCTTTTAGCTGGATAGGGTTTGTCAATGATTTTAAACGATCCAGCAGTTTCTCAGAAAAATTCTTGTCGTTCTTTGGGTCTCCTGAATGGCAACCTAAGTCAAGCTAGACAAGCGAAAATTTTCTTATTCATCATGAAAAAGATACTAATTATGTTGTTAGCAATTTTGGTCACAATAATTATCTTTTATCTATTGAGTGTAATCACACCTTTTGTTGTAGATTATATTACTGAATCATTATCGGGAAATAACAATGGATGAAAAATTAATTCAAGCCATAAAGAAAATTCATGAGCCAGATGGGTGGGTTCATTTCTCAAGTATAGGTCCTGATGGAGGACCTCATGTGACCCCATTAATGATGGGCATTCATGAAGAAGGTTTATTGTTTAGCTTTACGGGAAAGCAAAAAAAACGAAACCTAGAAAGAGACCCTAGAGCCTGTGTTTCAATTAGTAAGCCGGTGACCTTTGGTCATGTTATTGTTTGGGGTTCTGTTGAAATTAGACATGATGAAAAAGCCCAAGAAATGTGGAATGAATGATAAGAACTGCCTTTGGTGAAGAAAGATTTAAACAGATCTATCGTCGTAAACTCTCTATAGAACAAACTAGCCTAGGGATTCTATCTCCAAGTCACTATAGAATTTATGATCTTGACTAGAGACTAGAAACTAGAAATATGAGGAAAATTTATTCGCTGTTATTTTTCTTGGTTTTTTTTTAGCCACTCTAGCCTATCTTCCTACCCATGGCTTGATTCAATGGATCCTGAAAATGATTACATCAATTCAGGTCAAAAGTTAATGAGTCTAGAGTATGGTCTAAGCCCACTTGAAGTGAGGAATAAGAAGGAAAAAGTTGCTGTTATAGGAGTTCATGGAGGAAGAAGCGAAGGGTACGAATGGGTTTACCCACTTACAAAACTAGATCAAAGCGACAGACTGACTCTCTTCTATCGATGGGACGACAGGTCATGCTTTCTATCATCTGCACTAAAGCTAAATCAAGAAATTTTATTCCTCTTAGAGGGAAACCCGACGATTGAGAAAATTGTCCTGCTCGGTCATAGCTATGGAGGCATTCTTTTGACATGGTTCATTGAAAACTGGACAAGCAATACACCGATTGAAATCCATACCATAGCTAGCCCCTTAGCTGGATTAGATTCCCTCTCAAACTCTTGCAATTATGATGCCGCCCAAACAAAAATCTAAGAATGTAAAATCGGTTCAATGGAGAACGATAAAAACGCTAGATAATGCCTTTAAAGATTTAAGCTCCGATCCTCAACTCATTAATTTCAAAGGTCATGAGGTTCGCGATCTTCCTGAAAAATATAAAGGAAAAAGATTAGGGCATAATTGGTCAGTAAGTTATGTGGCAGACGAAATAATTTTTTAGGATTGTAATTACAGTGCATAATTAAGAAACTAATAGTTAAGTCTGGAGTAACAAATATGGGGATAACTAACAAGAAATGGATTTTAAAGAGTAGGCCTAAGGGTTTAGTCGAACAATCAAACTTCGAGTTGATTGAAGAAAATCTACCTGATATAGAAGAAGACCAAGTTTTAATTCAAACTGAATATCTTTCTGTCGATCCTACTCAAAGAATGTGGCTAACAGACGTTCCAGGCTATTTGCCGCCGATCCAGATAGATGAAGTCATTCGTTCAGGTGGCATGGGGAGAATTATTCAATCAAAGAATGAGAAATTTAAGGAAGGTGATTTGGTTAATGGATTTGTCGGTTGGCAAACACATCAAATAAGCGATGGTAAAGGGTACCGGATAGTTCCAGAACTTTTACCTATCCCTACTATGCTAAATGTTCTAGGGCTCACAGGTGTTACTGCCTACTTTGGTTTACTAGATATCGGTCAACCCAAAGAAGGGGAAACAGTTTTAGTCTCTGGTGCAGCTGGAGCGACGGGATCTGTAGTAGCTCAAATAGCAAAAATTAAAGGCTGCAATGTTATCGGTATAGCTGGAGGAGATGAAAAGTGTGAATGGCTTAATAATTGTGGTCTCGATCATGTGATTGATTATAAAAACTCCAATGCCAGGAAAGAGCTCCAAAAAATTGCCACCTCAGGAATAGACATTTACTTTGATAATGTTGGCGGTCCTTTGTTAGAAGCGGTCTTATTTCAAATAAATTTAAATGCAAGAATCGTTATTTGTGGATCAATCTCTAACTATGCCAGCGAAGAAATGCCGGTAGGTCCAAGGAACCTTAGTGCACTGATTATCCAAAGAGCTCGTATGGAGGGATTTTTAGTGTTGGATTATCTTGATCGAATGGATGAAGCTATTCAGGAACTTTCAAAATGGCTTATGGAAGGAAAAATTCAACATCGAGAAGATATTCAAGAGGGAATAGAGAATTGTCCCGAGACATTAAATCGACTATTTACAGGTCAAAATTTAGGCAAACAAATACTAAAAATATAAATGAGAGAGATCTTTAAACAATTCTTTGATCATGACATTTCTCGTAGAGACTTTAGTAAAAAACTCTTGGCATTAGGGTTTAGTCAGATTGCTGCAAGCACACTAGTAACATCGGTTGCTGAAGCTCGAGATGTGATTCCTAGAGAAGGGAAAAGAATTACAGGCACTGGGGCAGAAATTCTAGCTGAGACATTAAGGGCTGCTGATGTTAAGTATATCTTTGGTACAAGTGCAACAGGAATGAGCCCCTTCTTTGATGCACTTACACTGAATGATGATATGCAGTACATTGCATCCATCGCAGAATCTCAAGCGACCTCAATGGCTCATGGCTATGAACTTGCTACAGGAAAGACTGCCATACTGATGCTTCCAGGTGTCGCTATTCCGAGTGCAATGAATAATTTATACAATGCTTGGAAAGATCGATCATCTATTGCAGTTTTATCTGATGGTTCTAGTTCAAACTTTTCTGGAAGAAATGGGTTCCAGCAAATGGACGATTGGCTGGAGACAATGACTCAATTTACTAAATGGCGTTGGCAGGTTGATAATCCCCTACAAATTAGTGAGATGGTAAGACGCACGATAAAGCTCGCAGAAACTCCTCCTGGTGGACCAGTTTATTTAAGATTCCCTGGAACTGTTCTAAGAAAAGATAACATTAAACAAACCATCTACCCTCAGAATCAATTTAAAATCCCCATGGGCTTACAACCCAAACCTGAACTCATTGAAGCTACTGCTAGAGCATTGATTGAAGCAGATTCACCTTTAATGTCTGTGGGTCATGAGGTAACAAGGGCTAATGCCAATGACCATGTAGTCAGATTATCTAATCTATTGGGTATAAAAATGACTCAAGGCTTTAGTGTGTATGGCGATGTTCCATTTGACCACGAGTCGTTTGTAGGATTTTATGGCATGGGTATCCCAAGAGGTCTTCAGGGTACAGATGTTTTCCTTAATTTAGGTGCTCCTATGCCAGACCCTACAATCTTTACTGCGCCTGTTTCGAGAAAAGCAAAAGTCATACATGCACGAATAGAATTTGATGATATTGCTAATATCTATCCCACAGATATTGCAATTGCTGCTGGCATGAAAGAAACGCTAATTGCTATTGAAGAATCAATTAAGTCTCTTGCTACTGCCGATAGACTGAAAAGAATCCGGGAAGATAGGCTTGCAATAACCAGAGGGATTAATAAAAAATTCGAAGCTAGAAAAGAGCAAAATGCTAAAGCAAACTGGAATTCCAGTCCAATCTCTTGGGAAAGAGCCTCCTATGAAATCAACAAAGAGTTGGACGAAAATGGAATTGTTATATCTGAATTAGACACTCGCACCCCATTTGAATGGATGAATCTGGCTCCGAATAAGAGATCTTTAATCGGTGGAACCACAGGATTTGCACTTGGCTGGGGCATTGGTGCCTCACTAGGGGCCAAGATTGGTCAACCAGACAGGCAAGTCACCTGCTTAGTGGGTGATGGAGCGATGCTTTTTGGGCAAATTGAGTCATTATGGTCAGCTTCAAGATACGATATTCCTGTAACTATAATTGTCTTTAATAACTTAAGTTATGATGGCGAAAGAAATAGAATCTATCTTAATTCTCCTTTAATTAGAGACAGTGAAACTAGAGACCTTTGGAAAGATGTTAGTTGTTATCTGGGGAACCCAATTGTGGATTATGTAGGACTTGCTAATAGCTTCGATATTAAAGGGTCTCAAGCTAATAGTGCAGAAGAACTCGCTAAATCATTAAAAAAAGCCAATAGAGAAACCCGAGACGGAAGGCCTTACCTGATTGATTTAAGAATCATGCAACTGGATGTTGCCGACAAACCTACGATACAAACATGGCATCCTGATATTTCTATTGCCAAAAAAAGGAGCAAAAAAGTTTAAGCGAAGCATTATTTACGCTTGAACATTCCCTGCACTCTAATATGAATACATATCGATTTGTGAAAGTCATTATGAAATTTTTGACCCTACTCCATACTCAGCTGTATAAAAAATTAGGTGGAAAATTTCTTGGTACGATGTTTGGCAACCCCATATGCATGATAGTCACAAAAGGAAGCAAGTCAGGAAAAATTAGAGAAATACCGTTGCTAACAATACCTTATCAAGAGCACTATTTATTAATTGCCTCCAGTGGAGGATCGCCAGTGCATCCAGCTTGGTACTTCAACTTAGTTAATGAACCTAGAATAAAAATGACTATAAAATCTAAAACTTTCGAGGCACATGCGAAGGAACTCTCCGATCAGGAAAAAGAAAGAATGTGGCCAATTATTATTGAAGCTTGCCCTTATTATGAAGATTATCGTAAACAAACAGATAGGAAAATACCCGTTTTTCTTTGCTCTAAAGTGTAAGTTACTTAGTGTTTTTGTTGCTCAGTTTCGTCTCTGTGTTTTTTCAGGTATTTCATAAAGGGGGTTCCGCCAGTACCACGGATTGTTGAACCTCCGGCTCCGAATGGATTTTTTTGCTTCGACTGATTATGAATATAAGTTCTTGCATAGTGTAAATGCAGCTCCCTGAATGCTCTGATTTCCTCCAAACATTGATTGTAAGCATCGGTCAGTGTGATTGAATCCTTAATGATATCTTTTACCGTAGATTTACTTTCTACCTCTTCAATGAATTTTCGATGATCTACCGGCATATACTCTCTCATTTCATTGAGATAATGCCTTAAGCTGTCCTCGCTATGCTCTACCCCTAATGCGCCATCGAGAGTGGGCATGATACTACTTTGTGCTCCTGTTTCACCCCTAAAGAATTGTGACTTATTATCATACTGTCCCTCATAAATAACCCCATTTTTTAAATCAGGATTATCCTTGGAACCAAAGATAAAAGGTCTCACACGATGATAATAAACATAGGGGTCGCATCGTTCTGGCATTCTTTTGAAGATCTTATTAACTGCAGCTATAGAAATTGAAATTGTTGTCTAGAAGTTCATTGACAGAAGACTCTTCTGAATCTTTATTACAATTAGCTATCTCTTCACAGGCCTTGATAGCTTCAGAAGCAGCATTCTCTATACAGACATGTATGGTGACAAACCAATCCTCATCTATCCCACCAAGGAAATTATTGATTAAAGCAACATTATCAAGATCAATCGCATCACTATCATCAATCAGATACCAATTATGTAGACAATAGCTCGCGTAACTCAGTACTGGAGGTCTTGCTAATTTCTCAGAAAGACTAACCCAAGGTTTTGAGATTACTTTAGGCAAAAGACTTTTTGGTTCTAGATCCTCCAAGAATATAAGCATGGGCTAAGAAGCTCAACTGAGACATAGCTAAATTAATTTCTTCTTCAGAATTACTATCCAATAGGTCACTCACATCAAGATCATCTTCAGAGAGTGCATTAATAGTTCTTTCAACACGATCAGTGAGGAGCATTTTTGGTAGGTTATTGGCTAATTGCTGAATTCTATTCAATGAAGCAGTATCTGGAGAATGGTATTCTCTCACGGGTGGATTAATAGGCAAAAACCCATTCATAATATTTTTGAGCACTCCACGAAACCATCATATTTATATCAATATAATGACTTTTTAAGCATGTTTCTAGAAAAGCTTCATGCAGATGCAAATTACATCTGCATGGAAATGATTACTCTATCTTGTGATATTAAAGCCTGTTTGCTCTAAAACAAATCTATCCTCACTCAAATTAGCAATCTCTATTACTTCTCCATCGTCATTGAACATGAAGCGGTTAACAGTGTATACATTGTAGTCTAGATCAACGTTATAATCGGTTTGAGTCGCATTGGATAAGACATAAACAATATTACCCTTAGATAAGACGTCAATAATCCTAAATTCTTTAGCCGGCCACTCATCAGCTTCAGCAGAGTTCATATTCTCTAGGACTTGAGATTTACTAAGTCTCCCATTCACTATACCTCTCTTAAAGGTGATATTTTTTTTCATCCCTTTTCTTTCAATGACAGCTGCGATTTCTGCTCCTGGTTTACCTCTAAATCCGAGGCTTTCAAAATTCTCTGGAATTGCCTTAACCCCATTAACTTCAAGAAATAAATCGCCCACCTCTAAGGCTCCATCTGCTGGGCTATTTGGTGTAACCCGACCAACTCTCATTTCATTTTCTCTAGGATCCCATGTGAATCCAAAACCCACATAACGACCTTGCACAGATTGTCCATCATCTGCCATATTATTTTCTACCGTCTCTATTGACTCAGACTTACCAGTATAAAACGCTGTAATCCAGTCGTTAGCCGTAGCTTCAATTCCATGATAGTGATCATGGTCATGCTCATCTTTTTCGTGGCCTCCAGAAAAGCCATCGGAAGGAACCAAAAAGAGAACAGCACAAATAATTGTTGTAAAAATATGTTTCATAAAAATCTCCGAATTAACTAAGAAAAAAAGACTCAAAGAGTCCCTTTGAGATTATTGTAGCAATTAATAGAACATTTTTTATTCATAATTTGAATGGGTACTTTGTGATATATTCAAAGAATGAATAAACAAAGCGGAAGTCCAGCGAAACATACGATTAATGTTAGAAAACCAAATTTTGATCTAGAGAAAGATCTAGCTCACGATTGGTTTGATGGAAGTGCATTTAAAACTGCATTCGAGAACTCGTTCTCCTTACTCTTTCCACTTGGTGAAAGAGCTTTTATAGAAGCGGTTAAACATTTTGAAAAAGATATAAAAGACCCAAAATTGCTTGATGAAATATACTCCTTCTACGGTCAAGAGGCTGCCCATCGAAAACATCATCAACAATACAATGAAATGCTCTGCCGTCTCAGAGGTTACAATCTGGAGCAATTATCAAAGCCTCAAGTTATCAGACATCGTGACAGATATAGTCTATTAAAGCCCATACAAAGACTTGCTTCCACTGTAGCAGCTGAACACTTAACGGCTATTCTTGCAGATAATCTACTGAGAGATAAGGAGCATTTTGAGGGATCCGGTAAAGAAGTTGCTAAACTCTGGTACTGGCATGCGTTAGAAGAAACAGAACACAAAGCCGTTGCTTTTGATGTTTACAAGACTGTTGGTGGTTCTCTAAAAATGCGAAGAAGAGCTCTACTTTTAGCCACTTATTTTATTCTTAAAGATACATTCAGAGGAATATTTATAATGTTAAAACACGACAAGCAACAGTGGAAATTAAGAACCTGGATTGATGCAATAAATTTTATTTTTATCAAGCCAGGTATTTTAAGAACAGCTTTTTTACCCTGGCTGGCTTTTTTTAGAAAAGATTTTCATCCTTGGCAAATAGATAATCGTGAATTAATTGAAGAATGGAAAGATTCAATTCCAGTTAAAAATTAATCTGAACTTTTTTGACACAGAGCCAAATGTTTGATTAGATTGAATGGCTTGGAAATGAGCACATTTATAAATTACTTATTTTTAGGGGAATAATATGAATATGTTAAAACGCTACATCTCTGATTTTACCGGTATTGCTATTGGTCTAATCGGACTAGGTGTTGTTGCAGGAGTTGTTTTCGGTGATGTTCCTTTTGTGGGATATATCTATGACAGCTTTATTTCTACTGTAGGCGCCTTAGGGGAAGCAGGAGCAGTTGGTGCATTAGTATTAGCTATACTGGCTTCACTTGCTGACTAGTTATCCATATAAATAAATTAAAAGAGCCCTTTTGAGGGCTCTTTTTTTAACCAAATTGTTCTTTTTCTGTTGAATCTGCCAACGCAGCCACACTATCTGCACCAACAGATTGACTAATTGCATCAAAGTAACCCACTCCCACCTCTGCTTGATGCTTCACTGTTGTGAATCCATGTTTTTGATAGTCCAACTCTTTTTGCTGCAAGTTGCTAAATGCCAACATACCTTTCTCTTTATATTTCTTTAGCAAAATCAAAAACAGCAAAGTTGGTCGTATGAAAACCAGCAAGTGTTATGAATTGGAATTTAAAACCTAATTTGCCTAATTCTTTTTGAAACTCAGCTATTTCTGTGTCCGATGGAATATGTTGTTTCCAATTAAAGCTTGGAGAGCAATTGTATGCCAGCATTTGTCCAGGATGAGCCCCACGAACTGCATCGGCAAATTGTTTTGCATCTTTCAAGCAAGGTTTTGACGTCTCGCACCAAACCAGGTCAGCATATTCAGCAAATGCCTGTCCTCGCTCGCAACCCATTTCAAGCCCTCCTGAAATTCGATAAAAACCCTCAGAGGTCCTTTCTCCAGTCATAAATTTTCGGTCTATCTCATCCACATCAGTCATAAGAAGTCTTGCAGCTTCTGCATCGGTTCTGGCTATGATTAAAGTCTCTGTTTCAGCGACATCAGAAGCCAGTCTTGCTGCATTTAGATTTCTAATTGCCTGACTTGTGGGTATCAAAACCTTTCCACCAAGATGTCCGCACTTCTTCTCTGACGACAATTGATCCTCATAATGGACAGCTGCTGCGCCTGCTTCTATCAGATTCCTAGCCAACTCATACGCATTCAATGCACCACCGAAACCAGCTTCAGCATCAGCAACAATTGGAGCATAATAAAATCCTTCTCTTCCTTCTTGTACCTGAATTTGGTCTTGGCGTCTAAATGCATTATTAATGTTTTTAACAGCATTGGGTACAGAATCCACAGAATAGAGACTTTGATCAGGATAGA
Organism: Woeseia sp.; assembly: GCA_019653755.1. Taxonomy (GTDB): domain Bacteria; phylum Pseudomonadota; class Gammaproteobacteria; order Steroidobacterales; family UBA11654; genus CACPJA01. Next base: position 3,977 of record BPCL01000001.1, on the reverse strand, counting down.
CCTCGTTATTAGAATTTGCTGCAGCCGCAACTTGCCAACCTGATACATAAATAGCTTTGAGACCAGCCTTTACATGCTGAACAGCTTGTTGCCCATTATAGGCACCGAAAGTGTTCACGTAATCTTCATCCTCAAGTAACTTACGTAACTGTTGCGCCCCGATTTTAGCCAATGTGTGTTCAATCTTGATTGAACCTTGAAGGGCCTTAACTTGATCAGCTGAATAGTTTCTTTTATCACCCATGCTTTTCTCCTAAAGGTGTTGATATGCAGGTAAAGTCAAAAACTCATCGAATTCTGAGCTAATTGACATGTCTTTAAATAAATCGATTGCGGTCTGAAGATGCTCACTATCAAAATCTCTCTCTGCTATGATCAGGTCCATTTCCTCTTCAAGACTTTGAACAAAATATTCTTCACTTATTACTTGTTCTGATTCTGAGATCCTAACTTTATGATGAATCCATTGCCATATTTGAGAGCGTGAGATTTCTGCTGTTGCGGCATCTTCCATGAGATTGTATAAAGGCACACAACCGTTCCCTGATAACCAGGCTTCTATATATTGGACGCCAACTCTAATATTTTCTCTTATACCTTGTTGAGTAATTGAACCAGTTGGAATCTTTAATAAATCACCAGCAGTCGTATTGACATCATTCCTCTTATTGCTTATTTGGTTTGGATTATTGGCCATGACTGAGTCAAATGCATCCATTGCGATTGTTGACAAACCTGGGTGTGCAATCCAAGTTCCATCATGTCCAGCTTTTGCTTCGCGAAGCTTATCAGATTGAACCTTATCCATGGCTAATTTATTTTTTTCTGCATCATTCTTTATCGGAATTTGTGCTGCCATTCCACCCATTGCATGAACATTCCTTTTGTGGCAAGTCTTGATTAGTTCATCGACATACGAATTAAGGAAATGTCTCGTCATAGTAACTTCATCTCTATTCGGCAAAATACAACTAGGATCATTTCTAAATCTTTTAATGAAGCTAAAAATATAATCCCAGCGACCGCAATTAAGTCCTGCAGAATGATCTTTTAGTTCATAGAGTATTTCATTCATTTCAAAAGCAGCCAAAATAGTCTCAATAAGGACAGTTGCCTTGATAGTGCCTTGTTCAATTTTCAAAAAATCTTGAGCTTCAACAAAAACATCGTTCCATAACCTCGCTTCGAGATGACTCTCAAGTTTTGGTAAATAAAAATAGGGTCCGCTGCCTTTGCTGTTAAGTGATTGATAATTATTTGAAAGATAAAGAGCAAAATCAAATAAGCTACCTGAAACCTCCTCACCGTTTATTAGGATATGCTTTTCATTTAAATGCCAACCTCTCGGTCTAACAATCAGTGTCGCTGTATTTTCATTAAGGGAGTAGCGCTTTTGGTCGCTATCTCTTATAAATTCGATTGTTCCATTGATAGCATCTCTCAAATTAATTTGTCCTTGAACGATATTGCTCCATGTCGGTGAGCAGGAGTCCTCGAAATCAGCCATGAATGTTTTTACAGGGGCGTTTAGAGCATTGATAACCATTTTTCTATCTACTGGCCCTGTTATTTCAACTCGTCGATCTTGGAGATCGGATGGTAATGGTGCTACCTCCCAATCGCCATCTCTTATTGACTTAGTATCCTCAAGAAAATCTGGTTTCTTACCATCGTCAATTTCATCTTGTCTATGCTTCCTCTTTGCTAATAGCTCTAATCGTCTTGGGTTGAACTTAGTATGCAATAATTCGATTAATGCCAAAGTTTTTGGATTCAATATTTGTTGCTCTTCACTGCTTAAAGTAGGAATAATTTTTATATTGTTAGTCATTTAACTAAGCTTAATATTAAAAGTTAGTGAATTTTAGATTATTTTTTATTAAAATTTCACAATAAAAATTTCACAATGTAAATTTCACAATGAGTAATCTATACAGAAAAAGCCATCTTCTAGGGACAAAATTAAAAAACATTCGCAAACTTAATAAACTCACATTAGAAGACTTATCTGAGAGGTGCAGCCAGCATAGCCCTAAGAATGCTCCTTCTGTATCTTATTTAAGCATGATCGAGAATGGAAAAAGGCTTCCTTCTGAAGAAGTATTGAAGCAAATAGCTATAGTTTTTCAAAAAGATTCATCTTGGTTTATGGATGAGAACCTAGATATTGGTTACCTGGGGATAAAGGGTGGGCAAAAACTAACAAGAACCTTCCATTGGAACCTGGGTTCCTCTATAGCAAAGATTTACTTGAAGGGGCTACCCCTGAGCTTCTTGATCAAAGCGGATTTCAGGAACAATTTGCCAACTATTAATTAGGTCTACCAAGAAGCTAATTAAAATCGTTTTCCTGAATAGAGAAGGTTGCAGATGAAGTTGGTGGGAACCTATTGCCACTAAAAATTAGCGACATAAAGAAACTATAAAAACCAATGGACTAAAAATTAAGTGGTTTAAACAAAATAATTACTACTTCAACACCCAAAGGGAAAATAAAATGTTCTTAGATCTTTTATGAATCCCCATCTGAAGTTATATAAATGAATCTTTAAAAAAAAGACACGCAAAGACTAAAATATGATCTTAAAACACATCTTGGTCAAAAAATCCTACACCAAGGAGATGGCTAAGATCAATAATATCATCAGGATCAAGTACTTTTGATATTCATGAAGCCAAAAAAATCTGAGTACTCGCATGATGTTTTAATGGCCTGGCATGATTTTGAATCGAGTTTCTTTGCGGGCGCACTTCTTTGCCCTAGAAAACCTTTTCGAAGCTATGAAAAAAAAAGAACATGACATGCTACTGCTGCAAAAGATTTAGAATTATCCCCGGGCCCCATGTAATGGGGCGGGTCACAGCGGTATCGAATTATATTCATTGGCACTATTTGAACCCCATCAGGGGGGTTTTCTTAAGTGCTATCTAAGGGGTAACGGTATCCCTCTACCTTTTGGGAAAATATGTCTATGGCTAGAAACCCCTTGCCCCAACGGGGCAGTTTTCACTTACTTAATCAGAGTTATGTGCACAATCCCAATCAAAAATCTGGGTACTAAAGGACGGTGAAAAACCATCTATATTGCTGTATTCAATAAGGAGGAAAGACTTAGCTGGAAATTTAAAATTATATTCCCTAGGATTGATCTGTTCCAGCCTGAAAATCAAGGCTTTGATGGTTAGAATCATCAGAGATCTGGAAAGCAGTTGCCAGAAAAATGGTGGGGAGCGAAATTAGTAACGGCATTAAATCATCGATAAAAAAATTGGAAATATATTAAGAATTCATTTGGATCAGGGGTTCCTAGATAATCCGCAAAATTATCTGCCCAAAGGTCCTCTTTGCCCAAGAGAGAAACATGAAGCCAGCCCAAAAAAATTATAATTTTAATGAAATGGAAGACCTAAGAGAGAATATTTTATTGCTCAAAAAAACAAAATTAATATGAAATTAATTTTTTTTAAGGTTTTAAAATTTTTTTTATTTGAGCATCTATTTTTTAGCTATTTCATCAAAAATATCATTGGATAAAATTTCATCAGAATCCCAAAAACAATGGAGGGATGAATTGGTATCCCGCCAATCAATGAAATACTGTTTTCATTTAAGAAATCTTGGACTTTATTTTTACCGAAGATCTCATGCTTTTCTCCGCATTTCTCACAAATAAAATAACTCATATTCTCAATCAAGCCCAAACTGGGGTTGAAAGCTTCTGAAAAGCTTCTAGAGATTTCTTTACATCGAGAAGGCAACTTGTTGAGGGGTACTAACTAAGATCGCAGCACTCAAGTTAGCTTTTTTAGAAAGTGTTAATTGAGCATCACCTGTGCCTGGTGGCAAATCGATAATTAAGTAATCTAGATCAGACCAATTAGTATTGAATAATAATTGCTCGATTCTTTGGACATCATAGGTCCTCTCCAAATGGTCGCTTTATCTTTTAAGACTATGTACCCAATCGAACATCAAC